>NZ_DAIRTS010000007.1:0-72708 GCF_036803765.1 Novosphingobium sp.
GTGTGCGGGTCGGCGGGGGGCGACGCGGGGGCTGGGGTCGACATGGCTTGCGGGACTGGCTCCATTCTTCCATTAGTGGGGTGCCGGTGACGGCGAGGCAAGGCGCCTTGCGACGGCACGATGATACCAGACGGGAAGCAAGTCCTTGGCCATGGCCGCATTCGACATTCGCAGCTGGACCAGCGCCGACGGCCTGCGCCTCGCCTATCGGGCCTATCCCGCAGCATCCGGCACAGGTGCGCCGACGCGCCTGCCGGTGGTCTGCCTGCCCGGGCTGACCCGCAATGCCCGCGATTTCGAGGATCTCGCCGCCCATCTGGCCTCGGGCGGGCGCGATGTATTCTGCCCCGACCTGCGCGGTCGCGGCGAGAGCGACTATGCGCGCGATCCGATGAGCTATCAGCCGCCGGTCTATGTGCAGGATCTTGCGGGGCTTTTCGCGGCCGAGGGGATCAAGCGCTTCGTCGCGGTGGGCACCTCGCTCGGCGGCATCCTGACGATGATGCTGGCCGCAGGCCAGCCCGGGCTCGTCGCCGGCGCCGTGCTCAATGACATCGGCCCGGTGATCGAGCCGGCTGGGCTCGACCGCATCCGCGAATACGTCGGCCAAGGTCGCAATTATCTCACCTGGATGCACGCCGCGCGCGGGCTGCGCGAGACGATGCTCGACATCTATCCCGACTTCACCATCGACGACTGGCTGCGCATCGCCAAGCGCCTGCTCGCGCTGGGCAGCGGCGGGCGCATCACCTTCGACTACGACATGAACATCGCCGAGCCGATCGATGCCGCCGCCGAGGCGCAGGCCAAGGCGCTGGCCGAAGGGGCGGAGCAGCCGGCCGTGGATCCCTGGCCGCTGTTCGATGCGCTCTCGGCCGTGCCGCTGGTGCTGGTGCGGGGCGGGATGTCCGACATCCTGTCGGCGCAGACGGCGACGCAGATGGTGGCCAAGGCGCGCGATTGTACGCTGGTCACCCTGCCGCAGGTCGGCCATGCCCCGACGCTCGACGAGCCGGAGGCCCGCGCCGCGATCGACGCGCTGATGGCGCGGCTGGACTGAACCGCGAGGGCCGCCGGTCATGGCACTCCCGCTCGAGCCCGCGCGCCGGCTGCATGTCCTTCACCTGCACTCGACGTTCGACGCCGGCGGCAAGGAGCGGCGCAGCGTTGCGCTGATGAACCGGTTCGGCGGCGCGCTCGAGCATACCGTGGTTTCGGCCCAGGCTGACGCGCTCGGCGCCCGGTCGCTGCTGGCGCGCGGCGTTCTGGCGCATTTTCCGCTGGGATTTCCGCCGCTGGCCGGCAAGCCGGGCGTGCGCCGGCTGCAGGCGCTGGCGCGGGCGATGCAGGGGTTCGACCTCGTCTGCACCTACAACTGGGGGGCGATGGATGCGGTCATGGCGCATGCCGCGTTCGCCCCGCTGTTCGGCCTGCCGCCGCTGGTCCATCACGAGGACGGCTTCAACGCCGACGAGGCCGAGCGGCTGAAGCCGCGGCGCAACTGGTATCGCCGCATCGCGCTGGCGCGGGCCGGCGCGCTGGTCGTGCCCTCCAGACTGCTCGAGGATGTGGCGCTGGGCGCCTGGCACCAGCCTGTGGCCAAGGTCCACCGCATCGGCAATGGCATCGACACCGCCGCCTTTGCGCGCAAGCCGCGCCCCGATGCGCTGCCGCGCGTCATCAAGCGGCCGGGGGAGAAGTGGGTGGGCACGATGGCCGGCCTGCGCGCGGTCAAGAACCTGCCGCGCATGGTGCGGGCGTTCCGCCATCTGCCTGAGCACTGGCAACTGGTGATCGTGGGCGAGGGGCCCGAGCGCGAGACGATCCTGCGCACCGCGATCGATCTCGACATCGGCCACCGTGTCCACCTGCCCGGCGCCGTGCCCGACCCGGCGGCAGCGGTGGGCCTGTTCGATCTGTTCGCCCTGTCGAGCGACAGCGAGCAGTTCCCGCTTTCGGTGGTCGAGGCGATGGCCGCCGGGCTGGCTGTGGTAGCGCCCGCGGTGGGCGACGTGGCCACGATCGTCAGTGAAGAGAACGCCCGCTTCATCACCGCACCGGGTGACGAGGCCGCCTTCGCCGAGGCGCAGCTGGCGCTGGCGCAGGACGAATTGGCACAGCGGCGGATCGGGGCCAGCAACCGCGTGCTGGCGCAGCGCGAATACGATGAAAGCGTGATGGTTCAACGCTATGCGCAGGTCTACGCGCAGGTGATGGGACGGACACGCTTTCCCTGACGGGCTGGCGGTCGGCCCATGCAGTGCTTCACCCCCGGTTCAGCGGTGCCGGGCGAGGACTGGGCCTGCCATCATAGACGTTGAAATGGTGGCGCCATCCGCTAAACACCGCGCCCACTCGTCTTTTTGTTTTCATCCTTCCCGCCTCTCAACGCCGAAAGCGCAGCCTTGGCCCTCAGACCGAACCGTCCCCAGCCCTCCAACGATCCCCGCGCCCTGGCGCGCGCTGCGCAGGGCGATGTTTTCGCACGCGAAGTCGACGATGCCCTGCGCGAGGACGAGGCGCTCAACGCGCTGCGCAAGTGGGGCAAGCCGATCGGTGCGGCGGTGGTGCTCGGCCTCGTCGCGCTGGGCGGGTGGCTGTGGTACGACAACCACCAGGCCAGCCAGCTCGGCAAGCAGAGCGAGACGATGACGCTCGCGCTCGACCAGGTCGAGGCGGACAAGGTCGCTGCGGCCAATCCCATGCTCGCCGGCCTCGCCAAGGACGGCACGCCCGGCTATCGCGCCGCGGCGCAGCTGCTGCAGGCCGGCCTTACGCAGGACGCCGCGCAGAAGGGCGATCGCCCGGATGCCGCCAAGCTGGATGCGGCGGCCAAGGGCTTTGCCGCGGTTTCGGCCGACAGCAAGGCCCCCCAGGCATACCGCGATCTCGCCACGATTCGTGAAATCGCGCTGCGCTTCGATGCCATGCCGCCGCAGCAGGTCGTCGACCGGTTGAAGCCGCTGGCCGTGCCGGGCAACCCGTGGTTCGGCAGCGCCGGCGAGCTGGTCGGCCTGGCCTACCTCAAGCAGGGCCGGAACGATCTGGCTGGTCCGCTGTTTGCCGCCATGGCCAAGGACAAGACCGTGCCGGATTCGATCCGCCGTCGCGCCCGCCAGGTTGCCGGCTCGCTCGGCATCGACGCGGTCGAAGATGTTTCGGCCGTGATGGCGCAGGCGCAAGGCCAGTAATTCGTCGCCTGGCACGACGCGCCGGATCACGGCGCGGCGCCGGGCGAACAGGACAAGGAATACCAAGGCATGATCCGCATTTCCCGCCAGCGCCCGACCGGCATACCGCACGGGACCACGATCGCGACCGCTGGCACGACCGCCGGCAAGACTGCTGGCGTCATGCGCGCCGCTGTCCCCGCGATCTGCCTCGGCCTCGCGCTCGCGCTGTCGGGCTGTGGCGGCAAGGGCAAGGTCAAGGCAACTCCGACCGTGGGCAACCGCGTGCCGGTGCTCTCGCGCATCGAGGCAGGCACCAAGGTCGACACCTCGCTTGCGGCGATGGACGTCGTCGTCCCCGCCCCCGAGGTGAACACCGACTGGGCGCAGGGTGGCGGCACCGCCAGCAAGGCGTCGGGCCACCTGTGGCTGGCCGATGCACCCAAGCGCCTGTGGACGCACCGCATTCCCGGCTCGTCGCCCAAGCAGCGCCTAGCCGCAGCGCCGGTGGTCGGCCTGAATACGCTTTTCGTGATGGACACCGACGGCGTGGTCCACGCGCTCGATGCCGATGACGGTCACGAGAAGTGGAAGCAGGCCTTCCGCCTGCCGAGCAAGAACGAGTCCGTGTTCGGCGGCGGCGCGACCTTCGACGACGGCAGCGTCTATGTCACCACCGGGCTTGGCGAAGTCGCCGCGATGGATGCGGCGTCCGGCAAGATCAAGTGGCGCGTGAAGCCGGCCGGCCCGCTGCGCGGCGCGCCGACCGTCGCCTTCGGCGCGGTCTACGTGATGACGCAGGACAACCAGATCTTCGCGCTCAATGTCGCCGACGGCACCGGGCTGTGGAACGAGAGCGCCTCGACCACGCAGAGCGGCGTGTTCGGCGTCGCTGCGCCGGCTGCGGGCCAGGGCACGGTGATCGCCGGCTACAGCTCGGGCGAACTCGTCGCCTATCGCTATGAAAATGGCCGCCAGCTGTGGTCCGACGCGCTGGCGCGCACCTCGATCGCCACGAGCGTGTCGACGCTGACGGACATCGACGCCGACCCGATCATCGAGCGCGGCCGCGTCTATGCGCTGGGCCAGGGTGGCCGCATGGCGGCCTACGAACTGGTCAGCGGCCAGCGAATCTGGGAACTCAACCTCGCCGGCATCTCGACCCCGGCGGTTGCGGGCGAATGGATATTCACCCTGACCGACGAGGCCAAGCTGCTGTGCATTGCCAAGGCCACCGGCAAGGTGCGCTGGATGACGCAGCTGCCGCGCTACAACAAGCCAAAGAAGAAGGAGAGCCCGATCTTCTGGACCGGGCCCGTTCTCGCCGGCAACAAGCTGTGGATCGCCAATTCACGCGGCGAAGTTTCCGCCGTGACGGTGGGCGACGGCACCATGGCGGAGTTCGCGCACGTGGCCGCGCCGGTGACGCTGGCGCCGATCGTCGCCAACAAGACGCTGTATCTGCTCGACGACAGCGGCAACATCACCGCCTGGCGTTAACCGTCTTCACCGTTTTTCCACTCCTGGGAGGCTAGGTCGGCGGGCATGAACGAATTGCCCGCCAGCCTGCCGCCCGAACCGCCGGCGACGCGCCCACCCAGCGATGTATCGGTGGGCGTCGGATTTGCCGGGCTGGCCGGCCTGCTGCTGTGGGTGATGATCTGCCGCAACTGGCCGGGCATCGCCGAGGCGCTGGCCCTGCCGGGGCCGCGCCAGCGCATGGCAGGGTCGAGCGCGGCCGTGCTCGCGCTGGTCTTCTCGGCCACGCCGATGGTGCTGTGGTCGCTGCTGGTCGACAAGGTTCACACCCGCGCCTCGACCGGGATCGACTGGTCCAGCCCGCGTTCGCTGTCTACCGTCATCGACGACGCGGTCACCAAGCTCGCCGGGCTATGGGCGACCTGGGCGTTGATCGCCTTCATCTTTGCGCTCGGCCGCTGGTACTGGCGGGGGCAGTATCTTTTCGCGATGGACCTGCTGCAGGATGCGGCGCCCTTCCTGTTCCTCGGCGCGATCCCCTATGTCCTGTGGCTCGACCGCGTGCTGGTGGAGCCGCGCGACGGCGCATGGCACTTTGGCGCGATGCTGATCGGGCGCGAGGCCTACGATCCCGAGCAGGTGCGTCATCATGCCCGCGCCTGGGCGGTCAAGGGCTTCTTCTGCGCCTTCATGATCTCGATCCTGCCGGGCGGATTTGCCGCCGTGGTCGAAAGCGACTGGACTGGCCTGGGCCACGATCCGGTGCGCTGGACCAACGCCACGATCGACGCGATGTTCATGATCGACGTGCAGATGGCGATGGTGGGCTACCTGCTCACGCTGAAGCCGCTCGATGCGCAGATCCGCACTGCCAATCCGCTGCTGTCGGGCTGGGTCGCAGCACTGATCTGCTATCCGCCGTTCGTGCTGATGGGCGGCGGCGGCGTGCTCGACTACCACCCGAATACCGCCGAATGGAGCGTCTGGTTTGCCGGCCACACGACGCTGCTGTGGGTCTGGGGTACGCTGCTGGTCGTCCTCACCGCGATCTATGCCTGGGCGACGATCGCCTTCGGACTGCGATTTTCCAACCTGACCTGGCGCGGCGTGCTGACCAACGGGCCTTATGCCTGGACGCGGCACCCCGCCTATCTCGCCAAGAACACGTTCTGGTGGCTGGTCACGCTGCCGTTCCTCGCCACGACGCACTCGCCGGTCGATGCGCTGCGCAACACCGTGACCCTCGCGCTGGTAAGCGCCGTCTATTACTGGCGCGCGCGGACCGAGGAACGGCACCTGCTTGGCGCCGATTCCAAGTACCGCGACTATCACGCGTGGATGAGCCGCCACGGTGTCGTCACCGCGCCGCTGACCCGCGCCGCTGAATGGATCGGCCGGCGCCGCCAAGGGTCAATCGTGCCCGCGACCCGAGCCTGACTTCTTGCCGCCGCCGTCCTGCTTGTTGACCGTCGCCCAGGCGCGGCGCTCGGCCTCGTCCTTGCCGACGCCGCGGTCCTCATATCCTTCCTCGATATGCTCGGCCTTGCGCTTCTGCTTGTCGGTATAGGCGTCCTTGTCACCCTGCGGCATGGTTCGTCTCCTCGACTGTCCTGCGATTGATACAACGGCAAGGGCGGGGCGCGGTGTTGGTTCCGGCGATTTGATCCAGCGCAGCGATGGCGGGGCGGCCGCGCGATAGGACGAGGCAACCCAGCGGGATCAGCAAGGCAAGGCCGTCATACAGCCGGCTGCGCCGGTCCGATCTGGGGTTCTGTCCCGGCCATGCCGTATGAGGGAGGTTCGTCCCATGCCTGCACCCGTCGTTCTCCGCCGCCTCATTCCCGCCGTCTGCGCCATGGCGCTTGCCGCCTTCGCACCCGTCGCGGCCCACGCCGCTGAACGCCCTGCGGCCCATGCCAGTTCGGTCGATGCCCAAGCCCTGCTGACCCGTGCCGTGGCCGAGCTTTCGGCGGTCGGCCCGGCCAAGGCGCTCGCCGAATTCAATGATCCCCACGGCTCGTTCCAGACGCGCGAGCTCTATGTCTTCGTCTTCAGCATGAGCGGGCGCTACGAAGCCTCGGGCGCCGATCCCCGGCTGGTCGGCGTCGAGGCGATCGACATGACCGACGCCGAGGGCAAGCCCTTCGTGCGCGACATGATCGCACTGGCCAAGGCGCGCGCCGGCGGGCGGGTGGACTATGTCTGGCTCAACCGCGTCGACAATCGCGTGGAGCACAAGCGCTCGCTGGTCCAGCGCGTGGGCGATCACATTGTCGGCGTGGGGTATTACGCCGGCTGACGCGGCACGGGCACGTTTGGCCGTGCGGCGGGTTGGAGCTTTCGGCCGCGTGCGCCATCGGGGCGCCGGGGCCGGATGCAACCATGCCGAGGCCCGTGTTCCAGGAAAGCCATATTCTCGTCGCCGAGCGTGCCCGGCTCTCGCGTGCCATAGCGATCGCGCGCGTGTTGTGCATTGTCGGGATCGTCTACGTCCATGCCTGGACCGGCCTGTGGGGGCCGGCGCTGACTGCGCTCGATCGAACCCCGCAGGGCCTGATGCGCTGGGGCCTGATCGAGCTGCTTGCCCGCTCGTCGGTGCCGTTGCTCAGCCTCATATCCGGCTGGCTGGTCGGACCCTCGCTGGCGCGGCGCGGTACGCGCAGCTTCATCAGTGGCAAGGCGCGCACCGTGCTGCTGCCGATGGTCCTGTGGAATGCGATCGCGATCGTGGTCGTATCGGGCGCGGCGTGGCTGGGATGGCTCTATGCCCCGCAGCCGACATCGTGGGTCTGGCTGTTCAACGAGTTGACCGGTGCGCTGCATCCCAACGAGATCAACGTGCAGATGCCGTTCCTGCGCGACCTGTTCGTCTGTCTGGCCCTAGCGCCCTTGCTGGTGCGCTGTCCTGACCGCGTGCTCGTGGCCATCGCCGCCGGTGCCATCGGCTGGGGCCTGGCGCCGCCTCTGCTGCCGCTGCTGCTGCGCCCCACGATCCTGGCGTTCTTCGCGCTGGGGATCGTCGTGCGGCGCCGCGACCTGGCGGCCCGGCTCGGCGCCATGCCGTTGGTCCGGGTGATCGTGCCTTATGCCGTCATGGTGGCGGTGAAGCTCGCGCTCGACATCGTCGGGGCCTCAGCGGGCCTCGATACGCCCGTCGTCACCGGCCTGACCGACATCGCATTGCGCGCGGCGACCGCGTGGTGCTTCTGGGCGCTGGCCTGGCGCCTGGCGAACCGCCAGTTGGGGGAGCGGTTGATGCGCCTCGAGCCGGCGATGTTCCTGCTGTTCTGCGTGCACCTGATCCTGATCTGGTGCGCCGGCCCCGCGATCGGGGCGCTGACCGGACCGATCGGTGCGCCGCTCTATCCGGTATTCTTCCTCGTCCAGCCGGCCCTCGCGCTGGGCGGTGCCCTCGTGATCGGGCGCCTGCTGGTACGACTGAGCCCGCCGCTCGCGAAAGTGCTGAGCGGCGGGCGGCTCGTGCCGCCGCCGTCACGCGGGACGGCGGCGGGCTGAAGCGTCAGTCTTCGTCTTCATCTTCGGGGAGGGCATCGCCCTCTTCCCAGTTGTCGTCTTCCTCGGCTTCGTCCTCATCCTCGTCCAGCGCATCGATCAGCGCCTGGGCGAAGAGGGGGATGTCTTCCGGCTTGCGGCTGGTGATGAGGTTGCCGTCGATCGCGACCGGCTGGTCGACGACGTCGGCCCCGGCGTTCTCGAGGTCGGTGCGGATCGAGGGCCAGCTCGTGACGGTACGCCCGTCGACGATGTCGGCTTCGACCAGCAGCCAGGGACCGTGGCAGATGGCCGCGATCGGCTTGTTGAGGTCGTCGAATTCCTCGATCAGTTCGATCACCCGGTCTTCCAGACGCAGCGAGTCCGGGTTCATCTGCCCGCCGGGGAGCAGCAGGGCGTCGAAATCGTCAGCCTCGACCGCATCGAGGCTGGCGTTCACCTTGACGCTTTCGCCCCAGTCGGTGTGGTTCCAGCCCTTGATGCTGCCGCTCTTTGGGCTGGCGACGACCGTTTCGATGCCGGCCGCCTCGAGCGCCTTCTTGGGTTCGATCAGTTCGGATTGTTCAAAGCCGTCTGTGGCCAGGATCAGGACACGCTTTGCCATGGTTAAACTCCACGAATGGGGGGACTTGCCCACAATGGCCGGCCCCTGTGACAGTTCCGGAGGTTTCGTTTTGTTCACCGCATTGCTACACCGGTTGAGCCATGGCCATTGACCCGACAGATCCCGATCCGTTCGACGCCATCGTCGATGCTCCGTTCGATTCCGCGCTGTCGGAACGCTATCTGGTCTACGCCCTCTCGACGATCACGGCGCGCTCGCTGCCCGACTTGCGCGACGGGCTGAAGCCGGTTCATCGCCGCCTGCTCTGGGCCATGCGCCAGCTGCGGCTGGACCCCGGCAGCGCCTTCAAAAAATCGGCGCGCGTGGTCGGCGACGTCATCGGCAAGTATCACCCGCACGGTGATGCCTCGGTCTATGACGCGATGGTCCGCCTCGCGCAGGATTTCGCGCTGCGCTATCCGCTGGTCGAGGGGCAGGGCAACTTCGGCAACATCGACGGCGACAATGCCGCCGCCTACCGCTATACCGAGGCGCGGCTGACCCCGACGGCGACGCGGCTGATGGCGGGCCTCGACGAAGGCACGGTCGATTTCATCCCGACCTACAATGGCGAGGAAGAAGAGCCGGAGATCTTCCCCGGCCTGTTCCCGAACCTGCTCGCCAATGGCGCCAGCGGCATCGCCGTGGGCATGGCGACCAATATCCCCAGCCACAACGTCGCCGAGATCGTCGATGCGACGCTGCTGCTGATCGACAATCCCCACGCCGAACATGCCGACCTGATGCAGGTCTTCCACGGCCCCGATTTCGCGACCGGCGGCGTGGCGGTGGACAGCGCCGCGGCGATTTCCGCAGCGTATGAGACCGGGCGCGGGTCGCTGCGCGTGCGCGGGCGCTTCTCCACCGGCCGGACCGAGGCGGGGGAGTGGGAGGACAGCGGGATCGAGAAGCTGGGCAGCGGCCAATGGCAGCTGGTCGTCTCGGAAATTCCCTATATGGTCCAGAAGGGCAAGCTGATCGAGCAGATCGCCGCGCTCATCGCCGATCGCAAGCTGCCGATCCTCGAGGACGTGCGCGACGAGAGCGACGAGCAGATCCGCATCGTCCTCGTGCCCAAGAGCCGCAACGTCGATCCCGACCTGCTCAAGGAGTCGCTCTATCGCCTGACCGACCTCGAGACGCGCTTCGGGCTCAACCTTAACGTATTGGATTCACGGCGCACGCCGGGGGTGCTGGGCCTCAAGCTGCTGCTGCAGGAATGGGTCGTCAGCCAGATCGACATCATGCTGCGGCGCGCCACGCACCGGCTGGCCAAGATCGCCGCGCGGCTCGAGCTGCTCGAAGGCTACATCATTGCCTACCTCAACCTCGACCGGATCATCGAGATCATCCGCAACGAGGACGAGCCCAAGCCGGTGATGATGGCCGAGTTCGGGCTGACCGACCGCCAGGCCGAGGCGATCCTCAACATGCGGCTGCGTTCGTTGCGCAAGCTGGAGGAAATGGAACTACGCCGCGAGCACGATGCCTTGCTGGCCGAGCAGGACGACCTCAACAAGCTGCTCGAGAGCCCGGCGCGCCAGCGCACCAAGCTCAAGCGCGAGCTGAACGCGCTGCGCAAGGAATATGGGCCGGAGACCGCACTGGGCCGCCGCCGCACGACCATCGCCGAAGCCGCGCCGACGCGCGAATTCTCGATGGACGCGATGATCGAGAAGGAGCCGGTCACGGTGGTCCTCTCGGCGCGTGGTTGGATCCGCGCGGCCAAGGGGCACCTGCCGCTCGATACCGAGTTCAAGTTCAAGGAAGGCGATGGCCCCGCCTTCGTCCTCCACGCGCAGACCACCGACAAGCTGCTGGTCGCGCTCGACAATGGCCGCTTCTACACCGTGGGGGCCGACAAGCTGCCCGGCGCGCGCGGCTTTGGCGAGCCGATCCGCACGATGGTCGACATCGATCCCGAGGCGCACATCGTCAACCTCGTGCTGTACCGGCCCAAGGGGCAGCTGCTGCTGGCGGCCAACAGCGGGCGCGGTTTTGCCGCCGAGATGGACGAGCTGCTGGCGGAAACGCGAAAAGGGCGCGCCGTCGTCTCGACCAAACCCGGCGTGACGCTCAAGATCGTGCGCGAGATCGCTGCCGAGCACGATCACGTCGCGGTCATGGGCGAGAACCGCAAGCTGGTGGTCTTCGCCCTGTCCGAAGTGCCGATCCTGGCCAAGGGGCAGGGGGTCACGCTGCAGCGCTATCGCGATGGCGGGCTGGCCGATGCGATCACGCTCCGGCTTGAGGACGGCCTCAGCTGGGCCATGGGGGGCGATACCGGTCGCACCCGCGTAGAGAAGGACCTGCTGCCGTGGAAGGTCGCGCGCGGCGCGGCCGGACGCCTGCCACCGACCGGCTTCCCGCGCGACAACCTGTTCCAGTGAAACGAAAAAGGCCGCTCCCGGCAAAAGGAGCGGCCTTTTTCACGTAACGACGATCAGAGCCGTGCGGCGTGCCAGCGCAAGTGATCGTCCATGAAGGTGGAGATGAAGTTGTAGCTGTGGTCGTATCCCGGCTGCAGGCGCAGGGTCAGGTCGATGCCCGCCTGTTCGCAGGCCGCAGCGAAGAGTTCGGGACGCAGCTGCTCGGCGAGGAAATTGTCCGCATCGCCCTGGTCGATCAGGATCGCCCCTGCCGGGCGCTTGCCATCCTCGACCAGCGCGGTCGCATCGTGCGCGCGCCAGGCGGCCCGATCGTCGCCCAGGTATCCGCCCAGTGCCTTGTGGCCCCAGGGAACCTGGCCCGGCGCCACGATCGGCGCGAAAGCGGACAGCGACTTGAACCTGTCGGGGAAAGTCAGGCCCAGCGTCAGTGCGCCGTGCCCGCCCATCGAGTGACCGGTGATGCCCATGCGCGTGGGGTCGATCGGGAAGTTCTCGGCCAGCAGCGCGGGCAGTTCCTCGCTGACGTAGTCCCACATGCGGTAATGGGCCGCGAACGGCTCCTGCGTGGCGTTGACGTAAAAGCCCGCGCCCAACCCGAAATCATAGGCACCGGCCGCGTCATCGGCGACGCCGTCACCGCGCGGCGAGGTGTCGGGCGCGACGAAGACGAGGCCGAGTTCGGCACAGAGGCGCCGGTACTCACCCTTGTCGGTGACATTGGCGTGCGTGCAGGTCAGGCCCGAGAGATAGAGCAGCACGGGCAGCTTGGCGCCGGCGGCGGCCTGCGGCGGGACGAAGACCGAAAAAGTCATCTCCGTACCCGTCGCGGTGGACGCGTGCTTGTAGACCCCCAACGTGCCGCCATGGGCCTTGGTCGTGGAGACGGTCTCGATGCTCACTGGATTTCCCCGTAGTAGTGCAGCGCGCAGAGCTTGTGGCCGTCCGGATCGCGCAGGTAGGCCAGATAGTACGGCGTGCCCTTGCGCACACCCGGCGGGTTTTCGCAGGTCATTCCGCCGTTGGCCGTGCCGGCCGCGTGCCAGGCATCGACCTGTTCCGGCGTCATCGCAAAGCCCATGGTGAAGCCGTTGGCGCACGATGCCGGCTCGCCGTCGATCGGGCGCGTCAGGATGAGGACACCGCCGTTGTGGCGATAGACCAGGCGCCCCGATGGGTCGTAAAAGCCTTCGGGGCCGCCGAACGCGGCGAAGGTGGCGTCATAGAACGTCTTGGCCCGCGCCATGTCGTTCGTGCCGATCATCATGTGGCTGAACATATCTGCAATCTCCCTGCGCGAGAGGGCACGACAGGCCCGATCGCCGCGCTGGGGTGGGTTTGCCCGGCACTCGCGCGCCGGGTCAAGCCCTTCGCGTCGCTGTGGTGTCCTGCCCGGCCGCCAGGGCGTCGATCGACGCCAGCGCGCTGCGCAGTTCCTTGAGGCCATAAGGCTTGGTAATGACGGGAACGCCCGGCCAGGCGTCGAGCGCCAGCCCTTCGCCATATCCGGTGGCGAACGCGAACGGCACCTTCATCTCCGCCAGGCGGTCGGCGATCGGCGCGCTGGTGTCGGCCCCCAGGTTGAAATCGAGCAGCGCAAAGTCGAAGCGCGTCTGCTCGATCCGGCGCAGCGCGTCACGCACCGAAGGGGCGGTCGTGACGGATGCAGCGCCCAGTTCGCGCAGGGCGTCCTCGCCGTCGAGCGCGATGATCATGCTGTCCTCGACGAGGAGGACATCCTTGTCCTTGAGCGGGGTGTGCGAAACCGCCGCGACGTTGGCGAGCGGCGCGACCGGGCGTTCGCCGCCAAGGCCGGCGACCGCACGCGCGGGAATGGAGAAGCGGGCACGAACGCCGGATACGTCGTAGCTGATCTCCGCCGTGCCGCCGAGATCGTAGGGGATCGAGCGCTCGATGATGGTGCTGCCAAAGCCGCGCCGGGTGGGGGCCGTCACCGGCGGCCCGCCGCGCTCTGCCCATTCGAGAACCAGACTGCCATCGGGCTGTAGGCTCCACCGCAGGTCGACCTCGCCCGTCCCGGCCAGCGCGCCGTACTTGGCCGCGTTGGTCATCAACTCGTGAATGACCAAGGCCACGGTGACGTAAGCGGTGGGATAGAGCAGGACGTTGTCGCCTTCGGCGCTCACGCGTTCCGACTGGTTGCGCAAGTACGCGCCAGCCTCGACCTCGATGAGGTCGGCGATGCGGGCGGGGCCCCAGCGGTCGGCAGTGACCTGGTCGTGGGCGCGGGCAAGCGAGCGGATGCGATCATCGAGCGTCGTGATGAAGCCTTCGACATCGGCCGCACCATCACGGGTCTGCGCGATCAGCCCGCGGATCAGCGAGAGAATGTTGCGCACGCGATGGTTAAGCTCGGCGATCAGCAGTTCCTGCCGTTCCGACGCACGGGCGCGTTCGACGCCGGCGGTTTCGGCCAGGCGGACCAGCACCTCGAGCATGCCGACGCGCAGCGCCTCGGCCACGCGGCGTTCTGCGGCGGTGAAGGGAACGCTCGATCCCTTGACCAGCTGCGCCCACTCCTCGAAGCTCTTGCGCGGAGTGAGGCGCGGGCCATAGGGGCCGTGGACCAGTTCCTTCTCGGGCTTGCCGCCCCAGCGCACTTCGCGCAGCCGCTCGGCGCGGAACAGCACGACATAGTCACGCGGCTCGCGCGATAGCGGGATGGCGAGCATGCCCGAGGCCACGCTGGCGTGTTCGGCGGCCTCGGGCAGCAGGGCCTGGATCGATTCGGTTGCGAAGACCTGGCCCGCTGCGAGGCGGTTGAGCATCCGCACCACGGCATCGAACTGCGCCTCGTTGGGGGCAAGGCCGATCAGCGAGGTCTGTCCGCGCACGTGAACACCGATGCCGTCCGCGGGGATGGCATCGCCGATCACGTCGGCCAGCCATTGCGGGTTGTCGAGCAGGTCGTTGTCCTGCGCGACGGTCGCCAGCACGCGGTCGGTGACCAGGCGGCTGCGCGCCTCGTACTCGCGCGCCTCGGCATTTTCGCGGGCGTCGAGCATGAGCGAGAACATCTGCCCGAACAGTTCGGCCGCGCCGCGCGCCGCCATGCTGGGCAGGCGCGGGCTGTAGTGATGGCACGCGAACAGGCCCCACAGCTTGCCACCGACCAGGATCGAGATCGACAGCGAGGCCTGGACGCCCATGTTCTTGAGGTATTCGATGTGGATCGGCGACACTGCGCGCAGCACCGACAGCGACTGGTCGAGCAACTGGCCGGCCGGATCGCGCTGCGGCACGATCGGCACCGGTTCGGCGCCGACATTGGCGATGACGCGGAAGGTGTTGCGGATATAGAGCTTGCGGGCCTGGGCCGGAATGTCGCTGGCGGGGTAGTGCAGCCCGAGGAAACTGTCGACGCCATGCCGGACGGACTCGGCGACGACTTCACCCGATTCCTGCTCGTCGAAACGATAGACCATCACGCGGTCGAACCCGGTGATCGCCCGCACCTGCCGCGCGCCTTCGCGCCAGAAGGCCTTGGTGTCATCGACCTGCTGCAGCCGGCCGAGCATGCCGCGCACGACCGACACGGCTTCCATCGGCTCGGCCGCGGCCGGTTCCGCCTCGATCACGATCTCGCGCCCGGCGTAGTGGACGGCAACGTCGAACGGCGCATGATCGGGCAGCAGCGCCAGCGCGAAGATACGCTCGACCGCATCGGGACCACGCAACCCGGTCAGCCGGTTGCGGATCGTGTGTATCGCCTCGGGCAGGATAACGTCATGAAGCCTAGCGCCGAGTACGGTTTCCGGACGCATGCCCGCAAATCGCTCGATATTCTCGGATACGCGCGCAACCAGCCAGTCTGCGGTCACCGAGATCAGGAACCCGAACGGCTGGATGATCCCGAGCACGTGAATAGGCTCGCGGTCGCAGTTCGACAGATCTACGGTGAATGAATCCGTCCCGTCACCGGAAAGGGGGGCAGCGGGCGGGGGCGTGTACGTCATGTGCGCTATTTAAAACGCACATTCGGTACGAAAGTGCCACAATTATTTTTCCCGGTCGTTTCCCGCAGGATGCGTCAAGACATGCCGGGGATGGGCTGGGTGCTCACGGTTTCCGCCTCGAAACTCGCCATGGGCCAGGCGCAGTAATCCGCGGCATAATAGGCGCTTGGGCGATGATTGCCGCTCTCGCCGAGGCCACCGAACGGCATGTTGGCGGCCGCACCCGTCGTCGGGCGGTTCCAGTTGACCACACCGGCGCGCACGAGGAGGCGGAAGTCCTCCCACAGCGCGCGGTCGGCAGTGACGAGGCCGGCCGATAGACCGAAGGCCGTGTCGTTGGCTGCCTCGAGCGCGGCGGCGAAATCGGCGACGCGGCGCACTTGCAGCACGGGCGCGAAGATCTCGCGGTCGGGCGTGGCGATGCCGGTGACATCGAGGATCACCGGCGCGAAGAACGCCGCGCGGTGTCCCTCGGTCCGCGCCTCGGCGAGAACCATGCGCGCGCCTGCATCGACCAGCGCACCGACTGCGGCACGGGCGCCTTCGGCCTGCGCATCGCCGACGAGCGGCCCCATGAACGCATCGCCTGGTTCGTCCCACGCGGCGATCGGCAGCCTTGCGGCGACCGCCGCGAGAGCGTCGACGACAGCGTCGCCCCAGGCGCCCTCGGGCAGGATCAGGCGCCGCGCGCAGGAACAGCGCTGGCCGCTGGTGACGAAGGCGGAATGCACGATCAGGCTGGCGACGGCGTCCGGCTCGCCGTCCCAGGCGATCAGCGGGTTGTTGCCGCCCAGCTCGAGGGCGAGAATGACATCGGGGCGATCGGCAAACTGGCGGCGGAAGATCTGCCCGGCGGTGGCCGACCCGGTGAACAGCAGCCCGTCGATCCGGCCTGCGAGCAATGCCTCGCCGGTCTCACGCCCTCCCTGGACCACAGTGAGCACGCCCTCGGGCAAGCCCGCCTCGCGCCACAGCTCGGCCATTGCCGCGCCAGTCGCGGGCGTCAGCTCGGACGGCTTGAACACCACGGTATTGCCGGCGAGTAGCGCCGGAACGATGTGGCCGTTGGGCAGGTGTCCGGGGAAGTTGTAGGGCCCGAGCACCGCCATGACGCCGTGCGGGCGATGACGCAGCGTTGCGCTGCCGAACGGCATCGACGCCGTGCGCTCGCCGGTGCGTTCGGCCTGGGCCGCGATCGACACCGCGACCTTGCCCGCCATCGAGGCCTGCTCGGTGCGCGTTTCCCACAGCAGCTTGCCGGTTTCGGCCGAGATCAGTTCGGCCAGCGTCGGGTGCGCCTTGACCAGTGCGGCATAGCGTTCGGCCATGGCGATCCGCTCGGCCAGGGGCGTACGCGCCCAGCCGGGAAATGCCGCACGCGCGCGGGCGAGGGCGGCCTCGCAGGCGGCGGCGTCGGCAACCGGGCCTTCCCACACGAGGCGGCCATTGGCGGGATCGAACGACTGGAGCATCTGGGTCACGACAATCAACTCACGATCACGGCATCGCCGGCACTGACGCCGAGCGCGGCCAGGGTTGCCTGGGGCAGGATCACTTCGGCCTCGGCGACGCGCGCCGGACTGAGCGCGGCGCGGAAGCTGGCGAGGCCGGGGGTGGAGACGAGATGCAGCCGCTCGTCGGCGCCGGCCGAGACCGTGCCGCCGGTGGCGGGAAGCGTGCGCGCGTCGCGCACTGTACGGATCTGGTCGCGCGGAGCGGTCACGGTCGGGCCACCGTCGAAGATGTCGATCAGGCCCGGGCGGGTGAAGCCCTCGTCCTCGAGCATCGCCAGCGCGCGTTCGCCGTGGCGGTGGACCTTGCCGATCGCCTCGCGCGCGGCGGGATCGACCAGCTCGAGATAGATCGGATGGCGCGGCGCAAGATCCAGGATGAACTGGCCGTCGGTGGCGGTGATCATCCGGTCCGCATCCTCGAACGGCAGGCGGAAGAACTTGGCCGAGATGCCGTGCCAGAACGGGCTTTCGTCACGCTCGTCGAACCAGCCACGCAGTTCGGCCATGATCGTCGGCGCGAACAGGTCGCGATGCGCGCCGATCAGGGCATAACGCGCGCGGGCCAGCAGCGAGCCGGCGCCCGCCTGCCGCTTGCGCGGGCGCAGGAACAGCGAACCGACTTCGGACGAGCCGGTGCATTCGTTGACCAGCACTAGCGCCTGGTGGTCGAAGCGCGTGCCGGTGGCTGAGGAATATTGCGCCAGGGTCATGACGCGGAACGAGAAATGCGGGCGGTGCAGGCCGACCCCGCCCTTGATCCCCGCCACGCCCTCGATCGTGCCCAGCTCGGTATCCTCGAGCATGAGCGTGTACCAGGCCTCCGTCGGTGCGACCGAACGGGCAAAACTCTGTTCCGACAGCGCGAGCCGCTCGGCCAGCACCGCGCGGTCCTCGGGCAGGCTGGTGAAACCCTTGCCCGAGAGAAACGCGAGGTCGAGCAGGGCATCGATGTCGGCCGGGCCGGCCGGCCGCACCACCAGCATCAGGCAGCCGCCACTACCGGCGCGGCGTCGACCTTGCCCCAGCCCTTGGCGCGGGCATCGGCGAAGGTCGCCTCGAGACGAGCCAGCGCCTCGTCGACTTCGCTGTCGGTGATGAGCAGCGAGGGCAGCAGGCGGATACAGTTGTCGCCGCCGCCTGCGACCAGCAGGCCGTGTTCGCGTGCCAGGGCCATGACCTCGCGGTTGTTGGCGTGGAGCTTGAGGCCCATCAGCAGGCCCTTGCCGCGCTGCTCGACCACCTGGTCGGGGAAGCGCGCGGCCAGTGCGCCAAAACCGTGGAAGAAACGCTGCGACATGGCGGCAACATGCGCCAGCGCGGCGTCCTGCGCAATCACGTCGAATACGGCCAGCGCGACGGCCATGGCCAGCGGATTGCCGCCGAAGGTCGTGCCGTGCATCCCCGCGGCCATGCCGCTCGCCGCCTCGCGCGTCGCCAGCACCGCGCCGATCGGGAAGCCGCCGCCCAGCGCCTTGGCGATCGCCATGATGTCGGGCTCGGCACCGGGGAACCACTGGTGGGCGAAGAGCTTGCCGGTGCGACCCATGCCGCTCTGCACTTCGTCGAAGATCAGCAGCACGCCATGTTCGCGCGTCAGGCGGCGCAGCTCGCGCAGCGTCTGTCCGTCGAGCGCACGTGCGCCGCCTTCGCCCTGGACCGGCTCGACGATCACCGCCGCCGTGGTCGGGCTGGCGATGGCCGCGGCGATCGCGGGCATGTCGTCGATCGACAGCTGCTGGTAGCCGGGGAGGCGCGGGCCGAAGCCCTCGAGGTAGGTCGGATTGCCCGACGCATTGATTGCGCCATACGTGCGGCCGTGGAACGAGCCGGCAAAGCCGATCACGTCGATGCGCTCGGGCTGGCCCTTGGCGAAATGATAGCGGCGCGCGATCTTGAGCGCGGCCTCGACCGCCTCGGTGCCCGAGTTGGCGAAATAGGCATAGTCGGCAAAGGTCGCGGCGGTCAGCTTGTCGGCCAGCTCTTCCTGCCCGGGAATGCGGAAGATGTTGGAAACGTGCCAGAGCTTGTGCGCCTGCGCGGTCAGCGCCTCGATCAGCACGGGATGGGCATGGCCCAGCGCGCACGTGGCGATGCCGGCCACGCAATCGAGGAAGCGGCGTCCGTCGCGCGCTTCGAGCCACACGCCTTCGCCACGCTCCACTTCGATCTGGGCACGGGCATAAAGCGGCATCAGGGCTTCGGACATGACTTTTCTCCCCCGCGATCGTGGCGGTTCATGGTTCTGGTTGTTTCGCGGCGCAGGGTCGCTGTGCCGATTGAAATGGAGCTTGGCGTTGTCAGGCGGCTTCGGTCATCTTGAAGATGCCGGTGGCGTTGCCGCTGTCGAAATTGAGGTCGAGCTTGCCCGTGCCGGCATCGACGCGACGGGTGATGAACTCGAAGAACGAGCCCGGCACGGTGCGCGCGACGAGCGTGCCGTCCTCGGCGCGGAACGAGCGACGCACCTCGGCGGCGCGCAGCGCGGTCTGGCGCACGCGGCCGCTGGCAGAAACCTCGACCTTGTCCTTGATGCTGCGTCCCGCTTCGCGCTCAGCGGCAGCGGTCGCCTCGACATCGACCACACGGTCGGTCACGTGGTTGAAGGCGTTGCCTTCGGTCGAAATCCACGCCGCTTCCGCGCTCTCGGCGAGCAGGGCCTCGTAATCCGCCTCGAACGGGACGGGATGCTGGCGACCGAACAGGCGCAGCACGGTCTGAAGGGCGGCGGTCGCGTCCTCGAGCGGCACCGATCCGCCGGCCGAGAACTTGCCCAGCACCTCGGCCGTGGCGGCATCGAGATGGTCGAGCGCGGGGCCGAAGACGCGGATCGCGGCCTTGGCGAAGGCGGGCGAGAACTGGTCGACGTGCAATTCGCTGACGAAGAACTGCGGCATCGTCTCGGGCAGGGTGTGATGGCACCAGACGTGGCCGGTCATCTTGAGGCGGGGCAGGGGATAGAGGCCAACCTCGACATAGCCCAGCGGCTCGAGCACGCGGCGGAACGCCTCGACGCCCTGCGGCATCGCGCAGCGCGCGCCCTGCGGCAGCGCGACCGTGCGCAGCGCGCCGTGGTCGAGCACGATGCGGCGGCCCTGGGCCGCGCAGTCCGCCACGTATTCGGCGCCCTCGGGCACGCGGTCGAGCAGGTCGGCAAAGAGGGCGAGGTTCATCGCTTCGGCAAAGCGCAGTGCGTCGATGCCGTTGACCGGGGCATGGCCGCCGGTGGGCACCATCGGCGCGGCCAGCGCACGAATCTGAACCGCCCGGCCTGCGCCGATGACATTTTCGACAAGATCGTCTGTCATGGTGTTTGCGATGGTTGCGCCCTGCGGCATCATGCGGCCTTTCGATCAAGTCTCGTGCAGATCGCCTGTTTATGCTAGGAGGTTCGGATGGCAAAACGGATTAGCATCATCTGTTGATCGGATTTTGGAATGAGCGATTCCCGCCGCGAACTGCCCTCGATGACCGCGCTGGCCTGTTTCGTGACAGCCGCCCGCGAAGGCGGCTTCTCGCGCGCGGGCGAACAGCTCGGCCTGACCCAGAGTGCGGTGAGCCGCCAGATCGCCCTGCTCGAGGAATGGTTGCAGACCCCGCTGTTCACGCGCCACGGTCGGCGCGTTACGCTCAACGAGGCGGGGCGCGGCTATCTCGAGGATGTCGAGCCGGCTCTGCGCCGCATCCGCCTCGCGACGGCCAAGGCGATGGATCGCGGCAGCCGGCGCGACCTTGCCATCGCCACGCTGCCCAGCTTCGGCATGCGCTGGCTCGCCCCGCGCCTGCCGGGCTTCACCGCACGGCATCCCGAACTGACGGTCAACTTTGCCGCGCGCTCGTTTCCGTTCGATCTGCGCGAGGAGCATTTCGACGCGGCGATCCATTTTGGCGCGGCGGACTGGTCCGATGCGGAAATGGTGCCGCTCTTTGCCGAGCAGGCGGTGGTCGCCTGCGCACCTGGCTGGCTGGCCGCGCAAGGGGTGACCACGCCGGCCGATCTGGTCGGCAAGCCGCTATTGTTCCAGACTTCGCGGCGCCATGCCTGGAATCGCTGGTTCGCGCGCGCCGGCATCGTCGGCCTGCCCCCGCTCAAGGGCCCGACATTCGAACATTTCCTGATGCTGGCGCAGGCCGCGGCCGCCGGGTCGGGCGCGGCGCTGCTGCCGCGCTTCCTGATCGAGCCCGAACTGACCGCGGGCACGCTCGTCACGCCGTTCCCGATCGAGCTGACCGACGAGGGCCGGTATTACCTCGTGCTGCGCCCCGACTGGCGCGACCACGCGGGCCTCGCCAAGTTCCGCGACTGGCTGGTCGAGGCAGCGCGTGAGGAGGGCGGCGCAGGCGCGTGATGACGTCCGTGGTCTTTCCCTTCCGTTCGGGCTGAGCTTGTCGAGGGACCGCGTGTGCCGGGACGGGCTTCGACAGGCTCAGCCCGAACGGATGCGGGGGAATGTCCGGGCCGATCCCGTTCGCCCTGAGCCTGTCGAAGGGCCATGCTGGCACGCCCTGCGCTTTCGCCCTTCGGCAGGCTCAGGACAAACAGGCAGCATCCGGCAATCAGGCCGGCGCACTGCGCAAAAGCAGCGCATGATGTCGCCACCCCGGACCTGATCCGGGGTTTCGCTTCCTTCCAGCCAAGCCGGAAAACCTTACTTGCGCACGTCCTTGGCGACCGCGTCGAGCACGCCGTTGGCGAACTTGGCCTCGCGCGCATCGAAGAAGGCATGCGCCACGTCGAGGTATTCGCTGATGACCGTTCCCACGGCGATGTCGGTGCGCGCCAGCAATTCGTAGGCGCCGCAGCGCAGGATCTGCAGCATGGTCTTGTCGAGGCGTGCCAGTGTCCAGCCCTGCGCGAGGCGCGACTGGACGAGGAAGTCGATCTCGTCGCGGCGCGCGATCACGCCCTTGACCACGTCGTCGAAGAACTCGACGTCGGCCGGCGCGAACTCGATGTCCTCGATTTCGGCGCCGAGGCGGTGCTGGTGGAATTCGTCGAGGAGGAAGCGCAGCTCGGTGCCTTCCATGTCGACCTGGTACAGCGCCTGTACGGCGCCGAGGCGCGCGGCGGAGCGGGCCTGGCTCTTGATGTTCGTCATATTCCCAGTCTCAGTTCGATCGAGCGGGCGTGGGCGGCAAGCCCCTCCGCATCGGCCAGCGCGACGGCGGCAGGGCCGACCGCGCCGATGGACGCATCGCTCACCGCGATGAAGCTGGTGCGCTTCATGAAGTCGAGCACGGAAAGCCCCGAGGAAAACCGCGCGCGCCGCCCGGTGGGCAGCACGTGGTTGGGGCCGGCCACGTAGTCGCCGATCGCCTCGGGCGTCATGCGCCCCAGGAAGACCGAACCGGCGTGGCGGATTTTCGCGAACAGCGCGTCGGGATCGTCGGTGGCGATCTCGACGTGTTCGGCGGCAAGCGCATTGGCGAGCGCGGGAGCCTCGTCGAGCGACTGGACCACGATCACCGTGCCATGCGTTTCCCAGCTGGCCTTGGCGACACGCGCGGTCGGCAGCATGGCGATCTCGACGCCGACCATGTCGACCACCTGGTCGGCGAAGGCGGCATCGTCGGTGATGAGGATCGCCTGCGCGGCGGGATCGTGTTCGGCCTGGCTCAGCAGGTCGGCGGCGATCCACTGCGGGTCGTTCTTCGCATCGGCGATGACGAGGATTTCGGATGGGCCAGCGACCATGTCGATCCCGACGACGCCGTAAAGCTGGCGCTTGGCCTCCGCCACCCAGGCATTGCCGGGGCCGGTGATGACATCGACCGGACGGATCGTCCTGGTGCCATGGGCCAGCGCGGCGACAGCCTGGGCTCCGCCCACGCGCCACACTTCGTCCACCCCGGCAAGATGCGCGGCGGCGAGGACCAGCGGATTGACCTCGCCCTTGGGCGTCGGGGTCGTCACCACCAGGCGGCCGACACCGGCGACCTTGGCGGGAATGGCGTTCATCAGTAGCGAGGAGGGATAGGCCGCACGCCCACCCGGGACATAGAGCCCGGCACCATCCACGGCGCTCCACCGCGCGCCGAGGCGCACGCCTGCGGCATCGGTATAGTCGCGGTCCTGCGGCAGTTGCGCTTCGTGATAGGCGCGGATGCGCTGGGCTGCGAGTTCGAGTGCCGCGCGCAAGTCGGGCGCCAGCGCATCGAACGCCTCACGACAGGTCTGCGCGTCGATGCGCCAGCCGTCGCCCTCGGGCAGGTGGCCGTCGAAGCGCTGGGTATATTCGGCCAGCGCTTCGTCGCCGCGCAGGCGCACGTCCTCGATGATCGTCTGCACGTCGCGGCTGACGTTCTCGTCGCTCTCGCGGCGGTCCTTGACCAGCCGGGCGAAGCGCGTGGCGAAATCCTTGTCGGTCGTGTTGAGGCGGAGCATCAGGCGGCCTTGCTCGTCGCGACTTGCGCGCGGAATGCGTCAATCAGGGCGCCCAGCCGGGTGCTGTCGGTCTTTAGCGCGGCGCGGTTGACGATCAGGCGGGCGGAAATCTTCATGATCTCGCTGGTTTCCACCAGCCCGTTCTCCTTGAGCGTGCGGCCCGAGGAGACAAGATCCACGATGCGGCTGGCAAGGCCGAGCGAGGGCGCGAGTTCCATCGCGCCGTTGAGCTTCACCACTTCGGCCTGCACGCCCATCTTCTCGAAATGGCGGCGGGTGAGGTTGGGATACTTGGTTGCGACGCGGGCATGGCTTTCGCGCGCCACGCCGCTGCCGGCCAGGCCCTCGGCCGGTTCCGCCACCGAGAGGCGGCAATGGCCGATATCGAGGTCGACCGGCGCGTAGAGGTCGGCGTAGTCGAATTCGTCGATCACGTCCGAGCCGACGATACCGGCCTGCGCGGCGCCATGCGCGACGAAGGTCGCCACGTCGAACGCGCGCACGCGAATGATCGTGACATCGGCGCGGCTGGTGGCAAAACTGAGCGCGCGCGAGGACTTGTCGAAGAACGCAGCCTCGGGCACCACGCCGGCCTGCTCGAGCAGGGGCAGCGCTTCCTCGAGAATGCGGCCCTTGGGCAGGGCGAAGACGAGCGGAGTGGCGGTGGTCATGACAGCATCGCCCCTATGGCAAGCGCAGGAAAAGGGCAACCGTATGGCGTCGATCATGGATATCACCTCTGTCGAACAGGCCATCGACTGGCAAGCCGACCACGCCGCGCGCAACGGCGCACCCGCGACCGGCCGTGTGGTGCGCGCCCAGCGGCCGCTGCTGGGGGGCGAGACGGCGGTCGGGCGGCACATGGCGGCCTGGCCCGGCCGCCCGGTCGAGGATGCCCTGCCGCTGCGCCTGGCCGGAGGGCTGCATAACCTCGTGCTGACGGGCGCGAACACGCGGCTGGCGGCGGTCTACGATGGCACGGTCACCGACCAGGCCGACGTCGACGCGCTCGTGAGCGACCTCGTCGCGACGTTCGACCAGCGCCTTCTGCCATGGCTCGACGGGCCGCCGCAGACCAACGAGGCGGGGCGCAGCGCATCGATCATGGCAGGCTTGCTGTGGCTGGCGGAGCGCACAGGGCCGCGCATGCGCCTGCATGAACTGGGCGCGAGCGCCGGCGTCAACACCATGCTCGACCGCTTCGCCTTCGACCTCGGCGGCGTGCACGCCGGGCCGGCCGGGGCGACGATGCGGATCGTGCCCGAATGGCGGGGCGAGGGGCGCCCGCCGGCGTCAAAGGTCGTGATCGAGGCGATCGAGGGCTGCGATCGCGCACCGATCGATCTGACCGATGCGGACTCGGCGCTTCGGCTGAAAAGCTACGTCTGGGCGGAAATGACCGAGCGCATGGCGCGGCTGGAGACGGCCATCGCGCTGGCCGAAGAAAAAGCCCCCCGGCTGGCGGCGCAGGATGCGGGGGATTACGTCGATGCGGTGCTGGCGCAGGAACAACCCGAGGACACGACGCGCGTGTTCTATCACTCGATCGTCTGGCAATACCTGCCCGCCGAGACCCGGGCGCAAATTACTGCCGCGCTCGAGGCCGCGGGCGCCCGTGCCACGGCGCACCGGCGGCTGGCCTGGGTGGCGCTCGAAACCGACCGCGCGACGTTCCGCCATGTCCTGACCGTCCGCCATTGGCCCAATGCGGCGGGTGCGGCCGATGGCGCGCCCGTGGTGCTGGGCGCAGCCCATGCCCATGGGGCCTGGGTCGAATGGTTCGGGGACTAGGGTCTGCGGGGATTTAGCCCATGGCGGGCTGCGAACGGCTGCTTTTCGCGCTTCCGGTGCTCACGTACCGAAAGTACGCTGCGCTCCGGGTCGCGAAAATCAGCCATTCTCGCTCAACCCTGACCTAAATCCCCACAGACCCTAGGTTACGGCCTAGCCATCCCCGGTCGGCGGGGTGCCGGCGATGGGGTGGCGGTGGAACGAGGCCCATTCCTGCACCGCCACCACGAGCAGCGCGGCGACGCTGAGCGCGATGTAGAGTGGCGCGGCCATCGGCACGAAGAGGCCGAGCGCCGCCAGGGCCACGATCAGCCCCCCGCCGATCCAGTGGGACAGCGGAAAGTTGTTGTGCGGGCTCGACGGGCGCTTGAACAGGCCGGTTCCGGCAAGAAAGGCGATGAGGCCGCCCGCCTGCGTCAGGATCAGCGCGGGCGAGGCCTGCTCGGTCGGCCGCTCCATCAGCAGGGCGTCGGCCACGGCGGTCACCACGATGCCCGCCACGATCGGCATGTGCAGGTAGGTATAGGCATTGCGCGCCACCCGGCCCGGTTCGGCATGGTGCGCGATGTGTTGCGCGCCGCGTTCGGCACCGCGGTCGAAGTAGATCCACCACATCAGCGCGGACCCGGCAAAGGCCAGCACGAAGGCCAGCGTATGCGCGACATCGGCATCGCCCTTGGCAAAGCTCGTGCCCGTGACGACGATGCCTTCGCCCAGCGCGATGATGATGAACAGCGCGCAGCGTTCGGCAAGGTGGCTGCCTGAGATGTCCCAGTCCGAGGGTTGCGAGCGCCCGAGACCCGGCACGCGAAAGCCCATGAAGGGACCGCCGTAGTCGATCACGAGCGCGGCACCCCACAGCAGCAGGCGGGTGTGGCCGCTTTCGTTCAGCGCGCCCGCGGCCCAGAACGGGGCGGAAAGCAGGAACCAGGTGGTGATGCGCAGCATGTTGCGTGCGCCATCGCTGCGCCAGCCCTCGTCGTGGCTGTGCGCCATGGCCCAGGCGACGAACAGGCTGCGCCCGAACTGCACTGCGACGTAGCACCCGGCAAACAGCCAAGCGCCGTTGCGATCGCCCTCGGCAAAGGCGCGCGGCACGGCCACCGCCATGCCCAGGCTCGCCAGCATCGTGAACATCAGCATGAGCCGGACGGGGACACGCTGCGGTTCGGTCCAGTTGGTGGCCCAGGTGGTGAAGATCCACGACCACCATACCGCGAGGAACAGGATCAGCGCCTCGAGCAGGCCGAGCGGCGAGAGGTGATTGAGGACCGCGTGCGACATCTGGGTAATCGCGAAAACGAACACCAGGTCGAAGAACAGTTCGAGATAGCTGACCGGAGCGTGGCCACCCTCGTGGTCGCGCAGCAGCGAGCCGCCGCGCGGGGGGGGGGCAAGGTCGGTCTCGGCCTTGGGGGCAGGCTCGCCCTTGGCCGCCGCTGCCTCGCCGATGGCCTCGGGATCCTGGTTCATTCGCCGGGCGCGCGGGCGCGGATCGCCAGCGCGTGGACGCGCGTGCCGGGCAGGTCGCCCAGCGCCTGATTGACGAGGCGCTGGCGTTGCAGGCGCGAGACGCCCGCGAAGGCCGCGCTTTCGATCTCCACCGAGAAGTGCGATTCGCCGGTGCCGTCGTCGCCCATATGGCCGCTGTGCGAGGCGGAATTGTTGCTTACCACGAGCCGCGTCGGCGCGAAGGCGTCCACAAGTTTGCGCTCGATTTCCTGGGCGATGGGGCCGGTCATGTCTTTCCTTTCGGGTGTCGAGCCACCATGTGCAATGGCGTGAAGCAAGACAAGTTCCATGGCCGCGTCTCGAATTCCGGGCGCATCTGCAACGCCCCCGGCTGCGACGAAGCGGGGGAATTCCGTGCGCCCGGCGCCGAGCGTCCCGGCTTCGACGGGCCGGGCAGCTACCGCTGGTTCTGCCTCGATCACGTGCGCCAGTTCAATTCGGGCTACGACTTCTTTGCCGGCATGACGCCCGACGAGATCCTCGCCGCGCAATCGCCGATCGCCGGTTGGGAGACGCATACCCGCGCCTTCCGCCCCGACGCCGGCATCGACCAGGCGCCGCGCTGGAACGACTTTGCCGACCCGCTCGAGGCGATCGCCCGCCGCGCCCGTGCGCGCAAGGTCGATCACGAAGCCGCGCAGGAGGCCGCCCGCCGCGGCTTCAACCCCGAGGACCGCGCAGCCTTCGAGGCGCTGGGCCTGTCGTTCGATGCCGACCGCCACGCCCTGCGCCGCCGCTATGCCGATCTCGTGCGGCGCTATCACCCCGATCACAACGGCGGCGACCGCAGCCTGGAAGACAAGCTGCAGCGCGTGGTCAAGGCCTACGACCACCTGCGCCATTCGCCGGCGTTCCGGTAGGGGCGTTCTCGAAAAGCATGACGCCGCGGGCCGTTAGACCCGGCCCTGCGCTCAATTCATCATGGTCTGGAGCAGCGCGCGCAGTTGCGCCGGCTTCACCGGCTTGCCCAGCAATGGCAGCTTTTGTCCGGCAAGCCGCGTCTTGAGTTCTTCCGACCGGTCGGCGGAAATGATGATCGCGGGCAGGTCGCGGCCAAGCGCGGTGCGGATGTCGTGTACCGCCTGGTCGCCGGTCTCGGCATGGTCGAGGTGGAAGTCGGCGATGATCACGTCGGGCAGCGCGCCCTGATCGACCGGGCCCAGGCGGTCGAGCGCGGCGGCACCGCTGCCGGCGGCGGTGACCTGGCAGCCCCAGCCGCTGAGCAGAGTTTCCATTCCGAGCTGGATCTGCGCCTCGTTGTCGATCACCAGGATGCGCCGCCCCTGGATGGTGCGGTCGCGGGCGGGCTTGGCATGGGCGGGCACGGCGTCGGCCTGGCACTCGCCTTCGGGCAGGGTGACGGCGAAGCAGGCGCCGGCGCCGGCCTCCGAGTTCAGCGCGAGCGGGTGCTGCAACATGGCGGTGGCGCGGCGCACGATGGCAAGCCCGAGGCCCTTGCCGGGAATGCGGTTGCTGGTGTCGAGCCGGCGGAATTCCTCGAAGATACGCTCTTGCTGATCGTGCGGGATGCCGGGGCCGGTGTCGGCCACGCTCACGCGGACCTGACCGGGGGCTGGCTGGTCGACCGTGATGCGAACTTCGCCGCGCGCGGTGTAGCGGATCGCGTTGGACACCAGGTTTTGCAGGATGCGGCGCAGCAGTCGCGCATCGCTGCGGACCCACGCGGCGACCGGCTCCACCACGAAGGCAAGGCCGGCCGAACGTGCCATCGGGGCGAATTCGGTCTGAAGCGTGGCGAGCAGCGCGGCGAGGTTGACGTTGCCGAGCACCGGGGTGATGGCCCCGGCGTCGAGACGCGAGATCTCGAAGATCGTCTCGAGCAGATCCTCGACCGAATTGAGCGAGGTCGACGCCTGGTTGACCAGGGCGCGCGTGGGCAGTGCCAGGCGCCGTTCGGTCAGCGCGGCGATGAACAGGCGCGCGGCGTTCAGCGGCTGGAGCAGGTCGTGGCTGGCCGCGGCGATGAAGCTCGTCTTCGAACGGTTGGCGAGTTCGGCGGCGGTCTTCGCCTCGAGCAGTTGCGCCTCGATGGCGCGGCGTTCGGCCACTTCGGAGGCGAGCCGCTGGTTCAGCGCCATCAGTTCGGTGGTGCGCTCCGCCACGCGGCGTTCGAGCGTTTCGGCGGTGTCCTGCAGGATTTGCCGGGCGGTGGCGGGCTCGGTCACGTCGAGAAAGCCGACAACCATGCCGCCCAGCGCGGTGACGGTGGTGCGCACGTCCCAGATTCGCTCGCCCACCTGGCACAGCCGGTTGCGCACCGGCGCCTCGCCCTCGGTGCGCCAGTCGAGCACCTCGGCGCCGTCCATTGCCAGGCTCTCGCGGCAGAAGCGCACGAGGTCGGCGTGCTGGGACAGTGCACCGCTGGCATCGCCGGACAGACCGAGCAAGCGCTGCAGAGCCCCGTTCCACGCGGTCAGCCGGCGATCGGCATCAAACATGCACACGCCCTCGACCAGGTTGTCGAGCAGGGCCTGGAGCGCGAGGTTCTGTTCGGCAAGGTCGCGGGCGCGGGCGCGGGCGTCCTCGGCCTTGGCCTCGGTGATGTCGGTATAGATCCCGACGATGCCGCCTTCGCTGGTGCGCAACTCGTTGATCTGGATCCAGCGCCCGTCCGAAAGCGCCTGGACATGGCCACCTTCGGCCACGGCATGGCGCGCGAGCCGGTCCGAGACCCAGCGATCGGGCGACGACAGCGCGCCTGCGGGGCAGCGCTGCTCGGCCAGCATCGTGATGATCTCGTGGAACGTCGGCCTTTGCTGCGCCACGTCGACAAGGTCGGGCCAGAAGCCGAGGTAGGCCTCGTTGTAGAGCACCAGTCGGTCTTCGGCGTCGAACAGTGCGAAGCCCTCGTTGATCGATTCGATCGCGTCGCGCAGGCGGGTTTCGGCGGCCTCGGCTTCGGCGCGGGCTTGGGCCAGCTTGGCATTGGCGCTGGCGAGCTGGCCGAGCGCATCCTCGAGCGCGCGGGTGCGGTCGCGAACCAGCTGCTCCAGCGTGATCGCCCGTTCGAACATCGAGAATGCCGAGTGCGACAGATCGGTCGAACGCTCGACCCGGTCGATCAGCGCGGCGTTGATCTTGCGCAGCTTGCGCACCTCGTCCTCGAGGCGCGCGATGGTCGCGGCCTCTTCTTCTTCGGGACGAGGGGCGGGCAAGGTGCTCATCGCCCGATGGCCAGCCCGCTGAACGTCTGGTTCACGTGGAGGGCGTGGAACTGCTCGCCATAGGTATTGAAGCCGACCACGCCGTTGCGGCGATAAATGTCGGAAATCGGCCGGCCGAGCTGGCGTCGCTCGGCGTTGATGCGGTTGAGCACGCAATCGAAGGCGATGATGTGATCGATCTCGCCCACGGCCTCGCGGATCTCGGCAATCGTGCTGGTCACGCTCTCGAGCGGGTCGACTGGTTCGCCCAGCGTGAGCACGATGCCCTCGTCGATCGCGCAGTAGAAGGTCAGGCTTCCGTCGGGATTGGCGGTCTGGACGGCACGCACGTGATAGTCTCCCCCGGCACGCACCATGGGCGGGCACGCGGCGAACAGCGCCATGTCGAGGGCGGTGGGGTCGGTGCCGACATGGGGCGCACCCGCCAGCCGCAGGTATTCCTGTGCTGCCGGTTCGGCATTGATTTCGGTCACGCGGCGTGCGCCGGCATCGGCGCCGGTCACCACCATGCGGACGCTGCCGGGCTTGTAATGCTGGCGGCGGAACACGTGGAGCGGACGTGTCGTCGAGACGATCGCCACCACCGCGCCGGCGCCATGGAATTCGCCATCGGCGAAGATCGCGGTCTCCTTGAACATCATGCCGTCGCCCGACGATCCGCCGACCAGCGGGATCTCGCCGAGCGCATCCTGCACGGTCATCGCCAGCATCTCCTCGCTGTGCGACAGTCCGTCGACCAGGAACAGCGCGGCGTGGTTGACGTGCTCGCCCAGTGCGGCGCTGCCCAGTTCGGCCCGCGCCACAAGGTCGCGCACCGCGCGGCGTGCCTCGCTGGCATCGAAATGGATCAGGTCGTCGAAGCGGTGGCTGACCATGTGAAAGCCATCGGCGGGGAAGGCGATGAGGCTGATCGAATCCTCGTCGTAGCCGTCCTCGGTCAGCTCGCCTGAACTGGTGCAGCCGATCATCGGGAAGCGGTCCATCGACCACAGCCGGGCGGCGCGTGCCAGCGTCTCGCGATCGTAGCGATGCGAGCAGAACATGACCGCGCCGGCAAGTTGCCCGGCATCAATCCGGCGCCCGATCTCGGCGAAAGCATCATAGGGATCAGCTGCATGGGATGACGCCACGCCGACCTCGCAAGTGCGAATATCCACGGCCCTCTCCAAAACCGTTTGCGTCCTGTTCTAGGCGCACGGTGTTAACGTGCGCCGGGGACTTTGCAATTCGTCCGGAAGGGCCGGGTGAAATAAACATGAGGGGTTGCTCAGGTGTCACCACGCGGCGGCTCGCCCGCAGCCTCGAGCGCGGCTGCCTCGGCGTCGTCGAACACGCGCGAGCGGGTCAGGAAGCGTATTCCTTCCGGGCTTTCGAGCGACATGCCGGCGCCGCGCCCGGGCACGACGTCGATCGTCAGCTGGGTATGGCGCCAGTATTCGAATTGCGCGGCACCGATCCACACGGGCACGTCGCCGGCGATGTGGCCAAGCAGCACATCCTGACCGCCGACACGGAATTCGCCGCGCGGATAGCACATCGGGGCCGAGCCGTCGCAGCAGCCGCCGGACTGGTGAAACATCAGGGGGCCGTGGCTGGCAGTCAGCCGGGCGATCCAGCCATCGGCCTCGGGCGTGGACAGGACGCGGGGCGGGGGCTGGGTCATCGCTCTATCTCCAGAAGAAGGAAATGGGGCGGGTGCCGGTGACACCCGCCCCCCAATCCCGGCCCTTTGGCCGCGCTCCCGTGTCCGCCAGGAGCGCGCCTCGGCCGGTATGGCTCAGAAGAAGCCGAGCGCCTTGGTGCTGTAGCTGACCAGCAGGTTCTTGGTCTGCTGGTAGTGGTCGAGCATCATCTTGTGGGTTTCGCGCCCGATGCCCGACTGCTTGTAGCCACCGAACGCCGCATGGGCGGGATAGAGGTGATAGCAGTTGGTCCAGACGCGCCCGGCCTGGATCTCGCGGCCAAAGCGATAGGCGCGGTTGCCGTTGCGCGTCCACACGCCGGCGCCGAGGCCGTACAGCGTGTCGTTGGCGATGGCGAGGGCGTCGGCCTCGTCCTTGAAGGTCGTCACGGCCAGCACCGGGCCGAAGATTTCCTCCTGGAACACGCGCATCTTGTTGTGGCCCTCGAGCACGGTCGGGGTCACGTAGTAACCGCTGGCGAGTTCGCCATCGAGCGTGGCGCGGCCACCGCCGGTCAGCACCTTGGCGCCTTCGTTGCGGCCGATGTCGATGTACGAGAGGATCTTCTCGAGCTGGTCGTTCGAGGCCTGTGCACCGATCATCGTGGCAGGGTCGAGCGGGCTGCCCTGGCGGATCTTCTGCACGCGGGCGATCGCGCGCTCCATGAACTTCTCGTAGATCGATTCCTGCACCAGGGCGCGCGACGGGCAGGTGCAGACTTCGCCCTGGTTGAGGCCGAACATCGCGAAGCCTTCGAGCACCTTGTCGAAGTAGTCGTCGTCGGCATCCATCACGTCGGCGAAGAAGATGTTGGGGCTCTTGCCACCCAGCTCCAGCGTCACCGGGATGAGGTTCTCGCTGGCGTACTGCATGATCAGGCGGCCGGTGCTGGTCTCGCCGGTGAACGCGATCTTGGCGATGCGCTTGTTGGTGGCCAACGGCTTGCCGGCCTCGACGCCGAAGCCGTTGACGATGTTGAGCGTGCCGGCGGGCAGGATGTCGGCGATCAGTTCAGCCAGCACCAGGATCGACATCGGGGTCTGCTCGGCGGGCTTGAGCACCACGCAGTTGCCGGCGGCGAGCGCGGGCGCGAGCTTCCACGCGGCCATCAGGATCGGGAAGTTCCACGGGATGATCTGTCCGACCACGCCCAGCGGTTCGTGATAGTGGTAAGCCACGGTGTCGTGGTCGATCTCGCCGAGCGAGCCTTCCTGGCTGCGGATGCAAGCGGCGAAGTAGCGAAAGTGGTCGATCGCCAGCGGAATGTCGGCGGCGGTCGTCTCGCGGATCGGCTTGCCGTTGTCGATCGTCTCGACCATCGCGAGCAGGTCGAGGTTGTCCTCGAGGCGCTGCGCCACCTTGTTCAGGATGTTGGCGCGCTCGGTGGTCGAGGTGCGACCCCACGACTCGCGCGCGGCATGGGCGGCGTCGAGCGCCAGTTCGATATCCTCGGCCGTGCCGCGGGCAACCTGGCACACGGGCTGGCCGGTGATCGGCGAGATGTTGTCGAAATACTGGCCCCGAACCGGAGCTACCCACTTGCCCCCGATGAAGTTGTCGAACTTCTCCTTGATCGGACTTTGGGCCGAAAACTTGGTCATGGCTTCCTGCAACATGGCGCCTCTCCTTGAATCCCCTGGCGGTGCCCGTCGGGTGGCACGCTGTCGGGTGAAGATGCGGAAAAACGGGGCAGGCAAGCAATTGTACCTTGGGTCGAATCCCCGATCGCGGCAGATCAGGCGGTCGATCGGCGCGACGAATGACCGTCAGGCAGACGCGATGCAGTCGGCTGTCGCTGCGCAGCATTTCCAAGCGAATTTAAAGCATTTCTGCGGCGTTCCCGATTGACCACGGTCGCGCGCGCGCTAGGGGGCGGGCATGGCCTTCGATCCGCACGCCGCAAACCAGACACTGCACGGCTTTCTCGATGGGCCGGCGACGAAAGCGTCGCAGGCCTGCGCGATCTATGTGCCGGCGGGCCAGGGCCGCGACATCGACCAGTCGCTGACGTACGCCGATCTTGCGCAGCAGAGCGACGCGCTGGCACGCGCGATCGTGCAGCAATGCCTCGCCTCGGGAACTGCCGGCGCGGAGCCGGTGGTCGCGCTTTTCCTGCCCCGCACCTCGCCGATGCTCTACCTCGCGCAGGTCGCGGTGCTCAAGGCGGGTGCGGCGTTCACCTGCCTCGATCCCTCGTTCCCCGATGCGCGGATGCAGGACATCCTCGACGATGCCGCGCCCGTGCTGGTCCTGTCGGAAACCGCGACCCATGCGCGCCTGCAGGCGCTGGCCGGCGTTCATTGCCCGGTCCGCGACCCAGCCGCCATGCTGGCGGCCGCACCGCTCGACGATGCCGTTGCCCTCCCGCCCGCGGACCCGGCGCGTCTGGCCTACCTGATCTATACTTCGGGCACGACCGGCAAGCCCAAGGGCGTGATGATCGAGCATCGCCAGATCGCCAATCTCGTCGCCTCGGACATGATCGAGTTCGGGCTCGGTGTGGGCGACCGCGTGGTCCAGGGATCATCGGTCGCCTATGATTCCTCCATCGAGGAAATCTGGCTGGCTTTCGCCTCGGGCGCGACACTGCTGGTCATGGACGATGCGGCCGCTCGGCTGGGCCCCGATATCGTCGCATGGCTCGCCGATCACCGCGCCAGCGTGTTCTGCCCGCCGCCCACCCTGCTGCGCAGCAGTGGTTGCAGCAATCCCGCGGTCGCACTGCCGCAGCTCAAGTTGCTTTACGTGGGCGGGGAGGCCCTGCCGGCAGACATCGCGGCGCTGTGGGGGGCAGGGCGCCGGCTGGTCAACGGTTACGGCCCGACCGAATGCGCCGTGACCTGCCTGCGCGGAGACATCGTGCCCGGGGGGCGCATCACAATCGGCCGCCCGGTGCCGGGGATGGAGGCGCATGTCCTCGACGACGCGCTCGACGACGTAGCCGATGGCGCGCAGGGCGAATTGTGCATGGGCGGGGCCGGGGTCGCACGCGGCTATCGCAACCGGCCGGACCTGACGGCCGAGAAGTTCATCGACCATCCGCGCCACGGGCGGCTCTATCGCACCGGCGACCTCGTCCACCGCGAGGCCGACGGCAATCTCTTCTACCACGGGCGGATCGACGCGCAGGTCAAGATCCGTGGCTACCGCGTCGAACTGGGCGAGATCGAGGCGCAGCTTGCGGCGCTTCCCGGCGTCCTGGCCGCCGGCGCCCGGTTGCAGGATCGCGCCGGGGTGCCCGAACTGGTCGGCTATGTCGTGCCGCGCGACCCGGCCGCGCCGCCGCTGTGCGAGGCGCTGCGCCAGACGCTCGCCAGCAGCCTCCCGCCCTACATGGTGCCCCGCCAGATCGCGCTGATCGCGGCGCTGCCGACCACGGTCGGTGGCAAGCTCAACCGCGCCGCGCTGCCCGACATGCATTTTGCCCCCTCGCGCGAGGATGAGGCGCTGGTCGCCCCGGAGGGGCCGCTCGAGGCGGCGATCGCGGCGGCCATGGCCGACATTCTCAAGCGGCCGGGCGGCGTGTCAGTGACCGCCGATTTCTTCGAGGCGCTCGGCGGGGATTCGCTGACCGCCGCAATGCTCGTCACGCTGCTGCGCGAGGACTGGCGCACCGACTGGGTGACGGTGAGCGACATCTACGACGCGCGAACCACGCGGGCGCTGGCCGCCCGTGCTCCAGCTCCGGCCGAGAGCAAGGTCGATGCCGCGCTGCCGCTGATGCGCGAGGGGACGGCGAGGCCGGTCCTGGCGGGGCTGGTCCAGACGCTGTGGCTGGCGGCGATGGTGATCGTCGGCAGCTGGGGATCCTGGGTAGCCGCGTTTCGCGTGCTGCCGCCGGTCTTCGCGCATTTCGGACTGGCCGCGCTGCTGCTCCTGGCGCCGCTCGTCGGGCTCGCCGGGTTCCTGCTCTATCTTCCCGCGACGGTGCTCTTTGCCGTGGCGCTCAAGTGGCTCGTCCTCGGGCGCTACCGGGCGTTGCGTGCGCCGGTGTGGAGCCCGTACTATCTAAGGCACTGGGTGGTGCTTCAGGCCGTGCGGCTGATTCCCTGGCCGCTGCTCGCGGGCACCGAGCTGCAAAACATCGTGCTTCGCCTGCTCGGCGCGCGCATCGGGCAGCGGGTGCACATCCATCGCAATGTCGATCTGCGCCGCGGTGGCTGGGACCTGCTTGAACTGGGCGACGACGTATCGCTGGGGCAGGGCGCGCACGTCGGGCTGGTCGAACTCGACCGCGGGGACATCGTCGTGGCGCCCGTGACGCTGGAGCGGGGTGCCGCGCTCATGGTCCGTGCTGGGGTCGAAGGATCGACGCGCATGGGCGAGGGCAGCGTGCTGACCGCGCTTTCGGTCCTCAACGCGGGCAGCGCGGTACCGGCGAACGCGGTGTGGGACGGCGTGCCTGCGCAGCCGGCAGGCGAGGCCGCGCCGCTTCCCGCGCTGACCCGGACTGGCCCACGCCTTGCGCCGACGGCCCACGGGCTGGCGATGCTCGCAGCGCAGGGGCTCTTCGTGGCGATCTGTGCGCTGCCGGCCGAACTGCTGCTGCTCGGCCTGTGCCTTGCAAGCGGCGTCGACGCCATGGCGATCTGGCGCTGGATGGCCGCGCCCACGCTCGATCCGCGCGTGATCGCGGCGGTGCTGGCAACAACGGTCCTCGGCTTGCCGCTCGACGTGTTCTGGTCCGCGCTGGTGCTGCGCGCCATGGGCCGGGTGCGCCCCGGCGTGATCGACCGCTGGGGGCTCGGCTACATCCGCGTCTGGATCAAGTCCGGCGCGGTCTTCGCGGCGGGCGAATGGCTCTCAGGCACGCTGATGTTCAAGCACTGGCTGCGGCTGGCCGGCATGGCCGTGGGCGACAAGTGCGAGATCAGCACGATCTTCGACGTCACCCCCGAACTCGTCACGATCGGCGCCGAAACCTTCTTCGCCGACGGCATCTATCTGGGCGGGCCGGAACTGCGCGGCGGCACCGTGCGGGTCGATCGCATCCGGCTGGGGCGCAACACGTTCCTGGGCAATCACGCGGTGATTCCGGCAGGCGAGACGCTGCCGGGCGACATCCTCGTCGGCATATCGACGGTCGCCGATGCGCGCGAGATCAAGCGCGGGCAATCGCGCTTCGGCCATCCCAGCTTCGACCTGCCGCGCCGTCAGGTGGTAGAGGCCGACCGCAGCCTGACGCACGACCCGTCCACCATCCGCTATCTCAACCGCGTGATCTGGGAGGCGGCGCGTTTCGTCCTGCCGGTCTGGCCGATGCTGCTGGGCGCGGCCTGGTTCGTGATGATCGGCACGGCCATGGCGCACGGCGCCGGCCTTGCCACGATGGCCTGGCTGGTCGTGCCGGGCGCCACGCTGGCGACGCTGCTGGCGCTGTGCCTGTCCGTCACGGTGCTCAAGTGGACGCTGATCGGCCGGGTCAGGCCGGGGCAGCATGCACTGTGGTCGTGCTGGTGCAGCCGCTGGGACTTCGTCTACGTCGCATGGGCGCGCTATGCCAACCTCGTGCTCCAGCAACTCGAGGGCACTTTCATCCTGCTCGCCTACCTGCGCCTGATGGGCCTGAAGATCGGCCGACGCGCCGTGCTCGGTCCGCTGTTTGCGCAAGTGGTCGATCCCGACATGATCGAGATCGGCGATGGCGCGACTGTCCACGCCAACTTCCAGGCCCACACCTTCGAGGATCGCGTGCTCAAGGTCGACAAGGTCCGCATCGAGGCCGGGGCGACCGTGCATGCCGGGTGTGTTCCGCTCTATGGCGCGGTCATCGGTGCGGGGACGCGGGTCCTGGGCGGTAGCGTGGTGATGAAGCACGAGCATTTGCGCGCCGGCCTCGCCTATCAGGGCGTGCCGGTTCGCGTGGTCGGCTGACGGACAGGCCGAATTTATCCCGTTCCGGTACAAGCCGGATCCGTTTGCCCCACACGGTATTGTCGCTACGTTGCATTTTGCTTGATTGTACGGGGGCGGCGTTCAAAGTGCATATCCGCGTGATAGGTTCGTCGCGCCACGGCCGTGACGGAGGCGTGCGTTGATCCCATCTGCCCAGGTCGGGTGCGAAAAGCATCGATCAGGTTCCTCTTCTGTGCCTGCCCGAACGCCCGCGCATGCATCCTCGTGGCGGGCGATGATCCCTGCGTTGTTGCTGGCCGTGATGGGTATCGCGGGGTTGGCCTGGGTGACGGCTTCGCGCGATTCGCAGGCAGCAGAGGCAGGCCGCGGCGAAGTCGTCGTCGTGGCGCCGCCGGGCGCGAGCCTCGCGCAGACCATCGCGATCGTGAGCCGCGCAGGCGGCGCGATGGTGGCGCCGGGGCGCTTTGCCAACGTGGTCGTTGCCGCATCGCCGCGCGCCCATTTCGCCGATGCGCTGCGCCGGCAAGGGGCCTGGGCGGTGATCGCCTCGCCGCGCCTAGCCGGCTGTGTCGCCGCAGTACCCGATGGGGGCATGCCATGATCGCCGCGTCGGGACCGGACATCCTTCCCGAGCTCGAGGCACTGCGCGTCCGCTTTGCGCGGTTCGTGCTGGTGCTGCTGTGGCTGCACGTGCCGCTGCTCGGGCTGGTCGACTGGGTGGTTCAGGCCACCCCGTGGTTCGGTGCGGCCGCGGCCGGCGTGCTGGCGCTGGTCTATCACTTGGCGTGGTGGCGGGGCGGAGCCGAGCCGTGGGTCCGCCATATCTCCGCCGTGGCACTGGTCGGCCAGCCAGCCATCCTCCTGTTCGTCCTGCGCGGTCACTCGTGGCAGATGGACATGCACATGTATTTTTTCGCGATGCTGGCACTCGTCATTGGCTGGTGCGATCGCGGCGCGCTGATGATGGCGGCCACCGTGATCGCGCTGCACCACCTCGTGCTGCTCTACCTGCTGCCGATCGCGGTGTTCCCCGGCGCGGGCGACATCGGCCGCGTGCTGCTCCATGCGGCGATCGTCGCGTTCCAGACCACGGTGCTGGTCTGGCTGAGCGCGCGGTTGATCGAGGGCATGGCGCGCACCGCCGCGATGGGCGCGGAGATCCAGGCCAAGAACGTCGCGCTCGAGGCACGGACCCGCGAGGCGGAGGACGCGACCCGCGCCAAGAGCCTGTTCCTGGCCAACATGAGCCACGAGATCCGCACCCCGATGAACGCGATCCTGGGGTTCTGCCATCTCGCGCAGCGCACCCGGCTCGATCCGCGCCAGCAGGTCTACGTCGCGCGGATCGCCGACGCGGGGTCTTCGCTGCTGCGGCTCATCAACGACATTCTCGACTTCTCCAAGAACGAGGCCGGCAAGCTCACGCTCGAGGCGCGCCCGTTCGATGTGCGCGCAGTGATCGAGGCGCAGGCCCAGCTCGTCGCGGTAGAGGCCGAGGAGAAGGGCCTTTCGCTCAGGGTATCGGTCAATCCGCGCGTGCCCGGGATCGTCATCGGCGATGCGCTCCGCTTCGCGCAGGTCGTGCTCAACCTGCTCAGCAATGCGGTCAAGTTCACCGAACGCGGGATGGTGATGATCGAGGCGGACCTGGCAGAGACCGGCGAGGGCACGGTCACATTGGAATGCGTGGTGCGCGATACCGGGATCGGCATGGCCCCGGACCAGATCGGCACCCTGTTCGATTCCTTTTCGCAGGCGGACAGCTCCACCACCCGGCGGTTCGGCGGCACCGGACTGGGCCTCGCGATCTCGCGCCAGATCGTCGAGCACATGGGCGGCAGCATCGTGGCAGACAGCACGCCGGGGCTGGGCAGCGCGTTCACCTTTCGCGTCGTGCTGGGCGATGCCGGGGCCATGGCACGCGATGGGCTGCTGCCGGTGAATGCGCTGCGCACGCTGCGCATCGGCTATGCCGACGACAACACCGCCTCGCGCCAGATCATGCACGACCTCTTGAGCGGCTGGGACATGAGCGTCGATCTGTTCGCCTCAGGCCGCGAGGCGCTGTCGGCGGTCGAGGCTGCTGCTGCCGATGGACGTGGCTACGACCTGCTGCTGCTCGACTGGAAGATGCCCGAAGTCAGCGGCATGGACGTGGCGAGCGAAATACGCGCGCGGCGTTTCGCCCGCCCGCCAATGATCGTGCTGGTCACCGCCTATGGCAACGACGGCGTGCTCGATGATGCGGCGCAGGCGCAGCTGGATGGCGTCCTCGAAAAGCCGGTCAGCCCGCGTGCCCTGCTCGATGCCATGGCCCGCCTGTTTCCCGAACGCACCGAGATGGTCGCGCCTGCCGGTGCCCGGGCATCGGGCGAGCGCCAGGCCCCGCCCGACCCTGCCGAAGCGAGCGAGGATGCGATACGCGTCCGCGCCGGCATCCAGGGGCAGCGGGTCCTTCTGGCCGAGGACAACGCCATCAACCGCGAGATCGCGGTCGAATTGCTGACCGACGCCGGGCTGCTGGTCGACACGGCCGAGAACGGCCGGATTGCCTGCGCCATGGTTGCGGCGCAGCGCGGGCGCTACGGCGCCGTGCTGATGGACGTGCAGATGCCCGAGATGGACGGCATCGAGGCGACGCGCCGGCTGCGGGCCGACTGGACGGCGGCGCAGCTGCCGATCATCGCGATGACCGCGCACGCCCACGAAGACGAGCGTCGCCGCTGCCTCGATGCCGGGATGGACGATCATATTCCCAAGCCGGTCAATCCCGCGTTGCTGGTGCGCGCGCTGGACAGGCTGGTGGTGCCAATGATGCGCGATGCCGAGGGTGCGGGATCGGGCCCGATGCCCGTTTCCACCGGGGCGACCCCCGGTGTGCAGGACCTGCCCGACGATCTCCCGCCGTTCGGGATCGCGGCGGCATTGGCGCGGTGCGGCGGCAAGCGCACGCTGCTGCGCCGTCTTCTCGTCGATTTCGCCGATCTTTATGCCGGCGCGCCGGCGCGGCTGAACAGCCTGGTTGCGGCGGGTGATACCGGCGAAGCACATCGTCTCGCTCATTCCCTGCGCGGCGTGGCAGCCTCGCTGGAAGTGCCGCTGGTCGCCGAAGCCGCGGGCAGGGTCGAGCAGATCCTGGCCGCGGGCACCGACGCGGGGCTGGCTGCCGCGATCGACGACCTCGGGGCCGCGCTCGTCCCGGCGGTGTCGGCGGCACGCGGCTTGCGGGTCACCGCCTGATGCAGTCGCCGCGATTGCGGGAAGGCTGCGTTGGTCGCATTCGTATTCCCTGAATCCCCCGGCGTCGGGTGGTAGCGTTACAAACCCCGGCGTTGCGGCATTTGTCCGGTTCGTCCGCGTCATTCGCTCGTTTCGGCCGACCTGCCGCTGTACGCGCGGGGATTGGCAGGGCTGCAGCGGATGTGGCATCGCCGCCTGCGCTTTCCCCGCTGGGGGCAATCAGAGCGCCGCCGCGCCGACCTTTTCGGCGATGGACGCGCATGGAGAGAACGCGAATGGCACTGGCTCCCGGTCAAGCGAGCACCAAGTCCGACGGCGCCGGCGGCGCCTATGTCGATGCACCGCAGCTGCAGGTCTTCGTGATCGGCCTGTTCTTCATCTTCGGCGGAATCACCTCGCTGAACGACGTGATCATTCCCAAGCTCAAGGAACTGTTCACGCTGAGCTACACCCAGGCGATGCTGGTGCAGTTCTGCTTCTTTACCGCTTATGCGGTGATCGGCATTCCCGGCGCGCGGCTGGTCAAGCGCATCGGCTACATGCGCGGCGCGGTCGTCGGCCTGCTGGCGATGATGGCCGGCTGCCTGCTGTTCATCCCCGCCTCGCAAAGCGCGACGTACGGCGTGTTCCTGCTCGCACTGTTCGTTCTGGCGAGCGGCGTGGTCGTGGTTCAAGTCGTCGCCAACCCGCTGATCTCGATGCTAGGTTCGCCAAAGACCGCCAGCAGCCGCCTGACCTTCGCGCAGGCGTTCAACTCGCTGGGCACCACGATCTTCCCGTGGTTCGGCTCGGCGCTGATCCTCGGCAGCCTTGCCACGGTCAAGGCGGCGGATCTGTCCGGCCCGGCGCTCGACGCCTATCGCACGGCCGAGAGCGGCGCGATCGTCAAGGGCTACATCGGCCTTGCCATCGTCCTGGCGATCGTCGCTGCGGTGGTGTGGTCGATGCGCAATCGTCTGCCGCGCGAGGAAACCGCCGAGAGCGGCGGCTTTGCCGGTATCGACCTGCTGAGGCGCCCGCGCTTCGGCCTCGGTGCGCTGTGCATCTTCCTCTACGTCGGCGCCGAGGTTTCGATCGGCTCGCTCATCGTCAACTACCTGCGCCAGAGCCATGTCATGGGCCTTGAGGAAGCCGCCGCCGGCAAGCTCATCAGCCTGTACTGGGGCGGCGCGATGGTCGGCCGCTTTATCGGCTCGGCCGTGCTGCGCAAGGTGTCGCCGGGCAAGGCGCTCGCCTTCAATGCCATTGCCGCGATCGTGCTGCTGGGCATCTCCACGCACACGAACGGCGTGGTCTCGGGCTATAGCTTGCTGGCGATCGGCCTGTTCAACTCGATCATGTTCCCCACGATCTTCAGCCTGGCGTGCGAGCGCCTCGGCAGCCGCGCCGCCGACGGTTCGGGCATCATCAACGTCGCGATCTTCGGCGGCGCGGTGCTGCCGCTGCTGACCGGCGCCGTGGCCGATGTCACCACCAGCCTCGCGCTGGCGCTGGCGATCCCCGCGCTGTGCTATGTGGTGATCGCCGCCTACGGCTGGTACGCGCGCCGTCCGCTGGCGCAGGACTACGCCGACACGCACCCCGGCCACGCAGCCGCTTGATTGTGCAGGACCACGCGCGGCGCTCAGGTGCCGCGCGTGTCTCCGTAAAGATGGATGTGCAGGCGGTCGCTCATCCGCCACCAGTGGTCCAGCGCCACGTCCGACAGCCACCGCTCACGTTCGCGCAGGGTCGCGCTGTCGGTGCCCTCGGGCATCACGAACAGCCGCTCGCCGGGAATGGCATAGGCGGCCTGTAGCGCGGCCACCTCGTCGCAGTCGACCGGCGTCGCCACCACGAACTTGAAGAATGCGCGGGCGTCGATCGCCCAGGCGGCAAGCCGCTCGGGGATCAGCGCCAGGTCTGCCGGGTTGCCCGAGTGCGCCAGCTTGGGGCTGACGTTGAACTGGTCGATGAGCGGATCGATTGCGGGCGTCGGCGCGACGGTGCCGTTGGTCTCGATCTCGACATGCAGCGCCGGGCGCGCCTCTTTCAACGCCGCAAGGACGCGGGCGAGGGCAGGGGCCTGGAGCAGCGGTTCCCCGCCCGTGACGACCAGACGATCCTGCGGGAAAGCCAGCAGCCGGGCGACGACATCGCCCTCGTCCAGCACCAGCTGGTTGGCCTGCCGCTCGAAGGCCAGCCCATCGCGGTGCGGGCGATTATCGCCGGTAAAACGCCAGGTATAGGCCGTGTCGCACCACTGGCACGCGAGATTGCAGCGCGAGAGGCGCATGAACAGCGAGGGTCGCCCGGCCGATGGGCCTTCACCCTGCAGCGAGGCGAAGATCTCCGGCTCGCCCGGGGTGGTGGTGGCAAGAGCAAGCGTCATGGTCTGGATCCTCCCCATCCCATGGGGAGGTGGCAGGCGCGCGAGCGCCTGACGGAGGGGTGGGGGCCGACGTCAAGTGCCCCTCCACCACGCGCTGCGCGCGCGGTCCCCCTCCCCGCCTGCGGCAGGGAGGATCGTGGCGCCGGCAGTCTGCTGTGGGCGGTCACAAGCGTCATGGCTGTGATCCTCCCCATGTCATGGGGAGGTGGCAGGCGCGCCAGCGCCTGACGGAGGGGTGGCGGCGGCACAAGGCGATGCGCGTGGCCGCGCACCAGCCCCCGACCCCCTCCTTTGAAGAGGAGGGGGAGATGGCGCGCATCGGCATTACCCCAGCCGGGCCAGCGCGGCGGCGAGGCGCTCGGCTTCGGCGCTGTGGTGCGCGTGGTCGGCGCGGGCCTTCTCGACCGCTTCGGGCTTGGCGCGTTCGACGAACGAGGGGTTGCCGAGCCGGCCTTCGAGCGCCTTGGCTTCTTTCTGCGACGTGGCCAGCGCCTTTTCGAGGCGGGCCTTTTCGGCGGCGATATCGATCACGCCTTCGAGCGGCAGGACCAGCGTCGCATCGCCCGCGCCGATCTGCATCGCGGCGCCCGCCGGGGCGGGTGCGAAGTGGATCGCCGACAAACGCGCCAGACGCTCGATCGCCGCCGGGTTGGCCTCGATCACCGCGCGCGTGCGGGCGCTGGGTTCGGCGAGGTAGGCCTCGAGGCGGGCGCCGGGCGCGATGCCCAGTTCGTTCTTGGCGGTACGCAGCGCCGAGACCAGCGCGATCAGCCATTCGACCTCGGCCTTGGCGTCGGCATCGACCGCGGCGTGCGGCGCGGGCCAGCGCGCGACGATCAGTTCGTTGTCGCGTGCGCCAAGCGCGTGCCACAGTTCCTCGGTCACGAACGGCATGAACGGGTGGAGCATGACCAGGATCTGGTCGAGCACCCAGCCGGCAACGGCGCGCGTCTCGTCGTCGAACGAACCCTTGATGAGCTCGATGTACCAGTCGCAGAACGTGTCCCACACGAAGTGGTAGATCGTATTGGCGGCCGCGTCGAAGCGCAGATCGGCCATCGCCTGGTCGAGCGCCGCGACGGTCTCGACCACTTCGCCCACGATCCAGCGGTTGACCGCGCTGGTGGCCGTGGGCGCCGCGAGGCTGGACGATGCGCCGATGCCGTTGGCCTGGCAAAAGCGCGCGGCGTTCCACAGCTTGGTCGCGAAGTTGCGATAGCCCTCGACGCGCTTCTCATCCATCTTCACGTCGCGGCCCTGGCTCTCCATCGCCGCCATGAAGAAGCGCAGCGCGTCGGCGCCATAACTGTCGATCAGGCCGAGTGGATCGACCACATTGCCCTTGGACTTGGACATCTTCTGCCCATCGGCGGCGCGCACCAGGCCGTGGAGATAGAGCCGCTTCCACGGCACTTCGTTCATGAAATGCAGGCCCTGCATCGCCATGCGCGCATCCCAGAAAAACAGGATGTCGAATCCCGAGACGAGCAGGTCGTTGGGATAGTGCCGCGCGACCATGGCGGCCTCGTCGGGCCAGCCCAGCGTGGCGAACGGCCACAGCGCCGAGGAGAACCAGGTGTCGAGCACGTCAGAGTCACGGTAGATGTGAATGGAACCTGGATCGATCAGTGCGGCATTTATTTGTGCAATGCGATCGTCATGAATTTTGATATTTTCTGCAGGTGCATCATAAAATTCCGCAGCTTTTATTTTTGCCTCATCTTCACTCTCAGTAACAAAATACTGCAGCTCGAACTCTAGATCTCCATAATTTAGGCTGAAGAGGCCTATTTTACAGTCAAAAACCTTTCGAGGACCAAACCACGCCGGAATGCGATGACCCCACCATAGCTGGCGCGAGACGCACCAGGGCTGGATGTTCTCCATCCAGTTGAAGAAGGTCTTCTCCCACGACTTGGGCACGATCTCGATGGCGCCCGAGCGCACCGCCTCGATCGGCCGGCGGGCGAGGAACTCGGCGTTGACGTACCACTGGTCGGTCAGCCACGGCTCGATCACCACGCCGCCACGATCGCCGAACGGGGTCTGGATCGTGCGCGGCTCGGCGTCATGGAGGACTTCGTTGCCCTCTTTGTCTTTGGTCGCGTGCGGCACGAGATTGCCATCGGCCTTGAGCCGCTCGACCACCGCCTTGCGCGCGGCGAAGCGTTCGAGGCCGAGGAACTCGGCAGGGATCAGCCCGTCGGCGGTCTGGACCACGTTGGCTTCGGCATCGAGCATGTTGAGCATGTCGCGCGCCTCGATCCCGGCGCGGCGGCCGACCTCGAAGTCGTTGAAGTCGTGACCCGGCGTGATCTTGACCGCACCCGTGCCCAGTTCGGGATCGGCGTGCTCGTCCGCCACGATCGGGATGCGCCGGCCGGTGATCGGCAGGACGATGTGCTTGCCGATCACGCTTTGATAGCGCGCGTCCTCGGGGTGGACGGCAACCGCCATGTCGGCGAGCATCGTTTCGGGACGGGTCGTGGCGACGACGATGTGATCGGCACCGTCAGCCAGCGTGACGCCATCGGCCAGCGGGTAACGGAAGCGCCAGAAGCCGCCCTGGACCTCGCGCGTCTCGACCTCGAGGTCGGAAATCGCGGTCTTGAGCTTGGGGTCCCAGTTGACCAGGCGCTTGTCGCGGTAGATCAGCCCCTGCTTGTGCAGGTCGACGAAGACTTTGACCACCGCGCGGGTGAAGTGCGGGTCCATCGTGAACTGCTCGCGGCTCCAGTCCATCGAGCAGCCGAGGCGGCGCAGCTGGCCGGTGATCGTGCCACCGCTTTCGCGCTTCCAGTCCCAGACCTTCTCGACGAACTGCTCGCGCGTGTAGTTGGTGCGCTTGTCGCCCGCGGCCTCGAGCTGGCGCTCGACCACCATCTGCGTCGCGATGCCGGCGTGGTCGGTGCCCACCACCCACAGCGCGTCCTTGCCCTTGAGGCGCTCGTGACGGATCACGATGTCTTGGAGCGTGTTGTCGAGCGCGTGGCCGACGTGGAGCGAACCGGTGACGTTGGGCGGCGGGTTCACGATCGTGAAGGGCTGCGCGTCACCGCGCTCGGGGCGGAACAGGCCGTTCGCTTCCCAATGCTTGTACCAGCGCGCCTCGATGGCGGCCGGCTCGAACGTTTTGGCCAATTCGGTCTGGGCCGATTCCTGCGGTGTGGTGGTCTCGCTCATGGCCCGGGGCCTTGCCCGTTTCGCCGCTTGATCGCAAGCGTGGGCAGGAACTGAACGATTGGTTCATGCGTTCCGCCGCACGTGTTGCACTTGTCGCCCCACATCTTTTCCCGCATGAAGTGGGCCGCATGAGAGCTTTGGCCGAATTCTCGATCGAACCGTCCGACAGTGGCGGGGGCACGTTGGTGTTCAGCGGGCCCATGGTCGTATCCTCGCTCGGCGTGATCGACAGCAAGTTGCGCGCGATTTCCGAACCCGTTGCCGAGATCGACGTCTCGGCGGTGGAGCGGATGGACACGGTCGGGGCGTGGACCGTGTGGCGCCTGTCGCAACAGCTCGACGCCAAGATCGTCAATTGCCGCGAGGAGGCCGAGCGCCTGATCGAGGCGATCAGCAAGACCGACGACAACCGCGAGAGCGTGCGCGCGCCGCGCCTGCCGCTGCTGACCCGCGTTCCCGACGAAGTCGGCACGATCGTGATCGGGCTGGCCAAGGGCTGGTTGCAGGTGGTCGGGTTCCTCGGCCAGGTGGTGATCGCGGCGGGCATGATGCTGCGCCATCCGCGCCGCTTCCGTGGCAAGGCGCTGGTCCACCAGATGGAACTGGTCGGCGTCAACGCCCTCGGCATCGTCGGGCTGATGAGCTTCCTCGTCGGTATCGTCATCGCGCAGCAAGGCGCGGTGCAGCTCCAGCAGTTCGGCGCAGAGATCTACACCGTCAATCTCGTCGGCCGCCTGACGCTGCGCGAACTGGGCATTCTGATGACCGCGATCATGGTCGCCGGTCGTTCGGGCTCGGCTTTCGCCGCGCAACTGGGCACGATGAAGCTGACCGAGGAGGTCGACGCCATGCGTACGATCGGCGTCTCGCCGACCGAGGCGCTGGTGATCCCGCGCATCGCCGCCACCATGGTCATGCTGCCGCTGCTCGGCATCTATTCCTCGTTTCTGGGGATTATCGGCGGCGCGGTACTGGCCTCGCTGGCGCTGGGCATTCCCTTCTTCACGTTCCTCTCGCGCATCCAGGAAGTCGTGCCGCTGCACGACGTCTTCGTCGGGCTGGTCAAGGGGCCGGTGTTCGGACTGATCGTCGCGGTGGCGGGCTGCTACCAGGGCATGCAGGTCAAGACCAACGCCGAGGAAGTGGGCGGCCGCACGACGTCGGCGGTGGTCATGGCGATCTTCATGGTCATCGTGCTGGACGCGGTCTTCGCCATCTTCTTCACCAAGATCGGCTGGGGTTGAGACGATGAACCAGCCCCACCTCGAAGACATTCCGCCCGAGTTCGACGGCGACTATCCGATCCGCGTGCGCGGCCTCGTCAACCGGTTCGAGGACCATGTCGTGCACGACGGGGTCGACCTCGACGTGCGGCGTGGCGAGATCATCGGCGTGGTCGGCGGTTCGGGCACCGGCAAGTCGGTGCTGATGCGCTCGATCATCGGCCTGCAACTGCCTGCCGAAGGCTCGATCGAAGTGCTCGGCCGCTCGATCACCGACGCGCGCGACGACGAGGATATCGACATCCGCAGCCAGTGGGGCGTGCTGTTCCAGGGCGGCGCGTTGTTCTCGACGCTGACGGTGGCGGAAAACGTCGAAGTGCCGCTGCGCGAGTTCTATCCCGAGATCACCGACGATCTGCGCCATGAAATCGCGCGTTATAAAGTGCTGCTCTCGGGGCTCCCGGCCAACGCCACCAATAAGTACCCGTCCGAGCTGTCGGGCGGCATGAAAAAGCGTGCCGGCCTGGCGCGGGCACTGGCGCTCGACCCCGAACTGCTGTTCCTCGACGAGCCGACCGCCGGCCTCGATCCGATCGGCGCGGCGGCATTCGACGATCTGATCCGCAGCCTGCAGGAAACGCTGGGGCTGACCGTGTTCCTCATCACGCACGATCTCGATACGCTCTATGCGATCTGCGACCGTGTGGCGGTGCTGGCCGACAAGAAGGTGATCGCGGTCGGGACGATCCCCGAACTGCTGGCGCTGGACCATCCGTGGATCCAGGAATATTTCAACGGGCCGCGCGGACGCGCCGCCCAGGACGCACAGGGCCGTGACGCGAACCACGTGGTTCCCGCGCGCGCCGCCGAAGGGCTGGAGCAGGACTAAGCGATGGAAACGCGGGCAAACCATATCTGGGTCGGTGCCGTCACCCTGCTCTTGCTGATCGGCGCAGCGCTCCTGACCGTCTGGGTCGCGCGGCTGAGCCAGCACGTGCAGAACGAATACGACATCTTCTTCAAGCAGTCGGTCGACGGGCTGGCCAAGGGTTCCGAGGTCTCGTTCTCGGGCGTGCCCTCGGGCCAGGTGAAGGATATCGAGCTGTGGGAGAAGGACCCCGAGTTCGTGCGCGTGCGCATCGCCATCGATCGCCGCGTGCCCATCCTGCTGGGCACCACCGCCAGCATCCAGGGCAGCTTCACCGGCGTCTCGACCATCCAGCTGGCCGGCGCGGTGAAGGGCGCCCCGCCGATCGACCAGCCGGGGCCGGAAGGCGCGCCCGTCATCCCGACCAAGCGCTCGGGCCTGGGTGAAATCCTGTCCAACGCGCCACTGCTGCTGGAGCGCCTCGCGACGCTGACCGAGCGGCTGACGATGGTGCTGTCGGACAAGAACCAGAAGTCGATCGAGAACATCCTGGCGCATACCGACAAGATGACCGCCAACCTGGCCGACGCCTCGCCGCAGGTCCAGCGCACGCTGGCCGAACTGCAGGCCACGCTGCGCCAGGCGACCTACACGCTCTCGGCCTTCGAGAAGGTGGCGGGTTCGGCCGACAAGATGCTCAACGACGAGGGCAATGGCCTGGCGCAACAGCTGCGCACGACGCTCAAGTCGGTGCAGGGCGCAGCCGATGCGCTGCAGGGCACGGTCAATTCCGCGCAGCCCGGCGTGAAGCAGTTCAACGAGAAGACGCTGCCCGCGGTCAATGACGCGATGCGCGAGTTGCAGTCGACCACCCGCTCGCTGCGCGAAGTGACCGACAAGATCAACGATCGCGGTGTCAGCAGCATCGTCGGCAGCCCCAAGCTGCCCGACTACAAGCACTGAGTGCAGGGGAGTTTCGCATGACCAATCGTTTTATCCCCGCCCGTATCGTCCCGGTGGCCCTGCTGGCCGCCACCGCGCTCGGCCTCTCGGGATGCGTGAGCATCGGCGCCAAGGTGCCGCCTACCCTGTTGTCGCTCACGCCCGATGCGGCGGTGCCGGCGGGGCAGGGCGCCAGCGGCACGCTCGCCAAGTCGGTCGTGGTGATGGAGCCTTCGGCCGATGCCCGCGTGGCCGTGCTGCGCGTACCGGTGCAGGTCGACGCCAGCAGCGTCGCCTATCTCAAGAAGACCGCCTGGATCGAGCGTCCAGCGCGCCAGCTCCAGCATCTCATCGCCGAGACGCTGCGCGCCAAGGGCGGCCGCCTGGTCGTCGAGAGCGACACGAACGCCTGGCAGCAGCGCCTCTCGGGCCGTCTCCTCGCCATGGGTTACGACCTGCCGACGCGCAGCGTGGTCGTGCGGTTCGACGCGGTCAAGGAAGCGCCCGGCGGCAAGCTGGAGACGCGCCGTTTCGAAGGCGTGGTACCGGGTATCGCCGACAACCCGCAGGCGATCGGGCCGGCGCTCAACCGCGCGGCCAACGACGTGGCGCGCCAGGTCGTCGACTGGATGGGCTGAGGCCCAAGCACCCATCGCTAGAGCCGGCGCGACCCGCGCGCCGGCCGATCAGTCGTTTAGAAGCTCTTGGCGGCGTAGATCTTGGTCAGGTCGCCGCCCCACTCGCCGTTGTAGAGGTCGAGCAGGCGTTCGGCCGAAGTCTTGCCGCTGGCGACGATCTCGTCGAGCGGCTGGAGGTAGCCGGTCTCGTTGTCACCGGCGCCATTGAGGCGGCCACGCGCGGCAAGGCCGCCACGCGCGATGTCCAGCACGTGTGCCGCGATGTCGCGCAGCGTGCCGCCACCGGGAAGCGGCGCGTCGAGGCCCAGCTCGGGCACGCTCGAGCGCAGGCGCTCGCGGCCATCCATGTCCCAGCCTTTGACCAGATCCCAGGCCGCGTCGAGCGCGCCCTGGTCGTAGAGCAGGCCGACCCACAGCGCGGGCAGCGCGCAGATGCGGTTCCATGGTCCGCCGTCGGCGCCGCGCATCTCGAGGAACGACTTGAGGCGCACTTCGGGGAAGGCGGTGGAGAGATGGTCGACCCAGTCGGACTTGCGCGGCTTTTCGCCGGGCAGTGCGGGCAGGCGACCATCGAGGAAGTCGCGGAACGACTGGCCGGCCGCGTCGATGTACTTGCCGTCGCGATAGACGAAGTACATCGGCACATCGAGCATGTAGTCGACATAGCGCTCGTAGCCGAAGCCGTCCTCGAAGACGAACGGCAGCATGCCGGTGCGCGCCGGGTCGGTGTCGGACCAGATGTGGCTGCGATACGAGAGATAGCCGTTGGGCTTGCCCTCGAGGAACGGCGAGTTGGCGAAGAGCGCGGTGGCGAGCGGCTGCAGCGCCAGGCTGACGCGGAACTTCTGCGCCATGTCCGCCTCGCTCGAATAGTCGAGGTTGGTCTGGATGGTGCAGGTGCGCAGCATCATGTCGAGGCCCATCGTACCCACGCGCGGCATGTGCTGCAGCATGATGGCATAGCGCCCCTTGGGCATGATCGGCAGCGCCTCGCGCGTCTTGTCGGGCCACAGGCCCATGCCGAGGTAGCCGAGGCCGAAGCGTTCGCCGATCGCCTTGACCTGGGCGAGGTGGCGACCGGTTTCGGCGCAAGTCTGGTGAAGGTTTTCGAGCGGGGCGCCCGACAGCTCGAGCTGTCCCGCCGGCTCGAGGCTGACCGCGCCGTCGGGGCCGGACATGGCAATGACCTTGCCGCCTTCCTCGATCGGCTCCCAGCCATAGTCGGTGAGCGCCATGAGCAGGTCGCGAATGCCGCCGGGCTCGTCGTACGACGGCGCGGCATGATCGGCCGTGCGATAGACAAACTTCTCGTGCTCAGTGCCGATTCGCCAGCGGTCGCGGGGCTTTTCGCCGCGTTGCATGGGCGCGACGAGATCGTCGCGGCTTTCGATCAGAGGATCGTTGCTATCTGAAACCTGTCGGGTGCTCATGGGCGCCTGCGTTAGTGGGCAAAAGGCGGTTGCGCCAGTGCTAAACGCGGGATGAACGGTTGCACCTCGGGAACGATCCAGCCGTGGGCGAGGGGGAGCTCTAAAGCCCCTCCACCACCGGCTGCGCCGGCGGTCCCCCTCCCCACCTGCGGCAGGGAGGATCGGACCAGATCCTCCCCATCCCCGATGGGGAGGTGGCAGGCGCGATACGCGACTAACGGAGGGGCGATGCCGCGATCAGCCGCCCCAGTCCCCCGCCACGCCCATCCACAAGCCGAGCCCCGCCACGGCCGCGGTTTCGGCGCGCAGGATGCGGGGGCCGAGGGTGATCGCGCGGGCAGCCGGATGTGCGCGGATCGCGGCGCGTTCGGTGTCGTCGAAGCCGCCTTCGGGGCCGATCAGCAGCGCGGCCGGCCCCGCATGGGCGGCAAAGGTCTCGGCCGCAGGGGCCCCGCCGGTTTCGTCCGCGAAAAATAGCGCGCGGCCTTCGGGCCAGTCGCGCAGCAGGGCCTCCAGCTTAACCGGCTCGGCCAGTACGGGCAGCGCCGTGCGCGCGCATTGCTCGGCCGCTTCGGTCACGATCGCCAGCGCGCGTTCGGGGTTGAGCTTGTCGGCCACGCAGCGCCGGGTGACCACGGGGCGGATGTGCGCGGTGCCCAGTTCGGTCGCCTTTTCCAGCACCCAGTCGAACGCTTGCTTCTTGATCAGGGCGGGGCACAGCCACAGGTCGGGCACCGCCTCGATCGGGCGCAGCTGCCGTTCGACCGCCAGCACCAGCGTACGCTTGCCCGCCTCGGTCACGCGCGTGAGCCATTCGCCGGTCTGGTTGTCGCACAGGATCACCGCATCACCCGGTCCGGCACGCATGACCTTGCCGAGGTAGTGCGCCTGCGGCCCGTCGAGCGCCAGCGACAGGCCTTCCGACAGGGTATCGCTGACGAACAGGCGCGGGGCGGAGCGGGGCGGCCAGGCGGGGGTGGCGGGCAGGTGATCGGTCATGCCGCCGGCATAGCCAGCGCCGGGAGAACGGGCAATCACGGCGCTTGCACCATGACGCGATCCGGCGCAGGAAACGGCCCGCATGACCACGGCCGCCGAACAGATCGTCCCCGACAGCGAGCATCGCGGGCTGGTGGCCCGCCTGCCGCAACCCTTGCGCGACTATGCCCTGCTGGCGCGGTTCGACCGGCCGATCGGTTGGTGGCTGCTGTTCTGGCCCTGCGCTTGGGGCGTGTTCCTCGCCGACGGGGCGCGGCAATGGCACCTCGTGGCGTGGATGCTGCTCGGCTCGATCGTGATGCGCGGCGCAGGCTGCGTCTACAACGACATCGTCGATGCCGATCTGGACCGCCAGGTGGCGCGCACCGCGCAGCGCCCGGTCGCCAGCGGCCGCGTCGGCAAGAAGGCCGCATGGGCGTGGTTGGGCACGCTTGCGCTGATCGGGCTCGTGGTCCTGCTGCAATTGCGCTGGCAGGCGCAGCTCGTCGCGCTTGGCAGCCTGGCGCTGGTCGCGGCTTATCCTTTCATGAAGCGGATCACTGGCTGGCCGCAGGCCTGGCTGGGCCTGGTGTTTACCTGGGGCGTCCCGACCGGGTGGGTCGCGGTGCGCGACGGTGGCCTGGGGGCGCTGGCCGCGCTCTACGCCGGCAGCATCTGCTGGTGCATCGCCTACGACACGATCTACGCGCTGCAGGACCGCGAGGACGATGCGCTGGTGGGCATCCGGTCGAGCGCGCTGACGCTGGGCGGGCACGTGCGCGCAGGCGTCGCCGCGTTCTACACCGCAACCATCGCCTTTTGGGTGCTGGCGTTCTGGCTGGTGCGGCCCGATCCGCTGGCGCTGGTGGCATTGTTGCCGGTGGCCGTCCACCTGGCGTGGCAGGTCGTGACGCTCGATGTGGCGGACGGCGGCAATGCACTCGCCCGCTTCCGCAGCAACCGCACCGCCGGCCTGCTCATGGCCGCGGCCTGTCTCGTCGTCGGCAGCGCCTCGCTGCTCTGACGCACCACTCTAATGCGCTTCAGGGCCGGGGCGGCACCGGGAAGACGATGAAGTCGGCGCGGGCATCGCGCACCGGCGTCTCGCCCATGCGATCCACCGTTGCGACCAGTTCGGCGATGGCCGACGGCGGCAGTGCGAGCGAGTGCTCGCTCGCATGGACCGGCGCTTCCATCGGATAGTCCCGGCCCGGCGTGGTGGTCATTTCGATATGCGCACCCAGCAGCGCGCGGATCGGATGAGTCTTCGCAAAAGCGGCGAGGCGATGCGCGCTGTCGCGGAACTCGGCGAAATGATTGACCGGCACGTAGAGTCGCCCGGGATAGAGCATGTCGCCGGAAAACAGCAGCTGCGTCTTCGCGTCGTAATACATCGCGTGCGCATTCTCGTGCCCGGGTGTCGGGATCACGGCGATCACCCGCCCGCCAAGGTCGATCCGGCCTTCGCCGTTCGGCCAGCTTGCCACATGAAACGCGGCGGCGACGTCAGCGGGCTTGAGGCCGACCAGCGTGGTATCAGCGCGCCCTGCGAATTCGTCGTCGCCGGCGTGGTGGTCACCATGGCTGTGCGAATGCGCGACCGTGAGGTGGACGGGCCGTCCGCCGTGCGCTGCGCGCCACTGCGCGATCACGCGCTCGATCGTGGGGCGCACCTTGAGGCCACCGGCACCAGTGTCGATCAGCAGCGCGCCGGTCTTGCCAAACAGCAGGTAAAGAAACGGCGCCTCGAAATTGGTCTTCACCGATTGCCGGATGACGAAGGTGTCGGCATCGATCGCCTGGACCTGCATCTCGGGCTCTGAGGCCGCCGTGCCGTCGATCCACGGCGCGAAGGGCGCAGGTGCAGCAAGCGCGGACGGTGGACCGGCCAAGAGCATCGCAGCACCGATGGCAAGGGCGATTGCGGGGGCTGGGCGGCGCGGCGCGAGACGTGTCATGCCGCCCATGCTATCACTTTTGTGCAGTGCGGCAAGAACGCCTTACTGCGCCATCCACCATTCGAGCAGGTGCCGCGCGACCGCGGTATGCGTCGGCGCTCCGAACGGCGCATCCGGCGCGCCGGCGAGGGCGGATGCAACCTCGGCGCGGGTGAACCAGCGCGCATCCTCCAACTCGGCCTCGTCGATCGCAATATGCGGATTGTCGGCCAGCGCGTGGCAGGCGATCATCAGCGACGAGGGGTAAGGCCAGGGCTGGCTGGCGACATAGCGCACGTCGCGCACGCGAACGCCCGCCTCCTCGAACACTTCGCGCGCGACGGCCTCTTCCACTGTCTCGCCCGGCTCGACGAAGCCAGCCAGCGTCGAATAGCGCCCGGCGGGAAAACGCGGCTGGCGGCCGAGCAGCAGGCGCCCGTCATGCTCGACCAGCATGATCGTGACGGGGTCGACGCGGGGGAAATGCGCGGCACCGCAATCGGGGTTCGTGCAATCGCGCTGCCAGCCGCCCTTGGCGAGCCGCGTCGCATGGCCACAGCGCGCGCAGAAGCGATGGCGGGCATGCCAGTCCACCAGGCTGCGCGCCCCGCCGTAGATCGCAAGGTCCGCCGGCGGCATTTCGTCGAGCAGGCGGCGCAAATCCGGCGAGGCCGGTGCCATGCTTCCCGCCAGCCCGGGGGTCACGGCGGCGAAATGCCCGCGTCCCTCGCTGTCGAGGCCGAGGAACACGAGGTCCGCCCCTTGCGGCGCATCGGCGAGCGAGGTCCAGCTCAGCCCGCTGTCGCGTGCGAAGACCGGTGCCAGCCCGTCCATGCGCAGCAGCCGCGCATCGTCGGTCATCAGCGCCGCCAGCTGCACCGGATCGGCCCGCACCGCGTCTGCGCGGTCCAGTGGGTTGCCGGCATAGGCGATCGGGCTGATGGACGGCGTGGTCGTAGGATCTGCGAACGTGGTCGATGTCATGCGGCGGCCTTGCGCTGTCCCATCAGGCGCGCGCGCACGTCGCTGCGCACGGCTTCGGGGAATTCCTTGTCGAACGGATAGGCGGTGCTGGGCATGTACTGGGTGAAGAACCCGGCGCGCACGCCGCCGACCTTGCTGATGAAACCGATGGTCCCGGCCGCGCCCGACCAGCCATAAGTGCCGGCCTGTGCGCCGAGGCCAACGCGGCCACCCGCACCGAAGCCGTGGCCGTCGACCCAGGTACCCGCGACGCTGGCGCCTGGCGGCAGCAGGTTGCTGGTGCCCATGTCGACCGCGCGCTGGCTCATCACGCGCACCCCGCCGAAAGCACCGCCGTTGAGCACCATGGCGAGGAAGCGGTCGTAGTCGCGCGGTGAGCTGACCAGCCCGGCGCCGCCGAACGGGAAGGCCGGCTGATCGAGGTAGATCGAGGTCGCGCCGCTGTCGATCGGCAGGAGCTGGCCGTTGCTGACGAAATAGTTGGTGGTGAGGCGCGCCGCATCGGCGGCGGGCACGCGGAACGTGGTGCTGGTCATGCCCAGCGGATCGAAGATGCGGCCTTTGAGGAACGCGTCGAACGGCTGGCCGGACGCCAACTCGATGATCCGGCCGAGCAGGTCGAGCCCGACCGAGTAGGACCAGCGCGTGCCCGGCTGGTAGACGAGGGGCAGCGTGGCAAGACGCTCGGCGAAGATCGCGAGGCTCGGCGCGGTCTTGCCGGTGGCGCCGAACGCGGGCACCGGCGTGCGGCTGAGCTGCGCGGGAAGGATGCCGGCGGCATTGTAGGCGTCGCGGATCGGCCCCGTCTGGATGATGGTATAGCCAAGCCCGGCGGTGTGCGTCAGCAGCTGGCGCACGGTGATCTGGGCCGTGGCGGGCACGACCTTGTCGACCGGCCCGTCGGGATCGGCCAGCACGGTCATCCTGGCATAGGCGGGGATGAAGTCGGCGATGGGCTGGTCGAGCTTGAGCTTGCCCTCGTCGATCAGCATCATCGCGGCCATGCCGGTGATCGGCTTGGTCATCGAATAGATGCGGAACAGGCTGTCGGCGTCGAGCGGACGCGCATCGCCGCGCGAGCCGATACCGCGCGCGACCGTCTCGGCCACCGGCGCCGCACCCCAGCCGAGCGAGGCGACCGCGCCCATCAGGCGCCCGTCACCGACGTAGCTGTCGAGCAGTGCCGAGATCGCGGGCATGCGCGGATCGGGCGTGGCGGCATGGGCCCAGCGGCGCAGCAGCAGGCCGCCGCCAAGCGCGCCGGCCCCGCCCAGCAGCGCGCGTCGGCTGAGGACGGGGCTGAGAGCGGGCGTGGCGGAAAGGGGCAGGGGGGAAGCAGCGGAGGAGATCGGGGGCATTTCCATCGAAGCCTGGCCTTTCGGTTCAATCGGACGCCATTGCCAGCCGGGCGGCCTTGGCAAAGACCGTGGGCAGGCCGGCGTCGTCGATACGCGCGCGCGGCCACCATTCGGCGTGGCGCACATTAGCGTCTGGCTGGGCCGTGCCCAGCAACAAATGCAGCTCGAGGTCGAAATGGGTGAAGCCGTGCCGCACCATGCCACCGGCGCGCCAGTCGGCATCGGCCCAGTCAGCATTGGCAAGGCCCGTGGGCGGGGAGCCGTCGCCATCGCCGCGTGCCGACCAGCCGTCGTCGGGCAATGCGCGCATCCCGCCCAGCATCCCGCTGCCCGGCCGCGTCACCAGCAGCACTTGCGCCTCGCCATCGGGGCCAGTGCGCTCGATCCAGAAGGTGCGGCCCTGCCGCACGGGCTTGGCCTTCTTTGCGGCCTTGACCGGCAGGTCCGCCGCGCGGCCCTCGGCTTCGGCGCGGCAGTGGGGGCGCAAGGGGCACAGCAGGCAGCGCGGCGCCTTGACCGTGCAGATCGTGGCACCGAGATCCATCATCGCCTGCGCGAAATCGCCGGCGCGTGCCTCGGGCGTGATGGTGTCGGTCGCTTGGCGGATTGCCGGACGCGATCCGGGCAGCGGCGCGTCGATCGCGAACAGGCGCGAGACCACCCGCTCGACATTGGCATCGACCACCACCGCGCGGCGGCCGAACGCGATCGCGGCGACGGCCGCTGCGGTGTAGGCGCCGAGGCCCGGCAGGGCGCGCAAGGCGTCCTCGGTGTCGGGAAAGGCGCCGCCGCGCGCCGCCACCGCCCGCGCGCAGGCCACGAGATTGCGCGCACGGGCATAATAGCCAAGGCCGGCCCAGGCGGCCATGACATCGGCATCGTCCGCGGCGGCCAACGCCTCGACCGTGGGCCAGGTGCGGGTGAACTTCTCGAAATAGGCGGTGACCGCCGCCACCGTCGTCTGCTGGAGCATGACCTCGGATAGCCACACCCGGTAGGGATCGGGCGCCGGGGTGCCGGGCGGGCTGCGCCAGGGCAGCCGGCGCGCATGGGCATCGTACCAGGGCAGCAGGGCGTCGGGTATTGCTGCCAAGGCCGGTTCGGTGGGGAAATCGTGCGGGTGGCCACTGGCTTGCATGGCGCCGCTATGGCATGGGAAGCGCCGTCATGGAAAGCGACACGCCCCCTCCTGCCCCAAAACGCGCGCGCAAGCCTGCCGCCGCCAAAGCGAGTGCGGGCACCGGTACGGGCACTGGTACAAAGGCAGCATCAGCCCGCGCCAAGGCAGAGACGCCGCGCGCGTTCGAGCGGAGCCGCGGCGGCGAGGCACGCCAGATCGCCGATCTCATGCCCGCGATCGGGCGCATCGCGTTCCGCCGCTTCGGTTTCGTGCAAAGCTCGGTCGTCACCCGCTGGCCCGAGATTGTCGGCGTGGCCCATGCCCGCAATTGTTCGCCCGAATCGATCCGCTTCGCCCCCGGCGAAAAGAGCGACGGCATCCTGCAGCTGGTGGTGACGCCCGCGCATGCCCCGCTGATCCAGCACGTCATTCCTGAAATCATGGAGCGGGTGAACCGCTTCTTCGGCTATCGCGCAGTCGCCAAGGTGAAGCTGCGGCAAGGCGTGGTTCAGCGGCCGCGTGCCAATGGCCCCGCGCCACTGGCGCCGCCCTCGCTCAAGTCGATCCCGATGGAACTGGGTGACAGCCTGCGCGATATCGGCGATCCCGAACTGCGCGCGGTGCTGGAATCGCTGGCCCGCTCGCTGGGCGAAGCCAGCGCGCAGGTTGTGGACGATCCGCGCAAGCCGCGCAGGTGATCGAGCAGATGAGGGTGTCCGGTGAAGGTGAACATGCCGATGGGTAAGCGACTTGGCCTGATGATCGCGGCCGTGGGGGCCGCGCTGCTGACGACGCCGGCGAGCGCCGCGCCGCCCAGGAAGGCGCCTGCCGCGGCGCCCACGACGACCGGCCGCAACTGGAACGCCACCATCGCGCGCACCAGCCGCGACAGCTTCGTGCTGGGCAAGCCCGATGCGCCGCTCAAGCTGGTCGAGTACATCAGCTATACCTGCCCGCACTGCGCGCACTTCACGCAGGAAGCCGACGGCCAGCTGCGTATCGGCATGATCGCGCCCGGCAAGGGCTCGATCGAGGTACGCAACTTCGTGCGCGATCCGATCGACCTGGCCGTCGCGCTGCTGACGCATTGCGTGCCGACGCAGGCCTTCTGGCAGACCCACCTGATGTTCCTCACTCGCCAGGACGACTGGATCGGCCTGATCCAGACCGCGACCGAGGCGCAGCGCCAGCGCTGGACCACCGGCCCGCTCGCCGGCCGGACCCGTGCCATCGCCAGCGATTTCCATTTCTACGACATGATCGCCACGCGCGGTGTCAGCCGTGCCGCCGCCGACCGTTGCTTGGGCGACGAGGCGCTCGCCAATCGCTTGGCCGCCGCGACCAAGGACGCGTCGGAAAAGGACTATGTCAACGGCACCCCGGCGTTCATGATCAATGGCGTCGCGCTCGCCGGGACCGCCAGCTGGGCCGCGCTCAAGCCGCAGCTCGAGGCGCGGCTCAACTGACGCCTTCGCCTGGCCCCCACTGCTCCGACCCGATCTTTCGTCGCCCTTCTCAATCCGAAAGCCTGAACGATGAAGCTTGTCTCTGCCCGCCTGCTGCTGCTCGCCCTTCCGCTCACGCTCGGCCTTGCGGCCTGCGGCAAGAAGGACGACGCCGGCAGCGGCCCCGCCACGGCCGATGCCCCGCTGCCCAAGGTCGCCGCGCCGGCCGGCAAGGCCTGGACCGACGTGGTCAACGAGACGGCCGACGGCGGCTATGTCATGGGCAACCCCGATGCCCCTATCAAGGTGATCGAGTTCGGCTCGCTGACCTGCCCGCACTGCGGCGAATTCGCCGAGAAGGGCTTCCCCAAGCTGCGTGACAATTACGTCAGCACCGGGCGCGTCAGCCTCGAATTCCGCAACTATGTGCGCGACCCGTTCGACACGACGCTGGCGATGCTGACCCACTGCGGCACGGCGGAAAGCTTTTTCCCGCTGACCGAGCAGGTCTATGCCAACCAGAAGGCGCTGTTCGAGGGCCTGCAGCCGGTCGCCAAGGAACTCGAGGCTGCACAGCCCCCCGCCGGCAAGGCTTTCGCGGTGATCGGCGAAAAGGGTGGCCTGGTCGACTTCTTCGCGGCGCGCGGCATTGCCCGTGATCAGGCGAATGCCTGCCTCGCCAAGAGCCAGACCGCCGAGAAGCTGGCGATGCAGACCCAGACCGCAACCGAGAAGTACACCATCACCGGGACGCCGACGTTCATCGTCAACGGCAAGAACGTCGACGTCGCCACCTGGGAGCAGCTCGAGCCGATCCTGCAGCGCGCCGGCGCGCGCTGATCGCGCAAAGCCGGGGGGACAGGACGGGGGCATGCATTTCAGGCGCTTGAAGCTGTCCGGTTTCAAGAGCTTCGTCGAGCCTGCCGAACTGCGCATCGAACCGGGGCTGACGGGTGTCGTCGGCCCCAACGGCTGCGGCAAGTCCAACCTGCTCGAGGCGCTGCGCTGGGTCATGGGCGAGGCGTCCGCCAAGGCGATGCGCGGCGCCGGGATGGACGACGTGATCTTCGCCGGCAGCGCGGCGCGGCCCGCACGCGCTTTTGCCGAAGTGGCGCTGACCGCCGAGACCGACCCCGACGATGCCTGGGGCGGCGAGCTCGAAGTCGTCCGGCGGATCGAGCGCGGCGCCGGCTCCGCCTATCGCGTCAACGGGCGCGACGTGCGCGCCAAGGACGTCGGCCTGATCTTTGCAGACGCCGCCACGGGTGCGCACAGCCCGGCGCTGGTCAGCCAGGGGCGCATCGCCGCGGTGATCGCCGCCAAGCCGGCCGAGCGGCGCATGATGCTCGAGGAGGCGGCCGGGATCGCCGGCCTGCACGTCCGCCGCCGCGATGCCGAGCAGAAACTGCGCGCGACCGAGGCCAACCTCGCGCGACTCGAAGACCTCATGGCCGGCCTCGACGGGCAGATCGCCACGCTGCGCCGGCAGGCGCGCGCCGCCGAGCGCTACAAGGCGGTGTCCGACCGCATTCGCGTGGCCGAGGCGCGGCTGGTCTTTGCCCGCTGGCGCGATGCCGCCGCCGCCGCCGAGGCCGCACGGCAGGAAGCAACCAAGGCCGAGGCGCGCGTCATCGCGGCGCAGGCAGCGACGGCAGAGGCCCAGGCCGCGCAGCATGGGATCGGCGAAACCCTTGCGGCCGCCCGCGAGACGCTGTTCGATCGGCGCCAGGACGCCTCGGCACAGGGGCAGCGCATGGCGGCGCTGACCGCGCAGCTCGAAGCGGCCGAGCAGCGGCTGGCCGACATCGACCGCCAGCGCGCGCGGATCGAGGAAGACCGCAGCCAGGCCGACCGCGTGACCACCGATGCCGCGCAGGCCCTGGCGCGGCTTGAAAGCGATCTGGCGGCCTCCGAAGTGGCGCTCGCGGCCGAGGAAGCACGCCGCCCGATCGTCGCCGGTGCGCTGGAGGCGGCGGATCGCGCCGCGCGCGCGGCCGAATTGGCACAGGCGCAGGCCGTGGCGCAGCAGGCCGGGGTCGAGGCGGAATGGCGTGTCGCCGAGGCCGCGCTGGCCGCGGCACGGCAGCGGCTGTCGCGGATCGAGGGCGAGGGGCAACGCCTTGCACAGCAGCGTGCCGCGCTGGCGCAGGAGCCCGATCCGGCGCTGGCGCTCGCGCAAGCCGAGGCGCGGCGAGACGAGGCGGGCGCCGCCCTGGCCACAGCGCGGGCGCAGCGCGAGGACCTGGGCACCCGCCGCGAGCACTGGACGGCCGCGCGTGACGCGGCTGGCAACGCGCTGGCCGCCGCCCGGGCCGACCTTGCCGGCGTGGTGCGTGAGGCCGAGGCGCTGGCGCGTGACAAGGCGGCACGCGCCAAGGCCGCCGCGGCGCGCGGGGCGGGTCCGTCTGCTTTGTCGGGGTGCCGCGTGGCCCCCGGCTGGGAGCGCGCACTGGCCGCAGTGCTGGGCCGCGATGCGGCCGCGCCGGTAGGGCCCGCGCCGGCCGGACGGGAAGGGCGGTTCTGGACCGGCGCTGCCCCGCTCGACCCCTTGGTCGATGCGTTGTCGCACCAGGTCTCCGCCTGCCCACCCGAACTGGCGGCCCGGCTGGCGCTGGTGCGCGCGGTGGAGACGGACGAGGGCATCGCTCTGGCGCCGGGCGAGTGGCTCGTCACCCGTGCCGGTCACTTGCGCCGCTGGGACGGCTTCGTGGCCCGCGGCGAGGGCGCGGCGGAGGCCGCTGCGCTCGAGGCCGACAATCGCCTCGCCGAACTGGAAGCGCGCCGCCCAGCGCTGGACGCAGCGGTTGCCGAGGCGCAAGAAGCCGATGGCGCGGCACGCGCGGCGCTGGCGGACGTCCAGGCGGCGTGGAGCGGGGTGGAGCGCGCCATCGGTGCCGCCGCCGATGCCGAACGCAGCGCCCTGCGCGCACTGGATCAGGCCGAAGCGGCACGCGCGCGGCGCGAGGCGCGTGCCAGCGAACTGACGCGGCTGGAACGCGACGTGGGCGAGCAACAGACCGCCGCCGCATCGGAGGTGGCTATCGCGCAGGAGCGACGCGCCGCCCTGCCCGATCCGGCGGCGGGACGCGCGGGCGTGGAGGCGGCACAGGCCGGCCACCATGCCGCGCGCACCACGCTTCAACAGGCGATGGCCGCGCAGGCCGCGCACGATCAGGCACTGGCCGTGGGGCGCGAGCGCCTTGGCGGGATCAAGGCCGATGTGCGCAACTGGCAATCGCGCGCGGGCGATGCGGCGCGGCGGCTTGCGCAGATGGCGTCCCGCGCCGAGGAACTGGTCGAGGAGCGCGCCGTCGCGGCGGCCAGGCCCGCTGGCCTGATGACCGAGATCGAAGGCGGCGAGGCCATCCGCGCCCGCCTCTCGGCAGAGCTAACCGCAGCCGAGGCCGCGCTGGCTGCCGCCGAAGCCGCCGGCAAGGCGGCCGACAAGGCCTTGTCCGATGCGAACGAGGCGCTTTCGGCTGCACGAGAGCATCGGGCCGGTGCAACGGCCCGCGCGGAGCACGAGGATCAGCGCCGGCTGGAGATGGCTGGGCTGTCGGGCGAGCGCTTCCAGTGCCCGCCGCCGCTCCTGCCCGAACGCTTCGCCTTTGCCTCGGCCGACGTCGGCCAGGCGGCGGACGAGGCCGCGGCGCACGAGAGGCTGCAGGCCGAGCGCGAACGGATCGGGCCGGTCAACCTGGTCGCCGCACAGGAACTCGCCGAGGCGGAGGAGCGCCAGGCCACGAGCCTTGCCGAGCAGGCCGAGCTGGCCGAGGCGGTCAACCGGTTGCGCGGTTCGATCGGCAACCTCAACCGCGAAGGGCGCGAACGGCTGCGCGCGGCGTTCGAGGCGGTCGACGGACATTTCCGCCGCCTGTTCACACGCCTGTTCGGCGGCGGCGAGGCGCACCTCGCGCTGGTCGACAGCGACGATCCGCTGGAGGCGGGGCTGGAGATCATGGCCCAGCCACCCGGCAAGCGCCTGCAGTCGCTGACGCTGCTGTCGGGCGGGGAGCAGGCGCTGACCGCGGTGGCGCTGATCTTCGGTCTGTTCCTCACCAATCCCGCGCCGATCTGCGTGCTCGACGAGGTCGATGCCCCGCTCGACGACGCCAACATCGAGCGCTTCTGCGACCTGCTCGATGCCATGGTCGCCGAGACGCAGACCCGCTATCTCATCGTCACGCACAATGCGGTGACGATGAGCCGCATGCACCGCCTGTTCGGGGTGACGATGGTGGAGCGTGGCGTGTCGCGCCTCGTCAGCGTCGATCTCGGCGGGGCCGAGGACCTGCTGGCGAGCGCCTAAAGCGTGATGACGTTTCTATAAAACGCCATCACGCTTTAGGTATTTGTGATCGCGCGATTTTTGACAAAAACCGGTTCCCACTTTTTGTCATCGCACTCTAAACGAGACCGAGCTTTGCCAGTTCACCGGCGATTTCGGCCGGGAGCACGTCGCCCGCAGCGCCGTCGGCCAGGTCTGCCGGGGCATCTGCAGGTTCGAGATAGCGCCAGCCCTGATGTGCGCGGCGTGGCTTGGGCACGACGTCGATCAGCTGGGTGGTGACGAGGATGTTTGTACGTCCGCCCTCGGCCTCCTCGAAGCCGACGATCTCCGAACGGGCGACCAGCTGGTGCTTGAGGATCCAGAACAGCGAACCGCCGATCATCTCCTCGTGGCGGCGCGGGCGATTGCGCGTGGTCAGCCGCGCGACCTCGCCGGCACCGCGGCGGCCGCCGGCGGAGAACCACTCGTGGATTTCGGCCAGCGACTGAGCGCCATAGGCCACCTTGGTCATGTGCAGGGGCATGCGGGAAATGAAGATCCGAAAAAGGGGCGTCAGGCGGTCAGGCCGGTGAGGACAGCGAGTCCGAGGAACGAGAAGAACCCCATGACATCGGTCGCCATCGTCACGAATACGGCCGAAGAGACAGCCGGATCCACGCGCAGCCGGTCGAGCGTGACGGGAACCATGATCCCGGCGATGCCGGCCACCAGGTTGTTGATCACCATGGCAGCCCCGATCACCGCGCCCAGATGCGCGTTCCCGAAGATCAGCGAGGTGCCCGTGCCGATCATCAGCCCCAGCGAGAGGCCGTTGGCCAGCGCGATGCGCAGTTCGCGCAGGATCATGCGCACGGTGTTGGAACTGGTCAGCTGGTTGGTGGCGATGGCACGGACCACCACCGCCAGCGTCTGGGTCCCGGCATTGCCGCCCATGCCCGAGACGATCGGCATCAGCACCGCCAGCAGCGCGAAACGGGCGATCGCGCCCTGGAACAGCCCGACCACCGAGCTGGCGATGATCGCGGTGCCGAGATTGACCACCAGCCACGACAGGCGCGTGCGCACCGTCAGCAGGATCGGCTCGTTGATGTCGCCGTCGCCCGCACCAGACAGGCGCAGGATGTCCTCGCTCGCCTCTTCCTGGATGATGTGGACGACGTCGTCGACCGTGATCTGGCCGACGAGGCGGCCGCTCTCGTCCACCACCGCCGCCGAGATCAGCGCGTACTTCTGGAAGCGCAGTGCCACTTCTTCCTGGTCCATCGTGACCGGGATGAGGGTCTGGTCGCGCTTCATCACGTCGGCCAGCGCCACGCTGCGCGGCGCGCGCAGCAGCCACGAGAGCTGGCAAGTGCCGACGGGGCGATGCTTCACGTCGACGATGAAGATCTCCCAGAACTCGGTGGCGAGATCGTCGTTGCTGCGCAAATAGTCGATGAGATCGCCGACGTTGAGATGCTCGGGCACCGCGATCACGTCGCGGCTCATCAGGCGACCGGCGGATTCCTCGGGGAAGGACAGCGCGCTTTCGATCGCGGCGCGGTCCTCGGGCTCCATCTCGGCGAGGACCGCCTGCTGGTCTTCCTCGTCGAGATCCTCGATCAGGGCGACGGCGTCGTCCGTCTCCATCTGCTCGGCGAGCCCGGCGACCTCGTCGGGTTCGAGTTCGTCGACGAGGTCGTCGCGGACCCAGTCGTTGAGTTCGGCCAGCACTTCGGAGCCGAGCAGGTCGTTGATCGCGCGCGCCAGATCGGCGCGATAGTCGTGTCCGATCAGCTCGAACAGGTCGGCGATGTCGGCCGGGTGCAGCGGCTCGACCAGGTTGTAGACGGTTTCCTGGTCCTGCGCGTCGAGCGCCTCGGTAACCTTGCGCAGGAACGAGGGACGAAGCGTGTTGTCCTCCTCGTCCAGCTCCTCGGAATTGCGCACAGGCTCGGGCGCCGCCACCGGGAGGGTGTCGTCGTCGAGCATGTCGGGAGTCTGAGGCGCGCGCATATCCATCCCCGCCGGGATAGGCGATCAACCGGCAAATGCAATGGTGCACTGCAGCGTGACTTTGGCGGAAAACCGCCTATATCGACACCCATCTTTGCCAAGGAAGAGTGCTCGATGTCTGAAGAAAAACTGGTCCTGTCGCTGGATTCGGGTGACGTTGTCATCAAGCTGCGCCCGGACCTCGCTCCCGGCCATGTCGAACGCATCAAGGAACTGGCCACCGAAGGTTTCTATGACGGCGTGAAGTTCCACCGCGTGATCCCGGGCTTCATGGCGCAGGGCGGCTGCCCCAACGGCACCGGCATGGGCGGTTCGTCGAAGCCCGACCTCAAGGCCGAATTCAACGATCACCCGCACGTGCGCGGCGTGTGCTCGATGGCCCGCACCAGCGCGCCGCACTCGGCCAACAGCCAGTTCTTCATCTGCTTCGACGATGCGCGCTTCCTCGATCGCCAGTACACCGTCTGGGGCGAGGTCGAGAGCGGCATGGAACACGTCGACGCGCTGCCCAAGGGCGAACCGCCGGCGAACCCGGGCGTGATCCGCAAGGCGACCGTCCAGGCGGCCTGACCGTTAGCGGGCGGTACGGGACACGGAGTTTGCCTGTCTCGCATATGAGACGAAACCTGTTCCATACATGAGAAAGGCGGGGGTATCCCCCGCCTTTTTTGTGCTGCCGCCACGCCAAGATAGGCCTAGGGCCGGGTGCATCGAACCTGTGAGGAGCACCCCCCATGATTGCCCCCGTTTCGTCCGCATCCACGGCCAGCAGCCGGATCGCACATCCCGATTATCGCGCCAAGGTGATGGGCGCGGAAGACGCCGCCGCCCTGATCGGGCCTGGCGCCGTCGTCGGCATGAGCGGCTTCACCGGGGCCGGCTACCCCAAGGCCGTGCCGCAGGCGCTGGCCGCGCGCATGGAAGCGGCGCACGAGGCGGGTGAGCCCTTCGCGATCAAGGTCTGGACCGGCGCCTCGACCGGGCCCGAGCTCGACGGGGCGCTGGCCCGCGCCAAGGGCATCGATTTCCGACTGCCGTACAATTCCGATCCGCTCGTGCGCGAGCAGATCAATTCCGGGCACGTCCAGTATTTCGACATGCACCTCAGCCAGGTCGCCCCGGTGGCGTGGCAGGGCTTCCTCGGACCGCTCGACATCGCGCTGGTCGAGGTCTCCGCGATCCTCGCCGATGGCAGCGTCGTGCCGTCCTCGTCGGTGGGCAACAACAAGACCTGGCTCGACCGCGCCGACAAGATCATCCTCGAGGTCAACAGCTGGCAGCACGAGGCGCTGCACGGCATGCACGACATCTACTACGGCACCGCCCTGCCGCCGCATCGCCAGCCGATCCCGCTGGTGCGCCCCGACGACCGCATCGGCCAGGCGACGTTCCGCGTCGATCCGGCCAAGGTGGTTGCGGTGGTCGAGACCGACACGCCCGACCGCAATGCCCCGTTCAAGGCGCCCGACGCTGCGGCGCGCGCCATTGCCGGGCACCTGCTCGCGTTCTTCCAGCACGAAGTGAAGCTCGGGCGCCTGCCGGCCTCGCTGCTGCCGCTGCAGTCGGGCGTGGGCAATATCGCCAATGCCGTGCTGGGCGGGCTGATGGACAGCCCGTTCGAGCCGATGACCGCCTATACCGAGGTGCTGCAGGACGGCATGCTCGACCTGCTCGCGGCGGACAAGCTGCGCATGGCCTCGGCCACCGCGTTCTCGCTCAGCCCCGACGCGGCCGAGGCGCTCAACGCCGAGATGCACCGCTATCGCGACCGCATCGTGCTGCGGCCGCAGGAAATCTCGAACCATCCCGAACTGGTGCGGCGCCTGGGCTGTCTCGCCATGAACGGGATGATCGAGGCCGATATCTACGGCGCGGTCAATTCGACGCACCTGATGGGCTCGCGCATCCAGAACGGTATCGGCGGCTCGGGCGACTTCGCGCGCAACGCCTATATCTCGATCTTCATGGCCCCCTCGACCGCGAAGGGCGGGGCGATCTCGACGATCGTGCCGCAGGTCAGCCACGTCGACCATATCAACCAGGACGTGCAGGTGATCGTCACCGACCAGGGCCTGGCCGACCTGCGCGGCCTGTCGCCCAAGCAGCGCGCCGAGACGGTGATCGCCAACTGCGTCCACCCCAGCTACCGCGACCAGCTCGCCGACTACTATGCCCGCGCGCTGCATCACTCCTACGGCAAGCACTCGCCCTCGCTGCTCGCCGAGGCGCTGTCGTGGCACCAGCGCTTCGTCGAGACCGGGACGATGCTCGCCGGCTGACCGAATCGCCGAGCGGCTCCCGCCCGGCGTGGCGGGAGCCTTAGAGCCCGACCCGCAGGACTTTCGGGTCGGGCTCTTAGCGCGAGCCGAGGCCGCGCAGTGAGATGCTGAACAGGAACGAGTTACCCGCGGTCGCGTCACCCGTCGTCACGTAGTCGCGCTTCCAGGTGATCGACAGGTCGAGGCAGTCGTCGGTGTAGGCGACGCCAAAGCGGTGACGCAGCATCTGGAAGCCGTCCGAGCCATAGACGGGATCGTCGGTCTTGGTCGTCAGGTTGACCACGCCCGAGGCGAAGACCGAGAAGTAGCGGGCGAAGCCGACGCGGCCGGCGGCGCGCAGCTCCTCGCGATCGCGCAAGTCCTCGAACGTTGCGGGGATATTGCGGTTGAGGCGCAGGTAGCCGATCTCGGCATAGGTCCGGTGATCGCCGACCGTGGCGTCGATCTCGTTGCGGCGCAGGACGAAGCTGTCCTTGTCGAGCCGGTAGCGATGCGTGAACTGGATGATGTCGCGGATGCGCAGGTCGGTGCGCCCGACGATGTCGGACAACCGGTCGCTCAACCCTGTGCCGGGCGGTAGCAGCGACTGTTCTTCGGACAGGCGGTAGCTTTGTCCGATGGTCGACGAGATGCGCCAGCCCGGCCGCGTCAGCGCCCAGTCAAAGCCGTAGGTCACGCGCGCGCCGTCCTCGTAGCGGTCGTAGCCGTTAAAGCGGTTGAGCGCGAAGAGGTTGGAATCGTCGAGGTCCGAGGAGCGCGAATCTTCATTAGGAATGGTGATGTTGCGCACGTGCGGCGTGGCCGAGAACTGGATGCGCGGCGTCAGCACCTGGTTGCCGCCGAACAGCGCGCCGACCAGCGGCCACTTCACGTCGACCGCCGCAGTGGCGATCGCGCGCGACTGCCAGCCCGGCATGCCGCGATAGATCGCAACGGTGGTCAGGTCGTTGGCATCGCTGTGATAGACATCGCCGCGGGCGAGGGCCGTGAAGGTCACTTCCTGGCCCATGCCGGTGATCGTGCGCAGGCTCCACTGCGCCTTGGCAAAGGCGCGCTGCGTGTCCTGTCCGCCGGTGCGGCTGATCGCCAGCGTGTTCGCCTGCAGTTCGAGCTGGCCGCCGATGCCGGGGGTGGCGATGCGATAGCGCCAGTCGAGCACGGGCAGCGCGATCGGCACTTGCCCTTGCGAATCGCGCACGCGCAGGGTCTGCACCGCCCAGCCGGCGAGGCTGAAGTAGCTGGCATCGCCGATCCGCTCGAGGTTGAGCGAGGAGCGCAGCCGGTCGTCGCGGCTGATGTCGTAGCGGCGCAGGAACGTGCGGTCGGTGGCATAGCGCCCGTAGCCGGTCAGGCTCCAGTTCTCGTTGAACTGCAAGCGGCCGTTGGCCTCGAAATAGCCGCGCCACTGGTTGGTGCCGATACCGGCGCCGGCGTCGATCGGGGTGTTGACCGGGATCGCCGACGAGCGGGTAAGGTAGCCCGTCACCTGGTAGGCGCCGAGGCTGGTCAGGTGGCGATAATTGGCCGAGATCATCGGCAGCGCGCCGGTATAGACGTGGCCGGTGACGGCAAGATCGCGGTTGTCGGCCAAGCGCCAGTAGAACGTATCGGCGAATTCCACGCCATTGGCGGCGGTGGAGCGGATGTCGGGGATCAGCAGCCCGGTCGAGGCGCTGAAGTCGCTGGTGTGGACGAGGCCGGGCAACGGCAGCAGGGCAATGCCGAAGACGTGCAGGCGCGCACCGGAATAGCGCACCTTCTTGGTCGCCTGGTTCCACGTCACGCGCACCGCGGTCACTTCCCAGCTCGGCTTCTTGGGGCAGCCTTCGTCGTCCGTCACCGCGCAGCCCGAGAATGCCGCGTCCTGCAGCGTCAGGTTGCCGTTGGCATCGCGCAGGCCCTTGCGCGCGGCAAGGCGGCCGCCTTCGCGCAGGACGACCAAGAGGTCTTCCATCGCGCCGGCCTTGAGCTCGTCGGTCAGCTCGACCTTGTCGGTATAGAGCACGTTGCCGGTTTCATCGACCGCGCGGATATTGCCCGTCGCCTCGATCTTGCCGGTCTTGCGGTTCCACGTCACCGCATCGGCGCGCACGGTCTGGTCGTCGCGGCGAAGGACGACGTTGCCTGTCGCCGTTATCAGATCGGGGTCGCTGGCATATTGCAGCTTGTCGGCCTCGAACCGCACTTGGTCGTCGGCATTGGCCGGAGACGGGTTGGCGGCCGGCGCATCGGCCTTGCTCGGCTTGGCGAGCGGGGCGATGTTGGGGACCGCGGTCTGCGCCAGCGCGGGCGTGGCGCCGAATGTCAGAGCGATACCGGCGCCGCCTGACAGCAGGATGCTGGCCAGTGCGGCGGTCCGGACGGTGCGCCGCATCGTGAGACCATGAATTTCGGGCAGGGGAACGGCGGAATGCCTCGGGGCGGGGGACATGCGGTTGCCTATCGCACTGGTCAGTCCTAACTGCAAACCCACAATTGCGGCTGCGTTTCCCTCGGGCGACAGCTGTGGCCGCATTCAGACAGGAGTTTTCCGATGAACATCGAATTCGCCCTCGCCGGCGCCAGCCTGCCCCGCCTTGTCGCCCAGCCGATTGCCGAGGGTGCGCTGCCCGCCAGCGCCGGGCCGGTGGTGACCGGGGCGGCCAGCGCCGCGCGCTTCACCGGCAAGCCGGGGCAGGTTTTCGAGGTGTTCGTCGAACAGGATGGCGGTGTGCAGCGCCAGGCTTATGTCGGCACCGGTGAGGCCACCGCCGCCGACCGCCGTGCCGGGCTCGAGCGCGCTGGCGGGGCCCTCGCCGCCAAGTACCTGGCCTCGGGCGAGGAAACGCTCGCGATCGACTTCGCCGGTAGCCACCTCTCGGCCGATGATGCCGCTGCCGTGCTGCTCGGCGCGCGCCTGCGCAGCTGGCAGTACCTCGTCTATCGCACCCGCCTCAAGGACGAGCAGAAGCCCTCGCTGACGCGCGTGGTTGCGGTGAACGCGCCCGCCGGCACCGAAGACGTCTGGGCGGTGGAAAGCGCGATCGCCGAGGGCGTGGAGTTCACCCGCGAACTGGTGACCGAGCCTGCCAACGTGATCTATCCCGAAAGCTTCGTCGCGCGCTGCCGCGAGCGGCTCGAGGGTACGGGCGTGGAAATCGTCGTGCTCGACGAAACCCAGATGGCCGAACTCGGCATGGGCGCGCTGCTGGGCGTGGCGCAAGGGTCGGTACGCAAGCCGCGCATCCTTGCCATGCGCTGGAAGGGCCGCGCCGGCGCCAAGCCGACCGCCTTCGTCGGCAAGGGCGTGACCTTCGACACCGGCGGCATCAGCATCAAGCCCGCCGCCGGGATGGAAGACATGAAGTGGGACATGGGCGGCGCCGCGGCGGTGGCCGGCACCATGCTGGCCCTCGCCAAGCGCAAGGCCGGGGCCGACGTGATCGGCGTCTGCGGGCTGGTCGAGAACATGCCCGACGGCAACGCGCAGCGCCCCGGTGACGTCGTCACCAGCATGAGTGGCCAGACCATCGAGGTCATCAACACCGACGCCGAGGGCCGCCTGGTGCTGTGCGATGCGCTGACCTGGGTGCAGAAGGAATACCAGCCGGCGACGATCGTCGATCTCGCCACGCTGACCGGCGCGATGATCATTTCGCTGGGCCACGAGCATGCCGGCATGTTCAGCAACGACGACCTGCTCGCCAGCCAGCTCGACGGCGCGGGCAAGGCCAGCGGCGACACCCTGTGGCGCATGCCGATGGGCCCAGCTTACGACAAGCTGATCGACAGCCCGATCGCCGACATCAAGAACGTCGGCCCGCGCTATGGCGGCTCGATCACGGCGGCGCAGTTCCTCGCGCGGTTCGTCGACAAGGGCGTGGCTTGGGCGCACCTCGACATCGCCGGCACGGTGTGGATCGACAAGCCCGGCGCGACCCACGACAAGGGCGCAACCGGCTTCGGCGTGCGCCTGCTCGACCGCTACGTGCGCGACGTGCTGGAAGCCTGACATGCCCAAGATGCGGCGCAAGTCCGATCTTCCGACGAAGACCTGCGCCGCATGCGGGCTACCGTTCACCTGGCGCAAGAAGTGGGAGCGCGACTGGGACAACGTCCGCTACTGTTCCGACCGTTGCCGCCGGGGGAAGGGTGGACCGGGGGCCGCTTGACGCCGCCACCACACCCCGACCGGGAGATCCGCATAAAGCCCCCTCTTCTTCAGAGGAGGGGGTTGGGGGTGGTGGCGGCCTCAAGCAACCGCGCCAGCCAGACAAAACAGGGGGCCCAACCATGCGCGTCGATTTCTACCAGCTGTCCCGCGATCCGGCCGAACTGGTGCTGCCGCTGATCGCGCGCAATACGCTGGCGGCGGGCGAGCGGCTGCTCGTGGTTTCCGAGGACGAGGCGCAGCTGACCCGCATCGGCGAGGCGCTGTGGACCCGACTGCCCGAGACGTTCCTTGCCAATGGCAAGGCGGGCGGGCCGCACGATGCGCGCCAGCCGATCCTCCTGTCGCACGAGGTGGCGCCGGCCAACGGCGCGCAGTTCGTCGCGCTCGCCGACGGTGGCTGGCGCGAGAGCGAGGCGGCGCGCGTGTTCCTGCTGTTCCCGCCCGAGCGCATCGACGCCGCGCGCGACACCTGGCGGCTGCTGGGCAAGCGCGAGGGGGTCGAACGCAAGTACTGGCGGCAGGATGGCGCCAAGTGGCGCGAGGGTCCCTGAGCCGCGCCTGTTGTCCTTGCGGCGGCGCGACAATCCCGCTAGGGGCGCGCGCAACGAAACCCGCATTTCTCGCAAGGAACGCACCATGGCGGTTACCCGCACCTTCTCGATCATCAAGCCCGACGCCACCCGCCGCAACCTGACCGGCGCGGTCACCAAGATGCTGGAAGAAGCCGGCCTGCGCGTCGTCGCTTCCAAGCGCATCCAGATGAGCCAGGCCCAGGCCGAAGAGTTCTACGGCGTGCACCGCGAGCGTCCCTTCTTCGGTGACCTCGTGTCGTTCATGACCAGCGGCCCGGTCGTCGTCCAGGTGCTCGAAGGCGAAGACGCCGTGAAGCGCAACCGCGACATCATGGGCGCCACCAACCCGGCCAACGCCGACGCCGGCACGATCCGCAAGGAACTGGCTGAATCGATCGAGGCCAACTCGGTCCATGGTTCGGACTCTGAAGAAAACGCCGCGACCGAAATCGCGTTCTTCTTCAAGCCGGAAGAGATCGTCGGCTGATCCAGCGGATCGGTTGAATGGACAAAAGGCCGGGGCGCGAGTAGCGCTCCGGCCTTTTTCGTGTGCGGCCATGCAGCCGGCACCAAGGCCGCACCGCACCCCCGTTCGTCCTGAGCCTGGCGAAGGACGGGCAAGCGCGTCGTTTGCTCACAGGGGCCCTTC
>NZ_DAIRTS010000007.1:72808-176101 GCF_036803765.1 Novosphingobium sp.
GACAAGCTCAGGGCGAACGCGGGGCAGTGGTGCCACGCGCGCCCGACCTGTTTGTACCCCACGCTCCCGTTCGTCCTGAGCCTGTCGAAGGACGGGCAAGCGCGTCGTTTGCTCACAGGGGCCCTTCGACAAGCTCAGGGCGAACGCGGGGCAGTGGTGCCACGCGCGCCCGACCTGTTTGTGCCCCACGCTCCCGTTCGTCCTGAGCCTGTCGAAGGACGAGCAAGCGCCACGCCAGCCCGTCACCCCCTCACAACAGCGGGCTCATCATCGCCAGCACGTTGCGCCACAGCCGTTTGGCGAGCGGGGTCCTGGCCGCCATCTCGGGGGTGATCGCCACGCAGTCCGCCAGCCATTCCTTCTGCCGCGCCGCCACGGCACGCGCGAGGGTCGCGTCGGCGAAGAGGATCGTGTTCTCGTAATTCAGTTCGAAGCTGCGCCGGTCGAGGTTGGCCGAGCCGACAATGCCGGCGCTGTCGTCGGCGACCATGGTCTTGGCGTGGAGCAGCCCCGGGCAATACTCGTGGATGGCGACGCCGGCCTCGAGCAGGGCGGCATAGCTGGAGCGGCTGGCGGCGCCGACGAAGCGACTGTCGTTGCGGCGGGGCAGGATCAGCGTGACCGCAACACCGCGCCGGGCGGCGGCGACCAGCGCCGAGAGCACCTGCTCGCCGGGCACGAAATAGGGTGTGGTCACCACCAGCGAGCGGCGCGCAGCGTGGATCAGCGCGGCAAAGCAGGTGGTCATGGCGCCATAGGCCACCGTCGGCCCGGTGCCGATGCCGATCGCCACCACATCGCCGCGCGGCGGGGGCAGGGGCGCGACGATCCAGGCCGACAGGTCGTCCCCGCCCTCGGCCATCCAGTCCGCCGCGAACAAGAACTGCCAGTGGCGCGCCACCGGGCCTTCCCAGCGGGTCATGGCGTCGACCCACGGGGCAAAGCGGGGCTTTATGCGAAATTCGGGGTCGGCCGCGTTCTGGCTGCCGCACCAGGCCACGGCGTTGTCGATGACGAGCGCCTTGCGGTGATTGCGCAGGTCCACGCGACCGCGGATCAGCGTCCACAGCAGGTTGCCCACCGGCAGCGCCTCGCGCGCGTCGACCCCGGCCTCGCGCATCGCCTGCCAGTGCGGCGAGCGCACGAAGCGGCGCGAGCCGAGCGCGTCGGCCAGCACGCGTACCGCCACCCCCCGCCGTGCAGCCCGCGCCAGCGCTTCGGCCAGCGCGACGCCGCTCTCGTCGTCCAGCCAGATGTAGAAGCAGACGTGCACGCTCTCGCAGGCGCGATGAATGTCGGCGACCATTTCGGCGACGGCGGTGCGGTTGTCCGCGGCGAGGGTGGCAGCATTGCCGGCGGTGACCGCCAGACCGTTGACCGAGGTGGCGAAGGCGAATGGCGGCTGCCACGGCGTTGCTGCGACCATCGCGCTGCCGGTCGGATCGACCGGCGGGCGGGGCAGGGCGGCCTCGACGCTTTGCCCATGCAGCCGGCGGCGGCGGATCAGCCGCGTATCGCCCCACAGGATATAGGCAGGGATCGCCAGCACCGGGATCACGAGAACGACCACCAGCCAGGCAAGGCGCGAGGCAGGATCGCGATGCGGGCGCAGGATCACGCGCAGCAGGGTGACGGCCTCGGCCAGCGCGCCGAGCGCGAGTGCGATCCAGTGATAGGCGGTCATCGCCCCGGGTGGTCCCACCCCCGCAAGGCTTTGTCCAGTCTCGGTATACCGGACATCGTCCCTAACGTATCAGGTCGTGGCGCCGGCCCGTGCGTACCAGGTGAACAGCATGCGCCAGATCGCGGCAACGGCGACGATACCGCACAGGATCGGCACGCGGAAACCCGCGCCGAATTCAAGCATCGCGGCTGCGGCGAGGCAGGCGGCGGAACAGCCGAGATCCCAGCCGCCCTCGGTCGCCATGTTGAAGCGCAGCGTGCAGGCCGAGCGGCGGGCCATGTCATAGAGCGGCGACAGCATCGCCGTGGCGGCCATCGGCGTGACCAGCGCGCCGAGCGCAGTGGCGACGATCGCGGCGAGCGGCATGTCGAAGGCGACGGCTTTGACCAGCAGCGCGACGATCGCCGCGCCATAGGCCAGGGCCAACGAATGCAGCGGTCGGCCGCCGTCGATGAGAATGCCGATCAGCAGGCTGCCGGCCGCGGCCGCCACTCCGGCAACGGCGATCGCACCGCCGAAGGCGTCGAAGTGCTGGCCAAGCGTCACAAACAGCGCGAGGTTCCAGATCACCACCGCGCAGCCCGAGTGAAAGCCTTCGGACAGGTAGAGCCGCCGCGCGCGCGCCGTGGTGGGGCGATCAAGCGCGGCGTCTGCGGCGATGCCGGGGTTGGGCATGGCGAGCAGCGGCAACACGGCCGCCAGCTGGATCACGGCGATGACCCCGAAGCCGACCATCGCCCCGGCGCGATCGAGGAGGAGGCCGCCGGCCAGCGGCGCAACGATGCCGACGACGGCGGTCGTGGCCTGCTGGATCGACACCTGCCGTCCGCCGCGCTCGCTGTCGGCCAGCGCCGAGGCGAGGCTGTGCCACCCGGTCCAGTAGAGCACGCTGCCAAGGCCGGTGACGAGGATGAACGCCGCCAGCGCCGGCCCGGCCCCTGCAACGAGGGGAAGCAGCAGGAAGCTCAGGCACCGCACCACCACGCCGGCGATGACGACGCTGCGCAGCCCGGCGCGGCGCGCCAGCGGCAAGACCAGCCCGCGCAAGGCGAAGCGCGCCAGCAGCGTTCCCGCGAATGCCGCCAGCGCGAGCGCGTGCGAAAAGCCCTGCGCCACGAGGAAGCCGGCGATGAACAGGCCGCCACTCGCCTCGACAAACGATTGCATGCCGACGTGCACATAAAGCGGCCGCATGGGATTGCCGGTCATAGGGGTCAGAACTCCAGGATCGCGGCGAGGCGGCGCGGGGCGACTGCGGCCCAGCTGCGTTGCAGCCAGGCGGCGATGTCGTCCCAGTCGACCGTGCCCTGGTCGAGGCGGATGGCGATCCAGCCGTCGCCGAAATAGGCCGGGCGGTAAAAGCGCTCGGGATCGTTCTCGATCAGCTGAGCCTGCTCGTCCACGCCGCTGATCTTGACCAGCAGCGCGGTACGCCCGTCGCCATGATGGTCGACACTGACGTAAGCGAACTTCTTGCCTTTCGCGATGCCGAAGCAGGCCATGCCGTGGCTTGCGACTTCGTCGGCCTCGGGCAGCGCCATGGCGCGGCTGCGCACCTGTTCGGTCAGCCAATCGGGCGAGGTATCCCGCGTGACCAGCCGTGCGAGGCAGCGGGCGTAGAGCTGGTGCTCGGCGAACAGGACGCGCGCGGCCAGCGTATCGGCCGTGTCGCCGGGCACGATCGCCACCGGCGTCTGCCCCAGGATCGGGCCATCGTCGAGCGCGGCGGTCACCAGATGGACGGTGCAGCCGCCATGGGCATCGCCCGCCGTGATCGCGCGCTCGTGCGTGTGCAGCCCTTTATACAGCGGCAGCAGCGAGGGGTGGATGTTGACCATGCGGCCCTCCCAGCGCCCGACGAACTCGGGCGACAGGATGCGCATGTAGCCCGCCAGTGCGATCCACTGTGCGCCGGCGGCGCGAACCTGCTCTTCCATCGCCGCGTCATGATCGGCGCGCGCCATGCCCTTGTGCGGCAAGGCAAAGGTCGCGATCCCCTCGGCTGCGGCGAGCGCCAGGCCCTTGGCTGCGGGATCGTTGGAAAGCACCAGCACGATCTCGTAAGGGCAATCCTCGGCGCGGCTCGCATAGAGCAGCGCGGCCATGTTGGTCCCGCTGCCCGAGATGAACACGGCGACTTTTGCTCTGGTCACGGGACTGGTTCCTCGAGGGTGGCTGCGGATTTCGACGGACTGGAGGTTCGGTGAGGCCCTTCGATACGCTCAGGGCAAACCGCAACCCTCAACCGATATGCACCGCTTCCCAGGGCTCGCGTGCCGACCAGGTTTCCGCGCTGCCGAACACGGTGCACCCCTTGTCGCCCTCGACCACCTCGCCGATGCGATACACGGTCTCGCCCGCGGCGGTGAGGTCGGCGGCCAGCGCGTCGGCGCCCTCGGCCTCGACCGCCAGCACCATGCCGATGCCGCAGTTGAAGGTGCGCGCCATTTCGCCCGGCTCGATGTGGCCCTGTGCCTGCAGGAACGCCATCAGGCGCGACTGCTCCCACGAATCGGCATCGATCCGCGCGTGCAGGCCCTTGGGCAGGACGCGCGGCACGTTCTCGAGCAGGCCGCCGCCGGTGATGTGCGCCAGCGCGTTGATCCGGCCCGAGCGGATGAACGGCAGCAGAGTCTTCACGTAGATGCGCGTCGGCTCGATCAGCACGTCGATCAGCAGGCGCTCGTTGTCGAACAGGGCCGGGCGGTCGAGCCGCCAGCCCTTGTCGGCGGCAAGGCGGCGCACCAGCGAATAGCCGTTGGAATGGACGCCCGAGGAGGCCAGGCCGAGCAGGACGTTTCCGGCAGCGACCTTGTCGCCGGTCAGCTGCTCGCCGCGCTCCACCGCGCCGACGCAGAAGCCGGCCAGGTCGTAGTCGCCATCGCCGTACATGCCGGGCATTTCCGCGGTCTCGCCACCGATCAGCGCGCAGCCGGCCAGCTTGCACCCTTGCGCGATGCTGGCGACGACTCGCTCCGCGACGCCGTTATCGAGCCGTCCGGTGGCGAAATAGTCGAGGAAGAACAGCGGCTCGGCGCCCTGGACGATCAGGTCATTGACGCACATCGCGACGAGATCCTCGCCGATGCGGTCATGGCGGTCGTGGTCGATCGCCAGCTTGACCTTGGTGCCGACGCCGTCGTTGCCCGCCACCAGCAGCGGGTCCTTGTAGCCTGCGGCCTTGAGGTCGAAGAAACCCCCGAACCCGCCGAGTTCGGCATCGGCGCCGGGGCGCGCAGTGGCCTTGGCGAGCGGGCCGATGGCCTTCACCAAAGCGTTGCCGGCGGCGATGTTCACGCCTGCCTGTTCGTACGAGTAGCTCTGCGGCTTGGAGGTGTCGTTGGCCATGATGGGATGAGCGCCTAGCCGTTTCCCGCTTGGATTTCCACTTGCCTTTGGGCAAAAGCGCGCAACACTCGTGGCTGGGGCTGACACAGCCGCATCGCCAGCTGCCCCATTCGACTGGAGCTCACTTGGCCGTCCTTCGTGCAATGCTGCCCAAACGCCTGACGCGCCTGCATTTGGCCCTCCTCGGCGGCGGGATCGCCATGGCCGGTCTCGGCACCCTGGCAGGGCCAGCAATCTGGGCGCAGATCGCGGGCGATCGCGGCATCGCGCCGATCGCCAGCACCGGCGATTTCGAAGTGAGCGGGATCGACGTCAACGTGACCGGTACCTCGGCCGAGGATGCGCGCGCCAAGGGTTGGCGCGAGGCGGAGCGGTTGGCCTGGCAGAAACTGTGGGCCAGCAACGGCCTCGGTGGCGGGACCGCGCCTGCGCTCGATCCGGGCACGCTCGACGGCATGGTCGCGGCGGTGACGGTGGAGCACGAGCAGATCGGCCCGCATCGCTACATCGCGCGGCTCGGCGTGACGTTCGATCGCGCGCGCACCGGCGGCTATCTCGGCATGCGCGGGGCGATCGCCCGTTCGGCGCCATTGCTCATCATTCCCGTGCTTTACGAGGGCGGCGTGGCCTCGGTCTACGAGACGCGCACGCCGTGGCAGCGCGCCTGGGCTGAGTTCCACACCGGCGAAAGCGCGATCGACTACGTGCGCCCCAATGGCGGCGGCGCCGATTCGCTGCTGCTGACCGAAGGTCAGCTCACGCGCCGCAGCCGCAACTGGTGGCGGCTGGTGCTCGACGAGTTCGGCGCGGCCGATGCGGTCATTCCGATCGCGCGCCTGACGCGTGAGTTTCCCGGCGGCCCAATCCACGGCACCTTCACCGCGCGCCATGGTCCCGACAACCGCTTCCTCGGCCAGTTCGAGCTGACCGCGCCCAGCGACGAGCAATTGCCGCAGATGCTGGCGGATGCGGTCCACAAGCTCGATGCAATCTACACGCAGGCGCTGCAGGAGGGTAAGCTCGCCCCCGATCCCTCGCTCAACATGGCGCCGCAGCTCGATCCCAAGCTGATCAACGACATCCTCGATTCGCTGGGACCGGTGCGCCAGACGCTGCCCGATGCGCCTGTCGAGGCGCCCGTGCCGGGTACCGCTCCGGCTGCTCCGGCGGCGGCTGCGGCCTACACTGTGCAGGTGGCCACGCCCGACGGTGCGGCGCTGGACGCCGGGCTGGGGGCTCTGCGCGCGGTGTCCGGGGTCCAGGGTGCGGCCACGACGAGCGTGGCGATCGGCGGTACCTCGGTGCTGCGCGTGACCTACGCCGGCGACCTCGAGGCCCTGGCCGCTGCGCTGCGCGCCCAGGGGTGGAAGGTCACCAAGGGCGCCAACGCCCTTTCAATCCGTAGATGACGGCGATTCGCAATGACGGCGATTCGCAAATGACGGGTCGCCGATAGCCGCGCCGGGCAGGTCCAGGTCGGCGCTTTGCCGGCACGATCCACAGGGTAGCCCCCGGTTTCATGGCCTGCGCGGCGCCCTGCCTGTTCCCTTGGCGTTCACGCTTCCTATATGGGAGGTGTCATGAGCCAGATTGCCCTTCCGCTGTCGCCCGTCCACGGGCCAGAGAACATCGTCGTCGGTCCCGCCTTGCAGCCGGTGATCGATGGCCTGCTGGCCGCCGACCGCTGGCCCTATCGCACTTGCATCCTTTCGGGACCTTCGCGCTCGGGCAAGAGCTTGCTGGCGCGCTGGTTCGAAGCCTCGGACCTGGGCGATGCCGTCGATGGCGCCGATGCGCTGCCCGAGGACGAGGTGTTCCACCTGTGGAACCGCACGCAGGCCAGCGGGCGCCCGCTGTTGCTGGTCAACGGTCGCGGCCCGGGCGGCTGGCGCGTCAAGCTGCCCGATCTGGGCTCGCGTCTTGGCGGGTCGATGACCCTGACGATCCCGGCGCCCGATGAGGAGATGCTGGTCCAGCTGCTGGAAGAACATGCCGGGCGGCGCGGGCTGGCGATCGGCGATGCGGCCATGGCCTTCGTCCTGCCGCGGATCGAGCGTAGCCATGTTGCGGCCGAGCAGTTCGTGGCGACGATCGACCGTCTCAGCCTCGAGCGCAAGTCGGCGGTGACGATGCCGCTGGTCCGCGATGCGCTTGCCGAACTCGACGCCGAGGCCGCCCCGCGCGAGAAGCTGGCGGCACGCGGATGATGGTTAGCGTCATCCCCTCTACCCTGACAGAGAGGCTGCGCTGAGCGGCCCCGGCAGCGACTCCCTGCTCGGCAATGTCGTGCCGATCGCCTCGGCGCGCACGGTGCCGCAGGTCGCGTTCGACCGCCTCGAATTGCTGCGCATTCTCGACCTTTACGGCCGCATGGTCGCAGCCGGGCAGTGGCGCGACTACGCGATGGATTTCGGGCGCGAAGCTGCCAACTTCTCCGTCTTTCGCCGCACCGCCGAACGCCCCACTGCCCGGATAGAGAAGCGCCCGGCGTTGCGCGCGCGTCAGGGCATGTGGGCGCTCTATGGCGAGGCGGGGCAGGTGCTCAAGCGCGGCCACGAGCTTGCCAATGTGCTGGCACCGCTCGAGCGGCGGCTGCTCAAGGTCGTCGAGGACTGACCGCTCCGGTTAGGATGCCAGCGTGCGCGCCAGCGTCGCGTCGCAGGCCAGCGACCACGTGAGGCCATCGGGCGCATAGTCCAGCGTGACGTCGGCCTTGAGGCTGCGCGCCGGGATATGATTGATGAGCGTCGTGCCGAAGCCCGACGCGGCTGGCGGGGTCACGCGTGGGCCGCCCTGTTCGCGCCAGGTGATGCGGAACTGGCTCTCGTCTTCTTCCCAATAAAGCCAGACTTTCCCGCCTGGGCGCGACAGTGCGCCGTACTTGAGCGCATTGGTGGTCAACTCGTGCAGCGCCATGCCGATCACTTCGGCGGTGCGCGGCGACAGCGGCACGAGCGGGCCACAGGTCTCCACCAGCACCCGGCTGTTCTGGTCGAGGATCGCCAGCTGCGCGTCGACCAGTTCGCCAACCGGAATATTCGACCAGCCGCGCCGCACCAGCAGGTCCTGGTTGGCGGACAGGCTGCCTAGGCGATATTCAAAGCGCCGCAGGAAATCGGCGTCGCCACCGCCCGACCGGCGCGCCAGCGCCTGGACCACCGCGAGCATGTTCTTGGAGCGGTGATTGACCTCCATCAGCAGCACGCGAATCTGCTCTTCCTTCTCGAGCAGCTCAGTGACGTCGGTGTTTGTGCCGAACCAGCTCTGCACCACGCCGTCGCTGCCGATGATCGGCTTGGCGCGCGACAGGAACCAGCGGAAGCTGCCATCGCGGCCGCGCAAGGGGAAGGTGTCCTCCCATTCGCGCCCTGCGGCCAAGTCGGCGAAGAACTTTGCGCGCACGCGATCGACGTGGTCGGCGTGGTGGACATCGGCCCAGCCCCAGCCCAGGGCTGCGCCCTCCGTCTGTCCGGTATAGTCGTACCAGCGTTGGTTGCACCAGAGCAGCCGGCCTTCGCGGTTTGCGACCCAGGCGAGCTGCGAGATGTTATCCGCCAGCATGCGGAACTGATGCTCGCGCTCGGCGATGGCCGCCTCGGCGCGATGCCGCTCGCTGACGTCACGCGCGATCTTGCTGGCGCCGATTACGCGGCCATCGGCGTCGAGGATCGGCGATACGGTCAGCGAGACGTCAAGCGTGCTGCCGTCCTTGCGCTGCCGGACGGTCTCGAAGCTGCGCACGCGTTCGCCGCGCGCGATCCGCGCGAGGATGTCGTCCTCCTCGGCCTGGCGGTCGCACGGGATGAGCTTGCGGATCGACTGCCCGATCATCTCCTCGGCGGTGAAGCCGAAGATGCGCGATGCACTCGGGTTCCAGCTCTGGACGATGCCATCCAGGGTCTTGCTGATGATGGCATCGTCCGACGACTGTACGATGGCCGAAAGGTGGGCTTCCGCCAGCAAGGTTGCGCTCCTGTCCGGGTCCCCACTGGTCATCGTTCTAGACGATCAACGCCGGGGCGCAAACACCCGAAAGACGTGAAACACGAAGCGCTTGCCAGGATAGGGTGATGGTCCGGCAGATCAGAGCCCGATGGCCTTCAGCGCCTGGTCGAGGTCCTCGATCAGGTCGTCGGCATCCTCGAGCCCGATGTTGAGCCGCAGCATGCCCTCGCCCACGCCCATGTCGGCGCGGCCTTGGGGGCCGACGCCGTGGTGCGTGGTCGTGGCGGGGTGGCACATCAGCGAACGCGAGTCGCCGATGTTGTTCGAGATGTCGATCAGCTTGAGCGCGTCGAGCAGCCCGTGCGCCTGTGCGCGGCCGCCGTCGAGGACGATCGAGAAGATCGTCCCGCCGGTGCGCATCTGGCGCTGGGCCAGTGCGTGCTGCGGGTGGCTAGGAAGGCCGGGGTAGAGGATCGTCGGCACCCGGCCCTCGACGAATTCGGCGACCTTCTGTGCGTTCTCGCTCTGGCGCATGATGCGCAGGTCGAGCGTTTCCAAGCCCTTGAGCACGACCCAGGCGTTGAACGGCGCGATGTTCGGGCCGGTGTTGCGCTGGAACGGCATCAGCACGTTGTCCATGAAGTCCTGGCTGGCGCAGACCGCACCTGCAAGGACACGGCCCTGGCCGTCCATCATCTTGGTGGCCGAATAGGCGACGACGTCGGCACCGAATTCCATCGGCCGCTGCAGCGCGTTGGTGGCAAAGGCATTGTCCACGACGGTGGTGATGCCGTGCGCCTTCGCCAGCCCACAGACATAGGCCATGTCGACCAGTCCGAGCGTGGGATTGGCAGGCGTCTCGAAGAAGAACACCTTGGTGTTGGGGCGGATGGCGGCTTCCCAGGCGGCATTGTCCGACGCCTCGATCAGCGTGCCCTCGATGCCGAAGCGCGGCAGCAGGTTCTCGACCAGCCAGCGGCACGAGCCGAACGCCGCCTTGGCCGCGACGATGTGATCGCCGGCCGAAAGCTGGCACAGCAGCGCCGTGGTCATCGCCGCCATCCCGCTGGCCTGTGCGCGGCAGGCTTCGGCCCCCTCGAGCAGGGCGATGCGCTCTTCCAGCATGGCCACGGTCGGGTTCTGCAGGCGCGAGTAGGTCATGCCCTCGGCCTCGCCGGCAAAGCGGGCCGCGGGCGTCGCCGCGTCGTCGTAAGTATAGCCCGAGGTCAGGAACAGCGCCTCGGACGTCTCGCCCATTTCCGAACGCCATGTGCCGCCGCGAACGGCCTGGGTGGCGGGGCGCCAGTGTCTGGTGATCGAGCGGTCTTGTCCGGTGGTGCGCTTCATGGTCGCAGCCTTAGTTTCGGCCAGCCAGCCATGCAAGCGTAACAACCCCATGGAAGCGTGGTCGATGCCCTGTCCCATGGTGTTGCACGCAAGCCGTCTTGTGGCGTATCGCCCGGGCCGATGAGCATGTCCTCCCCGCTGCCACGCCGCGCCGAAACCGATCCCCGCTGGCAGGTTGCCGCGATCGTGCTGGCCTTTGCCGCGCTGGTGTTCTGGCGGCTGGGCACGCCGTCCAAGATCATGTTCGACGAGGTGCATTACCTGCCCGCTGCGCGGCACCTGGTGGAACTGTCCACCCGGCTCAATCCCGAGCATCCGCTACTTGGCAAGGAGCTGATCGCGCTGGGCATGATGACGCTGGGCGACAATCCCTTCGGCTGGCGATTCTTCACCGCGCTTTACGGTGTGATCGGCCTGTTCGGCGCGATCCGTGCGTTCTGGTGGGCCAGCCTGTCGCGCGTGGGTACGGTGCTGTTCGGCGTGTTCCTCGCCACCAACTTCATCTGGTTCGTGCTGTGCCGCATTGCGATCCTCGACATGGCGATGGCCGCCTCGCTCGCGCTCGCATTCTGGCAGTGGGCCCTGGCGGCGCGCAAAGGGCGGCGCGTGCACCTGATCCTGGCGGGCGCGTTCATGGGCCTGTCGCTGGGTGGCAAGTGGAACGGTGCGCCGCTCATGGTGCTGCCCGGCCTGTGGTTCGCGTGGACGCGGATCAAGGCCAGTCGTGGCCGCTGGTTGACGCTACCGTTCGGAACGCGCGGCGGCGTGGTGCGCGGGGTCAGCCTGGCCGAGGGCTTCCTGTGGCTCGGCGTGCTGCCGGTGCTGGTCTACTTCGCCACCTTCATCCCCGCGATGTTCTACCGCGTCGGCGCGATCAGCCCGTGGCATCTGGTGGACTGGCAGTTCACCATGCTCAAGCTGCAGGACAGCGTGGTCAAGCCGCACCGCTACATGAGCCGCTGGTACCAGTGGATGTTCAACGCGCGCTCGATCTGGTTCTTTTACGAAAAGTGGGACGGCGCGCAGCGCGGGGTGCTGATGCTCGGCAACCCCTATACGATGTGGGCCGGCCTTCCGGCGCTGCTGTGGGCCGCGATCGACGGCGTGCTGGCGGTGCTGCGCTGGCGGCCCCGGCTGTCGCCCGCCGTCCGCCGCTGGGCGCCGACCGGGCAGGACGCGCTGGCCCGCATAGGGGGCACGGCCGCGCTGTGCTACGCCGGCTCGCTGTTCTTCTGGGCGCTCAACGGCAAGCCGGTGCAGTTCTATTACCACTACCAGCTGGCCGCCGTGTTCCTCGACGCCGCGCTGGCGATCGTGCTGGCACAGCTCTGGCGCCGCGGCCTGCGCTGGCCGGCGGGGGTGTCGGTGGTACTGGCGCTGGGCTTCTTCGCCTACTTCTTCCCGATCCTCGCTGCGTTGCCGCTGGCGGGGGTGAAGTCGTACAAGCTCTACAACTGGATGCCGGTGTGGAAGTGACGGCTTGAGCGCTGTGGTCGGCGCAGGCGTCCTTCGACAGGCTCAGGACGAACGGGGTCAGGGGGAGGGGGCGTACCCATCCGCACCCCGTTCGCCCTGAGCCTGTCGAAGGGCCATGCCGGCAAGCGCAACGCCTGCCGGCGCGCGGCCGGATCAGCCGTACTTGCCCCAGACGAACTTGCTCGACAGCGCGAAATTCCACACTGACGCCAGCACGATGCCGATCAGCGCGGCGGAGATCGCGTGGAAGCCGACGCGAACCAGCGCGGTCGAAACGCCGATATTGGCGAGCATGCCGAAGGCGCAGGTCGCTGCGAACTTGAGCCAGCCGCGCATCAGCGGCACGAAGCCGCGCAGGCGCTTGTCGGCATAGGTCAGTTCGTTGTTGAGCACGAAGTTGAAGGTCATCGCGGTCAGCGCTGCGATGGTCTGGCCGATGATGAAGGCCGCTTCCTTGGGGTAGTGGCTCAGCAGGAATTCGGCGCCGAACAGCTTGAGCACCAGCCAGAGCACACCGAGGTGGACCACCGCGCCCAGCGCGCCGACGGTGCCGAACAGAGCAAAGCGCGTGGGGATGATGCGGCCCAGCCACTTGTCGTAAAGGCCGATGAGAAATTCAAACACGACGGTCCGGTCCAGTTTCGATTCGCCTTCCGCCCGCGCGGCGAAGTGCAGGGGAAATTCCTTGACCCGCAGCGGCGCGTCAACGGTGGCGAGAATGTCGAGCAGGATCTTGAAGCCGACGCCCGAAAGCCGGTGCGCGTCGGCACGCAGCACGGTGGCGGGCAGCATGAAGAAGCCGCTCATCGGGTCGGTCAGCTGGACGCCCGTGACCTTGCGCGCGATGGCATTGGCCAGGCCCGAGGCCTTGACGCGGTCGGGGCGGCCCCAGGCCTCGGTGCTGGCGCCTTCGGCGAAGCGCGAGGCATAGGCCACGTCGCATTCGCCGCTGGTGATCGCGGCCAGCATCTGCGGCAGCAGCGCCGGGTCGTGCTGGTGGTCGCTGTCCATCACCGCGACGATCGGCGCGGCGGTCGCGCACATGCCCTCGATCGCGGCGGAGGCAAGGCCGCGCCGGCCGATCCGCTCGATCACGCGGATGCGCGGATCGGTGCGCCCGATCCCGCGCGCCACTTCGGCGGTGCCGTCGGGGCTGTTGTCGTCGACGAAGATCGCCTCCCAGGCGATCCCGGTCAGCGCCTTGTCCAGCCGGTCCACCATCGAGGCGATGTTCCGGCTTTCGTTGTAGGTCGGCAGAATGACAGCAAGTTGCAACATGGCGCGGGCGCTTACAGCTTTGCGAGCACCGCGTCACCAATTTCCGCTGTCCCGGCATGGCCGCCAAGGTCGCGGCCGAGCACGCCATCGGCCAGCGTCGCCGCCACCGCGCGCTCGATCCGGTCGGCCGCATCGGCAAGACCGAGCGAATGGCGCAGCAGCATCGCCGCCGACAGGATCGTCGCCATCGGATTGGCGAGGCCCTGGCCGGCGATGTCGGGCGCCGAGCCGTGGATCGGCTCGTAAAGGCCGAAGGTGCCGAAGTCGGTCTGCCGCTCGCCCAGCGAGGCCGAGGCGAGCAGGCCGATCGAGCCCACGCACATGCTCGCCTGGTCCGAGAGGATGTCGCCGAACAGGTTGCCGGTGACGACGACGTCGAACTTGCCCGGCGCGCGCACCAGCTGCATCGCCGCATTGTCGACGTACATGTGCTCGAGCGCGACCTCGGGGTAGTCCTTGGCGACCTCGACGATCACGTCGCGCCACAGCTGCGAGGTTTCCAGCACGTTGGCCTTGTCGACCGAGCACAGGCGCTTGCCCCGGCCCATCGCCGCGCGGAACGCGACATGCGCGATGCGGCGCACTTCGCTTTCGCTGTAGGACATGATGTCATAGCCCTCGCGCTCGCCGGTGGCGGTCTTGCGGAAGCCCTTCTCGCCGAAATAGACGTCGCCGTTCAATTCGCGCACGATCAAGAGGTCGATCGCGCCGGCCACTTCGGGGCGCAGCGCGGAATGGTTCTCGAGCCCGGCGAAGACCTTGGCGGGGCGCAGGTTGGCAAACAGGGTCAACGCCTTGCGCAGGCCCAGGATCGCCTGTTCGGGGCGCAGGTGGCGTTCGAGGGCGTCGCAGTCGGGGTCGCCCACTGCGCCGAACAGGATCGCGTCGGACTCGTTGGCCAGCGCCAGCGTCTCGGGTGGAAGCGGATGGCCGGTGGTCTTGTAAGCCACGCCGCCGACGAGCCCTTCGGCCATGCCGATGCCAAGATCGAGAGCCTCGATCACGCGGACCGCTTCGCGCGTCACTTCGGGGCCGATGCCGTCGCCTGGCAAAACCGCAATCTTCATGGCCGTTCCTCTTGCTATCCGGTTCCGATCCGCTTGAGCCTGTCGAGCAGAATCGTGCGGGCCGCCATAACATCGCGCCGCCGTTCGGCAAGCAGGTGGGTGGCGATGCCCGCGCCCTGCCGGTCGAGGCGGGCCAGCAATTGCGCCCAATCCTCGTCGGCAGGCGGCGCGGGCGCCAGGCCCGCGCCGGCCTCGCGCAGCAGCAGCGCCTCGTACCCGGCCAGCGCGCGCGCCCAACCGCGCGCCGAGGGGGCCAAGCAGATCGCATCGAGCAGCGCAGCCAGCGCCTGGTGCAATCCGGCGGCCGGCAGGCCCTCGGGCAGGGCGGCGGCGGTCAGCGCACAAGCCCAGGCGATCCCGGCGCTGGCCAGCGGCTCGCCCAGCCACGGACCCCGGCTCGCGACGAGTTCGACCCGCGCGCCGGGCAGGCGGCCATCGCCGCGCTGGAGGATTTCGGCGGCGACGAGGTTGCCGGGGATGAGCACGGGGCGCAGTGTGCGCCCGCGCGCGCCGCCGACATAGGCAGCGACCAGTCCCTGTGCCGCCGTCAGGAATCGCACCACTGCGCCATGTTCCCCATGGGGCAGGACGGCGCAGACGATGTCGGGGGTCGCGTCGTGAGAGGGGGCTGTCCCCGCGCCGCCATCCGGGGAACTGTCGGGCAATGGCGGGGTGTGTCCTGGCATCCGCGATGCTGTGCCGCGCCCCGCACGCACGGGCAAGCGCCATTTCGGTCATTGGAACCAGCGGCCGCTTGGGTTATTCTGATGGGGATGAAGCAGCTTTTCCACCACGCCGCGATCACGCATGGGGTCACTGTCCGCGTCGCGGTCAGCTATCTGCCCGAGCAGTCCCGCGTGGCCGCCGGAAAGTGGTTCTGGGTCTATCACATCCGTATCGAGAACGGCTCCGACCAGCCGCTGCAACTCGTGACGCGGCACTGGCGCATCACCGATGGCAACGGCCATGTCAGCTTCGTCGACGGCGAAGGCGTTGTCGGCGAACAGCCGCGGCTCGCCCCCGGCCAGTCGCACGATTATGTGTCGGGTTGCCCGCTCGGCACGCCGACGGGCAGCATGGAAGGGCACTATGCCATGCGCGCCGACGATGGCGCCCTTGTCGACGTGGCGATCCCCTTCTTTCCCCTGGCCGCGCCTGCTACGGCAACCTGACCACACGAGTCGTGGGCAGAGCAGGGGTATTATCAACGACATGAAGCGGACCCATCTCCCGCTTAACGGATTGCGCGTGCTCGATGCCGCGGCGCGCCACCTCTCGTTCACCCGCGCGGCCGACGAACTCGCGGTGACGCCGGCAGCGGTCGGCCAGCAGATCAGGGCGCTGGAAGATCTGCTCGGGGTCGTCCTGTTCCGCCGTACCTCCAAGGGCCTCGAACTGACCGACGAGGCTGCATCGGGCCTCGATGCCATCCGCGAAGGCTTCCTGCGCTTCGAGGAAGGCGTGCAGGCGATGCAGGCCGGCCAGTCGAGCCACGTCTACACCATCGCCTGTCCTCGCGACTTCTTCGCCGCCTGGTTCAGCCAGCGCCTCGCCGCGTTCCGCGCCGAGAATCCTGCACTACGCTTCTCGCTGGTCGGCGGCGACGGCGACATCGACTTTACCGAAGCCAACCTCGATCTGGCAGTGCGCTGGGCCGAAGGGCCGGGCGAGCTTGAGGGCATACCGCTTGGGGCGCCACAGACCGTCGTCGTTGCCGCGCCCGGTTTTGCCGATGCCGGCGAGCGCAGCAACGAGGAGGGCGCCTGGATCGGCTGGCCCGGCGATCCCACGCCTGCCGGCGAGGGGCGCGACGTTGCGTTCTCGGTCGGCGATGCCGGCACGGCGATCAGCGCTGCCGCCGCGGGCCTCGGCAAGGCGCGCGTACCCTATCAGCTGGCGGAGTATGCACTCGGCACCGGGCGCGTCATTGCGCTGGGCGAGATCGAGAGCGGACGCCGCGGCTACTGGCTCGTGGCCCCGCTGCCGCAGTGGCGCCAGAAAAAGGTCAAGGCGCTCATCGCCGCGCTGACCGAGGGCTGAACTGCATACACCTTGTTAACGATTGGCGTCCTAACTTCGCCGCATGGCGCCGTATCGAAAAAAGACAGTCGTTAACCATCGGACGGGCCATCGCGGGTTCGTCCAGCGGTTGGGCGTTTCGCTCGGCGGCGTGTACTGGCGGGGTTATCGCGGCGACGCGATGGTCGCGGCCTATGCCAACAGCCTGGCCCGGCGCCTGCCGATCATGGCGATCCTCCTCGTCCTTGGCCTCGCCGCGATTCAACTGCGCTACGTCGGCACCGTGCACTGGCAGTGGCTGGTCCCGGGCATGGCGCTCAGTGTCCTGACTTTTGCGCAAGGCTGGCACTGGCTGCCCCGCCGGGTGGAAGCACGATCGCTGGATCGCCGCGCGCGCGATCTCGCCTGGCTGCCCCTCGACGTCGGCATGCGCGTCGCGATCGCCGTGGCCTGGGCCTTGTCGCTCTATCTCACCGGCAACGAATCCCAGCGTACGCTGGTGCAGGTGTTGCTGGCCATGCTGTCGGTGGTCGGCCTGTTCGGTTTTGCCCACCACCCGGCCACTTCGACCCGCATCGTGCTGGTCTCGGTCCTGCCGAGCATCGCGGTGTTCCTCTATACCGACGGCTGGAACGCCTTGCCCGTCTCGCTGGTGCTGATCGGGGTCAACGCCGCGCTGGCGATCGTCGCGTTCAGCTACCATGCCGATTTCGTCCGGCTCGAGTTGTCCCGCCAGCAGCTCGCCCGGCGCGAACGGACCGCGGCGCGGCTGGCCGATGCCCATTCCGAGCAGGCATTGCGCGACGCCCTGACCGGCGGCCTCAATCGTCGCGGCATTCTCGCCCGGATCAAGCAGGAACTCGCCGATGGCCCGACCCGTCGCGCGGGCACGCAGCCCTGGCTGGCGCTGATCGACCTCGACGGGTTCAAGCACATCAACGATACCTACGGCCATGCGGCGGGCGACGATGTGCTGCGCGCGGTCGCGGCGCGGATCGACACCATCGCCGGTGTGGTGGCCCACGGCCGGCTTGGCGGTGATGAATTCGCGATCCTCTTCGATGGCGCGCTCGACGAAGCCGGGGTGGGCGCGGCGGCGCACAATCTGGCCCAGGCCGTGCGCCAGCCCGTCGCGCATAACAACGTGCTGTTGCGGCTTCATGCTTCGACCGGCCTGCATCGCATGGAGGGCGCCGATCTCGGCCCGTGCCTCGAACGCGCCGACGCGGCCCTCTACAAGGCCAAGGCGCGCGGCGAGGGCGCGATCGTGGTGTTCGGCGACGACGACGAAGTCGCACTCGCCCAGCGCGCCTTCCTGACCCGCCGGTTCAACGATTGCGCGCTCGATGCCCGCCTGCGCGTCCTCTACCAGCCGTTTTTCGACAACGACAGCGGCGCACTGATGGGCTTCGAGGCTTTCGCCCGCTGGTCTCCCGATGGGCAGAGCTGGCTCGCCCCGGGGGATTTTCTCGATCTCGCCAATGCCACCGGCCGCACCGGCGAACTGACCCGCGCCGTGCTCAGCCGCGCTCTGGCCGAGTGCGAGGCGTGGCGGGACGGGCTGACGCTCGCCGTCAACCTGACTCCGCGCGACGTCACGCGCGAGGGTGCGGTAGAGGCGCTGACCGCGCTGGTTCACGCCGCCGGGGCGGACCCGTCATGCATCCTGCTCGAAATGAACGAGAAGGCGCTGCTCGGCGACCCACGCCGCGCGCTGGCCCAGATGCAGGCGTTCCGTGCCGCAGGCTTCCGCCTCGCACTCGACGATTTCGGCGCCGGGTGGTCCAGCCTGTCGCAGCTGCGCGACCTGCCCTTCGACATGGTCAAGATCGACCGGGCTCTGGCAACGGCGCTTACCACCGACCCCGGCGCCCGCGCCATCGTCAGCACGATCGTGACGCTGGCCTGGCAGCTCGACATGGAATGCCTGATCGAGGGCATCGAGACCGAAGCCCAGGCGGCCACTGCTCGCGCGCTCGGCATCCGCCTCATGCAGGGCTATCACTTCAGCCGCCCGGCGTCCGCGCTCGTGGCCCAGGCGATGACAGGCCGTGCGGTCGCATGATGCACCGCGCATCACTGGCATAGATGGTGTTTCATAAGATCAATCAATTTCATACAAGGTGACGGCGGTCGTTACGAAGGCTCCCTAAGTTGCCGGACCGGCGCGGTCATGGCTGAAACGGGAGACTTGCCGTGACCCACCCCACCGGATTCAACCGCCGCGACGTTCTGGGAACGCTGGCCGGCGCCGCCGCCGGGTCGCTTGTCGGCCCCATGGCTGGAGCGGCGCAGCCGATGCCGGGGGGCGGCGTGGGGGGCGGTAGCACCGCCACGGGCAGCCGGCCCAATCTCATCCTCTATTTCATCGACGAATGCCGCGCGGATGCGCTGGGCACTTATGGCAACCCCGTCTGCAAGACACCGAACTTCGACATCCTTGCGCGCCAGGGCACGATGTTTGCCGATTGCCACGTGCAGTTCCCGGTCTGTGGCGCCTCGCGGTGCAGCCTGCTGACCGGCCTGCCGCCGTCCGAGACAGGTCATCGCAGCCTGTACTACTTTATCCGCCGCGACGAGCCGAACCTGTTCCGATACCTCAAGGAGGCGGGCTACGACACTTACTGGTTCGGCAAGAACGACGCCTTCGCCCCTGAAAGCTTTCCGCTCAGCCTGACCGAATGGCACGACCTGCCATGGCGCATGCCGCGCATGAAGCTGGGCGCTGGCAAGCCACCGTGGTTGACGGGGGAGCCGCTGACCATGCGCTTCGAGGCTACGCTCGACCGGCGCGAGACGACCGATTATCTGCTGCTTCAGCGCGCCATCGCCATTCTGGAGCGCCGCGAGAAGGACAGGCCTTTCTGCATGTTCCTGCCGCTGGTGCAGCCGCATCCCCCCTATCTGGCGCCCGATGGCTTCGACACGCTCTATCGGCCGCAGGACCTGCCGCCGCTCGCCCCGCCGGATCTTGCCGGCAAGCCCGATTATCACACCGCGATCCGCAAGGCCTATCACCTCGACAAGGCGACCGACCTCGAATTCCGCAAGGTTCGCGCGACGTACTATGGCCAGGTCAGCTACGCCGACTGGCTGCTGGGCCAATTGCTCGAGGCGCTCGACCGGACAGGCCACACCAAGGACACCGTGCTGATCGCCGGATCCGATCACGGCGATTATGCCGGCGACTACGGATTGATCGAGAAGTGGCCGAGCGGGCTCGAAACCTGCCTCACCCACGTACCGCTGGTGGCACGGATGCCGGGCGGCGCATCAGGGCATGTCGTCAACGAGATGGTCGAGTTGTACGACATCATGGCGACCTTCCTCGATCTCGGCGAGGTAACGCCGCGCCACACGTTCTTTGCGCGCAGTCTCGTGCCGCAGCTCAAGGGGGCCAAGGGCGATCCGGGCCGGGCCGCTTTTACCGAGAGCGGTTACGACACGTTCGAGCCGCAGGCGTTCGAACCGTCGGAGCCAGGCGCGCCGAACATGTATTCGGCCAAGCACGACCTGCAGAACCAGCATCCCGAAACCGTGACCCGCGCCGCCAGCATCGCAACGCCCGAGTACAAATACATCGCACGCCCGGGCGGGCAGTCCGAGCTCTACGATCGCCGCAAGGACCCGCTCGAGACCCGCAACCTGATCGACAGCCGCAGCCATGCCAAGGTTCGCGAGGGGCTACAGCTGCGGCTGATGAACCGCTACATTTCGACCACCGGGGTTCCGCCGATGGACCGCGACGGCCGCGAAATGCCCGAGTTCGAGCCTATGAGCACGTTCTCGCCCGAGCAGAAGCGGCGCACAAGGACGGTGCTGGACCAGTAAGAGGACCCGCCCGCGGCGTCAGTGCACGTCGACGACGACGATGCGCTCGCCGCCCGGCGGGATCAGCCGGCGGAACAGGCGCCCGCGCTCGCTGTAGAGCACGAGGCACAGCGAGAGGATGCCGCTGGTCAGGAACGCGATCGCTAGCGGACGCGCGCTGTTGTCGTAGAGCTGCCCGATCGCGATGCCGACCAGCGAGCCGACGAGCGTGCGCAGGAACAGCTGCATCGAGCTTGCCGCGCCGGCGATGCGGGCGAAGGGCTGGAGCGCGATCGAGCTGAAGTTGGCACCGATGAAGCCCAGCGCGCAGACATTGGCGGCAAGCACCGGCATGAAGGTGATCAGCGTCTGGTGCGGACTGAACGCCAGGTACACCTGTACCCCGCTCAGCGCGATGCAGATCAGCAGTGCGGTCTGCGACACGCGGCGCGCACCAAAACGCTCGACGATCCGCGCGTTGAAGAAGTTGGACACCGCCAGCGACAGGGCGGTCATGGCGAAGAGCAGCGGGAACAGCCGCCCGGCGCCGAAGTGTTCGGCGACCAGCTGCTGCGAGCTGTTGACGTAGCCGAGCATGCTGCCGAACGTCAGCGACGCGCCGAGGACATAGCCGATCGACGAGCGTTCGACTGCGGCACCAAGCATGTTGCGCGCGATCGTCATCGGCAGGATCGGCTGGCGGTTCGCCGCGTCCATGGTCTCGGGCAGGCGGTAGAATACCCATGCGCCCATCACCGCGCCCAGCAGCGCCAGCACGCCGAAGATCCAGCGCCAGCCCGCGAACAGCAGCACGAACTGGCCGACCGTGGGCGCCAGCATAGGCACGACCATGAACACCATCGACACGGTCGAGAGCGTGCGGGCCATCCGATCGCCGGCAAAGCGGTCGCGCACGATGGCAGCGGGCAGCACCGCGACCCCGGCGCTTGCCACGGCATGGATGGCGCGCAGGCCCAGCAGCGCGTCGAAACTGGGCGCCAGCGCGCAACCGGCTGCCAGCAACACGTAGAGAACTAAGGTCACCAGCAGCACCGGGCGCCGCCCGTGGCGGTCCGCCAGCGCACCGGGCACCAGCGCACCGATCCCGGCGGCCACGAGGAACACGCCGACCACCAGCTGGCGCCGGTTGGGGTCGCTGACGCCGAGATCCTGCGCGATCTGGGCAAGGCCGGGCAGCATCGCGTCGATGGCGAGCGCCTGGAGAGCCATCAGCATCGCCATCATGGCGATGAATTCGCGTTCGCCCAGCGCCGGCCGAGGCGGGGTTTCGGCGGAAGTGTTCGTTCGCATGATGGCCCTATAGGCAGGTCGGTCTTGCCATTCCACGACTTAGTTGCGATTTTTGCAGCGATCCCGATGCGCGCACCGCTGTCTCCTCCCGATCCCGGTGCCCCGAGCGCCGGGGATGCCACATCCGCCGGCGCCCCCGGCATCGCTGTGCCCGGCTCTGACTTCGGCGCCGAGTCCGACGAGGCCATCGGCCTGCGCAAGATCATCCATGTCGACATGGATGCCTTCTACGCCAGCGTCGAGCAGCGCGACGATCCGTCGCTGCGCGGACAGCCGGTGGCGGTGGGGGGAAGCGCAGGCCGCGGCGTGGTGGCGGCGGCCAGCTACGAAGCACGGCGCTATGGCGTGCGATCGGCGATGCCGTCGGCACGCGCAGTGCAACTGTGCCCCGACCTGATCTTCCGCCGGCCGCGCTTCGAGGTCTATCGCGCGGTCTCCCAACAGATCCGGGCGATCTTCCTCGACTATACCCCGCACGTCGAGCCGCTGTCGCTCGACGAGGCGTACCTCGACGTGACGCGCGACTTGCGTGGCATCGGCTCTGCGACGCGCATCGCCGAACTGATCCGGCGGCGGATCCGCGCCGACACCGGCCTTACTGCGAGCGCGGGGGTGTCGTACAACAAGTTCCTGGCCAAGCTGGCGAGCGACGAGAACAAGCCCGACGGACTTTGCGTCATCCGCCCGGGCGAGGGTGCGCGCTATGTCGCCGGCCTGCCGGTCGCCCGGTTCCACGGCGTCGGGCCGCGCGGGGCAGAACGCATGGCCTCGCTCGGCATCGCCACGGGGGCCGACCTTGCGCGCATCGACATCGCCACCTTGCGCCAGCATTTCGGGGCGCAGGCGGATTACCTCTACCGGGCCGCGCGCGGCATCGATTTGCGTCAGGTGCGGGCGGACCGGCCGCGGAAGTCAGTGGGGGCGGAGCGCACCTTCGACCGCGACATCTCGACCGGCTCGGTGCTGCGCGCCACGCTCGAGACCATCATCGACCTGACGTGGGATCGTATTGCCCGCGCCGACGCGCGCGGCCGGACCGTCACGCTCAAGCTCAAGTTCCGCGATTTCCAGGCGATGAGCCGCGCGAAGTCGCTGACCTCGGCCGTGGCGGATCGCGAGGCCTTCGCCGATGTCGCGCGCCAATTGCTCGACGCGGTCCTGCCATTGCCCCAACCCATCCGCCTCATGGGCCTGACGCTCTCGAACCTCGATGACGCGGAGGGCGATACCCCCGCCAGCCCGGCGGGAGGGCAGGTCGAGTTGCCATTCTGAGCGCGGCTATCGCGCCGTTATCGATGCAATCGGCAGGGGTTTGGGGAAGGTTTGCGGATAATCCTGCCCGCACCAGGCGCGGGAGGCATTCATGGAGCCGACTTCATCAGGGCTGCCGCCGCAAGCGGGGGTGGCGGCCGCTTGTCCATGCGGTGATCCTGAGTGCGCAGGCGTGCGGCCCTGCGGGGTCCTCGTCGTCGGGCAAGGGCCTGGCGGACTCGAGGTGATCCTGCGCGAAGGGACGAGCGCGCTTTGCCTGATCGCGGTATCGCAAACCTTGGGCCGCATTGCGCTGTGGCGGCGAATGCCTCGGGCGGCATTCGATCGGTTGCGGGCACAGACGCGTGGGGGCGGTGCCTGAAACGCGAAGCGCCCGCCCGGCACGAGGGCAGGGCGGGCGCTTTCAAAAACGGCCGGGGTGTGGCCGTTTCTATACAATCAGGCAGCGATCTGCCCCAGGAACCACACGCGCTGTTCGGCCTGGTCGGTCCAGTCGTCGGCGGCACCTTCGGTGGCATTGTCGCCGGCCTCGGTGGCGGCAGCCTTAACCGCGCGGATGGCCTCGACCAGCTTGGCGTTGTCGTCGCGCAGCGTGCGGACCATGTCCATCGCATCGACCTTGGCGCGGTCGTCATCGGCAATGGCGGTCTTTCCTGCGATCGCGCCGATCGAGGTCAGCGTCGAGCCGCCGTTCTTGCGCACGCGCTCGGCGATGATGTCGGTGAGGGAGAAAAGCTCGGTCGCCTGCGTGTCGAACAGCAGGTGCAGGTCGTGGAACTGCGGGCCGGCGACGTGCCAGTGGAAGTTCTTGGTCTTGAGATAGAGCGCGAAATAATCGGCGAGCAGCCCGTTGAGGCTGTCGATCAGGGCTTTCTTGGCGTTGTCACCGGGCATGGCACTTCCCTTTCCTTAGGCGGCGTTTGCTGCGTAGTACCCTCGATAGGGCACCATAGTTTCATGACAATATGGACATGGGGTTATCGGTGTTTTCGATCATTGGCGGGCGGGCGCAAGGCGCAGCACGAGAGCGCCTGCCAGGGCGGAAAGCAGCGAGCCGCCGAGGATGCCGAGCTTGGCCTCCTCGACCAGCGCCGGGTCGGCGGGGAAGGCCAGCTCCGCAATGAACAGGCTCATGGTGAAGCCGATGCCGCACAGCAGCGCGAGGCCCCAGACATGCAGCAGGCTCGCCCCCGATGGGCGGGCCGCGATGCCGAGCCGTTCCGCGCCGACCACTGCGCCGAAAACGCCAGCCTGCTTGCCCACGAACAGCCCTGCGGCAATGCCCATCGGCAGGGGATCGAGAATGGCGGCAAGGCCCCCGGCGCCCAGCGCGACCCCGGCGTTGGCCAGGCCGAACAACGGCACCACCACGAAACCGTTGACCGGAACCAGGGCATGCTCGAGCCGCAACAACGGCGAATCGCCGTGCTTGTCGAGCTTCATCGGCACGGTCATCGCCGCGAGCACCCCCGCCACCGTCGCGTGGACGCCCGAATGCAGAACGGCAAGCCACAGCAGGACCGCCAGGACGGCATAAGGGGCCACGTGGCTGACCCCGCGGCGGTTCAGGGCGATCATGACCGCCAGCACCGCAAGCGCGGCGGCAAGCCAGCCCAGCGCCACCCCGCTGGTATAGAACAGTGCGATCACCACCACGGCACCAAGGTCGTCGACCACCGCGACCGTCAGCAGGAATAGCCGGATCGAGGGCGGGACGCGCCGGCCGATGAGCGCGAGCACGCCCATGGCAAAGGCGATGTCGGTCGCGGCCGGGATGGCCCAGCCCCCGTGGAGTGCTGGCGTACTGCGCGTCACGAACAGGAACACGAGGGCGGGGGCCGCCATGCCGGCCAGTGCGGCTATCACCGGCAACCGGCGCCGGCGTGCATCCGACAGCGCGCCACTCACGACCTCGCGCTTGATCTCCAGCCCGACGACGAAAAAGAACACCGCCATCAGCCCGTCGTTGATCCACGCATGGAGCGTGCCGAGGTGGGCAATCGGCGTGAAGGCGAGGTTGTCGTGGAACAGAGCGTGCCAGCCGTGCGCGGCGGAGGAATTGGCCAGCACCACCGCGAGCGCGGCGCAGACGAGGAGCAGCACGCCGGGGGCGGCCTCGTGCCGCATCAGGGCGCGCAGCCCGGAGGGTGCGGAGCGGGGTTCCGCCATATTCGATCCATTCCTGCGGGTTGGTAGCGTTGTCACGTCAGCGCGGGAACCATACTCTGGCAGGTGGGGAATTGGCCGTCAAATCGGATGGGGCCAGACGGGGATATGATAACGCACTCTGCGGCCCGGCTGCGGTGGGCAGCCGGCGCGTGCGCGGGCTGTCCCCCGATGACCGGTCCGGAACGCTTGCCACGCGCTCGCACTTGCGGGGCCGGCCACGGCGGTGGCGCTGCCGTGCTGCTTCCGCTGTCTTCGCAAGTCGAGCCTGCGCACGATGCGATAGCGCGGTGTCTGGCCGAGTGGCCGCATCCGGGCAACCGCATCTACATCGGCTGCCACCGGACGGATCATGCCGCCATCGCCGCCGCGATGGATGCCTCCAAGACAGGGGCTGCCGATCGCAGGGTTCGCATCGTCTTCCACGATCTGGCGTTAGAAGATGCCGGTTGCCGAGGCCTGGACTGCCTGGGGCTGGCCAGCCTGCTCGACGCCCTGTCCATCGACGAGGCGCGGCGTGGCGCGACATTCGATACCCTGGCGATTCCCGCCCCCGGCATGGATGGCCGGGCACCCGGTTGGCGCTGCCTCGACCGGGCGCGGGCCGATGACGTGATGATCGTGTTCGCGCGTGCCGGCTTGCAGGTGCCGGCATGGCAAAACGAGCGCGCATTTCCGCGCTGCTGAGGGTGGCATTTGGCGGCCCACCGCCTAGAGTGGCGGCGATGGATGTCTATCTTCCGATCGCCAATCTTGCGGTCAACGGCCTGGTCATCATCGGGTTGGGGGCACTGACCGGCCTGCTCTCGGGCATGTTCGGCGTGGGCGGGGGATTCCTGACGACGCCGCTGCTGATTTTCTACGGCGTCCCGCCCACAGTCGCGGCCGCATCCGCCGCAAGCCAAGTGACCGGGGCCAGCGTGTCGGGCGCATTCGCCCATGCCCGGCGCGGCGGGATCGACTACCACATGGGCGCCGTGCTGGTGGCAGGCGGCGTCCTCGGCACCGGGATCGGCGCACTGTTGTTCCGCCTGCTCCAGGCCCTCGGGCAGATCGATACGGTCATCAATATCCTCTATGTCCTGCTGCTTGGCGGGATCGGCGGGCTGATGGCCCACGAAAGCGTCACCACCCTGCGCGCGCAGCGCCGCGGCGTGGCCCCGCCCGCGCGACGGCGGCGCCACCATCCGCTGGTCGCCAGCCTGCCGCTGCGCTGGCGCTTCTATCGCTCGGGTCTCTATATCTCGCCGCTGGCCCCGCTACTGCTCGGCATGGCGACCGGCGTGCTGACGATGCTCATGGGCATCGGTGGCGGCTTCATCCTCGTGCCCGCGATGCTCTACATTCTGGGCATGAGCACGAATGTCGTGGTCGGAACCTCGCTGTTCCAGATCCTGTTCGTGACCATGGCGACGACGATGATGCACGCACTGACCACGCATGCCGTCGATGTCGTGCTGGCGGGCATGCTGCTGGTCGGCTCGGTCTCGGGCGCGCAGATCGGCGCGCAGTTCGCGCAGAAGGCCCGGCCCGAACAGTTGCGCCTGCTGCTTGCGGTCATCGTGCTGGCGGTGGCGCTGCGCATGGCGGTCGGGCTCGGCTATCGCCCGGACGAGATCTATACCGTGGTGCCGTTGTGATCCGCGTTCTGGCCCTGCTGGCAGTGCTTCTATTGACCGGCGGCGCGCGCGCGCCGATCCTCGTGCCGGAAATCTCGCAGCACCGCGTCGAGGTGCGCCAAGGCTTTACCGGCGCGGACCTTCTCCTTTTCGGCGCGATCCTCGACCCCGGCGGCACGCGCGCGGCGCAGGATTACGACATTGTCGTGGTGCTAAAAGGGCCGGTGCAGTCGATCGTCCTGCGCGAAAAGCGCAAGGTGGCGGGAATCTGGGTCAATGCCGACAACACGGAATTCCGCTCGGCCCCCAGCTTCTTCGCCATCGCCGCCTCGCGCCCGCTGCGCCGCATCGTCGATGAAAAGACCGCCGCGATCTACGAACTGGGTCTCGATCGGCTGCAGCTTTCGCCGATCGGCACGATCGACCCGGAAGACCAGCACCGCTTCTCCGCCGGCCTCGTCGACCTGATGCGGCGGCAGGGTCTCTATCGCGAGGACGATCACGGCGTCACGATCAGCAGCCAGGTTCTGTACCAGGCGCGGATCGCGCTGCCCTCGCAAGTGCGCACCGGGACTTACACCGCCGAGACCTTTGCGATCCGGCAGGGCCGAGTCATCACCTCGGCCGTCACGCGCGTCGATGTATCGAAACAAGGTTTCGAGCGGTTCGTCGCCAACCAGGCGGATGGCAACGGCCTGTTCTACGGGCTTTTCGTCGTCGCCGTATCGGTGGGCATGGGCTGGGTCGCCGGCCGGCTCTTCGCGCTGATCTGACGCGATGGCGGCTTACAAACCCGCCTTCAGCATCCAGTCGTGGAACAGCCGCACCGGGCGCGATTGCAGCGCACGGGGGCGGCACACGAACCAGTAGGAATAGGGGCTGTCGACCTCAATGTCGTAGACCCGGGCCAGCCGTGGATCGTGGCTGCGGCTGAAATGGTCATCGTGCATGATCGCGATGCCCAGTCCTTGCGCCGCGGCCTCGAGGATCAGCTGCCCCGAATCGAAGTGGTCGATCGCCGCCGGCTCGAGCGCCTCGAGGTGCAGCGTGCGCTTCCACGCCTCGAAGCTGGCGGGCAGGTCGTTGTGCACGAGGAACGTCTGGCGCGACAGCAGCGCCATGTCCGGGCGACTGCCCAGCTCCTCGGCCAGCTGCCTGCTGGCGATGGCATAGACGCGGTTATGGTCGAGCCGTACCGAATGCAGCGTGACGTCGGGGCCTTCGGACAGGACGATGGCCGCGTCGATGGTATCGCCCAGCTTGGTCTCGGCGGCGGCCGAGCTGTCGATGTCGATGTGCAGCTGGGGGTGCAGCTTGCGCAGCTCGCCCAGGCGCGGGAACAGGCGCTGGCTGCCGAATAGCGGCAGGACACCAAGGCGCAGGCGCATGACCTTGCCGGTGTCGATCATGCGGTCGATGCGGTCCGCCATCTCGTCGATCAGCGGGGCGACGGCGTCGTAAAGCGTCTGGCCGTCGTCGGTCAGCTTGAGCGCCTGGTGCTTGCGCTCGAACAGCGGCTTGGCGACGAACTCCTCGAGCGAGGCGAGCCGGCGTGACAGCGCCGAAGGGCTGAGCGCCAGTTCGGCCGCAGCCGTCTTGGCCGAGCCGGCGCGCACCACGCGGATGAAGGCTTCGAGCGAGCGCAGGGGAGGGAGGCGGCGGATCATCAGGCGTCTTCGGTTTCTTCTTTGCCGGACGTGGGCGCGTGGAGGCGCAGGCGGGTCAGGCGGCGTTCGTCGCCATCGGTAACCTCGAGGCGCCAGCCCGACTGGTGCTCGAGCACGCGGCCGACCGGCGGCACTTCGCCCGCCAGTACCACGGCCAGGCCGCCCAGCGTGTCGACGTCTTCCTCCACCTCGGCGAGGCGCGGATCGATGGTGTCGGCCACGTCCTCCAGCTCGGCGCGCGCGTCGGCGTCCCAGGTGTCGGGATCGAGCTGGTTGAGCAGCACTTCGGGCGCGTCGTCGTGCTCGTCCTCGACGTCGCCGACGATTTCCTCGACCAAGTCCTCGAACGTGATGATGCCATCGGTGCCCGAATATTCGTCGATTACCACGGCCAGGTGGGTGCGGCGGCTGCGCATGTCGGCCAGCACGTCGATCGCGCCGCGCGCCTGCGGCACGAACAGCGGCTGGCGCATCAGGTGTGCCCAGTCCTCGGGCGCGCTGCCGCCGTTGAAGGCCATGTCCGCGACGATCGCGAAGACGTCCTTCACGTGCATCATGCCCAGCACTTCATCGAGCGATTCGCCATAGACCGGCAGGCGGCTGTGCCCGTGCTCGGCAAAGGCGGCGACGACTTCCTCGAACGTCGAGGCGGCGGGGATGGCGATGATCTGCCCGCGCGGGATCGCCACGTCGTCGGCGTCGCGCTCGCTGAAATGGAGCAGGTTCTTGAGCATCTGGCGCTCGATCGGCACGAGATCGCCGTCGGCACCCGATGTCGTGCCCGGCTCGTGCTCGTGCTCCTCGATCGCTTCCTCGATCTGTGCCCGCAGCGACTGGTCGTTGTCCGGTCCCTTGAAGAAAGCCCGGATCGCGCGCCACAGCGCGCCGTTACTGTCGCCTTCGCCCGACCGGCTCTCGCCGCCGGACCCGTTGCCCTCGGGCACTGATCTTGCTCCTCTGCTCGTTTCAGGTTCGTTCATGCATATGGGTCGGCGAGGCCCAGCAAGGCAAGCGCCTTCCGCTCCAGCGCTTCCATTTCCTCGGCCTCCGCATCGCCGGTCTCGTGGTCGTAGCCTGCCAGATGCAGCAGGCCGTGGACCACCAGGTGCGCGGCATGGTCCGCGACTGGAATACCCTTTTCCTCGGCCTCGCGCGCGCACACGCCCTGCGCGAGGATGAGATCACCGAGCATTCCCGGCGCGCCTTCGTCGGCGGCTGCGCGCAGCACGTCCTCGCGGGCAAGCATCGGGAAGGACAGAACATTGGTGGGCTTGTCCTTGGCGCGCCACTGCTTGTTGAGCGCGTGGACTTCCTCGTCGTCGGCCAGGACGAGGCTGACCAGCAGGTTGGGATGGGCCAGTTCGGGCGCGACCGCCGCGGCGGCCTCGGCGGCGCGATTGGCGAGCGCCTCCCAATCGGTGGCGGTACCCCAGATCGGGTCGATGTCGATTTCGAGAATGGGGGCGGTCATGCAGCGTCCGTGCCGGGGGGGTGAGCGAATCGCTTTGGCACGGCGGGCGGCCTGAAGCCACCCTGCCGATACCAAAGCGATGTCGATCAGGTGCGCAGGGTCAGGCCTCGGGGCCTTCGTAGGCCTCGACGATGCGGCCCACGATCGGGTGGCGGACCACGTCGGCGCGGCTGAAGTGGACCACGCCGATGCCGTCGACTCCCTCGAGCCGGCGAACCGCATCGGCCAGGCCACTGGCGGCGACGCCGCCGGGCAGGTCAACCTGCTTGGGGTCGCCGCACACCACCATGCGGCTGTTCTGGCCGAAGCGGGTAAGGAACATCTTCATCTGCGCGGGCGTCGTGTTCTGCGCCTCGTCGAGGATGACGAAGGCATCGGCCAGCGTGCGGCCGCGCATGAAGGCGATCGGCGCGATCTCGATCTCGCCGCTGGCGATGCGCCGCTCGACCTGCTCTGGCGGCATGCAGTCGTACAAGGCGTCGTAAAGCGGGCGCAGGTACGGATCGACCTTTTCCTTCATGTCGCCGGGCAGGAAGCCCAGCCGCTCGCCCGCCTCGACCGCGGGGCGCGAGAGGATCAGCCGCTGGACCGAGCCGGTCATCAGCTGCGCCACGGCCTGCGCCACGGCCAGGTAGGTCTTGCCCGTACCCGCCGGCCCCAGCGCGAAGATCACGTCGTTCTTCACCAGGGCCTGCATATAGGCGATCTGCGTGGCCGACCGCGGCACGATCGTCTTGCGACGGGTGCGGATCATGATCGGCGGGGTGCCGGCGGCGTCGCCGGTGATGATCCCCTCGAGCGTGGGCTCCGCGCTCATTGCGATGATCGATTCGAGCGCGCCCATGTCGATCTCGTGCCCGGTGTTGAGGCGCTGGTGCAGGCCCTTGAGCACGTCTCGGGCGCGGGCCACGCTGTCTTCCGGCCCCTCGATCAGCACCTTGTTGCCGCGCGCCGAGATATAGACGCCAAGGCGATTCTCGATCTGCACGAGGTTGGTGTCGAACTGTCCGAACAGCGCCCCCAGCATGGTCTGCTCCTCGAACTCGACCTCGGCGCGGGCGCGGCGGGACCGATCCCCTCCATCGCGCGTCGATCCGTCACCGAACGAATGGACGCCGGGCCTTGGGCCGCTGCGGTCGTGGGTCAAGTCGCGATGCGCCTCATCGTGCGCGCGGGAGAGTTTTCGAGCCATGGGGTGGGGTTTTCGCGCTCCTTTCATCGGACCTCTATGGGTAAAGTGTAAGGTGTGATCGCCGTGGTGCAAGGACCCCTCGGGGCTAATGCACAAGATGGGTCACAGTGTTGCGACACTTTGTTGCCGCCGCACGACAAAGCTGAGCGGTTTCTGGCGGATTGCTTCGCTCAGTGTTCAGCCGCGACGCCCCATAACCGGTTCATGGCCAAGGCACCCGCCGCGGCCCGGACAGGAGACCCATCATGCGCAAGTTCATTCTCGCCATCGTCGCTGCCGCCGCGCTCGGCCCCGTTGTCGCCCCGGCGATCGCCAACGCCCAGCCGGTGCCGGTTGCCGCCGCCCGTCACGAAGTGGCCCGCGACCGTGCGGAAGTCCGGCATGATCGCCGCGAGATCGCGGTCGCCCGGGCGCACGGCGACTATCGCCGGGCCCATATCGCGCGCCACGAGCTGCGTCACGACCGCCGCGAACTGCGCCGCGACCACCGCGTACTGCACCGCAAGATGATGCATCACCGCCATCACCGTCATCACGACTATCGTCGCTGATGGTGTGCAGCTGACCGGTTGACGGTTGGGTTGACGGTTCTGTGGCGGCGCGGCGAAGCCGGCCTTCCTCCCCCTCGGGTCACGGCTTGCCACGCCGCCACGTCCGTCTATCATGGCACCCCGACCAGCCGGCCGGGGTGCCATTTCATGCGACCAACACCTGCCGCTGCCCGTCTTGGCCGCGCGACCGCAAGCCTGGCGGCCTTGGTACTGCCCCTGGCGCTGGTTGCGTGCGGCAGCGCCAAGAAACCTGCGCCGGCCCGGCATGACGAACCCGTCCTGCGCGCGATCTACCGCGATGGCCACGATACGATGCTGCTTGCGCTCTCGCCCGACGGCCGGCCGATGCGGGCGGACGATTGCCACAATGCCCTGCTGGTCGACGATGCCACCGGCGCTACGCGCCAGCTCGATCAGGCCGAAGTGAACGCCCGACTCAGGTCGATGCAGCTGGCCGGCGCAGCCCCCGGCGATTGCCCGAGGCCGGCGCGCCGCTCCCCGATGCGTTGACGCGCCTTACGCGGCGGCCCTGAGGTGACTGTTCATCGCCCGTTCGCCGGGGTGGTTCCATCACAATGCTTCACTGGCCGGCAATCACGTGTGCGGCCATGTCCCTGATCTGCACGCGGGCCTCCATCCGTACCGCGAGCAGGGCCGTGCCGCTCACCTTGCGCTGCACCAGCAGCGTCTGGACGGGCGGCACGTGCCAGGCCTCCCGGTCCGCCACGATCGGCTTGCCGATGGCGCGCAACTCGCTCACGAATCGGCGATCCGAAAAGTCCAGCGGCCCCGGCCGGGACAAGTGGGCGAGCAGCACCGCGATCATCGCATCGATCCGCGCGCCATGGCGTTCGAGCAGCAGCGGGGACACGAACCCGACCGCCAGAATCGCCTCGCGCAGCGCTGCCGGGTCTTCAGCCAAACCGGCCTTTACCACGGCGCGATAGGCGGCGGCGGTTTCGGGTGGCACCGCCCGCGCCGCCCCGAAATCGAGCAGGACGAGCCGACCGGTCTCCGGCTGCCAGCGATAGTTGGCGAAGTTCGGATCGGTCTGCATGAAGCCGAACACGAACAACTCGTGCAGCACGAGATCGAGCAGCGCGGAGACCGCGGAATCGCGCTGGTCCTGCGCGGCATCGGCCAGCGTATCGATGGGGCGCCCGCTCACGAAATCCATCGCCAGGACGCGCGTGGTGGTGAATTCCTCGACCGGCTCGGGCACGACGAAGCGGCGGTCGTCGGCCAGCTGCGCGCGGTAACGGCGCATCTGCTCGGCCTCGCGCCGATAATCGGCCTCTTCGTGCAGCTGGACCTTGGCCTCGGCCAGCAGCGGCGCGATGTCCACGCTCGAAGGGAGCAGGCTCGAGACCCTGAGCAGCGTCGCCACGTTGTCGACATCGGCGTCGATGCTCTGCGCGACGCCCGGGTACTGCACCTTGATCGCCAGGTCGCGGCCATCGGGCAGGCGTGCACGATGGACCTGGCCGATCGAGGCGGCGGCCAGCGGGCGCGGGTCGAAATGCGCGAAGCGACGGCGCCAGTCGGCGCCCCATTCGGCGGCGAGCACTTTCTGCAGCTGTGCCGGTGGCATGTGATGCGCGCCATCGCGCAGCCGGGCGAGGATCGCGGTCAACTCCGGCGGGAGCATGTCGCCAGCATCGAGCGAGATCATCTGCCCGAGCTTCATCGCCGCGCCGCGCAAACGTGACAGCTGCTCGGTCAGGCGCGCGGCATTGCCCGGCGTCAGCATCAGCTCGTGCAGGGCAGGGCGCTCGCCCCGCGCAAGCCGGCGCGCGCCTTCGGCCACGGCCCCGCCGGCAAGGCCACCGGCCAGTTGCCCGAAGGCGGCGAGGCGCGAGAGCCGGCCGCTGGGAACCTTGCGTCCACGATCCTCGCTCATCGGATGGTGTCCACCAGCGTGCAGTCCAGGGCATCATGGGGCACGAGCATGTCGAGCAATGCGGGTATCTCCTGCTTGAGGGCGAAGAAGCCCCGGCGACAATGCGGCCAAACCGTCCGGTCCCAATGCCGTAGATGCTCAGCCAGGACCAGCCCGGCCCCGTCCAGCGCGGCACGGATTGCGGGCAGTTCATCGCCCAGGTGGCCGAGGGGCACGAACCCGGTAACGATCTGCGTGGCGTCATGATCCCCGGCAATGGCGACTAGATCGTCGACATCCTGTGCCCATAACGCCGGCACATCGCGCTGCCTCGCGGCGCGCGACAGCGCATCATCGAGGGCGGCGCGATCGGCATCGTCGCGGACATGGTCATGCAGCGCGACGACGGCCCGTACGGGCATGTCCTGCAAGGCCGTTGCCAGGTCGACCGAGGCGTCTTCGGGGGTGATCCACAGCACCGCCGGCCGTGTCGTGTCGGGCATCGGGGTCGTGCGGAGCGGCGTTGCTGGAGGCGGCGGCGCATCGGCGGGGATTGCCGCATCCCGCGCCAACCCGTGCGGATGGAAGCGACCGCCGGTCATTGCGGTGATCCGCTCGGCGTCTGCAAGATAGGCCTTGCCGGCGGTGTGCAGTCCCGCGACCCAGCGCCACGACAGCGTGTTGCTGGCCGGGTCTGCATCGCGCAAGCGTGCCGCCATGTGGGCCGCGCCCAGCTCCCACGGCAGGCCCAGCGTGAAAATCCAGATCGAGGCCACCTGCATTCGCGCCCAGTTATGCAGGTAGCGCGTATCCAACAGCTCGCGCATCCAGTGGTCGAAGGCGTCGATCCCGGTGTGACCGGCGATGGCGTCGGCATGACGGCCGGCAAGGTCCGGATCGCGCCGAAGCTGCTGCTTCAGCGCCGCGCAGCGCGCCAGGTATTGCGTCCAGATCGCCGGGCGCTGCTCCAGCCAGCCTTTCCAGTACGTGCGCCAGAACACTTCGCTAATGAAGCTCTGCGCAGCCTGCGCATCATGGTGTCGCAGCACCTCGGCGATGACTTCGGCTTCGGTCACGGTGCGCCGGCGCAGGGCCGCCGACAGGCGCGAGACCGTGTCATGCCGGCCAGGGCCATGATCGACGTTGCGACCTTGGCCATAAGCGCTCCCCGCGCGGGGTGCGAACGCGGCGAGGCGTGCCAGTGCGTCTGCCCGGGTGACGGGGAACACGGCTGGATTGGACCGATGGGATGGGGCGTTGCTGGGCATGTCGCCGCCATCGCCTCATTTCCCGGTGGGGACGACCCGTACCTTCGGACCTGTCCGACCCGGGAACCGCAAGTCAGGCGAAGACGTCGGCGTCCACCAGGCCCTGCTGCCCCTGGTTCACGCGCTGCACGATGGCCCGAAACAGGAAGGATGCCGCCAGCAGGGCCAGCGCGGCGACCGAGGGCATGACCTGCTGCCCGACCGACGTCTGCGCGAACAGGGCGTTGCCCGAGGCGTTGAGCGAGATCGTGCCGATGAGCCAGGCGGCCCACCATTGCCCCAGCAGCGGCGTGGCGGGTGCGGCGAAGCTGTCGGTCTCGCGCAGGCTGTCAGTCCACAACTCGCGCACCACCTGGTACGGCTTGAACAGCGTGGCGATCGGCACGAAAGTCCAAAGCCAGGCCATCGTCGGGCCGTGGTTCATCTGTACGCCGGCGGCATGGAGATTGGCGTTGGCACGGTAGAGCCACATGCACGATAGCGTCACCGCCACCAGCACCACGATCAGCGCCACGAGCGTGAACAGGCCCATGATTTCGGGGAAGCGCGCCATCGCATTAAGCAGGCTTTCGCCCAGCAGCACGACGGCGAGCATGACGCCGGCCAGCGGCAATACCCAGCCCAGCGCACGCGTCAGCCGGTCGAGGCGGAACCGCCCCTGGTCCAGTGTCAGTTTTCCCATGATCCATCCCCCATTTGCCGCAGAAGGCTAGATGAGGAGACGGCGATCACGCAAGCGTGATCGCGTCGGAACTGGCAGCAGGGATCAGGCGATGCGGCGCACCCAGCCGTGGGCATCGGGGCTTTCGCCGCGCTGGATCGAGACGAGGCGCTGGCGCAGCTTCTGCGTCAGCTGGCCCGGACCGCCAGAGCCGATGACGAACTCACCATTGTGGTCGGCGACCTTGCCCACGGGGGTGACGACCGCAGCCGTCCCGCAGGCGAAGGTTTCGACCAGCTTTCCGCTCGCGGCATCGGCGCGCCACTGGTCGAGGCTGTAGCGTTCCTCGCGCACGGTCAGGCCTTCCTCTCGGGCAAGCGCGATCAGGCTTTCGCGGGTGATGCCCGGCAGGATCGTGCCCGACAGCGGCGGCGTCAGGATCGAGCCGTCGTCGAAGGCGAAGAACAGGTTCATGCCGCCCAGTTCCTCGATCCACTTGTGCTCGGCAGCGTCGAGGAACAGCACCTGGTCATGCCCGCGCGAAAAGGCCTCGGCGGTGGGGACGAGGCTGGCGGCATAGTTGCCGCCGCACTTGGCCGCACCGGTGCCGCCGGGCGCTGCGCGGGTATAGTCGCTCACCCAGATCGAGACTGCGGGCGAGCCCGACTTGAAATAGTTGCCGGCAGGGCTGGCGATGACGAGGAAGCGATAGGCGCGGGCCGGGCGCACGCCGAGGAACGCCTCGGTCGCGAACATGAAGGGCCGCAGGTACAGCGCGCCGCCGTCGACGGTCGGGAACCAGTCACGGTCGGTCAGCACCAGTTGCTCGACCGCCTCGACGAAGAGATCCTCGGGCAGTTCGGGCATGGCGAGGCGGCGGGCCGAAGCGTTGAAGCGGGCCGCATTGGCCTCGGGCCGGAACAGCGCCATGCCGCCGTCGGGCAGGCGATAGGCCTTCAGCCCCTCGAAGATTTCCTGGGCGTAGTGCAAAACTGAGGCGGCCGGATCGAGCGCGATCGGGCCGTAGGGCAGGATCGCGGCATCGTGCCAGCCCTTGTCCTCGGTCCAGTCGATCGACACCATGTGGTCGGTGAACTTTGTGCCGAAGCCGGGGTTTGCCAGTACCGCGTCACGCAGCTCGGCCGTGGCCGGGGCGGGGTGGTTCGTCTTGGCAAAACGCGAGGTGGCTGCGGCGCTGGTCGCCATGGCACGTCAATCCTTCGTATCGGTCGGTCTGGTTTGCGCGTTGAACGAATGTTGCGCAAAGTTCAAGCGAAAAGAAATAAATGTGAAGGGCCGCCCCGGCAATCCGAAGCGGCCCTTCGCATGGTCAGCGGCCGGAAGTGCCGCTCACGAAGCCTTTATCGCGTATCGAAATCAGCGATAATGCCTCGCGTTGCGGAATGCCGACCTCTCTGCTGAACCATGAGACATCGGATCACCTCCTTTCGCGCTGTTGAGCCAGGGTCACCGCCCGGGGCGTGCCGGACGATTGGGCCGGGAGGGTTTCTTGTCCACTCACCAACCGTGACCTCAATGTGCGCAATCGCACCCGAAACAACAAGACTTGCATTCAATTATTTTGGCGTCACAATCGAGACTTCGCGCGCGGTTTCGGGCCAGTTGACGCGCTGCAGCATGGCCGGCCGCCATGCCCGCTCAACGCGTCGATCCGGGTACATTCGAAACGATTTTGTCGGCGCCTTGCCGCCTCTCAGCGACAGTCTTCGATCACGCGGCCGACTTCGGCCCAGGCCGGCAGAGCCAGCGTCGACAGGCCATTTACCTCGAGCACGAAGCGGCCGCGGCTGAATGCCATGGCATCGAGCAGGCTGTCACGCACCGGCAAGGCGATCGCGAGCGATTCGGCGCCGTAGGGAGAGGCACTCAAGGGCCGTTGCTGGGCGCTGGTGGTGATGGCAGCAGGTACCGGCTGGGCCGCGCTGCCCGCGCGCACGATCAGGATTTGGCCGGCGGCGCGATTGCATTGCAGGCTGACCAGCGGCGCTGCGCCAAGCTGGCCAAAGCGCGCCGTGCCCGCCGCATATGTCCACGTGCCCGGCGTTTGCGGCAGGTCGCGCCAGTCAGCGGGTGGGGGTGCTGCGGGCTGAGGCGCAGGTGCCGGGCGGGCAGGGGGCAAGGTGCGCACCGGCGCCGGTGCCGGAGGCGGCGCGGAAACGCAGCCTGCCGCAGAGAGCACGAGCGCGATTGCCAGCAGCGAATTGGTCGATGGCACCACGGCCCGGTTGATCTTCATGCCCGGCTTATGGAAGGAAGCGCGCGTGACCTCAACCCATCCCCCCTCGTCCGACCGGTCCCCCCGTGCCAAACCCGCGCCGAAGCAGCGCGTCGACCAGCTTCTCGTCGAGCGTGGCCTTGCCGAAAGCCGCGCGCGCGGCCAGGCCCTGATCCTTGCGGGGCTGGTCTTCGTGGGCGAAACCAAGATCGCCAAGGCGGGGCAGACCGTGCCGTCCGACGCCGTGATCGAGGTGCGGGGCCGCGACCATCCCTGGGTATCGCGCGGCGGCATCAAGCTGGCGCATGCGATCGACCACTTCGCGCTCGACCCGGCGGGCGTGACGGCGATGGACATCGGCAGTTCGACCGGCGGCTTTACCGACGTGCTGCTCCAGAAAGGGGCCGCCCATGTCTTCGCCGTGGATTCGGGTACGAACCAGCTGGCGTGGAAGCTGCGCCAGGACCCGCGCGTCACCGTTCTGGAGCAAACCAGCGCGCGCATCCTGACCCCCGCGCACATCGACCGACCAGCGCACTGGGTGGTCTGCGACGCCAGCTTCATCAGCCTGCGCAAGGTGCTCGAGGTGCCGTTGCAGCTGGCCGCCGCGCCCACCACGCTGGTCGCCCTGATCAAACCGCAGTTCGAGGTCGGCCGCACCGAAGTGGGCAAGGGCGGCGTGGTCCGCGACCCGGCGCTGCACGCCCGGGTCTGCGACGAAGTGCGCGACTGGCTCCAAGGCGAGGGCTGGCGCGTCGAGGGGATTGTCGAAAGCCCGATCACCGGGCCGGAGGGCAATGTCGAGTTCCTGATCTACGCCTTTCGCGACACGGCATCCTGATCGGGGCACCGGGCGCTGTTCCATGCGTTCACGCCCGAACCGTTGCGTCCTGGCCTAATCGATGCGTTTCGGAATGAGATTCGCTCGCCATTTGCCTAGCGGCGCGACACTTGCAATACCCGGCATTCTGGCCATACCGGCATACTGGATGCCCGATCCTTCGCTTGAGGCAGACGTCGACCGACCATGCGTTACCTTGCATCCCCCGCCCAATTGCGTGCCAGCCTGATCCGCTGGGCCCTGTTCACCATCCCCCTCGTCGTTGCGCTGGGCTTCCTGTCCGGGCGCAGTGCCGGGAGCGGGCCCGACAACCCCTGGTTCGCGGCGCTGGTGAAGCCGGCGATATTCCCGCCGCCGGCGGTGTTCGGCATAGTCTGGGGCATTCTCTACGTCATGATGGGCCTGGCGCTGGCGATGGTGCTGGCCGCGCGTGGCGCACCGGGGCGCGGCGTTGCGGTGCTTGCCTTCGCGGTGCAGCTCTGCGTCAATCTCGCGTGGAGCCCGGTGTTCTTCGCCTTTCATCGGATCGTCGCCGCACAGGTGATCATCCTCGTGCTGATCCCGCTGGTCGCGCTCACCATCTGGCTGTTCTGGCGCGTGCGCACCGTGGCCGGGGCGTTGCTGCTGCCCTATCTGGCCTGGGTCTGCTTTGCCGCCGTCCTCAATTACCAGTTCATGCAGGCCAACCCCGATGCCGACGGCGCCTTTGCCCCGGCGCAGACGGTGCGCGTCGCGATCTAAGTTGCGACCTAATCCCGGCGCTCGATAGAGATCCGCCATCCACGGCCATTGTGCACGGGGCGCTTGCGGTTGTCGCGGCGGCGCACCATGTAGGCCGGCATCACCGCTTAGCCAGGATGGGCCGCCATGCAGACCGAAAACCCGATGATCGCCGATTTCGTCAAGGTGCTCAACAGCGCCGCAGGGACCCTGGCCGGCCTAGGCCGCGAAGCTGGCGAAACCGCACGCGAAAAGGCCCGCGAAGTGTTCGGCGGCTTTGATTTCGTCAGCCGCGAGGAATTCGACGCGGTCAAGGACATGGCCGCGACGGCGCGCGAGGAAGTAGAGACGCTCAAGGCCCGTCTCGCCGCTCTCGAGGCTCGTCTCGGGGACGCTCCGCAGGGCTGACGACGGCGGCCGGGAACGGCCCCGGGAACGGCCAACGCCGAACGATCTGGCCAGCCTGCCGGATCGGCACGACGGATTGTTCGCAGCGAAGGGAACGCAGTGGCGCGCCGAACGTCGGAGGGGGGAGCTTTCCCCCCTACCGACCAGGAGCTGCCCGATGGCAAAAGCCGCCAAGCCTGCCAAGCCCACGAAGACACCTGCCGAGATGCCGCATGCCGCAAACGGCGTCTTCGTGACCGACGAGGGTGCCGGTGGTGAAACCCACCAGCACGTGCCCGAAGATGGCAATCACGGCAGCGCCGATGCCCACCTGACCACCAACCAGGGCATCCGCATCAGCGACAACCAGAACAGCCTCAAGGCCGGTTCGCGCGGCCCCGTGCTGCTCGAAGACTTCGTGCTGCGCGAGAAGATCTTCCACTTCGACCACGAGCGCATCCCCGAGCGCATCGTACACGCCCGCGGCTCCGCCGCCCACGGCGTGTTCCAGGTCACGCGCGCGATCCCCGAACTGACCAAGGCCGGGCTGTTCGCCGAGGAAGGCAAGGAAACGCCGGTCTTCGTGCGTTTCTCGACGGTCGCCGGCGGTGCCGGCAGTGTCGATACCCCGCGCGACGTGCGCGGGTTCGCGGTCAAGTTCTACACCGAAGAGGGCAATTGGGACCTCGTCGGCAACAACATCCCGGTGTTCTTCATCCAGGATGCGATCAAGTTCCCCGACCTGATCCACGCCGTGAAGATGGAGGCCGACAAAGGCTATCCGCAGGCGGCCAGCGCGCACGACACGTTCTGGGATTTCGTCGGCCTGATGCCCGAGACCATGCACATGATCATGTGGGCAATGTCCGACCGCACCATCCCGCGCTCGCTGCGCATGATGGAAGGTTTCGGCATTCACACCTTCCGCTTCGTCAATGCCGAGGGCGCGAGCAAGCTGGTCAAGTTCCACTGGAAGCCCGTGCTCGGCATGCAGTCGACGCTGTGGGACGAGGCGGTCAAGATCGCCGGTGCCGATCCCGACTATCATCGTCGCGACCTGTTCGAGGCGATCGATGCCGGCGATTTCCCCGCGTGGGATCTCGGCGTCCAGGTCTTCGACGAGGAATGGGCGATGGAACAGCCCTACGACGTCCTCGACTCAACCAAGCTGATCCCCGAGGAGGTCGTGCCGGTCGAGATCATCGGTCGCATGACGCTCAACCGCAACCCCGACAACTTCTTCGCCGAGACCGAGCAGGTCGCGTTCTGCCCCGCCAACATCGTACCGGGGATCGACTTCAGCGCCGATCCGCTGCTGCAGGGCCGCCTGTTCTCGTACCTCGACACGCAGAAGTCGCGCCTTGGCACCGCCAACTTCCACCAGCTGCCCATCAACGCGCCCAAATGCCCGATGCACAACTTCCAGCGCGACGGGCAGATGCAGATGATGGTGCCCAAGGGCCGCGCCAACTACGAGCCGAATTCGCTGGGTGAGGCTGGTGAGCAGGGTGGTCCGCGTGAATGCCCGGCAACCGGTTTCAGCACCCTGCCGCGCAACATCCAGCCCAACGATGCCGACGCCAACGTGCGGCTGCGCCCCGAACTGTTTGCCGACCACTTCAGCCAGGCCCGCCTGTTCTGGGTGTCGCAGACGGCGTCGGAGCAGGCGCACATCGCCTCGGCCTTCGTGTTCGAGCTGTCGAAGGTGGCGCTTGAGCATGTGCGCCTGCGCGTCCTGTCGCGCTTGCGCAACGTGAACGAGGATCTGGCATCGCGCGTCGCGGCGGGTCTTGCCATGGACCTGCCCGAGGCGGCGCCTGCCGCACGGGAGCCGATCGATATGGCGGCGTCGCCCGCGCTGTCGATCCAGCAGCAGATGGAGCCGGTGCTGACGGGCCGCAAGGTCGCGATCCTGTTTGCCGACGGGTCTGACGGCAAGGCGATCGCCGACCTCAAGAAGGCGATCATCAAGGCCGGCGGCACGCCGTTCCTGGTGGCGCCCAAGGTGGGTGGGATCGAGACCACGACCGGTCCGCTCAAGGCCGATGGCCAGCTGGCGGGCAGCCCCTCGGTGCTGTTCGACGCGGTTGCGCTGGTACTTTCGGCCGACGGTGCACAGATGCTCGCCAAGGACAGCGCCGCGGTCCAGTTCGTCGCGGACGCCTTCGGGCACCTCAAGGCGATCGGCGCCACCGAGGATGCCGGCGTCCTGCTCGACAACGCCAATGTCATGGAAGACGACGGCGTCGTTCCGCTGAGCGCGAACTTCGTGAAGGCCGCCGCCATGCGCTACCCTGATCGCGAGCCGCAAGTCCGCATGCTCGCCTGATCTAAGGCGCTACCTGAAACCCCCTCCTCTTCCGAGGAGGGGGTTGGGGGTGGTGGAGACAGGGCACGACCCCGCCTCCCACGCATCCATTTCCCTTAAAAATTGTTATCCGCCAAGGCCGTGCATGGCCGCCACCACCCCCCGACCCCCTCCTCAGAAGAGGAGGGGGAGCATCGGTCAGGCGGATTTCTGGACCAGTTGCCCGGCGAGCGAGTTCGGGCCTGCCTCGACCAGATCGACGGTCACGATGTCGCCGATGCCGACGTCTCCGGTGAAGTGCACCGACTGCAGCCACGGCGACTTGCCCAGCCACTGGCCTTCATGGCGACCGCGCCGCTCCACCAGCACCTCGCACCGCTTGCCCACCGACGCCGCATTGAACGCGGTGGCGTCACGCACCAGTGCGGCCTGGAGGCGTTGCAGGCGCTCGTCCATCACGGCGGCGGGCACCTGGTCGGCCATCGTCGCGGCCGGCGTGCCGGGTCGCGGCGAGTACTTGAAGCTGAACGCCTGCGCGTGGCGCACGTGCGCAACCAGATCGAGCGTATCCTGGAATTCGGCTTCGGTCTCGCCCGGGAAACCGACGATGAAATCGCCCGAAAGCGCAATGTCGGGCCGCGCGGCGCGCACGCGATCGAGGATCGCCATATAGCTGTCCACCGTGTGGCTGCGGTTCATCGCCTTGAGCACGCGGTCGTTGCCTGCCTGGACCGGCAAGTGCAGGAACGGCATCAGCTTGTCGATCTCGCCATGCGCGGCGATCAAGCCGTCGCTCATGTCGTTGGGATGGCTGGTGGTGTAGCGGATCCGCGCCAGGTCCGGATCGGCGGCCAGCGTGCGGATCAGCCCGTCGAGGCCGATCGTGCGGCCCTTGTCATCCTCGCCGTGCCAGGCGTTGACGTTCTGCCCCAGCAGCGTGATCTCGCGCGCGCCGCCAGCGATCAGCAGCTTGGCCTCCTCGACGAGGTCGGCATAGGGGCGCGAGATTTCGGCGCCGCGGGTATAGGGCACGACGCAGTAGGTGCAGAACTTGTCGCACCCTTCCTGCACCGTCAGGAACGCGCTCGGCCCCGAGCGGCGACGCTTGGGCAGCGCGGCGAACTTCGCCTCCGCCGGCATGTCGGTCTCGGTGCCGCGGCGCCCGGCGGCGGCATCGGCGACCATCGCGGGCAGGCGGTGATAGGCTTGCGGCCCAACGACGACCTTCACGCTCGGGGCGCGGGCCATGATCTCTTCGCCCTCGGCCTGGGCGACGCAGCCGGCGACCGCGATCAGTGGTGCGCTGCCATCCGCACGGCGCAGGCGACCGATGTCGGAATAGACCTTTTCGGTCGCCTTCTCGCGGATGTGGCAGGTGTTGAGCACGACGAGGTCGGCATCGTCGCGCTCGGCGGCGACGGTCATACCTTCGGCGGTGAGCAACTCGGCCATCCGCTCGCCGTCATAGACGTTCATCTGGCAGCCGAAGCTCTTGACGTGAAACGTCCGGGGGGGAGTCTGTGCGGGCATAAGCCGCGCCCCTTACGGCATCGCGGCGGCGATTTGAAGGGGCGGCGGGCTGCGTGGCCGGAATGCTGGCCGCGTTATCCCGCCTGTCCGGCGCTTTCGTGCGCGACCTCGATCATCGAGGGGCCGTTCGCCACCGGCGTCAGCCACACCGCGAGGTCGGCAACGATGAGCACGGCCATGCCGAGCATCATCGCCGGCCGCTTGCGCTCACCACGCCGCCACAGGAAGATCGCGCCGGCGATCAGCGCCACGGTGGCGAGCACCAGCAGGGACAGGACGGTATCCATCATGACCGTTCAGCCGAACAGGCCCTTGGCGATGCCGGCGATGTCGTTTAGCGGGTTGCCGTCGCCGTCCTTGTCGAGGAAGCGGGTGACCTGGCCCAGCGCATCGGGATGCTCGCCGAGCATCGAGGCGAACTGGCCCAGCGCGCCTTCGCCACCGATGTGGCCGACGATCTGCTGAAGGAGGCCGGCGTCCAGCCCTGAATTGGCAGCGGCGGTCTCGATCGTGTCGCCCTTTGCTTGGTGGCCTGCCGCCAGCGCCGCGATCGCGGTTTCGGCCTGCGCGGGATCGATGCCGAGCTTGGCCGCCATGTTCTTGACGTCGACCGCGCTGCTCACCTGGCCCAGAATACCATCGAACACGCTCATGCTATCGGTCCTTTCGTGGGAGGATGCTGTGGCGGGCGCGGAGCCCCGCTGCGCAGCCGTGATAGCGCGGCGAAGGGCGGTCTGGCCATCAAAAAGGCCCCACCCTCGGGGACGCGAGGGCAGGGCCAGACTGCGCAAGCGGGTTTTGCGCAGAACGACCGGGCAGGCGTGGTCGCCTCCCGGCCCCGTTTGTCTGCGCGTTTGGTCAGATCGACACGGTATCGTCGGCGATGATGTGATTGAGCGTGAGCGCCTGCTGGTGGCCCAGTCCGTCATTGAGAATGAAGGTCGTGCCGTCGAAGCCGGACTTGTTGACGAAGTAGCTGCCGGCCGAAGGGTTCGCCTTGAGATAGGCGGCCAGGCGGTTCACGTCGTCCTGCGAATCGATGAAATAGGACCCGGTTCCCTTCACGCCGAACCCGAGCGCGCCCAGCGTCGAATCGAAGCCGGTGATGCGGATGGCATCGTGGTCGGCGAAATTGAGGTCGGTGATGGTCAGCCACTGAGCCACCGTGCTGACTCCGTGGCCGCCGGTGAAGCTGACGACGCCATTCCCCTCGGCCTGGCGGAATACGAACTGGTCGGCACCATTGCCGCCGGTCAGCGAATCCTTGCCACCGCCGCCCTTCAGCACGTCGTTTCCGTCGCCGCCGTAAAGGACGTCGTTGCCCGCGCCGCCATAAAGCTGGTCGTTGCCGGCACCGCCGGAGATGATGTCGCGGCCGCTGCCACCCGAGATGGTATCGGCGCCGCTGCTGCCGTTGATGATTTCGCTGCTCTTGGTGCCGGTGATGACGCCCGAGCCGGTGATGACTGCCATGTTCGTTCTCCTCGTCCGCCGTGGGGCGGGTTTTGATCCACAAGATGCGATTGCTATCGAGCGGTCGGGAAGAACGAGACCGTTCCTCGGCCACCACAGCAGGTTAGTGCGACCTGGTTTGCTGTTCTGGTTCGTTGGACGAAGGCGGCCGTTCGACCGCCCAGCTGGGTTACTGCGAATCTGCGCTGCAGTGGCGCACGCGCCATGCCCGATCAGGTTACGGCATTCTGCACTGCAGCGTATCCGGCTCTCCGTTCAAACTGGCGCTATCCGTGCCCAAAAGGGCAAGCGACGCGTTCAATTTGGACGCGTTTCGCCGACCGCATCAATCCGGGACCGGCAGCGAACCGTGGCGCTGCCAAAGCGACGGGTGAGCGCGGCCCGCGTCGGTTCCTCCCAGGCGGTGGTGAGCCAGGCGGCCACGACCAGCGCCGCCGGAACCATCGCGAATGGAAGCAGGGCCGAGGCGCCCGTGCCTGACTCGCCGTGCCCGAGATATTCCGTCGCGCCGGCATAAAGGGTGAGCAGCGGGACGTGGATGCCGTAGAGCGGGTAGGAGATGCGCCCCAGCCAGCGCCCGCCGGGGATAGCGTGATGGCGACCTGCGCTGATCGAAAGCGCCAGCACCGCCGGCATGAGGACGATGGCGACGAACATCGTCCATGCCACCTCCCGCACCGGGAGCGCCATCGCGAAGAGCAATGCACCGGCGGCCAGGGCCGCATGTCGCGCGCCCATCGCGGGCAGACGATGACGCAGGCGGTGCAGCAGCAGGCCCATGGCGAATCCGAAGCCGATGCGCGCCAGTCCGCCGTCGATGCTTTTCAGCTCCCACCCCAGGTTCATCGACCCGTGCCGTGCGGCAACGGCGATAAGCACGAGCGCACAAGCGAAGACGCCGACACCAATCGCGGCGGTGGAGCGCCGGACGAGACTGGCGGCCCAGGCAAAGTTGGCAAGCAGTTCGAAGAACAGCGACCATAAGGGGCCATCGCTGGGGAACAGCTCTCCCCGTGTGGCCGCGCCGACCCAGACCTTGGGCACGAGGACGAGATTGAGTGCGCTGCCGAGCAGTACTTCGCCCAGCCTGTCGGAGCGATCGGGGGCGACGAACCACCGGGCGATCAGATAGGCGCTGCCGAGCCCGGCGCCCAGGACCACGATCGGCGCCATGCGGATGAGGCGGCGGCGGACGAAGTCGCCGAGTGCCATCCGCCGATCTGCGGGAGCGTCATGACCGAGCCGATCGCCATAAGCCTCAGCCAGCACGAAGCCGCTGAGCATGAAGAAGAAGTCCACCGCGAGGTAGCCATTGGGCATGAGCTGCGCCGCGCCGGTGTACGTGCCGACATGATAGAGGCACACCGCCAGCGCCGCGAGCCCGCGCATTTCGTCGAGGAATGCGGTCTGCGCGCGGGCCCCACCGTCGCGATGACGCGCGGCCGGCGCTGCAGAGTTTCGCGCGGGCGGATCCCGCAGCGCGCTATCCATGATTGCCCCGATCCCGATAGCGGCGCGCGCCTGTGCAGGGCGTTCACGCAATGAACGCCCACACTCGCCCGCGCCGGGCCAAAAACGAGCACCACCATAGATCGGCTTGCGTGGGGCACGCGGCGCAACCGCATCCGTTTCCGGGCAAGACTGCGCGTCGGGCCGGCAGCCAGAGCAGGGCGGGTCAGGTCAGGTCAGTCGGCCGAAGCAGGCATTCCGACCAGACCCAGAAATGCACCCGCCGGGTCGAGGACGTGCACGATGAGCCCGCCCCCCGGCACCGGACTGATTTCGCCCAGGCACGTTCCGCCCAGTGCCGTGACGGCCTGCGCCGCGGCGTGAATATCCGCGACGCGAAAGTAGATGCGCCAGCCGCCGGGCATGTCGGGAGACAATCGCGGCATCATCGCGCCGACCGGTCCCTGCGTGGCATGAGCAAGGAACACGTAATTCCCCATCGGCCCCATCGGCATCGTGCCGCTGTCGGAAAAACCGAAATGGCGCGAGTAGAAGCCCAGCGCACCGTCGACATCGTCGGTGACGAGTTCGTTCCACGCTGCTGCGCCGACCACATTCATCGCGAAGACCGGCGAGGGCGGTGCCGATGTGTCGTCGCGCGCACCGGGCGTCATGAGGTAGAACGGCGCGCCGCCCGGGTCGGTGACCATCGCGAAGGTGCCTTCGGGTATCGAGGCGGTCGGCATCAGGCTTTCCCCGCCATCACCAACGATCGCCGCCACGGTGGCGTCGACGTCGTCGACGAGCAGGTAAGGCACCCAGCCCGGTGTGGCACCGCCTTCGACCATGTCGGCCGTCAGGACCAGGACGCCGCCCTGGTCCACGCCATCCGCCCGGCGGATGTGGCGATAGTCGATCGGTGTTTCATCGCTCGTCGGTGCGGCGCCGTCGATCGTCCAGCCGAGCACGCCCTCGTAGAAAGCCTGCACCTCGTCGGGTGCGTCGGTCATCAATTCGTACCAGACGAAGCTGCCTTGTCGCATCGCATGTCTCCCGGCGGCGATCACCCGATCCTCGTCCGTTTCCGAGTCGGGAAGCGCCAGCTATGCATATCACCGCCGATCGCCTGCCAATACGGGCACATTGCCCGGCGATGCGCCAAAGCATGTTGCGGTGCGGCGCCGGCGCGGATAGGCAGATGGACGATGAGCGACACTTCCAGCCTCGTGGCCCAGCCCGGCGCCACCACCGCCTTGCCCGCGCCCGACACCACCGTTTCGGTGCGCGAGGTGTTCGGTATCGATATCGACATGACCGTGCCGGCCTTCTCGGCAGCGGACGAGCGTGTGCCCGATACCGACGACAACTATGTCTTCGACCCCGATACGACGCTGGCGATCCTCGCTGGCTTCGCGTTCAATCGCCGCGTCATGGTGCAGGGCTACCACGGGACCGGCAAGTCGACGCACATCGAGCAGGTCGCTGCGCGGCTCAAGTGGCCTTGCGTGCGCATCAACCTCGACGCGCACATCAGCCGCATCGACCTGATCGGCCGCGACGCCATCGTGCTGCGCGACGGTTTGCAGGTGACCGAATTCCGCGAAGGCCTGCTGCCCTGGGCGCTGCAGACCCCGACCGCGCTAGTGTTCGACGAATACGACGCCGGCCGTCCAGACGTAATGTTCGTGATCCAGCGCGTGCTGGAGACCGAGGGCAAGCTCACGCTGCTCGACCAGAACCGGGTGATTCGCCCCAATCCGTTCTTCCGCCTGTTCGCCACGGCAAACACCGTGGGCCTCGGCGATACCTCGGGCCTCTATCACGGCACGCAGGCGATCAACCAGGGCCAGATGGACCGCTGGAACCTCGTCGTCGCGCTGAACTATCTGCCGGCGGAGACCGAGGTCGAGGTCGTCTCGAAGAAGGTCTCGGGCCTCGATCCGCAGGTGATCGCGAGCATGGTCCGCGTGGCCGACCTGACGCGCAAGGGCTTCATGGGTGGGGACATCTCCACCGTGATGAGCCCGCGTACGGTCATCAGCTGGGCGCAGAACAGCCAGATCTTCAACGACGTGGGCTTCGCCTTCCGCCTGTCGTTCCTCAACAAGTGCGACGAGGCCGAGCGGGTCCTGGTGGCGGAATACTACCAGCGCGTGTTCGGCAAGGACCTGCCCGAGAGCGTCGCGCACAAGGCGTGACGCGCGGGCTGGCAAGCTGACTCACGCAATGCAAGGGGCCGGGCGCAATCCCGGCCCCTTTCGCGTTCAGCCGTGCGGCACGATCAGGTATTTCTCGCCCGTCGCCTTGGCATTGCAGGCCTGCGCCGCCGCCGGAGTGAGCAGGTCCTCGAGGCTGACCTCGGCCTTGTAGGCACTGGCGAAGGTCGTGGTCAGTTCGGCGCCGACACGCTGGCGCAGGCGCATCACGCCGTCCTGCCCCAGGCGGCCGAGGAACGGGCGCAGCAGCCAGCCGCCGATGCTCCAGGCAAAGCCGAAGTTGCGCGTCAGCGTGGTCGGGCCGGTGTCGAGCCCGCCGTAGATGTAGCCCTGCTTGAACGTGTCGCTGCCATAGCGATCGTAGGCCGCGCCATCGCTCGCCGCGCGTTCCATCGCCGACAGGATGCGGCCGAGCTGGTCGCCGCCGCCGATGGCGTCGAAGGCGATCGTCGCGCCGGTGGCCTTGACCGCGGCAAGCAGCGCCTCGGCGAAGTCGGGGGCGCTGCTGTCGACGACGTGTTCGGCGCCAAGGTCGCGCAGGATCCGGGCCTGCTCGGGCTTGCGCACCACGTTGACCAGCGGCACGCCGTCGGCCTGGCAGATCCGCACCAGCATCTGTCCGAGGTTCGAGGCGGCGGCGGTGTGGACGATGGCCTTGTGCCCTTCCATCCGCATCGTCTCGACGAAGCTCAGCGCGGTCATCGGGTTGACGAAGGCGCTGGCCCCATCGCGCGCGCTCGTGCCGTCGGGCAGCGGCAGGCAGGCGCGCGCGTCGGTCTTGCGAAACTGCGCATACATGCCACCGGCGACGGCCGCGACGCGCTTGCCGAGCAGGGCCTGCGCCTCGGGCGACTCGCCTGCGGCGATCACGGTCCCGGCGCCCTCGTTGCCGACGGGCATCGCCTCGCCGACGCGCGCAGCCATGCCGGCCATCGCGGACTGCGGCATCGGGGCGACGAGGCGGCGCGGCTCGTACCGGGCGGCGGCGAGGTCGGCCGGGCCGAACAGAAGCGCGAGGTCCGACGGATTGACCGGCGCGGCCTCGACCTTGATCACCACTTCGGTGCCGGTCGGCGGGGTGATGGTCTCCTCGACCAGTTCGACGGTCAGCTGGGCATCGGCATCGAGGCGGGAGACCAGTTGCCAGCCTCGGAAAGTTTGGTTCGTCGGGGTGTCAGCCATGTCATTCTCCGGGGTAGATCGCTTTCACGAAATACAGACCCTCGGGCGGCGCATTGTGTCCCAGCTTCTGGCGATCGCGTGCATCGCGTGCGGCGACGAGATCGGCGCGGCTCCACAGTCCCTGCCCGACGAGGCCGAGGCATCCTACCATGGATCGCACCTGGTGGTGCAGGAAACTGCGTGCCGCGGTCTCGATGATGATCGTGTCGCCCTCGCGACGCACGTCGAGCCGGTCGAGCGTCTTGAGCGGGCTGGCAGCCTGGCAATGGACCGAGCGAAACGTGGTGAAGTCGTGATGGCCGACCAGTTCCTGCGCGGCCTCGTGCATGGCGGCGGCATCGAGCGGTCGCGCGATGCGCCAGGCGCGCCCGGCCTCGAGCGTCAGTGGCGCGCGGCGGTTGATAATACGATATTCATAGGCCCGGCCCAGGCACGAAAACCGCGCATGCCAGTCGTCGGGCACGATCACGCAATCGACCACGGCGATAGGATCGGGACGGATCCGCGCGTTGAGTGCTTCCATCAGCCGGAACGGATCGAAGGCACGCTCGACGTCGATGTGTGCCCGCATGGCGCGCGCATGGACACCGGTATCGGTGCGCCCGGCGGCGTAGAGGAGGACCGGGTGGCCGACAATGGACTCGGCGGCATCCTCGACCGATTGCTGGACCGAAGGACCGTGCGCCTGGCGCTGCAGGCCCATGAACGGGCTGCCGTCGAATTCGAGGGTGAGGGCGTAGCGGGGCATCAGGTCAGGGCCTTGGGAGCGGGGGTTGCGACAGGCTGCGCCCCTCCGTCAGTCGCTGCGCGCCTGCCACCTCCCCATTGCATGGGGAGGAGCTTGGCCGATCCTCCCTGCCGACAGGCGGGGAGGGGGACCGCCCGCGCAGCGGGTGGTGGAGGGGCAAAAAGCCTCATGCCAGCGTCGTCCCCGCCGGAATCGCCCGCCCCCGCAGCAGCGCCGCCGTCTCCATCGCCGGCCGACCGGCACGCTGCACGATCACCGGGCGCAATGCACGCTGCGCGCAGGCGATCGTCAGCCGGTCGTCCAGCACCGTTCCCGGCGCGCCCTCACCTTCCGCGACTTCGGCGGCCAGCACGCGATAGCGCTCGCCGTCCAGCTCGAAGAAGGCGCCCGGCGCGGGGGCGAAGGCGCGGACCTGGCGTTCGACCTGTTCAGCGTCGGAATTGAAATCTAGCCGGCTCTCGGCCTTGTCGATCTTGGCGGCATAGGTCACGCCGGCCTCGGGCTGCACTTCGGGATCGAACGCGCCAAGGTCGGCCAGCACGCGCACCATGAGGTCCGCGCCCAGTGCGGCCAGCTCGTGGGTCAGGTCGCCCGCGGTCTTGCCCGCCACCGGCGTTGCGACGGTCGCCAGCATCGGCCCGGTGTCGAGCCCGCGCTCCATCTGCATGATCGTGATTCCGGTATGCACGTCGCCCGCCAGGATCGCGCGCTGCACCGGCGCGGCACCGCGCCAGCGCGGCAGCAGCGAGCCATGGACGTTGAGGCACCCCAGCGGCGGCGCATCGAGGATCGCCTGGGGCAGCAGCAGGCCATAGGCGGCGACGATCGCCGCCTCGGCGCCGTGCGCGGCGAAGCGGGCCTGCTCGTCGGCGGGCTTGAGGCTGACCGGCGTGAACACCGGAATGCCATGGCGCTCGGCCGCGAGGTGAACCGGCGAGGGTTGCAGCTTCTTGCCGCGCCCGGCGGGGCGGGGCGGCTGGCTATAGGCGGCCACGATCTCGTGGCCCGCGGCCACCAGCGCCTCGAGCGTCGGCACCGCGAAGTCGGGCGTGCCCATGAAGATCAGGCGCATCGCGCAATCGGTCCTTTTCCAATCCAGAGCGCGGCCCTATCTGTCGCGCCATGGCATCGCAAGAGATCGAGGCGCTGGCGAGCGCGCTGGCCCGTCTGCCGGGCCTCGGCCCCCGTTCCGCGCGGCGCGCGGTGCTGTGGCTGATCAAGCGGCGCGAGAGCGCGCTGCCGCAATTGCTCACCGCACTCGAACAGGTGCGCGAGCGGCTGGTCGAATGCCACGTCTGCGGCAATGTCGACACCACCGACCCCTGCGGCATCTGTGCCGACCCGCGCCGCGACCAGCGCGCGCTCTGCGTGGTGGAAGACGTGGCCGACCTCTGGGCGCTGGACCGCGCGCGCCTTTTCACGGGGCGCTATCACGTGCTCGGCGGGCGATTGTCGGCGCTCGAAGGCATTCGTCCCGAGGACCTGTCGATCGGCCGCCTGCTCGAGCGCGTGCGCGCCGGCGGGGTGGACGAAGTGGTGCTGGCGATGAACGCCACGCTCGAGGGGCAGACAACCGCTCACTATATAGCCGAGCGGCTTGAGGACATGGCGGTGCGCGTAACCCAGCTGGCCCATGGCCTGCCGGTCGGCGGCGAGCTCGACTACATGGACGAGGGCACGCTGGCGCAGGCCCTGCGCGCAAGGCGACCGGTCTAGGGCCTGTTCAGAAGTCGATCGCGATCCCGTTCTTTTCCCAATCGCCGAAGCGGGTGGGGTCGAGACCATCGGGATCCTCGCCGCGCTCGACCGCGCGTGGAGCCGGGGCCGGATCGTTGGACCAGTGATCGGGCTTGGCGAAGGTGGCAGGCCGCTGCGTGGCGCGCTGCCGGTTGGCGGGGTTTGCGTTTTCCATGCCCATCGCCATGCGCCTTTGCCGTAAGGGGCGCAATCGGCAAAAGGGGCGGTCATTGCCAAACTGCCGCCAAGGCGCGATAGGCCGGGCGATGAGCCGAACTTCACAGGATATGGAAACGCCGGGCGTGCCCGCCCGCCGCGCCGCGCTGCGCCTGCTCGATGGCGTGTTGCGCCGGGGCGACCCGCTCGATCAGGCCGCGCCCCCGGTGCTGCGCGCGATCGAGCGTGGCGATGACCGCGCACTGGCCATGGCGATCGTGCAGGAGGCACTGCGCTGGTTGGCCGATCTCGACGCGCTGATCGACAGTGCGACGCAGCAGGTCCTGCCCGAGGATGCCAAGGCGCGCGGCGTCCTGCAGATCATGCTGGCCCAGGCGCTGCGGCTCGACCTGCCGCCGCACGCGGTGATCGCGACCGGGCTGCCGCTGTTGCAGGGCGGGCCGCGCCGGCTGGCGCATGGTGTCTTTTCCACCCTGCTCAAGCGCGGCGTCACACTGCCCGAAGCGCCGAGCCTGCCGCCCGCCGCCGCCGCGCGCTGGGACGCGGCCTGGCCGGGTCGCGTGCCCGCGATCGCCGCCGGCATCGCCACGCCGCCGCCGCTCGACCTCACGCTGCGCGATCCTGCCTCCACGCAGGAATGGGCGGAGCGGCTGGGTGGGCACGCGCTGATGCCGGGCCACGTCCGGCTGGCACGCGCCGGTTCGGTCGAGGCGCTCGACGGGTTTGCGCAAGGGGCCTGGTGGGTCCAGGATCTCGCCGCCAGCCTGCCGGCGCGGCTGCTGGGCGCGGGCGAGGGGCGCCGCGCGCTCGATCTCTGCGCCGCACCGGGCGGCAAGACGATGCAACTGGCCGCCATGGGCTGGGCCGTCACCGCGCTCGACAAGTCCGCGCGCCGGCTGGAGCGCATGGGGGCCAATCTGCGGCGCACGGGCCTCGAGGCCGATGTCGTGGCCGCCGATGCGCTGACCTGGCAGCCCGAGGCGGCATTCGATGCCGTGCTGGTCGATGCGCCGTGCAGCGCCACCGGCACCTGCCGGCGCCATCCCGACGTGCTGCACCGCCACGCTGCACTCGACGAACTGACCGCGTTGCAATCGGCGATGCTCGCGCGCGCGGCCACCTGGCTCAAGCCCGGCGGCGTTCTCGTCTATGCCACTTGTTCGCTCGAGCCGGAGGAAGGCGAGGCGCAGGCGCGTGGCGTTTCCGGTCTCCAGCCGCTGCCCATCGCCGCAGACGAACTGCCGGCGGGCATCGTGCCCACCGCCGAGGGCTGGCTGCGCAGCGATCCCGGCATGCTCGCCGATGTCGGCGGGATCGACGGCTTCTTCGCCGCGCGCTGGCAGGCATGATGCGGCCAGGTCTCATTGCCCTGTCCGTGCTGGCACTTCTGGCCGGGTGCTCGGACCCCAAGCACGAGCAGCGCCTGCGGGCGGCGGGGCCGAACCCGACGCTCGATGCCCTGCTCAAGGTTGCGGACGTGGGAGCGGGCGAGCGGCGGTTCGGCCAGTGCATGGCCTGCCATTCCGTGGCTGCGGGTGCGCCCGACATGGCTGGACCGAACCTCCACGCCATCTACGGCAAGCCGATGGGGCGTAATCGCCCCGGCTATGGCTATTCGGCAGCGCTACGCGATGCGAAAGGCACGTGGGACGCGCCCACCCTCGATGCCTGGATTCAGCGCCCACAGAAGGTCGTGCCCGGCACCGCGATGATGTTCAGCGGCGTCAGCGATCCGCTCGATCGGGCCGACATCATCGCGTACCTGCGCACCCAGCGCTGAGATCGGGCCAAGCGGCGGTTGACGCCGCCGATCCAGGGGCTAACGGCTCGCCCTGACGCCAGCGGAGGCGGAAGGAGGCGGGCTTTGCGCATTTTCGAGACCTTCCAGGCGGCCTCGTTCGGTGATTCGCTGGTCAGTTATGCGCTGGCCTTCGTACTCGGCACGCTGATCGGCGCAGAGCGGCAATATCGCCAGCGCACCGCCGGCCTGCGCACCAATGCGCTCGTCGCGCTGGGCGCGGCCGCCTTCGTCGACCTGGCGCAGCGCCTCGGCGGCAATGACGCGGCCATCCATGTCATCGCCTATGTCGTCTCGGGTGTCGGTTTCCTCGGCGCCGGGGTGATCATGAAGGAAGGCATGAACGTGCGCGGGCTCAACACCGCGGCGACGCTGTGGTGTTCGGCGGCGGTCGGCGCCTGTGCCGGCACCGACATGGCGGCCGAGGCGGCATCGCTCACCGTCTTCGTGCTGGCGGGGAACACGCTGCTGCGCCCGCTGGTCAATGCCATCAACCGCTTCCCGATGGACGAGGGCGGGATCGAGGCGACCTATGTCGTCACCGTCGTGACCGATCCCGGCCATGCCCCGGCCTTGCGCGACGTGCTGGTCGATCACCTCGAGCTGATGCGCTATCCGGTCGCGGACGTCGACATCGTGCCGCAGGGCGAGGGACAGGTGGAGATCCGCGCCTCGCTGGTCAGCTCGGGGGCCGCCGGTGCGGACCTCGATTCCATCGTCGCGCACCTCGCCCGCGCGCACGATGCGCGCCACGTCAGCTGGGGCGTCCAGACCCAGGATTGAGCCGCGCTTGGACGCCTGTTCCGGCTGCCACGCCCCTCCGACCGGGCCATTTGCGGGAAAACACGGGACGATCCTGACTCATGTTGTCTTTGATTCGGAAAACGCACGGGTTTGCTGGGTTTGCTTAAAGGAACATTAAAAGAACAAATTGTCATCCCCAGTCAAAACTACGTATAAAACTGCAGGTAGATCAGCGGTTGGACGCGTTTTCCCGCATTTTCCCCTTTCCGCCCGGAAAGTCCCGCGATAGATTGCCTGCATCAGGGCAAGCTTTCATGTCGCATCCGCGGGGGATGGGGCGTTCGGTGCGTGCACGCCGGACGTGGACGGGAAGCCTGTGCCCTGCGGGCAAGGTGGTGACAGGGCGTGGCGGGAGCACCGTCAAACTATTGGGGGCAGGGCTTTTCACCGCGTGGTGAAAAGAACCGCTTCGTGCTGCCCGCCGATTTCCGCGCCGCCGTCAAGGATGCGTCGCAAGGCCAGCGCGTGCTCTGCCTCGATCGCCACCACAAGTTTCCCTGCCTGACCGGTTTCGGGCTTTCGCGGGTCGAGACGTTCCCGGCACGGATCGCGCGCGAGGAAGAAATGGCGTTCAAGCGCGGCGAGGACTTCGATCCCGATACCCGCGCCGCACAGCTCTACGGTTTCCTGCGCGCCAGCTTCGACGAATCCGGTCGCTTCATCCTGCCCGACCACCTGGGCGAGCAGGCCCGCGTCGACGACGCGCTCTATTTCCACGGTGGCGGCGAATTCTTCACGATCTGGGCACCCGAAGTGCTGTTCACCATGGATAGCGGCTGGGACGGCGCCAAGGCGACCTGCCGCGCGCTGCTGGCCGAAGCCGCGCAGAAGGGGAAGCGCAAGTGAGCGTCTCTCCCGCATCCGCCCCGCACATTCCCGTGCTGCTCGACGAAGTGGTCGCAGCGCTTGCCCCCGCGCCCGGCCAGGTGATCGTCGACGGCACCTTCGGCGCCGGTGGCTATACCCGCCGCATCCTCGATGCCGGCGCGACCGTGCATGCCTTCGATCGCGATCCCGACGCGATCGCCGCCGGCCGCTTGTGGCCGCAAACGCAGGTGACGGCGCAGGGCGCGGCGCCGACGCTGGTGCTGCACCCGCGCCGGTTTTCCGAAATGGCCGAGGCCATGGCCGAGGCAGGCGTTGCCAGCGTCGATGGCGTGGTGCTCGACATCGGCGTCAGCTCGATGCAGCTCGACCAGCGCGAGCGCGGCTTTGCCTTCTCGAGCGACGGCCCGCTCGACATGCGCATGTCGCAGGACGGCATGAGCGCCGCCGACTTCCTCAACGAGGCGGACGAGGCCGCCATCGCCGACGTGCTGTACGTCTATGGCGAGGAACGCCAGTCGCGCCGCGTCGCGCGCGCCGTCGTCGCCGCGCGCCCGTTGACCACGACCGGCCAGTTCGCCGCGGTGGTGCGCAAGGCGCTCGGCTATCGCCCCGGCGCGCCCAAGGATCCGGCGACGCGCAGCTTCCAGGCGGTGCGCATCCACGTCAACGGTGAACTGGACGAACTGCGTGCCGCGCTTGACGCGGCCGAGCGCATCCTGGCGCCCGGCGGGCGGCTGGCGGTGGTCAGCTTCCACAGCCTCGAGGATCGCATCGTCAAGCAGTTCCTGCGCGAGGCCTCTGGCGAGACGCCGGCCGGCTCGCGCCACCTGCCGCAGCAGGTCGCCGCCTTCGCGGCCGTGTTCGAGAAGCCCTCCAAGGCGATCCGCCCCGGGGCCGAGGAAGAGGCGCGCAACCCGCGCGCCCGGTCTGCCACCTTGCGCTGGGCGGTGCGGACCGCCGCCCCGGCACGCGCGCTTTCGGGGAGCCTGCCGGCATGATCCTGTCTGCCCAGAACTTGCGCTCGATCGGCTGGCTCGCGCTCTTGGCGGTATGCGGCGCGCTGGTCATGATCCTGTCGTTCCGCGTCAATGCGGTGCGCAGCAAGGTGCATCATGCCGACGCGCAGATCGTCGCGCTCAAGCAGCAGAAGATGTACCTCGAGACCGAGTTCGAGACCCGTGCCAACCAGCAGCAGCTCAAGGCATGGAACGACCTCGAGTTCGGCTATGTCGCGCCGATCGCCGGCCAGTACCTCGAGAACGAGCGCCAGCTCGCCGTGCTGAGCAAGCCCGCCGAACCCGACGCGCCGGCACCGATCCGCGTGGCGACGGTGGATGACAGCGTGATCGCGGCGGCCGCGTTCCCCGGCATCGCCGCTGGCGCACGCCAGCTGTCCGACACGCATGAGGGCGAGCCGGAAGTGCGCGAGACGCGCCGCGCCGATGCGACGGCAGAAGACGCCGGCCCCGGCGTTCCTGCACGGCCGGTCGATCATGCTGCCGCCACCGCTACGCTGGCTGAAAAGCTCGGCACCCTTCATGCCGCCGGCACCCGCAAGGCGGCAGCGCCCGAGAAAACGGTGAGCAAGGCCGGCGATAAGAAGGCCGCGAAGACCAAGCCCGGCGACAAGACCAAGTCTGCCGCAGCGGCGAAGCCGGCGACTGGCGGCAAGGCGACCAAGGCTGCTACCAGAGTCGCCAGCGCGGCCGCGCATGGTGACGCGAAGACGGGAGCGAAAAAGAGCCGGTGAACCAGCTGACCGCCTCCGCCGCCCTGGCCTCCGGCCGGGTCCAGCTCGCCAGCGTGCGTCAGCGCGCGCTGGTCATGGCCAAGGTCCGCGTGCTGCTCGTTGCGGTATTCTTCGTCTTCTTGACGCTGACCGCGATCGTGCGCATCGGTCAGCTCGGGCTGTTCGAGCAGGCGCCCGATCGCCGTTCGCTCGCCGAGGCCTTGCTGCCGCCGCGCGGCGAGATCACCGATCGCAACGGCATGCCGCTGGCGCGCGCCTTCCCGTCCTACTCGCTGTGGTTCAATCCCAAAGCGCTGGGTGAGGGCGGTTCGCCGCTGGTCAAGACGCCCGAGGAGGTCGCGCGGGCGCTGGTGCAGATCTTCCCCGACGCGGATTACAACGACCTCGTCACCCGCCTGAAGTCCGACAAGGGCAGCTACCTGCACAAGCGCGTGCTGCCCGAGGAAGCCAACAAGGTCTTCGCACTTGGCGAACCCGCGCTCGAATTCCCGCGCGAGAACCAGCGCTATTACCCGCAAGGCTCGCTTGCCGCGAACGTGCTCGGCTACGTCGACGAGGAGGGCAAGGGCCACGTCGGCATGGAGCAGATGCTCGAGCCGCGCCTGCTCGACCCGGCGCAGCGTGGCACGCCGGTGCAACTGTCGATCGACGCGCGGGCGCAGGGCGCGCTCGAGGACGAACTGCTGCGCGGGATGCAGGAAAGCAACGCCAAGGGCGGGGCGGGCATCGTGCTCGACGTCGACAGCGGCGAAGTTATCGCGCTGGCCTCGCTGCCATCGTTCAATCCCAATCGTTCGGACCGCGCATTCAACGACCTGGTGTTCAACCGCGTGTCGAACCAGGTCTACGAACTCGGGTCGACGTTCAAGCCGATCACCATCGCTGCGGCGATCGACGCCGGCGTCGTGACCGACCTGTCGGTGCGTTACCCCGCCGGGCCGCTGCACATTGCCGGGCGCACGATCCACGACAGCCACAACTTCGGCGCCTCGCTCAACGTGCCCGAGGCGCTGATCCATTCGTCGAACATCGTGACGGCGCAGGTGGCGGACAAGCTTGGCGGGCCGCTGCTGCGCCAGACCATGATGGCGCTGGGCATGAACCGCCGCCCGACGATCGAGCTGCCGGCGCGCGGCTTCCCGCTCTGGCCGCGCGGCGAGAACAAGGCCGGGGACTGGAGCCGGATCACGACCATGACCGTCAGCTACGGCCACGGTATCGCGGTGACGCCGCTGCACCTCGCCTGTGCCTATGCCGCGCTGGTCAACGGCGGCATCTGGCGCCAGCCGACGCTGTTCAAGGTCGATCCCGCGCATGTTCCTGCGGGCACCCGCGTGTTCAAGGCCGCGACGAGCGCGCGCATTCGCCAGCTGCTGCGCATGATCGTCGCCGATGGCACGGGCCGCAAGGCCGATGCGCCGGGTTTCCGCGTCGGTGGCAAGACCGGCTCGGCGGAAAAGCCGGGCGCGGGCGGCTACCGCAAGACCTCGCTGGTCGCGACCTTCGCGGCGGCTTTCCCCATGGACAAACCGCGCTATGTGGTGATCTCGATGCTCGACGAGCCGCAGGGGACTGCGGCGACCTCGGGCCAGCGTACGGCGGCGTGGAACGCGGCGCCGATCGTCGGCCGCGTGGTGCCGCGCATCGGGCCGCTGCTGGGCGTCGTGCCCGATGCCAGCCGTGACGTGGATATTTCGGATTTGTCGCCGTTGATCGGCAATGGAGATGGGGAATGAAGCTGGGTGTGCTTGCCGGATTGGCCAGTATCGAACTTGGGGTCGAACTGCCCGAGGCGGCCGGTGCGCTCAACGTGACCGGCTTTGCCATCGATAACCGCAAGGTTGCGCCCGGCACCGTGTTTGGCGCGTTTCGCGGGACGCAGGTCAATGGCGAAGACTTCATTCCCGCCGCGATCGCGGCCGGCGCCGTGGCCATCGTCGCCCGGCCCGAGGCGCGGGTCGAGGGCGCGGTCCATATCGCCAGCGACGAGCCGCGCCGCACCTTTGCGCACCTTGCCGCGCCGTTCTTTGCGCCGGTGCCCGAGACGGTGGTGGCGGTAACCGGCACCAACGGCAAGACCTCGACCGTCGAGATGACACGCCAGCTGTGGCGCATGGCCGGCTTCTCCGCCGCCTCGATCGGCACGCTCGGCGTGACCACGGCGGATGAGAGCGTCTCGACCGGGCTGACCACGCCCGACATCGTCACCTTCCTGTCGAACATGCATGGCCTTTCGCGCGAGGGCGTCAGCCACGTCGCCTACGAGGCCTCGAGCCACGGCCTGTCGCAGTACCGCAACGAGGGATTGCGCGTCGTCGCTGGCGCCTTCACCAATCTCAGCCGCGACCACCTCGACTATCACGAGACGATGGAGGCCTATTTTGAGGCCAAGATGCGGCTGTTCGACGATGTCGTCGCCGCGGACGGCGCGGCGGTGGTCTGGACCGACGATGCCTGGAGCGCGCAGGCGCTCGATCATGTCCGCCGGCGTGGGTTGAAGGCGGTCACCGTGGGCGCGGCGGGCGAGGCGATCCGCCTCGTCTCGCGCACGCCGACGCAGCTGGGCCAGATCCTCGAACTTACGGTGGGTGAGACCACCCGCAAAGTGACGCTGCCGCTGATCGGTGCGTACCAGGCGGCGAATGCGCTCGTTGCCGCAGGCCTCGTCATCGCCACCGGCGGCGATGCCGGCATGACCATCGATGCGCTGGCCCGGCTGCAGCCGGTGCGTGGCCGGCTCGAACGCGCCGCGATCAATCGCGCGGGCGCGCCGGTCTATGTCGACTATGCGCATACGCCCGACGCGATCGAGGCGGCGATCGCCGCGCTGCGTCCGCATGTCGGCAACCGCCTCATCACCGTGATCGGTGCTGGCGGCGACCGCGATACCGGCAAGCGTGGCCCGATGGGCGCCGCCGCCTGCGCCGGATCGGACGTCGTCATCGTCACGGACGACAATCCGCGCGGCGAGGATCCGGCCGCGATCCGTACCGCGGTGCTGGCGGGATGCGATGGCAAGGCGCGCGAAGTGGCGGACCGGCGGACGGCCATCGCCGCCGCCGTCGCCGAGGCGGGCAAGGGCGACATCGTGCTGGTCGCGGGCAAGGGGCACGAACAGGGACAGATCGTGGGGCGTGGTGAAGCGATGCGGGTGCTGCCGTTCGACGACGTGCAGGTCGCCCGCGAATGCGTGGGAGAATCCAACCAGTGACAGCCTTGGCCGCCCTCATCGACTGGCCGCTCGACGGGCCGCCGGATAGCGAAAACGACCTGCCCCTCGCACTATGGAGCGCCAGCGAAATCGCGCGCGCCACGGGCGGCAAGGCCTCGGCCGACTTTTCGGTGGGCGGCGTCGCCTTCGACAGCCGCGAAGTGATGGAAGGCGACCTGTTCCTGGCGCTGCGCGGCGAGAGCGCGGACGGCCATCGCTTCGTTACCGGCGCCTTCGGCCGCGGCGCGGGCGCCGCGCTGGTCGAGCATCCGGTCCTGCATCCGCATATCCTGGTCGAGGATACGTCCGCCGCGCTCGACGCACTGGGCCGCGCCGCGCGGGCGCGCCTGACCGACGAGGCGCGCGTGATCGGCGTTACCGGCTCGGCGGGCAAGACATCGGTCAAGGAAGCGCTGTTCGCGGCGCTCGATCGGGGCAGCCGCGGCCGCGCCCACCGCTCGGTCAAGAGCTACAACAACCATGTCGGCGTCCCGCTGAGCCTGGCGCGGATGCCCGCGCGTACGCAGTTCGGCGTCTTCGAGATGGGCATGAACCATGCCGGCGAACTCGCCGCCCTGACCCGACTGGTCCGCCCGCACGTCGCCATCGTTACCACGATCGCTCCCGCGCATATCGGCCACTTTTCCGGCGAAGACGGCATCGCCGACGCCAAGGGCGAGATCTTCGAGGGGCTGGAGCCGGGCGGTATCGCCATCGTGCCCGCCGACAGTCCGCACTACGAACGCCTGCGCGCCAAGGCCGAGTGCCACGCCGCGCAGGTCCTCAGCTTCGGCCGTGCCGCCCACTCCGACGTGCGCCTGCTCGATGCGGTCGCGGCACCCGGCGGCGGGTCGCTCGTGACTGCCGAAATGGTGACCGCCGAAATGGGCGCGCGCAAGCTGTGCTACACGGTGGCGCAGCCAGGCGATCACTGGATCATCAATTCGCTCGCGGTCATGGCCGCGGTGCAGGCGGTCGGCGGGGATCTCGGCGCGACCGGGCTGGCGCTGGCCGAGATGGCCGGCCTTGCCGGGCGCGGCGCGCGCCATGCGATCGCAGCCGATGGTGGCGACGGCAGCGGTACAGCTCTGCTGATCGACGAGAGCTACAACGCCAATCCCGCCTCGATGGCGGTGACGCTCGCCGGGCTGGGCGCGACACCCGCCGCGCGCCGCATCGCGGTGCTAGGGGCAATGCGCGAACTCGGTGCCGACGAGGATCGCTACCACGCCGAACTCGCCGCCCCGCTGCTCGCCGCCGGGGTCAGCCACGCCATTCTGGTCGGCGCGGAAATGGCCGCATTGGCGCAGGCACTGGGGAAAAGCGCCGGCGACCCGCTTGCCGCCACGCTGCAAGTCGATCATGTGCAGACGAGTGCCGAAGCAGCCGCCGTTCTGGCGGCCATCGGCATTTCCGGCGGGGACGCGATCCTCGTCAAAGGGTCGAATTCGGTGGGGCTGGGCGCGCTCGTCAAGGCGCTGGCCTGACAAGGAACGGTGAATGCTCTATCTTCTGGCGCAATGGCTGCATTATGAGGGCCTGAGCAATCTTTTCCGCTACCAGTCTTTCCGTGCCGGCGCCGCGCTGCTGACGGCGCTGGTCATCGGCCTGCTGATCGGCCCGCGTTTCATCGACATGCTGCGCCTGCGCCAGGGTAAGGGGCAACCGATCCGCGAGGATGGCCCGCAGACGCACCTCGCCAAGCGCGGCACGCCGACGATGGGCGGGCTGATGATCGTGACCTCGCTCGTGCTCGGCCTGCTAATGTGGATGGACGTATCCAGCCGCTACGTCTGGGCCTGCCTGATCGTCACGCTGGGCTTTGGCCTGATCGGCTTCCTCGACGACTACGACAAGGTCACGAAGTACGCGCACAAGGGCGTACCGGCCAAGGTCCGCCTCGCGCTGGAATTCGTCGTCGCCGGGCTGGCGGCGTGGCTGGTGGTGACCGAGACCAACCTCTACGTGCCGGTCTTCAGCAACCTCTATATCCCGCTGGGGCCGTTCTATTTCGTGTTTGCCGCCTTCGTCATCGTCGGCGCCGGCAATGCGGTGAACCTGACCGACGGGCTCGACGGCCTCGCGATCATGCCGGTCATCATCGCCTGCGGCACGTTCGCGATCATCGCCTATCTCGCCGGCCGCGCCGACTATGCCCATTACCTGGGCATTCCGCACGTCCCGGGCGCTGGTGAACTGGCGATCTATTGCGCTGCGGTGATGGGCGCAGGCTTAGCGTTCCTGTGGTTCAATGCGCCGCCTGCGGCCGTATTCATGGGCGACACCGGCAGTCTTGCGCTGGGTGGGACGCTCGGCGTGATCGCGGTTGCCGCGCACCACGAGATCGTGCTGGCGATCGTGGGCGGGCTGTTCGTGATGGAGGCGGTCTCGGTGATCGTGCAGGTCTTCGTCTATAAGCGCACTGGTCGCCGCGTGTTTCGCATGGCCCCGATCCACCACCACTTCGAACAGCTTGGCTGGAAGGAATCGACCGTCGTGATCCGCTTCTGGATCGTCTCGATCATCCTCGCGCTGGTCGGCCTGGCGACGCTCAAGGTCCGATGATCGTCAGCCCCGCCTTTGCCGGCAAGAAGTACGCCGTTCTCGGCCTCGCCCGCTCGGGCATGGCGACGGTGGAATGCCTGCTGGCGAGCGGGGCCGACGTCACCGCCTGGGATGCCCGCGAGGAACCGCGCGCCGCGCTCGAAGGGCGCGCGATGATCGCCGATCCGCTGGCGATCGATCTGGCGGGCTATGCCGGCGTGGTCGTCTCGCCCGGCGTGCCGCTCAACACCCATCCGATCGCCGCGCAGGCCCACGCCGCCGGCGTGCCCGTGATCGGGGACATCGAATTGTTCGCACAAGCGCGCGGCGATCTTCCGCCGCACCGTGTCGTCGCGATCACCGGCACCAACGGCAAGTCCACCACCACCGCACTGACGCATCACCTGATGCAGGCGGCGGGCGTACCCAGCCTGATGGGTGGCAATATCGGCAAGCCGATCCTCGAGCAGGAGCCGCTGCCGGCCGGTGGTGTCTATGTGCTCGAACTGTCGAGCTACCAGATCGACCTGACGCAGCGTCTTGATGCCGACGTCGCGATCCTGCTCAACGTCTCGCCCGATCACCTCGACCGCTACGACGGCTACGACGCCTATGTCGCGTCAAAGGCACGGCTGTTCGCGATGCAGGCGCTGGGCCATCTCGCGCTCGTCGACATGAAGGCCGAGATGGACGACGATGTCCTGCGCTTCGCGCCCGAAGGCGCGAACTTCGCCTTCATCGACAGTATCGATCTACCCGGCGATCCGGCGCAGTGGCCCTCGCTGCAGGGGCCGCACAACCGCACCAACGCCGCGGCCGCCGTCGGCGCGGCACGGTTCCTCGGGCTCGACGATGCAATGATCGCGGCGGGCCTCGAAAGCTTTGTCGGCCTGCCGCACCGCATGGAACGCGTGGCGCAGAGCAACGGCGTGCTGTTCGTCAACGACAGCAAGGCGACCAATCCCGCCTCGACCGCGCCCGCTCTGGCGGCGTTCCCGCGCATCCACTGGATCGTCGGCGGCCTGCCCAAGGGCGACGATCTCGACGACTGCGCCCCGCATTTCGACCATGTCGTGCGGGCCTATACCATCGGCGAGGCCGGCCCGCGCTTTGCCAGCCTGCTCGAGCCGGTCATGCCGGTGACGCGCGCGGAGATGCTCGGCAACGCCGTACGCGCCGCCATGGCCGAGGCCCAGCCCGGCGACGTGGTGATGCTGTCGCCGGCCTGCGCCAGCTTCGACCAGTTCCGCGACTTCGAGGCGCGCGGCGATTGCTTCCGGCAGATCGTGGCGGCCTTGACCGCAGGGAGTTAGGCGATGGCAACGCATGGACCTGTCGTGACATCGGTGGCGGCCAGCGCCACCGTGGGGGCGGCGGCACCGTCGCTGCGCCGGCCGCGCCGCGGGGCGGTGCTGATCTGGTGGCGCGAGATCGACCGCGTGCTGCTTTCGCTCGTGCTCGTGCTCATGGTGGTCGGCGCCGTGGCGGTGGCGGCGGCCTCGCCTGCCAGCGCGCATCGCCTGTCCACGCATCAGAAGACTTTGAGCGACCTGACGTTCTTCTGGGCGCAATTGCGCTGGCAGGCGGTCGGGCTGGTGTTCATGATCGGCGTGTCGATGCTGCCGAAGGAAACCGCGCGGCGCAGCGCGATCCTGCTGGCCGGCGTGATGATCGTCGCGCTGATGCTGGTGCCGCTGATCGGTACCGAGGTGAAGGGCGCCAAGCGCTGGATCCTCGGCATCCAGCCCTCCGAATTCCTGAAACCCGGCTTTGCCATCGCCGTCGCGTGGATCCTCAGCTGGAAGGCGCGCGATACGCAGATGCCGGTGATCCGCCTGTCGATGGCGCTGATCGCGGTGGTCGGCGCGCTGCTGATGGCGCAGCCCGATTTCGGCTCGACCGTGCTGTTCTGCGGCGTGTGGTTCGTGCTCGTGCTGCTTTCCGGCCTGCCACTGGTGCGCGTGGGCTGGGCGCTGGCGGGCGGCATCGCCATCGTCATCGCGGCCTATCTGTTCTATCCCAACGCGACGCATCGCATCGACGCCTTCCTGACCGGCGGCGCGCAGTTCGACCAGGTCGACCTCGCCATGCGTACGCTGGTGGCGGGCGGCTGGACCGGGACCGGGCTCTGGCTCGGCGCGCGCAAGAATGCTTTGCCCGAGGCGCATACCGACTACATCTTCTCGGTCATCGGCGAGGAGTTCGGACTGATCGCCTGCGCGGCGATCGTCATCCTCTACTGCGCGATCGTGCTGCGCGTGCTGCTGCGCCTCGTGGACGAGGAAGACCTGTTCACCGTTCTTGCCGCAACCGGCTTGACCGCGCAGCTGGCGGGGCAGGCCTTCATCAACATCATGGTGAACCTCCAGCTGTTCCCGTCCAAGGGCATGACGCTGCCGCTCATCAGCTATGGCGGCTCGTCGACGATCGCGCTGTTGCTGGGGGTCGGTTTCCTGCTCGCCATCACGCGGCGCAACCCGTATCTGACCCGCGAAACCTTCCATCTGGGCGAGCTGACGCGCAAATGACTGCACAACCCCACCCCGGCGTCTCGCGCCACTTCGTCCTCGCGGCGGGCGGCACTGGCGGGCACTTGATCCCCGCCTTTGCGCTCGCGGTCGAACTGCACGCGCGCGGGCACCACGTCGCGCTCATCACCGATGCCCGCGGCGCCAAGATTCCGGGCAAGCCCGATTTCCTCACCGCGCATGTGCTTCCTGCCGGCCGCCTGGGCAAGAACCCGGTGCAGATGCTCAAGGGCCTGCGCGCGATCTGGCAGGGACGGCGCATGGCGCTGCGCCTGTTCGAAAGTTTCCAGCCGGCCGGCGTGATCGGCTTCGGCGGATACCCTGCGCTGCCCGCGCTGCTCGCAGCGCGCGCTGCGCGCATCCCGACCGTCATTCACGAACAGAACGCGGTCCTGGGGCGGGTCAATCGCTTCCTCGCCAAGCGGGTCGACGCTATCGCCACCGCCTATCACGAGGTCGACCGGCTCGAGCCGCGCTGGTGGGGCAAGACGCACCTCGTCGGCAACCCCGTGCGCGCGGAACTGCTCGAGCTGCGCGGCGCGCCGTTCCCGGCTTTCGAGGAGGACAGCCCGCTGCGCGTACTGGTTACCGGTGGCAGCCAGGGCGCGAGCGTCTTGGCGCAGGTCGTGCCCGATGGCCTTGCCATGCTGCCGCCGGCGCTGCGCCACCGGTTGCAGGTGACGCAGCAATGCCGCCCCGAGGACCTCGAGGCAGTGCGCGCGCGCTATGCCGCGCACGAGATTCCGGCGGAGCTGGGCACTTATTTCGAAGATATGGCGAGCCGGCTGGCCGACGCGCATCTTTTCGTCGGCCGTTCGGGCGCTTCGACGATCGCCGAACTGACGGCGGTCGGGCGCCCTGCCATCCTCGTGCCGCTGCCGATCGCGACCGACGATCACCAGGCGGCAAACACGCGCGAGATGGTCAAGGCCGGCGGTGCGCGGGCGATCCGCCAGCCGGGCTTCACCCCCAAGGAACTGGCCAAACAGATCCAGGCACTGGCGATGAACCCTGGTGCGCTGGGCAATGCCGCCCATGCTGCGTGGAACTGCGGTTTGCCCAATGCGGTGGAAGACCTGGCCGACCTCGTCGAAGGGTTCGGCGGGGCACCGCTGATGGACGTGATCCGCGTGGAGCCGGCGGCGGCTGCGGCAACCAAGGGCGCCGAGGCGCTGGCGCGCGATACGCGCGGTGTGGAGACAGAAGCATGAAGGGCGTCGGCGTCGAGATCGGCACCATCCATTTCGTCGGGATCGGCGGCATCGGCATGTCGGGCATTGCCGAGGTGATGCACAACATGGGCTACGCGGTGCAGGGCTCGGACATGGCGGAAAGCTATGTCGTCGAGGGCCTGCGCGCACGCGGCATCGCGGTGATGATCGGCCAGCGTGCCGAGAACGTCGCCAATGCGCAGGTCGTGGTCACCTCGACCGCAGTGAAGCGCGACAATCCCGAAGTGGTCGCCGCGCTCGAGGCGCGCATCCCGGTGGTGCGCCGTGCGGAAATGCTGGCCGAGCTGATGCGGCTCAAGAACACCGTCGCCGTGGCCGGCACGCATGGCAAGACGACAACGACCTCGATGGTGGCCTGCCTGCTCGATGCCGGCGGGGTCGATCCGACCGTGATCAACGGCGGGATCATCAACTCCTACGGCTCGAACGCGCGACTGGGCGACAGCGACTGGATGGTCGTCGAGGCCGACGAAAGCGATGGCTCGTTCTTGCGGCTCGACGGCACGATCGCGGTCGTCACCAATATCGATCCCGAGCATCTCGATCACTACGGTTCGTTCGAGAAGGTCAAGCGCGCCTTCGTCGAGTTCATCGAGAACGTGCCGTTCTATGGTGCGGCGATGCTGTGCATCGACCATCCCGAGGTGCAGGCGATCATCCCCCAGGTGCGCGACCGCCGCGTCGTGACTTACGGCTTTTCGGCGCAAGCCGACGTGCGCGGCGAGGGCGTGACGCCCGAACCCGGCGGCAATCGCTTTACCGCTGTGCTGCGCCAGCGCGACGGCTCGTTCCAGCGGATCGAGGACATCCACTTGCCGATGCCGGGCCGGCACAACGTGCAGAACGCGCTCGCCGCCATCGCCGTGGCGGTCGAGATGGGCGTGCCGCATGATACGGTCCGCACCGGTTTCGCCAAGTTCGGCGGGGTCAAGCGCCGCTTTACCAAGGTGGGCGAGATCGCCGTGCCCGAGGGCGCGGTCAGCGTGATCGACGATTACGGGCATCACCCGGTCGAGATCCGCGCCGTGCTGGCCGCCGCGCGCGAGGGCGTGCGTGGCCGCGTGATCGCGGTGGTCCAGCCGCACCGCTTCAGCCGCCTGCGCGATCACATGGAAGAATTCCAGGCCGCGTTCAACGATGCCGACGTCGTTTATGCAGCGCCCGTCTATCCAGCGGGCGAGGCGGCGATCGAGGGCGTCGACAGCGCCGCGATGGTCGAGGGCATCAAGGCGCGCGGGCACCGGTCGGCGCACCTGATCGATGGCCCGGCCGCACTGGCGGCGGAGCTGGCGCCGCAATTGCAGGCCGGCGACATGGTCGTCTGCCTGGGCGCCGGAGACATCACCAAGTGGGCGGCCGGGCTGGCGGATGCTGTGTCGTCGCTGAGGGAGCCTGCGTGATGGACCCGATGCCCGACCACAAGGGCAAGCTCACCCCGAATGCCCCGCTCGCCCCGCTGGTGTGGTTCAAGGCCGGCGGCGCCGCCGACTGGCTCTTCGAGCCCAAGGACGTCGCCGACCTGCAAGCCTTCCTCGCCGCGCTGGCGCCCGAGGTGCCGGTCATGGCGCTGGGCCTCGGCTCGAACCTGATCGTGCGCGATGGCGGCGTGCCGGGCGTGGTGATCCGGCTGGGCAAGCCCTTTGCCAAGGTGACCGCTCGCGATGCGGTGACGCTGGATTGCGGCGGCGGCGCCTCGGGCATCCTGGTGTCCTCGACTGCCCGCGATGCCGGGATAGCCGGTCTGGAATTCCTGCGCTCGATCCCCGGCACGGTCGGCGGCTTCGTGCGCATGAACGGCGGCGCCTATGGGCGCGAGGTCAAGGACGTGCTGGTCGATTGCGACGTGATCGAGCGCACCGGCGGCCTCGTGCGGCTTGACCTGGCTGATCTGGGCTATGCCTATCGCCATTCCGACCTCACCGATGGCAGCGTCGTCGTCTCGGCACGGTTTCGCGGGGAGCCAGGCGAGCCGGCGGCGATCCAGGCCGAGATGGACCGCATCTCCGCCGCACGCGAGGCATCGCAGCCGCTGCGCAGCAAGACCGGCGGATCGACCTTCAAGAATCCGGAAGGCCACAAGGCCTGGGCGCTGGTCGATGCCGCGGGTTGCCGCGGGCTGACGCGCGGCGGGGCGCAAGTGAGCGAGAAGCACACCAATTTCCTGATCAATACGGGCGAGGCCACCAGCACCGACATCGAGGCGCTGGGCGAGGACGTACGCGCCCGCGTGAAAGAGACACAAGGCGTGGAGTTGCAGTGGGAAATCAAGCGAGTGGGCCGAACGAAGCAGGCGGATATGCCATGACGGATCTGCCCCGGCTGCATGTGGCGGTGCTGATGGGCGGCTGGTCGAGCGAGCGACCGGTATCGCTGACCAGCGGCGAGGGCGTGGCCCGCGCGCTCGAGGAACGCGGCCACCGGGTGACGCGCATCGACATGGGGCGCGACGTCGCGCTGCGCCTGGCCGAGGCGGAGCCCGATGTCGTGTTCAACGCGCTGCACGGCACGCCCGGCGAGGACGGCACGGTGCAGGGCATGATGGACCTGATGGGCCTGACCTACACCCATTCGGGCCTCGCCACCTCGGTCATCGCGATCGACAAGGAACTGACCAAGCAGGCGCTGGTGCCGCACGGCATCCCCATGCCCGGCGGGCGCGTGGTCGATACCGAAGACCTCTACGTGCGTGATCCGCTGCCGCGCCCCTATGTGCTCAAGCCCGTCAACGAAGGGTCTTCGGTCGGCGTGGCGATCGTGACGGCCGAGGGCAATTACGGCGATCCGATCAGCCGCGATGCGGCCGGCCCATGGCAGACCTTCGATTCGCTGCTCGCCGAACCGTTCATCCGCGGCAAGGAGCTGACCACTGCCGTGCTGGGCGACCGCGCGCTGATGGTCACCGAGCTCAAGCCCAAGACCGGCTTCTACGATTTCGACGCCAAGTACACCGACGGCATGACCGAGCACGTCTGCCCCGCCGAAATCCCCGACGACGTGGCCGAGGCGTGCAAGGACATTGCATTGCGCGCGCATCGCCTGCTCGGCTGCAAGGGCACGAGCCGGTCCGACTTCCGCTGGGACGACGAGCGCGGCGTCGAGGGCCTGTTCCTGCTCGAGGTCAACACCCAGCCCGGCATGACGCCGCTCAGCCTGGTGCCAGAGCAGGCGCGGCACCTCGGCATCGATTATCCCGACCTCGTCGAGGCGATCGTCGCCGAGGCACTCAAGGATGCGGCCGCAGCGGCGGCGCGCAAGCACGGGGCCGACTGACCATGGCGCAGACGATCCGGCGTGGTGGCAAGGGCGTGCGGCGGGTTGCCGCGACGCGCGGCGCCAAGGCCAAGGTGCAGACGGCGCGCAAGCAGACCGGCACCGCGATCGGCCATGCGCTGCGCGTCCAGCCGTTCAGCGAAGAAACGCTGCACCGGATCATGCTGACCGCCATCCTCGGCACGGCGGCGGTCGTCACCTGGACGGTGGCCAACATCGCCGGCGTGCCCGCGCTGGCCGAGGCGCAAGTAGCGCGCCTGTCGCACCAGGCCGGTTTCGACGTGAAGCATGTCGAGGTGCGCGGCGTGAAGCGCATGAACCAGCAGACGATCTACGAGCGCGTGCTGGGCCAGCGCGACCAGGCGATGTCGCGGCTCGACGTGGCGGGCTTGCGTGACGGGCTGCTCGGCCTGCCGTGGATCAAGGATGCGCGCGTCTCGCGCCAGTTGCCCGATACGCTGGTGGTCGACGTGGTCGAGCGCACCCCGCACGGCGTGCTGCGCAAGGGTGACCAGCTGATGCTGATCGACGAGACCGGCCACGAACTCGAGCCGGTGAGCGCCGCCAAGGCCCGCGGGCTTTTCGTCCTGACGGGCGAGGGGGCGGCCGCGCGCGTTCCCGATCTCAATCGCCTGCTCGATGCAGCGCCTGCGCTCAAGCCGCAGGTGTCCGAGGCCGAATGGATCGGCAATCGCCGCTGGAACCTGACATTCAAGACGGGGCAGGTCCTGGCGCTGCCCGAAGGCGAGGACGAAGCCGCCGCCGCGCTGCTCGAATTCGCACGGCTCGACGGGGTCAATCGCCTGCTCGGCGGCAAGATTGCCAGCTTCGACATGCGCGCCAAGGATCGTACCTACATGCTGGTGCCCGGCCATGCCGAGGAAATGGCCAAGGATGCCGCCGACAAGGTCAAGGCCAAGGCCGCAGCCAAGGCGGCCCGCGCCGCCGCCAAGGAATAGGGCAGGGCATGGCTGCACCGCGCATCACCAAGGTCTTCGCCGCCGTCAATCTCGGCTCGTTCCGCACGTCGGCGATGATCGCCGGCCTGTCCGAGGCGGGCGAACTCGTCGTGCTCGGCTCGGGGCATCGTGCCTCGCAAGGCATCCGCCGCGGCTATGTGGTGGACATGCTGGCGGCCACGCACTCGGTACGTGACGCGATCGAGCGTGCCGAGAAGATGGCCAATACCTCGGTCAGCAAGGTACTCGTCGGCTGCGTCGGCGCCGGGCTGCGCAGCACGACCGCGCAAGTCGAGGTCGACATCGGCGGCCGGCGCATCGAGGACGACGACATCGCGCACCTGCTGGTCGCGGCGCGCGAGGCGATCGAGCCTGACGGCCGCAGTGTGCTGCATGCCCAACCCGCGCACTACACGCTCGACGGCGCGCATGGCGTGCCCGATCCCAAGGGCCTGCACGCCGACCGGCTGGCGGTCGACATCCACGTCATGCTCGCCGACGGCGCGCCGATCCGCAACATTCGCGAGACGGTCGAGAACGCGCACCTCAAGGTCGATGCCGTGGTCGCGGCACCGGTCGCCTCGGGCCTGGCGTGCCTTGCCCCCGAAGAGCGCGATCTGGGCGTCGCCCTCGTCGACTTCGGCGCGGAAGTGACGACGATCTCGGTCCACGCCGGCGGGATGCTGCTGGGCATGCAGGTCCTGCCGTTCGGCTCGGGCGACATCACCGACGCGGTCGCGTCCTCGTTCGGCATCCGTCGCTACCAGGCCGAGCGGCTCAAGTGCATGTCCGGCTCGGCCATCGCCAGCCCGGCGGACCACCGCGAGATGATCCCGGTGAATGCGCCCGGCGATCCCGAGGGGGCGGGCCCGCTGGCGCGCCATGCCGACGACAAGAATCGCATCCCGCGCGCGGAACTGATCTCGGTGATCACGCAGCAGCTCAACCAGTTCACCGACGAGGTCGGCCGCTCGCTCAAGGCGATGGGCTTTACCGGCACGCGCGGCCAGCAGGTCGTGCTGACCGGCGGCGGGGCGCAGCTGCCAGGGCTGGCGGACTATGCCCAGTCTGCGCTGGGGCGGCCGGTGCGCATCGGTGCGCCGCCCGCGATGCTGGGCCTGCCGCAGGGCCATGCCACCCCCAGTTCGGCAACGCTGGTCGGCCTGATCCTTCACGCCGCATCCGACCCGGTCGACATCCGCAAGATGTCCGCCGCTGCGCAGGCGCAAGGGGCCACCAGCATGATGGGCCTCGCGCGGCGGGTGCTGCGCGCGCTGAAGGACTATTTCTGATGGGGCGCTGCGGTGCTTCGTCGCACGGCAGAACCGGATCGGCGAGGATTGGCGCCAAACAGGTGTTCGATCCTGTGGAAAAACGCCGATCGGCTTTGATTCGGCGAAACGATCCGTGCCAAAGCTGAAACAACCATATTCCGGTCATAATCGACCGTCTGACGTGCCATTACTCACTGCCCGAACCAATCCCAAGCCCCATCCAACCCGAAAGGGAGACCGACATGAGCATCAACATCGGACCGCCGGCCATTGACGAGCTTCGGCCCCGTATCACGGTGATCGGGGTGGGCGGCGCCGGCGGCAACGCCATCGCCAACATGATCAACGCCCGGATCGAGGGCGTCGAGTTCGTCGTCGTCAATACCGACGCGCAGGCGCTCAACAACTCGATCGCGGAAAACCGCATCCAGCTCGGGCCGGCGATCACGCAGGGCCTTGGCGCCGGTGCCCGCCCCGAAGTGGGTCGCGCCGCCGCAGAGGAAACGCTCCCCGATCTCGAGCGCATCCTTGATGGCGTGCACATGGTCTTCATCGCAGCCGGCATGGGCGGCGGCACGGGCACCGGTGCGGCCCCCGTCATCGCCGAGGCCGCGCGTCGCAAGGGCGTGCTGACCGTGGGCGTGGTGACCAAGCCGTTCCTGTTCGAGGGCACGCGCCGCATGCGCTCGGCCGAGACCGGGATCGAGGAGCTGCAAAAGCACGTCGACACCCTGATCGTCATTCCCAACCAGAACCTGTTCCTGGTGGCCAAGGCCGAGACGACCTTCAAGGAAGCGTTCCAGCTCGCCGACGAAGTGCTGCAGCAGGGTGTGCGCTCGATCACCGACCTCATGGTCATGCCCGGCCTCATCAACCTCGACTTCGCCGACGTGCGCTCGGTCATGGGCGAGATGGGCAAGGCGATGATGGGCACCGGCGAGGGCGATGGCCCCAACCGTGCGCTCGAGGCGGCGGAACGCGCGATCGCCAACCCGCTGCTCGACGGCGTGTCGATGCAGGGCGCCAAGGGCGTCATCATCTCGATCATCGGCGGCGACGACATGAAGCTGCTCGAGGTCGACGAGGCCGCGAACCACATCCGCGAACTGGTCGATCCCAACGCCAACATCATCTGGGGTTCGGCGTTCAATCCCGACCTCAACGGCAAGATCCGCGTCTCGGTGGTCGCCACCGGCATAGAGCAGAGCAGCGAACAGGCCGAGCAGGCCGCGCGCCCGGTGAACCTGCCCGGCAACAGCCGTGGGCCGGCGTTCACCCCGGCCGCGCCCGCGCGCCCGGCGATCGCCATGCCGACCGCCCCGGCCCCGGCTCCGGCGCCCGTCGCGGCACCTATGGCCCCGCCGCCGGTCCAGCCCGCCAGCTGGGACGAAGCGCCGGCTCCCGCGCCGCAGGATCCCTATGACCTGACGCTCGAACTGGGCAGCGAGTCGGCCGAGCAGCTTCCGCCCGAGCCGGCGGCTCCGGCCCCGGTGGCACCCGCCGCGGCTCCGGCCACCCCGCGCCTCGGCATCGGTGGCGAGCCCGAGCGTCCGGCGCCGCGTGTATCGACCGGTGGCGGCAGCACGCTGTTCGAGCGCATGGCCAACCTGTCGCGCGGCGCCGCGCGCAGCGATGACGCCGATGAAGCCGACGACAGCGCCTCGCTGAGCATCCCGCGCTTCCTCGGTCGCCAGAACAACCAATAAATGCGACGGGCCGCCGCTATCCCCCGGGGATTTGGCGGCCCGTTGTTCAGGCTTCAGGCGCGATGCGCTATGGCCGGATCCACAATGACTTCGCGATTCATCCTGTCGTCCGCCTCGTCGCTGGTTCTGGCCATCGGTGTGGGCGCGCTGTCGCCGGCGCTTCTCCCGCAAGCGCATGCGCAGGGCCTGTCCGGCCTGCCGTCCCAATCGGTCATGGATGCGCCCGGCACGCCGCGCGCGACGCCGTATCCCGCGCAGAACCCGGCGCGTAGCGTACCGGTCTATCCCGCCAACCCGACTTATCCGGCGCAGGCCGTGCCGACGGTGTCGCGCCCCGTGGTCCAGCCGCTGCCGTCGGCCGGGACTGCCAATGCCAGCCAGGCGCTCAACGCCGCGCTGGGGCGGCTGGCGCGCGAGCCCGGTAGCGTCGATGCGCTGGTCGATGCGGGCGATGCGGCAATGGCGCTGGGCGACATGGATGCGGCGATGGGCTTCTTCCGCCGCGCCGCCGACATCGCGCCCACCAATGGCAAGGTGCAGGCCCAGATCGGCCGCGCCATGGTGCGCGCCAACGATCCACTGGCGGCGATCCGTGCCTTCGACCTGGCCGAGCGGGCCGGCGCGGACATGTCCGCCGTGGCCGCCGATCGCGGGCTGGCGCACGATCTTGCCGGCGATTTTACCGGCGCACAGGGGTACTACCGGCAGGCGCTGGCGCGCGGCTATGACGCCGAAGTGACGCGCAAGCTGGCGCTCAGCCTTGCCATCGGCGGCGATCGCGCGGCCGCCGAGCAGGTGCTGCAGCCGCAATTGTCGACCTCGGATCGGGCGGCCTGGCGGGTCAAGACTTTCATTCTCGCGATCGCCGGCAACAACGAGGAGGCGATCAGCGTCGCCAATTCCTCGATGCCGCCGCAGCTCGCCGCAGGCATTGCGCCCTATTTGCGCTACATGACCCGTCTGACGCCGGCGCAGCAGGCCGCCGCCGCCAACTTCGGCCGCTTCCCGCGTGCGGCAGATATCGGCCGCGACGAACCGCAGATCGCCCAATATGCAGCGGCGCATCCGCGGCCGACGCGGGTTCAGGTGGCGCAGGCCGCGCCGGTGGCGACCCCCGTGGCCAATGCCCGGCGGGGACGCGGCGGACGCGCGGCGCGCGCCACAACGCCGATCGCCCCGGCTGCGGCACCGCCCGTGCTGGTCGCCCCGCCGCCGCCGGCAAGCCAGGCCCCGACCATCCTGGCCGCGCGCACGCCGCAGCCGGCGCCCGGGCCTTCGTTCACCTCGAACCCGGTCGTCCAGGCTGTTCCCCAGCCGGCACCGCAGCCCATGGCCACGCCGGCTGTCACCACCGCGTCGTCCGGCACCGCAACGGTGGTCCTGCCGCCGGTCGGCCAGGGGGCGAGCCAGCCGATGCAGTCGGTCCCGGTGCCGGCCCAGGCCTCCGTGCCCACCCAGGCCCCGGTGCCGACGCAGGCCGCGACGCAGCCGGCTCCGCCGACTGCCATGGCCTCGAACGCCGCGGCGCCGACGCCCGATGCCTTCGCTGCGCTGTTCGCCGGTTTCTCCGCTCCTGCCGAGGAGCAGCAGCGCCCGGTCGTCGCCGTCGATCTGGCCGCGGTTGCCGCAGCCAACCAGCGTGCCGCCGCCGAACGCGCCGCACTCGAGGCGAAGAAGGCGGCCGAAGCGAAGAAGCTGGCCGACGCCAAGAAGGCTATCGCCGATCGCAAGGCGGCCGCCGAAAAGAAGCTCGCCGACGCCAAGAAGGCCGAAGACGCGCGCAAGGCCAAGGAAGAGGCCAAGCGCCTCGCGGCCAATCCCTCGCGCACCTGGGTTCAGGTTCTGACCGGAGGCGATCGCGCCAAGATGGGCAAGGAGTGGGCCAAGCTTCAGGCGTCGTCGGCAGACTTGCGCGGGCGCCGAGCCTATGTCACGCCGTGGAACCGGGTCTATCGTCTCGTGACGGGGCCCTTCCCGAGCGACGCCGCCGCGCAGGCCTTCGTGGCCAAGCTGAAGGGCAGCGGTGTGAGCGCGTTCCAGTTCGACAGTCCCGCCGGCCAGGCGATGGACGGGGTCGCGGCGAAGTAAGCGGGGCCGGCAGATGACGCTTCGCCGGCTTGTCCACAGCTTTTGCACAGCGTTGTCGAGTTTTGCCCAAGGCTTGACGGCCCGTAGATTGTCGGCGGCAGGCCTGTCCGCGATGGATCGTTGGAACACGCGGCACCCGATGCGGCTGCCGTGTCAGGGGGCGTGACGATGCGAGCCGGCCACGAAGACAGCGATCGGGACGACGCCGCGCCGGTGGACATGCTGGCATCGCTGTTCGAGGCGCGCGGGTGGCCCTGCGAGTTTGTCTCGGACGACGAGATCCATGGCGAGGTGCAGGGCTCCTGGGCGACCTACCAGCTCCGCTGCATCTGGCGCGAGGAGGACCATGTCCTCCAGATCCTTTGCCTGCCCGACATCCGCGTGCCCGACGACAAGAAGGGCGCGATGGTCGAGGTCATGGCGCTCATTAACGAGCAGGTCTGGCTGGGGCACTTCGACATCTGGTCCAACGGCTCGGTGCTGCTCTATCGTCACGGCCTGATGCTGGGTGACGACGGCCTGCTCAGCCTGCACCAGGCCCAGGCCGCGATAGAGGCGGCGGTCGACGAATGCGACCGGTTCTATCCCGCCTTCCAGTTCATCCTCTGGGGCGACAAGTCCCCGGCCGAAGCCCTCGCCAGTGCGCTGGTCGATGCGGCCGGCGAAGCCTGATCGGACCCGTCACGCGATGACCTATTCCCTGCTCCAGTTCGGTTGCGGCAACATGGGCGGCGCGATGCTGACCGGTTGGCTCGCCAGCGGCATTGCGCCTGCGGCCTTCACCGTCGTCGATCCCCACTTGTCCGAAGCGCCCGCGGGCGTGCGCCTGCTGCGCAGCGCCCCGGTGGGCGAGGCGCCGGTGCGCTTCGTGTTGTTGGGCTTCAAGCCCCAGGGCCTGGCCGACGCCGCGCAGACCATCGCGCCGTTCGTCGGGGCAGGGACGGTCGTGCTGTCGATCCTCGCCGGGGTCGATCTGGCCACGCTGCGCGCCCGCTTCCCCGATGCGGCGGCCATCGTGCGCGTCATGCCCAATCTTGCCGCAGCGCTGGGCAAGTCGCCCGTCGCGCTCGTCGGTGATGCCGGCGCCGATGGCGAGGTCCGCGCCGAGGTCGAGCAGTTGATGGCACCGCTCGGCACGGCCGAATGGCTGTCGGGCGAGGACCAGATGGACCTCGTGACCGCGTTGGCCGGATCCGGGCCCGCCTTCATCTACCGCGTTATCGACGCGCTGGCTGCGGGGGCTGCCGCGCTCGGCCTGCCGCGCGACCAGGCCGACCGGCTGGCGCTTGCCATGGTCGACGGCGCCGCGGCGCTGGCAGCGGCATCGCCCCATGCGCCCGGCGAACTTGCGCGGCGCGTGGCGAGCCCCAAGGGCGTGACCCAGGTCGGCCTCGACGTGCTCGACGCCGATGCGCGTCTGGAAACCCTTATGCAAGACACGTTGCGGGGTGCGCGCGATCGCAGCGCCGAAATGACCGAGGAAGCCCGCCGCGCGGGGTAGGTGATCGCCTCGGTTGCGCGTGCGCAAACAAGCTGGACCCCGGATCAAGTCCGGGGTGACGGACTGAAGAATTCTCATTTTCATCGTCACCCCGGACTTGATCCGGGGTCCAGCTGTTTGGTTCTGCCAACGACGTCAACGTGACCCGAGCCAGCCGGATCGCCGCCGACAAATTGACCCGCTTCGAATACATTTTGTCACACAATCGCGGTTCCGGTTTCGCTTGAAAGGCGTTTCGGGAAGGACGATATTGCGTGCATGGGCCATTTCGGCCCGCATCGGAGAAAGTGCAAGCACATGGCAAACTGGAACGATCCTCGGCCCTCGCAGACGGGCTTCGGCGCGTCTCCGAGCCTGTCGGGCGCACAGGGCCGCGGCGAAGTGTTCGACGCCGGCCTGCGCCGCTACATGCTGTCCATCTACAACTACATGGCCTCGGGCGTGCTGTTGTCGGGCGTCGTGGCGCTCGTCTTCGCCACCAGCGGCATGGCGGCCGTCGTATTCGGCACGCCGCTGCGCTGGCTCGTGGCACTGGCGCCGCTCGCGTTCGTCATGGTGATGAGCTTCGGGATGAACCGCCTGTCGTCGACCACGCTCAAGGCGCTTTTCTGGGCGTTCAGCGCGGTGATGGGCATGTCGCTGTCGTCGATCTTCTTCGTCTACACCGGCCCCTCGATCGCGGCGACGTTCTTTGCCACCGCGGGTGCCTTCGCCGGCCTCAGCCTGTTCGGCTACACCACCGGCAAGAACCTGTCTGGCATGGGCAGCTTCCTCATCATGGGGCTGTTCGGCATCATCATCGCCTCGGTGATCAATATCTTCCTGGCCTCGCCGGCCCTCGCCTGGGGCATCAGCTTCCTCGGCGTGCTGATCTTCGCGGGCCTGACCGCCTACGATACCCAGCGCCTCAAGGAGCAGTACGCCTACGTCGCCGGCACGCCCTACGCGGACAAGGTCGTCGTGATGGGGGCACTCAGCCTCTACCTCGACTTCATCAACATGTTCACGTCGCTGCTGCAGATCATGGGCGACCGCCGCTGATCGCCAGGTCGATCATGGCAACCCCGTATTTTTACGGAACAATACGTGCCTGGCGCAGTTTATCGCGCCGGGCATTTTCTTTTCGGCAAAGCCGGTTACGATAGCCTTGTCCATAATGCGGGGTGCGCCGGACGGCGCGGTCCAGAACAATCCGGGGTCTGCAATGACGGGAATGCTGCGCAATCGCGCCAATAAGTCGGGGAATGCGCATATGGGGAACGAGGGTGCCGCCACAGGCGTGACCGGTTTGAACCAGGGCCGCCGTGTCTCGGTGCGCAGCGCCGCGGTGCTGGCCTCTGCGCTCGCCGCCGCGCTTGCCGGGTGCTCGACGCCCGCGCCGCCGCCACCGCCGCCTCCGCCTCCGCCGCCGCCCAAGGTGGTGATCGTGCCGCCCAAGCCGACGCCGCCCAACGGGGCAAGCGACAATCTCCAGATCCCGCCGCTGATGGCCTCGGGCCTGCGCGAGTCGGTGAACCGCAACATCAGCTCGGCGCAGATGATGTGGAACCTGCGTTCGGCCTACAACGTCGCCGCGCTCAATTGCACCGGCCCGCGCCACACCGAGATCCTGCCGCTGTACAAGGGCTTCCTCAAGACTCACGCCAAGGCGCTGACGACCGCCAACAAGACCGTCGACAGCGAGTTCAAGGCCAAGTTCGGCCCCCGCTTCGTCGCCCCGCGCGAGCAGTACATGACCGCGGTCTACAACCACTTCGCGCTGCCCGCGACGATGGGTGAATTCTGCGACGCCACGCTCGCGGTTGCGCGCGACGCTGCCACGGTGAAGCCGGCCGAGTTCAGCGCTTTTGCCGAACGCAGCCTGCCCAACATCGAGATCGTGTTTGACGTCTTCTATCGCCGCTACGAAACCTATCGCACCGACCTTGCGGCCTGGCGCGCGCAGTACGGCGATGCCCAGCCGGGCACGCAGATCATCGTCCCCAGCGTCGCCAGCCAGGGGGCAACCAACGGCGTTGTGCTGCCGGCCGGCGCTTAAAAAGTTCCATTTTTGCACTTGGCGCCGCCATGGCTCTGCGCTAATGGCGGCGCTCCCGACGCGGGGGAGCCCTGGGCAACCCCGATCGGACGATACTGGAACGGGGCCGTAGCTCAGATGGGAGAGCGCGTCGTTCGCAATGACGAGGTCAGGGGTTCGATCCCCCTCGGCTCCACCAGTATGAATTGAACGGACCGGTTTCATTTTCCGGTCCCCATGATCGCCAGCCTGCGACCAGCCTGCATTCCGACGCGCCACGTTGCCGACGGGCCGGGCGGGGAAGCGGGCCTGTGGCGCTTTCGGTGTTGCTGCAGAAGCGGTGCCGGCGCCATGACAGGACTGCCGGATTTTTAACCATGCATTTTCTCGACCAAGCCAAGATCTTCATCCGCTCGGGTCAGGGCGGCCCCGGTGCGGTCAGCTTCCGGCGCGAGAAGTATGTGGAATACGGCGGTCCCGACGGCGGTGACGGCGGCAAGGGCGGCGACATCATCTTCGAGGCGGTGACCGGCCTCAACACCCTGATCGACTTCCGCTATACCCAGCACTTCAAGGCGCAGCGCGGCCATGGCGGCGCGGGCAAGAACCGCACCGGCGCGGGCGGCAACGATCTGGTCATCAAGGTGCCGATCGGCACGCAGGTGCTCGACGACGACCGCGAAACGGTGCTGGCCGACCTGACCGAACCGGGCAAGCAGGTCGTGCTGCTGCGCGGCGGTGACGGCGGGCGCGGCAACCTCAGCTTCAAGTCGTCGACCAACCGCGCGCCGCGCCAGTGCGGGCCGGGCTGGCCGGGTGATGAGATGTACGTCTGGCTGCGGCTCAAGCTGCTGGCCGACGCCGGGCTCGTTGGGCTGCCCAATGCCGGCAAGTCCACCTTCATCAACCAGATCACCAATACCAAGGCCAAGGTCGGCGACTACGCGTTCACCACCACGCGCCCGCAACTGGGCGTGGTGCGTCACCGGGCGCGCGAATTCGTGCTGGCGGACATTCCCGGCCTGATCGCCGGTGCGGCCGAGGGCGCCGGGATCGGCGACCGTTTCCTGGGCCACATCGAGCGTTGCCGCGTGCTGATCCACCTGATCGACATTCACGGCACCGACCCGGCCGAGGCGCTGCGCATCGTCGAAGAGGAACTCGAAGCCTATGGCGCGGGTCTCGAGGACAAGCCGCGTCTGGTCGCGCTCAACAAGATCGACCTCGTTGATGCCGAACTCGTTCGCGCATTTTCCAAGGAATTGCTCGAGGCGGGAGCAACGCGCGTGTTCCCGATCTCGGGTGCGACGGGCAGAGGCATGGATGACCTGCTCGATGCCGTGCTCGATTACCTGCCTGCCGCGACTTCGACCGAACGCCCCAGCGGCGAGGTCGAGGATGCGGCCGACGCCAAGCCGTGGTCGCCGTTCTGACGGCTGCGTGACTGCAGTTTTCGGGGGACAGCCGCGCGTCCCCCCTATCGCGGCATCGGCGGATCGCGCACAACGCGCGGCATGAGCCAGCCCGCCCCGACCAAGCCGATGGACCCCCTCGCGCAGAGGGCGCTGTTTGCCCGCGCCGTGGACCTGCTGGGCGGGATCAAGGCCGCCGGCGCCGCCATCGGCGAGAGCGAACTGGGCATGGCCGCACTGCTTTCGGGGGCCGAGCCCTTGCAGCCGCGCGTGCTCGAGCGCGCGAGCAAGGCACTGATCGCCCATGCCGATGCCTGCCGCGCGATGGAGCGCCGCATTTCGCCAGCCTTTGCCGCCAACCTCACCGACGCGCAGATCGGCCGCTCCTGAACACAGATGACGCTGACCGGTTTGTGATCGTCGCCGGTCGGGCCCTGTCGGTCGTTCATCGAACGGCAGCCGGACAGCGCCCTTGACCCTAACGGCGCCGTAGCGTTCGATGGGTGAGACCAATCGGTTTCACCTGCAAAGGAACACTGCCTTGCGCCGCACCCTGTCGTTCGCCGCCGCCGCCTCGTTGCTCGCCATCACGCCTGCCCTGGCCAGACCGGCCATGGCCAAGCCTGCGGCGGATGCACCCGCGCCGGTGGCGGACGCGGACAATCCCGACGGCATCCCGGCACCCGACAAGGCGACGACCACGCGCTTTTTCCAGCCCCGCCAAGTGCAGTCCGCTGGCAGCGTGACCGTGGGCGGCCAGCGCATCGACTATACCGCCGAGGCGGGCACGATCGTCGTCCATCCGCAGGGCTGGGACGATTCGGATTGGCGCGAGAAGGCGGCTGCCGGCAAGGGCCAGGAAGAGGCCAAGGATGCGCCGGCCGAGGCCGCCATGTTCTACGCCGCCTATTTCCGCAAAGGCGCTAGCGGCAACCGACCGATTACCTTCGTGTTTAACGGCGGGCCAGGTTCGGCGACGGTGTGGCTGCACATGGGCGCCTTCGGCCCGCGCCGGGTCGTGACCTCGGACGACAGCCATACGCCGGCGGCGCCCTACAACCTCGTCGACAATGCCTACAGCCTGCTCGACGCATCCGATCTCGTGTTCATCGACGCGCCGGGGGCGGGGTGGTCGCGCATGGCCGGCAAGGACAAGGAAAAGGCGTTTTGGGGCGTCGATCAGGACGTCCACGCCTTCCGCGAATTCATCAAGCAGTTCCTCACCGCGCACGGCCGCTGGAACAGCCCCAAGTTCCTGCTGGGCGAAAGCTATGGCACGCCACGCGCCTCGGTGCTGGTCAACGCGTTGCAAAGCTCGGACTCGCTCGACTTCAACGGGGTGATCCTGCTCTCGGCAATCCTCAACTTCGACCTGAGCGCCGATGCGCCGCAGAACAATCCGGGCAGTGACACCGCCTACGTCGTCTCGCTGCCGACGGTGGCGGCAACCGCGTGGTATCACAATCGCCTGGCCGGCCAGCGCCCTGCGCAGATCGAGCCGTTCCTGCGCGAAGTCGAACAGTTCGCGACCGGCGAGTATGCCGCCGCGCTGATCCAGGGCAGCACGCTGCCCGATGCCCAGCGCCAGCAGATCGCGACGAAGCTGGCGGGCTATACCGGCATTCCGGCCGACTATTGGGTGCGTTCGAACCTGCGGCTCAACGTCGGCCAGGTGATGCAGCAGTTGCAGGCCGCCACGGGGCTGACGACCGGCCGCATCGACACGCGTTTCAGCGGCCCGGCGATCGATCCCACTGCCAAGGAAGCGGGATACGATCCGCTGATCTCGGGCATCGGCTCCGCCTATATCTCGGCGTTCAACGCCTATGCACGCGACAGCCTGCATTACCGGTCGGCGCAGACCTATCGCACGTTCGCGGGCATCGAGCACTGGGACATGACACACCGCATGCCCGATGGTGGCCAGTCCGAGAGCGGGCCGCTCAACGTGATGAACGACCTCGGCAACGCGATGAAGCAGAACCCCAATCTCAAGGTGCTGGTCGCCGGCGGCTATTACGACCTTGCCACGCCCTACTTCGAGGGCGTCTACGAGATGCGCCACCTGCCGATCCCGCAGTCGCTCCAGGCCAACATCAGCTACGCCTATTACCCGTCCGGCCACATGGTCTATGCCAACGAAGCCTCGCTCAAGGGCTTCCACGACGCGACCGCGGCGTTCATCGCCGGCAACAGCCGCCGCTGAGGCGCAAGCCTACGCGTCTGTAGACAAGATGCGGCGGTGATTGACGCCCCGGTTTCTGTTTTGGCAAGGACAGCGACCGGGGCGGCGACCCCCTGTGCGGCATGGGCGCCGCTGCCTGGTCGCCTGGGGGTCTTATGTCTGTGTTGCGTGCAAGCCTGTTCGGGGCGGCGATGTCGCTTGCGCTGTCGCCAGCCGTCGCGAGCGCAGCGCCGGACGGGCTGGCCTTGTCTGGCACGTTCCGTCTGCGCGGCGAGGCGATCGCCGGGCAGCCGCGCGCGGGCTTCAACGATGAAGACCAGTATCTCGTCAGCCGCCTGCAAGCCCGGCTGACGTGGACGCATGGGCCATGGCAGGTGGTGGGTGAGGTCCACGACAGCCGTGTGGCCGGCGTCGACAAGGGCTCGCCGCTCTCGACATTCGACGTGAACACACTCGAGCCGATGCAGGCCTATGTGCGCTGGAGCGGCCCGGTGGGTCAGGGTGCCGCGCTTTCCGTGATGGCCGGGCGCATGACGATGGAGCTGGGCTCGCGCCGCCTCATCGCCAACGACGACTATCGCAACACCACCAATGGCTTCACCGGCGTCCGCGCCGACCTGGCGACCGCAGGCGGATGGCACGCGACGGGTGTCTATCTGCTGCCGCTGCAGCGCCTGCCCGAAGACGTGCCGGCCTTGCGCAGCGGGCGCGCGGAGCTTGATCGCGAGAGCTTCGATACGGTGCTGTGGGGCGGGCTGCTGACGCGCCAGCGCAAGGGCTCACCGTTCCTCGCCGAGGTGGAGTACCTGCATTTCGGCGAGCGTGACAGTCCGGGGCATCCGTCGCGCGATCGTTCGCTCGACACGGTCAACCTGCGCGTGGCGCGCGAGACGCAGCCCGCGCATGTCGACTGGAGCGTCGAGGGTATGCACCAGTGGGGGCGCGCGGCCACGGCTGCCACGCCGGGTGCCGCGCGCCTGCCGGTCAGCGCATGGTTCGGCCGCGCGAGCCTGGGCTACGCCTGGGCCACGCCCTGGCATCCGCATGTCCTTGCCGAGTTCGACTATGCCAGCGGCGACGGGCCGGGTGGACGCTATGGACGGTTCGACACGCTTTACGGATTGCGCCGGCCCGATCTGGGTCCTGCCGGGCTCTATACCGCGATCGTGCGCTCCAACTTCCTGTCGCCCGGCATCCGCATCGAGGTGGCGCCGGGCAAGCGCTTCGACGCGTTCGTCGGCTATCGTGCGTTCTGGCTGGCCGACCGCCACGATTCGTTCGCCTCGACCGGGGTGCGCGATGCCACCGGGCGGTCGGGGCGTTTCGCGGGGCACCAGATCGACATGCGCCTGCGCCAATGGCTCGTGCCGCAAAAGCTGCGGGCCGAGGTCGACGCCGTCTATCTGGCGCGGGGCCGCTTCCTTGAAACGGCCCCGAACGGCAGGGCGGACGATACGCGCTATATCGCCGCAGGCGCGACCGTCAGTTTCTAGGGCCTGCGGTGATTTAGCCCATGGCGGGCTGCGAACGGCCGCTTTTCGCGCTTCCGGTGCTCACGTACCAAAAGTACGCTGCGCTCCGGGTCGCGAAAATCAGCCATTCTCGCTGCACCCTGACCTAAATCCCCACAGGCCTTATGGTGTGAAGGCGTCCTTGGGGATGTGCGTCACGCGGCACGCCAGGTCCGCCTCGCCCGAGGCGACGATGAAGCGGTCGCCAAGATCCACCACCCCGGTGGTGAAGACCACGTCGCGCAAGTAGAGCAGGTCCTCCAGCGGCCGGGTCAGTTCGGGTGCCGGCTCAAGCAGCGGCGTCTCGCCTTCGGCCAGAACCACCGTCGGGTCGTTCTCGTCGAGCAGCGTCCAGAACGTGCGGTAGATGCCGACGATCTCCTTGGGCTCGACACCGTGCCACAGGCACAGCCAGCCACGCTTGCCCGCCACCTCGGTCAGGATCGGCGGGGCGCCGCCGCCCATCCGCGCGGTCGCCGGGCGGTCGGTGCGCGGGCGGATGTGCGGCAGCAGGTGCGGCTTCCAGTGCCGGCCGTCGGGCGAAGTGGCGAGGTTGATCGAGGGGCCGGCGCGCCAGGCGCTGCCCGGCGGATAGGCAAACCACAGGTCGCCCAGCGGCCGGGTCTGCGCCCAGTACTTGCCGCCGACGAGGCCCTCGAAGATCAGCATGTCCTTGTTCTGGTGATCGAGGACGATGCCCTCGAATGTCCAGTCGAGGCCGTTGTACGAACTGTAGAGCGTGGTCGAATGGCGTTCGGGGCTGACCGAGCAGGTGGTCATGAGGTACTCGTCATCGCCGATCCGGCTGATGCGCGCATCCTCGAGGCCATAGCACTGCCACGATCCTTCGGGGGCCACGGCGCGATCGTAATGGATCGCGACGATGTCCATCCCATCGGGCGTCATCTCGACCGGCAGCAGCCATGACAGCGAGGTGAGTGCCATGACCTTCCAGCCGCCGCCGGGCAGCGTGAACTTGCGCGGGTCGCGCGTGTCGGCCAGTTCCATCGGCCAGCTGTCGAGCACGTAGCGCCCCTTGGACGCGACTTCACCCTCGGCAGGCGGCTCGGCGGCTTCCCAGCGGATGGCATGGACGCGGCCGTCGCGGATCGGCTCGCGCAGCGCCTCGGCGATGCGAACCATCAGCAGCAGGTTGCCGTTGGGCAGGACTGTCATGCCCGGGTTGAAGGCGCCGAGCACGTATGTCTCGGCATCAAATTGCCCGGCCAGCGGCGAGCGCGAGAGGTCGATCACATGCGGCGTGATGACGAGGCGGTCGATCGGAAAGCTCATTCGTCGGTCACCCGCGGCACGATGGTGAGTTGCTGGACGATGGTGCGCGACGGCTGGGTCAGGAAGTAGTGAATGCCCACGGCAATATCCTCGGCGCGCAGCATCTTTTCCTGGGCGATCATCTCGCGCTGCTTCTCGGCCGGAATGTCGGGATACTGCATGTCGCTGCCGGTGAGACCAGGTTCGACCAGGCCGACGCGGATGTTCTTGTTGCCGAGTTCACGACGCAGCGCCTCGGCGAAACCGGCGATTCCGGCCTTGATGCCCGCATAGACGGTCGAGTGGCCGCCCAGCACATGTGCCGACATCGAGCCGACGAGGACGATGTCGCCGGCCCGGCCGCCGAAGCTGGCGATCGCACGCCACGCCAAGAGAAGGTAGGCGGTGAAGTCGATGGCAATCGCCTCGCGCACGCTGGCCTCGTCCATTTCCGACAGGCCCTCGGCGCCGATGGCGGCATTGATGACGACGACGTCGATGCCGTCCATTGCCTGTTCGGCGGCGGCGAAGAACCGGTCCACGGCGCCGTCGTGCGCCAGGTCCAGCGCCAGGCCGTCGATCGACCCGCCGGTCGTCTGGACCGCGCTGATCGCATCGGCGACATGCTCGGGATTGCGCCCGCAGATGAACACCTGTGCGCCTTCGCCGGCCAGCAGCAGCGCGGTGGCGCGGCCGATCCCGGTCGAGCCGCCGGTGATAGCAACGCGCCGTCCGGTCAGCGGTGTCTGCGCGGTGTGCCCTTCGGACGTGGGGGAGGGGGTATGGGCCATCGAGCTTTCCTTCCTGCAACGGTCAGGAAGGAAAGCCCTGATTCTGCCTGTGGTTCCAGGGGATCGCCGTGGCGGTAAGGCAGGTTGTCGAAGGCCTCAGGGCTTCCAGGCGAGGAACCGAGCCAGCAGTTCGAGCCCGTAGGCCTGGCTCTTCTCGGGATGGAACTGGACGCCGAGGATGGTGTCACGCGCAACCGCCGCGACGAGGCCGCCGCCGTGGTCGGTCATCGCCGCCACGTCGCTGCTTTCGTCGGCGGAGAAATGGTAGGAATGCAGGAAATAGGCCTCGCCCGGCGCGATCAGGGCCGCGCCATCGGCGTGATGCATCGGGGCCACGTCGTTCCAGCCCATGTGTGGAACCTTGATCGAGGGATCGGCGCGCTCGATCCGGCGCACTTCGCCGCCGATCCAGTCCAGCCCCTCGGTCGTGCCGTATTCGACGCCGCGCGTGGCGAGCAGCTGCATGCCGACGCAGATCCCCAGGAACGGCATGGCATCGACCAGCACGCGCTCTTCCAGCGCATCGACCATGCCGATGACGCCGCGCAGTGCCTCGGCACAGGCGCGGAAGGCGCCGACGCCGGGCAGGACGATGCGATCGGCCCGCCGCACCACTTCGGGATCGGACGTCACCACGAGGTTTTCCGCGCCCGCCACGGTGAGCGCGTTGGCGACCGAGCGCAGGTTACCCGCGCCGTAGTCGATCAGGGCGAGCGTTTCAGCCACCAAGGATGCCCTTGGTCGAGGGCACGGCGTCGGCCTTGCGCGCGTCGATCTCCACCGCCTGGCGCATCGCGCGGGCAAAGCCCTTGTAGATGCCCTCGATGATATGGTGGTTGTTGCTGCCGTAGAGGCATTCGATGTGCAGCGTGATCCCGGCGGCCTGGCTGATCGACTGGAACCAGTGCTCGAACAGCTCGGTATCCATCTCGCCGAGGCGCGGCTGGGTAAAGGCGGCCTTCCACACCAGGATCGGGCGGCCCGAAATGTCGAGCGCGACGCGTGCCAGCGCCTCGTCCATCGGCGAATAGGTCGCGCCGTAGCGGGCGATGCCCTTCTTGTCGCCCAGCGCCTGGTGGATCGCCTGGCCCAGCGCGATCGCGCTGTCCTCGGTGGTGTGGTGCTGGTCGACGTGCAGGTCGCCCTTCACATGGCAGGTCACGTCGATCAGCGAATGACGCGAGAACTGCTCGATCATGTGATCGAGGAAGCCGATCCCGGTGTTGACGTCATAGACGCCGGTGCCGTCGAGGTTCACGCTGACCTTGATGTCGGTCTCGTGAGTGGTGCGGGCGATCGATCCAGTGCGCATGGCAAGCGGCTATACGCAGTCAACGGCGGGAATCAATCACCCGCTGTCCGACCAAATGGCCGCCCAAACGGGGCACGGGTATCCATCGCCTCTTGACCGCAAGCCGCCTCGCGGTCAGGTGTTGAACCCATGACCGACGCCCCCGACAGCCTGATCCCCTATGACGAAATCGTGCAGGAGGCCCTGCGCGCGGTGGTAGGCCGCGTGCTTGGCCAGGTGGAGGCGTCCGGCGGCGTCCTGCCCGGCCCGCACCATTTCTACATCACCTTCCGCACCGGCGCGCCCGGCGTGATGATCCCCAACCGGTTGAAGGAACGCTTCCCGGACGAGATGACGATCGTGCTCCAGAACAAGTTCTGGGACCTCAAGGTCGAGGAAGACGGCTTCAGCGTCGGCCTGACCTTCAACCAGGTGCCGACCACGCTGGTCGTGCCGTTCCGCGCGATCACCGCCTTCGTCGATCCCGCGGTCGATTTCGGCCTGCAGTTCCAAGCCGCCGACGACCTCGAAGAAGCCGACGAGGCGGACATGCGCGACGATGCCGGCAACGATGTGTCGGGCAACGGGGAAACTTCCGGTCAGCCCGCCGTTGAGGGCAGCGATGACGGCTCGAACGTCGTCACGGTCGATTTCGGCCGCAAGAAGTAAACGCCTGCCGCCGCCGCCCGGCTTGCTGCAGGCCTTTGGCAACAGGGCAGTGAACATGGCGAAGAACTGGTTGGGCAAGAAGGCAAAGGACACCGACAAGCAGGAGGTGCGCCGCGCCGATGCCGGGCATCCGGCGCCCACCCCGTCACCCGCACCGGCGCCGGTCGAAGCGGGCGCAGAAGCGGCCGTGGCCAGCCCGCTGACCACCATGATCCTGACGGACATCGCCCTGCGCGCCGGAACCAAGCTGTTGCAGCGCGGCCCTACCGGGCGCGTCCTTGCCCGCGCCCTGCCGTTCGGCCGCGCCGCCAACACCGTCAAAGGACCCTCGCTTGCCGGCAGCCTTGTCGGGACCGCGCTCGCCAAGGTGGCGACGCGCTCGGTTCCCGGTGCGATCTTCGTTGGTGGCGGACTGATGGCCAAGGCGCTTTACGACCGGCGCAAGGCCAAGCGCATCCATGCCGAACTGCAGGGCAAGGTGCCCCCCAAGAAAGTCCGCTGACCGGCGCACCTGCGGGTTTTACATTTCGCATTTGCGAGAAAAGCGGCGCGCACGGGCTTGACCGCCCGCCCGGCCATGGGCCATCTGCGTTCATGGCCGACAGCGCACGTTCCTCCAGCGACCATCACGCCCTGGGCGTCCATGGCCCCGACGCCCTTCATCGCCGCGGGCTGATGCTGATTCTGTCCTCGCCCTCCGGGGCAGGAAAGACCACGATCGCGCGCCGGCTGCTCGAGCACGACGCCGAAATCGCGATGTCGGTATCGGTGACCACGCGGTCGCCGCGCCCCGGCGAGGTCGAGGGCAAGGACTATCACTTCGTCGACCGTGCCGAATTCGACCGCATGGTTGAGGACAACGAATTCTACGAATGGGCCGAAGTCTTCGGTCATTGCTACGGCACCCCCAAGGCGCAGATCCGGGCGCGCCTCAAGGAGGGTCTCGATACCCTGTTCGACATCGACTGGCAGGGCACGCAGCAGCTCTACCAGAAGGCCGAGGCGGACGTGGTCCGCGTCTTCATCCTGCCGCCCAGCATCGAGGAACTGCGCCGCCGCCTGACCGGGCGCGGCACTGACAGCGCCGAAGTGATCGCTGCGCGCATGGCCCGTGCACAGGCCGAGATCAGTCACTGGGACGGCTACGACTATGTCGTGGTCAACGACAACGTCGATGCCTGCTATGGCCAGATCTGCCAGATCCTCGCGGCCGAGCGTCTCAAGCGCGCCCGCCAGACCGGCCTGATCGGCTTCGTGCGCGAACTGACCCGCGGTTGACCCGATGAGCAGCGACCCCGGCATGGCCCCGCCGGGGCCGGCATCCTCCCCGCGCGCCTTTGGCCGCATGCTGCGCCGTGTGTTCCTCTGGCTCATGCTGGCAGGCGTCGTCGCGGCGCTGGGCTTCGCAGCCTGGGGCTATTGGGTCGAGACCTGGCCCCCGGTGGTGCGACGCGCCGTGGTCACGCTGCCGGCGCCCGAACTCGCCGGCAAGCGGGTCAGGCTCGCGCTGGCATCGGATATCCACGTCGGCAACCATGGCATGTCGCCGGCGCGGCTGGACCGCGTTGTCGACCAGATCATGGCCGAACACCCCGACGTGATCATGCTGGCAGGCGATTTCGTCAATGGCGAGAAGCCGGGCGACCCGGCCGTGCATATCGAGATGCTGACCGCGCCCTTGTCGCGGCTCCATGCGCCGCTTGGCGTCTTCGCGGTGCTCGGCAATCACGATGGCGATACCGATCCCGAAGGCGTGACGGCGGCACTGCAACAGGCCGGGATCACCGTGTTGCGCAACGAGGTGGCCAAGGCGGGTCCGCTCGTGCTGGCCGGCTACGATCGCTATACGCGGCATCGCAAGGCACCCAAATCGCTATTCAAACTGGCGCGTGCCGAGGGTGGTCCGATCATCGCCGTCGAGCATGCGCCCAACCTGGGGCGCAAGCTGCCGCCCGATGTGCCTGTCCTGCTCGCGGGGCATACGCATTGTGGACAGGTCAATCTGCCGGGGCTGTCGTCGTCGCACAGTTTCATCGACGGGCGCTCGCTCTACGATCCGGTGTTCCGCTGCGGGCTGGTCGACTGGCAGGGCCATGTCGTCGTCGTCACAGGCGGCGTCGGCTCGGGCTCGTTCCCGCTGCGCATCGGGACGCGACCCGATTTCTGGATGATAACCTTCACCGGGCGTTGACGCGCGGGCCGATTGCGAAAAAGGGACGGCACATGAGTGCGATGACAAAAAGTGGGAACCGGTTTTTGTCAAAAATCGCACGATCGCACATTTCTATAGAGTCATGGCGTTTCATCGAAACGCCATGACTCTATAGCCTTCGCCGGAAGGCCGCGACGCCGCGCACAGGGAGCCGATATCGCCATGAAGGCCGCCGTCCTCGAACAAGCGGGCCAGCCGCTCGTGATCGCCGATCTGGTGGTGGACCAGCCCGGTCCCCATGAAGTGCTCATCCGCACCGCGGCTTGCGGGCTGTGCCATTCGGACCTGCATTTCATCGACGGCTCGTATCGCACGCCCGTGCCGATCGTGCCGGGGCACGAGGCCGCCGGCGTGGTCGAGGCGGTGGGCAGCGAAGTGCGCCGGGTGCGCAAGGGCGATCCGGTCGTCACTTGCATTTCCGCGTTCTGCGGCACTTGCGAGTATTGCGTCACCGGGCGGCTCGCGCTGTGTTCAGGCGGCCCGACCCGCCGTGCGAAGGGCGCCGCCCCACGCCTTGCACGGCCCGACGGCACGCCGGTGCAGCAGATGCTCAATGTCTCGGGCCTCGCCGAGACGATGCTGGTCCACGAGAACGCCTGCGTCGCCATCCGCCCCGACATGCCGCTCGACCGCGCAGCGCTGCTCGGCTGCGCGGTGACGACGGGGGCGGGCGCGGTGTTCAACGCCTGCAAGCTGACGCCGGGAGAGACCGTGGCGGTGATCGGTTGCGGCGGTGTCGGCCTGTCGGCGATCAACGCCGCGCGGATCGCCGGCGCCGGGCGCATCCTTGCCGCCGATCCCTCGCCCGAGAAGCGTGCGCTGGCCGCGCGGCTGGGCGCGACCGACGTGATCGATCCGGCGGAGGATGGCGCGGCGGGCGCGATTGTCGAGATGACGCGCGGCGGCGTCGATCATGCGATCGAGGCGGTCGGGCAGGCCACATCGGCGCGGATGGCGGTCGGCGTGCTCAAGCGCGGCGGAACCGCCACGGTGCTGGGCATGTTGCCGCCCGATCAGCAGGTCGGCCTCTCGGCGATGGACCTGCTGCAGGGCAAGCGCGTGCAGGGCGCGTTGATGGGCATGAACCGCTTTCCGGTGGACCTGCCGCGGCTCGTCGACTTCTATCTGGCGGGTGTGCTTGATCTCGACGCGATGCTGACCGATCGCATCGCGCTGGACGAGGTCAACGCCGGTTTCGACCGGCTGCGCCAGGGCGAGGGGGCGCGTTCGGTGGTGGTCTTTCCAGGGTGAGGGGCGCTCGCGCAAAACCCGTTGGCCATCGGCCGAAGTGATGTTAGGCGCGCCGCCATGATCGTTTTTCCCGCCATCGACCTCAAGGGGGGTCAGGTCGTACGCCTTGCCGAAGGCGACATGGATCGCGCTACCGTCTACGGGGACGATCCCGCGCACCAGGCGATGCTGTTCGCCGAGGCGGGTTCGCAATATCTCCACGTCGTCGATCTCGACGGCGCCTTCGCCGGCGAGGCGCGCAACCGCGATGCGGTCGAGGGCATTCTCAAGGCATTCCCGGGCCACGTCCAGCTGGGCGGCGGCATCCGCAGCGCGGTGGCGGTCGACGGCTGGTTCGATCTCGGCGTGTCGCGCGTGGTGATCGGCACCGCCGCGCTCAAGAACCCCGACTTCGTCAAGGACATGGCGCGCGCCTATCCCGGCGGCATCGTCGTCGCGGTCGACGCGCGCGATGGCATGGTCGCGACCGAGGGCTGGGCCGATGTCTCCGACGTCTCGATCACCGACATGGCGCGCCGCTTCGAGGATGCCGGCGTCGCCTCGCTGCTGTTTACCGACGTGGGCCGCGACGGGTTGCTCAAGGGCTGCAACATCGAGGCGACGGTCGATCTCGCCCGCGCCACGCGCCTGCCGGTGATTGCCAGCGGCGGGGTCAAGGGCGTGGACGATATCGCCATGCTCAAGGTGCACGAAGCCGACGGAATCGAGGGCGTGATCACCGGCCGCGCGCTCTACGACGGGCGGCTCGATCTCGGTGCGGCGATCCGCATCGCGCAAGGCTGATCCGCCATGACCGTCCGCGTCCGCGTCATCCCCTGCCTCGACGTGGCCGAGGGCCGCGTGGTCAAGGGCGTCAACTTCGTCGATTTGCGCGATGCCGGCGACCCGGTCGAACAGGCGCGCGCCTATGACGCCGCCGGCGCGGACGAGCTGTGCTTCCTCGACATTTCCGCCACGCACGAGGGGCGCGGCACGCTGCTCGACGTCGTCGCGCGTACCGCCGAGGTCTGCTTCATGCCCTTGACGGTGGGCGGCGGGGTCCGCGCGGTTGAGGATGCTCGCGCGCTGCTGCTGGCCGGCGCAGACAAGGTCGCGGTGAACAGCGCCGCCGTCGCCCGCCCCGAACTGGTGCGCGAGATCGCCGAGAAGTTCGGCGCGCAATGCGTGGTCGGCTCGGTGGATGCGCGGCGCACCGGGCCGGGCCGCTGGGAAATCTTCACGCACGGCGGCCGCAAGCCGACGGGTATCGACGCGCTGGCCCATGCCGAGCGGCTGGCCCAGTTGGGTGCGGGCGAATTGCTTGTCACGTCGATGGACGGAGACGGCACGCGCAATGGCTATGACCTCGAACTGACCCGTGCCATTGCCGATGCGGTTCCGGTGCCGGTGATCGCCAGCGGCGGGGTGGGCAGCCTCGACCATCTGGTCGCCGGTGTCGTCGAGGGCCATGCCAGCGCCGTCCTCGCCGCCTCGATCTTCCACTTCGGCACACATTCGATCGCCGAGGCCCATGCTGCCCTGCGCGCCGCCGGGCTGCCGGCGCGGGGCTGATGCGCGGCGAGCGCTGGCGGGACAAGATTTGACATAAGTCTGCCACGCGACAGGAATTTGCGCCACAGCCAGCCAATGGTCGGAAATTTCCCGTTCGGGGCGGTTCAGGCTGCGGACTTAGGGAAGAACCGCTGGTCGATTTGGCGTATCCTGCTCCCATAGGCCGAAAACTGGTCGCAACGGGAGTTCATGTCATGATCGTCGGCACCGTCAAGGAAATCAAGAATCACGAATATCGCGTCGGCCTGACGCCCGAGAGCGCGCACGAGCTTGTCGCGCATGGTCACACCGTGCTGGTCCAGACCGGCGCCGGCGCCGGGATCGGCGCTGCCGACGACGCCTATGTCGCAGCCGGTGCCGAGATCGTCATGTCCGCCGCCGAAGTCTTCGCGCGCGCCGAGATGGTCGTGAAGGTCAAGGAACCGCAGGCGGGCGAGCGTGCCATGCTGCGCGAAGGCCAGATCCTCTACACCTACCTGCATCTGGCTCCCGATCCGGAGCAGACCGCCGATCTCGTCAAGTCGGGCGCGGTGTGCATCGCTTACGAGACCGTGACCGACGCCGGGGGCGGCCTGCCGCTGCTCAAGCCGATGAGCCAGGTTGCCGGACGCATGGCGATCCAGGCCGGCGCCACCGCGCTGGAAAAGGCGCATGGCGGCCGCGGCGTGCTGCTCGGCGGCGTGCCGGGCGTGATGCCGGCCAAGGTCGTGGTGATCGGCGGCGGCGTGGTCGGCTTCAACGCCGCGCAAATGGCGACGGGCCTGGGCGCCGACGTCACGATCATCGACCGCAGCCCCGAAGTGCTCGAGAAGCTGGCGACCCATTTCGAAAGCCGCGCCAAGACTCTCTATGCCGGCAAGGCCAATATCGCCGCCGCCGTTGCCGAGGCCGATCTGGTGATCGGTGCCGTGCTGGTGCCGGGCGCGGCCGCGCCCAAGCTGGTCACGCGTGCAATGCTCTCGACCATGCAGCCCGGTGCGGTGCTGGTGGACGTTGCGATCGACCAGGGCGGCTGCTTCGAGACCAGCCATGCGACGACTCATGCCGAACCGACCTATGTGGTCGACGGCGTGGTCCACTACTGCGTCGCCAACATGCCGGGCGGCGTGGCGCGCACCAGCACCTATGCGCTGAACAACGTGACGCTGCCGCACGCGCTGGCGATCGCCAACCTCGGCTGGAAGGCCGCGCTCACGCGCAATCCGCACCTCGCCAACGGCCTCAACGTAGCCTTTGGTAGGGTCACCTACGAAGCCGTGGCGAAGGACCTCGGCTATGACTATATCCCGGCAGCCGACCTGATCGGCTGACTGGGCGCCCGCGCCCCTGCCTCGCGCGAAAGGATGCCATGATCCATACCGACCACATCGCCCTGCGCGCCGCTGCCGAGGCCGGGCGGGGGCTTTGCACCGTGGTCGGGATCGATGGCAGCTTTTCGCGCCGGGTGGGCGCGCAGATGGCGGCAGCTGGCGACAGCGTGGCGGGGAGCCTCGCCGACGTCTGCCTCGAACGTCAGCTGGCCGGCGATCTTGCGGCGATGGGGGCAGGGACTGCGCCGCAGCTGCAGCGCTATGGCCGGGGCTCGCCGATCATCGATTTTCGCCTGCCCTGCGGCGGCGGGCTCGACATCCTGCTCGATTCCGCGCCCGACCGTGTCGCCATTGCCGAAGCGGTCGCCGCACTCGACGCCCGCCAGCCGGCCTCGCTCGCCCTGCCGGTCCCGGCCGAGGCGCCGCCGCATCTGCTGCGCGAGCGGCACTATATTCCGCCGCTGTCGCTGGTGCTGTTTGGCGAGGGCATCGAGCTGACGGCGGTTGCGGACCTCGCGCGTACCATGGGCATCGCCACGCAGGTCCGTTCCAAGGACGAGGCTAGCGGGCTTGCACTCGGCCGCGCGCCGACCGGTCTGGCGGCCGACCCATGGACAGCGGTGCTGCTTCTGTTCCACGATCACGAGTGGGAGCGCACGCTGCTGCAATGGGCGCTCGACACACCGGCGTTTTACATCGGCGCGCAGGGCGGGATGCGCGCGCGCATGGCCCGGCTCGACGATCTGGCGCGCAGCGGCGTCAACGAAAGCCAGCTGGTGCGCATCGTCAGCCCCATCGGCCTGATCCCGCGCACGCGCGAGCCGGGCGTGCTGGCGCTGTCGGCCCTCGCCGAAATCATGGCCCGCTACGAGGCGCTGCACCCGCTGGGGTAAGCGCGGTCAGGCGGCATCCGCGAATCGCGAAACCTTGATGTCGGCTTCCTGTGCGCGGGCTTGCGCGAGATCGTAAGCGGTCTGCATGCGCAGCAGCGTATCGGCCTTGACGCCAAAAGCCTTTTCGAACCGGATTGCCATGTCTGCCGATAGACTGGCGCGCGCATTGAGCAAGGTGCTCAATGCCTGGCGCGACACACCGATATGCCTGGCCAGCGTGGTCACGTTCGCGCCCGAAGGTTCGACGATTTCGGTCTTCAGCCAGTCGCCGACATGGATGGCGAGCGACCGATGCATCTCAAGCGCCATGGTAATCCTCCAGGTTCAGGTCGGCCAATGCGCCGCTGGCCGTGACCACGAATGTCAGGCGCCAATTTCGCGTAACGGTCATGGCCCAAGTGCCTTTTCGATCGCCGGTCAGCGGATGCAGGCCGAAGTTTGGCGGCGCTGCCAGTTCATCGAATGTCTTCGCCGCGTCGATGAACACCAGCATCTTGCGAAGCCGCTGGACATCACCAACCAGCCCGCGCGCATCGCCAGTGAGGAAATACCGGCGCAAGCCCTTGTGTGCGATGCTGTCTATTTCCACCCGAACAGTGTCGCGTGAAAGCGGCGATTTGTCAAGTGTCGCTTGACGCTTGACGGTCTAACGCTTCTTCTTCCCCAAGGGCGCGGTGAAGTCCGGGTCCTTGTTGGCCACCCAGTCGACGAACTTGCGCACCGCAGGGTCGGCCAGCAGCACGTCGGCGTCCATGCCGGCACGCTGCAACTCGGCGTTGGTGAATTGCGTGATGAGCATCTGCTGGCAGATCGGGTGCATCGGCACGACATCGCGTCCGCCGCGGCTCTTGGGCACGGGATGGTGCCAGACCACGCTGCTGCCCGTCGGTCGGCCGCAGAGCCAGCACGGCACCGGCGGCGGGGCTGCCTCGTCCTCGGGCTCTTCGCGCATCCAGTCGGACTGGCGTTCGTGCTTGGAATACTTGCGGGCCATGGTCTGCGCGGTCTCGGTGAGGGTGTGGACGTGGGTGTGGATGGGGTCGCCCTATAGAGGCTTGGTGGTCGATTGCCACAGCCATGCCTCAGCCCGCGCCAGATCTTCCGGGCGATCGACATCGAGCGCATGTTCGGGGGCGAGCGGCACGAAGGGCGCATCGCGCAACAGGGCACCGGCGCCGCGATCGCCTTGCAAGGCCTGAAGGGCGGGAAAGTGGTGTGCGCCCAGCAGCGCCGGTGGCATCGTCTGGTCGCCGCAGCGGCTGGCCAGCCGGTCTCCGTCGAACGCGGCGAGGAGTGTGGCGAAGTGGTCGGGCGGCACCAGCGGCATGTCGGCCAGCGCGATCAGCGCGGCATCGACGCCCTGCAGCGCGCCGATCCCCAGCGTCAGCGAGGCCGATTGCGGCGCACCCGGCGGGTCGAGCGCCAGCCGCGTGAAGCCGGGCAGGTCGGGTACGTCGGCCGCCGCCACCATCACGCGCTGCGCCAGTACCAGCCCGGCGGTGGCCGCCGCGACATGGGCGATGACGGGCATCCCGGCCAGCTCGGCCGCCAGCTTGCCCCCGCCGAAACGGGTGCCGCGTCCGCCCGCCAGCAGGACGAGGCCGATGCGGCGTTGCGCCTTTATGCTCATCGCGCGCGCCGGATGCGGCTCTCGCTGATGAGCGGGGCCGGGCGGTTGATGAAGGTCTTGAGCGCGAAGCTGCTTTGCACATGGGCGACGCCCGCGATCTGCGTCAGCTTTTCCAGCAGCTCGCGGTAATGATCGAGATCGCGCACCACGCAGCGCAGCAGGAAGTCCGATCCGCCCGACATCAGGAACCCGCTCATGATCTCGGGCAGTTCGGCCACCTGCGTCTCGAAGCTGTCGAGCGCCTCGCGCTGCTGGCGTTCGAGCGTGACGGAAATGAACACGCTCATCTTGCCTGCCAGCGCGCGCTCGTCGAGCCGGGCGAAATAGCCGGTGATGAGGCCGGCGGCCTCGAGCTGGCGGACGCGGCGGATCGTCGGGGTCAGCGACAGGCCGATTTCCTCGGCAAGGTCGCGCCATGACATGCGCCCGTCGCGCGTCAGGCATTGCAGGATGCGGATGTCCCAGGAGTCGAGTTCGGGCGGAGTGTCGGCCATGAAGCGCGTTTGCACCAAGCGATGCGGTTTGGATAGGGCAAAGCGGTTTTCCTGCGCGTTCCGACGCTCGAGATTGGCAACCCTTTCCAGCGGTTCCGCGTTATCCTGCCAGCGAACGCGGCGACACGAGAGGAAGCCCACCGATGGCCACCACAGCCAACCAGCAGCCCCTGGCGCTGCACGTGCCAGAGCCCAAGGCACGCCCCGGCGCGACGCCCGACTGGACCGGGGTCAGCCTCCCCGCCGCCGGCGCCCAGCCCCGGCCCGACGAGGCCTGCGAGGCGCGCGAGACCTGGCCGCTGTGCACCGACCTGATCCGCGTGCTCGATTTCGACGGCGCGGCGCAAGGGCCGTGGAACCCGCGCCTCGACGCCGATACGCTGCGCCGGATGCTGCGCAACATGGCGCTGACCCGCGCCTTCGACGAGCGCATGTTCCGTGGCCAGCGCCAGGGCAAGACCAGCTTCTACATGAAGTGCACTGGCGAGGAGGCGACCTCGGTTGCCCCGGCCATGGCGCTGGCGGCCGACGACATGGTGTTCCCGAGCTATCGCCAGCAGGGCATCCTGTTGACGCGCGGCTATCCGCTGGTGGAGATGATCAACCAGATCTACTCGAACAAGGGCGACAAGCTGAAGGGTCGCCAGCTGCCGATCATGTATTCGGCACGCGACTTCGGCTTCTTCTCGATCTCGGGCAACCTCGCCACGCAGTTGCCGCAGGCGGTGGGCTGGGCCATGGCCTCGGCAATCAAGGGCGACACGCGCATCGCAGCGGCCTGGGTGGGCGAGGGCTCCACCGCCGAGGGCGACTTCCACTCGGCCATGACCTTCGCGACTGTCTATAACGCGCCGGTCGTGCTGAACGTGGTCAACAACCAGTGGGCGATCTCGAGCTTCTCGGGGTTTGCCGGGGCCGAGCGCCAGACCTTTGCCGCGCGCGCGGTGGGCCACGGCATCGCCGGCCTGCGCGTCGATGGCAACGATCCGCTGGCGGTCTATGCCGCCACCCGCTGGGCCGCCAACCGCGCGCGCAGCAATGCCGGGCCGACGCTGATCGAGCACTTCACTTATCGCTCCGAGGGGCATTCGACCTCGGACGATCCGGCGCAGTACCGCTCGGCCGAGGAGCGCGTTTCGTGGCCGCTCGGCGATCCGATCGCGCGGCTCAAGCAGCACCTGATCGCGCTGGGCGAATGGGACGACGAGCGCCACGCGGCGATGGACCTCGAACTGGCCGAGGAGGTCAAGGCCGCGACCCGTGCGGCCGAGGCCAACGGTGTGCTGGGCCACGGCCTTCACCACCCGTTCCGCACGATGTTCGAGGACGTGTTCGAGACGCTGCCCTGGCATCTCAAGGAACAGAGCGAACAGGCCATGGCGGAACGCCGGATCAAATGGCCCGAATGGCGCGAGGACGAAGCATGAGCGCGGACCAGATCATGAGCGAGACCCCCGGCGCCGAAACCGGCCCGAGCGCAGCAGCAAGTGGCGAGGCGCCCGCCAGCCGGCGCATGACGATGATCGAGGCGATCAACGACGCGCTCGACGTCATGATGGAGCGCGACCCGAACGTCGTTGTCATGGGCGAGGACGTCGGCTTCTTCGGCGGCGTGTTCCGCGCCACAGCCGGCCTCCAGAAGAAGTACGGCAAGACGCGGGTGTTCGACACGCCGATCAGCGAGTGCGGGATCATCGGCGTGGCGGTGGGCATGGGCGCCTACGGCCTGCGCCCGGTGCCCGAAATCCAGTTCGCGGATTACATCTATCCCGGCCTCGACCAGCTGGTCTCCGAGGCCGCACGCCTGCGCTATCGTTCGGCGGGTGAGTTCACCGCGCCGATGACCGTGCGCTCGCCGTTCGGCGGCGGCATCTTTGGTGGGCAGACTCACAGCCAGAGCCCGGAGGCGCTGTTCACGCACGTCGCCGGCCTCAAGACGGTGATCCCCGCGACGCCGCACGATGCCAAGGGCCTGCTGATCGCGGCGATCGAGGACAATGACCCGGTCATCTTCTTCGAGCCCAAGCGCATCTACAACGGCCCGTTCACCGGCGCTTACGACCGCCCGGTCGAGCCGTGGAGCCGCCATCTCGACAGCGAAGTGCCCGCCGGCCACTATACCGTGCCGCTGGGCAAGGCGCGCATCGTCCAGGAGGGCGAGGCGCTGACCGTGCTGGCCTATGGCACGATGGTCCATGTCGCGCACGCGGTGTGCCGCGAGAAGGGCGTCGATGCCGAGGTAATCGACCTGCGCTCGCTCGTCCCGCTCGACATCGCGACGATCCGCGCCTCGGTCGAGAAGACCGGCCGCTGCCTCATCGTCCACGAGGCGACCCGCACCGGCGGCTTCGGCGCGGAGCTTTCCGCCCTGGTGCAGGAGCATTGCTTCCACCACCTCGAGGCGCCGGTCGAGCGCGTCACCGGCTTCGACACGCCCTATCCGCACAGCCTCGAGTGGGCTTACTTCCCCGGCCCGGTGCGCATCGGCCAGGCTCTCGACCGACTTCTGAAGGACTGATCCCATGGCGACATTTACCTTCCGCCTGCCCGACATCGGCGAAGGCATTGCCGAGGCCGAGATCGTTACCTGGCACGTGAAGCCCGGCGACATGGTGGCCGAGGATGGCCCGCTGGCCGACATGATGACCGACAAGGCGACCGTCGAGATGGAAAGCCCGGTCGCCGGCCGCGTGGTGTCGGTGGCGGGCGAGGTCGGCGACATGATCGCGATTGGCTCGGTGCTCGTGGAGATCGAGATCGAGGGTGAAGCTGTTTCGACAAGCTCGGCCCAAACCGATGTAGTGACCGAAGCTACCCCCGTTCGCGCTGAGCCTGTCGAAGGGCCGAGCGCCGCGCATGCCGGCGGGGGGGCTTCGACAAGCTCAGCCCGACCGGATGGGGACACCGAAGCTACACCCGTTCGCCCTGAGCCTGTCGAAGGGCCGGGCGCTGCGCATGCCGGCGGGGGGGCTTCGACAAGCTCAGCCCGAACGGATGGGAACACCGAAACCACCCCCGTTCGCCCTGAGCCTGTCGAAGGGCCAAGCACCACCCCCGCCGCCAAGGTGCTTGCCAGCCCCGCGGTGCGCCAGCGCGCCAAGGATCTGGGGATCGACCTTGGGCAGGTCCGCCCCTCGCAGGACGGGCGCGTGCGCCATGGCGATCTCGACCAATTCCTCGCCTACAATCGCGCCTATGCCGGTGCAGCCGCGCCGCGTGGTGACGAGCAAGTTCGCGTGGTCGGCCTGCGCCGCCGCATCGCCGAGAACATGGCCGCGTCCAAGCGTGCGATCCCGCATTTCTCCTATGTCGAGGAATGCGACGTCACTGCGCTCGAGGAATTGCGTACCCAGCTCAATGCCGCCGGCCTGGACCGTCCGCGCCTGACGATGCTGCCGCTGCTGATCGTGGCGCTGTGCCGGACGCTGCCGCAGTTCCCGATGATCAACGCGCGCTACGACGACGAGGCCGGGGTGGTGACGCGCCATGGTGCCGTGCATCTGGGCATGGCGACGCAGACGCCGGCCGGGCTGATGGTGCCGGTGATCCGCAATGCGCAGGATCGCAATCCCTGGCAACTGGCGCAGGAAATCGCCCGCCTCGCCGAGGCCGCGCGAAACGGCACGGCACGCAGCGACGAGCTGTCGGGCTCCACCTTCACGATCACCTCGCTCGGCCCGCTGGGCGGCGTGGCGACGACGCCGGTCATCAACCGCCCCGAAGTGGCGATCATCGGGCCGAACCGCATCGTCGAGCGGCCGATGTTCGTGTCCGACGGCATGGGCGGCGAACGCATCGCCAAGCGCAAGCTGATGAACCTGTCGATCAGCTGCGACCATCGGGTGGTCGACGGCTGGGATGCCGCGAGCTTCGTGCAGGCGGTGAAGAAGCTGATCGAGACACCGGCGCTTTTGCTGGCTTAAAGTAATACCCCTCCACCGCCCGCATGGCGGGTGGTGGAGGGGCAAACCCCTACCAACCGCCGCCCAGCGCCAGAAACAGCGTGATCTGGTCGTTGGCGATCTCGTGCTGCGAATTGAGCACCGCGGCTTCGGCACCGATCACGCCCTGCTGGCCACCCAGGTCGACCACGACCGCAGCACGGCCCGCCTCGCGCAGGCGGCGATTCTGGTCCGCGATCGTCCGCGCCGCCTTGAGCGCGTCTTCGAGCGCGAGGTGGCGATCATGCTCCTCGGCGTAAGAAGCAAGCGCAGTCTCGGTTTCGCGCAGGGCGCCCAGTACAGTGCCATCAAATCGCGCGAGTGCGGCATCGGCGGCGGCATCGGCGCCGCGCACGCGGGCGCGCGACCCGGCGTTGGGGATGGTCCAGTGCAGCAGACCGCCGATCGACCAGCGATTGGCGGCAGGCAGGCCGAGGTCCTTGAGGAATCCGGTCGAGCCACCCGACAGCCCGATCCCGATCGAGGGATAGAGGTCGGCGGTCGCCACGCCGATCCGCGCCGTGGCGCCCGCCAGTTCCCGTTCGGCGGCGCGGATGTCGGGCCGCCGCTTGAGCAGGGCGGCGCCATCGCCCACCGGAAGCGCAGTTTTCAGCTGCGGTACGGCGCGGCAGGCTTCGGCCTCGCGCGGGTAGTCGGCCGGGACCTTGCCGGTCAGCGCGGCCAGGCGATAGAGCGAGGCGCGCGCCGCGGCACGATAGCTTGGCAGCAGCGCCTGCGCCTGCGCCAGTCGGGCCTCGGCGGCGGTGACATCGGGGGCGGCGCTGCGGCCCGCGCTGACCAGCCGGCGGTTGATCGACACGAGATTGCCCTGCAGCGTGATCGCCCGGTTGGCGAAGTCCTCGGCGGCATGGGCGGCACAGACGCCGACATAGGCCCGCGCCACGTCGGCGGCGACGGTGACCTGCACGGCATCGCGCGTCGCGGCGACGCTGGCTTCATCGGCACGCGCGGCTTCGACCGACCGGCGGATCTTGCCGAAAAGGTCGATCTGGTAGCTCATCTGCGCACCGACATCACCGATGTCCGCCACCGGCAACTGTTCGGGCTGCAGGTATTGTTCGCCCGACAATCGTGCATGTTGAGCGCCGGCAGAAATGGCGAAGTCCGGCTCCTTGGCGCCTTCGGCGGCGGCCGTCACAGCGCGGGCGCGGGCAAGGTTGGCCAAGGCTACGCGCAAGTCGGTATTGGCCGCCAGCGCCTGTTCCTCGAGCGTGTCGAGCACGGGGTCGTCGTAGAGGTGCCACCAGCGCGGCTGCAGGGGATCAGTGGTGGTCAGCGCGGGCGGGGCCGACTGGAACGCGCCATTGGCGGCCG
>NZ_DAIRTS010000008.1:0-171804 GCF_036803765.1 Novosphingobium sp.
CCGCCCGTCTGCGCGACGCGCTGAGCTGGGGCGACGACTACGAACTGCTGTTCACGCTGCCGGCTGGAACCGTGCCGCCCTGCCCCGCGACCTGCATCGGCCGCGCCGAGCCTGCCGGCCCTGCGCCGCTGCTGCTCGATGGCGCGGCGCCGGGTGGGACGCTGGGGTATCAGCATTAGGGCTTTCTCGACGATAGCCGCGAGGTGGTGGAGGCAGCAGAGGCTTTGCGCGCAGAGCGTGCGTTGTGCCGCCGACGACTGAATCGAATGATGCGGACCAATTTAGGATCGCAGGTTCAAGCCAGGGCCGGTCAGCCGTAAGCTGAATGGTGCGGTCGATGATGGGAATTGCGGATGCTGCCCCCGGAATTTATGACGATCAGGTCAATTGTTCCCCGAACTGGGGCGGTGAGTGGTCATTCCAATTTGACGTTGAGGGTAGGACGACTACGCCGAATTCATAGGCAAGCTCGTGCTGAAAATCAGCCTCTGAGCAAAAAACGGTGCGACGCTGCGCTAGGCTCGCCATCAGATCTTCAACGAAGATCATCCGCCCCCTCCCCGTCATGCTGAGCAACCGCCCGCTCAAATCAGCCCTCTTTCGGCGAGCGATGCTTCGCCTACGAGTTTCGAGATTATTCCAATTTGCCCGGCCGAAAGCTGGAAGCCTTCGCGGCGGGGATCTTCGCTAGCGATGAGATCAGCCATCCCCGCCTTTGTAATGTCTCGTGCGACACCATTTTCAATGATCGCCTCCACGCCTTGATAGGAGAAGGCGCGAGGGAGCTGGACGCCCGCCGATAGCTGTTGGCCTGACGCTGAAGCACTTGCGATCAAGGCATAGGCGCAACGGAGCGTTGGAGATCGAGCCTGCGGATGCGGCGTCGTCTGAAGGATGCGTGAGATTTGTCTGATCGGCTTCACCGGGACGCTCTCAACAGGGCCGATCCCTAGGAGGAAACGATTGAGGACAGCCCGCTCTGGATTATCCGTGGGTTCACCCGAAAGGGTATCGGCATGACGAGCCAAGCTATGCGGGGCCGCCCCAGACAAATTTCCTAGACCGCCTGCAAGGTTGGTCAAGGGGCCACCTTCATGCAAGCGCCCGTATTTCTTAATCAAGACTGCTTCTCGCTCTAAGCACCCTTGTTGGTCGGTACGCTCATAGATCGTGTCAATGCGATAAAGAACTTGTCCACCTTCCCTGAGGATTTTACGGATCACGTTGCATTTGAAAGGGTTCGTCTCGCCGATCGGATGATTCCGCCGTGCTTCGGCTTCATGCTCTAGCGCGCGCCTGTTGACGCCCTTTCCGATATAGAATGGCCGACCATCAGGGCGGCAAAGCAAATAGACGTAGAAGTTGCCTGCGATGCCACGAAGATACTCGTCCGCAGCAGAACGTCCGCCTTCGAATAGCAGTAATCCGTCCATTTCTCGCCTTCCGCTTCGTTCAGCTACCACATTTCAGGGATTTTCGGGGACAGGAATTCCGGGGATAGTATACTCGGGCATTCCGGTGACAGTATACTCAACTGCCGGCGAAATCTGGGGACAGTATACTCAAATGCCGCCACCTTCGCCCTTCCTCGGCTTGGGGCCAGGCTGCGTTGGCGTCAAGGGGCGGCCCAAGGCGGCCTTCTGGTGCGCAATCCAAGCGTCTGCGGCAAGAGGGCGTCCGGTGCGCAGGCGGGCCTCGATGGCTTCGGCAACGGCGATGCCGTTCTCGCCAACGCCGCCAGCCTCCAACCCGTGGCGCAGCATGGCACGCCCGTTGGAGGCGATGCCTTGCATCGCGGCCAGATCGGTGAGCGGATCGTGTCTTGCGCGGCGCCCGTTGACATGGCTGCGTGCCCTCGACCATGACCAGTCGGCCGCGTTTGCAATCAGGCCGTCGGCCACCTGATTGTTTTCGAAATAGCGCACAGCGACCATCAAGTGCGCATCATCCATCGGATAGCTGGCAAAGCGCCCCTGGAATCGGTGCCCGCGCCAGCCCTCCCGAAAATTGACGCGGATGCTACCAGAGGCGCTTTACCGCAAAGCCATCGAACAGCGCCTCGTTTGACACCAGCACCATATCTTCGGCCTGCGCCTGCGCAATCAGCAGCCGGTCGAACGGGTCCTTGTGAGCGATCTTCATTTCGCCCGCGAGCCGGGCATGGTGGACGCTGATCGGCAGTTCGTCGAATCCCTGTTCGGCAATGACGGCCTCGAAGTCCTGGGCCAGCAGCGCTGCGTCCGGCAGCTTGCCGATGCGGAATTTGGTCGCAACCTCCATGGCCGAGGCGGCGCTGACGGCGACCGCGTTGCCCTCGTCGGCGATGGCTTCACGGGCACGGCGGCTTAGCGCATCGTCACCCGCCAGCCACCAGATCAGCGCATGGGTGTCGAGTAGCAACCTCAAGCGAGGCTCCACCCACCCAGTTCATCGTCGGGCAGCGGCTCGTCGAACCGCGCATCCATCGCAATCTTGCCTTTGAGCGCCCCGAACTGCCGACGTCCACGCGGGGCAACCGGCACCAGGCGCACCACCGGCACATTCCCACGCGCGATCACCACCTCACCGCCCGCGAGCGCGTCGGCGATCAGGCGGGACAGGTTGGTCTTGGCATCGTGGACCGAGAACTGGGCCATGCGGGTCTCCGTGGCTAACCATATAGCTAAGTCAGCCGAAGCAGACAAGGACGGTCCTTTAGGGCAGCTCCGGGTCCAACGTTCCGAGTTGTCATATGCTTTGTCCGGTCCTGGCTTGGGGCGTTTCAAAGACAGGACTGAATTCGTCCGCAGCACCCCCCCGCCCCGACAATATCGCTTGCGGGCGGCTGCAAATGATTTAGCTTCCTCCCTGCACCCATAAAAAAGGGCGCGTCGCGTACCTGGCATCATAAAAGCCGGGGCGCGGGGAAATAGGGGGATGCCATCGTGAACTTAGTCGTAACCGCCATCGGGCTGGGGTTACTGGCCGTTCTGTACGGGTTCGTCACCAGCCGCCAAGTGCTGGGAAGCCCTGCCGGTAACCAGAAAATGCAGGACATCGCCGGCGCCATCCAGGAAGGCGCCCAAGCCTACCTCAAGCGTCAATATGCCACCATCGCGATCGTCGGCGTCGTCGTCGCGATCATCGTCGCCATAACGCTGGGGGCGCTCGCCGCGCTCGCCTTCGTGATCGGGGCGGTGCTGTCGGGCGTTGCCGGGTTCATCGGCATGAACGTCTCGGTCCGTGCCAACGTGCGCACGGCTGCGGCCGCGCAAAGCGGGTTGCAGCAGGGCCTGACGCTGGCGTTCCGCGCCGGCGCCATCACCGGGCTTCTGGTGGCAGGGCTCGCGCTGCTCGCGATCGCGGGCTTCTTCTGGTATCTCGTCGCGGCGGCCGGCTATGCGCCGGGGGACCGCACGGTCATCACCGCGCTGACCACGCTGGCGCTGGGCGCCTCGCTCGTCTCGATCTTCGCGCGGCTGGGCGGCGGCATCTTCACCAAGGCGGCCGACGTAGGCGCCGACCTCGTCGGCAAGGTCGAGGCCGGCATTCCCGAGGACGATCCGCGCAATCCCGCCGTAATCGCCGACAACGTGGGCGACAACGTCGGCGATTGCGCCGGCATGGCCGCCGACCTGTTCGAGACCTACGTCGTCACCGTGGGCGCGACGATGGTGCTGACCGGGCTGCTCATCAAGGGCACCGGCGCGCTGTTGCTGCCGCTGATGGCGCTGCCGCTGCTGATCGGCGGCGTGTGCATCGTCACCTCGATCATCGGCACCTATTTCGTGCGGCTGGGCGGCGGCACCAACATCATGGGCGCGATGTACAAGGGCTTCCTCGTCACCGCGATCCTCTCGATCCCGGCGATCTGGTTCGCCACGCAAACCGCGCTCGGCGACATGGAGGCGCCGATCGGACTCGAGGGCTTTACCGGGCGCACGCTGTTCTATTGCGCGCTCGTCGGCCTGGCGATCACCGGGCTGATCATCTGGATCACCGAATACTACACCGGCACCAAGTTCCGCCCGGTGCGCTCGATCGCCAAGGCCTCGGTCACCGGGCACGGCACCAACGTGATCCAGGGCCTGGCCATCAGCCTCGAGGCGACCGCGCTGCCGACGCTGGTGATCTGCGCCGGCATCATCATCGCCTTCCAGCTCGCCGGGCTGATCGGCATCGCCTATGCCGCCACCGCGATGCTGGCGCTGGCCGGCATGGTCGTGGCGCTCGACGCCTATGGCCCGGTCACCGACAATGCCGGCGGCATCGCCGAGATGGCCGGACTCGACGATGCGGTGCGCGAGAAGACCGACGCGCTCGATGCCGTGGGCAACACCACCAAGGCTGTGACCAAGGGCTATGCCATCGGCTCGGCGGGGCTGGCCGCGCTGGTGCTGTTCGGGGCCTATACCACGGACCTGCGCGAATTCTTCCCGCAGCTGACCGTCAACTTCAGCCTCGAGAACCCCTACGTCATCGTCGGGCTGCTGCTCGGCGCGCTGCTGCCCTACCTGTTCGGGGCGATGGGCATGACAGCGGTGGGCCGCGCGGCGGGCGACGTGGTGGTCGACGTGCGCGACCAGTTCGCCAGCAATGCGGGGATCATGGCCGGCACCAGCCGCCCCGACTATGCCCGCACCGTCGATCTCGTCACCCGCGCCGCGATCAAGGAGATGATCGTGCCTTCGCTGCTGCCGGTGCTGGCGCCGGTCGCGGTCTATTTCGTCATCCGCTGGGTGGCGGGCCAGGCCGATGCCTTCGCCGCGCTGGGGGCGCTCCTGCTCGGCGTGATCGTCAGCGGCCTGTTCGTGGCGCTGTCGATGACCTCTGGCGGCGGGGCCTGGGACAATGCCAAGAAGTTCATCGAGGACGGCCACTTCGGCGGCAAGGGGTCGGAGGCTCACAAGGCCGCCGTCACCGGCGACACGGTGGGCGATCCCTACAAGGACACCGCCGGCCCGGCCGTCAACCCGATGATCAAGATCACCAATATCGTCGCCCTGTTGCTGCTGGCCGCACTCGCCAGCCACGCCGCAGGCTGACGCCATCGATGTCAGCAGCGGGGACCAACCCCGCGCTGATGTGCCCCGAGTTGGGGAGGAACGGGAAATCCCGCCGGGCTGGCAGCAGTCGGGCGGGATTTTTCGTGGCGCTGCAAGGCGCAGGCCTCATCATTTCAAAATTGTGACGGTCCTTTCCGATGCGTTGACGCCGCACCCGCGCCAAGCCAAGGGCCGGCCATGCTCAACCCCCTGTCGACGACTCTGCTCACCGCCTCCCAAGACCCTGCCGACATCGTGGCCGGCCTGGCCCGCCTGCTCACCGTTGCCCCCGCGGGCGAGGACAGCTTCCTCGGCCCGCGCAAGCCCGGCGGTGTCGGGCGCGTATTCGGCGGCCAGGTCGTGGCGCAGGCGCTGGCGGCCGCGCAGGCGACCGTCGCGGCCGAGCGCCCGGTCCACTCGCTTCACGCCTATTTCCTGCGCGGCGGCAGCGAGGACAGCGAAATCCGCTACACGGTGATGCGCGACATGGACGCGCGCAGCTTCACCAACCGCCGCGTCGTGGCCGAGCAGGACGGTGAGACGATCTTCTCGATGACCGCCTCGTTCCACAAGCGCGAGGACGGCATCCACCACACGCTGCCGATGCCCGCCGTGCCCAAGCCCGAAGCGCTGCCGAGCGAGACCGACCTGCTGACGATCTATTTCGAACGCATCGAGGAAGCGCAGCGCCAGTTGCTCAAGCGGCCGCGCGCGATCGAGATGCGCCCGGTGGAGCCGATCAACTGGCTGCGCCAGTCCGCGGCCGAGCCGGTGGCACACACCTGGTTCCGCTGCGTCGCCCCACTGCCCGACGACATGGCGCTGCACCGCGCGATCATCGCCTATGCCAGCGACATGACGCTGCTGGGCACGGCGCTGCTGCCGCACGCGCTGAGCTGGGCCGCCGGCACCGCGCGCGGGGCGAGCCTAGACCATGCGATCTGGTTCCACGAGGATGCCCGTGCCGACGAGTGGCTGCTCTATGCCTGCGACAGCCCCTGGGCGGGCAATGCGCGGGGCCTTAGCCGCGGGCGCATCTTCACGCGCGACGGGCGCCTGATTGCCGAGACCGCGCAGGAAGGCCTCGTCCGCAAGGTCGGCTGAGGCTTTCTCTAGCGCCGGGCGTAAACCGCACCGGCCGCCGGGCACCCAAGCCGTTGCGCCTCCGGTTCTGCCACCATGGCCATTGCGATGCGGTGCAGCGTTCGGCCGCTGGCGTCATTCGTGGCCGCATCCAGCGCACGCTCCATCGCGGTGCAGGCGGCTGGCGTGGTCGCGCCGCCGCCATAGTGATTGGCGAGCAGCGTCGCGTAGCTGTCGAAGGCGTGTGCCCCGGAAAAGCCGTGCCCTGCGCCGACAAAGCCGTGCATGACCCGGTCGGCGGCGGCGAAGTATCCGCGATGCACGATCATCAGCTGCGAGAAACGCTCTTCCACGCGGCCGCTCACCACGCGGCAACGCAGCGATACGGTCATCGCCAATGTCTGGAACTGGTTGATGCGCGCGGCCTCGAGCGTGGGCACGTCGAGGCAGGTGGCCGCACCTGCCGGGCTGACCGCATTTGCTGCCAGGGCCAGGAGCGCGAGCAGAGCCGCGTGGCAGCGGGTCACAGGGCGCCGGATTGCTGGAGGGTAGGCCATCAGCGCGACGCCATGCAGGGCTGGATCGGCACGGCCATCAGCGCATCGAACTGCTGCACCAGGGCCTGCTGCGCCGCGAATGTCGCATCGGCGACCGGCTTGTAGGCCGCGCCCTCTGCCGCCAGCGCATTGCGCATGGATGGATCGCCCAGCGCCAGCCCGTCATAGCGCGCCTGGATACCGCGCAGATAGGCAACCGCGCGGGCGTTGTTGGCCTCGGCCGCGTCGGCGGCGGGGCGGAAGACCGTGGCATGCCAGGTGTTGCGGTCGGCAGCCGTGCAGAACGAGCGCGGCACGGCTAGTGGCGTCACCTGCGCGAGCGCAGGCCGGCCCGAGGCCAGTGTCGCGCCGCGATCGGCGACGAGAACCGCCGGCACGACCGCGGGTGTCGCAGCAACAGGCACGGCCTGGGCGGCCGGCATTGTCGCGGCAGGCGTGACCGCGGAGGCCGGAAGCATTTGCGCGGGCGCCGCCACAGGCGTTTCCTGGCTGGCGGCCAGTTGCGCCAACAGCGCGGTGTCGCTGGCGCTATCGGGGCCGGCCGCAGGCGTGCCGGCGGCGACCACCTGCTGGGCTGGCACCGGGGCTGCGGCCATGGCCGGGGGCGGAAGCGGTCGCGCCGCCGGAAGCGCGGGCGCGGCAGGTTCCTGCACCGCGGGGATCAGCGCCGCCGGCGTGACGGGTGCAGCCGGCGTTAAGGGCGTAGCCGGCGCAAGGGGTGGAGCCGGCAGGGCAGGAGCCGCCGCCGGTGCCATGCGCCGCAGCGCGTTCAGCTTGACCCGCGCGACCGGCGCAAACGAGCCGGCGGGATATTGCTGCAGATAGGCGGCATACATATCGGGATCGCTGCTGCCGGCCACGGCGCGCCAGAATTCCAGCTCGATCGCGGACCCGACGCCGTTTCCGGCAGGCGCTGCGCCGGCGTATGCGGCGCCATAAGCCTCCTGCGCGAAAGCCGCCGGCGCAAGCGCGGTCGAAGCCCATGCACCACAGCTTAAGGCAAGCGAGAGCGCGACGCGGCGTGCGCGTGATTTCCCCTGCAACATAGCGACCCTTCCCCAGGCCGGCATTCCCACGGCCGACCCCTTCCCCCGTATAGACCACAGGTCTCCAGCGAAGTTTTGTCGAATCTGGTTAGCGAGCCTGGCGACGATACCGCCAAAATCACCGATCCCGTCGGCCGATCACCGCGAGAACGGATTAACACATGGGCTGGTTCGTGCCCCTCAGCCGCCCGGGTGGTAAAAGTCGTAGATGGTTTGCGCGACGGTCGCGCTGACACCCGGCGCACGCATCAGGTCCTCGAGCGAGGCGGCGCGCACCTTCCCGGCCGTTCCGAAATGGAGCAGAAGCGCGCGTTTGCGCGCCGGGCCGATGCCTGGAATCTCGTCGAGCGGGCTAGCGCTGATCGCGCGGCTGCGCTTGGCACGATGCGCGCCGATCGCGAACCGGTGTGCCTCGTCGCGCAACTGCTGCAGGTAGAACAGCACCGGCGAATTGAGTGGCAGCAGTTTCTCGCGCCCATCGGGGAAGTGGAAATGCTCGCGTCCGGCGTTGCGGTCCGGGCCCTTCGACACCGCCACCAGCGGCACGTCCTCGATGCCCAGTTCCTGCAGCGTCTCGCGCACGGCGGTCATCTGCCCCTTGCCGCCGTCGATCAGCACGAGGTCGGGCCAGGTGCCGCTCTGGCGATCGGGGTCTTCCTCCTGCGCGCGGCCGAAGCGGCGGGCCATGACCTCGCGCATCATCGCGAAGTCGTCGCCCGGCTGGGTCTCGGCGCGCTTGATGTTGAACTTGCGGTACTGGCCCTTCATGAAGCCTTCGGGCCCGGCCACGACCATGCCGCCCAGCGCGTTGGTGCCCTGGATATGGCTGTTGTCGTAGACCTCGATGCGCTGCGGCACGTCGGCCAGTTCGAGGAATTCGGCCAGTTCGCGCAGGATCTTGGCCTTGGTGCCGGTCTCGGCCAGCCGCCGGTCGAGCGCCTCGACCGCGTTGCGCTGCGCCTGTTCCATCAGCCGGCGCCGGTCGCCGCGCTGCGGGACCGAGATCTCGACCTTGCCGCCCGCCGCCTCGCACAGCGCCTCGGCCAGAAGCTCCGCCTCGGGCAGCACGCGGTCCATCAGGATCAGGCGCGGCGGCGGCACTTCCTCGTAGAACTGCGCGAGGAAGCTGGTCATGACTTCGGCCTCCTCCAGCCCTTCGGTGTGGCTGGGGAAGAAGGCGCGATGGCCCCAGTTCTGTCCGCCGCGGATGAAGAAGGCCTGGATCCCCACCTGCCCACCCTTGGTGGCCATGGCGAAGATGTCGGCGTTGCCCACGCCTTCGGCGTTGATCGCCTGGCTGCCCTGGATGAAGGTGGCAGCGCGCAGGCGGTCGCGCAGCATCGCCGCGCGCTCGAAGTCGAGGCTCTCGGCGGCATGCGCCATCTGCGTCTCGATCTCGCGCTGCACCGCACCCGACTTGCCGCCGAGGAAGTCCTTGGCCTGGCGCACCAGCTCACCATAGTCGTCGGTCGAGATGCGATCGACGCAAGGCGCCGAGCACCGCTTGATCTGGTAGAGCAGGCAGGGCCGGTCGCGCCGCGCCATGAAGCCGTCGTTGCAGCTGCGCAGCAGGAACAGCTTCTGCAGAGCGTTGATCGTGGTGTTGACCGAACCGGCGCTGGCAAAGGGGCCGTAATAGTTGCCCTTCGCCTTGCGCGCGCCGCGGTGCTTCATGATCCGCGGAAAGGCGTGATCGGCGCGCAACAGAATGAACGGGAACGATTTGTCGTCGCGCAGCAGCACGTTGTAGGCCGGGCGATAGCGCTTGATGAGCTGCGCTTCGAGCAGCAGCGCCTCGGCCTCGGAATTGGTGGTGACGATCGTCATCGACCGCGTCTGGCTGACCATGCGGCGCAGGCGGTTGGGCAGGCGATCGACCTGGGTATAGTTGGCCACCCGGTTCTTGAGCGCGCGCGCCTTGCCGACATAGAGCACGTCGCCGCGCGCATCGAGCATGCGATAGACGCCGGGCTTGGGCTTGAGCGTGCGGACCACCTCGCGGATGGTTTCGACGCCCTTGTCGATGTCGGGCTGCTCGGCACCGCGCACGGTGGACGTGGCGGCGTCTTCGTGGAAGCGTTCGGTGTCGCGGTCGGGAGCGGATGCTGCGGGCTTGCGGGCCATCCCCGCCAGATAGGCACTCGCACCCGCTTTGGGGAGGGGGCCGAGGGGGCACCTGCGCAGCGAGTGGTGGACAACCCCCACCTGCCCCGTGCAGCGCGCCGCATACGCAGAGATGCGCGGGTTCCTGGCAAGCGCCGGTTCACGGCGACCGGGTTATTCCGGCACGATGCAGCCCGGTTCCTTCCCCGCCCCGTCAAGCCAGCGCGGCCGCCGCGCCGATGCCCGGGCGCGGCTGCGCATCCCGGCCCGGCTGATCCTGCGCGGCGGCATCGTGGCCTGCGTGGTCGAAGACCTCTCGCGCACCGGCGCGCGCATGGCCATGGCCGAGCGACCGGCGCTGGGCGAAACGGGCGTGCTGCAGATCAACCGCGTCGAGGGTTTCGGCGCGGTGGTCTGGACCGAACGCGGCCAGTGCGGATTCCAGTTCGACGAACCGCTCACCCTCGCCGACGTGGTCGCCCTGCGCGACTTCGCCGACGGCTATGCCGAATACGAACGCGACACCCAGCGCCGCGCGGCGCGCGAATTCGTGCTGGGGCGGCGGTTCTGCTAGCGCCGGAAACAGGCGAGGGAATGGTCATCGACGATCCCGACCGCCTGCATCCACGCATACGTGATGGTCGGACCGACGAACTTGAATCCGCGGCGCTTGAGCTCTTTCGAAATCGTCTCGGACAAGGGCGTGCTGGCAGGCAAGGTCCTGCCATCGCCAAGGACCGGCTTGCCATCGGTAAAGCCCCAGCAGAACCGGGCGAAGTCTTCCCCCTGGTCCTGCATGGCGCAGTAGATCCGCGCCCCGTTGATCGTGGCTTCGATCTTCGCCCGCGCCCGGACGATCCCCGCATCGCCCATCAGCCGCTCGACATCGCGCTCGTCGAAGGCCGCGACCCTGACCGGGTCGAAATGGGTAAAGGCGGCGCGAAAGGCCTCACGCTTGCGCAGGATGGTGATCCACGAGAGGCCGGCCTGAAATCCCTCGAGCATCAGCATTTCCCACAGCATGCGTGGATCATGCTGGGGCACGCCCCATTCGGTATCGTGATAGGCCTGCATGAGCGGATCGCCCTGCGCCCAAGCGCAACGCGGGCAGGACGATGCGTCTGTGTCGGTCGGGGTCATGGTCTCTCCAGTCGGCAGCTGGCACCGTCGCTCACGCGAATCGACGAGCGGCGCAGCGGTTTCAAACGGTGCTGACCGTACCACCGTCGATCACGAATTCGGCTCCGTGGATTGCCGCCGCGCGATCCGACGCCAGATAGGCGATGAGGTCGGCCACTTCCTCCGGCTCGGCCCCGCGACCGATCGGGATGCCGCCCAGCGCATCGAGCACCGATTGCCTCGCGTCCTCGATCGTGCCGCCGTTCTCTGCCTGCAGGCGCTCGAGGAAATGCATCGCCGACTGCGTCATGATCCAGCCGGGTGACACGACATTGACCCGGACGCCCTTGGGACCCAGCTCCTTCGACAGCGCCTTGCTGTAGGTGCGCAGCGCGGCCTTTGCCGCGGCATAGGCGGTGGTCGATTCCGGCAGGGGCAGGACCGACTGGATCGAGGTCACGTGAACCACCGCCCCGGCGCCCTGGGCGATCATCGCCGGCACCAGCAGACGATCGAGGCGGACGGACGCCAGAAGATTGAGGTTGAGTTCGGCCAGCCAGTGCTCGTCGGTCAAGGCGGCAAAGCCGCCAGCGGGTGCAGACGAGCCACCGATGACGTGGGCAAGAATGTCGATCCCGCCGAACCGGTCGAGTACCGCCTCGGCCAAGGCCTCGCTGCCTGCCACGGTGGTCAGATCGGTCTGCACGAACGCGACGCGGTCATCTGCGGGCTGTGGCCGGCGCGCGGCCGTGATGACGCGGGCACCTCCGGCCAGAAACCGCTCGACCGTGGCGCGGCCCGTGCCGCTGGTTCCGCCACTGACGAAGACCCGCTTTCCGGCGAACTCGTCGGGATGGTGGTGCCGGGTCACAGGGTCACCTCCACGGCTTCGATCGCCTCGTCGCGCAGCAGGAAACGGTAAGTGAAGCGGATCGGGCTGCCAGGGAAGTTTCCATGCGCCGGCCCTTCGACCACGATCTTGCCGTCCTCCTCCCGCATGGTGTCGGGGGTGAAGACCGCCTCGGCCGCGACCACTTCCTCGGCCAGCAGCTTGCGGATCTGGTCCCGCCCTTCGTGGCGCTTGCCATTGTCCGCGAAGACCGCGCCATCGGCGAAAGGACGAAGCATGGCATCCGTGTCCAGCCGCGCATTGGCGGCGACGAAATCGGCGATGGGTTGGGGTAATTCGAGCGGCATTGCGGGTCTCCCGGGCTTGATACGGGAGATCTAGGCTTTCGCCATCATTGTGATAATCGGGTCAAATCGGCATGTGACGTTGCGAAAGGCAGGACAATGACGCGGCATGGGCTGGTCGATTTCGACGCCGTTCTCGCGATCGCGCGGCTGGGCTCGTTTCGCGCAGCAGCGATAGACCTGGGTTTGTCGACGACGGCGCTCAGCAATGCCGTGGCCCGGTTGGAAGGCCAGCTCGGCATCCGCCTGTTCAACCGCACGACCCGCGCCGTCTCGCTGACCGATGCGGGGCGCATTTTTGTCGAACAGGTCGGCCCTGCGGTTCGCGGCATTCACGACGCGATGGGCACGGCGCGATCGCAGCAGGAAACGCCGTCGGGAACGCTGCGCATCAATGCCTTTGCATCGGGGGCGCGGGAAATTCTGCAACCGCTGCTGCTGCGGTTCCTCGAACGGCATCCGCAGGTGCACATCGACCTCGTCACCGAGGGCCGCATCGTCGATATCGTCGCGGAAGGGTTCGACCTCGGCCTGCGGGCGGCGAACCTTGTCCCAACGGACATGATCGCGGTACCCGTCAGCCAGACGCGCCGCTTTGCCGTCGTCGCGACGGCAGCCTATCTTCACGCCCACGGCACGCCCGGCAGCCCGGCGGACCTGCTCCGCCACCGCTGCCTGCGCATCCGCCTGCCCAATGGCGCGATCCACCGCTGGCATTTCGAGAAGGATGGCGAACCCGTGCAGATCGACGTCGCTGGGCCGATCACGCTCGATGAATCGAGCTTGGCGCGCATCGCCGTGCTCGACGACGTCGGCATCGGCTACTTCATGGAAGCCGATGTTCGCGACGATATCGCCACGGGCCGTCTCGTTCGCATTCTGGACGATTGGACGCCACCCGTCCCGCCACTGTGCCTCTATTATCCGACACGGCGAAATCCCTCGGCGGCCTTCAAGGCCGTGATCGAGATGGCCAGACAATCGAACCGATGAGGGCGCCGGGATCGACGCGGCCAGTCATTGGCCGATCCGGGTCAACGATCAACCTCGGTAATGCAAGATCATGCCCGCTGTCGATTATGCCGCGCGCGGCACGCCCGCTAAGCCCCTCTCCATAAAGGCGGTGGCGAGCCGCGATGCGAGGGGAGACGAGCGAATGCCGACAAGACGAATGGCGCTGGGGACCTTGGCAGGTGGGGCGCTTTTGAGCGTCGGCGTGGCCGGAGGTCGCCGGGCTCTGGCTGCCGGGATGGCAGGGCATCCGCTGCGGCGGATTCCGCAGAAGACATCGGCGCGGGTCATCATCGACAACGATTTTGCCGGCGATCCCGACGGGCTCGTCGCGCTGGCGCACCAGTTGCTGACGCCCAAGACGCGCACGGTGCTCGTCACGTGCTCGGCGCTCGCGCCCAGGTCCAGCGATCCCGCGATCACGAGGCGCTCGGCGGCGGATGCAAAGCAACTGGCTGAAAAGCTGATCGGGATCGCAGGCATCGCCACCCCGCCACCGGTCGTGATCGGCTCGGAGAATCCGGGCGTAGCCGAGGCCGCGCCCTCGCCGGCCGCGCGCGCCATCGTCGCCGAGGCGATGCGCGAGGATCCTCTGCCGCTGGTGTTCACCTGCGGTGGCCCGCTGACCAATCTTGCGGCCGCGCTGCGGCTCGAGCCGGCGATCGCCAAACGGATGACCGTCATCTGGATCGGCGGTGGCAATTATCCGGCGGGAGGCTGGGAGTACAACCTGGCGACCGACCTTCCCGCCGCCCGCGCCGTGATCGAGCAGTCGGCGGTGCCGCTGTGGCAGGTGCCGCAGGGTGCCTATCGCCAGATGCAGGCCTCGGTCGCGGAGATGACCGACCAGCTTGCCACCCTATCGCCGCTCGGGGCGTTTCTCTACGACCGGTTCACCACCCCGCCTGAATTCATCCACGTCGCCGGGGCCTGGCCGCTTGGCGACAGCCCGACCGTGCTGCTCACCGCGCTGTCGAGCGAGAGCAGCCATTATACCGAAACGACTGCGCGGCAGATTGGGCCGGACTACACTTATGGCGAACCCATCGCCGGCCGGACGATCCGCGTCTACGATACGCTGGACGCCCGGCTGACGTTTTCCGATTTCACCGCGCTGATGCGCCTCCACGCCGCAGGCCAGCTTGGCTGATTGGCAGTCAGGCTGAAACCTCAGAACTGCTTGCGGAACTCCAGCTTGAACACGCGGCCCGTGGGATTGAGGTATCCCACCTGGTAGCGCAGCGGGATCTGCCCGTTCTGGTCGGTCACGCGCTGGGTGCCGTCGAACAGGTTGCTGACGGCTAGCGACACGCGTGAGTTCTTGAGGAACGGCACGGCCTTCACCAGCGCCGGCTTGCGGCCGAGATCGGCGAAGACGCGCGCATCGAGCGTGGCGATCGGGTGGAAGTCGAGGCTGGTCTGCCCCGAATCCGCGCGCGCCCCGCCGGTATAGGTGCCGGTGATGCGCAGGCCGAAGCCACGATAGAAGCCGCCGCCCTCGAGCTGGATGCTGTGGCGCGCCACGCCGCCGGTCGTCAGGGCATCGCCGCCGAGCTGGTCGTAGATCTGCCCGCCCGGCGTCAGCTGGACGCGGCTGGCGAGGATGATCGTGTGCGTGAGCGAGAGGTTCCAGCGCCCGCGCCCGTCGAACCCGCCACGGCCGCCGCCCATTCCGCCCGGCGGGGGGCCACCCGCACCGGGAGGAGGACCGCCCGCGCCCGCCACGCCCATACCACCAGACGGGGGTCCACCAGGCGGCGGACCGCCCGGGCCACCGGGAGGGGGCCCGCCAGCGCCGCGCATCATGGCCATGCCGGGGAAACGGCCGCCGCGCTGCATCGTCGGGTCGGGCGTGCCGAAGCTGCCGCTGAGATTGATACCATAGCGCAGGCTCTGCTTTTCCTGCCGCGCGAACATCACAGGGCTCTGGTCGATCGAGATGATGTTGCCGTTCTGGTCGCGCGTGACGCGCCCGGGGAAGGCCGCCTCGACATCGGCGGTCAGCAGCGGAAAGCTGGTGGCCGCGTTGAAGCTGAGGTTGCGGAAGTATTCGAGCACGAAGGTCGAGTTGGTCAGGAACGGCAGCGTCCAGTTGGCCGCCAGCTTGATGTCGCGGTCACGCTCCTTGGCCAGGGTCGGGTTGCCGCCGCTGATGACCGTGGCGAGCACGGTCTGGCCCTTGGTGAAATCATAGACCGCGACGTTCTGCGTCACCGTGGTGGGCGCGGCGAGCTGGCTCAGCGTCGGCGCGACTTCGGTGCCGATGAAGGTGCCGGTCAGCGACAGCTTCTCTGTCGGTCGCCAGGTCAGCCCGGCGCCGTAGTCGTAAAGACCGCCGATGTCCGACAGCGTATGTGCCTCGGCATTGAGGTTGAGCGAAAGGTCGCCGATCGCTCCGCCGAAATTGTCGCGCCGGCTGGTGATCGGCATGTCGAGGCTGAAGCCCGCCTGCGCATCGCTGCGCCGCAACCGGGTCGATCCGGTCATGGTCCGGCTGTCGGTGCTGTTGATGCCCGAATAGGCGAAGCCGGTCTTGACCGTTAGCGAACTTGGCCCGGCCGGGAGGCGGAAGGGCTGGCCGCTCAGCGTGGCGAGCGAGGTCAGCGAGTCGGTGCGGCTGCGCGCCTCGTCGGGCGATACGGCGATGATCGCACTGCCGGGCAGCGGATCGGTCACGCCCAGTGAGCCTGCGGTCACCAGCGTCTGCAGTCCGCTGAGGTCCGCGCGGTTGTCGATGCGCGTGGTGGTCTCGACATGGCTGCCGTCGGCGGTGACCGAAAGCTGCCATGCGCCCACGCCCGCATTGAGGCCGGCGCCCGCGGAAATCGTCGTCGTATAGACACGCGTGGTCAGCGGCTCGGGCGTGGCGGTGGTCCGCGTCGCCGAATTGCCCGCCGGATCGGTCAGCGTGATTGTGCTCAGCCCGTTGAGGCTGCGGCTGAAATCGCGCTGCGCCAGCAGGTTGAGCGTCAGCCCGGTGCCGACGCCGATCGGCTTGGACCAGGTGGCGTTGAGCGCGGCGCTGTCCGCCTTGCCCTGCAGCGTGCGATAGTCGGCCGCGGAAGGATCGCCGGCCACCGTGGGTGCGGCGGTCGGCGTCTGCTGGATGCCGCGCTCGGCCTCCGTGATGGCACTCTGGGTCGACAGCGTCCCCGTGACGTTGATGCGCGCCTTGTTGGCGATGCGCACTGCCGTCGCCTCCTCGCTCACCGTGGCGAAGCTGCCGTTGGTGGGCAGGCCGACTTCGGTTTCAGAGCCGTAGCTCTTGAAGTTGTCCTTGAGGATGAAGTTGACCACGCGCTGGTCGGGTCGATAGCCGTACTTGAGCGCCACTTCCTCGGGCAGCACTTCGACGCGGCGGATCGCCTCGGGCGGCAGCCCGCGCATCTCGCGGAAGGAGGATATGCGCATGCCGTTGAGCAGGATCACCGGCCCGCCGCTGCCCCCGCGCCCGCGCCCCGATCCGGTCTGCGGCGCCAGGACGCTGAGCAGGTCCGAGATCGAGTTGACGCCGTAGGCTGCGATTTCCTCTTCATCGAGCGTCACGATCGGCGGCTGGTCGGCCTTGACCACGCCGCGGATGGGCGTCGCCACCACCAGGATCTCGCCGGTATCGTCGTCGATGCCATCGCCATTGACGTCGATGCCCGCCCGGCCATCGCCGGTCATCATCTGCGGCGATGCCGCCGTCGCCTGCCCATCGGCGGTGACGACGCCGCCGGGCGCGACGGGGGTCGCTGCCTGGGGGTCGGCCGCGGACGGGGCGGCCGGGGCAGCCGCAGCGAACGCCGCTGGGCCCCCGATCAGGGCCAGCGCGGACGCAGCGAGGGTCAGGCTGTGGCGATAAGTCACGGTCATGGGCTTCACGGCGTTGATTCCAAATGGTCCCTCGCCAAACCGGCGCATGGCGACGCGGTTCCGGCGCTGCGGTGCAGCAGGGCACTGTCCTGGTACGGTGCTGGCCCGGCGGCCCCTTGCAAACAACGCACAATTCGTATCAATTTGTCGTTCGCCCCGATCAAACCGCCACGAGCCGGGGGGCTTTTCTTTTCGTGTTCGGAACGCTATGGGCGCCACGCGCGTCGTTTCGGCGACGGTTTATCCATGGCCTTTGCAGCTAGCGCCGTGTCGGTGCCGGTCCTTGTCCAGGCCATCCTGCAAAAAGGCTACCGAACCCGCCGATGGCGAAAGAAGAACTCCTCGAAATGCGCGGCACGGTCGTGGAACTGCTGCCCAACGCCATGTTTCGCGTCCGCCTGGAAAACGACCACGAAATCCTGGGCCACACCGCCGGCAAGATGCGCAAGAACCGCATCCGCGTGCTGGTGGGCGACGAAGTGCTGGTCGAGCTGACGCCCTACGACCTGACCAAAGGGCGCATCACGTACCGCTTCATGCCTGGTCGCGGCGGCCCCGGATCGTTCTGATGGGCGCTGACGCGCCCGGCTCGACATCGCGCATTCCCCTGGTGCTCGCCTCGGCCAGCCCCCGCCGTCGCGACCTGATCGCGCGGCTGGGTCTCGTGCCCGATCGCCTGCTCGCCACCGACATCGACGAGAGCCCGCTGCCGGCAGAGCTGCCGCGCGCTCACGCCGTGCGCCTCGCCGCGCAGAAGGCGGAGGCCGCCGCCGCGCTCGCGCCCGACGCCGCGATCCTCGCGGGCGATACCGTCGTCGGCGCCGGACGCCGCATCCTGCCCAAGGCCGAGGACGAGGCAACCGCGCGCGAATGCCTGGCGCTGCTCTCGGGCCGCCGCCACCGCGTGTTCTCGGCGGTTGCGCTGCGCATGCCCGACGGCGTCATGCGCGAGGCGCTGAGCGAGACCATCGTGCGCTTCAAGCGCCTCTCCCCGGCCGAGATCGACGCCTACATCGCCGGCGGCGAATGGCACGGCAAGGCCGGCGGCTATGCCATCCAGGGCAGCGCCGAGGGTTTCTGCGTCTGGCTGGCGGGCAGCCACTCGGGCGTCATCGGCCTGCCGCTGTTCGAGACCCGGCGCCTGCTCGTGGCCGCCGGCCTTCTGGCCTGAGCGGCCGGGGCGTGGCCGCGGCCTGGCTGATCGAGCACGGCATCGGCGAAACCCGTGCCGCCCTCGTGGATGGCGCCACCATCCTAGCCGCCCGGATCGACTGGCATGGTGCGGTGCTGGCGCCCGGCCTCGTGGCGCAGGCCCGCGTCGCCAGCCGCCTCGCCGGCACCCGGCGCGGCACCGTGCAGTTCTCCGACGGCGCTGTGGCCCTGGTCGATGGCCTGACCCCGGCGCTGACCGAGGGCAAGCGCGCGCTGTTCCAGGTGACCCGCGCCGCGATCGCCGAAAAGGGCCGCACCAAGCTCCCCATGGCGCGCCCGGCCCCCGACGGCGCCGAACCGCGCCCCGCGCCGTCGCTGGCCGAGCAATTGGCCACCGGCCCCTTCCCCGTGCGCACGCTGCGCCAGACCGACAGGGACCTCGACGAGGCCGGCTGGGACGACCTTGTCGAAGAAGCGATGACCGGCGAGATCGCCTTCACGCGCGGGGGCCTGTGCGTCAGCCCGACACCGGCTATGACACTGATCGACGTCGACGGCAGCCCGCCGCTCGCCGCGCTGGCTCTCGCCGCCGTGCCCGCCATCGTCGGCGCCCTTGCGCGGCTCGACATCGGCGGCTCGATCGGCATTGACTTCCCCACCTTGGCCGACAAGCGCGAACGCCAGTCCGTCGACGCCGCGCTGGGCGAGGCGCTCGCGAGCCTGGAGGCGCTGCTCGGCTGGCGCGCCGAACGGACCGCGATGAACGGCTATGGCTTCGTGCAACTCGTCAGCCGGCTCGAACGGCCCTCGCTGCCGGCACTGTTCGCGCGGCATCCCATGAGCGCGGCGGCCCGCCAATTGCTGCGCCGCGCCGAGCGCGTGAACGGCCCGGGCACCCTGCTGCTCTCCTGCCACCCTGCCCTGCGCGCGGCGGTCCTGCCGGACTGGGAGGCGGAACTGGTCCGCCGCACCGGCCGCGTGCTGCGCTGGGCGACCGACCCCGCCCTTGCCCCCACCGCGGGTTTCGCCCAAGCCCTGAGCGCCTGAACGCGTGAGCTCGGCCACCAAAGCCATGACCCGCCTATTTCCAGCCCACTTCGGAAGACCCTGCCGATGACCACCTCCGCCAAACGATGCCCCATATGCGGCAAGCCGCGCAGCGACGCTCACAAGCCCTTCTGCTCCACCCGCTGCAAGGACCGCGACCTGATGCGCTGGCTCGAGGACGGCTACGTCCTTCCCGGCCCCGCCGTCGACGCCGAGGACGAAGCCCCCGATTAAGCGCGTTTCCACAGGTCACAAAATTGCCCTCCTGTGGAAAAATTGATGCAGACAGGGGCTGGACAACCCGCCACCGCCCCGTCATAGGGCGCTTCACCAAACGCGAGGCGCCCGGATCGGCCGCCACTGCGGGATGCCCGGGTAGCTCAGTTGGTAGAGCACGTGACTGAAAATCACGGTGTCGGCGGTTCGATTCCGTCCCCGGGCACCATTGGACCTTCCAGACCCATCCATTGATATCCATATGCGGCCGAATAAGCCTTGCGTTCAACGTTCAGGGCACTTTCCGCGTTCCTGCATCGTCCATCGACGTTCCCCCAAAGCCGGACTATTTGTGTGGCAAAGGCCTGATGTTGGGGGTTCAGGCCTCGAGCCACAAATCCTGCATGCTTCGCCTCACCTTCAACGTCCAGCGCCGCGATTTCAGGCTGGGCGGCCATCCCGGCACCTCGCTCGCCAAGGCCCGGGGAACTCGCGGAGCAGTATCGCAAGGACATCCGTGAGGGCCGCGAACCACTGGCCTTCCAGATCCAGAAGCCCGAGCGCACCTTGTTTCGTGACGCGGCCAAGGTGGCGATGGAAGGCCTCGCCGGCGCAAAGCTAGGGGCAGCAACCATCGCCACCATGCAAACACGCCTGGCAACCTATGCCTATCCCAGGATTGGCCATCTCGAGGTCCAGACGATCGACGCGACGGTACGCGCCGACCTCCTCCGCCCGAACTGGACGAGCAAGCCTGAAACCGCGCTCCGCGTTCGCCAGGCCATCATCCGGATTCTGCGCTTCTTGCGCCCGGATGGGCACCTGCTGGAAAACTCTCTCGCCGAGGCCGTGTCGGACCGGCTTCCGAAGCTGCCAGACAGTCAGCACCATGCAGCGATGCCCCATACCGAGGCGCCCGCCTTCTGGCGCAAGCTCGCGGCAAAGGAGACCAAGGGCTTCCTGGCTCTGTAGTTCACGATCCTGACCACCGCTCGCTCGGGCGAGACGGGCGGCGCCCGCTGGAGCGAAATCGACGAGCAAGCGGCGGAATGGAACATCCCGGCCACCCGCATGAAGATGAAAAAGGCGTACCGTGTACCGCTGTCGGCTGCCGCACTGGCTGTCCTGAAGGAAGCGGCGGTCTACAAGCACCGCGACGTCGACCTGATCTTTCCCTCCGACGCGCGCACACCGCTCTCCGTCATGACCCTGACCAAAGTCTTGCGCGACATGAAGCTGGATTGCCGCGTCCTCGGCTTTCGCAGCACGTTTGCCGGCCGGCGCGGCGATGAAACCGATTATCCCGAAGAGATCGCCGAGGCGGCGTTGGCCCATGAAGTGCCCTATGCGGTCGAGCGCGCCTACCGACGAACCGATTTCTTCACAAAGCGCCGGGCGCTGATGGATGATTGAGGAGCGTTCGGCACGAAGGACATCGGCGGTAACTCGCCTTGGCTTGGCCCGATTTGCCTCAGGACCGCCGACGCGGATATGAGTGATCGGCCACGACTGCAACTGGGCGTGAGCTGCCGATGTGGCCATTGCCCAGGGCATTCGGCACGATCGCTCGCGAAGCTGCCGTTCACGCCTCCTTTCGCGACCGCTGAAAGCAGGCTTTCGTTCATTCAACGATCCGGAGCTGAACCCTCCGGCCAACCGGTGCGGTTCAGGATAGGCATTTCCCTTCAGATTCCAGCCAAGAAACGGGCGAAGCCAAAAAATGCTACATCGGCGTCCGCGTTTCCGATGATTTGGATACCGAGCGGCATATCTGCAACTGAGAGGAGCGGGAGCGAGATCGCCGGCAAACCGAGCGTCGATGCTGGAACGTTAACGGCTGGATCACCTGTGAATCAGCACCGCCGACATTGCTGCCTTGCGCCTGGGGGGCCTCCACCACGGGTGACCACCAGCGCACGGCTTGCGACGCGCAGGTTGCCGCACAGGCCGCCGCATGCGGTCTAAGGCAGGCGCTGCGTCCAGCCGTGTAGCGGCAAACGCAGCTTGCAACGCAACGCGGGCGCAATCGTACCCGTGACGTGGCAATAGGGCTGGTTGCCCCGCGATCTATCGCGGCAGAGTCGTCCCGCTGCTGCAACAATCTTCATCGGCGCAAGGGCGGATGCGTCAGTCCCGCACCGCGCCCACGGCCTGCGCCTGGCCGAGCGAGCGGAAGAACTCCAGCTTGCGACGCTCTGGCCATGGCATGATCCGGGCAACTTGGTTGAGGCCCAGCAAGACCGGAGCATTGGACGTGTAGGGCCGCCAGCTCATCGCAGTCGTATCGGGATTGCCGGTACGCGCGAAGGCGACAAGCGACCGTGTCATTTCCGTGCTGAAAGCATGATCAGCGGGGGTCCAGGCACGCGTGGTGCGATAGATGTTGAACGAGTCCAGAGTACCCAGCCAGAACGGTACCTCCGAGGTGTGATAGGCCCCGGCCGTCGCGGGATCGAGGTCGGAGAATTTTGCGCCGGGTGCATAGCTGTGCGGGCGCGCGAACTCGTAGGAGTAGACCTTGGACTTGCCGTTCGCCACGGCGAGGTCGGCCCAGTGGCCCATGCCGGCTGCCATCGTCGCGTCGCGGTCCGCCGCGCGCGCTGCGTCGCGAGCGGCAGCGTCGTCGCTGGCGGGATAGAGCGCCAGGAATTCCGGCGCACGATCGCCGAAACGGGCGCGGGCTTTGGCGAGGTAATCAGGCAAATCCTTTACCGGTCCCAGGCCCCCGAAGGATTCGTCGTGCGTGAAGCCGACGACCAGCGGCACATCGTTCTGCCGGCCGCGCTGAAACGTTTTCTCGATGCTTTCCGGCAAGACGTATCCATCCTGGACCGGGCCGATCTTCGGACCATCGGCGGTGCGCGGAACGACAATCCGGTCGGCCGGCATGGCGCGCAATTCGGCAAGGCTCCGGGCATGCAGCACGGTCTGGAGCTTGACTCCTTCCTGCTCGGCCTGGGCCAAGGGCGGCGTCGGGCTCGGCCCGCCGGCGGCAGCACCACTCATGGCGAACGCGTGCTTGAACAGCCCATTGGCGAGCGGGCTGGCCTGCAGCACCTGGACCGACATCGAGCCTGCCGATTGACCGGCGATCGTCACGTTGTCGGGATCGCCCCCGAACTTGGCGATGTTACGGCGAACCCATTGCAGCGCGGCGATCTGGTCGAGGAACGCGTAGTCGCCCGAGACCTTCTGCGGCGATTCCGCGGACAATTCGGGGTGAGCAAGAAACCCGAGGGCACCCAGACGATAATTGAAGTTGACGAACACCGCCCCCTGCGAGGCCACGGCCTCGCCGCCATAGATCGGCATGGCCGACGAGCCGATGAAGAAGGCGCCGCCGTGGATGTAGACGATGACCGGCGCCTTGCGTAGGCCCGGCCGGGTCCAGACGTTGAGATAGAGGCAATCTTCGCTGGTGACCTCTGCCCCACCATACTGGTTGGCCTGCGCGTTGCGCAGCGGCTGGATGCATTGCGGCCCAAACCGATCGGCATGGAACACGCCCGTCCACGCCGCCGCCGGTCGGGGCGCTTTCCAGCGAAGGTCTCGTACCGGCGGGGCTGCATAGGGTATTCCCATGAAGACCTGCCCGCCCGACGCCTGGGCGACGCCTTCGACCTGGCCGGATTCGGTCGTCACGGTCGGCGCGGCGGGCGTGCGCGCCTCCCCTTGCACGGCAGGAACAAGACACAAAGCCAGGGCTGCGAGCGTGCTGAGGGGGGGCTTCATCGGGGGGATTCCTGTCAAGATACACGCCGCTGTGGTGGTGCTGCCTGCGATATCATGCCGGCTGCGTCACATCGGCCAAGGTGCGCCGGCCGGACGGCCCGGCCGGCGCCTTTACCGGTCAGAAGCGGAAGCGGACACCGCCCTTGTAGGTCCGGCCCATCAGGTCGTAATAGGCGCTGCCGTTGGCCGGCAGCGGCGGATCACGATCGAGCAGGTTGCTGACGTTGAAGTAAAGCATGTACTGCTTGTCGGCCCCGAAGCTGTAGCGCACCCCGAGATCGACATAGGCCACCGCCGAAATGTTGTTATCGGTGATGCTGGTCGCCAGCGCGGGGTTGTAGCCAGCCTGGTCCGGCCCGAAGAGACCGTTGTTCTGGTGCGAGGCCGACACGAAGCGGACGTTGGTGTTCAGACCGAAACGCCCGATCTCATAGTCGATGGTGGTGTTGACGAGCCACTTGGGCAGGCCCGCCGGGCCACCGAAGGCCGCACCGGTCTGGCCGGCGCGATCGATGCCGCCGGGGAACAGCGTCGAGATATCGGTCGACGACCAGAACGAGAGGACGCGGGTTGCCATCACATTGGCGGTGATGGCGCCGGTGGTCCCGAACTGTTCGATCGGCTGGCGCAGCGTCGCCTGGAAGTCGAGCCCGCGGGTGCGGAACTGCGCCACATTCGCGGTGATGCCCTGGACGCCGGTCATCTGGCCCGCGACGGGGTCATTGTTGGCGAAGGTGATGAGCGAACACCAGGAATTGCCGGTATAGGCACCGCCGATGAAGCAGTTGTTGACCACGCCCTGCGTGCCGGTCGAGGTGATCGCCCCGCGGATGCGGATATTGTAGTAGTCGACCGACAGGCGCAGGCGGTTGAAGAACGAGGGCTGGTAGGAGACGCCGACGGTCTGGGTGGTCGACACCTCCGGGCGCAGACCGGGGTTGCCGCCGACGATGAAGCCCGCGTTGTTGGAAGGCCGCGCGACGCCCGGACGCGGATCGGTCGGCAGCGGCAACGACTGGGATTGCGGCGTGTAGAGCTCGATCAGGTTGGGCGCGCGAATGTCACGCGAGCGCGCCGCGCGGACCAGCAGGCCGTCGATCGGCTCCCAGGTCAGACCGGCCTTCCAGGTGGTCACGCTGCCGGACGTGCTGTAGTCGGTGACGCGCACGGCCCCGTTGAAGTCGAGCTTGCGGGCAATCGCGAAATCGCGCAGCAGCGGCACGACCGTCTCGAAATAGGCCTCCTTGACCGTCTGGCTGCGGGTCGGCAGCGAAACGCCGTTGCCCGAAAGCCAGCCCGAGGTCTGCGACAGGGCATCGGTGGCAAGGCGCACCGATTCCCGGCGATATTCAGCGCCGACACCGATCGAGACGGGGCCCGCCCAGGTCGAGAACGGCTCACCCTGGATGTTGGCCGAAAGATCGCTCAACGTCGTCAGGCCCGATCCGGTGGAGGTGCCCAGGACATAGCTGGCGGCGGCAGCCGGAAGCTGCAGCTTTCCGAGGATGTTGAGCGGAACGCAGCCCGCCGCGCGCGCCGTAGCGCTGCGACAGACGATCTGACCACCGACCGAGACTGCATCGAGGGCGCTGCGGAAATTGGCCGAGTTGAAGGTATTGCTGATGGCGACGTGCGACGTGTTGGTGCCGAACAGGTACGAGGCATCCCACTTCCACGAGGAGCCGAACTTGCCCTTCAGGCCGGCCTGCACGCGGATCAGCTCGTTCTGGATCGTGCGCATGCTGGGACCGAAGTCCTGGCCCGAGTACCCGATCGAAAGGCCGTTTGCGGGCACGAGGGCGAGTTGCGCCGGCGTCAGTGCCTGCGCCAGATAGGCATTGTCCTTGGCGATGTTGAGCGCAGGGCCGGCACCGGCACCGTCGCGCCGGATGATGATGATGCCCGTCGTCTTCACGTTCGAGTACAGCGGCTCGATGAAGGCCGTCACGTTGTCGTCGAGGTCGAACGACAGGCGGCTCATCACGTTGTAGCGCGTCTGCGCCGGGCGAAGCTGCTGAGTGTTGAGGTTGTTGATCCCGGCCGCGACATTGGCCGCCAGGGCCGTCGGCGAGAAGAAGTCGAGGCTGGCGGTCAGGTTGGACAGACCACGGTTGAACGTCGTGGTGGTGACACCGCCATTCGCCGTGGGCACGAATGCCAGGCCCTGCAGAGCGCCGGCAGTCTGGATCACGCCGCCGCTCGAGGCTGCGCCGAAATAGTTGCCGTTGGGGCCGATCACCGTGTTGGCGACGCCGGCCGGGCGGTTGGTGATCTGGGCCTGGTTCCATGCCGCGCGGCCCCAGCCGCGCACGTTGTTGTACGCTGCGGTGCCGCCGTCATCGTTGTATTCACCGCCGATGACGAAGTGACCACGGCCCCCGGCAAAGGCCGTGCCATAGGCCAGGGTCGCGTACTTGTCCTTGGCGTCCTTGTAGCGCGTCTGGCTGTACTGGAACGAGCCCTTGAGCCCGGTCAGGCGGTCGTCGATCTGGAAGTTGATGACGCCGGCGACTGCATCCGAGCCGTAGGCTGCCGAGGCGCCGCCGGTGACGACGTCCGAATTGCGGATGAGAACGGTGGGGATGACGTTGAGGTCGGTCGAACCCGCCGACGTCGTCACACCCGGGATGATGGTTTGCGGAAGACGACCGCGATCGAGCAGGACCAGCGTGCGGACCGAACCAAGGCCGCGAAGGTCGGCCAGGAAGGCGCCGGTGTTGCCAAGCCCGCCCGCGTTGGGCGAGACCGCGGCGCGGAAGGCCGGCACGGCATTGAGCGCATCGCCGATATTGACGATGGCACGCTGTTCCACGAACTGCTGGCTCACGACAGTCGTCGGCGTGGGCGCCGTGTAGCCGTCGCGGGCGATGCGCGACGCGGTCACGAGGATTTCCGCCGTTCCCGCTGCGGCGCTGGATTCAGGCTGGACCGCCGGCTCGGCTTCCTGGGCCAAAGACTGCACGGGCGCCAAGATCGCCGCAACGCCTGCCAGCAGGGACAGCTTGGCAGCAGCCCGTGTCGTCGTCATCGCGACATCGACCCGGTGCAATTGGTTTAGCCGATACATCTTCGAACCCTCTCCTGATTCCGTGATCCTTTTGGACCAGATTGGTTTGACCTGTTTGTAAGTGAAACTTACCAATCCAAATAATGATTATTTGCTATGGTTTTCCATTCCCAAAATTGATGATCCAGGCATCTGAACAGCTTTCCCCAGCGATTCAGGCCGCTTCCGAGAGTGTGGCTCCGGGGTCAGGTTGGCCTGCACGCGTGCGTCGTCGCCAGAAGCGCCGCCGCCCGCCTTCATTCCAAAGCAAACACCTATCCAATGTTTGGAGGCGGGTGGCCGAAGCGCGGGCTCAATCCTGCTCGGACGTCCGGTTCACACCGCGCAGAAGCCGCCACATCGCGAGTGCCGCCAAGGCATCGAGCACGGCCAGGGCACCGAAAAGTGGCGAGTACCCGAAGTAGTCCGCGCTCTTGCCGATCACCAGGGTGAACAGCAGACCACCGGTCCACGCGGCGGTCCCCGCCAGTCCCGAGGCCCGGCCGACCGACCGTTGCGGAAACAAGTCCGCGGCCAGCGTGAGCAGTGCCCCCGACAGCATCTGGTGAGCGAACCCACCCATGCAGAACAGCAGGATCGCGACTTGCGCCGATGACGCAAAGCCGAGGGCGCCTGGCCCGATCATCAATGCAGCTCCCGTCGTCATCACGATCTTGCGGGATGTGGTGACCGAGACGCCGCGCGTACCCACCAGCCAGGAGGCGAAGTAACCACCCGCGATCGATCCGAAATCAGCGGCTACGAACGGCAGCCACGCCCACATGGCGATATGCTGCAGATCCAGCTTCCACACCGAGGCGAGATAGAGCGGTATGAAGAAGTTGAAGGTCTGCCAGGCCGGTTCGGCCAGGAACCGGGGCAAAGCTATGCCCCAGAATGCGCGGCGACCGAGAATATCGCGCCAGCGGTCCTGCGGGGCACCCCGCGCGACGCCGCCGGATGCGGGCGGCCGATAGACCCCGAACCAGAGGGCCGCCCAGAGCAAGCTGAGGCCACCGGTTACCAGAAACGACGAGCGCCAGCCCCAGATGATGACGCAGGCGGCGACAAGCGGCGGCGCGATCATGTTACCGACCGAGGCGCCCATGTTGAACCATCCGGTCGCAACCGCGCGTTCCTTGGGCGGAAACCATTCCGATACGACCTTCATGCCGCCCGGAATCGCCGATGCTTCCGTAAGGCCGAGCGCCGCGCGGGCCACGGCCAGCCCCTGCCAGCCGCCGGCCAGGGAATGCGACATGTTGGCCAGGGCCCATCCCCCGGCGAACACCGCAAGGCCGATGCGACTGCCCAGCGTATCGAGAACGAAACCGGCGATCGGCTGCGCGATCGTATAGCAGGCCTGGAATGCCATGACGATGTAGCTGTATTGCTCGGTCGTGATGGCGAATTCGGTTTTGAGCGTCGGCGCGACGGTCGAAAGCGTGGAGCGGGCCAGATAGTTGAGCACCGTGCCCAGAGACACCAGCGCGATCACCCACCAGCGGTTGGCGAACAGCCGCCGCATCAACGGCTGCCCTGCCGGTCCCGTTCGACCTCGACTGCGGAAACGATCGCCTCGCCCTTGCGCGATACGAAGCCCAGGTCGAGGCCGGCATCACCGACCGCGACCGTGAACGTGCGCGTGATGGCGGTCAGCGGTGCACCGGCCAGCGCGGCCACGTCCACCGCCTGCAGCATGGCCTTGCCATTGGCAGTCACGTCGAACAGGCGTTGGCCTACGGGCTGCGACGGCTCTGCAAAGGTCAGGGTGACGCGATAGCTGCCGCGCGGCAAGGGCAGGCGATAGCGGAAGTCGCCGGAGCGATAGGACGCGACGAGGTCGCGGTCGGGCGAGTTCGCGATCTTGGCCAGGATGGGTGGGCGATAGCGCTGCACGGTGTCCATCGTGCCCGGTTTGCCGCCGTCGAAAAAGGCGTCCGAGCCGAAGCGCGCATGGGTCGAAGGCGCGGCAACGATGGCACCGGAATCGATGCGGTAGGCATCGACCTGATCTGGGCCGAGGGTCCAGCGGATCGCGTCCGAGACCGTCTTGCCGGCGAACATCGCGCGGGCTTCAAGCCGATTTTCGCCGGGCGCCAGACGCACGCCCGTCCACACGCAGACACGGTTCTCGCACCCGGCCACGGTGCCGAGCGACTTTCCGTTCAACCACAACTGCGTGCGGGCAGCGTTGGAGTATACCTTGACGTCGGTCACGCCGTAGTTACGATCGGTATAACGGCGCCCGGTGATGTGCACCGTCGGCTGGTCCGACCACTGCGCGCGGTAGTAGTAGAACGCGTCCTTCCTGACCGAGCCGTCGTAGCTGACGAGCCCCTTGGTATTGATGTCGACGGCGTCGCCTTCGCGGCGAACGGTGCTGCCGAAATCGAAGCTGTTCCACAGCCAGCTCGCCCACAACCACGGGCGCGCCTTGATCTGCGGCCAGGTGCGCTCGTGCAAGTCGGCCTGGTATTCCTCGGGCTGGTTACGCCCCCCGGCATCGACCGGCCCGCCGCGCACGTCGTCGGTGTGCAGCGACAGCCCCGCCCCGGCCCCGTATTCGCTGAGCGCCAGCGGCTGTTGCGGGCGCTTTTTGTGCAGGCTGTCGAGGTGCGGACCGAGGTCTTCAGGCTTGTCGTAGTACCAGCCGAAATAGCGATTGACCGCCGAGACATCGGGGACATCCGCCACGGGCGGCACCTGCGGCATGTCGCGGTCCTCGCAGCAGTTGGCAACGGCGGTCGGCCGCGACGGATCGAGCTGGTGCGCCAACGTGTTGAGATCGCGAAGCAGCGGTAGCGGGTCCGGGGCTGCGGTCGTGCCGTTGGACAGAAACCCGGGGCGGCTCGGGCCGAAGTCGACTTCGTTGGCAATGCCCCAGACGACCACCGAGGGATGATTGCGGTTCTGCGCGACCAGTTCGCGCAACTGCTGGCGCGCATTGGCCGTCAACTGCTCGGTCGCGGTCTTTTGCTCGTTCCGCGTCGTCCAGGCCGTCACGAGGGGAATTTCGTCCCACACGATCAGGCCCAGCCTGTCGGCAATCGTGTGGACCGCATCGCCATGCTGGTAATGCGTCAGGCGGATCGAATTGGCGCCCATGTCGCGAATGATCCCGACCGTACGCTCCACGTCGGCCTCGCTCATTGCCCAGCCATGGGCCATCGAATCCTGGTGGAGGCCCACCCCATGCAGCGGTGTCGGCCGGCCGTTGAGCAACAGCCCCTTGTCGGGGTCGATCCGAACCTCGCGGATGCCGACGGACTGGTCGATCCGGTCAAGCAGGCGCCCGTCGGCATCGCGCAGTTCGCATGCCAGCGTGTAGAGATAGGGCGACGCCACGCCTTGCCACAGATGGGGGCGGGCGATCGTCAAGACCTGCCGATCCTCGCGCGTGGCATTCGCGGCAGCCTGCAGCGGTGTCTCGGCACGGGCCACTTGCCGGCCGCGCGCGTCGATCAGCCGCGACACCAGGGTAAGCCCACGGGCACCGGCATCGTTGCGCACGCGCGCCACGACCGCCAGGTCTGCCGATGTGGCGCCGATGCGGGTGGTCTGCGCGTAGACACCGCTTCCCCCGTCATCGAGCATGTCGAAATGGGTCGCCTCAGTCACGACGAGGCTGACGGGCCGATAGAGCCCGCCCTGCACGAAGAAGTCGCCCGTCAGCGGAAGGATGTCCTGCGTCGTGCTCCCGGGCGCGGGCTGGGTGTTGTCGACGCGAACGCTGAGCTGATTGGTCTGTCCAGCGCGAAGTGCGTCGGTGATGTCCAGCCGGAACCGCGAAAAGCCGCCGTCATGGCCGCCGACCTTGCGCCCGTTCACCCAGACCTGGGCGGTACGGCTGGCGGCGTCGAACTGCAGATAGGCGCGCTGCCCCTGCGCGAGCGCAGGCGCGGCAAAGTCGAGCCGATACCAGGCCACGCCCTGCCGCTTGTCGATCGGACGGCGGGCCAGGGGGATGCCGGTCTGCGCCTCGTATTGGCCCACCCGGTTCCAGGTGTGCGGAAGGCTGACCGTTTCCCATCCGGCACCGCGCGCGCCGCCCTCCGGCTGGTCGTCACCGAAATGGAACTGCCAGCCCTGCGCCAGCGGGGTGACCTGGCGAACCGGCGCCGCACCTTGCGCAAGGGCGGTGCCGGTGCCGATCAGCCACAGGGCCGTGGTCAGGTTGAGCCGCTTGAGCAGGTGCATGGCCATCTCCGAAATCACGCCGCCTTATCGCGTGGCAGCGCTTGGTATTGCTTGGTAAATCGTCGGGACGCGGGGCCCGTCACCAATTCCACATCGTGCCGTCTTCGAGGCGGGCGACGGGGAGATAGGCGGGCTTGTAGGGATATTTCGCCGCCAGCGTCTCGTCGATGTCGACGCCGTGCCCCGGCGTGTCGCCAACGTAGAGCATACCCTTGTCGAAGTGGTAGTCGTGCGGGAAAACCGCGTCGGTTTCCGGCGTGTGGCGCATGTATTCCTGGATGCCGAAATTGGGCACCCACGTATCGAAATGCAGCGCCGTGCCCATCGTCACCGGCGACAGGTCGGTCGCCCCGTGGCAGCCGGTCCGGATCTGGTAGAGGCTGGCAAGATCGGCGATGCGGCGCAGATGGGTGATGCCCCCTGCCCCGACGATCGTGGTGCGGATGTAGTCGATCAGCTGGTTCTGGATCAGGTCCTTCGCGTCCCAGATCGAGTTGAAGATCTCGCCCACCGCCAGCGGCGTGGTGGTGTGCTGGCGGATCAGCTTGAACGCTTCCTGGTTTTCGGCCGGGGTCACATCCTCGAGCCAGAACAGCGAATAGGGCTCCAGCGCCTTGCCCAGCTGCGCGGCTTCGGTCGGGGTGTATCGATGGTGCCCGTCGTGCAGCAGGTGATGATCGAAGCCGTAAGTGGCGCGCAGCTTCTCGAACAGCTTGGGCACGTGATTGAGCGCGAGCCGCGTGTTCCAGCCGGTCACGCTGGGAAGCTCGGCATCCGCGGGTTCATAGAACAGCTTGCCACGGCCGACGCCATACGCGTCCTTGATGCCGGGCACGCCGGTCTGGGCGCGGATCGCCTTGTAGCCCATGTCGATATACTGCCCGACCGCGTCGACCGTCTCGTCGATGTCCGAGCCATTGGCATGACCATAGACCATGATGCCGTCACGGCTGCGGCCGCCCAGCAACTGGTACAGCGGCATGCCTGCCATCTTGGCCTTGATGTCCCACAGCGCGACGTCGACCGCGGCGATCGCGCGCATCGTCACCGGCCCCCGACGCCAGTAGGCACCACGGTAGAGATATTGCCAGATATCCTCGGAATTGCGCGGATCCATGCCGATGAGGCAGGGGATCACGTGATCCTCGAGATAGGAAACCACGGCCTTTTCGCGGCCGTTGAGCGTGGCATCGCCGATGCCGTAGACACCCTGATCGGTTTCGATCTTGAGCGTCACGAAATTGCGGCCCGGGCAGGTAATGATAACGCGGGCGGACTGGATCTTCATGGTCGCGGTTTCCGGATTGGTCTGCATGTGCTAGAAATAGTCTTGACCAATCCCATCTGGCCTGTCAACTTTCATATGAGTGGTAAGGCCATTATCCGGAGCTGCCTGATGAGTGATGCCGCACCCGCCCAAGACCGCCTGTATCAGGATCTCGCGCGGCGCCTCATCGCGGTTCTTTCGAGCGGCCACTACAAGGTCGGCGACCGGCTTCCCGCCGAGCGCGAGCTGTCCTTGCAATACAACGTGTCGCGCCCGACCGTGCGCGAGGCCGTGATCGCGCTCGAGGTCCAGGGACTGGTCGAAGTGCGGGTTGGTTCGGGCGCCTACGTCAAGCGGTTGCCCGGCAAGGACGACATCCCCGGTTTCAACATCACCGCCTTCGAGCTGACCGAGGCGCGCCTGCTCTTCGAGGGCGAGGCCGCGGCGCTGGCGGCAACGCAGATCACCGACGAGGGTCTCGCCGAACTGGAAGCGCTGGTCGAGGAGATCGAGCGCGAGAACGAAAATCCCGACGGTACGGTGCGGGCGGATCGCGCGTTTCATCTGGCGATCGCGCGGGCCACCCGCAATGCCGCGGTGGCCGAAGCAGTCGAGCGCCTGTGGGATCTGCGCTCGAAGTCGCCCGAGAGCGCCTTGCTGCACGAAAAGGCGCGCTCCGCCAACATCATGCCGGTCGTCGACGAACATACCGCCATTCTCAAGGCCTTGCGCAATCACGATCCCGTCGCCGCGCGTGGCGCGATGCGCACACACCTTGCGGCCGTGCTCGACAGCCTGCTGTTCGCCACCGAGGAAAAGGCGATCGAGGAAGCGCGCCGTGCCGCTCAGGCCAAGCGCGACCGCTATGTCCGCGCCACCAGTTAGTCCCATATAAGAGAGAAGCGATGCCGCCGAAGTTGGAGTTGCATGCCGACCGCCTGTTCCCCGCGGACGGTTCGGTCCGCGCGATCGCGCGCGCCTTGTACGCGAGCATCAAGGACGCGCCGATCATCAGCCCGCACGGGCATACCGACCCGGCATGGTTTGCGCAGAACGCGCCGTTCGGCGATGCCACCGACCTGCTGCTGCGCCCGGATCACTACATGTTCCGCATGCTCTATTCGCAGGGCATAGCGCTGGAGGATCTCGGCATCGGTCCGGCCAAGGCGACCTACGATCCGCGCAAGGCCTGGCGGATCCTCGCTCAGAACTGGCATCTCTTCCGCGGCACCCCGACCCGGATGTGGTCGGACTGGGTCTTTGCCGAAGTGTTCGGCATGACCGACATGCTCTGCGCCGAAACGGCCGATGCCTATTTCGACACGATCACCGACAAGCTCGGCACGGACGCCTTCCGCCCGCGCGCGCTGTTCGACCGCTTCAATATCGCGGTCATCGCGACCACCGAAAGCCCGCTCGACGATCTGGCGCACCATGCCGCGATCATGGCGGAGAATGCATCGGGTGGCTGGCAGGGCAGGGTCGTCACCGCCTATCGTCCCGACCCGGTCGTCGATCCCGATTTCGAAGGGTTTCGCGCCAATCTCGATCGCTTTTCGCAGATCACCGGACAGGATTGCACGACCTGGCAGGGCTATCTTGACGCGCATCGCCAGCGGCGGGCGTTCTTTGCCCGGCATGGTGCCACCAGCACCGACCACGGCCATCCCACGGCGCAGACCGCCAACCTGTCCGCCCGCGACGCGGCAGCGCTGTTCGACACCATCGTCGCGGGCACGTTCACCGCTGCCGAGGCCGAACTGTTCCGCGCCCAGATGCTGACGGAAATGGCGGCGATGAGCCTCGACGACGGGCTGGTCATGCAGATCCACCCGGGGAGCTTCCGCAATCACAACGAGGCTCTGTTCCACACATTCGGCCGCGACAAGGGCGCCGACATCCCGATGCGCACCGATTACGTGCACGCGCTCAAGCCGCTGCTCGATGCCTACGGCAACGAGCCGGGCCTCTCCATCATCCTCTTCACGCTGGACGAGAGCGTCTATGCCCGCGAGCTGGCGCCGCTGGCCGGCCATTACCCCTGCCTCAAGCTGGGCCCGGCATGGTGGTTCCACGATAGCCCCGAGGGCATGAGGCGCTTCCGCCAGGCCACGACCGAAACGGCCGGGTTCTACAACACCGTCGGCTTCAATGACGATACGCGCGCGTTCCTGTCGATCCCGGCGCGTCACGACGTCGCCCGCCGGATCGACTGCGGCTTTCTGGCCCAACTGGTCGCCGAGCATCGGCTGGCGGACTGGGAAGCGGCCGAACTGGCGCGGGATCTCACCAACGGGCTGGTCAAGAAGGCCTACCGGCTGTGAGCCGCCTCGACGCGCAAACCCTGGCCACGGTCGCAGACCGCGGCGTGGCACGGCCGGCCTACGACCGGGCCGAGCGTGAGGTCGGCATCGTCCACTTCGGGCTCGGCGCCTTCACGCGCGCGCATCAGGCCTGGTACACCGACGAAGCCATGGCAGCGGCGGCGAAGTCGGGCCAGCGCGCGGACTGGTTCATCACCGGTGTCTCGATGCGCAGCCCGGAAGCCGGCGACCAGCTCAACCCGCAGGACGGCCTCTATACGCTGGCCGAACGGTCCGCGGAGGGCACGAGGCTTCGCGTCATCGGAAGTGTCGCCGAAGTCTTGCTGGCCTCGACCAGCCGGGACGACATCATCGCCCGCCTTGCAGCCCCTGCGACGCATGTGGTGACGTTCACCGTGACCGAGAAAGGCTATTGCCGATCACCCGACGGGGGCCTCGACCTGTCGCTGGCGCAGCAGGGTTTCTACCCCCTCCTCGCCGAGGCGCTGGGCCAGCGTCACAAGGCGGGACTGCACGGCCTGACGATGCTGTCTTGCGACAACCTCGCTGAAAACGGGCGCCAGTTGCAGCGCCTGATGCGCGAATATCTGGCAGCGCGGCGCCCCGATCTGCTGGCGTGGGTCGATGCGACCTGTGCGTTTCCCAACAGCATGGTCGATCGCATCGTGCCGGCCACCAGCGAGGCGGACCGCGCGCAAGTGGCGGGCATGCTCGGGCTGCGCGATGAAGGCGTCGTGCTCACCGAGACCTTCAGCCAGTGGGTGATCGAGGATGCCTTCGCCGGCCCCCGCCCTGCCTGGGACATGGCAGGTGCGCAGATCGTCGCCGATGTCGCGCCCTACGAAATGGCCAAGCTGCGCATGCTTAATGGCGCGCATTCGGCGCTGGCTTATTGCGGGCTGGCGAAAGGGCACACCTTTGTCCACGAAGCGATCGCCGATCCCGTGCTGCGCGCCCTGGTGCAGAGCCTGATGCGGGATGAAGCCGCGCCGACGATCGATGCGCCTCCCGGGCTCGATCTTGCCGCCTATGCCGAGGCACTGGTGAGCCGTTTCGAAAACCCCGCGCTCAACCACCGCTTGCTCCAGATCGCGATGGACGGCAGCCAGAAGATTACCCAGCGCTGGCTGGCAACGCTTGCCGCGCATCAGGCTGCAAGGCGCACCTGCCCCGCAATCCTGACGGGCATCGCCGGCTGGATCCGGCACTTGCGTGGCGCAAATGGTCCCGTCGACGATCCGCAAGCGGCCGCGCTCACCGCTGCAGCGCAGCTGCCGGATGTGGCCTTGACCCTGGACGCGCTGTTCGGTGCCGATGGCCTGGTGCCCAGTTCGTGGATACCGACACACGGCGATCGTGCAGCAATCCGTGCGGAGTTGGAACGGTGACCGGTTCGTCGACGAAGCGCGAAGGGCACGTCGTGTGCTTTGGCGAACTGCTGATGCGCCTGGCGACGGCACCCGGCCACCTCCTTGCCGATGCGCCGGATGTGCACATTGCGATCGGCGGCGCCGAGGCCAACGTGGGCGTGGCGCTGACAGCAATGGGACACGACGCAAGCATCGTCTCGCGCCTGCCGGCGAATGCCCTGGGCGACAAGGCACGGCGGAGCCTTGCCGGTGCCGGTCTTGAGGTACGCCACCTGACGCAAGCGCCCGGCAGCCGCATGGGCCTGTATTTTCTCGAGGTCGGCGCATCGCTACGCCCCAGCGCAATCGTCTACGACCGCGCAGGCTCGGCATTCGCGACCGCCCGGCCGGAGGATTTCGAGTTCGCCACAGCCCTCGACGGTGCCGCCTTGCTCCATGTCTCGGGTATCACCCCCGCCCTGGGCCCAAACGGAGTGCAGCTTGCAAAAGCCGCCATTCGCGCCGCCAGCGCCGCGGGAGTGCCGGTCAGCTTCGACTGCAATTTCCGCGAAAGCCTGTGGAACGCGTGGGACAGCAACCCGCGCGAAATCCTGCTCGAACTGCTGGCCGAAGCAACGATCGTGTTCGGCAACCACCGCGACATGACGCTGCTGCTTGGGCGGCCCTTTTCGGGCGAGGACGAGGCGCGCCGGCGCGAAGCGGCAGAGGCGGCGTTCGCCCACTTCCCGAAACTAGCGCTGATGGCCAGCACCACGCGCACCGCGGTGACCCAGACGCATCACAGGATCGCAGCGCGGGTCGACCTGCGCGACGATCACCACCAGACCGCCACCCTCGACGTGCCCGAGATCGTCGATCGCATCGGCAGCGGTGACGCCTTTGCGGCAGGTGTCCTGACCGGATGGCTGGAAAAGGCCGGAGCCAGGCGCATGGCCGAGCTGGGCCTGGCCATGAACGTGCTCAAGCATTCGGTACACGGCGATTGGCTCCGCCTGCCCCGGAGCGAGATTGACGCCTTCACCGGGCGTTCGGGTGACGTTCGCCGTTGAAGCGGGATGGTCGCGCCTCCAGGCCACAGACCGGCGAAGCCCCTCGTGCGACATGCTTGCTGCGCGCTGACCATTCGCGATAGTGCTGATCGATGGAGTATCGATCCACCATTGATCCAAGAGCCCTGTTGACCTTCCGCGCCGTATGTCGGGAAGGCTCGATTTCCGGCGCGGCCCGTGCACTCAACGTCGCACAGCCGTCGGCATCTGCGGCGATCGCGCTTTTGGAGGCCCGGCTTGGGGTGCAATTGTTCGAGCGCCACCAGACGGGTGTGCGCCTAACGGCTGCCGGACGGCTCTTGGCCGAACGTGCGGAGGCGATGAGCCAGACTCTGCTCGCAGCCGAACAGGAGCTTCACAATCTGGGTCGCGGCGTAGCGGGACCACTCCGCATCGGTGGCACGCCGGGTGCCTTGGTCAGTCTTCTGCCGTTCGTGCTGCCAAAGCTGGAAGCCGAGATCGGGCCCTGCGCGCTGAGTGTGGTCGAGCGACCCGATGCAGCCCTGCTTGAATTACTGCGCCGGCGCGAAATCGACCTCGCCTTCGTGACAACGGAGATCGAGAGCCCGCCCGACGACATCGCCGAGCATACATTCGCCCGGGATCCGTTTGCGCTCATCGTCGGTCGTCACCATGCCGCCCTGCCCTCGACCGTTTCGTTGCGTGACGTGGCAGGGCTGTCGTGGGTGCTGCCCGAAGCGCAGGGCGCGTTTCGCCGGCAGGTCGATGCGCTGTTCCTGTCGGCCGAAGTGCCGGTGCCCGAGAACGTGGTGCGATGCGATTCGCTGTTGACCACCAAGGCGATCGTGCGACTGGGCGAGCGGATCACGGTCTTGCCCCGCCAAGTCGCGGCATCCGAGTTGTCGATCGGGGTGCTGCGCGCCGTCACGCTGCGCGAGGCGGTCTTCCAGCGCAATATCGGCGTGAGGTACCGCGCCGACGAACCATTGCCCCCGGCAGCGAGCGCCCTGTTCATCATTCTCGAACAGCACCACGCGCCGTCGATTTGAACCTGGGCATAGTCAGTACCTATGGGGGAATAGGTATATAGTATTTTACGTCGATGCCACTCCTGCGGCAAACCAAGGGCAAGACGCGGACGCCCCTCATGTCCGCCAGCGGGAGAGTGCAGATGCGGACCCTTATCCGCGACGTCCAGATTTTCGATGGGAGCGGATCGCCTCTGCGACCCGGCGCCGTGCTGATCGAGGGCGACCGGATTTCCCGCGTCGCCGACACTCCCGACGCACTCGATGCCGAAGCCGTCGATCAGGTCATCGAGGGCCATGGGCGCACGCTGATGCCCGGCCTCGTCGATGCGCACACGCATCTGACCTGGGCCTCCTCGATCGAGAAGATCTACCATCAGTTCATTCTTCCGCCCGAGGAGCACAAGGTCGCGGCCTGGCGCAATGCGCGGGTGCTTCTCGACCAGGGGTTCACCAGCCTCTATTCCGCCGGCACGCTCGTCGACGGGATCGAGCCCGAACTCGCGGCCGCCATCGAGGCCGGCGAGACACCGGGCCCGCGCCTCGTGCCCTCGACGATCGAACGCAGCCCGGAAGGTGCCGAGGGTGTCGATACCGGCAACGTCTTCAACGGCCGTGGTGCCGATGCGATGCGCGGCTTCGTCAAGCACTGCGCCGAAGCCGGCGTTCAGTCGATCAAGCTGGTGGTTTCGGGCGAAGATGCGCTGAAGCCGGGCACCGCGCAGCATGTCCTTTACACCGAAGACGAGATGATCGCGGCACGCGAGGCGACGCGCGAGGCGGGGCTGTGGATCGCGGCCCACGCTTATTACCCTGACGCCGTGAACCTCGCGCTCGATGCAGGTGCACGCGTGATCTACCATGCCTCCTACGCCGACGACGCGACCGTGGCGCGGATGATCGCCGAAAAGGACCGCTTCTTTTACGCACCGGGTCCGGGTGTCTCGGTCGGAGCGCTGGAGGCCACGCCACCGCCCCACATCGACATGAGCGCGATGAAGGCCAGCGCGGCCGACCGTCTCGAGCGCGAGGCGAAGCTGGTGCCGGCGCTCAAGGCCGGCGGCGTCCGGGTCCTGATCGGCGGCGACTATGGCTTCCCGTTCAACCCGAACGGCCGCAATGCGCGCGATCTGGCGCACTTCGTCACGCATTATGGGTACACCCCGGCCGAAGCCTTGATTGCCGCGACGCGGCTGGGCGGCGAGCTGATGGGGCTCGATGTCGGGCAGGTCCGCGAAGGCTGGCTGGCCGACCTGCTGCTGGTCGATGGCGACCCCACCGCGGACGTTGCCATCCTGCAGGATGCGGCACGTCTCGCCATGATCATGAAGGGCGGCGCACTGCACAAGGCGCCCGCCGCTGCCGAGGCGGCCTGAATGAACCGGGATTGTGATGTCGTGGTGATCGGCTGCGGGCCGGTCGGCGCGCTGGCTGCCAACCTGCTTGGCCGTGCGGGACTGACGGTCGTCGTGCTCGAGAAGGAACTCAACCACTATCCGCTGCCGCGCGCGGTCCATCTCGACCACGAGATGATGCGCCTGTTCCAGACGGCCGGGGTTATCGACCGGGTCCAGCACGACATGGTCGCGACCGACGGACATCTGCACGTCGGCGCCGACCACGGCGTGATCCGCTACATGGGGACCGTGGGCAAGCCCAAGCCGTTCGGCTGGTCCAACGATTACTTCTTCTACCAGCCCGAACTCGAAGGCCATTTGCGCGCAGCCTTTGCGGACAGCGGGGCGATCGAGTTGCTGCGCGGCGCCACCTTCACCGGTCTTGAGCAGGATGACGACGCCGTCACCGTTCGCTTCCACCTCGACGGCGCTGACCGGACCGTTGCGGCACGCTGGGTGATAGCGGCGGACGGCGCACGCAGCCCGGTGCGCAAGGCGCTGGGGATCGCACTCGACGACCTCGATTTCGAGGAACCGTGGCTGGTGGTGGATGCCGAAGTCGAAGGGCCGGTCACGTTTCCGGCGCTCGCGGGTGTCCCTGCCGGCGCGGACCTGCAGCGCCTGTCGGTCATGATGTGCGATCCGGCCCGCCCGGCGACCGTCGTCCCCGGTCGCGGCAACCATCGCCGCTGGGAATTTATGCTGCTCCCCGGCGAAGACGATCAGATCATGATGCGGCCCGACAAGGTCGGCGAACTGGTCGAAGCCTGGATGAAGGACGTGCCGCACACCATCGTGCGCGCCGCGACCTATCGCTTCCATGGGCTGGTTGCCGAGCAATGGCAGGCAGGCAACGTGTTCCTGGCGGGCGACGCCGCGCACCAGACACCGCCGTTCTTCGGCCAGGGCATGTGCCACGGCCTGCGCGATGTGGCGAACCTGGCGTGGAAGATGGCAGCGATCGTCAATGACGGGGCCGATCCGACGATCCTCTCCACCTACCAGCCCGAGCGCGATCCGCATGTGCGCGGCGTGATCGGCGCGGCGGTCGCGGCCGGGCGCTACATCTGCGAACTCGATCCTGCCAAGGCCGCTGAGCGCGATACCGCGATCCGCGCAGCGGCATCGCAGAAAGCGGGCGAGACCGCGCATGATCTGATCCCTGCCATCCGCGCAGGGCTCGTCCTGCACGATACGCCCGGGGCGGGTGTGCGCTTCATCCAGCCGATCCTCGGCGACGGTCGCAAGCTTGACGACCGGACGGGACAGGGCTGGCGGCTCTTCGTCCGTGACGACAGCGTGGCGGGGTCCTCTCCCTTCGTCACGCGCGTCACGGCCGGAGCGCTGGACGATGGCGGCGCTGTCGTGCGGTGGCTCGACGACCATGGCGTCGATGCCGTGCTGGTTCGCCCCGACCATTACGTTTTCGGCACGGCCGGCGGATCTGCGACGGCCCTTCTCGCCGCCAGCCACCGTGCGCTGGGCCTCGATCTGGAGACCGTGGCATGACACCGCTTACCCTCGCCGCCGCGCAGACCGTGCTCGGTGCCGCGCTCGGCAATGCTCGCGCCCGCAACGCCAGGCCGCTGGCTGTGATCGTGCTTGACGCAGGCGGCCACCCGGTGACGTTCGCCCGCGAGGACGGCGCGACGTTCGCACGGCTCGACATCGCCCGCGCCAAGGCGCTCGGCGCGCTGGGCATGGGTGACGACACCCGCGTGCTGGCCGAGCGCGCCAAGGGCAATCCCATCTTCTTCCAGAGCGTTGCGGTCGCGCTTGGCGGCGGTATCGCCTTCTCGCCCGGCGGCGTGCTCATCCGCGATGCGCAAGGCGGCGTCATCGGTGCCGCAGGTGCAAGCGGCGACACCGGCGATTGCGACGAGGAATGCGTGCTGGCAGGCCTGCGCGCCGCCGGCTTCAATCAGGAGACGCCGGCATGAAGCTGCGCAGTATCGAAATCGCCCTTCCCGATCCGGCTGGCGCCGCCCTTTTCATGCTCGACATCTGGGGCATGGCCCCGGGCGAGGTGCGCGGCGAGACGCACTACCTGCGCGGCTCTGGGCCCTACCCCTACCTCGTCGCCTTCGAGAAGGCCGACGACGAATTCGTCCGTTCGACCACCTTCGTGTGCAGTGATGCCGAACTCGCCGACATCCGCGGTAAGGCGGCGGCGCGTGGCTGGCCGCTGACGGAGACGATCTCCACCGACCCGGGCGCGGGTACGGGTGTCATCGTCGAACTGCCCGAGGGCGAATTGCTGCGCTTTCTCGTGGGGACCAGCGAAGTGGCGCCGATCGTGGGGCGCGACCTGCCGGTCAAGCTGACGCACGTGGTGTTCAACTCGGCCGACGCCGAGGCCTCAGGTCTCGCCGCCGAGGACGTGCTGGGTTTTCGCGTGTCGGACCGGACCAAGGGCATGGTCTTCGTGCGCTGCAACGACAGCCACCATTCCACCGCCTTCGCGCGTGCCGGGTTTGCCAGCCTCAACCACATCGCGTTCGAGATGGAAGACCTCGATGCGGTGATGCGCGGCATCGGCCGGATGCGCGATCACGGCCATGCGCCGGCCTGGGGCCCTGGGCGCCATGGGCCCGGCGCCAACGTCTATGCCTATTATATCGCCCCGTTCGGCCCGGTGATCGAATACTCCACCGCCGTCGAAAAGGTGCCCGAGGACTATGTCGCCGGCGCGCCGGAGGACTGGACCTGGCCGCCCAACCGCATCGACCAGTGGGGCATTTCCGACAAGGACTTCGACGGATTGCGCAAAGCCGAGGAGCGGTTCCGCTTTCGACGCGACTGGCAGGCAACCGGCCCTGCGGCGCCTGCGCCCGCCGCCCCCGATCTCACTGCGTCGTGACCCGACATGACGGACCGGCGCGGCTTCCTGGCCGGTGTTTCCCTGGCCCTTGCCGCCCCGCCCGTCGTTGCCCGTAGCTTTCACAGGAAAGATCCCGATCCCATGACCCGCCTGATCAGCTTCCGCCGCCCGGATGGCACCCCCAGCTTCGGTCGCCTCGACGGTGAAACCGTCCACGACCTCGGCGCGCCCGGAGCACCGGCCTGGCTCAAGGACGTGCTCGACCAGGACCTCGCGGCGCTCCCCGCCACCGGCACCTTCGCCCGTGCCGATGTCCGCCTGCTGCCGGTCGTGCCCAACCCGGGCAAGATCCTCTGCGTCGGCCTCAACTATGCCACCCACGTGGCCGAGACCGGCCGCGAGCAGAAGGAATTCCCGGCGATCTTCACCCGCTGGGCCGATACCCTGATCGCCGACGGCGAGCCGCTGGTGCGCCCGCGCGAGACGACGCGCTTCGACTATGAAGGCGAGCTGGCCGTGGTGATCGGCAAGGGTGGCCGCCGCATCGCCCGCGCCGATGCCGCGCAGCACATCGCCGGGTACTCGGTTTTCAACGACGGCTCGGCCCGCGACTGGCAGCGCCACAACATCCAGTTCACCCCGGGAAAGAACTATCCGGACACCGGCGCGTTCGGTCCGGCGCTGGTGCTGCCCGACGAAGTCGACGACCTCGGCAGCCAGCGCGTCCAGACCCGCCTCAATGGCGAACTGGTGCAGGACCAACCGGTCAGCGACATGATCTGGGATATCGCTTTCGTCATCGAGTATTGCTCGACCTTCACCCCGCTCGAGCCGGGCGACGTGATCGTCACCGGCACGCCGGGCGGGGTCGGCGACAAGCGCACGCCGCCGCTCTACATGAAAGCGGGCGACGTCTGCGAAATCTCGGTCGGTACGATCGGCACGCTCACCAATCCCGTCATCGACGAAATCTGATCCAACGCTTGCACGGCGCGCGCGTCCCCGACGGCGCGCCGGATACCCAAAACCAAACATGAGGGGAGAGACCATGACTATCCATCACCGTGCCGCCTTGCTCGCCGGCCTGTCGCTGACCGTGTTCGCCAGCCCGGCGCTGGCACAGACTGCTGCCAACGCACCCCAGGCCGGAACCGGGCAGGCGGATACTGGCGCGTCCGAAATCATCGTGACCGCCCAGCGCCGCGCCGAGAAGGTCACCGAGGTTCCGATCTCGATCACCGTCGCCGGTGCCGACCAGCTCGAGCGCCAGCAGGTGAACACCGTCAACGATCTCAATCGCATCGCGCCCAGCCTTGAGATCCAGTCGGCGCCCGGGCAGAACACCGGCGGCGGCGGTGCGATCCGCGGGATCGGCACCCAGACCTTCTCGCCCGGGGCGGTGGCCTCGGTGGGTATCGTCGTCGACCAGGTCAGCCAGGGTAACGCCAATATCTCCGACCTGTTCGACGTGGCGCGCATCGAAGTGCTCAAGGGGCCGCAGGGCACCCTGTTCGGCCTGACGACGTCGGCGGGCGTCATCAACATCACCACCAACAAGCCCGAATTCGACAAGGTCTCGGTCCGCATGCGCACCGAACTGTCGGCCGCGGGCTTCGCCGGATCCAAGTCGGGCAACCAGGTGGTCCAGGGCATGGTCAACGTGCCGGTTGCACAGAACGCAGCGCTGCGCGTCTCGGGCTATACCAACCTGCGCCAGGGCCCCGATTACAACCTCACCACCGGCAAGTACGACAAGACCGAGACGATCGGCATGCGCGGTCGCTTCCTGTGGGAGCCGACCGACAAGCTGACGCTCAACCTGATCGGTGATTTCAGCAGCGCGCGCCTGGTCAACGGCGGCAACTTCTTCACTTTCGTGAAGGCCGATGGCCCCGGCATCCTGCCGCTGCCCACGCCGTTCCCGATCCCCGACAACGTGACTGCCAACCTTGCGAAGTGCGGAATCGTGGCGGCGCGCGGAAACCGCAACTATTGCACGGCCGAGCAGTACACCGACCAGATCAAGACCGGCGGTGCATCCCTCCAGCTCGACTACCAGTTCGCACCGTTCACGCTGACCTCGATCACCGCCTATCGCTCGACGCATGAGGACGGCCTGGGCGCCGCCACCAACGTCTTCCGCGCCGACCCGCTCGAGCTGCAGGTGCACAACTCGGCGGTCGATCGCCCGACGGACCTCTTCACACAGGAGTTGCGGATCAGCTCGCCCGCCAGCCAGACGATCGAATATACGCTCGGCGGGTTCTATTCGCGCCAGGTGATGAAGCGCCAGCCCGAAACCGTATCGGTGGCGCTGGCGCCGGCGCCGGGCGTCATCATCCCCGTGTTCTCGAGCACGACCAATGCCTACAAGGTCGTCGATGAATCGATTGCCGCATTCGGCCAGGCAACGATCCACCTCGGGGATAAGCTGCGCGTGATCGCCGGTGGCCGCTATACCGACGATGTCCTATCGCTGGCCTTGCAGAATAACGCTGGCACGGCAATCGGCTCCTATACCCGCCTCCACGTCGGCAAGGTTTCCTGGAAGGGCGGCCTGCAATACGACCTCGATCCCCGCACCATGGCCTATGCGACCGTTGCCCGCGGCTTCAAGGGCGGCCAGATCGCCACGCCATCGGGCGCGGCACCCTACGTCGTCCTGCCCGAAATCCCGACCTCGTATGAGGTGGGCTTCAAGACCACACTCCTTCGCAGCTGGGTGCTCGACGCCAACCTGTTCTATCAGAAGATCGACAATTTCCAGGCACAGCAATGCACGATCGACGCCAACGCGGTAATCTCGTGCGTCCAGCGCAACATCGACGGCGTCAAGTCGCGGGGCGCGGAAATCAACCTGTTCGGCAAGGTTACCAAGGACCTATCGCTCAACACCGGCTTCATTTACGCCAAGGCGACGTATCCCAAGGGCTTCATCGGTACCGACGGCACCAACATCGGCAACACCCAACTGGCCTATGCGCCCAAGTACAAGTTCACCGTGTCGGGCGAATACAGCCATGACCTGGGCGACACGATGAAGGGCTTCCTCGCGGTCGACGCCGTATGGAAGTCGCGCATCCGCTACGAGGCGAACTCGCTGGTGGAATCGACATTCGTGCCGCACTGGACGGTGGGTGGACGCCTTGGCGTGCGCACCGCCGACGAGCGCTTCACCATCGCGGTCTTCGCCCGCAACCTGTTCGACGTGCATGAACCGTCGCTGTTCCAGTCGGGCTTCCCTTACAACGGGGCAGCCAATGTTGGCGCGATCTATGGTCCGCAGTCGTTCCGCTCGGTGGGCCTGTCGCTCGACGGCAAGTTCTGACCCGGCCTGAGGCGGCCGGTCTCTGCCCTGGCGGGTGAGTGACCGGCCGCGTCAACACGCCTTATCCTGCCCTCGGGGAGAGCCAAACATGCCCTTTGCAACAACGCGTGCGTCCATCGCCGCCATGGGCACCACGCTCACCCCCGACATGCTCGGCGCTGTGCGTGGCCTGTTCGACGCATCCCAGCAGGCGCTGGCTCGCCGCATGCCGGTGCGCGCCGCCGATTGCGCCTACGGGCCGCACGAACGCCATCGGCTCGACATTTATGCAGCGCCCGACGCCCTGCACGCACCGGTCCTGGTCTTCGTCCACGGTGGTGGCTTCCTGCGCGGTGACAAGGGCAGCAATGCTGCTGATGGCTGGCCCAATGCCGCGGTCGGCCGCATGGCGGCAGAGGCCGGCATGGTCGGCGTGGTCATCAACTATCGCCTAGCCCCCGATCACACGTGGCCGGCAGGGTCCGAAGACGTGCTGGCCGCACTCGACTGGCTGGCCGCCAATGTGGCGCAGCATGGTGGCGATCCGAACCGGATCGTGCTGATGGGTACGTCGGCCGGTGCCGTTCATGTGGCAGGGGCGATCCGGCTTCGCCCCGACCTTGCCGTTCGCGGCGCGGTCCTGCTGTCGGGCCTCTATGGCCACACGCCCCTCGATCCACGCGACATGGCCTATTACGGGCCACAGGATCGTCAGGCCGAACGCGCGCCGGGCCAGGCCCTCACCGAAACTGCCATCCCGCTTCTGGTGGCGGTTGCCGAGTTCGATCCGCCACGCTTCCAGGCCGAGTTCCTAGGCCTCATGCAGGCCAGGCTCGACCGCCACGGCACGATGCCGCGCGGCCATGTCGCCTCGGGCCACAACCATTATTCGATGGCCATGCATCTTGGCAGCGAAGACCGCCGCCTGGCCGACGAGATTCTCGATTTTGTGCGCGAGACCTGCGCCTAACCCCCTGTTCCACGGAGAGACCGATGATCGACCGTCGCAGCCTGCTCGCCGGCGCCGCCGCGCTGGGCGCGAGCGCCGCCCCTGCCCTCGCCCGCGCTGCAAGGGCAACCGCTTCGCCGGAATTTCCGAAGGGTTTCCTGTGGGGCGCCTCCACCGCGCCGCACCAGATCGAGGGCAACAATACCGCCAGCGATCTGTGGTACCTCGAACATCAGCAACCGACCGTGTTCAAGGAGCCGTCGGGCGATGCCGCCAACAGCTTCCTGTTGTGGGAGCAGGACCTCGATCTGGCGCGCGGCATCGGGCTCAACGCCTATCGCTTTGGCGTGGAATGGGCGCGGATCGAGCCGGCCAAGGGCCAGTTCTCGCAGGCGATGATCGACCATTATGCACGCATCGTCGACGGCTGCCGCGCGCGTGCCCTGACCCCGGTGGTGACGTTCAGCCACTTCTCCGCCCCGCTCTGGTTCAGTGCCCAAGGCGGCTGGAGCAATCCGGAAAGTGCCGACCTTTTTGCCCGCTATGCCGAGAAGGTGGCGCGCGCGATCGGGGACCGTATCCACGCGGCTATCACCTTCAACGAACCCAACATCATGTTGCTGCTGCAAAACGCCAATGTCCCGGCAGAGCTGTGGAAGATCGAGAAACTGACGCTGGAGACGGCGGCCAAGCGGCTGGGTGTGCCGCGCTTCCTCAGCGCCAATGTCGCCGGACTGGACGACCTGCCCGACTTGCAGAAGGGCCTGCTCGCCGCACACAAGGCCGGCCGCGCCGCGATCAAGGCCGCAGCACCGCACCTGCCGGTCGGCCTGTCACTGGCGATGATGGACGACCAGGCGGTCGGCAGAAATTCCCTGCGCGACGCGCGTCGTCAGCAGATGTACGGAGCTTGGCTCGACGTGGCGAAGGGCGACGAATTCCTCGGTGTCCAGAACTACGAGCGCGCACTGTGGGGGCCGCAAGGCCGGCTACCCGCCCCGGCGGACGCGGTACGCAACTGGTCGGGCAGCGAAGTCTACGCCCCCTCGCTGGCGGGCGCGGTGCGTTATGCCCATCAAGCGACGGGCGTTCCGATCCTCGTGTCCGAGCACGGCGTCGGCACCGACGACGACACGGTGCGGGCGGCCCTCATCCCGGCCGCGCTGCGGGATCTGAACCATGCCATCGACGATGGCGTGCCGGTCATGGGCTATTGCCACTGGTCCCTGATCGACAATTTCGAATGGGTCTTCGGCTACAAGCCCAAGTTCGGCCTGGCCAGCTATGACCCCGTCACCTTTGCACGCACGCCCAAGCCCAGCGCGGCGGTGCTTGGCAGCATCGCGCGCGCCAACCGGGTGTGATGTCTGCGGCGCAGGATGGCGCGCGCGTTTGCTCAGGCGCGTGCCATCCGGCGCTTCGACATCCTGGAATTAAAGGCTCTTCGCCATGTTGAGATGGCCCGTGACGATCGGCACCATCTTTGTCGCGAAGGCCTTCAACGACGGCACGTCGCCCGACGCCGAATAGGCCTTCAAGGCATCGAGCGTCGCTTGATGACCGGTCCGCTGCGCGTCGGCATAGGCCTGGTCGAAATCGGCACCCGACTTGGCCGACAAATCATCGAGGGTCTTTTGCTGCGCGGGGGTCACGGCGGCGGCCGGCGTGATTGCGGGCGAGGCAGCGGCGGCAGCCGTCTTGAGCTGTGCCGTCGAATCCGTGTGCGCCTTGATCATCTCTTCGGCGAAACGCTTGACCTTGGCCGACTGCGCCTTGGTCGCCGCGAGCTTGGAGGTTTCGATCTCGAACATGTCGCTGGCCGCCGCCGTGTCGGCGAACATCTGGCCAGGGGTCGCGGTCGCGGTGGCCGACGGCGCGGTCATCGCAGTGTCGGTCGCAGTAGCCGAATCGGAAGGCATGGGCGCGTCGGCCTTCTTGCCGCACCCCGCAAGGCTCAGTGCGGCGATCGAGACGACGACGAGAACGGAATGCTTCATGGGCCTACTCCAAGCGGAACCAGATGGAATGTCTGCCCATTAACGGACGCAGGCCTCGCGGCGTTCCTGACGGGTTCGGTCCCTGCGCAACAAATGCCACGAGGCTAACCCACGGCAAGAAAGCAGGAGCGAGCTATGAGCATCTTCGGAAACATCCTGGGCAAGATCTTCCATCACGACAGCGCCAAGGCCGCTCCGAGCCCTGCGCCTCCCCTGCCCCGGCGGCACCGGCCCCTGCCCCTGCCCAGCCTGCACCGACGGCATCGCCCGCAGCGGAGACCTCCGCTGCACCGGCACAGCAGGTGGACGTGGGTCAGGTGCTCGAGACCATGGCATCGATGAAGGATGGCCACGGCGGCAACTACAAGACCTCGATCGTCGACCTGTTGAAACTGCTCGATCTCGATTCCAGCCTGTCGGCCCGCAAGGAGCTCGCGCAGGAATTGGGCGTCCATGCCGGCGACGACGGGTCAGCCGAGCAGAACATCGCCCTGCACCGGGCGGTAATGGACAAGCTCGCCGAAAACGGCGGTCTCGTGCCGGACAGCCTGCGCCAGTAAGCGATCGGACCCAGATGCTCCAGCGCGCCGATGCGTGTGCTGGAGCATCCGGGCAATGGCTATCCTCACCATTCCGGTAAGGATGGGTTCCCTTCAGCTATCGGTCGAGGCCAGCGCCTCCAGCAGGTCCGTCACGCGCGCCAGCCGGTCTTCGTCGTCCGTCGGCGTCTTCCACACCCACCGGCCGTTCTTTTTGACAAGCGGGATGTCATCGGGCGCCTGCAACGCACCGTCCCGCGGCGTGACGGCGATCGCGGCGGGGCCGGCGTCGATCCGCGCCACGCCGGCCGTCCGGGCAAGCATGCCGACCCGCGCCGCTGCCAGCAGGCGTGCGGCCGGAGCCGGTGGCGCGCCGAACCTGTCGGAAATTTCCTCCTCGAACGACGTCAGCTCACCCTCGTCTCTGATGCGCGCCAGCCGGACGTAAAGACTCAGCCGGATATCCGGCTCGGGTATCCAGGCGGCGGGCAGACCGCCGGTGTCGCCCAGGTTGAGGTCCGGCGCCCACAGGCCCGGGTCCTTGCCCTGGGCCTGGCGCAGCGCGGCTTCGAAAAGATGCTGGTACAGGTCGACGCCGACGAGCTTCATGTGGCCCGCCTGCGTGTCCGCCAGCGGATCCCCGGCACCACGCTGGTCGAGATCGGCGGCGCTGATCTGGAACCCGGCGCCAAGGCCGCCAAAGTTGGCGAGCGTGCGCAGGCGCTTCATTGTGCGCTCGGCGATGTCGTCGCCCTCGGTCAACAGGATGACCTGCCCGCGCCGGTTGCCGCGCCCGACCCGCCCGCGCAACTGGTGTAGCTGCGCGAGCCCGAAGCGGTCGGCGCGCCAGACGATCATGGTATTGGCGCGCGGCACGTCGAGCCCCGCCTCGATGATGTTGGTCGCCAGAAGGACATCGCCCTCGCCATCGGCGAAGCGGACCATGGCGTCATCGATGTCGGCCGCCGGCATCTTGCCGTGCGCGATGATCAGCGCGAGATCGGGAACCACGCGGGCCAGACGCTCGGCAAGCGGCGCAATGTCCTCGATCCGCGGCACGACAACGAAACTCTGCCCGCCGCGTGACCGCTCGCGCAGCAGCGCGGTGCGGATCATGGCATCATCGGGCGTGGCAAGGCTGGTGCGGATCGGCTGTCGCCGCGCCGGCGGGGTCGCGATTACGGAGATCGGCTGCAGCCCGATCATCGCCCGGTGCAGCGTGCGGGGTATCGGCGTCGCGCTCATGGTGAGCAGATGGATATCGGGGCGGCCGCGCAGCTTGGCCTTGTCGGCCGCGCCGAAGCGCTGCTCCTCGTCGATGATGACGAGCCCGGGCCGCGCATAGCGGACATCCTTGGCCATTACCGCGGCGGTGCCGACGACGATGCCGATCGAGCCGTCGGCGAGCCCCGCCTTCGCGGCTTTCTTGTCCGCAGCGCTGGACAGCCGCGAGAGCCCGGCAATCTCGATGCCCATGCCTTCGAAGCGACGCCGGAAGGTCTGGAGATGCTGGCGCACCAGAACGGTGGTGGGGGCGGCCATGATGACCTGGAAGCCGGCCAGCGCCGCGAGTGCCGCTGCGCGCAGGGCGACCTCGGTCTTGCCATAGCCGACGTCGCCGATGATGAGCCGTTCCATGGGGCGGCCCGAGGCCAGATCGTCGCGCACCGCCTGAATCGCGCGGGCCTGGTCCGCGGTCTCGTTGAAGGGAAAGGTCGCGACGAACTGCTCGTAGCGTGCCGGGTCGGGCTCGATCACGGGCGCCTCAAGGCGACCCCGTTCCTCGGCGACGCGCAACAGTTCCCGCGCGCTTTCGGCGACCGCCTCGTCGATCGAGCCACGCCGCTTGTCCCAGCTCGACCCGTCGAGCGTATCGAGCTTGACCGCGTCCCCGTCCCCGCCATAGCGCCACAGCCGACCCGCCTCGTGCGCCGGCACCAGGCGGCGATGACCGCCGGCATATTCGAGCACGATGAACTCGGCGCAAGTGTCGCCGGGCGCCGGCTCGAGACCGATGACCTGGCCGACGCCGTGGTCCTCGTGGACGACGAGATCGCCCGATCGCACGTCGCCGCTGGCCAGTTGCAGCCCGGCGTGTCCCTCGGCGACCGGCCCCACGATTGCGCGGCTGCCCAGAAGATCGGCCGCCGCAACCATGACCAGGTCTGGCGATACCGCACCCCGGTCGATCGGGGCGACGATCGCCGCGACGCTCCCGTTGGGCAGTTCGGACAGATCACCGATCGAGGAGAGCGTCGCAACCTCGGTCTTGAAGATCTTGGCGAGCTTGGGCCTGAGGAACCGGACATCGCGCTCGCTGCCGACCAGCAGGACGCGCCGTCCGGCGTCACGCAGCGGCGCGGCAAAGCGCTGCAACGCACGCAGCGGTGATTTCTGCTCGGCAAAGCGCGGGACCGCCGTAACGTCCTGCTCCGGTGTGACTGGCTCCCAGTCTTTGAGTGCTTTCGACCAGTCGTCTTCGTCGACAGCGTCGATCATTGCCCCGCCACTGCCGGCTGCGAGCTGGGCAAGCCGGATGAAACGCTGGCGACGCTTGTCTGCCTTGGGCGATCGATAGACACGCCCCGGCTTTAGGTGAGCGAGGATGGACACGCTGGTCTCGGCAACCGGCTCGGTAGCCCGGCCGATCTCCAGCGCCTCGCACGGCTCCTCGGTCAGCTGCGTCACGGGGTCGTAGCGGCGGATACCGGTGATCTGGCCGTCGGCGACGTCGATCCGCGCAGGGAGACCCGCGTCGGCCGGGAAGATGTCGATGACATCGCCGCGCACCGCGACCTCCCCCGGCTCGTCGACCCGGTCGTCGGTGACATAGCCCAGCGCTTCCATGTCATCGGAAAAAGCCGCAACGTCGATCGCATCGCCTGTCCGCAAGGTCGGCGGTGCGGCGTCGAAGGCCGATGGCGGCGGATATAGGCGTGCCGCGGCCTCGCCGCTCATTAGCACGGCAAGACGCGGACGAGCATCATCGACGACAAGTCCGCGCAGCGCTCGCAGCGCGGAGACCCGGTGCCCGATATTGGCAGGCGACGCGGGCGCACGGTCGCCCGGCAAGGTATCGCTCGACGGCACGTAGACGACACCGGCATCAGGCACCAGCGCTGCAAGAGCCGCAGCCAGCGCCTCGGCCTCCTGGTCATCGTCCGTGAGACAAAGGATGTCGCCGGCCCGCAAGCCGTCGATCAGCGTCAGGACGTTTTCTCCCAGCCCCGGCAGATCCGTCATCGCGCTGCTCCCCGGAGCGCTTCATCTGTCGCGATTGGGGGGCTGGCATCCGAAAGCGATACGGCCTCGGCCCCAAGGGCAAATTTTTCCAAGCAGCGGCTCCTCGGGCACAGTGAGAAGCAAGGAACGAGAGGCGATGCCGTTGGTGCCTCGATCGGCCGAATTTAGGTCGTCTGACAATGCTTTCGCGGTGCTTCGTGCCAAGTGGCCAGAGGATAAGATGCAAGAGAATGCTCTTACGATATCGGCTTTTTCCGCCGTTCGCCGCACTGCGAAGGTGAATGCATATCGACCGCCGAGGAGGCGGGGCATGAGGGCCAGCGCCATGCGCAGGCACAGGCGCGGCTTGCCCCCGCCCCCCGCGCTCTGGCATGGGAGTTGGTATGTCGATCGAACCACCCGCACTCGATTTCACGCCGCTCGATCGGGCCGTGACCCGACTTCGCGAGGGGCTGCTGCGCTATCATATCGACGAGAGCGACAGTCAGATCCGCGACGGCCTGATGCAACGCTTCGAGTTCACCTATGATCTGGCCCACAAGATGATCCGGCGCACGATCGAAGCAGGCTCTGCCAATCCCGAGGAGGTCGACCGGATGACCTTTCCGACACTCATCCGCACGGCGGTCGAGCAGGGGCTTACAGGCGCGGATTGGCCGCGTTGGCGTACCTGGCGCGAGATGCGCAACATCACCTCACATACTTACGATGAAACCAAAGCGCTCCAGGTGGCCGCCGAGATCCCTTCGTTTCTGAGCGAAGCCGAGGGGCTGGTAGCACGGCTCGAGGCAGCAGGCGGAGCGCACCGGTGAGCCTGGCGCTGACGCCTGCTGAACGCGCGGCGGTGACGGCAATATTGGCCCGGCACCTGCCGTCGGGCGTTCGGGTCGATGTTTTCGGTAGCCGTGCAACAGGCACGGCGAAGCCGTGGTCCGACTTGGACCTCGTGCTATGCGCGGATGGCCCCTTGTCGCTGGACTTGATGGCGTGCCTCGCTGAAGCGTTTGACGAAAGCGCGCTGCCCTGGAAGGTCGATCTCGTCGATCGCGCCACGGTCGACCAACGCTTCGGTGCGATCATCGACGCCGGCAAAGTGCCGCTGTGGCCGTGATTCATCGAAAGCCAAGGCCCAGTCGCGCCGGTTCCTTGGTCACAATCCACCGTTCGAGCAGAGAGCCAGCGTACCCGCCCGCGCCCCTGCTGCCTCGGCCCGTCACAGGTACTTCAACCAGGCGATGTCCCGGCGCGATGCCTTGAAGCGGGAGAACCATGCCGTCGGAAGATAGAGCGGAATGATCAGGCACAGATACCAGAGAAGCACCCAGCCGTAGCTGGCCACGCCGAAGGTCGCACCTTGCGTCGCGCCCCAGATCGCGAAAGCGGAATGGTACAACACGCGCAGCACGGTGAGGTGAAAGAGGTAGAAGAACATCGGGGCGCCACCGAAGACCGCCAGGGCCGCGATGAGCTTGCCATCGCCCAACTGCTCGAACACGGCGAGCAGCAAGGCTCCGCACCCCAGCGTCAGCAGCAGGAACAGGAGCGATGGCGGATATTTGGTGAGCGCGAAGAAGCTCATCGCTGTTCGCATGGGACTGTCCGCGACGATGAACCATGCGGCGTCGCCATAGCCGTTGCCCAAGCGGATCAGGAGGAACGCGGCGAGCATCGCGACACCGATCCCGACCAGGCGCCGCGCCCGCGTGCGAACGGCAACGCCCGGCAGGAACCATGGACCAATTCCGTAACCGATCGCGATCACGCCGATCCATGGCAGCACCGGATAAGTCGTCTTGGCGACCAGGCCGAATGGTAGTGCGATGACGTCGCGCTGATGCAGCATGGCCCAGAGCGGAAACAGCGGCTGGTCAGGGTGGAGATGGATGGCGTCGAGGAGATTGTGCCCACACACGATCAGTAGTCCAAGGCTGAGCAGGGCCCACCGGGGTAGCCCGATCAGCGCCGCGAGCACGATCATGCAGATGCCGATGCACCAGATCACCTGCAGCCAGAACGTGGGGTTGGCGATGCCCCAGTAAAGCTCCGACAGGAAGCAGACCTCCAGCGCCATCAGCACGAGGCCTCGCTTCAGCAGAAAGGTCCGCGTTTGAGCCAGCGTGTGCCGCGTGCCGTACAGGAAGGCCGACACGCCCGTCAGCACCACGAAGACCGGCGCGCACAGGCTCACCGCGAGACGGGCCAGATACAGTGCCGGCAGCGCCGTCCTTGCATCGATCGGATCGGGCATGGCCACGTGCAGGAACCAGGTTTCGCGCAGGTGATCGAGCAGCATCAGCACCATGACGAAGCCGCGGAGCGCGTCGATACTCTGCATCCGCGAGCGGGTTGCAGACTGAGGGGGCTGGCCTGCTCGTGCCGGCGCCGATGCTGTCAGAGTACTCATTGCATATTCCCGATGGCGCAAGGCAGGCTTCGTCGGTCCGGCTGCAGCGCGTCATCTGCCCTGCGACGACCGTTCCGTTCGACCTGCCGCGTCGCGAAAAGCGACCATGTTTTCGATCCATCCCCTGTTGACGATCCCGACGCCACGGCGCAAGAGGAAATGATACAACATAACATTTGCTGCCAAAGGACCACTGTGCCGATCTTGCAATTGCGCCGCCGCGTGGCGCGTACCGCCCGCGCCGCTCGACCGTTCTTTCTCGCCGGTGGGCTAGCCGCCGGCTGCATCGACGCCGCGCCCGCCAGCGCCCAGGTCGTGGACGACGACGAGCGCGAAGACATCGTGGTTCTCGGAACACGAAGGGTGCGCGACGCCAGCCTGTCGTCCGATCGCGCGACGCAGCGCATGTCGCAATCGAGCCGGTCATTGGAACAGGACCTGCTCGATGCGGCGGGCACCTACCGCCTGAGCGATGCGCTCGAACTGGTGAGCGGAAGCAGCCAGCAGAACAACCGCGGCGGCTTTGCCGACAATTTCGCGATCCGCGGCTTCCTCAGCACCGCCGATGGCGGCGGCGAGTATTATGTCGATGGCTTCATCGCCAACCGCGGGAGTGCGCCGGCGCGCGATCCCGCGACGATCGAACGCATCGAGATCCTCAAAGGCCCTGCCGGCGCGGTCTTCGGGGACATCGACCCGGCCGGGCGGGTCAACATGGTGACGAAGACCCCGCGATTCACTGCAGACGGGTCCGCACAACTGACATTCGGGTCGTTCGGCACGCGCCGGGTGGAGGCCGACGCCACCGGCCCGTTGACATCGAACCTGGCGGCGCGGCTCGTCGTCGCGCTGGAGGACAGCGACGGCTTTCGCGATCACGTCAGCTTGAAGCGTCGCACGATTGCGCCCTCGCTCACCTTTCGCCCGTCCAGCGGGTTGCAAATCACCTATGTCGGCCAAGTCATCCACTATGACGCGCCGTTCGACCGCGGGGTGATCGCGATCGGCGGCGATCCGCTGGCGCTGCCGGCGGGGCGCTACTTCGGAGAACCCGGCAATGGCGATACCCGCGCGCGCGACACGCGGCACCAGCTGACGGGCGAGGCGCAACTGGGCGGCAGGTGGTCGCTGGTCGGCGGCGTGGCCTATCGCACCGGCTCGCTGCGGGGCTTCTCGGCCGATCAGTCACGCCTGGTCGGCACACGCAGCCTGTGGCGCCAGCGGCGCGAGCGCGGGTATGAAGTGGAGGATCTCTCCGGCCGCCTGGAGTTGCGCGGCCATGCGGATGCGCTGGGCATCCACCAGCTCGGCTTCGGCATCAAGGGTTACACGCTCGACTATCTCGAACGGTTGCGACGTCGCAATCCATCCGATCCGGCCTTGGGCGGCAATCCTTATGCCATCGACATCTACGATCCGGTCTATGGCGTGTCGCAAGCAGCGCCGCTGCTGCCCAGTATCGACCAGCGCGAGAAGCGGAAGGGGCTGACGCTCTATGCGCAGGATCTCTGGCAAGTCACCGATGCGCTTTCGCTGGTCGGTGGCCTGCGATGGGATAGCTACAGCCAGACGCTGCGCAAGAACCTGACCGGGGCCGTCTCGCGTACCTTGGGCAAGCCCCTCACCTTCCGCCTTGGCGCCAAGTACCAGATCGACCCGGCCATTTCCGTGCATGGCAACTGGGGCGAGTCCTACCTGCTCAACTCGGGCAGCGGCAGCGACGAAGCCGGGTTCGCGCCCGAAAAGGGCCGCGGCTACGAGATCGGCGTCAGCGGCCGCTGGGGCGGGCTGGACATCGGTGCGACGTGGTTCGACATTCGCAAGTCCAATGTCCTCACCACCGATCCCCGCGACGCCAACTTCCTCGCGCCGGTAGGATCGCTGCAAAGCGCCGGCATCGAATTCGACGCGGCATGGAAATTGGGCCGGCGCTGGCAGGCGGTGGTCAATTATGCGTGGACCAGGGCGCGCTACGATGACGCGAACTTCGCCACCCCGCTCGCGCTCAATGTTCCCGATCATGCAGGATCGCTGTTTCTCGTGCGTCGCATCGAGACGATGCGCGGCGACTGGCTGCTGAGCGGCGGCGCGTCCTATGTCGGCAGGCGCTCCGGCGCGACCGACACAAGCGGATTGATCCTGCCCGAATACATCAAGCTCAAGGCGGCGGTGGAGATTCCACTCGGCCCCACGATGCGTGCGCGACTGGAAGCGGACAATCTGCTGAATGCGCGCTACGCCCTCAGTTCCTACAACAGCTACTGGATCTACCCCGGCGCCCCGCGAACGCTTCGTGCGTCGCTGAGCGCGAGTTTCTGAGGCGCGATCGTTGCCGGCCAGTTTGACGGGTCAGTAGCGCAGTGCAGGCGGATGGTCCCACAGGCCACCGCCTGTACCGAACGACCGTGTGTTGGAGCGCCTGCCGAGGCTGTTCGCCTTAGCGCCAACGCGTTAAAATTGTGCGGAATGTCTTAAGGAACAAAAGAAAGCTGATGCTCGGTTCACCAGCAATACCGCTTGCAGGCAACGCAGTGGCGAACCTGCACAAAAGGTTCGCCAAATCCAACCCCGAGGAGGCCTCTAAGTGATTGATTTTATTGCATATTTGCTAAGGCTGGTGGTGGACAGGGCTAGATTCGAACTAGCGTACGCTTGCGCGGGCAGATTTACAGTCTGCTGCCTTTAACCACTCGGCCACCTGTCCACACCAGATTTGCCGGTGTGCGAAGCCCCCTCTTTCGAAGGTTTTCCGCCGTTTGGGCCGCTTTAAGCGGTCCGTCCGGCCGAGTGAGGCGCTCCTTTGGCGAACCATCGCTTGCCTGTCAATGGGGGTGCTGGCACAGGGCCACGCAGTTTCCGATTTTTATACACAGGTGTTTGCATGCCCCGCCAGAATGACAAGGACAACAACCGCGCCGATGGGGCCAGGAAGGGCCGCGCGCTGCGCGGGCGCGAGGGGCGCAATAATGGCGGGCGCGGGTCGGGCCGGGGCAGCACCGGTACGGTGCGGCTGTGGGGCCGCCATGCGGTCGAGGCCGCGCTGACCAATCCCAACCGCACCGCAAAGAAGTTGTGGGGCACGCGCGAGGCCATCCAGGAGATGCTCGACGACCACGAGGCCGAGCTGCCGCGCGACCTGCCGGTGGAATATGCCCAGGCGGTCGACCTGGCACGCTTGGTGGCGCGTGATGCGCCGCACCAAGGCCTCGTCGTCGAATGCCTGCCGCTCGAGGACGTGGCGCTCGACGACATTCTGGACGAAGCGGACGGGCGGACGCTGGTGCTGCTCGACCAGGTGACCGACCCGCACAACGTCGGCGCGATTCTGCGCAGCTGCGCCGCCTTCGACGTGGCCGCGCTGATCACCCAGGACCGCCACGCCCCGCCCGAATCCGGCACGCTTGCCAAGTCCGCCTCGGGTGCGCTCGAAGTCGTGCCGTGGGTCCGCGTGGTCAACCTTGCCCGCGCGCTCGAATCGATTTCGGAAGCGGGCTACTGGCGCATCGGGCTCGACGGCGAGGGCAAGGCGGAATTCCCGCACGCCCTGCCGACCGGGCCTGTCGCGCTCGTGCTCGGCGCCGAGGGCGAAGGCATGCGCCACAACGTGATGCAGCATTGCGATGCCATCGCCCGGCTGCCGATCAGCGGCGCGATCGAGAGCCTCAACGTCTCCAACGCTGCCGCCATCGCGCTCTATGCCGCCGCGGTGCGCGACACGGCCGAGGACTGATGGACGAAGGGCCGCGTCACCTGTGACGGTGACGCGGCCCTTACCAGCGGCTTGGCGCCGGTCGCGCGTATCAGTTGACGGCGTCCTTCAGGCCCTTGCCCGGCTTGAACTTGGGCTGCGACGAGGCCTTGATTTCCATCGGCTCGCCCGTCCGCGGGTTGCGACCGGTCGACGCCTTGCGCGTGGCCACCGAAAAGGTGCCGAAGCCGACGAGACGAACTTCGTCGCCCTTGGTCAGCGCCGCACTGATGGAATCGAAAACGGCTTCGACAGCCTTGACCGCATCGCTCTTCGACAGGCCGCTCACATCCGCCACGGCACCGATCAGATCGTTCTTGTTCATATGCGGAACCCCCTAGGTCTCTTAGGAAATGTACGCTTGTAACGGTAACTTTCGTTGGCCGGGAAAAGAGCGGAGAAAGGCATACCTGTCAAAGGCTATTGCACCGAAACGGTAGCAATCCGGACGTGTTGATGCAGGTTTTTCGCGGAGTCGTGCATCGCGTGCAACATCGTTGCGCGCAGGTACCGTCGAACTACGGTGAACCCAAGAAGCGAGATCCGCCGGCCATAGGCAAAGGGCGCACAACGGCACGAGACGCGCGCGAATCCGCGTGAGCGTGGGAAGGAGTCGAACGCGGGAATCCTCCCCGCCCAGCGGCGGGGAGGATATCCGTCAATGCGCGGTCGCGCCGCCTGCAGGCGCGGGCACGACCGTGACCGGCTGGGTCGCCAGGTCGTCGGCTTCGGTCCACTCGATCGCCTCGACCGGTGCCGCCAGGGCACGGGCAAGGACCTCGTCGACGTGGCTGACCGGCACGATCTCCAGACCCTCCCGGATATTGGCCGGAATCTCGGCCAGGTCCTTGCGGTTCTCCTCGGGGATCAGCACGGTCTTGATGCCGCCGCGCAGTGCGGCGAGCAGCTTTTCCTTGAGCCCACCGATCGCCAGCACACGGCCGCGCAACGTAACCTCGCCGGTCATCGCCACGTCGGCGCGCACCGGCACGCCGGTCAGCGTCGAGACCATCGCGGTCACCATGCCGATGCCCGCACTCGGCCCGTCCTTGGGCACCGCGCCCTCGGGCAGGTGGATGTGCAGGTCCTTGCGCTGGAAGATCGAGGGCTTGATGCCGTAGGCCGGGCTGCGCGCCTTGACGAAGCTGAACGCCATCTGGACGCTCTCGCTCATCACCTCACCCAGCTTGCCGGTCGTGCGCACCGCGCCCTTGCCGGGCACCGTGACGCTCTCGATCGTCAGCAGTTCGCCGCCGACTTCGGTCCAGGCCAGGCCCGTGACCGCGCCGACCTGGTTCTCGTCGTCGGACTCGCCGTGGCGGAACTTGCGCACACCCGCGAAGTCGGCAAGGTTTTCGGGCGTGATCGTCACGCTCTTGTCCTTGCCTTCAAGGATGTTGCGCAGCGACTTGCGCGCCAGCCGGGCGATCTCGCGCTCCAGCGTACGCACGCCCGCCTCGCGGGTGTAGTAGCGAATGAGATCGCGCAGGGCCGCCTGGGTCAGCGTGAACTCGCCCTTGCGCAGGCCGTGGGCCTCCACCTGCTTTTCGACGAGGTGCCGCTCGGCGATCTCGACCTTCTCGTCCTCGGTGTACCCCTCGAGGCGGATGATCTCCATGCGGTCGAGCAACGGCTGCGGCAGGTTGAGGCTGTTGGCCGTGCACACGAACATGACGTCCGACAGGTCGACGTCGAGCTCCAGGTAGTGGTCCTGGAACTTGGCGTTCTGCTCGGGGTCGAGCACCTCGAGCAGCGCCGAGGCCGGATCGCCGCGGAAATCCTGACCGAGCTTGTCGATCTCGTCGAGCAGGAACAGCGGGTTGGCCGTGCCGGCCTTGCGCAGGTTGGTCACGATCTTGCCTGGCAGCGAGCCGATGTAGGTGCGGCGATGCCCGCGGATCTCGGCCTCGTCGCGCACGCCGCCCAGCGACTGGCGGATGAACTGGCGCCCGGTCGCCTTGGCGATCGACTTGCCCAGCGAGGTCTTGCCCACGCCCGGCGGGCCGACGAGGCACAGGATCGGCCCCTTCAGCTTGTTGGTGCGCGCCTGCACCGCGAGATACTCGACGATGCGGTCCTTGACCTTGTCGAGCGCATAATGATCGGCATCGAGGATCGCCTGCGCGCCCGGGATGTCCTTCTTGAGCTTGGAGCGCTTGCCCCACGGCAGGCCGAGCAGCACGTCGAGGTAATTGCGGATGACCGTCGCCTCGGCGCTCATCGGCTGCATGGTCTTGAGCTTCTTGAGCTCGGCATTGGCCTTGGCGCGCGCTTCCTTCGACAGCTTGAGCTTGTCGATCTTGTCCTGCAGCTCCTGCAGTTCGTTGGCCTCGCCCTCCTCACCATTGCCGAGTTCGGACTGGATCGCCTTGAGCTGCTCGTTGAGGTAATACTCGCGCTGCGTCTTTTCCATCTGGCGCTTGACGCGCCCGCGGATCTTGCGCTCGACCTGCAACACGCCGAGTTCGCCCTCCATGAAGGAGAGCACCATCTCGAGGCGCTTGAGCGCATCGCTCTCCGACAGCACGGCCTGCTTGTCGGCCACCTTGGCGGCAAGGTTCGCGGCGACGGCATCGGCGAGCTTGCCGGCGTCCTCGATGTCGCCCAGCTGGCCGCCGGCATCCTGCGGCAGCTTCTTCGACAGCTTGGCATATTCGCCGAACTGGTCGACCACCGAGCGCATCATCGCCGAGACCTCGGTCCCGGTCACCTCGACGGGCTCGATCTGCTCGACCTCGGCCATGAGCATTTCGCCATTGCCGTTCGTCTCGGCGGTCAGCGTCTTGAGCTCGGCGCGGTGATGGCCTTCGACCAGCACGCGAACGGTGCCGTCGGGCAGCTTGAGCAGCTGGAGCACGCTGGCGATGACGCCGGTCTCGTAAAGATCGTCGCGATCGGGATCGTCGCAGCCGGGGTCGAGCTGCGCGAGAAGGAAGATGTCCTTCGATCCGGCCATCGCCGTTTCCAGCGCGGCGACCGATTTCTCACGCCCGACGAAGAGCGGCACGACCATGCCCGGGAACACGACGATGTCGCGCAGGGGCAGAAGGGGAAAGCTAGTCATAATCACAAATATCCGTCCCGCCTGCCGCGCAAGGACACCGCGCCGCAGGGCTTGTCGCGAATATGGGTTCTAGGCCGCCGCGCCGCAATGCCCCGTAGGCAAGACGATTGGGGATTGCCCCTATAACTCCATATTCGTGCAGGCTTGCGATTGAGAGCCGCTGGCGAGGATCATACTATTCGATCGCTCTAGAAATCCGGATGGGATGAAGATATGCGACGCATGGTCCTATTGCTTTCGCTCGTGTCACTGCTGTGCGGCTGCACGCCAATGCGCGCCAAGTTGGGCACATTGAAAAACCCCTACCCCGTCATGGTCCAGCCGATCCGTGTCGCTGACAAGGTCAATCCGGGAAGGCAGCCGGAAAACCCGTTCGTCGCCGCCAACTACATGATATTGATGACGGCCGTGAAAACCGACACGCCGACGGGCCTGCCCGCCCTGCGGACAGGCAAGGTCGATACCGCGACGATGCGACAGTACCTCGACGCCGGGTTCGCGTTGTCGGACATCTATTGCGCCCACTATTTCCGCGACGCCGAGGAATCACGCCGCCGCCGCCAGTTCGGTCGGTCGATCACCAACGATACCGGAACGGCGATCTCGACCATCCTCAGCCTCGCCAATGCCGGGCAGAACATCGTCGGCGGCACGGCCGCCTTTTTCGGCCTCGCCGACAAGACATGGCGCAGTTACGACGATGCCTTCGTCGTCGCCCCCGATCTCTCACAAGTGCGCGAGCTGGTCGTCAACGCGCAGGACGTGTTCCGCAAGCGCACCATGGAAGATGCCGGAGGGCAGGACGCCTTCCCGACCAATTACGCAAAGGCGCAATCGGTGATCCAGCGCTATGCCGAAATCTGCTCGACGCTGGGGATGCGGGCGCTGCTCAACAGCGCAACCGCAGACAAAACGCTGGATCTTCAGTCAAAGATCAAGGCCCCCGCCGCGCCGGTCACCGCAGGCCAGAGCAATGGCGCAGGCAAAGACACGCCAGCCAGCGGCACGACAGGGAAGTCCATCGGCGACGATCCAGCGAAGGGCCCTGCGGGAACTTCCGAACACCCCAATGCCCCGCAGGGCATCCCCCTGCCCATCCCCGGCTGAGCGTTCAGCCGGCCGGAGGCGTCGGAACCCCGGGGTCGGATGTGGCCGGAGCAGGAGTGGCAGGCTGGGATGGCACGGGCGCAGTCGGGACTGCGGCGGGCGCCGGTGCCTGGGGTGCGGTGGCCTCGGCGGGTGCATCGTCCGCATCCTCGGGCGGCGGGACGGGGATGCCCAGGCCCGATTGCGGCGCCGGCGGCGGCGCGACGTGCGGCGCGCCGGGCACATGGCGGAAATGCAGCGCCTCGATCTCGGCCTTGCGGGAGGCGAGATAAGCCTCCTTGGTCGCGGTATAGGGATCGCCTGCCTTGCGCATGGCCTTGATCCGCTCGTCATCGGCAAGGCGATCGTTGAGCGAGCGTACCACGAAGCTGCCGATCACGTAGGCTGGCGAGCGCAGCGGTCCGCCCACGGACAGCGGCAGCGCGGCACGGTCGATGCCCAGGCCGATGACATCGCGCAGCGTCGTCGGACCCACCAGCGGCAGGAACAGGTACGGCCCCGGCCCGATGCCGTAATAGCCCAGCGTGTAGGCAAAGCCGTTGCGGCGATACGGCAGATTGAAGGTCTTGGTCTTGGCGACATCGAGCAGACCGCCGATGCCGATCGTCGAGTTGATCGCGAAGCGGCCCAGCGTCTCGGCAGCCTTGCCCGGATGCAGTTGGAGCAGGAAGTTCAGCGCGATGACGGGTTCGGTCAGGTTCGCGAAGAAATGGCGCAGGCCCGCGCGAATTGGGCTGGGCACGGCCTTGGCATAGCCCTTGGCCGCGGGCTCCATCAGCGCCTGGTCGACCGCCTGGACAGCGACGAAGGCGGCCTTGTTGAGCGCGACGACGGGGTCGCCCGGGGGCGGCCCGGTGCGGCCGCTGACGACGATCGCGCCCGCATCCGCCGGGGCGGTGGCCGCAGCGTCGGGTGCCGGCGGGAGCGGCGGAAGGACGATGACGGGCGTCGTTGCCGGTGTCGGTGACGCGGCCTCTGCGGGCGCGACCGTGGCGTCGGCGGCGGGCGTCGAATTGGGCGCCGAAACAGGCACGGCGGTCACGGGCACGGCAACAGCAGGTGTCGCCGATGGCGGCGCGTCGGCGCCAGCCGAAGGCTGCGCCGGTGCAGGGACCGTCGGCTGAATGTCTGTGGTCTGGCTCTCGGGCGCGGCAGCGGCCAGCGAGGCGGCAAGCAAAACGATCATCGCTTCCCAGTAATGGCTCCCGCCATGACCGCAAGCTGAACATTGCTCGCCACCGCCCCGGCCGCCGGCTCGGGCCTGGTCAGGATAATCGCGTCAGAACGGCAGCTTGAAGCCCGGCGGGATGCCGGCGGCCATCTGCACCTTCTGCATTTCCTCGCCGGCTGCGGCGTCGGCCTTGGCGCGCGCATCGTTGAATGCGGCGGCGACGAGGTCTTCCAGAATGCCCTTGTCGGCGGGCACCAGCAGGCTGTCGTCGATGCTCACGCCGATCACGCGGCCCTTGGCCGAAGCCTTGATGCGCACGAGGCCACCGCCCGCGGCGCCCTCGACCTCGATACCGTCGAGGCGCCCCTGGGCGTCCTCCATCTGGCGCTGGATCGTTTCGGCCGCCTTCTGGGCAGCCTGGATCATTTCTTCCATGGACTTCATGCGTGTCTGCTCCGCGCGGACTGCCACGGCCGACGTTCGGCGGTGGCGGGGTTGGATTCATCGAGGATTTCGGCGCCCGGGAAAGCCTCCAGCGCGGCACGAACCAGCGGGTCGGCCCGCATCGTCGCCTCGGCTTCGGCTTCGGCGGCCTGCTTGCGTTCAACCAGGCTGGGCTGCGCGCCCGCTGCCGCCTCACCATCGAGGCGCTCGACCTGCCAAAGCTCGCCGGTCACGGCCTGCAGCGCCTTCTTCATGTCGGCACTGGGGTCGCCCGGCAGCCCCGGCGCCAGTTGATAGCGCAAGGTGCCACGTTCGAGCGCGATCAGCCGCACCGAGAGGCGCATCGTCGCCCCGGTCAGCGGAGAAACCTCCTCGACCTGCTCGACCAGCGTCTCCCAATCCAGCCCGCGCGCGACAGCCTGGGGTGCGGGCGTGTGGCCGGCGGACGGCGTGCCGCCCTGAACCTCACCTGTGGCCGCCATCGCCGCCGCAAGCGCAGGACCCTGCGCCATCATTTCCTCGAGCTTGCGGACCAGACCGCCGGGGTCCGGCAGTTCGGCGGCATGAAGCACGCGCAGCAGCGCCATCTGCGCTGCGACCAGCGGATCGGGCGCGGTGCGCACCTCGTCGTGGCCCTTGAGCAGCAGTTGCCACAGGCGGTGCAACTGCCCGGCGGTGAGTTCGCCCGCCCAGCCCTCGACCGCCGCGGCCTCCTCGGGCGAGCGCGCATCGGCATCGCCGCCGCTGATCTGCGCGACCGTCACCTTGTGCACCAGGTCGAGCTGGGCACGCATCATCGCCACCGGCTCGATGCCGAGCCCGTACTGGTGCGCCACTTCGTCAAGCAGACCGCGCGCGTCGGCCGACAGCATCGCCGCGAACAACCGGCGCTGCAGCGTCTTGTCGGCGAGGCCGAGCATGTCCTGCACTTGCGCGGTGGTGATGTGGATGGCCCCGCTCTCCCCCCCACCGCTAACGCTGCCCGCCAGATCGGCATGGCTGATCGCCTGGTCGAGGATCGACAGCCCGTCGCGCGCCGATCCTTCGGCCGCGGCCGCCACCATCGCCAAGGCCTCGGCCTCCGCTTCGACGCCTTCGGCCTCGCAGACATGCGCGAAATGGCCGGCGAGCAGCTTGGTCGGGATGCGCTTGAGGTCGAAGCGTTGGCAGCGCGACAGCACCGTGACCGGCAGCTTGTCGACTTCGGTCGTCGCGAACAGGAACTTCACATGCGCCGGCGGCTCTTCCAGCGTTTTAAGCAGCGCGTTGAACGCGTTGCGGCTGAGCATGTGGACTTCGTCGATGATGTAGATCTTGTAGCGTGCCGAAACCGCGGCGTAGCGCACCGCCTCGATGATCTCGCGCACGTCGTCGACGCCGGTATGGCTGGCGGCGTCCATCTCGATCACGTCGATGTGGCGCCCCTCCGCGATCGCCACGCACGGCTCGCACTGGCCGCAGGGGTCGATCGTCGGGCCGCCCTGCCCGTCCGGTCCGATGCAGTTGAGCGCCTTGGCGATGAGGCGCGCGGTGCTGGTCTTGCCCACCCCGCGCACGCCGGTCATCAGGAAGGCATGGGCCAGCCGATCCCGGCGGATCGCGTTGGCCAAGGTCTGGACCATCGCCTCCTGGCCGATCAGCGCGCTGAAGGTCTGCGGGCGATACTTGCGCGCCAGCACGCGATAGGGCTGTGCCGGCGATGCGGTCTGCGCAGCGGGTGCAGCCGGTGCGGCAGGGCGCGCCTCGGCCACCTTGGGCGCAGGGTCGCCGAACATCGCGGCCTGTCCCGCAGCCTCGAGTTCCGCCGCCGAGGGGGCTGCGTCTGCGTCGGGTGCGGGGCTGTCGCCAAACATGTCGGTTGAATCGGCCATCGCCCTCTAGGTAGGCGCTCGCGGCGCAAATGTCGAAGGGGCTCCACAGCTTTCCCCCATCTTGCCGTGCTGTTGCACGCATGCCTTGTGCGGCGTAGGCTTGGCCCATGCCCATGATCCTGCCCGGGCGGCACACCGCCGCGCACCCCGACGCCCTCGTCGTCTTCCTGATCGGCGCCAGGATCAACAGGTTCTATCGGCCCCAGGCTTGGCTGCCCGTCGTGCGCGCCATGCCCGCGATGCTCAAGGAACTGACCGCCGCGCCCGAGAGCGGCTTCATGGGCTACCAGCCGTTCATTGCCGGCCTGCGCACGGTGATGATGGTGCAGTACTGGCGCGATTTCGACTGTCTCGAGGCTTACGCCCGCGCGACCGACAAGGCGCACTGGCCGGCCTGGACGGCGTTCAACCGTGCGTCTCGCGACAACGATGGCGCGGTCGGGATCTTCCACGAAACGTATGTCGTTGCGAAAGGGCAGAGCGAGACGATCTACGTCGACATGCCGCGCTTCGGCCTCGGCATGGTCGCGGGCACCGAGCCGGCGACGGGATCGCGCGCGCAGGCACGGGACCGCATGCGCGCGGACTGACGATGGCGCTGTGTTGACGAAGATGCGTTGAAGAAGGAGCCGGGCGACCCGCCGCAAATCGTTGTGGCTGCTTCCTTCCGGACCTGACCAGGTTGGCGAACGCTAAACGTCCGCCCGACTCCCGGCCCGGCCTATGCCGCCGGCGCCTGCCGATTGCAAGCACCGGTTTTCGGCTCAGCGGAAATTGTCGGCGTAGCTCTGCAGCTTGAGGCGGCGCGGCGGCGTGGGCGTGACATGCACGGCAATGCCGTACTTGTCGGCATAGGCGCGCGCATCGGCCTCGCTCTCGAACTTGAGGATGACCTGGCTCTGCGTGTCGCCGGAACCGGCCCAGCCCATGAGCGGGTCGGGCCGCTTGGCCTCGGCCGGAGCGAATTCCAGGAGCCAGTCGGCAATCCGGGCCTTGCCGGACTGCATGGCGTTCTTCGGGCGCTGATAGATGCGTGCAGGCATGGGCGGTGCTTTCGTGCCAAACGGCGTGCAAATCAAGTGGTATAAAGCCTCAGCGCAGCATCCGCGCCACCAGCCGGCGCGCGGCCTCGCTGACATCGTCCCAGGCCTCGGCGAAATCCTGCTCGCTGCCATAGTAGGGGTCGATCACCGCGGTCCCTTCGCGGCCCGGCACCAGGTCCATCAGCAGTCCGACCTTGGCCAGCGTGCGGCGCGGGGCCACTCGCTTCAGATCCTGCAGGTTCTGCGAATCGAGGGCAAAGATCTGGCCGAAGTGGAGGAAGTCCTCCTCCTTCACCTGGCGCGCGCGATATTTGGAGATGTCGATCCCGTGCTCCAGCGCCACGGCCTGCGCGCGCGGATCGGGCGGGTTGCCGACGTGCCAGTTGCCCGTGCCCGCCGAATCGATCGACACGGCAAGGCCGGCCTTGACGGCTTCGGCGCGAAATGCCGCCTCGGCCAGCGGCGAGCGGCAGATGTTGCCCAGACAGACGAACAGCACGGCAGGCTGGCTCACCGCATCCCTTTCCTTGGTGTGCGCGGCCTCATGCCTGTCGCAGTGCAATAAAATACGCTGCAGCGCAAAAAGTCCAGCGTGAAGGTCAGCCCATGTCGACGGCGCGGCGCCCCAGGGCCGGGTCGTCGGTGAACACGCCATCGACACCGGCGGCAAGGTAGGCGCGTATCTCGGCCACGCTGCCGGTCTCGCAGCGCAGCGCCGTGCCGCACTGGCGCAGCGCCGGCGGCAGGAACTTCGGCTCGGGCCGGAAGGTGTAGCACCCGACCTTCAACCCCGCGGCATGCGCATCGGCGATGATCGGACGCGGCGTCTGCAAGGCGCCATCGGCACCCTCGGCCATCAGGGTGCGCGTCCAAGGTGCGACCCAGTCGGCATAGCGCGCGACCTCGGCAAGCCCGGCCGGCGTCAGCATCGCGCCGTAGGTCAGGCTGCCTCCGGCGGCCAGCACGTCGCCCGGACGCATCGGCTCCTCGTCGGCCAGCTGCATCAAGGCGATGTTGCGATAGGGTGCCAGCATCGGGCGCAGGCGCTTCAGGTTGGACACCTCGAACGACTGCACGATCACCGGGGCGCTGCGCAGGAAGGCGTGGGCACGGATGCGGTCGAGCAGCTTGGCCTCCATGTCGTGGCCGAGCGTGCGGAAATGCGTCGAATGCTTGATCTCGGGGATCAGGCCCAGCGGCCGGGAGCGCAGCTTTGCCGCCCCTTGCGCAAACTCCACGATCTCGTCGAAGGTCAGGACCGGGAACTGTCCGTCGAAGGCCATGCTCTCGGGCCGCAACGCGCCGAGCCGCTCCTTCGCGCGCAGCGTCTTGAGTTCGGCCAGCGTGAAGTCGGTGACGAACCAGCCTTCCTGCCGATCGCCGTCGATCACCTGTACGCTCTTGCGCCCTGCGAATTCGGGCCGGCTCGCCACATCGGTCGTCTCGGTGATGTTGGGCTCGTGACGCGAGACGAGTATGCCATCGCGCGTGGGCACGAGGTCCGGCTCGATGAAATCGGCGCCATCGGCCACCGCACGCTGGTAGCTCGCCAGCGTGTGTTCGGGCCGGTGCGCACAGGCACCGCGATGGCCCAGCACCAGCGCCTTGCGGGCAACAGCGGGCCGACTGCGCGCCAACGCCGGCAGGGCAGACAGCGCGCCCCCTGCGGCTAGCATGGTGCGGCGGGTCCAGCGATCGGGCATGGCAGACAACTCCCTCAAGAACCAACGGCGCCTAAAGGTTGCTTAAGTCGATCCGGTGACAGCGCCACATCCGTCAGCGCAGCACGACCTGCCTCACCGGCGGCAGCGGCACGGCGCCCGGCTGCTCGCTCCAGTGCGCGACCGGCAGCACGCCGCCATCGGCGCGCATGGCCGCCACGCGCGCGGTGTCGATCGTGGCATAGACCCAGCCGCTGGCGCCCTCCTCGCCCAGCGCGATCACGCCATCGGCGGGCATCCCGCCGCCCGCCGGCGCGGCGTCGGGCGGGCCATAGACCCCGGCCGCGCCGCGGTTGACGTCGACCGCCGGCGACCACGCTGCCTCGCCAACCGTGGGCGACTGCACCACGAAGCACTGCCCCTCAAGCGCGCGCGCCTGGCTGCCGATGCGCACCCGCCAGTATCCGTGCAGCGTGTCGGTGCAACTCGGCACCAGCAGCACCTCGGCCCCTGCCTCGACCGCGGCGCGCGCCAATAGCGGGAACTCGCTGTCGTAGCAGATCGTGATCGCCAGCCGGCCCAGTGCGGTGTCGAAGACGGTCAGCTGCTCGCCCCCGCGCACGAACCATTCCTCGCGCTCGAACCGGGTCATGATGAGCTTGTCCTGCGCGCCCACGCCCCCGTCCGGCGCGAACAGGCGCGCGGTGTTGCGCACCGCGCCACCCTCTACCCGGCGCGGTGCGCTGGCGGCGAGGATGTAGACGCCATGACGGCCTGCGAGCGCCATGTGCAACGCATCGACCTCGGGCAGCAGGGCCGAGACCGTGTCGATCGAGCCCGCCAGATCCCCCATGCTCGCCGGATCGAGCGAGGCCAGTTCCATCGCCCCGTATTCGGGGAATACGAGAAGCCGGGCGCCCTGCCCCACCGCCTCCTCCACCCAGCGGGTCAGCTTGGCGACATAGGCGTCCCAATCCGCCAGCAGGTCGATCGGATATTGCGCGGCGGCAACGGTAAAGACGGTCATGGCGCGATCATCCCCAGCGCTTGATCCAGTATTGCATCGGCTTGGCGGTCTCGTCCGCCGCGCCATGTTCCTTCCACGCCAGCTCGGTCACGAGGCCATCGATCGGGGCATAGCCGCGACCCTGCCAGAACGCGTCGAGCGGGCGATGTCCTTCGGGGCGCTCTGGATGATCCTCGGGCCGGATCACCGCGGCAAAGCACGCCGCCGTGGCCCCGGCGCGCATCGCCGCGGCCTCGCGATGGTCGAAGAACGCATGGCCCACGCCGTGGCCGCGATACTGCGGCAGAAGCACGCTCTCGCCGAAATAGAACAAGGCGTCGGTCGCGATCCCGCGCGCCTCGAACGGGGCGCGGAACGCATCCTTCTGGTGGCGCATCGGTGCCGCCGTGGCCGCGCCGACGATGCGCCCGTCATCGAACGCAGCGACGAGCACGGCATCGGGCGCGGCGGCATATTCGGCGAGATAGCGCGCCTCGTAGTCGCGATCGCCGTCGTAGAGATAGGGCCAGGCCGCGAAGACCGCGATGCGCAAGTCCGCGAGGTCGCCCAGCGCCGCGGCGATCTCCTCGCCGCCCAGCGCCCGGACCGTCAGGCTCACGCCCCGACCACCTGCGCGGTCCAGTCCGCCAGGTTGTAGTACATGGTCAGGCGGGTGATCCTGCCCTCGGCGATCGCGAGGAATGCGCCGGCGGGCAGCACATAGGTCTGCCCCTGTGCCTCGGGCAGGCCCTCGTCCGTGGCGAGGTAAGTGCCATGCACGACGAACTCGGCCGCCGCGCGGGTGCCGTCCTCGCTCGCCATCAGCACGATGTCCTCGAGCCGTTCCTTGTAGCAGCGTTCCATGTGGCCCAGGAACGTGCGGAAGGTGTCCTTGCCGGTCTGGCGCTCGCCCTGGTTGATGTCGTGCGCAACGTCGTCCGACAGACAGGCCAGCATGCCATCCCAGTCACCCGCATTGAACGCGGCGTAATAGGTTTCGAGCAGGGCAAGCGTGGCGGTGCGCGACATTGGTGTCTCCGTCTTGGGTCCAGTCAGGCGCCGTGGCTAGCGCATGCGCCGGGCGCGGGCCACCGCCAGTTTTGGCATGGTGCGTTGCCTAGTTGCAATGACGCCCCCTGAACGCAAGACGGCCGGATCGTGCGGGGGGACACGCTCCGGCCGTAAGCCGATCGATCGGGGGCCCGATCGGCATGGTCGGCTTTTCAGCCGGAAGTCGCGATCAGCCGAACAGCTTGTTCGCCGTGGTCGCCACGCGGCGGCCGAGGTAGCGTGCGCCATCGAGCTCGACATCGCTCGGCTGGCGGCTGCCGTCACCTGCGGCGATCGTGGTGGCGCCATAAGGCGCGCCGCCGTGGACCGCGTCGACCGACAGCTGGCCCTGGAAGCCATAGTCGAGGCCGACGATGGTCATGCCGAAGTGCAGCAGGTTGGTGAGGATCGAGAACAGCGTGGTTTCCTGCCCGCCGTGCTGGCTGGCGGTCGAGGTGAACGCCGCGCCGACCTTGCCGTTGAGCGCGCCGCGCGCCCACAGGCCGCCGGCCTGGTCGAGGAACGATGCCATCTGCGAGCTGATGCGGCCAAAGCGCGTGCCGGTGCCGACGATGATCGCGTCATAGTTCTCGAGCTCGGCGACGGTGGCGACGGGCGCTTCCTGGTCCAGCTTGAAGTGCGCGTTCTGCGCCACTTCCAGCGGCGCGGTTTCGGGCACGCGCTTGACGTCGACGGTGGCGCCGGCTTCGCGCGCGCCCTCGGCGATCGCGTGGGCCATCGTCTCGATATGGCCATAGCTCGAATAGTAGAGAACCAGAACCTTGCTCATGGTGGGATACCTTCTACTGGGAAACAGGACTGTACCGGCCGATTGTTGCAACGCCGATGGCTGCAACCGGGTGGCGATCGGCCGGCGGTTGAATGTCTTATGCCGCAGCGCGACCTTTCGACATACCGCTATAAGATTGCACGAAATGATCGAGGGTATTGAACACCGCTGACCGATTTGCGTTTCCGGCTGTTTTCGCCTATGCGCGGTCAGGAATGCCCCGGCCCACACGATGCAGTCGCCACGCGGCTCCCTCGTTTGCCGGGGTTTCTTGTTTTTCCATGGGGGCTGCCGAGTCGCCCCCGTCATGCAGGAAGAAGCCGCATGTCGCGTCGCCGCCAGATCTACGAAGGCAAGGCCAAGATCCTCTACGAGGGTCCGGAGCCGGGTACCATCATCCAGTACTTCAAGGATGATGCCACCGCGTTCAACGCGCAGAAGCGCGGGACGATCAACGGCAAGGGCGTGATCAACAACCGCATCAGCGAGTACGTGTTCACGCGCCTCGCCCACATCGGCATCCCCACGCACTTCATCCGCCGCCTCAACATGCGCGAGCAGCTGGTGCGCCAGGTCGAGATCATCCCGATCGAGGTCGTGGTCCGCAACGTGGCCGCCGGCTCGATCTCCAAGCGCCTCGGCATCGCCGAGGGCGAGCCGCTGCCGCACACGCTGATCGAATACTACTACAAGGACGACGCGCTCGGCGACCCGATGGTGGCCGAAGAGCACATCGCGTGCTTCGGATGGGCCAACAACGAGGAAATGCAGGACATTTCCGCGATGGCCATCCGCGTGAACGACTTCCTGTCGGGCATGTTTGCGGCGATCAACATCCGCCTCGTCGACTTCAAGCTCGAGTTCGGCCGCATCTGGGACGGCGACTACAGCCGCGTGATCCTGGCCGACGAGATTAGCCCCGACGGCTGCCGCCTGTGGGACATGGTCACCGGCGAAAAGCTCGACAAGGACCGCTTCCGCCGTGACCTCGGCGGCGAGGAAGAAGCCTACCAGGAAGTCGCGCGCCGCCTCGGCCTGCTCGACAACGACGGCCCGAGCGAAGTGCTCGACCTCGGCGCGCACCGCAAGCTGCGCACCAAGAAGTAAGCACCGGCGCTCCGGCGCCCGCGAAAAACAGGCCGGCCCTCGCAAGAGGTGCCGGCCTTTTTCGTTTCAGAGCACGAAGTCGTCGGCGACCAGTGCCTGCGTCCCGTTCAGGATGAAGAACTGGTCAGCCATGCGATTACCGTCGAGGTCGATCGACAAAAGCGTGCTCGGTCCCGCTGCCTCGAAATGAACTTCGCCCGCGATGCCGGAAAACGCCGCGCCGCCAATGAATGACAAGGGCGACCCCAGAGCGTCGCCGATTGACGATAAATCGATGCGATCGCCCTGAGCGTGACTGAAATCCACGATCCGATCCATAGTTGAAAGCGTGCCCGACGACGGGTCGTCTGCGAGCGCTGCAAAGACGAACCTGTCGCTGCCACTGCCACCGAGCATGGTATCAGCGCCGTCACCGCCGACCAGGATATCGTCGCCAGCACCGCCGGTCAGGTAATCGGCGCCGCTACCGCCGTCGAGCAGGTCATTGCCACTACCGCCGTCGAGTCGGTCGTTGCCGCCCGCGCCGAACAGGCGATCGTTGCCGTCTCCGCCCACCAAGACATTGTCAGCGACGTTGCCCGTCATGGAATTGTCGAGCGCATTTCCGGTACCGTTGATGGCTGCGCTTCCTGTCAGCACGAGATTCTCGACATTGCCGCCAAGTGTCCATCGCACGCTCGACAGGACTGTATCGATACCCGCAGACGCAGCTTCGATCACCTTGTCGGTCGCGCTATCGACGACATAGGTGTCGTTTCCAAGTCCTCCACGCAGGACATCAACGCCCGCGCCACCATCGAGCACGTTGTCGGCGGCGTTGCCCACGATCGTGTTGTCGAGCGCATTTCCCGTCCCGTTGAGAGCAGCCGTTCCCAGCAGCATCAGGTTTTCGACATTCGCGGTAAGGGTGTAGGAGATGCCCGCACGCACGGTATCGATCCCTGCGGACGCCGTTTCAACCACGACATCGCCGGTATCGTCCACGACGTAGGTATCGTTGCCCGAGCCGCCCGCCATCGTGTCTGCCCCGCCGCGGCCGTCGATGAAATTCGCCGCGGCATTGCCGGTGATGACGTTGGCAACATCATTGCCGGTGCCGCCGATCGTTGCCGTTCCGGTCAACGTCAGGTTTTCGACATTGGCGCCAAGGATCCACGAAATGCTCGAGCGTACCTCGTCGACACCTGCGTTTGCGGTCTCGATGACCCGATCCCCCAGCATGTCCACGACATAGACGTCGTTGCCGAGCCCCCCTCGCATGCTATCGGTGCCGGCCCCACCGTCGATGACGTTGTCCGCGTCATTGCCGGTAATGGCGTTGTCCAGCGCATTGCCGGTACCGTCGATTGCACGATTGCCGGTGAGCACCAGATTTTCGAGGTTCGCCGCCAGATTGATCGTGAAGGCCGACTCGACACGATCGATGCCCCCGTCCGCCAATTCGATGATCTTGGGCAGCAGCTCGTTTACCACCCCATCCGGTGAGATGGTGTAGACGTCATCTCCGCCCCCGCCTCTCAAGACGTCGTCCCCGCCGCCACCATTGATGCGGTCCGCGAAGCTGGTGCCGGTGATGACGTTGCCTGCGCTGCTGCCAATGATCTCTACGCCGTTGGCGATGGCGGCGGCATTGACCCCAGTCGTGCTCGATTGCCAGCCGGCGGGTGCCGCAGTGATCACGATGCGTTCGATGCCGGTGTCGCCCGTAAAGAAGACATAAACACCGCTTTCCAGCGAATTGAGCCGAACCTCGTCGACGCCACTTGGCCCCGTGTCGGTGATTTCGGCGCCGGTATGCTCGGCAGCGCTATTAAGCAGATAGACATCGCTGCCCGCGCCGCCATCCATCAGATCCCGCCCGGTTCCACCATTGAGAATATCGCTTCCCGACATTCCGTAGAGCAGGTCGGCACCATCAAGACCGCTGAGGACATTGTCGCCGTTGCTGCCGACGATCGTGTTGGCCAACGCGTTCCCGGTCGCGCTGCGCGCAGCACCCGTCAGCGTGACGTTTTCGATTTCGCTTCCGAGTGTCCAGTCTACCGATGACCGAACCGTATCGACGCCGCCGGCGAAGTATTCCAGCACGGTGTCGTCGGCATTGTCCACGACGTATGTGTCGTCGCCAGCGCCGCCGCGCATCACGTCTGCGCCCGCTTTCCCGTCCAGGATATTGGCTGCACCGTTCCCGGTCAGCATATTGTCGAGTGAATTGCCGGACCCGTTGATACCCGCCGACCCGGTCAACAACAGGACTTCGACCTGGTCGGGAAGCGCGATAGACACGGAGGCTTCGATCCGGTCGTTGCCACCACCGGCAAGTTCTATGACCCGGTCGAGCACGTAGTCGACGACATAGACGTCGTCGCCCGAACCGCCTTCCATGCGATCCGCACCGCCCCGTCCGTCAAGCACGTCGTTGCCTTCCAGCCCCAGCAACACGTTGTTGGCAGCATTTCCGATGAGCACGTTGTTAGCAGCGTTGCCGGTCCCCGAAATGGCTTGCGTGCCGGCAAGCGTCAAATTCTCGAGGTTGCCATCGAGCACATAGCTGAAATCGGCAACGACGGTGTCGCTGCCCTCACCGGCGTTCTCAATGATCGTGTCGGACCGGTCGATGATGTACGTATCGTTTCCAAGTCCTCCGGCCAGAACATCGGCCCCGCCAGCTCCGTCGAGCAGGTTGGCCCGCGAATCCCCGGTCAATGTGTCGTCGAAGCGCGAGCCGACGACGTTCTCGACATCGGTCATGCGATCGCCGTCGGCGCCGGTTGCATTGATCTTTACCGTGACGCCGGCTTCGGCCAGGCGATAGTCGATCGTGTCGATTCCGGAACCACCGTTGAAGGTGTCCGCACCACCGACGCCGCTGATCAGGGTGTCATCGCCCGAGCCGCCGTTGATCACATAACCACGCGCGCCGGTGGTAATGACATCATCGCCGCCGCCCGCCGTCAGGGTCAAGCTCAGCACCGTCGATGTCAGAGCGAACCGGTCGGCCCAGTCTGTGCCGGTCACAGCCAGGGTTTCGATGCCGGTAAACGATCCCGTCCCGAGTGAGGTGACATCATTCGTCGCCACAGTGTTGATCGTAATGTCGACACCCGATCCCGCGCCGGAAAGGTTGACGTTGAGGAAGTCCGTCCCGGCCCCGCCGTCGATGATGTCGCCCCAGCCGGCAAAGATGCGGTCATTGCCGCCGCCTGCATTGACGATGTCGACCTCGGCGCCGGTATCGACCTGGTTGGTCTGCGCAGCTTCCAACCCTGAAACTGGACCGCTGGTGCTGACGTAGTCGTTGCCGCTTCCCAAGGTCAGCGTATCGCCTCCGTCGCCGCCAAAGACGGTGGCTTCGCGTCCCCCAACCACGATGATGGTATCGTCGCCGCTCCCCCCGGACGCCAGAGCGCGATAGGCTTGACCGATGGGGCTACCCGCGAGGAAAATCCGGTCATTGCCCGAATCGCCGTAAACGGTGCCACCGGCGCGCACGATGTCGTCACCGGCCCCGGCGCTGACGGTGCCCAGCATGCCGAAATTCTCTATCTCGTCATTGCCGCTGCCACCCAGCAATCTGATCGCAGCGGTCTCGGAGTTTCCAACGATATGATCGTTGCCATCTCCACCATCAATGTAATTGGTCGTTGCCGAACCGATGAGCCTGTCATTCCCGCCGAGACCATAAATGGCTGTCGAAATGGGAAAGCCATTTGTCCCAACCGGCCCAGTGATATCATCATCGAAATTCGTGGCGTAAATTTCGGCAATGGCCTCGATGTTCTTGTATGTGCCGCCGCCCAGGGCAAAATCGCCGATGACAAACGCATGGGATATGCCGACAGGCGAACCTGCGAGTGACAGATAAAGCGTGTCGAGCCCGTCTCCCCCATCGACATCGTCACCATACCCTGCCCAGATGCTGTCCTGCCCGGGACCAGCCGTGACGATGTCGTGTTCGGCGCCGTTGTCCTGCGGAAGGGCTATGAACGGATATGTCGCATAGGGCCTGCCTGTGAAGAGGCGGTCGTCGCCCGCTCCGCCATCGATCGTGTCGGCCCCGGCACCACCCGAGATCGTGTCGTTCTGTTCACCACCTGAAAGCTGATCATCGCCGCCAAGGCCCTCGATCACGTCGGGATCCGGCGTACCTGCAAAGACGTCTGCCCCGTTCGTCCCCGTAAAATTGGCCACGCTTCAGGATCCCCTCAAAATTTCGCAAATCGTTGCGTACTATTGCGTATACTGCACGGCGCGGCGTGCAACCCTTGGTTGTGCAAGCGACACCGAAACGGAACAGTCTGGGCCTCTTACAACGGATGCGGCGCGGGATTGCGCCTGACCGCCGCCCCGGGCAAACGCTTGGGCATGACGTCCCAATTCGCACGAATTTGCCATATCGCCACCCGCACCCCAGTTACATTGGCTGTGGCCATCCCGTTCGTTTTGGCCGGATGCGCCACCGTTTCGCACCGGGCACCAACGCCCTCAGCGGTGCGCCCCGCCCCCACTCCCGCCTGGGCTTTCGAGCGCTCTGACCTCGCCCCCGATCCGGCCTTCCGGTTCGGGCGGCTGGCCAATGGCATGGCTTACGTGATCCGCCCCAATGCGACGCCCAAGGGCACCGTCCAGGTGCGCATGGACGTCGCTGCCGGATCGCTCGACGAAAGCGCGCAGGAGCGCGGCTTTGCGCATTTCGTGGAGCACATGGCCTTCAACGGCAGCACCCGCGTGCCCGAGGGCGAGATGGTCCGCCTGCTCGAGCGCAAGGGCCTGGCCTTTGGCGCGGACACCAATGCCCAGACCAACTTCGAGCAGACCACCTACATGCTCGACCTGCCGCGCAACGACGCCGATCTCGTCGATACCGCGCTGATGCTGATGCGCGAGACCGCGAGCGAGCTGACCTTCAGCCCCGAGGCCGTGGCGCGCGAGCGCGGGGTCGTGCTGTCCGAACTGCGCGACGGGCAGGGTTATGCGCTCGACAATCTCAAGGACCAGCTCGCCTTCCTCTACCCGCAGGCGACCTATCCGCAGCGCCTGCCGATCGGCACCGTCGCCACGATCGACGGCGCCACGGCCCAGACGCTCAAGGCCTTCTGGCAGGCGCACTACGTCCCCGCCAATACCACGCTGGTCGTCGTCGGCGATGTCGATCCCGCCGCGATCGAACAGGCGATCCGCACCCGCTTCGGCGACTGGGCACCGCGCACCGCGCCGCCGCGCCCCGACGAGGGCCGGGTCGATCCGAGCCTGCGCGGCAAGACCGAGGTCTGGCTCGATCCCGCGCTGGCCGAGCGCGTCGCGGTCTCGCGCCACGGCCCGTGGCTGGACGAGCCCGACACCATGGCGCAGCGGCGCGAGAACCTGTTGCGCCAGATCGGCTACGGCATCGTCAACCGGCGGCTGCAAAGCCTGTCGCGCCAGGCCGATCCGCCGTTTCGGGGCGCCGGCTTCGGCACCAGCGACGTGTTCCACATCGCGCGCACCACCAACTTGCTGATCGACACGCCCGACGGCCACTGGGCGCGCGGGCTCGCCAGCGCGGCCCAGGTCTGGCGCACCGCGCTGCGCGACGGGTTCACCCGCGCCGAAGTGGACGAGCAACTCGCCAACCTGAAGACCGGCATCGTCAATGCCGCTGCCGGCGAGGCGACGCGCAGCAACGGCACGCTGACCGCCCTCGTCCTCTCGCTGCTCCACGACGACATGGTGCCGACGACGCCCGCCAGCGCGCTGGCCCGCTTCACCGCCTTTGCGCCCACGATCACGCCCGAAACCGTGCTCGCGGCGCTGCGGCGCGAGGCGGTCCCGCTCGACCGGCCGCTGATCCGCTTCCAGGGCCGCAAGGCGCCGGCGGGCGGTGCGGCGGCGCTGCGCCGGACCTGGCAGCAGGCCTTGCGCGGCCCCGACCGCAATGTCGCGCCTGGCGCCGTCGCCCTTGCCACCACGACCTTTGCCTATACCGACTTCGGCCCGCCCGGCGCGGTGGTGGCGGACAGCACCGATCCGCAGTTCGGCATCCGCCGCATCCGCTTTGCCAACGGCGTCATGCTCAACCTCAAGCGCACCAGCCTCGAGGCCGATCGCATCCACGTCCGCGTCGCGATCGACGGCGGCGACATGCTCGAGACCAGGGACCAGCCGCTGCGCGTCGACATGGCCTCGTCGCTGCCCGCCGGCGGGCTCGGCCGGCACAGCGTCGATGCCTTGCAGACCCTGCTGGCCGGCCACGCGGTGGGCAGCGGTTTTGCCAGCAACGCCGATACCTTCAACGCCGGGGGTGCCACGACGCGTGCCGACCTCCTGCTGCAACTGCAACTGATCGCGGCCTATGTCACCGATCCCGGCTATCGGCCCGAAGCCGAGGTCGCGTTCCACCAGAACATGAGCAACTATTTCGCGAGGGTTCGCGCCACGCCCGGCTCGGCGCTGTCGGCGAGCCTCGGCGGCATCCTCTCGGCCAACGATCCACGCTTCACGCTCCAGCCGCCGGCGGCCTACCAGGCGCTGACCTTTGCCGGGCTGAAGCAGGCCATCGCTGACCGGCTGGCGCACGGCGCGATCGAGGTGGCGCTGGTCGGAGACTTCGACGAGGCGCAGGCCATCACCGCGGTCGCCACGACGCTGGGCGCCCTGCCCGCGCGCGAGCCGGCGTTCGGCGCTTGGGCCGAGGCGCGCCGACGCAGCTTCACACCGCAGCGCGGGCTATCGGTGGTGCGGCACAAGGGCGCGGCCAACCAGGCGATCGTTCGCATGGTCTGGCCCACCACCGACGAAAGCGATCCCGTGCAGACGCTGACGATGGACCTCGTCGAACAGGTCGCAGGGCTAGAAGTGATCGAAAACGTGCGCGAGAAACTGGGCAAGGCCTATTCCCCCGGCGCGTCGAGCGACATGGCGCGCGCCTGGCCGGGCTGGGGCACGTTCACGCTCCAGGCCTCGGTCGACGTGGCCGACGTGGCCGCCACCCGGGCCGCGCTGCTGGAAACGGTGCACGAACTCGCCGCCGCGCCGGTCGACGCCGACATTCTCGCCCGCGCTCGCGCACCCATGCTCGAACGCCTCGACAATGCGCTCAAGGGCAATGGCGGCTGGCTTGGCCTTGCCGAACGCGCGCAGTCACAGCCGGACCGCCTCGCCCGCTTCGCGGCCGCCCGCGCGCGGCTCAAGGCCCTGACGCCGGCCGACCTGCAGGCCGCAGTGCGCCGCTGGCTGGCGCCGGACAAGGCGGTTACCGTTCTGGTCCTGCCCGAGGGTGCGCCGGCGCCTGCATCATGAGGCACCACTTGCCCTTGGCCGCGGACGGGGGCATAGGCGCGCACGAGTCCCGACTATCGTTATCGTATTTGTGAAAGGCCCACCGGCGATGAAGGTCCGCGTCCACGTCAGCCTCAAGAACGGCGTGCTCGATCCCCAGGGTCGTGCCATCCACCACGCTCTCGAGGGTCTCGGCTTCACCGACGTGAACGATGTGCGCGCCGGCCGGCTGGTCGAACTCGACGTGGCCGACGATACCACCGACGCCGCGCTCGACGAGATGTGCCGCAAGCTGCTCGCCAACATGGTGATCGAGAACTACCGCATCGAGAAGGTCGCCGCCTGATGTCGTTCACCTCTGCCGTCATCACCTTTCCGGGTTCGAACTGCGACCGCGACATGGCGGTGGCGGTAGAAGAGATCTGCGGCGGCACCGTCCACCGCGTATGGCACGGCGATGCCGGCCTGCCCGATGGCCTCGACTTCATCGCCCTGCCCGGCGGGTTTTCCTATGGCGACTACTTGCGCTCGGGCGCGATGGCCGCGCGTTCGCCGGTCATGCAGGCGGTGATCGCCGCTGCCGGGCGCGGCGTGCCCGTGCTCGGCGTGTGCAACGGCTTCCAGGTCCTGACCGAAGCCGGGCTGCTGCCGGGCGCGCTGATGCGCAATGCCGGCATCCGCTTCGTGTGCCGCGAAGTGGCGCTGACAGTCGACAACGCCGACACACTGTTCACGCAGGGCTACGCCAAGGGCCAGACCATCACGATCCCGGTGGCCCATCACGACGGCAATTACTTCGCCGATGCCGAGACGCTGGATCGACTCGAGGGTGAAGGGCGCGTTGCTTTCCGGTATGCCGAGCCGGTCAACGGGTCGCAGCGCGACATCGCCGGCGTTCTGAACGACAAGGGCAACGTGCTGGGCATGATGCCGCATCCCGAGCGGATGATCGAGGCGGCCCAGGGCGGCAGCGACGGCCGCAAGCTGTTCGAGGGCATTCTCGCCGGCCTCAACGTCGCCGCCTGATCGCCTGCCGAACATTGACAAAGGCCGCTGTCCCTCCCGGGGCGGCGGCCTTTGTCGTGACAATCGCCAACATGGTACACAAATTTCTGTAACATTTGCGCGGTAAGCGATATTCCTGCAAGGATTTTGCGTTGATGCATCGCAACAACTGCAAACTTCGCTTGCCGTAACCGGGTCATGGGCCGATAAGGCGCCATGACAGAACGGTTACACCCCACCGCCGGCAAGCTGAACCGCATCCAGCAGAACGTCCTGGCCGACAGCGAGCGGCGCCTGCTCATCAGCATGTGCGCCAAGATGCCGGCTTGGGTCACGCCCGACCGCCTGACTTCCTTCGGTCTCGCCGGTGCCGCGCTGGTCGGCGCGGGTTACGCACTCAGCAATTTCGGACCGGCCTGGCTGCTGCTGACCTTCGTCGGTTACGCCATGCAATGGTTCGGCGATTCGATGGATGGCAGCCTCGCGCGCTTCCGCAAGATCGAGCGGCCTTCCTATGGCTACTTCATCGACCACAGCTGCGATGCGCTGACCATCCTGTTCATCCTCGGCGGCATGGGCGCCAGCCCTTACGTGACCATGGATGTCGCGCTGTTCGCGCTGGTCGGCTACCTCATGCTGTCGATCCACGCCTACCTCTCGGCACGCGTTCTGGGCGAGCTCAAGCTGTCCTACCTCGCCGCTGGCCCGACCGAGCTGCGCTTCCTTCTGCTCGGCCTCACCGCCATGATGATGATCCTGGGCGCGGGCCCCGGCATGTTCGGCGCGATCTCGGGCTTCGACATCTTCGTCGGCGCCGTCGCGGCGATCCTGGTGATCCTGTTCGTGCTGCAGACGCTGTCGAGCGGCCGCCGCCTCGCCCGCCTCGGGGGCTGATGACACACGGGACGAGCCTTCCGCTCTGACCTTTTGAGCAACAGGCCCTCCCCCAACCCCTCCCGCATGCGGGAGGGGTTTTATTTTGGCTTCACTCCACCGTCACGCTCTTGGCCAGGTTGCGCGGCTGGTCCACGTCGGTCCCCTTGGCCACGGCGACGTGATAGGCCAGCAGCTGCACCGGCACGGCATAGACCAGCGGTGCGATCAGCGGGTGGACCTTGGGCATCTCGATCGTGGCGAGGCAACCCTCGCCCGCCTCGGCCAGCCCCTCGGCATCGGAAATCAGCACGATCTTGCCGCCGCGCGCGCGCACTTCCTGCATGTTCGATACCGTCTTCTCGAACAGCGGCCCCGACGGCGCCAGCACGATCACCGGCACGGCTTCGTCGATCAGCGCGATCGGCCCGTGCTTCATCTCGCCCGAGGCATAGCCTTCGGCATGGATGTAGCTGATTTCCTTGAGCTTGAGCGCGCCTTCCAGCGCCAGCGGATAATCCGGCCCGCGCCCGAGGTAGAGCACGTCGCGCGCCGGCGCGATCAGCGGGGCCATCGCCGCGATCTCGTCGTCGTGCGACAGCGCGGCATTGAGCGCGGCGGGCGTCTCGGCAAGCTGGTCGACGATCACCGCTTCCTCCTCGCGCGTCAGGCGCCCACGCTTGACCGCGAGGTGCGCCGCGAGCGCCGCCAGCACGGCCAGCTGGCAGCTGAACGCCTTGGTCGAGGCGACGCCGATTTCCGGCCCGGCGTGCGTGGGCAGCAGCAGGTCGGCCTCGCGTGCCATGCTGCTGGTCGGCACGTTGACCACCACCGCGATGGTCTGGCCCGCAGCCTTGCAGTGGCGCAGCGCGGCGAGCGTATCCGCGGTCTCGCCCGACTGCGAGATAAACAGCGCGAGACCGCCGGGCTCGAGCACGGGATCGCGATAGCGGAACTCGCTCGCCACATCGATGTCCACCGGCAGGCGCGCGAACTGCTCGAACCAGTACTTGGCAACCATGCCGGCATAGAAACTGGTGCCGCAGGCGACGATGGTGACGCGATTGATGCTGGCAAGGTCGAAATCGATCTGCGGCAGTGAGACCGTCTGCTCGACGCGGCGCAGGTACGAGCGCAGCGTCTGCGCGACCACGATCGGCTGCTCGAAGATCTCCTTCTGCATGAAGTGGCGATAATTGCCCTTCTCGATCGCCGCGGCCGTCGCGCCCGAGGCGACGACGGCGCGCGTCACCGGGTTGTTGTCGACGTCGAACACCTCGACGCCTTCGCGCCGGACGACGACCCAGTCGCCCTCCTCGAGGTAGGAGACCTTCTGTGTTAGCGGCGCCAACGCCAGTGCGTCGGACCCAAGGTAGGTCTCGCCTTCGCCATAGCCGACGACCAGCGGTGAGCCGAGGCGCGCGCCGATCAGCATGTCGGGGTGCTGGCGGAAGGCGATGGCGAGCGCGAAGGCGCCGCGCAGCTGCGGCAACACGGCCTTGACCGCCTCCTGCGGGCTGGCGCCACCCTCGACCAGTTCGGACACCATGTGCGCGACGACCTCGGTATCGGTCTCGCTCTCGAAGTGGCGGCCGCGCGCGATCAACGCCTCGCGCAAGGGGCGGAAGTTCTCGATGATGCCGTTGTGGACCAGCGCCACTTCGCTCGTTGCGTGCGGATGGGCATTGCTGGTGGTCGGCGCGCCGTGCGTGGCCCAGCGGGTGTGCGCGATCCCGATCTGGCCCGGCGCGGGATTGCCGGCCAGCTCGCGCACAAGGTTGTTGAGCTTGCCCTCGGCGCGGCGGCGCACCAGTTCGCCCTCGAACACGGTGCATACCCCGGCACTGTCATAGCCGCGGTATTCCATGCGGCGCAGGCCGTCGACCAGGCGGTCCGCCACTTCATCCTTGCCGACGATTCCGATAATTCCGCACATGGCTTGGCCCAGACTTTCTTCAGGATTGGTAGGGAACGCGGATGCCCGGCATCATGGCCGGGAAATCCTTGGTATTTCGTGTCACCAGAATCGCACCACTGACTTGCGCGGTGGCGAGCACCACCGCCGGCGTCAATCCCAGGCCCATCCGCGCCATGAGATCCGCCGCAGCCGCCGCTATACGCCCGTCGAGCTCTACGATTTCGAACGGCGCGATTAATTCGCGGACATGATCGCGGCTTTCCATCGGCTCGGCGGCGCAGAGTTCGGTCCAGCTCAGCCGGCTGATCCGGTGGCGCGGATAGCGCAGCAGCTCGGCCTCGGCGGCAGCCTTGCCGGCCAGCCAGTCGGCGACGATGCCGGTGTCGAAGATCGGGTCGGACATCGGCCTGGCGATCAGGAGCCGCCGGGCAGGTCGCCCCGCCCGCGCCAGTACCCCGCGCCGCGCCCGATCCAGTCCTGCCCCGACTTGCGCAGCAGATGCGCGCGCACCGCCTCACGGATCTCCGCCGCACGCGACCGCCCGGCGCGCGAGGCCAGCGCGTCGAGCTTGTCGATGTCGTCGTCGGGAATGTCGACCAGAGTACGCACGCGAACCTCACTGCAGATATGATATGGCGATATCATATCGGTATATCATATTGCAAGAGGTTGGCCCTGCTTGGACTTAAGCCACTCCAAGGGCCGCGCTTGTATCTCCTACTTCTTCCCCTCGGCCTTCTTTTTCTTCATCGCGTCGTGGAAGCGGTCGGCCCAGCCAGGCTTGACCAACTGTTCGCCGCGCACCAGCCGCAGCTCGCCATCCGACACGTCGCGCGAGACTGCGCTGCCCGCCGCGACGATGGCGTCGGCGCCGATGCGGATCGGGGCGATCAGCGCGGAGTTCGATCCGATGAAAGCGCGCTCGCCGATGACGGTGCGGTACTTGAAGTAGCCGTCGTAATTGCAAGTGATCGTGCCCGCACCGATGTTGGCGCCCGCGCCCACGTCCGCGTCGCCGAGGTACGTCAGGTGGTTGGCCTTGGCGCCCGCGCCCAGCCGCGCGTTCTTGACTTCGACGAAGTTGCCGACGCGGCTGCCGGTCTCGAGCCTTGCGCCGGGGCGCAGGCGGGCGAACGGGCCGATCGAGACGCCGCTGTCGAGGGTGCAGCCCTCGAGATGCGAGAAGGCGTGGATCACGACATGGTCCGCCACCGTCACGCCGGGGCCGAACACCACGTTCTGCTCCACCGTCACGTCGCGGCCGAGCACCGTGTCGAAGGCGAACCACACGGTCTCGGGCGCGACGAGCGTGGCGCCATCGGCCATGGCGGCAGCGCGGCGGCGTTCCTGCCAGCGCGCCTCGGCCTGGGCGAGTTCGCCGCGGCTGTTGATGCCGGCCACTTCGTACTCGTCGTCGGTCACCACCACTGCGCAGGTCTTGCCTGCCGCATTGGCGACGTTGACGATGTCGGTCAGGTAATACTCGCCTTGCGCGTTATCGTTGCCGACCTGGTCCAGCAGGCCGAACAGGTCCGCCCCGCGCACCGCCATCAGCCCGGAGTTGCACAGGCGGCAGGCGCGTTCCGCGTCGGTCGCGTCCTTGTGCTCGACCATCTTCACGATGCGCCCCTGCTCGGCGATGACGCGGCCATATTGCAGCGTGTCGGCCGGCTCGAAGCCGAGCACGACCACCGCGGGCGCATCCTCGGCGTGAAGGCGGGCGAGCATCCGCTCCATGGTCTCTGCACGCACGAAGGGCACGTCGCCATAGAGGATCAGCACGTCGCCAGCGAAACCGGCCAGCGCGCCTTGCGCCTGCTGCACCGCGTGGCCGGTGCCGAGCTGCGGGTCCTGCACGGCAATGGTCGCGCTATCGCCCAGTGCCTTTTCCAGCTGGTCGCGCCCGTGCCCGGCGACGACGACCTGACGCTCGGGCGCCAGCGCGGCGGCACTCGCCATCAGGTGCTGCAGCATCGGCCGGCCCGCGATCGGGTGCAGCACCTTATGCAGGTCGCTTTTCATGCGGGTGCCCTTGCCAGCGGCGAGGACGACGAGCGCAAGCGGGGCGCGGGCGGACGAGACGGGAGCAGGTTCGGTCATGCGCGCATCCTTGCCAGCTTATCCTTGCAGTTTCCAGAACGGGGCGGCACTGGCACGGGCCATGGGCAATTTTCCTTATTCGATCGTCGGCTTCGACCTCGACGGCACGCTGTGCGACACGGCCTGGGACCTCGGTGTCGCGCTCAACCGCACGCTGGAACTGGCCGGTCGACCGACCTTCGGGCTCGACGAGGTACGCCGCTTCATCGGCGGCGGCACCGGGCAGATGTTGCGCGGCGCCCTGGACGCAACCGGCGGCTACGATCCGGCGGACGTGCCGGCGATGCAGGCCCAGCTGTTCGGCTTCTACGAAGAGGCGATCGCGGTGCACTCGCGGCTCTATCCCGGCGGCGCCGAAATGCTCGACGCACTGGCCGCGCGCGGTGTGACCATCGCCGTCGCCACCAACAAGCGTGAGGATTTTGCGGTCAAGCTGCTCGGCGAACTCGGCCTCTCGGCGCGCTTCGCCACGGTGATCGGCGGCGACACGCTCGGCCCCGGCAAGGCCAAGCCCGCCCCCGACATGCTGCTCGAGATGGTCCGGCGTTGCGGCGGCGGCCGCGCCGCCTTCGTGGGCGACACGACGTTCGACATCGGCGCGGCGCGCGCGGCCGCGCTGCCGGTCGTGGCCGTCAGCTTCGGCTTCAACGATCGGCCGGTCCACGACCTCGGCGCCGATGCGGTGATCAACCATTTCGACGAGCTGGTGCCGACGCTCGAGCGGATTGGCTGATATCCGAGAGGATATAAAGAAATCCTTATATCAGACTTGACGGTGAGGCCGCGATCGGCTTGAGCGCCGGCGCGGATCGTTCGCGCCCGCGTTTTCCGTCAAGGAGTTCCCATGCCTGCCAAGCCCCCGTTTCGCGCCGACCACGTCGGCAGCTTCCTGCGCCCCGAGGCGCTGCTCGATGCCCGCGCCGCCCATCGCGAAGGCACGCTCGACGCGGCCGGCCTGCGCGCGGCGGAAGACGCGGCGATCCGTGACGTCGTCGCCTTCCAGGAAGGCCTTGGGCTTCAGGGCATCACCGACGGCGAATTCCGCCGCACCTTCTTCCACACCGACTTCCTGCTCCAGCTCGACGGGATCGAGGAACAGGGCGGCATGGAAGTGTCGTTCAAGCACGCCGCCGGCAAGGACATCAACTATGCCCCGCCGCGCATGGTCGTGACCGGCAAGATCCGTCACGCCCGCCCGATCCAGCGCGCGGACTACGAATTTCTCGCGAGCGTGACCAACCGCACGCCCAAGGTCACGATCCCCTCGCCCACCATGCTCCACTTCCGCGCCGGCCGCGAAGGGATCAGCGAGGCGGTCTATCCGGACATGGAGGAATTCTTCGCCGACGTCGCCGCCGCTTACCAGGCCGAGGTCGCGGACCTCGCCGCGGCCGGCTGCCGCTACCTGCAGCTCGATGACACCAACCTCGCCTACCTGTGCGACGACACCCAGCGCGCCAATGCCCGCGCGCGCGGTCTCGATCCCGACGATTTGCCGCGCCACTATGCCGGCATGATCAATGCCGCGATCGCCGGCTCGCCCGAGGGCATGACCTTCGGCGTGCACTTGTGCCGCGGCAACTTCCGTTCGAGCTGGGCGGCCGAGGGAGGCTACGAACCCGTCGCCGAAGTCATGTTCAACGAGCTGAACATCCAGGCCTTCTTCCTCGAATACGATGACGCGCGCTCGGGCGATTTCGCGCCGCTGCGCTTCGTGCCCAAGGGCAAGACCGTGGTCCTCGGCCTCGTCACCACCAAGCTGGGCGAGCTGGAGACCCGTGACACCGTCCTGCGCCGGATCGAAGAAGCGGCCAAGTTCATCCCGCTCGACCAGCTGGCGCTGTCGCCGCAGTGCGGTTTCTCCTCGACCGTGCACGGCAACGACATCGCGCTCGACCAGCAGCGCGCGAAGATGGAACTGGTGATCGACGTCGCCCGCGAAGTCTGGGGTGCCGACGCCGCCTGATCGGCGATAATCGCCTCGGTCCTAAGGCCGTCCCAAATACGGTGTTGGCCACAGTGTGGCGCCGTGCCAGTCTGTGGCCAACACGCTTCTTGGGGGGCCGAGCCGATGAAACCTGCGATCCTTTTTGCCGCTGCGGCCACCATGGCGCTTGCCACCGGGTCGGCAGCCCAGGCCAAGGTCCGCCCTGCCCCGGCGTACGACGTCACCGAAAAGTCGATCGACACGCTGCGTAGCGACCTGGCTGCGGGGCGCGTCACCGCGGTCCAGCTGGTCACCGCCTACGAAGCGCGGATTGCGCGGCTCGATCCCCGGCTGCACAGCGTCATCGCGCTCAACCCACAAGCGCTGGCGCAGGCGCGGGCTGCCGACGTCGCGCGCCGCACCCGCCGCGTCCCCGGCCCGCTGCTCGGCATCCCGGTGCTCATCAAGGACAACATCGAGAGCGCGGACCCGGTCGCCACCACGGCCGGCAGCCTTGCGCTGGCGCACAACGTGACCGGCCGTGATGCGCCGCTTGTGGCGCGGCTGCGCGCGGCAGGCGCCATCGTGCTGGGCAAGACCAATCTGTCGGAATGGGCCAACATCCGCTCCAACCATTCGATCAGCGGCTGGAGCGCGACGGGCGGGCAGGCGCGCAATCCCTACAATCCCCGGCGCAGTACCTGCGGGTCGAGCGCCGGGTCCGGCGCTGCCGCCGCCGCCAGCTTTGCCGCGGCTGCGGTCGGCACCGAAACCGACGGGTCGATCACCTGCCCCTCCGCCATCAACGGTCTCGTCGGGTTGAAGCCCACGGTCGGCCTTGTGTCCCGCACGCATGTCGTGCCGATCAGCCATAGCCAGGACACCCCGGGCCCGATGGCGCGCAGCGTGCGCGATGCCGCGATCCTGCTCGGCGCGATGGCCGGCAGTGACCCCGCCGACCCCGCCACCGCCCGCGCCGATGCCATGGGGCACGACTTTGCCGGCCAGTTGTCCCCCGCCGCGCTGAGAGGCGCGCGCATCGGCGTGATGCGCTACGCCGCCGGCTTCCACCCGGAAACCGACGCGGTGTTCGCCCGCGCGCTCGACACACTGCGCGCCGCCGGTGCGACGCTGGTGGAGATCAAGGCCCCGCCGCCCGAAACGCGCGACCTGGGCGAGGCGGAGCAGCTCGTGCTCTCCACCGAGCTCAAGGCCGACCTTGCGACCTACCTCGCCTCGACTAACCCAGCCAAGGTGCCCACCCGCACGCTGGCCGACCTCATCGCCTTCAACAAGGCGCATGCCGGCGAGGAGCTTTCCCTGTTCGGCCAGGAATTCTTCGAGGAGGCCGACAAGACCAGGGGCCTCGCCGATCCCGACTACGTCAAGACCGCCGCCGAAGCGAAGCGCGGGGCCGGGCCCGGCGGGATCGACCGCATGCTGGCCGAGGCCAAGGTCACCGCGCTCGTCGCGCCGACGCTGGGGCCGGCCTGGCTGATCGACCCGGTGCTCAAGGACAATTTCGTCGGCGGCGGCGCGGGCGGACTGGCAGCGGTGGCGGGATACCCGCACCTTACCGTGCCGATGGGCCTCGTCGGCGGCCTGCCCGTCGGCCTCTCGTTCGTGGGCACGGCTTGGGACGACGCCCGGCTGCTCGGCTATGGCTACGCCTTCGAGCAGGCGGCCCAGGCGCGCCGTGCGCCCCGCCTCGACGAGACCGCGCGATGAAACAAGCCCGCGTGCGCGCGCTCATGCTGGGTATGTCCCTGATGGCCTGCGGATCGTCCGCCAGCGCCGAAACCATCGAGGCCGTGGCCGCCCGCCATGGTTTTGCCGGCGAGATCCTCGTCGGGCGTGGCAGCGGCCGCGATGCGAAGCTGCTGGTCGATCGCGGGTTCGGCACGGTCACGCCCCGTGGCAGCGTGGCACATACGGCCGGGCAGCGCTGGCGGATTGCCTCGATCAGCAAGCAGGTCACCGCCGCGCTGCTGGTGGCCCGTGCACCGTCCGCGCTGGACCAGCCGGTCGCCATTCCCGGCCGCCGCGTGGCGCGCGCCCTCCCCACGCTGCGCGCGCTGCTTACCCATCATACCGACCTCGCCAACCCTGACGACACACCCGCCGCCGCCACGCAGATGCCGGCCTTCTACCGGTCCCCGCGCCCCAATCTCGCCTATTGCCTGCAGCGCCCCGCCACGCCGGCCACCGCGGCCTTGCCGTTCCGCTACAACAACTGCGACACGATCGTCGCAGCCAGCGCCGGCGCTCCGCTGCGCTGGCCCGTCGGCCTCGCCATGGCCCGCCCGGGCGAACGCGGTGTTCCCGGCTTCATCGGCGGCAAGCCCGAACCGGTTTTCGAGCTTGGCAGCTTTGGCGCGGCCGGCGGTCTTCTCGGCACGGCCCGTGCGCTCTGGGCCTTCGACCAGGCGCTGATGGATGGGCGGATCGGCTCGCCCGCGGTGCGCGACGTGCTGTGGACCGCAGAAGGCCAGGGCAGTTATCAGGGCCTTGGCGCCTGGATCTTCACCGCGCCGCTGGCCGGATGTGCCAAGCCGGTGCGTATCGTCCAGCGCGACGGCGAGATCGCGGGCGTGCAGACGCGCAACTTCATCCTGCCCGACCAGCGCCTGACGGTGATTGCCTTCACCAACCGCTCGACCGATGACTTTTCCTTCGGAGAGGTCTGGCAGCAATCCGGTTTCGCCTACGAATTGCTGTCGGCCGCCGCCTGTACCGGGTAAGCCCGCGAGCCTTTCGGAACACTCGCCCCAAGCGCACGTTCATGCCCCGATCAACGAGGGGCACACATGAAAACGATCATCGCCGGCGCTTTGCTGCTGTCCGCCGCACCCGCCGCCGCGCAGGATACCGGCACGCCCGACGAGGTGGCGCAGGACAGCACCCGCCACCCCACGCTGCGCGACCTGTGCAGCGATCGCCCCGGCCTCAACACTCCGGCCTGCACCGTCGATCCGGGGCGCCTGCAAGTGGAGGTCGGCCTCGCCAACTGGACGCTCGACAAGCAGCCGGACCAGCGGCATGACACGATCGAGGCGGGCCAGATCCAGTTGCGCTACGGCGTGACGCCGACGACCGAAGTGCGCCTCGGCTGGACAGCTTATGGCCGCGCCCGCACCCGTGACATCACCACCGGCGCGGTCGATAGCGTCCAGGGCGTGGGCGACGTGACGCTGGGCCTCAAGCAGAACCTGCGCCACCCGGCCGAGGGCAAGACCGGGCTGGCAGTCGCGGTCCTCCCCTTCGTGACGCTGCCGACCGGGCGCACCGATGTGGGCGCCGGCGATTGGGGCGCAGGCCTGATCGTGCCGACGAGCTACAAGATCGACGACACCGTCTCGCTCGAATTCTCGCCCGAAATCGACGCCGCCGTGAACGAGAGCGGCGACGGGCGGCACCTCAGCTATGGCGCGGCGATGGGTGTGCAGGTGCACCTGTCGAAGGCCACCCGCCTGACCCCGGAGTTGCAGTTCGTGCGCGACAACGATCCCGAACACCACGCGACGATGAGCCGCGCCTCGCTCTCGTTCGACGTCCAGCCCGCCAAGATGCTGCAGTTCGACGTTCAGGCCGTGGCCGGGCTCAACCGCGACACGCCCGACGTGGAACTGAGCTTCGGCGTGTCGCGCAAGTTCTGAGGGTGCGCCTCAGGCGACGGCCGCCGCTGCGCGCAGCAGCGCCTGGCGGATGCGCCGGGCGAGCGCCTCGTCGAAGCGCACCTCGGGCACCGCGACGCTGAACGCGCCGACGACCTGGCCGTTCACGCGCACCGGCACGGCGGTGCCGCAGATGCCCAGCGTCGCCTCGTGGCAGGCGGTGCCGATGCCCTCGGCGCGGATGCGATCGAGGTCGGCGCGCAAGTCCGCATCGCGCACGCGGGTATGCTCGGTCATCGCCGCCCGCGTACTCTCGGCGAAATAGCGATGCAGGTCCGCATCGGGGAGATGGGCGAGGATGACCTTGCCCGCCGCGAGGCAATGCAGCGGCCGGCGCGTGCCCGGCTCGATCGCATAGCGCAGCGCATGGTCGCCGGCCTCGGTCACCAGCGATTCCGCCTCCCAGCCGACGCGGGTGAGGAAGCTGGCGGTCTCGTTGAGCTCGGCCTTGAGCGCGCGGACCAGCGGCGCCATGCGATCTGCCAGTGGCAGGGCCGAGGGGCTGACGCGCAATCGCTCGAGCCCCGGCCCCGGCACGTATCGCCGCCCCTCGCGCGCCAGATATTGCCGGTCGACCAGCGTCGCGAGCAGGTAGGACAGGCTCGACACCGGAATGCCCAGCGCCTGCGCCACATCCTGCGCCACCACGCCACCGGCATGGGCGACGACATACTCGATCACGTCAAGCGTGCGCAGCGCCGACTTGACGGGAGCGGAAGCGGACGGCGTGGAAGACATGAAGCGAGGTGGTCCTTCTCCTGCTCCCCCTCTTCTTCAGAGGAGGGGGTCGGGGGGTGGTGGCGGCCAAAAACGAGGTTTGAGATATCCACCACCCCCAACCCCCTCCTCCAAAGAGGAGGGGGCTATCGACGGTCAATCCTGGAACAGCAGCGAACCGCGCCGTTCGGCGAAGCGCCAGCCCTCCGCAGTGCGCACGAACCGATCGTGGAACGAGCCCACCAGCGGCGCGGGGCCACCCGTAAACAGCAGCATCGCGCTTTCGCCGCGGGCGCTGTCGGCACTCTCCACCTCGATCACCACGTTGCTGCAGACATGGCGCGTCACGCGCGGCGGGCGCACCTGGAATGCCGCCAGGATCCCAGCCCGGCCGCTGACCGGCGCGTCAGGCGCGGTCGGGCGAACCATCACGCCATCCTCGGCATAAAGCGCGGCTACTTCGTCCCAGCGCGCGGCGTCGTTGAGGTTGGCGTAAAGCGCGATCAGCCGCGCGCAATCGGCCTCGGCGGCGCGGCGTTCATCTGCCGTCATGGCGACAGCGCCCACATCCCCACTCATATCCCCGCTCACAGGCGCGCCCCCGCGATGTCCGCGCCTTCGCGCAGCGCGCGCAGCTTGCGCCAGGTGACAATCGGGTCGATCTTGCCATATCCGGCAAAGGTGCCGAAGCCACAGTCGGTGCTCGCCACCACGCGATCGGGCCCAACGATGCCGGCGAACCGCTCGATGCGCTGGGCAACGAGTTCGGGATGCTCGATATAGTTCGAGCAGGTGTCGATCAGGCCGGGCGCCAGCACCTTGTGATCGGGCAGCTTCGCATCCGCCCAGACCTTCCACTCGTGTTCGTGGCGCGGATTGGCCGCCTCGAACAGCACGGTGGCGGGGCGCGCCTTGATGACGATGTCGATCACCCGCTCGAGCGGGATGTCGTGATCGTGCGGGCCTTCGTAATTGCCCCAGCACACGTGCATGCGCATTTTTTCGGGCGGGATATTGGCGGTCGCGGCGTTGAGCGCCTCGACATTGGCCGCCGCCACCTTGAGGAATTCGTCCTCGGACAAGTCCTGATACCCGGTGTGGCGCGACATCGCGAGATCGGGGCAGTCCAGCTGCAGCTGGAAGCCGGCGGCCACGATCGTCTCGTATTCCTCGCGCATCGCATCAGCGAGGTCGGCGAGATAGGCCTCGTGGCTCGGGTAGTGGCGGTTGACCTGGAACGCAGTGATGAGGCCCGGCGAGGCGGCGTTCATGAACGCCTCGGTGTCCGGCGCGGCATGCGCGTCGAGTGCGGCGCGGAAGCGACGGATATCGTCGTGCAGGGGCTGGAGCGTGACCTTGCGGACCGGAGCGATGCACGAGGCGCGCACGAACTCCTGGCTGCCCATGATCGCCGAGAGCTTCTTGGCCAGCTGCGGCACTTCGGCGAGGTCTGCCGCCGGCTTGCGATCGATGTGTCCGCCAAAGCCCGAGAGGCGCTCGATCATGTAGGTCGAGTATCCGACCTTGCCGAGTTCGCCGTCACTGACCACCGAGACCCCGGCCGCGACTTGCTGGCGCACCGCCTCGGAGACGGCCGCGCCGACCTTGGCGTCGAAGTCCGCTGCGTCATAGGGCTGGCCCGCATCGCGCGCGAGCAACAGCGGCGTCAGCTCCTCGCCGCGCGGCAGGCTGCCGACATGGGTGGTCTTGATATGGGCCATGCGGCCTCTCCCCTCGATTACGAATTGACGCGAGATTTCACGGTTGTGAAGATTTCATAGCCGGATTGCGCGGGGCCGCAAGCACGATCGCGTCACCCGCGATCCTGCGCCGGGCGGCGTCCGGTCATGCGCACGTAAAACCGCGAGAAGTACGACGGGTCCTCGAAGCCGAGCTCGCCGGCCACCTGCGCGGCGGTGGCATTGGTATAGCGCAGCAGACGGCGCGCCTCGCTGGCAAGGCGGCGGTGGACGAGGTCCATCGGCGTGCAGCCCAGCCGCGCCGCGGTCAGCCGCGCCAGCGTGCGCGGCGTCATGCCCAGCGCATCGGCATAGAACGCCAGGTCGCGGTGGCTGCGATAATGCACCTCGACCAGCTGGCGGAAGCGATCGAGCCGCGCATCGCCCCCGGCCACCTGCGCGACGGGTGCCGCGACGCAGCGCGCCAGGGTCTCGGCCATGGCGAGCAGCAGCGCCGGATCGCGCTGCGCCCAGTCGTCCTGCAAGGCCTGCATTTCCTGCGCAAGCCATCCGGCACGCCGCGCCGCCGCCGGCTCGAGCGCCAGGGCCTGTCCCGTGGCCAGCGCCCGATGCAGCGCATCGTCTGCCTGCGGCGCGCGCGCGATGAAGTCGGCCCCCAGCGTCACGACATGCCCCTGTGTCCCTGCGCGAAAGCGGAAGCCGTGGACCACGCCCGCCGGGACGATCACCGCCAGCGGCCCGTCCAGCGCATGGTCGGCACCATCGAAGGTGACCAGCGCCTGTCCCTCCTGCACCAGCAGCAGCTGGACGAAATCACCGTGCCGATGCGGCCTGATCTCCCAATCGTGCAGCGCCGATCGCGCGGCAATGGTCTCGATATGCGCAAAACCATGGGCGATGCCGTCGGCATCCTCACCATAGAGGGCATAACTGGGAATGGCGCTGCGCGTCATGGGCTTTGTCCGGATTGTACCAGCGAATGTCGGCTCCATGCCTTCCTGCCACGCGGCCGCGCTGTCAAGATCGTGACCATCGCATGCAGCCCGCATCACCGGGCGCCCGCCGGGAGAGACCAAACCCATGAAGACCCAAGTCGCCATCGTCGGCGCCGGCCCCGCCGGACTGCTGCTCGGCCACCTGCTCCGCGCCGAAGGCATCGACTGCATCGTCGTCGAGCGCCAGACCGGCGACTACGTGCTCGGCCGCATCCGCGCCGGCGTGCTCGAATCGATCACCGTCGACCTCATGGCCCGCCTTGGCCTCGACGCCCGGCTGCGCGCCGAAGGGCTTGTCGAGGAAGGCTTCAACCTTGCCGACGGCGAGCGCCTGATCCGCATCGACGTTGCCGACCTCACCGGCAAGACCGTGACCGTCTATGGCCAGACCGAAGTGACGCGCGACCTGATGGACGCAGCGCCCGAGCGCGGCCTCGAGGTGATCTACGGCGCCGGCGACGTGGCTCTGCACGAAATCGAGAGCGACGCCCCCTGGCTCACCTTCACGCGCGACGGCCGCGAGGAGCGCCTCGACGCGCGCTTCATCGTCGGCTGCGACGGCTTCCACGGACCCTCGCGCCGTGCGATCCCGGCCTCGGTCGTGCGCGAATACGAGCGCGTCTATCCCTTCGGCTGGCTCGGCATCCTGGCCGACGTGCCGCCCTGCAATCACGAGCTGATCTACGCCAATCACGAGCGCGGCTTCGCGCTGGCCTCGATGCGCAGCCACACCCGCAGCCGCTATTACGTCGACGTACCGCTGACCGAAAAGATCGAGGACTGGAGCGACGAGCGGATTTGGGACGAACTGGCCGTGCGCCTCGGCCCCGAAGCCGCCGCCAACATGACGCGCGGCCCCTCGATCGAGAAGTCGATCGCGCCGCTGCGCTCCTACGTGTTCGAGCCGATGCGCCATGGCAGCCTGCTGCTCTGCGGCGATTCCGCGCATATCGTGCCGCCGACCGGCGCCAAGGGCCTCAACCTTGCAGCCAGCGACGTGCACTATGCCGCGCAGGCGCTGACCGGCTTCTTCAAGTCCCTCGATGCCGATGCCATCGCCGGCTATTCCGCCAAGGCGCTGGCGCGGGTGTGGAAGTCCGAGCGTTTCAGCTGGTCGCTGACCAAGCTGATGCACCGCTTCCCCGACGACGGCCCGTTCGAGCGCGCGATGCAAGTCGCCGAACTCGACTATATTGCGACGAGCCGCGCCGCGCAGACCAGCATCGCCGAAAACTACGTCGGCCTTCCGGTTTGACGCCGCCGATGTGACGCGCTTGCCGCCCTGCCTCGCCTCGACATGCGAGCAGGGCCCGGCACGACCGGGCGGTGCGGGGCCTCTCTCCCGCGCCGCCCGGTTTCCGTTGATACCGCCAGGGGCCGCTCCCTTCCGCAGCACGCAATCTGTGACAGCAATCGCGTGCAAGTCATGCCGCCGTCACAAACTGCCACCACATAGCGCCCAGTCATCCTTCCTGACGGGCACCCCATGCGCCAGATCGACATTCTGCTGACCAACCCGCTCGAGGGCGGCCACGATCCGTTCGCCCATGGCGAACTCAAGGTGATGTTCCACCCCTGGCGCTGGAACGGCCCGCTGCCCCTCCTCGACGGCCGGCCCTGGGCTTTCGTCGACTGGCTCCTGCCCGAACTGTCGGGCCTCGAATTGTGCCGCCGGCTGCGCTGCGATGCCATGACCGAGCAGGCGCACGTGACGATGATCCTCGAGGAAGACGATCCCGACGCCAAGCGCCGGGCCTTGCGCGCCGGTGCGGACGACTACATCGTCGGGCCGATCGATCGCGGGACCGTGCTCGATCGCGTGCTTTCGGTGCAGTTGCCCGATCGCGAAACCGTGGCGCGCACGCTGCGCCTCGGCGAACTCAGCCTCGATCTCACCGCCTTGCAGGCCCGGTGGAAGGACAAGCCGATCGCACTGATGCCCAACGAGCTGCGCCTGCTGCGCTACCTGATGGAGCAGCCGGGCCAGGTCTTCTCGCGCACTCAACTGATCGCGGCGCTGGGCAAACAGGGCCAGCCGATCGACGAGCGCACCGTCGATGCCTGGGTCAGCCGGTTGCGGCGCGCGCTGCGCGATGTCGGCGCGGGCTATCCGCTGCGCACGGTGCGCGCGCTGGGCTACGTGCTCGACAAGCCTTGAGGGCGCCGGCTCAAGGCCCGAAGCGCGCGACGAGATCGTAAAGTTCGCCGGGAAAGACCTGGCGGACCAGCGTGATCGCCTCGTCGCCGCGCCAGGTGCGCCTTTCGATGCACAGGCAGGCATGACCGGCCGCCACGCCGAGCAGCGCGGCCTCCTCGCGCGTGGCGCCGGCGGCGGTGATGCGCGTCTCCGCCTCGGTCCAGGGAATGTGCCGCAGGAGCCAGGTGCCCGGCCCGTCCTCGCCCAATCCATTGGCGCCCAGGGCCGCCTCGCGCATAGCAGGTACGGCAGCAAGGCTGACCAGCCGGTGCTCGACCGCCAGCGGGCGCCCGTTGGCCCGGTGCAGGCCATCGAGCGCAAGCAGCCGCCCGCCTGCCGCCAGCGCGACCTCGCCCGCCTCGCCGCGCTGCGGGCTGCGTTCGCTGCACGCCAGCAGTTCAAAGGCATAGGCCTGCCCTTCGTCGCGGACGCGCGCGGCAAGGTCTGGCACGTCGAGAACCATGGCATGCACGCGCGGGTGGGCGACCAGCGTTCCGGCACGCTTGCGCCGCTCGACCAGCCCTTCCGCCGCGAGCGCAGTCAGTGCCTTGTTCACCGTCATGCGCGAGCAGCCATAAGCCTCGCACAGCTCCGCCTCGGTCGGCAGGCGATCGCCGGGCGCCAGTTCACCGGCGCGGATGCGCGCGGCGAAATCGGCGCGGATCGTATCGTGCAGCGAGGTCTTCACCCGCACAAGTCTCCCAGCACAGCGGCGTAGCGGCGCGCGATCGCCTCGCGCGCATGATGGCGTCCGCCGCTAACCACTTTCGCGCCATGGCGCCATACGCCATCGATCGCGCCACGGCCCGCCGCAAAAACCCATGCATCGAGCAGGCTTTCCGGCCCATGGCCGATGAGGCCGGGATGGTGGGAATCGAGGCTGACGATGTCGGCCGAAGCGCCTGCGACCAGCCCGCCGCTGGATCCGAGCGCCTGCGCACCGCCCATGACGCTGGCGTCGAACAGGGTTTCGGCGGTCGAGGCGCCCGGAGCGCCCGCCAGCACGGCGCGGCGGCGCAGGGCCAGCCGCTGGCCATATTCGAGCAGGCGCAGCTCCTCCGCCGCGTCGATCCGCACGTTGGAATCGCTACCCACGCCGATGCGCCCGCCAGCGGCCAGAAACGCCTCGGCCGGGAACAGCCCGTCGCCCAGGTTCGCCTCGGTGATCGGGCACAGACCCGCCACGGCGCCACTGGCGGCAAGCGCGGCGGTCTCCGCCCCGGTCATGTGGGTCGCATGGACCAGGCACCAGCGCGCGTCGACCGGGGCATGATCGAGCAGCCACGCGACCGGGCGCTGCCCCGACCAGGCCAGGCAATCGGCGACCTCGCGCTCCTGCTCGGCGACGTGACAATGGATCGGCGCGTCGCCAGCCAGGTGCGGCACGTGCGCCAGCTGGTCCGGCGTCACCGCGCGCAGGCTGTGCGGCGCCACGCCGACCACGGCATCGGGCAGTCGCGCCGCGTGCCGGCGCGCCGCCTCGAGCAGCCGGGCAAAGCCGTCCACGTCGTGGACGAAACGCCGCTGCCCCGGCTGGGCCGGCAGGCCGCCAAAACCCGAATGCGTATACAGCACGGGCAGCAGCGTCAGGCCGATGCCGGTCTCCGCCGCCGCCGCGACGATCGCCGCGCTCATCGCCGCCGGATCGTCATAAGGGCGCCCGTCGGCGTCGTGATGCAAGTAGTGGAACTCGCCGACGCGGGTAAAGCCGCTCTCCAGCATCTCGACCTGCGCCTGCGCGGCGATGGCGAGGAGGTGGTCCGGCGTCATGCGCCCGACGAAGCGGTACATCGCCTCGCGCCAGGTCCAGAAACTGTCGGAAGCCTGGCTCCCGTCTTTCTCGCCCCCTTGCGGTCCCCGCCGCTCGGCCAGCCCGGCCATGGCGCGCTGGAAGGCATGGCTGTGCAGGTTGGGCAAGCCCGGCAGGCCCCAGCGATGCTGCGCCTCCCCGCCCCGCGGCCCGACGTCCCGCTCGACCCGCGCGATACGCCCTGCAGACAGCATCAGCCGCACGTTCTTCGCCCAGCCGCCGGGCAACCACGCCGCCTCGAAATGGAGAGTGTCAAAATCCGCTTGCATCGCCGCGCTCCTTGCCTGAATATGTATATACATTATTCAGCCTCTCGCAAGGACCGCCCATGCGCTGCGACACGATCTGGACCAACGCGCACCTGGCTACGATGGCCGGCGACGATATGGGCGTGGTGCACGATGGCGTCGTCGCTGCGCGCGACGGGATCATCGCCTATGCCGGCCCCGCCGCCGAAGCAGGCGATCTGACCGCGCCGCGCGTCGTCGATTGCGGCGGGCGCTGGATCACCCCCGGCCTGATCGACGCACACACCCACATCGTCCATGCCGGCAACCGCTCCGACGAGTTCGAGGCACGGCTGGCGGGCAAGAGCTATGCCGAGATCGCCCGCGAAGGCGGCGGCATCATGGCCAGTGTCCGTGCCACGCGCGCGGCGGGCGTGGACACGCTGGTTGCCGAAACCCTGCCCCGGCTCGACACGCTGCTGCGCGAGGGCGTCACCACGATCGAGATCAAGTCCGGCTATGGCCTGACGCTGGAGGCCGAGCGCACGATGCTGCGCGCCGCGCGCCGGCTGGGCGAACTGCGCCGGCTGCGCGTGGTCACGACGTTCCTCGGCGCCCATGCCCTGCCCCCCGAATGGCACGGCAATGCCGACGGCTACGTCGCCGAACTGGCCGACCACTGGCTGCCAACACTGGCCGCCGAGGGCCTGGTCGATGCGGTCGATGCCTTTTGCGAGGGCATCGCCTTTTCGCGGGGCCAAGTCGACCGCCTGTTCACCGCCGCCCGCGCGCTCGGCCTGCCAGTCAAGCTCCACGCCGAACAGCTCTCGAACCTCGATGGCGCGGCACTTGCCGCCGGCCACGGCGCGCTTTCGGCCGATCACCTCGAACACCTCGACGAGGCCGGCATCGCGGCCATGGCACAGGCCGGCACCGTGGCGATGCTGCTGCCCGGCGCATTTTACGCGATGCGCGACACGCTGGCGCCGCCGATCGGGGGCTTGCGCGCCGCCGGCGTGCCGATCGCGCTGGCGACGGACTGCAACCCGGGCACTTCGCCCCTCACCTCGCTGCTGCTGGCGCTCAACATGGGCGCTACGCTGTTCCGCCTGACCGTCGAGGAATGCCTGCGCGGCGCAACGGTCAATGCCGCGCGCGCGCTGGGGCTTGCCGGCCAGGTCGGCCAACTCATCCCCGGCCAGGCCGCCGATCTTGCGATCTGGAGCATCGCGCGCCCTGCCGACCTTGTCTATCGCATGGGCGCCAATCCGCTCCATGCCCGTATCCGGAGTGGCTCATGAACCCCGTCCTCATCACCCCCGGCGCAACGACGTTGGGTCAATGGCGCGCGATCCATGCCGGCGCGCCGGTCGCGCTCGATCCCACCGCCTGGCCCGCGATCGAGGCCAGCGCCGCCGCCGTCGCGCGCATCTTGGCGCGCGGTGACGCGGTCTATGGCATCAACACCGGCTTCGGAAAGCTGGCGAGCGTGCGCATCGCCGACGCCGACCTCGCCGCGCTCCAGCGCAACATCGTGCTGAGCCACGCCGCGGGCACCGGCGCCCCCTCGCCCGTGCCGGTGGTGCGGCTGATGATGGCGCTCAAGCTCGCCAGCCTGGCGCAGGGCGCCTCGGGCGTGCGCGCCGATACCGTGCGCCTGCTCGCCGCCATGCTCGAGGCGGGGCTGGTGCCGGTCGTGCCGTGTCAGGGGTCGGTCGGCGCCAGCGGCGACCTTGCCCCCCTCGCGCACATGACCGCCGCGATGCTTGGCGTGGGCGAGATCATCGTCGAGGGCCGCACCGTCCCCGCTGCCGAGGCGCTGGCCGCCGCCGGGCTCGCCCCGATCGCGCTGGGACCGAAGGAAGGACTCGCGCTGCTCAACGGCACGCAGTTCTCCACCGCCAATGCGCTGGCCGGACTGTTCGCCGCCGAACGCCTGCTCGCGACCGGCCTCATCACCGGCGCACTTTCGACCGAGGCGGCGCGCGGCACCGACACCCCGTTCGACCCGCGCATCCACGCGCTGCGTGGCCATGCCGGACAGATCGAGACCGCCGAGGCGCTGCGCGCGCTCATGGCCGGCAGTGCGATCCGCGCCAGCCATGCGATCGACGATCCCCGTGTGCAGGACCCCTATTGCCTGCGCTGCCAGCCGCAGGTCATGGGCGCCGCGCTCGACCTGCTGCGCCAGGCCGCGCGCACGCTCGAGATCGAGGCCGACGGCGTCACCGACAATCCGCTGATCTTCGCCGATACCGACGAGGCGCTGTCGGGCGGCAACTTCCATGCCGAGCCGGTGGCCTTCGCCGCCGACATGATCGCGCTGGCACTCGCGGAAATCGGTTCGCTGTCCGAGCGGCGCCTCGCCATGCTGGTCGATCCGGCGCTCTCGGGCCTGCCCGCGTTCCTCACGCCGCTGCCCGGCCTCCATTCCGGTTTCATGATCCCGCAAGTAACCGCCGCCGCGCTGGTTTCGGAAAACAAGCAGCGCGCCGCGCCCTGCAGCGTCGATTCGATCCCGACCTCGGCCAACCAGGAAGACCATGTCTCGATGGCCGCGCATGGCGCGCGCCGCCTGGCCGACATGGCCGGCAACCTCGATGCAATCCTCGGCCTCGAACTGCTCGCCGCGGTCCAGGGCATGGAATTTCACGCCCCGCTGCGCTCGAGCGAACCGCTCGAGGCGGTGCGCGCACTGTTGCGCGGTGCCGTGCCCGCGCTGGTCGAGGATCGCCACTTCGGCCCCGACATCGCCGCCGCGCGCGCGCTGGTCGAGACCGGCGCCGTGCTCGCCGCCTGCCCGCTCGCCCTGCCGATGCTCGCCCCTTTGATGCCGGCCCCGTCGATGCCGGCATGACCGACTGGCTGCACATCGCGCAGGGCGATGCGCCGCTGGTCGTCGCATTCCCCCATACGGGAACGGACCTGGCCGGCTGCACCTTCGCCTCGGAGTGGCTGGCGCGCCGCGATGCCGACTGGTGGATCGACGAGGTCTATGACTACGCCCGCACGCTGGGGGCGACGACGATCCGCACCACCGTCTCGCGCAGCGTGATCGACGTGAACCGCGACCCCAGCGGCGCCTCGCTCTATCCCGGCATGGCGACCACCGGGCTGTGCCCCGAAGAGACGTTCGATGGGGAGCCGCTCCAGACGCTCGCGCCCGACGAGATCGAGCGGCGCCGGCTGGCCTACCACGCGCCCTATCATGCCGCCCTCGCCGCCGAGATCGCGCGGCTGCGCGGCGGCCACGCCCGTGTCGTGCTCTACGACGCCCATTCGATCCGCAGCGTGATCCCGCGCCTGTTCGACGGCGAATTGCCGATGTTCAACATCGGCACCAACGAGGGCACGACCTGCGCCCCCGAACTCGAAGCCGCGATCGCGCAGGTCTGCGCGGCGAGCAGCGAAAGCCACGTCGTCAACGGCCGCTTCAAGGGTGGCTGGACGACGCGGCACTATGGCGATCCGCCAGGCGGCGTCCATGCCGTCCAGATGGAGCTGGCGATGCGCGCCTACCTCACCGAACCTGACAACCCCACGCCCGACAACTGGCCGCTCCGCCCCGATCCGCGGCGGCTTACCATTCTTCAACCTGTGCTGGCCCGCGTGCTCGACGCCTGCCTCGCCTTTGCCGGAGACTGACCGATGACCCGTATCGACAACACCCGCGTGATCCGGCCGGCCATCGGCACCGAGCGCACCGCCAAGTCTTGGCTGACCGAAGCGCCGCTGCGCATGCTGATGAACAACCTGCACCCCGATGTGGCCGAACGCCCCGAGGAACTGGTCGTCTATGGCGGCATCGGCCGCGCCGCGCGTGACTGGGACAGCTACGACCGTATCGTCGATACCCTGCGCCGGCTGGAGGACGATGAGACGCTGCTGGTCCAGTCGGGCAAGCCCGTCGGCGTGTTCCGCACCCATGCCGATGCGCCGCGCGTGCTGATCGCCAATTCCAACCTCGTGCCGCAGTGGGCCAACTGGGACCACTTCAACGAACTCGATCGCAAGGGCCTGGCCATGTATGGCCAGATGACCGCCGGTTCGTGGATCTACATCGGCACGCAGGGCATCGTGCAGGGCACCTACGAGACGTTCGTCGAGATGGGGCGCCAGCATTACGGCGGCGACCTGGCGGGCCGCTGGCTGCTCACGGCCGGGCTTGGCGGCATGGGCGGTGCGCAGCCGCTTGCCGCGGTCATGGCCGGGGCCTCGTGTCTCGCCATCGAATGCCAGCGCAGCCGGATCGAGATGCGCCTGCGCACCGGATACCTCGACCATGCCGCCGAGACGCTGGACGAGGCCATGGCGATCATCCGCCGCTCCTGTGCCGAAAAAACGCCGGTCTCGGTGGGCCTGCTGGGCAACGCCGCCGAGATCCTGCCGCAGATGCTCGAGGCCGGCATCCTGCCCGACCTGCTCACCGACCAGACCAGCGCGCACGATCCGGTCAACGGCTATCTCCCCGCCGGTTGGACCGTGGCGGAGTGGATCGACAAGCGCGAGCGTGAGCCGCAGGTCGTTGCCAAGGCCGCGCGCGCCAGCATGGCCCGCCACGTCGAGGCGATGCTGGCCTTCCGCCAGGCCGGCGTGCCGACCACCGACTATGGCAACAACATCCGCCAGGTGGCGCTCGACGAAGGCGTCGCCGATGCCTTCGCCTTCCCCGGCTTCGTGCCCGCCTACATCCGCCCGCTATTCTGCCGCGGCGTCGGCCCATTCCGCTGGGCCGCGCTGTCGGGCGACCCGGAAGACATCTACAAGACCGACCAGAAGGTGAAGGAGCTTCTGCCCGACGACGCGCACCTGCACCGCTGGCTCGACATGGCGCGCGAGAAGATCCGCTTCCAGGGCCTGCCCGCCCGCATCTGCTGGGTCGGCCTCGGCGACCGGCACCGCCTCGGCCTTGCGTTCAACGAAATGGTCGCCAGCGGCGAGTTGAAGGCCCCGGTGGTGATCGGCCGCGATCACCTCGACAGCGGTTCCGTCGCCAGCCCCAACCGCGAGACCGAATCCATGCGCGACGGCTCGGACGCGGTCTCCGACTGGCCGCTGCTTAACGCCCTGCTCAACTGCGCCAGCGGCGCGACCTGGGTCTCGCTGCATCACGGCGGCGGCGTCGGCATGGGCTATTCGCAGCATTCGGGCATGGTCGTCGTCGCGGACGGCACGCCGGAAGCAGCACGCCGGCTGGAGCGCGTGCTGTGGAACGACCCCGCCACCGGCGTCATGCGCCACGCCGACGCAGGTTATCCCGAGGCGCTCGACTGCGCGCGCGAGAAGGGACTCGATCTGCCCGGCATCCTCGGCTGACGGGCCCTTCGCGAGCCTCAAATAAGTAGGCTGTAAAAGGCCGGCTGCGGCACGATCGAGCGTCGCTGGCGGGTTGAATCGTCAGCGAGCCTTTCACGACACCGCAACGCCCACGCCCTGCGCCTGTCTGCAACATGGCGTGGGCGCTGCCGCCGTGATCGTGGCCCGCCCCGCGACGTCAGAAGTAGCGCTGCCCGATGCGGATCGTATCCCCCGGCAGCACTGCCACCGGCCCGCCGCTGCGCAGCGGCACCGCGCGTTCGCTCGCCGCTGCCTGACGCCGCAGGAATACGTTCTTCTCGTTGGCGCGATAGGTAAACCCGCCGGCCTTGGCGATCGCCTGCTCGACCGTCATGCCCGAGGCATAAGGATACTCCCCCGGCTTGTTCACCTCGCCCAGAATGTAGAACGGGCGATAGTCGAGCACCTCGATGCTGACACGCGGATCGTTGAGATAGGCGCCCGAGAGCCGGCCAGTGATCTCGTGCGTCAGGTCCTCGATCGTGCGGCTGCCCGCCTCCACCACGCCGATCAACGGGAATGCCACGCCGCCTGCGGGCGTCACGTTGTATTCCCCGGTCAGCGAAGGTTCGTTGAACACCGTGATCCGCAACTTGTCGCCTGCGCCCAGCCGATAGCCCGACAGGTCCGCTGCCTGTTCGGCCCCCGTCATCGGTGGCGCGGCCGAACTGGCGCACCCCGGCAGGGCGGCAAGCGCCGCACAGGCAAGGCTCAGTGCCCAGCGCCGTTTCCCCGCTGCTCGTCCGACGGCTGGTGTCTTCCCGTGGTTGCGGCTGACCGCAATGCTGCCCCGGCGCTGCTGTGTTGGTGCCTTCATCGTCGTGCCCCCTGGTGGCCTTGTGTGGTCGCATTTCTATGCCCAGGCGGCGCGATGACAATGGATGGCGCCAGGGTGAAACCTCCGGGATGGAGATGTTCGCGCAAACGCGCCGGGCATCGCGAGCCGGGTCCGCAAAGCCCGGAAACACGGGCATTGCGGGACTCGCCGCCCCGCTATCGCCGCCGCCGCATCCGCAAAAGCGCTACGCAATACTGCCATGGACTACGGGGCTTTGCGGATCACACCACAGGCCGCTGCCACCGCTTCGGACAAGGCTTTTGAGCGGTTTGGCGACGGGTGTGCCAAGCCTGCCGAGGCTCCGTCGCGGCGGGGCTTGCTATTGCTCCGCAGCGGATATGCTTCGCCTTCCGTGGCGGGGCGAACGGCCACAGTCTGCAGGCATCCGGCAGGGCGTGGCCGTCGAGAGGCGTGCGCCCGGCCATCCGTCACCGCTTGGGGCCGAAGGGGGCAAGTGTGAACACTGCAGTAGACATCTATCGCTCGCCGGGGGGCATGATCGCGACCGTGCCGTCCGAGGCTCATGGCAGCACCGCTGCGGCGACCGACCGGATCGACCTGCGCCGCCTCGTCGCCATATTCCGCAGGCGGCTCGGCCTGTTCGTCAGCATCGTGCTGGCGGCGCTGGTCATCGGCATGATCGTCACCGCCCTCCAGCCGCGGACCTATCTCGCGCGGGCCGAGGTGACCCTCAACGCCAAGCCGGAAGACGTCACCCCGACATCGAGCAACGATCGCGCCGTGCAACCCGCGATCCCCAGCGAAAGCTTCGTCGACACGCAGGTCTCGATCATCACGTCGGAGGCCAACACTGCCGCAGTGGTCGATGCCCTCAGCCTCGCGCACCAGCCGCGCTTTGCCGATCCGAAGCTGGCCGGCGGCATTCGCGCCGATGGGCACAACGCGCTGTCCCCGCGCGAGGCGGCGATCACCTATCTGCAGAACCACATCACCGTGCAGCGGATCGGCACGACTTACGGCATCGCCATCAGCTTCGAAAGCCGCGACCCGCAGGAGGCTGCGCGCATCGCCAACGCCTTTGCCGAGCAATATACGCTCGGCGCTCTGCAGGCCAAGCGCGCCGGGGCGCACGGCACCACCGCCGCGATCGCCACGCGGATGGAGCAGTTGCGCACGCAGGCCCTGGCCGACAGCGCCGCCGTCCAACGCTATCGCAGCGCGCACAACCTGCTCGGCACCGCGCAGGGCACGCTCACCGAACAGGAAATCTCCGCCTACAATCAGCAGGTCACCGCCGCGCGCGCGCAATCGAGCGAGGATGCCGCCCGCCTAGCGGCGGCACGGCGCCAGTTGGCGGGCAACGGCGTCGGCGGGGTCGGAGAGGCTGCTCTCTCGCCGGTGATCGGCCAGATGCGCGCGCAGCAGGCGGTGCTCTCGGGCGAATTCGGTGCACTGTCCGCGCGCTACGGCCCGCAACATCCCGATGTCGTCCGCGCCAAAGCGCAGCTCGATGCCTTGAACCGGCAGATCGCCGCTGAAACGCAACGCGTCCTTGCCAGCCTCGACGCCAAGGCGCGCGTGTCGGCGCAGCGCATGGCCTCGCTCTCGGGATCGCTCGATCTCTCGCGCGGGGCGCTGGTGCAAAGCAACGCGGCGATGGCGGGCCTGAACGACCTTGAAAAGCGGGCCGAGACGTCCAATGCGCTCTACGAAAGCTATCTCAACCGCTACAAGGAACTGACCGCGCGCGAAGGGACCGAACGCGCCGACGCAGACCTGTTGCATCGCGCCGCCGTGCCGCGCCTGCCCAACAGCCCCCACGTCCTCATCAACGGTATCCTGGCGCTGGCGCTCGGCATCGGCCTGGGGACCGGCGCAGCCTTCATCGCCGAGATGACCTTCACCGGCCTCACCACCGGCGACGACATCGAGGAGCGGATCGGGGTGCGCTATCTCTGCGCCATTCCGGCGCTGCAATCGGCCTCGCGCAAGGGCGAACGCGTCCCGGCCAGCGCCTTGCTCGAGGATCCGCGCTCGGCCTTCGCCGAGAGCTTCCGCTCGCTGCGCGCCTCGATCGCGATGAACACCACCGACGCGCGGATCATCGCGATCACTTCGGCCCTGCCCGACGAGGGCAAGACGACGACGGCGATTTGCCTCGCCCGGTCGATGGCGGCGGCGGGGGACCGCATCCTGCTGATAGACGGCGACTTGCGACGCCAGGGTGTCAGCCGCTTCCTGCGCGGCGCGGATGGTCGCCCGGGCCTCATGGAAGTGCTGCATGGCGCGGCAACTCTCGACGAGACGCTGGTGGTCGACCCGGCAACCGGTCTGTCGATCCTGCCGCTCTCGTCCGAGGCCGGCGACCGTGCCGAACTGGTCACTGGCGAGGAAATGGATCGGCTGCTGGCGCTCGCGCGCGAATGCTTCCACGCGGTGATCATCGACACCGCACCGATCCTGCCGATCGCCGATGCGCGCCTGCTGCTGGGCAAGGCGGACGCTTCGGTCTTCGTGGTTCGCTGGCGGCGGACGCCCGAGGCGGCATTGCGCTCGGCGCTTCGGTTGCTGCCGATCGACCGGGTGCAACTGGCCGGGGTGGCACTAACCCGGGTCGACATGCGCAAGCAGCCACGGTTCGATTACGGCGGCAGCGCCTTCTACCGCAGCTACGAGAGCTATTATGCCTGAGCGCCGCCCGCCTCACCTGCGTCTGGCCGGCGTTGCGGATGCAACGGCTGCGCAGTCTCTTCTTCGTTCGGCCCCGCTCCATGCGGCCCCGCCCCCTCTGCGCACGGCCTGGGCAGCCGGCTCGGCCAACGAGACCACGCTGATCGCGCCAGAACCTGCGCCGTTGCCTGCGGGGCGGACGCTTGCCGGGCTGACGTCCCCCACGGACCCCCGCCAGGCCTTCCGCCGCGTTGCCATCGTGCATTATTGGCTGGTGACCATGCGCGGCGGGGAGCGCGTGCTGGAGCGCCTGCTGCACCTGTTCCCCGACGCGGACATCTTCACGCATGTCTACGATCCCGCCGCGGTGTCACCCGTCATCCGCGCGCGCCGTGTGACGACGAGCTTCATCAACGCCCTTCCCGGCGCGCGCCGGCATTATCAAAGCTACCTGCCGCTGATGCCCATGGCGCTCGAACAGCTCGACCTGCGCGGCTACGACCTGGTCATCAGCAGTGAGAGCGGCCCCGCCAAGGGCGTCATCACCGCACCCGACGCCCTGCATCTCAGCTATGTCCACTCGCCGATGCGCTACCTGTGGGACCATTACCACGACTATCGCGCCGCAGCCGGCACCCTGAGCCGCGCAATGATGCCGCTGTTGTGCCACCGCCTGCGCGCATGGGACATGCAATCGGCGGCGCGTGTCGACCGCATCGTCGCCAACTCGCACTTCGTCCAACGCCGCATCGCCAAGGCCTGGCGGCGCGATGCCGAGGTGGTGCCCCCCCCGGTAGAGGTCGATCGCTTCCGCCCTGCCCCGGCGGTCGGACCAGCCTGGCTGTGGGTCGGGCAGATGGTGCCGTACAAGCGCCCGGACCTGGCGATCGACGCCTTCAATGCCCTCGGCCTGCCGCTGGTCATGGTGGGGGATGGCCCGCTGGCGGAGGCGATGCGCCGCCGTGCCGGGCCGACGATCACGATCCTGTCCCGGCTTGACTTCGATGCCTTGCGCCGCGCCTATGCCCAGTGCCGCGCGCTGGTGTTCCCGGCCGAAGAGGACTTCGGCATCGTGCCGGTGGAGGTCATGGCCTCGGGCCGGCCCGTACTCGCCTATGCCGGCGGCGGCGCACTGGACAGCGTTGCCTCGGGTGTATCGGGCCTGTTCTTCGCCGAACAGACCGTCGCATCGCTCACCGACGGCATTCGCGCCATGGAGGCATGGTTGCCGGACTTCAACCCTCAGGACGCGATCGCGCAGGCGCAGAAATTCGCCCCACAGCACTTTGATCGCGGTATTCTGGAAGCCCTCCGGTGATCGGCCGCGCCGGCCCGCCAGCTGTAGCGGTCAGCGAAGCATCTGCGGCTCCGAGCCGGACCGCAGCAGATTTGTCGGTGGGTCGGAACGGGGCGTGCGTTGCAATCAGCGGGCATGCGGTGTCCTGTCGGCTCCGCCGCGCTCGGCGCCGACCCGACAACTTTGTCGGCTGCACATCACCTCACCCTCTCGCTGCGCAGCCTCATCGGAGCTTGCCATGCTGCTGACCTTCATCGGTGCGATCCAGGTCCTCGTCGGGCTGGCCCTGTTCCTTGGTGGATCGATCGAGGCCATGTTCGCCTTCCTGCTGGTCTCGGCGCTGCTGGGCGGATCGGCCGCCATCCAGCTCCCCTTGCTCGGCGGATCGTCTGTCCCTCCCGTGCAGTTTGCCCTCGTCTTCCTGGCGCTACGCCTAATCGCGCCCGGTGCCGGCGAGGCGGCCGCCGTCGGGCGCGCGGCGCGGGCGAACCTCTGGCTCGCCATATTCATCTTCTATGGTGCGGCGCTGGCCTATATCGGCCCCCGTCTTTTCGCCGGGCACATCGACGTGACGCCGATGCGGGGCAAGGTGGAGGCCCGCTATGTCTCGATGCGCGCCTACATCTACGCCACACGGCCGCTCACCTTCACCACGCAGAACGTCACGACCTCCGTCTATCTGGTCGGGACCTTGCTGGTAGCCATGGCCGCACATGTCGTCTGCGCGCGCGAGCATGGGCGCCGTATCCTGGTGCGCACGATGGCGCTGGTCGGGATGGCGCATGCATTGGTCGGCTTCGCCTCCGTAATAGGCAAGGGCACGGCGGTCGACACGGTACTCGCGCTGTTCCGCAACGGCTCCTACGCGCAGCTCGATCACAGCTATCGCGGTTTCGTGCGCATGGCAGGCTTGTGGCCCGAGGCCTCGGGCTTCGCATGGTTCGGCCTCAACTGGTTCGTCTTCCTCTTCGAATGCTGGCTGCGCCGTGTCGATGGGCGCTGGACAGGGCCGGCAGCCTTCGCGCTCGCGGCCGCCCTGCTGTGCAGCACGGCAACGACGGCCTATGTGGGCCTGGCCCTGTACATGGCGCTGTTCATAGGCCGCAGCGTCCTGTTTCCCGGCGCGTTGCCCGCCGATCGCGCGATCATTCTGCTGGGCGCCGCGCTGGCACTCACCGTGTTGCTGTGCGCCCTGATGATTGCCCATCCCGCCTGGGTCGAACAGGCCGGCGCCCTGGTGCGTCACATGACAGTGGACAAGGGCCAGTCGGTCTCGGGTGAGCAACGCAGTTTCTGGGCCTGGCAGGGATGGAATGCCTTCGTGCGCAGCTATGGCCTCGGCATCGGGCCGGGCAGCTTCCGCTCCTCCAGCCTGTCGACCGCGATCCTGGGATGCACCGGCGTGGTCGGCGCCGCCGCCATGACGGTGCACATGATCCGGGCTTTCAAGCCGAGCCGCATGTCGACCTACGCCCCCTCGCCCGACGCCGCCTTGTCCACGGGCGCGGCCTGTGCCTGGGCCGCGCTGGTCGACGTGATCGTCTCGTCACTGTCGTCGCCGACCTGCGACCCCGGCACCGATTTCGCGATCCTCACCGGTGCCGCGCTGGCCCTGCGCCCGATCGTACCCCACGTTGCGCCTTGGCGAGGGCCGGTCCGCCGCCTGCCGCCCCTGCAATTGTCGCCCACGATGGTGCTGCACAGCACGCTGCCGGAGCCGGCGTTCTCGCTGGCGGCGGAATGACGGCGCGGGCGGTGGGTGTGCGGTGTATGCCGGCGGGAAGGACTCGGGGACGGATGGAAAGCATCCCGACGGGGCGCTGTTCCAGGCGGCAAGCTGGACCCCGGATCAAGTCCGGGGTGACAGAACATAAGAATGTCGTTTTCCCTCGTCACCCCGGACCTGATCCGGGGTCCAGCTGACTTGTTACAACACCGTCGCGCCGTCCCGAACGGCTCAGCTTCCTGTCCGCGCTCCCATCACATCACACCACGACCGCAAGATTCGCTACCGACAGGCCCGCCGCCCTCATCGACGGGCCCATCCGGCATTCAGGGCCGCGCCTTGACCGGCAGCCGGAACGGCGCGCCCAGGCGGTTGAAGGCATTCATCGCGGCGATGCTGATGGTCAGGTCGACGAGGTCCTTCGGATCGAACACCGCCGCCACGGCCGCATAGGCGCTGTCCGATGCGTGCGTTTCGCTAAGCAGGGTGACTTCCTCGGCCCAGGCCAGGGCCGCGCGGTACTGGTCCGAAAATAGATGGGGTACTTCGGCCCAGACCGGCACGAGCGTCACCTTGTCGGGCGCCATCGTCTTGAGAAGATCCCGCGTATGCAGGTCGATGCAATGAGCGCATCCATTGATCTGCGAGACGCGCAGGAACACGAGGTGCAGCATTTCTTCCGGCAGGTTCGTGGCCGTGGTCAGGTATCGGTGAATGCCATACAGCACTTTCGCACCGTCCGGCGCCACGTCATGCCACACCAACCGCTTGATCTCGTTCATGTCGATGTCCCTTGTCTGAAGCGCCCTCAACGGCGCTCGGGGACTTGACGATGTCGGCAGACGCGGTGTGACATCCGGAAAAAATTGCGCGCGCCGCCCGGTCGATGTCACGCTGCGGCATGCACGATCGTCTCAAGGGCATGTCCACACGGGAGACTTCTGTGCGTGAGAGCTGCATCGGGACAGACCCGGTTGAAACCATTGGAGCAAGCGCTCAGCGCATCGCCGATTTCCAGGCAGAGCGCAGCCGTCTGCTGCGCCTGGCTTATCGGATGCTCGGTTCGATCAGCGAAGCCGAGGATGTGGTACAGGAGGCATGGCTGCGCTGGGAGCGCGTTGAGGTCGGGGTCGACGTGCCCGCCGCCTACCTCACCCGGATCGTCACGCGGCTGTGCCTCGACGTTCGCAAGTCGGCGCGCGTGCGACGCGAGACCTATGTCGGTCCCTGGCTACCCGATCCACTGGTGGGATCGACCGAACCTGACGAAGCGGCTGGCGAAGACATCACCGTCACTCTGATGCTGGCGTTGGAGCGTTTGTCCCCCTCGAGCGAGCCGCGTTCATCCTGCATGACGTGTTCGACGTGGCCCTGCCGGAGGTCGCCAGCGCACTGGGCCGGCAACCCGCGGCGGTGCGACAGCTCGCCTCGCGTGCGCGCAAGCACGTGCGGGGGACCAAGCCGCGGTTCGTGGTCGATGCGGTTGAGGCCGACCGCATCGCACGCGCTTTCTTCGCGGCCGCACGCGATGGCGACACGGTGCGCCTGTCGCAGATGCTGGCGCATGACGTCGAGATCCATGCCGATGGCGGGGGCAAGGTCCTCGCATTCCGCAACATCGTGCGCGGTATCGACCGCGCGCTGCGCCTCTTCGCCGGGCTGCGCCGCAAATTCGCGACCCCACCCACGCTCTTGCGCACCGTGATGATCGATGGCCTGCCCGGCTACATCAGCATGGACCGCGGCGATATCCTCCAGACGACGGCGCTGGACATCCATGAGGGCAGAATCAGCGCGATCTATATCGTCCGAAATCCCGACAAGCTCGCCCACATCGCAGCCAGCGCCTGTACGGACTAGCCCCCTGCACGCACCGTGGCGTCGTGCGCTGGCGTATCCACCGCATCCGCTGCCGGATCGGGAATTTCGGCACGGCCGACGCGCATGGTCCTTGCGGGAACGCGGAACAGGCCCCGCCGTGCAGCCGCGTCGCCAAGATCCTCGCGCGAGGTAAGGCTGATGAGCCAGGGCGCGCCCAGCAAGCCGAGTGTGAGCGGGAGCAGCCACAGCGCGGTCATCGTATCGAGCCAGAACGTCGCAGCGAAGACCATCCCGAGCAGCAGGTGATCGCGCATCGAAGGCAGGATCACGCGAACCGGAATCGCCTGCGCGTCACGGTTCTGGACGTTCCAGTGCGAAGGGATGCCGAGCAGGAGACCGACGAGCGACTTGATCTGCAGCACCATCGACACCGGTGCGAACAGGGTCGAGAGCACGAGTTCGGACAGCACCGAGCCCAGCGCCCGCCACGGGCCACCGAACGCCATGCACCGTGTACGATCGGCCAGGATCCAGATCAGACCCATGAGCTTGGGCCCGAACAGCAAAAGGACGGTCAGCGCCAGTACGCCCGGCGGCACAGCGATCAGGGCGTTGCGATCCGCACCCGCACCCACCTGCGCAATCGTGGTCAGCAGCAGCAGCAGCCAGCCCGGCGAGGTCAGGTAAGCCGACGCGCCGATCAGCAGGTGCAGGCGGCTGGTCGTCGCCAGGCCGGCGGCGCCCAGCAGGCGCAAGTGCTGGAGATTGCCCTGCATCCAGCGCCGGTCTCGAAGCGCGTGGTCGACGATCGTCGGGGGATATTCCTCATAGCTGCCCCCGATCATCACCATGTGCACCGCCCACCCGCGCCGGCGCAGCAGCGCGGATTCGAGCATGTCGTGGCTGAGGATGTGCCCGCCGAACGGCGGCTTGCCGGGCAGTTCGGGAAGCCCGCAGCTTTCCGCGAAAGCGCGGGTGCGCACAATCGCGTTATGGCCCCAGAAATTGGCTTCGGTGCCCGACCACCACAGCAACCCTGCCGAGCTGATCGGCCCGTAAGCCTCGCTGGCGAACTGCATCCAGCGCTGGAACAGCGTCCGCGCGTTGGTGATCATCGGCACGGTCTGGAGCAGGCCGATCGATGGCCGCGCCTCCATGATCGAGGCCAGGCCGACGATTGCCGCGCCGGTCATTACGCTGTCGGCGTCGAGCACGAGCATCGTGTCGTAGGCGCCGCCGAAGCGCTGCACCCATTCGGCGACGTTGCCGGGCTTGCGCGCGGTGTTCTGCTCGCGGCGGCGATAATAGACCGCAATCGGCGCGCGGGGGGCAAGCTCGGCCCATGCGGCTTCCTCGCGCTTGCCATGCAGCGCACTGGAATCGCTGAGCACGAAGAAATCGACCCAGGCCGCGCCGCCTGCCCGCGCGATCGAGAAGGCCATGGCCTCCACCCGCGCAAAGGTCGCCTCCACGTCTTCGTTATAGACCGGCATCAGCACGGCCGTGCGCCGCGTGAGCGTGGCCGCGGGCGATGGCACCGGCACGAAGCCCGGATGCGCGCCGCTCATCAGCTGAATGAAGCCGATGGTCGAGCTGACGAAGCCGAAGGCGACCCAGCTGAACAAGGGCACGAAGAACAGCAGCATCGCGATGTCGAACGGGTCGAGCCCGTCACGCGAGAACGCCACCCGCACTTCGCTCGACGCCGCCAGCCCCAGCACCGCGGTCAGCGTGATCAGCAGCAGGCGTTTGACCAGCAGACCATGCGGGCGCGTCGACAGTTCGCGCCGCGCCGGGGCATTGCCGAACAGCCGCTGCACCGGCATGGCGAGCGGCGCTTCGGCCGGCAGCGCGGCCGGGACGGGCGCCATCGTGCTCACGGGCGGACCGACTTGATCACGGTTTCACTCAGCGCACCGCCACTGCGCCGCAGGAACAGGCGAAAATCGCGCGCCGCGAGGCCGTCGGTCCGGATATCCAGCGTCACGCGCCATTGGCGGTCGCGCCCGGCAATCGGACCCACCGCCTTATGCAGCACGACCTTGGGATCAAGGTCGACCTCGGCACTGACTCCGCTGCCGCGGTCGAGCCCGGCCAGCGCATCGCCCTCGAAATCGAAGACGTAGCGCGTCGCGCCCTTGATCGGATCGCCGCCCGGCACCCCGCCGGGGCCGACGAAAATCTTCACGCAGCGCGCGTTGGCATTGGCCGCCAGGTCGCGCGAGGTCCAGGTCAGGCGCCAGGCACAATCGATGCGGTCACCCGCGCGCGCCGGCTTGTCCGCGACCCAGAAGGCGGCGATATTGTCGACCGTCTCCGAAATCGTCGGGAAGGCGTAGAGCATGACAGCGCCTGCGCCCCATTCGCCCTGCGGCTCGACCCAGAGCGAGGGGCGGCGATCATAAAAGTTGAGGTCGTCCTGATAGGATTCGAAGCGCTGGTCGCGCTGCATCAGTCCGAAGGCGCGCACGTTTTCGGCGCGAAAGGCATTGGTGCGCGGCTCGGGCGGGTTCTCCAGCGGACGCCAGATCCGCTCGCCATCGGCCATCCAGATCGCGAGGCCGTCGGAATCATGGACTTCGGGGCGCCAGTCCCGCCGGTCGATCGTCGTCGCCTCGTCGAAGCAGAACATACTGGTCATCGGCGCGATGCCGAGGCGGGCTATGTCCTTGCGCAGGAACAGCGTCGCCTTGACGTCCTGCACCGTCCCCTTCGCCGTCTGGCGGGTGTCGAAGGCATAGACGCCGGTCAGCGACGGCCCCTCGAGCAGCGCATGGATGACGATATGCGCGCCGGCGTCCGCGCCCGATGCGGTGTCTCCCTTGTCCTCGATCCAGAACTCGGTGAACTCGGGAAATTCCTCGGCACCGGGCATAGTGCCCGTGTCGATCGCGATGCCCCGCGCCGAGAGGCCGAACTGGTTCTTGTCCCCCGCCGCGCGGAAATAGGAGGCGCCCAAGAACGCCAGCCAATCGGCGTGGCCATCGGGGTAAAGCACGCGAAAACCCGCGGCCTCGGCGGGGCGGTCGGTCCCGAACAGGCCCTTGCTGCCGATCAGCGCGCGTGCCTGTCCATTGGCGACGACGTTGATGCCGACCGCGAAGGGCGCCGTTTCCACGCGCGTCGGAAACAGACGGATATGGCCGGGCAGGCTCTGCGCCGCGCCATAAGTGATGCGCGCGTGATCGTCGAAACTGGCGGCGGCGACCCGCGAAACCTGGCGCGGCGCGAAGGGCTTGCGTGCGGCGGCCTGTGCCCGTGCCACGAGGCTTTCGAAGGAAAACGGCCGGGGCGGTCCGAAGTCGGCCGCCAGATCGGCAGGCAGCGCGCCGGCCGCGGCCGCCTCGAGCCGGCGCGAACCTGCCGCAGCGGCGGCGAACGCGAGGGCCAGGGCGGAGAATGTCCGCCGCGTATAGGTAGCGGCAAGGGCGGCGACGGGACGGTCGGCGGGGGGCGGAACGGTATCGGTCATGCTGTGCCCAACGCGGGCGCCCCCTTCCGGGTTTCGGCGCCCGTTCCGGCAAACGAAGCTTGCGCGATGGATATCCTCACTTGACGGCTGGTCCGCGCGGCGCACCGGGGCGCACGATTTCGCCGGGCGTGCGACGCCCGATGATGACCTCGGCGCCCGGTTCGAGCGCGGCGGCGAGGATCTCGGTGCGCTTGCCGTCGCTGGCGCCGGTCGCCACGGCAACCTGGCGCGGTTCGTTGTCGCCATCGAGGATATAGATCACGCCGGTCCGCGGCCGCACGCCTTCGGGGGTGAAACCAAGCGCGGCATTGGGGACGAGCAGCACCCCGGCGCAGGCGGGCAGGTCGATCTCGACATTGGCGGCCATTCCCGGGCGCAGCACGACTTCGCCTGCCCCAACCTCTGCTTTGCCCTCGGCAGCGGACGGCGCGACATCGAGCGCGAACAGCGCGACGCGGTCCGTGCCCGGTGCGTCGCTGGCCGGCTCGATCCGCACAAGGCGGGCGGCGCGAACCTTGTCGGTGCTGGCGGCCAGCAGGACACGCGCGCGCGCATTGGCGGCGATGCGTTGCGCGTCCTCGCCGCGCAGCGGCACGCGAATGATCAGCCGATCGAGACCGGAAGCAAGCGTGACCAGGGGCGTGCCCGGCCTCACCAGTTGGCCCGGCGCCACGGCGCGCGACACGACAATGCCGTCGAACGGCGCCCTCACGGTGGCGCCGGCCAAGCGTTCGCGGGCCTCGGCGGCGCGCTGGCGCGCCAGGGCCCGCGCGGCATCGGCCTGGGCCACCGCCGCTGTCGCCTGCGCGAGCGCGGTGCGCGCGGCCTCCATCTCGTTGACCGCCGGCACCCGGCCCTGCGAGCGGCGCCAGACCCCTTCGTAGCGATCGAGCTTGGCCCGCGCGGCATCGGCATTGACCTGCGCCGCAGCCACGGCCCCGTCCGCCGCCGCCCCCGCCGCTTCGGCACTGGCCAGCGCGGCCTCGAGCGGTGTGGTATCGAACACCGCGATCGGTTGCCCCGCGCGCACCACGCCGTCGCCCGGGCCCAGCAGCGAGCGCACGACGCCGTCCTGCTCGGCACGCAAGGTCACTTCGTCGGCGGCGTGGATCGTCCCTTGCGCGCTCAGCGCGGGCGTCAGACTGCCCCGTTCGAGCGGGGCGCTGTAATAGGGCATTTCCGGCCCGTCGACGAAGCGCACCAGCAACCACAAGGCCGCTGCCGCCGCCGCCAGCAGCAGCGCGGCCGTTGCCCATCGCGCCATGCGCCGGCGCGGCGTGGCGCCAAGGAAAGCGTCGAGATCGCGTTCGGTCACGGGCGCCCCGAGCAGGTGGCGGGGGCGATTTCGGGCGCCTTGGGCGTGAGGTCTTCGGCACGCCAGCCCAGCCCCTGTGCGGTCCAGGCCTGCACTTGCGCGCGGGCGAGCCCGGCCTGCGCCTGCGCCGCAGCCTCGCGCGCCGCCTCGGCGGCGGCCTCGGCGACGTAGAGCGTGGCGAAAAGCTCGGTTCCAGCACGATAACCGGCGCGGGCATCGCGGGCCGCGCGCTCGGCCTGCGCCAGTGTGCGCGTCGCGGTATCGGCCAGTGCCCGCGCGGCCTCGACGGCACGGGTGGCGCTGTCGATGTCCTGCGCGCTCATCGCCGTGGCACTCGCCAGCGCGGCGCGTGCGGCGTCTTCGGTCGTTCCCTGCCGGGCGAGCGCGGCAGCCTGCTCCTGCCGGCGGGCCAGCACGCCCACCGGGCGCGGTGCGGGCGCGTCGGGCAGGGCAAGCGATGCAGGCAGCGTCGGCGGCTCGGCCAGCGCGGCCGCGATCGTGTCGTCGCCAAGGCCGGTCTCGGTGGCCAGCCGGGCGCTTGCCTGCGCGAACGCAGTCTCGGCCGCGGTGACGGCATCAGCGTCGAGATCGACCATCACGCCGGCAAGGCTGCCGTCGATCGCGGAGACCAGCCCCGCTTCGCGGCGAAACCGCGCAATCTCGGCATTGTCCTGCCAGGGGGCCACGGCCTCGCGGCGCATCGCCAGCCGCGCCTGCGCCAGCCGCGCCGCGATATAGGCCTCGGCGATCGCGCCAGCGCGGCGATTGGCCAAGGCCGCATGGGCATAGTGAACGGGCGCAATCGTCGCCTCGCCCGCAGCTCGCTTGGGTGCGAAGAGGCGGCGCATCGACAGGCGCTTGGCCCGCGCGGCATCGCGCTTGTCCGCCTCGGCCAGGGAAATCGCGTCGCAAGCCAGCGCAGTATCGTGGGCCAGCCCTTCGCGGACCAGCCGTGCGAGCACCGGGTCGCCGGCCCGCGCCCACCAGGTCGCCCCCTCCTGCGGGGCATCTTCCACCGCGGGGTTGGTTACCGAAAGGTCGGGCGGAACGACCGGCGCGGCGGCACAGCCACCGCAGGCCAGCGCAAACGCAAGGACGGGGATGCGCGCGCGCATCATGGGAAGGACAGCACCGGACACGGGCGAGCGCTTAGCAAAATATCACCGTCTGGCAATTGAAGGGCTCATAGGGACGCACATGGCCGGCCGTCTGCGCGGCGCGCTTCAACCCTGTCTGCCCCACCGTTGAACCGCACAGGCAGGCACTTGTTCCCTGTGATCGCGACGATAAACAAACGGGCGTCGCGCGGCGTGTCGCGCATCCGTTTTTTGGGGAAAAGACCAATGGATCTGGGCATCAAGGGCCGCAAGGCGATCGTCTGTGCATCCTCGCGCGGGCTGGGGCTGGCGTGTGCCACGGCCTTGGCGCGCGAGGGGGCGCAGGTGTGGATCAACGGCCGCGACGCCGCGCGTCTCGATGACGCTGCCGCCCGGATCGAGGAGCAGACCGGCGCACGGGTCACCAGCGTTGCCGCCGACGTCGGCAGTGCCGAGGGCCGCGCCGCGCTGCTCGCCGCCTGCCCGGACCCCGACATCCTCGTCAACAACAACCACGGCCCGCGCCCTGGCCACTTCGACAGCCTGACGCAGGACGACTTCCTGGCCGCGCTCGAGGGCAACATGCTCGCGCCGCTGGCGCTGATCCAGGCGGTGATCGGCACGATGCGGGCGCGCAAGTTCGGCCGCATCGTCAACATCACCTCGGCGCAGGTGCGCATGCCCACTGCCAACATGGGCCTCTCGGTCTCGGCCCGCGCGGGGCTGATGGCGATGGCCAAGGTGCTGCAGTTCGATTGCGTGGCCGACAACGTCACGGTCAACAATCTCCTGCCCGGCCCGTTCGACACCGACCGGCTGGCGAGCCTTGCCGAACAGATGATGGCTGATCGCGGTCTGACCCGCGAGCAAGCCTATGCCGGGATCGGCGCCCGCGGCCCCGCCGGGCGGATCGGCCAGCCGTCCGAATTCGGCGATGCCTGCGCTTATCTTTGCTCGGCGCAGGCCGGCTTCATTTCGGGCCAGAACCTGACGCTCGATGGCGGCGCCTACGCAGGGTTGTTCTGATCGGCGCGGTGCTTTAGGCGCACCGCCATGCTGACGATCTCCGGTATCACCGTGCGCCTGGGCGGCCGCACCATCATCGACCGTGCTTCGGCCACCTTGCCGACGGGGTCGCGCGTGGGTCTGATCGGCCGCAACGGCGCGGGCAAGTCCACGCTGATGAAGGTGCTGATCGGCGAGATCGATCCCGACGAGGGCAGCGTCGAGATGCCGCGCCGCACGCGCATGGGCTATATCGCGCAGGAAGCCCCCGCCGGTACCGCCACGCCGTTCGAAACCGTGCTCGCCGCCGATACCGAGCGCGCCGCGCTGCTCGCGGAATCGGAGACCTGCACCGATCCCGACCGGCTGGGCGACGTCCACGAGCGGCTGATCGCGATCGACGCCTATACCGCCCCGGCCCGCGCCGCGCGCATCCTCATCGGGCTGGGCTTTGACGAGGCGATGCAGGCGCAGCCGCTCGACAGTTTCTCGGGCGGGTGGAAGATGCGCGTCGCCCTCGCCTCGCTCCTGTTCTCGCAGCCCGACCTGCTGCTGCTCGACGAACCGTCGAACCACCTCGACCTCGAAGCGACGCTGTGGCTGGAGAATTTCCTGCGCAGCTATCCCGGCACGCTGGTGGTCATCAGCCACGAGCGCGACCTGCTCAACAACGTGGTCGACACCATCCTGCACCTGCAGGGCGGCAAGATCACGCTCTACGCGGGCGGCTACGACAGCTTCGAGCGGCAGCGGGCCGAGCGCGCGGCACAGGCCGCCGCCGCCAAGGCCGCGCAGGATGCCCAGCGCGCCAAGCTGGAGGATTATGTGCGCCGCAACAGCGCCCGCGCCTCCACCGCCAAGCAGGCGCAGAGCCGGGCCAAGATGCTGGCCCGTATGCAGCCCGTAGTGGCGATGCTCGACGATCCCAGCCTCTCGTTCGACTTCCCCAACCCGGCTGAACTGCGCCCGCCGCTCATCACGCTGGACCAGGCCTCGGTCGGCTATGCCCCGGGCCAGCCGATCCTCAAGCGCCTCAACCTGCGCATCGACCCGGACGATCGCATCGCCCTGCTGGGCCGCAACGGCAACGGCAAAACCACGCTGGCGCGGCTGCTGGCCGGCCAGCTGGAGGCGATGGACGGCAGCATGAACACCTCGGGCAAGCTGGCGATCGGCTATTTCACGCAGTACCAGGTCGAGGAACTGGCTGGCAGCGACACGCCGCTGCTGCACATGACCCGCGCGATGGAGGGCAAGACCCCCGCCGCCGTGCGCGCGCAGCTCGGGCGTTTCGGCTTCTCGGGCAACAAGGCGACCACCGCCGTCTCGCAACTGTCGGGCGGCGAGCGTGCGCGCTTGGCCCTCGCGCTGGTGACGCGCGATGCCCCGCACCTGCTGATCCTCGACGAGCCGACCAACCACCTCGACGTCGACGCGCGCGAGGCACTGGTCCAGGCGCTCAATTCCTACGAGGGCGCAGTCATTCTCATCAGCCACGACCGCCACATGGTCGAGCTGACCGCCGACCGGCTGGTGCTGGTCGATGGCGGCGTCGCGCAGCCCTATGATGGCAGCATGGAGGACTACATCGACTTCGTGCTTGGCCGCAACCAGCCCAAGGCCGATACCCCAGCCAAGGGCGCGGCCACTGGTAGCAAGCCGGTGCAGGACAAGGTAGCGACGCAGGCCGCGTGGCAGGAACGCCGCGAACTGGGCAAGCGCGTCGCCAAGGCGGAAAAGGAGCTGGCCAAGGTCACCGCCCGCCTCGCCGATCTCGATGCCGCGCTCGCCGATCCGGCCCGCGCGCCCAAGCCCTTTGCCGGCATGGCGATCTGCGCGATGGGCAAGCTGCGCGAGGAACTGGCGCGCGAGGTGGACAAGCTCGAAGCCGACTGGCTCGCGCTGAGCGAAGCCATGGAGGCCTGAGGCAAGCGCAGCGACCCGGCCGCGTGTTTTTCAGCTTGGGATTCCTACCTTACGTCAATTACATAAGCCCTTTGCGTCACGAAAGGGCGTGACATGATTCCCGTGGCTGCCATCGCTCTGGCCTCAGCCTCCATCGCCTGGGGCGCACCCGCGCCGTCGGCGGTCGTACTCGCCGGGCCAGAGCCTACGATGACCGTCGATGCCCAAACCCATCGGCGGGAGTGTTTCGTGCGCTACCGCTTCAGGGCCCGCGACACGCTTGAAGCCATTGCCGAATTCTACCTGCGCGAAGCGCGCGACAATGGCGCGGTCCTGCTCGACGATACGGCAACCAGGATAGCCGGCTATCGCGCGATCACCTTCACCCGGCACAAGTTCATGTTCGTGACCCTCTCGCGCCAATCCGGCGTAGTGGTGGGCGATGTCGTGTTCCAGCCGCCGGGGGGCTGCACCGCGCCCTGATCCGGCCGCCCTCCCCACGGCCCCGCGCGGCAACGGGAGTGACGCTAAATGCTTCAAACGTGGCGGAACTTTCGGGCAATATGGCGATTGACCAGCGGGACCCCAATTATTGCTGGAGTGTGAACGATGGACCCGTCAGCCATGCCTAGGGGGTCCGCGCGACCCGTCGCGCCCTTGATACTTGGGGTCGTGATTGCCGCGATCGGCCTGGTCCTTGCCATCGGCGGCGCCTGGCTCGCGGTGCTGGGCGGCTCGGTCTATTACGTGCTGACGGGCGTGGCGATGATCGCATCGGGCGCCCTCCTCGTGCGCCGCCGCCTGCTGGGCGGCTGGCTCTATTGCGCCGTGTTCGTGATCACCGTCATCTGGGCCTTTGCCGAAGTCGGTGCCAACGACTGGGCGCTCGTCCCCCGGGTGATCGCCCCGCTGGTGCTGCTGATCGCCACCCTGCTGGTCATGCCCACGCTGTCGACACACCGGTCGCGCTGGAAACTGGGGCTTGGCGCCAGTGCCGTCGCCATCGTGCTGACCGCGGTCACCGGCACGGTCTTCGCCCGCATGGCCGATAGCGCGCCAATGGAAGCCCTGCCCGACTTGCGCTACGCCATGGGCGACCCTTCGCTGGCCCAGGCCGGTGACGACTGGCCTGCCTATGGCGGCAGCGAAGCCGCTCGCCGCTTCTCGCCGCTTGGCCAGATCACGCCCGCCAACGTCAGCCAGCTCAAGCGTGTCTGGCTAACGCACACCGGCGACATGCCGTCCTCGGCGCAGATCGCCAAGACCTATGGCGGCGAGAACACCCCGCTCAAGGTGGGCGACACGCTGTACGTCTGCACCCCCAAGAACATGGTGCTGGCGCTCGACCCCGCCACGGGCAAGCAGCGCTGGAAGTTCGATCCCAAGGTCTCGGACGAGGCCATCCCGTATACTGCGGCCTGCCGCGGCGTGAGCTATTACAAGGTGCCCGACGCCAGCGCCGACCAGCCCTGCGCGGCGCGCATCATCTATGGCACGCTCGATGCGCGCCTGTTCGCCATCGACGCCCGCACCGGCGCGCGCTGCACCGGCTTCGGCAGCAATGGCGAGGTCGACACCAAGATCGGCATGGGCAACACGCCTCCGGGCTATGTCTCGATCAATTCGCCGCCCACCATCGTGCGCGGGGTCGTCGTCACGGGACACCAGGTGCTCGATGGCCAGGATCGCTGGGCGCCGTCGGGCGTGATCCGCGGCTACGATGCCGTCACCGGCAAGCTGCGCTGGGCCTGGGACATGATGCACCCCGACTGGAACGGCTATCCGCCGCAGGGCCAGACCTGGGCGCGCGGCACCCCCAACATGTGGACCATCGCCAGCGGCGACGAGCAGCTCGGTCTGGTTTACCTGCCCATGGGCAACGCGGCAGCTGATTACTATTCGAGCCTGCGCCGCCCCGAGGAGCGCGAATTCGCCACCTCGCTGGTCGCGCTCGACGTCGCCACCGGCAAGCCGCGCTGGAAGTTTCAGGCCGTGCGCGACGACGTCTGGGACTACGACTTCGGCGCGCAGGCCACCCTGGTCGACTTCAAGGGGGCGCCCGCGCTGGTCTTGCCGTCCAAGCAGGGCGATATCTATGTCCTCGACCGCCGCACCGGCCAGCCGCTCACCCCGGTGGGCACGATCAAGGCCCCCGGCGGCGGTGTCGAACCCGCCATGCGCGCCCCCACCCAGCGCGTCTCGCTGTGGCACACGCTGCGCAAGGCCGACCTCACCGAACGTGACATGTGGGGCATGTCGCCGATCGACCAGATGGTCTGCCGCATCCAGTTCCGCCGTGCGAGCTACAAGGGCTTCTTCACTGCGCCCGAAAGCGATCGCCGGTCGATCGAGTACCCGGGCTACAACGGCGGCACCGATTGGGGCGGCGTGGCGGTCGATCCGCGGCGCGGGGTGATCGTCGCCAATTACAACGACATGCCCAACTACGTGCGCCTCGTCCCGCGTGCCGAAGCCAATCGCAAGGGCTGGGCTCCGCGTGACCAGGCCCGCGGCAGGATCGGCGGCGCAGAGGGTGCCGGCGACCCGCAGGCCCACACCCCCTATGCGATCGACGTCAATGCCGGCTGGCGCCTGCCCTTCACCGGCATGCTGTGCAAGCAGCCTCCCTATGGCGGCATCCGCGCGATCGACATGGCGACCGGCAAGACCATCTGGGACAAGCCGCTGGGCGAGGCGCGGACCAATGGTCCGTTCGGCATCCCCTCGATGCTGCCCGTGACGATCGGCACGCCTAACAACGGCGGCTCGGTGGTGACGGCCGGCGGCGTGATCTTCGTGGCCGCCGCGACCGACAACCTCATCCGCGCGATCGACCTCAGGACCGGCAAGGTGCTGTGGAAGGACGTGCTCCCCGCCGGCGGGCAGGCAACGCCGATGACCTACATGGTCAACGGCAGGCAGTACCTCGTCATCGCACCTGGCGGGCACCACTTCATGGAGACCCCGATCGGCGACCAGGTCATCGCTTACGCCCTACCCTGATTGCCGATCGCGTTTGCGGATGCATGCCACGCGGCGTGCATCCGCAAAGGACGCGAAGACCGGGCTCAGCCCGCCGGGGTCGCCACCGCGGGCGCCAGCCGGTCGACCAGGATCGCACTTGCCCGGTTGAGGCCGATGACCTCGACCACGACGCCATGATGGCGCATGCGCGTGACGACCTCCTCCAGCGCCCCCACCGCCGTCACGTCCCACAGGTGTGCGGCGGTCAGGTCAATCCGGACCCTGGCGGCGGTATCACGCAGGTCGAACCGGTCGGCGAAGATGTCCGCACTGGCGAAGAACACCTGTCCCGAGACGACGTACGTCCGCGTGGCGGTCGGCGCGTCATAGGTCTGGGTGACCTCCATCATCCGCGTCACCTTGAACGCGAAGAATACGCCGCTCAGCAGCACCCCCACGGCCACACCTGCCGAAAGGTCGTGCGTGGCGACCGTGACCACGACCGTCACCACCATGACCGCACCCGACACCTTGGGATGGCGCGCGAGATCGCGGATCGAACCCCACGAGAACGTGCTGATCGACACCATGATCATGATCGCGACCAGCGCAGCCACCGGCACTTGCGCCACCCACGGGCGCAACGGCACCATGACCACCAGCAGGAACAGCCCCGCGACAAACGTCGAGAGGCGACCGCGCCCGCCATAGCGGACGTTGCCGACCGTCTGCCCGATCATCCCGCAGCCGGCGATCCCGCCGAACAGTCCAGCGGCCAGGTTGGCGAGGCCAAGGCCGGTGCATTCGCGCGCCTTGCTGCTGGTGGTCTCGGTCAGGTCGTCGACGACGCTGGCGGTCATCATAGATTCCAGCAGTCCGACCGCCGCCATGGCAACGGCATAGGGAAAGACGACAAGCAGCGTCTGCCATTCCACGGGCACCGCCGGCCAGGTCAGCGACGGCAGCGACGACGGCAGGCGGCCGAGATCGGCGACGGTATGGATCGGCATGGGAAAGGCGATGCTGATCGCCGTCAGCACCACGATGCAGACCAGCGGCGAGGGAATGGCGCGGGTCAGGCGCGGCAGGCCATAGATGATGACAAGCCCGGCCGCGATCATGGCATATGTATGCCAACTCACATGCAGCATCTGCGGCACTTGTGCCGAGAAAATCAGGATGGCCAGCGCATTAACGAAGCCTGTCCGCACGGAGCGCGAGACGAAGCGCATCAGCACATCGAGCTTCAGCAGACCGAACGCAACCTGCAGCACCCCTGCCAGGAGCGTCGCTGCCAGCAGGTATTGCAGGCCATGGGCATGGACCAGCGCGGCAGCGACAAGCGCGACCGATCCCGCCGCGCCAGAGATCATCGCAGGGCGCCCACCGGCAAACGCGATCACGATGCCGATCACGAACGAGGCGAACAGGCCCACTTCGGGGTCGATGCCCGCCACGAACGAAAAGGCGATGACTTCGGGAATGAGGGCGAAAGTGCCGACCATGCCGGCAAGGATGTCGCGACGGGCGCCGGACGCACCGTCGAACCATTCGGCGCGATACCGCGCAAAAGCATTTGGGTTCATTTTTGAAAACCGACGAAGTCGCAAGTGGGGCGGCGTCGTGACGCGAAGCCGAAGATTGTGCGACGTACGTTGTCCGGCGGATCGGCGGCCGGAATAGCCACCCGGAGTTTCACCGGGTCCTTGCGAATGTGGCCGCCTTACCGATCCAGCCGCACATGTGCAATGCCGCGGCACGGCACGCTTGGCATGGGTCGCTCAGGCTACCGGAAGATCCTCGATAACAGGCGCAGGTCGCACGGTCAGCGCACAGCCGGCCGATGCCGCCATGACGAAAGCGATGGCGCCCCATTGCGAAAGGGTCAGGCGTTCGCCCAGCACGAGGAAGCCCGACAAGGCCGCCACGGCAGGCGAGGCGCTGGCCAGCAAGCCGAACGCCGCCGCCGGCAGGCGCTGCATGGCCTTCATTTCCAGCGAATAGGGCAGCGCGCTCGACAGCAGCGCGATGGCGATGCCGATCATCAGCACGTGTGGGCTGACCAGCGCCGGACCGGCCTGTCCCAGTGCCACCGGCACGAACACCACAGCAGAGATAAGCATGCCCCAGGCCACGGCATCGCTGCCCAGTGTCGCAGCGACATGCTTGCCCGCCAAAATATAGAGGGCCCAGCACAAGCCCGAGGCGAGCGCGAACGCGACACCGACGGGATCGAGGACGGCCTCGCCAACGCGCGGCACCAAGAGCGTCAGGCCGATTACGGCAAGCGCCAGCCATCCAAGATCGCTCATCCGTCGCGAGCCGACGAGCGCAACCCCGAGCGGTCCAGTCACTTCGATCGCCACGGCCAGCCCGATCGGTATCCGGGCAAAGGCTTGGTATATCAGCATGTTCATCAGCCCCAGCGTGATGCCATAGATCACCACGCCGAGCCGCAGCGAACGCGGCACGCGCCGACGCCATGGCCGCAAGACCACCAGCAGCATGACGGCGCCCAGTCCGATCCGCAGCCCGGCAATGCCGACCGCCCCAACCACCGGGAACAGCAACTTGGCAAATGTCGCCCCGATCGTGACCGAGACCATGGCGGCAAAAGCGGCCCCCGCCCCCACCAGGGCAGAGCGTGATTGCGTTGCATCGCCGGCACTTGCCGGTTCGGTGCGCCCGGCGGCCCTGGTGCGCGGGTTATCATCGGTCGATGCGGCAGGGATCGTCATGCCTTGGCTATAGCCGAAGCCGTGACGAACGCGAGGGACCTTGCGCTCAGTGCCCCACGGCCGCCACCGCCGCGCGCAAGGCCTTGCCCTGCACCACCAGCGCCAAAAGCCAAGCCAAGGCACCAGCCGCAACGGTGATGGCGAGCGCCCCGAATGGGGAAACGGGCAGCGAGGACAGGACGGCGCGCGCGCAAAGCGCTGCCAGGGGGGTGACAAGGCTTGGCAGCAGGACAAGCCAGGCGACGCTGCGGGCTTCGGCACCCGATGCAGGTTGCACGCGCCACGCTTCCCACGCCAGCGCTGCTGCCCAACCCACCGCCACGCCAGCAGTGGCGATCCCGGCCGCGACCGGACCGCTCGCAGCCATCAGCAGCGTGAGCCCCGCCGTGGCAAGTGCGGCGGCCGCCTGGACCCAGAAAACGCGATCCTGACGGTCGGCCACGACCAGAACCGCCGAGGCGACCGCGATCGGCAGTGCGGCCAGACGTGCGATGCAGAACACGGCGATGATCGGCCCCGCCCCTGCCCAGGCCGGGCCGAGCAGGAGCGGCGCGATCCAGTCGGACACGACGGCAAGCCCTGCCAGCGCGGGCCAGCACAGTGCGCCGAACAATCCGGCGGCGCGGAGCCACGGGGCATTCGTCCCGGTGCCGTCCCCTCCCCGCGCCCGAATGGCCGCAAGGCTGGTGGTGGCCAGCAGCCCTGCAGGCTGGACGAACATGTCCGCCAGCGCCGAGACCACGCGATTGCCGGCGCGATAAAGCCCGGAGGCAGCCGGCGAGAACACCGCGCCAAGCAGGAGGTCACCACTGTAGTTCGCCAAAAACCCGACGAAAATGGAGGCATATCGGCTGCGCGACCATGCCAGGATCGCGATCGTCTGTGCCCGTGTCGGCGCGGGCAACGGGGGCAAGACCAGCGCCACGCGATAGGCCAGCACAAAGATCGCCAGCCGTACATAGACCTGCACGACCAGCGCCCAAAGCCCCCAGCCGGCGACCAGCAGCAGGATCGCGGCGAGTGCGGCGAACAGTTCGGTCGCAACCGTGATCGCGTAATAGCGCCGCACCGCCTGCCCGCGCAGCACCATCGCCTCCTCCCACCCGGCCACGGCGGCCAGAAAGTTGGACGGCGCCAGGGCGAACAGCAGCATCCCGACACCGCTGCCCCGAAAGAGATAGGGCGCCGCCAGCCCGCACAGGCACAGGCCGATACACCAACTCAAGGCGACGAGCCCATTCGCCGCCAGCCCGGCGCTCGCCACTGCCGGCGCATCCTCGGCTCTCGCCTTGAGGACATATTCGAAGGGCCCCGTGTACAGCATGGTCCGCGACAGGGTGAGGAACGCCGCCGCGATCGCGAAAACGCCGAAGTCCGCCGGGGACAAGGATCGTGTGGCCACCAGCGTGACCAGCAGGAGCGCAAGTTGGCTGCTGGCGCGCGCAGCCATCGCAATGGCGGCGGTCAGGCTGCCGGACCGCCACCAGTGCGCCAACCGCCAGCTCGGTTTCCGCCTGTGGTCGGGCGCGGCATGGGGCAGCGGCGATGTCGCCTCGGCGCTCATGCGGTCATTGCCGCGCGGCATCGATCAGCAGGCCGAGCAATGCCTGCCCCGCACTGCGCCAGGTGTAGCGGCTGGCGCGCTCGCGCCCCGTCGCGATCACGGCGGCGCGGACGGCGGGATCCTCGAGCGCGTCGAGTTGATCGAGCCAGGCATCAGGCTCGTCCGGCGACGCCATGAGCGCGGCGTCGCCGCAGACCTCGGGCACGGCGCCGCAGGGCGCGGCGATCACCGGGCATCCGCACATCATCGCCTCGACCGGGGGAAGACCGAACCCTTCGGTGCGTGATGGGAACAGCAAGGCCTGCGCGCCTTCGTACAGGGCGCGCAGCGTGGCATCGTCGCATGGGCCCGCGAACACGGCATCGGATGGCGCAGACAGCCCTGCCGCGACCAGCGCCGCGCGCCCCGGCCCGACGATGACCAGCGGACGTGGCGAACCCGTTCCCTGCATCGCGCGCCGGCGCAGTGCTTCGAAGACGACCGCGTTGTTCTTGTAGGCTTTCACGCTACCGAACATGAGCCAATATCCCTGCGGCTTCAGGCGAAGCCGCGCCAGCGCATGCGGATCCGCTCCCAGCTCGAGAATATGGTCCGCGCCGTTGTGCAGGATCTCGACGCGCCCGCGTCCGATGACGCCGTAGCCAGCCAGGTCGCGCCGGGAATAGTCGGACACGGTCAGGACCAGCCGGCTGCTTCGTGCCATCAGCGGCGCCAGCAGGCGGTATCCGGCACGCTGGCGCCAGGGATAGGAACAATCAGGCCGGCAGAACTGCGCATCGTGCAGCATGGTGACCTTGGGCCAATGCAGCACCGGCGCCAGGTTGGCGAGATTGACCAGCAGTGCCCCCCGCACTAGCCAGGGCAATCGGCGCTGCTCCCACGATGGGCTGGCCGGCCGATCGTCCTGCTGAATGGCGATCACACGATAGGTCGGCGCCGACGAGCAGCCCGCCGGCATGACGAGGCGGACATCCGGCCGATCCGCAAGCGGCATGGCGGCAAGGAGATCGTCGACCTCGGCGATCAGGCGATCCGCCACGCGCCACACGCCATTGTGCTTTCCGGCGCGAAACTTGCCGTTGAACGCGATCGCGCGCATCCGCGTCACATGCTCTCGATCTTGCGCGGATCGAGGCGCCCGGTGAGCAAATCGGCCAGCGCCAGGCCATTGCCGCGCAGCCGGCCGGCACGGTCGATCCACGGTTCGGGAAATGGCGCGCGCAACACATTGGCGACGACGTTGCGCCAAAGGAGCTTGCGAGCCAGCGCACGCGGGATCGTGCCCTTGCGCATCAGGTAGACGATATTGGCGATCTGCGAATAGCCGAGCCGCCGGCCCGATGTCCGCCCGCCCTTGACGCCGAGGTGGACGCCCGAAACCAACCCCGTCGAGATCAGGCGCCCACGCCGCGACAACCGCATCGTAAAATCGATGTCCTCCTGCCAACCATAGAGCGGCAGAGATTCGTCGAAGCGCAGTTCCCGGATATGCGCCATGCGCAGCGCCATGTTGCAGCCGTATAGCGCCTCGCGCGGCACGATCGCCGGATCGAGCTGCAATGTGCGCGCGGCGATGAGGGCCTGCGCCTGGGCGATGCCGTAGCCACCGTGCCGCACACCGTCGCCAGCCAGGTTGCCGGTAATGCCGGCGACATCGGGGTGCGCGAGGAACAGGCGTTCGACCGCCGCGAGATAATCGGGCGCGGCGACGAAGTCGTCGTCGAAGAAGACGATCACGTCGGCTTGGCCGGATAGCAGGTCCAGGGCGCGGTTGCGCTGACGACACAGGCCACGCGGCGCAAGTTCGCAGCGCGGCGCCAAGGTGCCTTGCGCAATGCCCTCGACATCCTCGGGCGTGGCACCGACGACCACGACGCCGTCGGGCGGGCGCGATTGACCGGCCAGGAGATCGATCGTCTGCCTTGCCAGGTCGGCCCGCCCGACCGTGGCAACGGCAACGTATATCCGCAACATCGCCACAGTCTCCCGTGATGGAACAGCCGGGGAAGTCCTAAGCGGAACGGCCCGGGCGTCCACGCGGGTTGCCTCCGATCCCGAGAGACCGACGCGCTCTCAATCCCGGGCAGGCGATACACCGCCCCCAAAAAAATGGGCTGAGCAGGAAAAAATCATGCTGCATCGCGAAATTGGACCGGGGTGCAATCGTCCTTATCGACGCGCCGGATCGGATCAGTCGCTGTTCGCACCCGCAGTAGCCCATCCCGAGGCGCGGTCACGAAACCGGGGGTTCCCTCGCAATGCGTGTACCTGGATCGCACATCGGCGACGCTGGGAAATGTCGAAACTGCCTGAAAGTAAGGCAGTTTGATGACACGCTGGAAGTCCGACAGCGCGCGTGAAACGCCATCGGGTAATACGGTGCAGCCACAATGCCGTCACATATCGGACTAACCCGGCTTGTGCACCGCGTCATAACGCCGCGATAAAGTTTTGGATCGTACGCATTGCCGGACAAAACAGCGCGTTTTGCGGCGCATCCAGGCGCAAATCCGGCGGGATTCACGGATTTACAAGGAAGTTTCACTATGAAAGACCAAACGGAACGAGGCGAACGGCCAGTGCCTCGTGGCGGCGAACATGACCTTTGGGACCATGGGAACCGTCGACCGGCCAAGAGCGTATAACGAACAAGGCGAACGGCCCAAATCGGGCGTCTAACTGTCAGAAACAAAACTACAAAGGGTTGCAGGATGCCGTCGACTCAGACTTTCCGTGAAGACCGGCTGGTTTCGTTCCACGAAGCGCCCTCGGGTGAGCGGACGTCTGCGGCAAAGGGTCTGCTCATCGGTCTGGCGCTGAGCCAGGTGTTCTGGATCGGGCTGGCCGTTCTCGTATTCTGAAAGCCAGGGCCAAGCTGACGGCTTCCCTCGTCAGAATGCCCCTTTGGCCAAAACCACGCTGGGCGGAGTAAGCAAGAGTATTCGCAGGTAAAGCCTGACCGAGCAGCTCCGCCGATATACCACATCGCACGCAACGCGCCTGCGATAGCTGGTCTTCCGGGATCGGACGACTTGCCACAGTCCGGTAAGGCCTGGCCGCCCGACGCAATAGGCGGCAAAATGCCGACCATATCGCGCGATTTCAGAGTCCACGATCGGCCTCGGCCCTACCAGGCTCATATCCCCCAGCCATACGTTGATCAGTTGCGGCAACTCGTCGAGGCTGCTCTTGCGCAGAAACCGGCCGACGACCGTCACGCGCGGATCGTGTTGCAGTTTCTGGGTTGCGATCCATTCCGCGCGAGCATCGTCGTCGATCGCGAGCAGCGCGCGTAAACGCGCGTCGGCATCCACGACCATCGAGCGAAACTTGAGGCACGCGAAATGGCGTCCGCCCGCCCCGATGCGGCGATGATGGAACAGGACCGGCCCGCCGTCGCTGACGAACACGGCCAGTGCAATGACGAGCATCAGCGGCAGGAAAACCAGCAGGGCGAGCGAGGACAAGATGACATCGAGCGCGCGCAACCAGCGCCCTGCCCCGTCAGGTGCACGGTTGTAAGTCCCGGTGTCAGCACCCTTGGGAATTTCCCGCGCGGATGGAAAGCCGGACGCATCGCGCAACAGACCGGCGACGACGGCCGACCGCCCCTTGTCCAGGGGTGCCGAGGCTTCGACAGCCCCGAGAGACACTGCCGTCCCCGCGTTGCTGACAAAGGCACCACGATCCAGGATTGGCACGGTCTGGCGCTGCTGCACGACGTAACCCCCATCGTCGGCGCCGAACGGTAGCGCCTGTAACGTCACGTTTGGGGGCGGCCCTGCAGCGCGTCAGCGCGCGAAAGACCCGAGATGGTTGCGTAGCGCGGGGGCTTCGGTGATTCGCAATGGGTCAGCCCAAGAATAGCCAGGCGATGCCCGCCCACATCGCGCCGGAAACGACGATCGGAAACGTGCGACGGAACCACAGGGGATAAAGCGCGTCAGACGGCTCGGCTGCGGGAAGCGTCTGCGCCTCGATCGCTTCATGCATGCGATGAACCGGCGAGCGGACGGGCATTTCGCGCCCATCCGCCAGCCAGACGGCAGGATCGGCGGGTGGCGGGGCCGCAGGGGTGATCGGCGATGGCAGCGGATTGAGCGCGGGCATGGTCGTGTCCTCCACCACCATGATCGCACCGCGCCCTTACCGGCCCGGCATAGGCATCCCACGCAGGATTACGTATTGCCTCAACGCCTTAGACGTGTGGCCACCGGCGCTGCCATGTCTCGATAGTGGATGCAATGCAGAGCGGTCTAGCCCCGCGCCACCTCGTCCAACCGTTGCCGAAGCACCGGGTAGCCCAGACCATCCGGAATCGTCAGCCAGTCCACGCCGTCGTCACGCACCACGTACGGCTCGATGAGGGTCACCGGCGTCGCGTGGGCATGGGCGGTGCAGGCCGCGGCGCTATCGAACTGCGCCAGCCTTTCGAGGTTCCGCCGCGTCGGGAAAATCACCCGAATGTCGCCCCGGTCCGCCATGGCCAGCGCCTCTGCAGCACTGGCCCAGAACAAGTGCCGGTTTTCCGAACGATCGGCAGAGACACCGACAGCCCCGGTGCCGAGGTCGGCCAAATAGAAGCGGGCGTCGAAAACCCGCACATGCGGCCCCGTCGGCCGCCACCGCGCCCAAGGGATGAGGCGCGTCAGGTCGAGAGTCCAGCCCATGCGAGCCAGAACTGCGGCGAAATCATTGGCGGATGCCAGCGCCTCCCGCGCTGCCTCGGCATCGGCTTGGGTGATCGTGCGATCGGTGGAACGCAGCGCCAGCGCCAGCCCCGTTTCCTCGAGCGTTTCGCGCACCGCCGCGATCCGGGCCGCCATGTCATCGAGGGCAGCGCCCGAACGCGCGTGTGCCACAAGTTGCTGCGCCAGCGCCCCGTCACCGGGCTCGACGCGGCCACCGGGAAAGACGGTCGCGCCCCCTGCGAAGGCCAGCCCCTCCGACCGTTCCGCCAGCAACAGTTGCGGAGGCCCGCCGTCCGGGCCGCTGCGCATGACGATCACCGTGGCGGCCGCGATCGCCGGGACTGTGCCGCTACGATCCGAGGCGTGAGGTGAGATATCCTGCATCCCGATACAATGGCGACCGGTGCTGCTGGTGCCAAGCGGAGCCGAACGACGACATGTCGGACAAATTTACAATTGGGTCGCCTGCGGTTTTAGCCAAAACCCCTGTAGGTTAGAATATTCGGGAACTTACCGATGTTGGCACAGCTCATGCATTGTCTGAAATACCCCGAAGATTCAATCTTCTCGAGGCGAAGCCGGCCCCTACCCCCATGGTCTCCCCGGCTTCGCCTCTCCCGGGGCCTTCCCATCGACACCACACTGCAAATGCAAAAGCGCGGCCGCCCTGGCAGGAAGCCGCGCCTTGGCATTTATCAGTGCCGTACAAACCCGGGGCGCAACCGCACCCGGGTTTCGAGCGATCAGGCCTGCTTGACCTTGGCCTCGGTCATCAGTTCTTCGAGTTCGCCGGCCTCGAACATTTCCATCATGATGTCCGAACCGCCCACGAACTCGCCCTTGACGTAAAGCTGCGGGATGGTTGGCCAATCCGAATAGGCCTTGATGCCCTGGCGGATTTCCATGTCCTGCAGCACGTCGACGCTGGCGTATTCGACACCCAGGCGCTCGAGGATGGCGATGGCGCGGCTGGAGAACCCGCATTGCGGGAACAGCGGGGTCCCCTTCATGAACAGGACGACGTCGTTGCCCTTGACGATCTCGTCAATGCGCGCGTGGGAATTGGACATGGCTGAAGAAGTTCCTTTCGCCGCCTAGTTGGGGGCCGAGGTGGTCAGTTGCAAGGCGTGGAGCACGCCGCCCATGCGCCCGCCGAGCGCGGCATAGACCGCCTTGTGCTGCGCGACGCGGCTCATCCCCGCAAAAGCGGGCGAGACGACGTGCGCGGCATAGTGATCGCCGTCGCCGGCAAGGTCCGTGATCGTGACTTCGGCATCGGGCAGCGCTGCCCGGATCATCGCCTCGATCTCGCCGGCTGCCATCGCCATCAGACTTCGCCCATCAGCTGGCGGCGGGCGTCGATGGCCTTGGCGTCCATCGCGGCGCGGATCTCGGCCTCGTTGCTGTCGACCCCTGCGGCGATCAGGTCACCCAGCAGCTTGCGGATGACGTCCTCGTCGCCGGTCTCCTCGAAGTCGGCCTGGACCACCGACTTGGCGTAAGCCTCGGTCTCGGCCGGGCTGAGCTTCATGCGATCGGCCGCCCATTGCCCGAGCAGGCGGTTGCGGCGCGCGTGGACGCGGAACAGCATTTCCTCGTCATGGGCGAACTTGGCCTCGAATGCGCGTTCGCGATCGTCGAACATGGTCATGGTGGTCGATCCCGTTGATGGTCCCTCCCTGTGCGGATAGTCACGCACCGGGCACGCTGCAAGCCTATTGCGGGGCGGGCGTCGGCGCAACGGGCGCAACCGGTGCAGCCAGCCCGGTATAGGCAGCGAGGAACGCCAGCACGTCGGCGCCCGTGGCGATGATCTTGTCGACCGGCTTGCCGCCACCATGCCCCGCCCCCGCCTCGACCCGCAGGAGATGCGGGCGGGCCCCTATGTCGGCCGCTTGCAGCGCGGCGACGTATTTGAAGCTGTGCGCGGGCACGACACGATCGTCGCTGTCCGCGGTGGTGACGAGGATCGCCGGGTATGGCGTCCCGCTGCGGATGTTGTGATAAGGCGAATAGGCACGCAGGACGCGCCAGTCCGCCGCCTTGGCTGGGTCGCCATAATCGTCGAGCCAGAAACGGCCGGCGGTGAAGCGGTCGAAGCGCAGCATGTCCATCACCCCGACGTCGGGATTGGCCGCCGCGAACAGGTCGGGCCGCTGGTTGACCACCGCGCCGACCAGCAAGCCGCCGTTGGAACTGCCCTGGATCGCCAGCCCGTGCCGCGGGGTGATCCCTTGCGCGATCAGATATTCGCCGGCGGCGATGAAATCGTCGAAGCTGTTCTGCTTGGCCGCGCGCCGTCCGCCATCATGCCACTCCTCGCCGAACTCGCCGCCGCCCCGGATGCTCGCCAAAGCAAAGGCGCCACCCGCTGCCAGCCAGGCCATGCGCACCGGCGACCAGCCCGGCGTCAGCGAGACGTCGAAGCCGCCATAGCCATACAGCAGCGTCGGCAGGGCCTGCCCCGCCTCGGCCGCGTGACGGCTGCGCACGAGATAGAGCGGCACCATCGTGCCGTCCTTCGACGAATAGCGGCGCTGCTCGACCACGTAGTCCGCCGGGTCGAACCCGAGCTCGGCGCGCGCGAACGGCGCGACCTGGCCGCTGCGCAGATCGAGCCGGTAGATCGTCGGAGGCGTGATGAAGCTGGAGAACTGGTAGAACGTCTCGGGGTCGCCCGGTCGACCGACGAAGCCGGAGGCGACGCCGATCCCGTTGAGCGTGATTGCCCTCGCGGGGCGCCCCTTGAGATCGGTGACGACCGCCGTTGTGCCGCCATCCTGCCGATAGGACAGGACGAGGCGCGTGCCGACGACCGCCGCCGCCGCCAGCGTCTGCACGCGTTCGGGAACGATGACCCGCCATTGCGGCTGTTGGCCGCCAAGGTCGAGCGCGACGAGCATGCCGTTGGCGGCACCGGCATCGGTGATGAACCACAGGCGGTCGCCCATGCCCTCGACGATCTTCCAGTCATGATCGAACGTCTCGACCAGCGGCAACACGCGCCACGGGCGGTTGCGCTGGCGCAGGTCGATCAGGCGGATCATGCGGCGATCGCCGGTGCCGGCCTCGGTGGTGATGACCGCCCAGCGGCTGTCGCTCGTCACGAAGGCCTTGTGGCTCCAGTCGGGATGGTCGGGCGTTGCATAGACCAGCGTGTCGGCGGATTGCGGGGTGCCGATACGATGGAACCACACCGCCTTGTCGGCCAGCACCGCCCGCGACGCCTCTCCGTCCACGGGCGCGGGATAGCGCGAATAGAAGAAGCCAACATCGCCCAGCCATCCGATCAGCGTGTCACGCGCCCATTCGAGCCGGTCGGGCAGGAGCGCGCCGGTGCCCGCGTCGACCACGCCCAGTGTGCGCCAGTCACTGCCCGCGCACTGTCGGCCGAACGCGACGTAGCGCCCTGCCCGCGATGGCACCCACACGTCGAGCGCCTCGGTTCCGTCGGCCGACCAGGCATTGGGATCGAGCAGCACGCGTGGCTCTGCCGCCAAGCCGTCCTGCACCGTCAGCACCGACTGGTTCTGCAGCCCGCTGTTGCGCATGGTGAAGTACCGGCGCCCCGCCTTGCGCGGCAGCGAGATCCGCCCGTAATCGTAAAAACGGCGGATCGAAGCGGCAAAGCCCGCCCGCCCCGGCAGCTGGCCGAGGAACTGCGCACTCAGACGATTTTCCGCGGCCACCCATTGCGCGACTTCAGGTTTGGCTTGCGGGTCACCCTCGAGCCACCGCCAGGGATCGGCGACCGGCTCTCCGAACGGGGCCTCCACCACGCCATCGCGTCGCGCCGGCGGGTAGGCATTGCGCGGAAGGGCCAGCGCAGAGGTGGCCGAAAGCATGGGTGCCGACCAAGACTGCACGGCCGCGGTCGTCGCGGGCGTATCGGCGCACGCCGGCGCGCTACACAAGAGGCACACTGCGAGCGCCATGGACAGGCGATGCACCGCGCTTGGCGCCATGGCACCCCATCCTGTCCCGTTCACCGTCATTGCGCCCCGCCTAGCATCGCCGGAGTTGCGAGGCCAGCGGGGCGCATGGACAGGTCAGCGAAGACCGGCCCGGGCCAAGGGGTCAGGGCCAGAAAGTCAGGGCTTGGGCTTCAGCCCCGTCCAGTGTGCCAGAAACGCCTGCACGTCGGCGGTTTCCTCGATCATCTTGTCGACCGGCTTGCCCGAGCCGTGGCCGGCGCGGGTCTCGATCCGGATCAGGTGCGGCTTGCTGCCCAGCGCCGCGGTTTGCAGGGCCGCGGCATACTTGAAGCTGTGCCCGGGCACGACGCGGTCGTCGGTATCGGCGGTGGTCACCAGGATCGCCGGATAGTCCACCCCGCTGCGCACGTTGTGATAGGGGGAATAGGTGCGCAGCACGCGCCAGTCGGCTTCCCTTTCGGGATAGCCATAGTCGTCGACCCAATAGCGGCCCGCGGTGAACTGGTCGAAGCGCAGCATGTCCATCACGCCCACGGCCGGGCTTGCCGCCGCGAACAGGTCGGGGCGCTGGTTGGTCACCGCGCCGACGAGCAGGCCACCGTTCGAACCGCCCTCGATGGCGAGGCCATGCCTGGGCGTGACCTTGTTGGCGATCAGCCACTCGCCCGCCGCGATGAAGTCGTCGAACACGTTCTGCTTGCGCGCGAGGCGGCCGGCATCGTGCCAGGCATCGCCATACTCGCCGCCGCCGCGCAGGTTGGCCACCGCCAGCGCACCGCCGCTAGCCACCCAGTTCATGAACCCGGCCGAGAACCACGGCGTCAGCGGGATGTTGAACCCGCCATAGCCATAGAGCAGCGTCGGCACCGGCCCGGTCGCATCCTTGCGACGGACCACGAACATCGGAATCCTGGTGCCGTCCTTCGACGGATAGAACACCTGCTCGACGCCGAAGTCGGCCGGATCGAACGTCAGCTTGACCGGCTCCCAGGCCGAGGTCTTCGCGGTCGCCGGATCGAGGCGCAGTACGGTGCCCGGCGTGGTGAAGCTGCTGAACGACAGGAACGCGGCGGAGTCGCCCGGGCGGCCGCTCAGCCCGGCGGCGCTGCCGATGCCCGGCAGCGACACTTCACCCACCGGCTTGCCGTCGAGATCGAAGGCCAGGACCGCGCTCTTGGCATCGTGGATGTAGCTGGCGAACAGGCGGTTGCCGGCGATCGTCGCGCTGTCGAGGTTGTCCTTGCTTTGCGCGACGATGGTGTCGAAGCGCGGCTGCGCGCCCGACAGGTCGACACGCACGATCTTCTTCAACGGCGCGCCGTCACCCGTGGTGAACCACAGGCGATCGCCGATGCCGTCGATGAAGTCCCACTGCGCCTTGAGGTCGGGCACCAGTGCGATGACCGGGCCGATCTTGCCCCCCGTCACCTTGGCGACGTGTACGGTGTTGACCGGATCGGTGCCTTCGGAACTGGTGATGACGATCCAGCGCCCGTCGCTCGAGACACTGGCACCATGGCCGCGCTTGGGCAGGTCGGGCGTCGCGAAGACCGGCTGGTCCGCGCTTTGCGGCGTGCCGAGGCGATGCAGCCAAACCGTCTGGTTGTAGTTCAGCGCCTGGAAGGCCGCGCCCTCCTTGGGCTCGGGGAAACGCGAATAGAGCACGGCATCGTTGCCGAGCCAGGCCAGCCCCGAGAACTTCACCCACTTCAGCTCGTCGGGCAGCGCCGCGCCGTCCGCCACCTTGGCAAAGCGCACGGTGCGCCAGTCCGAGCCACCATCCTGCACCGAATAGGCCAGCACTTGCCCGTCATCCGATGGCGCCCAGGCGTCGAGCGCGGTCGCCCCGTCCTTGGCCCAGGTGTTGGGATCGAGCAGGACGCGGCCCTTGGTGCCGACCGGCGCCGTCGCATCGCGTACCAGCAGCTGCGCCTGGTTCATCAAGCCGCTGTTCCAGGTGTAGAACAGCGCATGGCCACGCTGGCGCGGCAGGCCGAACCGCGCGTAGTCGATCAGCGCCTTCATCCGCTGCTCCAGCACCGGGCGCTCGGGCAACTGCTTCAGATAGGCGGCGGTGAACTGGCTCTGCGCCTGAACCCAGGCCGCAACCTTGGCATCGGTGCGCACGTCCGCCTCGAGCCAGCGCCAGGGATCGGACACCTTCTCGCCGAAGTGATCCTCCACCAGCGGAACCTGCGGGCTGGCGGGATAAGGCGGCAATTGCGGCGCAGCGGCAGTCATCGGGGCATCCTTGGCGTGGGCGATCGGGGCTGTGGCAATCGGCAGGGCGGTGACGAGCGCGATCGGCGCGGCGGCAAGCGCCAGGCGCAGGCGGAAATTCATGGCGGCATCCCTGTTGCAAAATCGGTTGCCACCGAAACTAGCGCCAGATTTCCCTTGCGCAACAAACGAAAACGGGCGGAGCCTTGCAGCCCCGCCCGTCGATCCGTCGTTCCTGTGCGGAGGGCCGCAGCCCTCCGGACGATCACGCGTCTTCGAGTTCGTCTTCGTCGGCAGTCAGGACCGGACCCGAGTCCAGGCCCTTGGCCGAGGTGTCGCGATCAACCAGTTCGATCACGGCGATCGGAGCGGCGTCCGAAGCGCGGTAGCCGGCCTTGATGATGCGGGTATAGCCACCGTTGCGGTCGGCGTAGCGCTCGGCCAGAACCTCGAACAGCTTCTTTTCCTGGACGTCGTCGAGGATACGCGCGTGGGCGAGACGACGGTTCGAAAGACCGCCGTGCTTGGCCAGCGTGATGAGCTTTTCGACGTAGGGACGCAGTTCCTTCGCCTTGGGCACGGTGGTGGTGATCTGCTCGTGCTTGATCAGCGCGGCTGCCATGTTGCGCAGCATCGCGATACGGTGCGACGAGGTACGACCCAGCTTACGCTGTCCCAGCTTATGACGCATGTTCCATTCTCCGTTCGTAGGGGGGCCGTATGAGGTACCCCGATCCAGGCCTGCTTGAGGGGAGGCCCAAAACCCTCGTGGGCCGGTCGGCGCAGGCCATCAGCCCGCGCCGGTCCGGCGGCCCGATCAGCCGAGCAGTTCCTGCTCGAGCTTCTTGGCCATTTCCTCGATGTTTTCCGGCGGCCAGCCAGGGATGTCCATGCCGAGGCGCAGACCCATCGACGAGAGCACTTCCTTGATCTCGTTGAGCGACTTGCGGCCGAAGTTCGGCGTACGGAGCATCTCGGCCTCGGTCTTCTGGACCAGGTCGCCGATGTAGATGATGTTGTCGTTCTTCAGGCAGTTGGCCGAACGCACCGACAGCTCGAGCTCGTCCACCTTCTTGAGGAGGTAGCGGTTGAGCTGGTTGGCGTCGTTCTCTTCCGGCGCATGCGCGGCAACGCCGGCAAGCGAGGGAACGTGGCCGGTGGGCATCTGGTCGTCGAAGTGGACAAACAGCGCCAGCTGGTCCTGCAGGATGCGCGCGGCATAGGCCACGGCGTCCTCGGGCGTCACCGTACCGTCGGTCTCGACGGTCAGGCTCAGCTTGTCGTAGTCCAGCTCCTGGCCGATGCGCGCGTTGTCGACCTTGTACGACACCTGGCGAACCGGCGAGTAGAGCGAGTCGACCGGGATCAGGCCGATCGGCGCATCGATCGGACGGTTGGACACGGCGGGGACGTAGCCCTTGCCGGTGTCGGCCGTCAGTTCCATGTTGAAGGTCGCGCCTTCGTCGAGATGACAGATCACGAGATCCTTGTTCATCACCTCGATGTCGCCGGTCACGGCGATGTCGCCGGCCTTGACTTCGCCCGGCCCGATCGCGGAAAGCTGGAGACGCTTGGGGCCTTCGCCCTGCATCTTCAGTGCAATCTGCTTCACGTTGAGCACGATGTCGGTCACGTCTTCGCGCACGCCGGCGAGAGACGAGAATTCGTGGAGCACGTTCTCGATCTTGATCGAGGTGACCGCTGCGCCCTGCAGCGAAGACAACAGCACACGGCGCAGCGCGTTGCCGAGGGTGAGACCAAAGCCCCGCTCAAGCGGTTCGGCAACGAAAGTCGCGCGACGCTTCGAGTCGGTGCCAGGCTTGATCTCGAGATTGTTGGGCTTCTTCAGTTCCTGCCAGTTCTTGATGTTGACAGTCATGGAATTCCCCTAGGGTTTTTCGGGAGCGCCGGCAGTCGGCCACGAGGGCGCCGCAACCGGTCAAGGTATTGGGCGGGTGTGGCGCGCGTGGTACCTCGCGCGCCACTCGCCAAAAGGCAGGTTAGACGCGGCGACGCTTGGAGGGGCGCACGCCGTTGTGGGGGATCGGGGTCACGTCGCGGATGGCGGTGATGGTGAAGCCCACCGCCTGCAGAGCGCGCAGCGCGCTCTCGCGACCCGAACCCGGGCCCTTCACTTCCACTTCAAGGGTGCGCACGCCGTGTTCGGCGGCCTTCTTGCCGGCGTCGTCCGCGGCCACCTGAGCGGCGTACGGGGTCGACTTGCGGCTGCCCTTGAAGCCCATCATGCCGGCAGACGACCACGAGATGGCGTTGCCCTGGGCATCGGTGATGGTGATCATGGTGTTGTTGAAGCTGGCGTTCACGTGCGCAACACCGCTGGTGATGTTCTTGCGCTCGCGGCGCTTAATGCGCTGGGGTTCGCGTGCCATGTGCTGAATTCCTGTCGAGAAACCGTTGGGAAGATCGAAGCCTTAGCGGCCGATCTTACTTCTTCTTGCCGGCGATCGGCTTGGCCTTGCCCTTGCGGGTGCGCGCATTGGTGTGCGTGCGCTGGCCACGAACCGGCAGGCCCTTGCGGTGACGCAGGCCACGGTAGCAGGCGAGGTCCATCAGGCGCTTGATGTTCATCGCGGTTTCGCGACGCAGGTCGCCTTCCACGGTGTGTTCGGCGTCGATGGCTTCACGGATCTGGAGCACTTCGGCGTCCGACAGATCCTGAACGCGGCGGGCGTGATCGATGCCGAGCTTGTCGGCGATCTGGCGGGCCTTGTACGAGCCGATGCCATGAATGTAGGTCAGCGCAATGATCACGCGCTTGTTGGTGGGGATGTTTACCCCGGCAATACGAGCCACTTGTTTCTCCGTTTGCTCCACAGGGCAGCGACTCGCAGCCGACACCCTATCTCATCGCGACAACACCCTCAGCGAAAACGAGAATTGCCGGCCCGCGCAAGCATTTGCATCGGACCTACAAGTACCTCTCTCGCTAGAGTGAAAGGCGCGCTTAAACTTTTCGGGAACCAACGTCAACCACAAAGGGACGAGAGCGCGCGACACCCTCCCACGATCACGGGAAGACTGCGCCGCCGATGGGTGACCTTATATCGCAAGTCGCGCCAAGGGTCAAAGCGGCGATTGTCGCAGCCCGTCCGGTTTCGGACCAGTCCCGCCGTCATTTCGGACGAATCGCCCCCGGTCCTTTGGTGCAGGATCAGTCGCCGCCCAGGGCGGCATCGAAGGCGGCGCGGGCATCGTCCTGCGCTCCCGCCTCGTTGTGCCCGTCGCGCGTCGTCGAGGGTGGCAGCGTCGTGCTCCGCTTGGGTGCCGGCTTGACGGGAGCCTTGGCGGCGGTGGCAGCCGTCGACTTGGGCTTCGCGCTTGCCGGAGTCGCCGCAGGCTTGGCCGGGACGGGTTTGCCAGACGTCGATCGCGCCACCGGCGCAGCGGATGGCTTGGGCGGCGCCACGCCCACGAAGGGCTCGTCGTCGGGCACGGTGAGACCGCCGCCCGTACCGCGCGCGGCGGGAAGCGATCCGCCCCGCATGCCATCGATCCCGCCCGAGGGCGCAAGCCGCGGCAGCATGGCTGACAAGGGCGCTCCATCGGGCCGCAGCGACGGCCCCTGCGGCGCATCACGCAGCACGGGACCGGACAGTCCGCCCTTGCCGCTCGAGGCGCGGCCGGTCGCAGCGCCGCTGTCGCCCTCGCCCGGCAGCGCGCCGCCCAGCTTCCCGGCAAGATTGCGCAGCTGCTGGCCCAGCATGCGATCCATGGCAGGGGCGATCTGCTCCGGCTTGAACCGCATGTAGCCGCCGACGACATATTCGATGAGAATGCGCGTGCCGCGACCCGCGGTCTTGAGCGTCACGGTCATCGTGCCGAGCAGCGCCTCGCTCTGCAGCGGCCCCAGCGCGCCCGTCATGCGCAGCGCCCGGCCCGGCTCGACATAGACGACGCGCATGTGCTGCACGCCGCCGGGTGCTCCCCCTGCCCCCGCTTCCTTGGCCGGAGCCAGTTTCTCGCAGAAACAGCCGCCCGTCACCGGATCGAGCGTGAGATTGGCGGCACTGCCCGAGAAGGTGTGTTCGTCCGACCACCAGGTGGCGGGCTTGACCAGCGTGCGCCAGGCGTCGGGCACGGCGGCGGGCACCTCGACCACCTCGCGCACCACAAAGCCGCCCTCGCCCTGGGCCATGACCTCGGCCTGCGTAAACTCCGGGGCCGCCAGCGCCGCCCCGGCCAGCAAAAAGGCGGGTCCGATCCGTGAAACCCGTGACCGCATACCCGCCTCCTGCTGGCGGCGAAAACGCCGCATCATGTGTGCCGAACTCAGGCCAGGATGGCCTCGATCGCCGAGGTCACCGCGTCCATCTCGGCCATGCCGTCGACGCGCGAGACGATGCCGCGCGCTTCGTAGAGCGGCAGGATCGGCGCGGTCTTGGCGCGATACTCGGCCATGCGCGTGCGCACGGTTTCCTCGTTGTCGTCCGGGCGGCGCTTGAACTCGTGGCCACCGCACTTGTCGCACGTGCCGGCAACCTTGGGCTGCTCGAACGTGTCGTGATAGCCCTTGCCGCAGGTCGCGCAGGTGTAGCGGCCGGTGATGCGCTCGACCAGCGCGTCCTCGTTGACTTCCAGCTCGATCACGCGGTCGAGCTTGCGGCCGCGGCTCTCGAGAATCGCATCGAGCGCGGTGGCCTGCGCCGCCGTGCGTGGATAGCCGTCGAAGATCGCGCCGGTGCCGGCACCCATCGCGTCCAGCTCGTCACCGATCAGCGCCGAGACGATCTCGTCCGAGACCAGCTCGCCCGCTTCCATCACGGCCTTGGCCTTGAGGCCCACCGGCGTGCCGGCCTTGACCGCAGCGCGCAGCATGTCGCCGGTCGAGAGCTGCTTGAGCCCATGGCGCTCGACCAGGCGCTGTGCCTGCGTACCCTTGCCCGCACCCGGCGGCCCCAAAATGATGATGTTCACTTGGCCCTACCCCCTTAGTCGTTTGTCACAGCGCCTCAGCGCATCCGGCCCTTCAGCTTGGCCTTCTTGATCAGGTCGCCATACTGGTGCGCCAGCAGGTGCGACTGGATCTGCGTGATCGTATCGACCGTGACGTTGACCACAATCAGCAGGCTGGTGCCACCGAAGAAAAGCGAACCCATGCCTGTCTCCGCCATGATCCACTCGGGCACGACGCAGACGAAGGTGATGTACGCGGCACCGAGCACGGTGATGCGCGTCAGCACGTAGTCGAGGTACTTCTCGGTGTTCTTGCCGGGGCGGATGCCGGGAATGAACCCGCCATTGCGCTTGAGGTTCTCGGCCGTCTCTTCCGGGTTGAACACGACGGCGGTGTAGAAGAAGCTGAAGAACACGATGCCGAGCGCATAGAGGATCATGTACAACGGCTTGCCGTGGCCGAGGTACTGGTTGAGGCCGATTATGACCTGCCCCCAGGTGGTGTCGGGCGAGATCGACTTGCCTGCGAACTGGGTGATGGTCAGCGGCAGCAGCAGCAGCGAGCTGGCGAAGATCGGGGGGATTACGCCGGCGGTGTTGAGCTTGAGCGGCAGGTGGCTGCGATCGGCGGCCATCATCCCGCGCTGCGTGGCGCGCTTGGGATACTGGATCAGCAGGCGGCGCGTGGCGCGCTCGAAGAAGCAGATCAGCACGACGACGCCGAGCAGCAGCACGATCACGCCGGCGATCACGAAGCCGTTGAGCTGGCCGGTGCGGCCCTGCTCGAACAGGTTGCCGATGAACTTGGGCATCTGCGCGACGATGCCCGCCATGATGATGAGCGACGTGCCGTTGCCGATGCCGCGCGAGGTGATCTGCTCACCCAGCCACAGCAGGAACATCGTACCGCCGATCAGGCTGATCACCGCGGTGATGCGGAACATGAAGCCGGGCAGCACGACCGCCTGGATCCCGCTCGACGCACCATAGGCCTCGAGGCCGGTGGCGATGGCATAACCCTGCACCGCGGTCAGGAACACCGCGCCATAGCGGGTGTACTGGTTCAGCTTCTTGCGACCGCTTTCGCCGTCCTTCTTGAGCGCGGCGAGCGCCGGATGGAGCGAGGCAGCCAGCTGCACCACGATCGAGGCGGTGATGTAGGGCATCACGCCAAGCGCGATCAGGCTCATGCGCTGGAGCGAACCGCCCGAAAACGCGTTGAAGATGTCGAGGATGCCGCCACGCGTCTGGTTGTAGAGCGACTCGAGGATCAGCGGGTTCACACCGGGCAGCGGCACGAAGCTGAGGAACCGGAAAACGATCAGCGCGCCGACGGTGAACCAGATGCGGTTCTTCAGTTCGGTCGCCTTCGAAAAGTTCGACAGGTTGAGATTGCTGGCGATGTTATCGGCGCGGGATGCCATGGTTCGGTATCAAGCCTTGCTGTGGCCCGCGTGGCTCTGGGCCACCGGGCAGCGCATCAATATGGACGAAGGCCATATAGGACGGGCGCAGGGATGCAATAACCCCCGCGCCCGAATTTACGTCAACGCTGGAAGTCTCAGGCCTCGGCTTCAGCCTTGACCACGAGAACCTCGACCGCGCCGCCCAGCTTCTCGACGGCAGCCAGGGCGCCCTTCGAGGCGCCGGCAACCTTGAAGCTGGCCTTGGTGGTCAGTTCGCCCTTGGCGAGCAGGCGCACGCCGTGCTTGCCGCCACGCGCCAGACCAGCGGCCTTGAGCGCGGCGTGGTCCACCACGCCGGCGACGTCGAGCTTGCCCGCGTCGATCGCCTTCTGGATCATGCCGAGGTTCACTTCGGCGTAGTCCTTGGCGAAGATGTTGTTGAAGCCGCGCTTCGGGATACGCATGTGGAGCGGCATCTGGCCACCCTCGAACCCGTTGATCGAAACGCCCGAGCGTGCCTTGGCACCCTTCTGGCCGCGACCGGCGGTCTTGCCCTTGCCCGAGCCGATACCACGGCCCACGCGCATGCGACCCTTGCGGGCGCCGCCATTGTCGGAAATCTGGTTGAGCTTCATGATGTGCACTCGCTTTCGCTTTGTTCGCGCTGATGGAAGCTGCGGCCCCTAGTCGATCGCAGGCGGCTTGTCACCCCCTTGAGTCCAGGCGCGCGTTACCGGGATCGGGTCAAAGCCATTCGCGGCGGAAATCGGCGGAACTGGACGGGGGCATAAACCCCTCATGCACCAACTCCGTTGGGGCTGAGCCTGTCGAAGCCCGGTTGCAGCAAGCAGGTTTCCAACCTGGACTGCGCAGGAGTCGCGCTGCCGCCCTTCGACAGGCTCAGGGCGAACGGGCGTCGCTTAAGACATGTCTCACCAGAAACGCGACTTTATCCCGCCCCGTTCGGGCTGAGCCTGTCGAAGCCCCGCACCCGAAGCCCGGCGTACGAGGCCGCAGAAACAGAAAACCCCGCGCATCCTTGCGGACGCACGGGGCTTTGCTGATTGGGTGCCGTGAGGCAGCCGGGTCAGTCGACCACGGCCACCATGTGCGGCAGCTTGGCGATGGCGCCACGGTTCTCGGCGGTGTCTTCCACCTCGACCACGCGGTTCATCTTGCCCAGGCCCAGACCGATCAGGATCTTCTTCTGGTGCTCGGGGCGACGGATCGGCGAGCCGATCTGCTTGATCTTGATCTTCGCCATGACCGATTACTCCGCGATGGCTTCGGCAGCGGCTTCGGCTTCGACCTGCGAAGCGCCACCACGGCCGAGCAGATCAGCGACCTTCTTGCCGCGACGCTGGGCAACCGACTTCGGCGAAGTCTGGTCAGTCAGCGCGTCGAAGGTGGCGCGGATCATGTTGTAGGGGTTCGAGGTGCCGACCGACTTGGTCACCACGTCGTGAACGCCCAGGCTTTCGAAGACGGCGCGCATCGGACCGCCGGCGATGATGCCGGTACCGGCCGGTGCGGAACGGACGTTGACCTTGCCCGCACCGAAACGGCCCTTGCCGTCGTGGTGGAGGGTGCGGCCTTCCTTCAGCGGAACGCGGACCATCTTCTTCTTGGCCGAGGCGGTCGCCTTGGTGATGGCCTCGGGCACTTCGCGTGCCTTGCCATGACCGAAGCCGACGCGACCCTTGCCGTCGCCCACCACGACCAGAGCTGCAAAGCCGAAGCGCTTGCCGCCCTTCACGGTCTTGGAGACGCGGTTGATGTGAACGAGCTTTTCGATCAGCTCCTCACCCTGGTCCTCGTCGTTGTTGTTGCGGCCACGACGGTCGTCGCGACGGCCACGGCCGCCACGATCACCGCGGTCACCGCGCTCGCCACCACGGCCACGGCCACGACCGCGACCTTCGCGCTGCTCGCCACCGGTCTGTTCGACGGGTGCAGCGGCATCGCCCTGCAGGTTGGTTTCGTCAGCCATGATCAGAACTCCAGGCCGCCTTCACGGGCGGCATCGGCCAGCGCCTTGACGCGGCCATGGAACAGGTAGCCGCCACGGTCGAAGACGACGGTGGTGACACCGGCGGCCTTGGCCTGTTCGGCGATCTGCTTGCCCACCAGGGCAGCAGCTTCGACATTGGCGCCGATCGACTTCTCGCCCTTCACCAGCGACGAGGCGGCGGCCAGGGTACGGCCGGCAGCATCGTCGATGATCTGCGCGTAGATGTGACGGCCCGTGCGGTGCACGGAGAGACGCGGACGGCCGCCGGCACGCGCCTTGAGCGCGGTACGGACGCGGCGACGGCGGCGATCGAAGAGAGACAGCTTGGCCATTACTTCTTCTTCCCTTCCTTGCGGAAGATGAATTCGCCGCGGTACTTGATACCCTTGCCCTTGTAGGGTTCGGGCTTGCGCCAGCGACGGATTTCGGCCGCAACCTGGCCGACCTTCTGCTTGTCGATACCCGAGATTTCGACCGTGGTGTTATCCGGGGTCTTGATCTCGATGCCTTCCGGCACGGCGAAGTCGACGTCGTGGCTGTAGCCGAGCTGCAGCTTCAGGTTCTTGCCCTGAGCGTTGGCGCGGTAGCCGACGCCGGTGATGTCCAGGATCTTGGTGTAGCCCTGAGTCACGCCGGTGACGAGGTTGGAGACGAGCGTGCGCTGCATGCCCCAGAACGCGCGAGCGCGCTTGGTGTCGTTAGCAGGCTGCACCGAGATCGTGCCATCTTCGACGGCATAGTTGATCTCGTCGACGAGCGGGAGCGTGAGCGAGCCCTTCGGGCCCTTCACGGTCAGCAGGCCGTTCGCGATGTCGGCGGTCACCCCGTTGGGGATTGCCACCGGCTTCTTGCCGATGCGGCTCATCAGAACACCTCCGCCAGCACTTCGCCACCGACGTTGGCAGCGCGCGCTTCGGCATCCGAAAGCACGCCCTTGGGCGTCGAGACGATGGTGATGCCAAGGCCGTTGCGCACAACCGGGAGTTCCTTCGAACCCGAGTAGACGCGGCGGCCAGGCTTGGAGACGCGGGCCACATGCTTGATCGCGGGCTGGCCTTCGAAGTACTTCAGCTCGATGCGAAGCTGCGGATGGGCGCCGGTGGCGTCTTCCGAGAAGCCACGGATGTAGCCTTCGCGCTGGAGAACTTCGAGAACGTGCGCACGCAGCTTGGACGCGGGCGAGATGACGGAGTCCTTCTTCGCCTGCTGGCCGTTGCGGATGCGGGTGAGCATATCACCCAGGGGGTCGGTCAATGCCATCGTGAGGCTCCTTACCAGCTCGACTTCGTCACGCCGGGGATGAGCCCCTTGTTGGCGAGATCGCGCAGTTCGATGCGGCAGAGACCGAACTTGCGGTAGTAGCCACGCGGGCGGCCGGTGGTGTTGCAACGGTTGCGGACGCGGGTCGGGTTCGCGTTGCGCGGCAGCTCGGCCATCTTGAGGCGGGCGATGAGGCGCTCGGTTTCGTCGAGCGATTCGTCGTCGGCCACGGCCTTGAGTGCAGCGAACTTTGCCGCGTACTTATCAACGAGCTTCTTGCGACGCTCGTTCTTGTTGATCGAACTCAGTTTCGCCATGGACTTAAGCTCTTTCCTATGACTGGCTTCAGGCGGCCTGCGCCTGTTCGGCGGCTTCCTGCGGGAACGGGAAACCGAAAAGGCGAAGCAGCTCACGCGCCTCGTCGTCGGTCTTGGCGGAGGTGGTCACGATGATGTCGAGGCCACGCACCTTGTCGATCTGATCGTAGCTGATCTCAGGGAAAATGATCTGTTCCTTGAGGCCCATCGCGTAGTTGCCACGGCCATCGAACGACTTCGGGTTCAAACCACGGAAGTCGCGGATGCGGGGCATGGCGATGGTGATCAGGCGGTCCAGGAATTCGTACATGCGTTCGCGGCGCAGGGTGACCTTGCAACCGATCGGCATGCCTTCACGCAGCTTGAACTGCGCGATCGACTTCTTGGCCTTGGTGATGACGGGCTTCTGGCCAGCGATCAGCTCCATTTCCGCAGCAGCGGTCTGGACCTTCTTCTTGTCCTGGCTGGCTTCGCCAACGCCCATGTTCAGCGTGATCTTCTCGATCCGCGGAATTTCCATGTCGTTCTTGTAGCCGAACTTCGCCTTCATCGCGGCAGCGATCTCGGCGTCGTACTTGCCCTTAAGGCGCGGCGTGTACTTGTCAGCCATCGATGGCCTCCCCGGACTTCACGGCCACACGAACCTTCTTGCCATCGCGGGTCTCGAAGCGGACGCGGGTGGGCTTGCCATCCTTGTCGGCGACCGAAACCTTCGAGATGTGCATCGGCGCTTCGAAGCGATCGATGCCGCCCTGCGGGTTCTGCTGGCTCGGCTTGCGGTGACGCGCGGCGACGTTGACGCCGGCGACCACGACCTTCTCATCCTTGGGCAGGACCTGCAGCACCGTGCCGGTGCGGCCCTTGTCCTTGCCCGAGCGAACGACGACGGTGTCGCCCTTCTTGATCTTGGCGGCAGCCATCACAGCACCTCCGGCGCGAGCGAGATGATCTTCATGAAGCCCTTGGAGCGCAGTTCACGCACCACGGGGCCGAAGATACGGGTGCCGATGGGCTCTTCGTTCTTGCCGACGAGCACGGCCGCGTTACCGTCGAAACGGATGACGCTGCCATCGGGACGACGAACGTCCTTGCGGGTACGCACGATCACCGCACGGTGAACGTCGCCCTTCTTGACACGGGCGCGGGGCTGCGCCTCCTTCACCGACACCACGATGATGTCGCCGACGCTCGCGGTACGACGCTTCGACCCGCCCAGCACCTTGATGCACTGGACGCGCTTGGCGCCGCTGTTGTCCGCGACGTCGAGATTGGATTGCATCTGGATCATTGATCCGGTTCCTTCTCACTGGCTTGCCGGAACCAGTCCGGCAGTTCCAAAAACGATGCGCTCCCCTACAGGGAACGCACGCTTTGTCAAACGTCCGCTTCGATCGCGGCGGTCTTCCCGGCCAGAACCCGGTCGATAACCTTCCAGGTCTTCAGCTTGGAATAGGGTGCGGTCTCTTCGATCCGCACCGTCTCGCCGGTCTTGAACGAGTTTGCCTCGTCATGGGCGTGATACTTCTTCGAGCGACGGATGATCTTCCCGTAGAGCGGGTGCTTCACCTTGCGCTCGACCTTCACGACCACGGTCTTGTCGGTCTTGTCGGAAACCACGGTCCCGATAAGGATACGCTTGGGCATCGTGTGTCTCCTTAAGCCTTTGCAGTGCGAGCACGCTCGCCCTGCAGAGTCTTGATCCGCGCGATGTCGCGGCGCACTTCCTTGATGCGCGCCGGACGCTCCAGCTGGCTCGTGGCCGCCTGGAAGCGCAGGTTGAACTGTTCGCGCTTGAGCTCGCCGAGGTCAGCAGAGAGCTGGTCGTCGCTCTTGACGCGGAGGTCTTCGAACTTGGCCATCATTCCTACTCCTTACTCGCCACCGAGGTGCGACGTGTCACCGAGACGCGCCACAACCTTGGTCTTGATCGGCAGCTTCATCGCTGCGCGGCTGAAAGCCTCGGCGGCCAGGGGGCCGGCGACGCCATCAAGCTCGAACAGGATCTTGCCCGGCTTCACGCGGGCAGCCCAGTATTCCACCGAACCCTTGCCCTTGCCCTGACGGACTTCGGCAGGCTTCTTGGTCACCGGAAGATCCGGGAAGATCCGGATCCAGAGGCGACCCTGGCGCTTGATGTGACGGGTGATCGCGCGGCGAGCCGCTTCGATCTGACGGGCGGTGACCCGCTCCGGCTCGAGGGCCTTGAGGCCGTACGAGCCGAAGTTGAGGTCGGTGCCGCCCTTGGCGTTGCCGTGGAGACGGCCCTTGAACGCCTTGCGGAACTTGGTCTTCTTGGGTTGCAGCATGGTGCTAGCCTATCCTCAAGCCTCAGCGCGCCGGACGGACACCGGAGGTCTGTGCCTCCAGCATCAGGCGGTCCTGCGCCAGCGGGTCATGACCCAGGATCTCGCCCTTGAAGATCCAGGTCTTGATGCCGATCACGCCATAAGCGGTGTGGGCTTCGGCTTCGGCGTAGTCGATGTTCGCGCGCAGGGTGTGCAGCGGAACGCGGCCCTCGCGGTACCATTCGACGCGGGCGATTTCAGCCCCGCCGAGACGGCCACCGCAAGTGATCTTGATGCCTTCGGCGCCAAGACGAAGGGCCGACTGGACCGCACGCTTCATCGCGCGGCGGAAGGCCACGCGGCGAACGAGCTGGTCAGCGATACCCTGGGCGACGAGCTTCGAGTCGATTTCCGGCTTGCGGATCTCGACGATGTTCAGCTTGACGTCGCTGTTGGTGAGCTTGGCAAGCTTGGCGCGGAGCTTTTCGATGTCCGCACCCTTCTTGCCGATGATCACACCGGGACGGGCCGCGTAGATCGAGATGCGGCACAGCTTGGCCGGACGCTCGATGACCACCTTCGAGATCGCTGCCTGCGGCAGGCTCTCGACGATGAACTTGCGGATCTGAAGGTCTTCCTTCAGCAGCTGCTGGTAGTTGCGCCCTTCGGCGTACCAGCGGCTGTCCCAGGTGCGGTTGATCTGCAGACGCAGACCGATGGGGTTCGACTTGTGACCCATGGATCAGGCCTCCTCGACTTCGCGGACGACGATCCGAAGACGCGAGAACGGCTTCAGGATGCGGGTCGACTTGCCACGACCACGGGTGTGGAAGCGCTTCATCGTGATCGACTTGCCGACCGAGGCTTCCGCCACGACCAGAGCGTCGACGTCCAGGTTGTGGTTGTTTTCCGCGTTGGCGATCGCCGAGGCGAGAACCTTGCGGGCATCAACCGCCATAGCCTTCTTCGAGAAGGACAGGACGTTGAGGGCGTCTTCGGCCTTCATGCCGCGGATCAGGGCGGCGACGAGGTTGAGCTTCTGCGCCGAACCACGAATGTTCGTGTTCACGGCGAGGGCTTCCTTGTCACCGACGCGGCGGGGGGCTGCAGGCTTGCTCATCAGCGCTTGCCCTTCTTGTCAGCGGCGTGGCCGGGGAAGTTGCGCGTCGGCGCGAATTCACCAAGCTTGTGGCCGACCATCTCTTCGCTCACGGAGACGGGGATGAACTTCTGCCCGTTGTAGACGTTGAACGTCAGACCAACGAACTGCGGGATGATGGTCGAACGACGCGACCAGGTCTTGATCGGACCAGCGCGGCTGCCGGCATCCTGGGCCACTTCGGCCTTCTTCAGGAGGTGCAGCTCGACGAAGGGGCCCTTCCAGACGGAACGTGCCATGGGGTCTTACCTCTTCTTCTTCGCGTGGCGCGAACGAATGATGAACTTGTCCGTCTGCTTGTTGTGACGGGTGCGTGCGCCCTTGGTCGGTTTGCCCCACGGGGTAACCGGATGACGGCCGCCCGAGGTGCGGCCTTCACCACCACCGTGCGGGTGGTCGACCGGGTTCTTTGCCACACCGCGCGTCAACGGACGACGGCCAAGCCAGCGGTTGCGACCGGCCTTGGCAAGATTCTGGTTCGAGTTGTCGGGGTTCGACACGGCGCCGACGGTGCCCATGCAGTCGCCACGCAGGTAGCGCTGCTCGCCCGAGTTCAGGCGAACGATCACCATCCCGCGGTCACGACCGACGAGCTGGACGTAGGTACCGGCCGACCGTGCGATCTGACCGCCCTTGCCCGGCTTCATCTCCACGTTGTGGATGATGGTGCCGACCGGCATCTGCGACAGGAGCATCGCGTTGCCGGGCTTCACGTCGGTCTTTTCGCCGGCGACAACCACATCGCCCACGGCCAGGCGCTGCGGCGCCAGGATGTAGGCCTGCTCACCGTCCTCGTACTTGACGAGCGCGATGAACGCGGTGCGGTTGGGGTCGTACTCGAGACGCTCGACGGTAGCCGGCATGTCCCACTTGCGACGCTTGAAGTCGACGTAGCGGTACTTCTGCTTGTGGCCGCCGGCGATGCCGCGCGAGGTCACGTGACCCTTGTTGTTACGACCGCCGGTCTTGTTCTTGCCTTCGGTCAGAGCCTTGACGGGCTTACCCTTCCAAAGCGCCGACTTGTCGACGAGGACCAGGCCGCGGCGGGCGGGGCTGGTCGGATTGTAGCTCTTGAGTGCCATGGTCTATGCCTTCGCCTCAGATACCGCTGGTGACGTCGATCGACTGGCCGGCGGCCAGGGTCACGACAGCCTTCTTGACGTCGGTGCGCTTGTAGGGCTTGCCCTTCCAGCGCTTGGTCTTGCCCTTCTGGGTCAGCGTGTTCACCTTGGTGACCGTGACGTTGAAGAGGGCTTCCACCGCCGCCTTGATCTCCGGCTTGGTCGCCTTGTCGGCAACCTTGAAGACCACAGCGTTGTTCTCGCTCAGCAGCGTCGCCTTTTCGGTGATGTGCGGAGCGACGATCACGTCATAGTGACGCGTGTCGATTGCGTCCTTAGCCATTGAAACGCGCCTCCAGCTTCTCGACCGCGGCGCGCGTCAGCACCAGCGTATCATGCTTCAGGATGTCGTAGACATTGGCGCCGATCGCGGGGAGCACGTTGACGCCGACGATGTTGCGGGCAGCGCGGGCGAAGCCCTCGTTGACCATGTCACCGTCCACGACGAGCACCTTCTTGCCGAAGCCCGCGTTGGCGAGCTGGCCGACCAGAACCTTGGTCTTGGCGTCGGCGAGTTCGAGATCGTTGATCACGACAAGGCCGTTCTGGGCCTTGGCCGAAAGCGCCATCTTGAGACCGAGCGCACGGACCTTCTTGTTCAGCGAGACATTGAACTCGCGAACGCGGGGACCATGGGCGCGACCACCACCGATGAACACGGGCGCCTTGCGGTCGCCGTGACGGGCGGTACCGCCACCCTTCTGGCGGCCGAACTTCTTGCCGGTGCGGGCAATGTCCGAACGCTCACGAGCGGCGCGGGCGATGCCGCGACGGTTTTCGAGCTGCCAGGTAACGACGCGGTGCAGGATGTCGGCGCGCGGTTCGAGACCGAACACGTCATCTGCGAGTTCCACGTCACCGGCGGCCGAACCGTCCAGATTGAGGACCTGAACCTTCACGACTTAGCCCTCCTGGCCATCGGCGGCTTCGGGAGCGGCCTGTTCGTTGGTGTTGGCGGCCTTGAGGCCGGCGGGATAGGGCGCTTCGCTGTGGCGCGAGACCTTGACCGCGTCACGAACGAGCAGCCAGCCGTTCTTCGCGCCCGGGACCGAGCCCTTGACGAAGATCAGGCCGCGCGCATCGTCGGTGCGAACGATCTCGAGGTTCTGCTGGGTGCGCTGACGGTCGCCCATGTGGCCGGCCATCTTCTTGTTCTTGAAGACGCGGCCCGGATCCTGGCGGTTACCGGTCGAACCGTGGGCACGGTGCGAAATCGACACGCCGTGCGTGGCGCGCATACCGCCGAAACCCCAGCGCTTCATGGCACCGGCGAAGCCCTTGCCCTGCGTGTGGCCGGTGATGTCGACATACTGGCCAGCGACGAAGTGCGAAGCGGCGATGCTGGAACCGACATCGAGCACGGCGTCGTCGGCGACGCGGAACTCGGCGACCTGCATCTTCAGCGCGACTTCTGCCTTGGCAAAGTGCTCGCGCTGCGGCTTGGCGACGTTCTTCTGCTTGGCCTCGCCGGCACCCAGCTGCAGCGCGACGTAACCGTCACGTTCAGCGGTGCGGACCGAAACCACCTGGCAATCTTCGAGCGAAAGGACGGTGACCGGCACGTGCCGACCATCTTCCTGGAACAGGCGGGTCATACCCACCTTCTTCGCGATCACGCCGGTGCGCATGATCTCATACTCCTCACAGAGGCCTTCGAGGGCCCATCCCCCAAAGGCGTGTTCAGCCCGTATGATAAGCATGCCCCGTCCGGGCTGAATGCCCCTGCCTGAACAGGAGCGAACGGGGGACGCTTTCCCGACCCTGACGCTGGACCCGAGGGCGCAGCTGAAAGGCCGGAGGTATCCCTTTTGTCGCGACAGGACGAATTTCCCGCCAGCCGGCCTCAGGGCCGGAAAGAGATGGTGGATCCCGAGGGAACCGAAACTGAAAGACCGATGAGGCTCGGTCGGGCCGCCCTGCCCGCCACGGTCTAGATAGACACTTGGGCGGCGGGGCCTGGGGCGCTGGCTCAGGCCAGCTTGATCTCGACGTTGACGCCGGCAGCGAGGTCCAGCTTCATCAGCGCGTCGACGGTGGCAGCGTTGGGCTGCACGATGTCAAGCAGGCGCTTGTAGGTGCGGACTTCGAACTGCTCGCGCGACTTCTTGTCGATGTGCGGGCCACGGTTGACCGTGAACTTCTCGATGCGCGTCGGCAGCGGAATGGGGCCGCGGATCAGAGCGCCGGTGCGGCGGGCGGTGTCCGCGATTTCACCAGTGGCCTGGTCCAGTACGCGATGATCGAAGGCCTTAAGGCGAATGCGGATGTTCTGGGCTTCCATGTCCGTTTACCGATGCGAAAGAGCGAAAACAAAAAGCCAGCCGCCCTGCCCTCTGATCCCCTCCCAAAGAGAGGGGAGAAAGCGGGACGACTGATCAAAATACCGTCCGGCGGGAGAGCGAATCTCCCGCCGGTCCGGCGCCTATATTACTTCGTGATCTTGCTGACAACCCCCGAACCGACGGTACGACCGCCTTCACGGATGGCGAAGCGGAGACCTTCGTCCATGGCGATCGGCGCGATCAGCTTGACCGACAGGGTCAGGTTGTCGCCCGGCATCACCATTTCGGTGCCCTCGGGAAGAACCACCTCACCGGTGACGTCGGTGGTGCGGAAGTAGAACTGCGGGCGGTAGTTGGCGAAGAACGGCGTGTGACGGCCACCTTCGTCCTTGGACAGCACGTAGACCTCGGCCGAGAACTCGGTGTGCGGCGTGACCGAACCGGGCTTGGCCAGAACCTGACCACGCTCGACTTCTTCACGCTTCACGCCGCGAACCAGCGCGCCGATGTTGTCGCCGGCTTCACCCTGGTCGAGCAGCTTGCGGAACATTTCGACGCCGGTGACGGTGGTCTTCTGGGTGTCCTTGAGGCCGATGATCTCGACTTCTTCACCCACCTTGACGATGCCGGTCTCGACGCGGCCGGTCACGACCGTACCACGACCCGAGATCGAGAACACGTCTTCGACGGGCATCAGGAACGGCTTGTCGGTCGGGCGCGGCGGCTGCGGGATGTAGCTGTCGACAGCGTCCATCAGCGCGTTGATCGAGTTCTTGCCGATGTTGTCGTCGCGGCCTTCGAGAGCGGCCAGAGCCGAACCCTTGACGATCGGAATATCGTCGCCCGGGAAGTCGTACGACGACAGCAGTTCGCGAACTTCGAGTTCGACGAGCTCGAGGATTTCCTCGTCGTCGACCTGGTCGACCTTGTTCATGTACACGACCAGAGCCGGCACGCCGACCTGGCGGGCGAGCAGGATGTGCTCGCGGGTCTGCGGCATCGGGCCGTCAGCGGCGTTCACGACCAGGATCGCGCCGTCCATCTGGGCGGCACCGGTGATCATGTTCTTCACGTAGTCGGCGTGACCCGGGCAGTCGACGTGCGCGTAGTGACGGTTGGCCGTCTCGTACTCGACGTGCGCGGTCGAGATGGTGATGCCGCGCTCGCGCTCTTCGGGAGCCTTGTCGATGTTGGCATAATCGGTGAACTGAGCGCCGCCGGTTTCTGCCAGAACCTTGGTGATCGCTGCGGTCAGCGTGGTCTTGCCATGGTCGACGTGACCGATGGTGCCGATGTTGCAGTGCGGCTTGTTCCGCTCAAACTTAGCCTTGGCCATTGTTCAAACCTTCTATTCGCTTGTCTGTGAATTCTGCGGGGTACGGCACCCGACGGAATCAGGCGCCGCCCCTAGCCTGATCTCAGAGATCAGGCAAGCTTCTCCTTGACCTCAGCCGCGACATTCGCCGGGACTTCGTCATAGTGAGAGAACTGCATGGTGTACTGTGCACGGCCCTGAGTGAACGAGCGGAGCTGGTTCACGTAGCCGAACATGTTGGCGAGCGGCACCATGGCCTCGACGACCTGGGCGTTGCCCCGGCTGTCGGTGCCCTGGATCTGGCCACGCCGCGAGTTGAGATCGCCGATCACGTCACCCATGAATTCCTCAGGGGTAACGACTTCGACGCTCATGATCGGCTCGAGCAGCTTGATGCCCGACTTCTGGGCAACTTCGCGCATCGCGCCGCGACCGGCGATTTCGAAGGCCAGGGCCGACGAGTCGACGTCGTGGTACGCACCGTCGTAGAGCAGGATTTCAAAGTCGATGATCGGGAAGCCGACGAGCGAGCCGGTAGCGGCCGTTTCGCGCATGCCCTTTTCAATCGCGGGGATATATTCCTTGGGAATATTACCGCCCTTGATCTCGTCCTTGAAGATGATGCCCGAACCGCGCTCGCCCGGCGTGACCTTGACCTTCACGCGACCGAACTGGCCGGTACCACCCGACTGCTTCTTGTGGGTGTAGTCGAGGTCGACGGCCTTGCCGAGGTATTCGCGGTAAGCCACCTGCGGCGCACCGACGTTGGCTTCGACCTTGAACTCGCGACGCATGCGATCGACGATGATGTCGAGGTGCAGTTCGCCCATGCCCTTGATGATCGTCTGGCCCGATTCGTGATCGGTCGAGACGCGGAACGAGGGATCCTCGGCCGAAAGGCGATTGAGCGCGATGCCCATCTTTTCCTGGTCAGCCTTGGTCTTGGGCTCCACCGACAGCTCGATGACCGGCTCGGGGAATTCCATGCGTTCGAGCACGATCGGCGCGCGTTCGGCGCAGAGCGTGTCGCCCGTGGTGGTTTCCTTCATGCCGGCCAGCGCGATGATGTCGCCGGCGAACGCCTCTTCGACGTCCTTGCGGTCGTTGGCATGCATTTCGAGCATGCGGCCGACCTTTTCCTTCTTCTGCTTCACCGAGTTCAGGTAGGTACCCTTGGTGAGCGTACCCGAGTAGATGCGGATGAAGGTGAGCGAGCCCACGAACGGGTCGTTCATGACCTTGAACGCCAGAGCCGAGAACGGCGCGTCGTCCTTGGCGGGACGGCTGTCCTTCTCGTCGCTGTCGACCTTGACGCCCTGGACGTCTTCGATGTCGAGCGGCGAAGGCAGGTAGTCGACGACGGCGTCGAGCAGGGGCTGCACGCCCTTGTTCTTGAACGCCGAGCCGCAGCAGACCGGCACGAACGCGTGGTTCAGCGTACCCTTGCGGATCAGCTTCTTGAGCGTCTCTGCGTCGGGCTCGTTGCCCTCGAGGTAGGCTTCCATCGCCTCGTCGTCCTGTTCGACAGCGAGTTCGATCAGCTCCGAGCGGTAGATCGCGGCTTCGTCAGCGAGGTCGGCCGGGATTTCTTCGTAGAAGAATTCGGCGCCGAGCGATTCGTCCTTCCAGATGATCGCGCGGTTGTTGACCAGGTCGACCAGGCCCTTCAGGTCGGCTTCGAGGCCGATCGGAATGTAGAGCACGGCGGGCTTGGCACCGAGGCGGTCGATGATCGACTGCACGCAGTACTTGAAGTTCGCACCGGTACGGTCGAGCTTGTTGATGAAGCACATGCGCGGCACGCCGTACTTGTCGGCCTGGCGCCACACGGTTTCCGACTGCGGCTCAACGCCGGCCACGCCGTCGAAGCAGGCCACGGCACCGTCGAGCACGCGCAGCGAGCGTTCGACTTCGATGGTGAAGTCGACGTGCCCGGGGGTGTCGATGATGTTGATGCGGTGATCGTTCCAGAAGCAGGTCGTGGCGGCCGACGTGATCGTGATGCCGCGTTCCTGTTCCTGTTCCATCCAGTCCATGGTCGCGGCGCCGTCGTGCACTTCGCCGATCTTGTAGGACTTGCCGGTGTAGTAAAGGATGCGCTCGGTCGTCGTCGTCTTGCCGGCGTCGATGTGCGCCATGATACCGATGTTGCGGTAACGCTCGAGCGGATGGCTGCGGGCCATGGTGGTGTTCCTTGGGTTCGGGAAGGGCCGGATTGCTCCGGCCCACCCCATATGGTTACTGCAGTGACCGTTTGAAGACGGCCACGTGACCAGTTTATCGGAAGCTTACCAGCGGTAGTGGCTGAACGCGCGGTTGGCGTCGGCCATACGGTGGGTGTCTTCGCGCTTCTTGACCGCGTTGCCACGGTTGTTGGCAGCGTCCAGCAGCTCCGCCGAAAGGCGCGCCGACATGGTGGTTTCCGAGCGGTTGCGGGCCGCGGTGATCAGCCAGCGGATCGCCAGGGCCTGGGCACGCTCGGGGCGCACTTCGACGGGGACCTGGTAGGTCGCACCACCGACACGGCGCGAACGCACTTCGATGTGCGGCTTCACGTTGTTCAGCGCATCGTGGAACAGCTGCACCGGATCCGCCTTGGCGCGGGTCTGCATGGTGTCGAGAGCGCCATAGACGATGCTTTCGGCAACCGACTTCTTACCGTCGAGCATGAGGTTGTTCATGAACTTCGACAGGACCTGATCCCCGAACTTCGGATCGGGCAGGATCACCCGCTTTTCCGGACGACGACGACGAGACATCTTGAATTCCTTCTGATCGGGCCGGTTTGCGCCGGCCTCATTCCAGCGGGACGGTGGGAGCGGGCCCTTCAGGCCGCCAGCCGCACCATCACACGGCCACGATTACTTGGGACGCTTGGCGCCGTACTTCGAACGGCTCTGCTTGCGGTCCTTCACGCCCTGCGTGTCGAGCACGCCGCGCAGCACGTGGTAGCGCACGCCCGGAAGGTCGCGCACACGGCCGCCGCGGATGAGCACGACCGAGTGCTCCTGCAGGTTGTGGCCTTCGCCGGGAATGTACGAAATGACTTCGCGGCTGTTGGTCAGACGGATCTTGGCGACCTTCCGGAGAGCCGAGTTCGGCTTCTTCGGGGTAGTCGTGTAAACGCGGGTGCAAACGCCGCGCTTCTGCGGGTTCTGCTCCATCGCAGGGACCTTGCTCTTGGCCTTCTGCGGAACGCGACCCTTGCGGATCAGCTGGTTGATCGTAGGCATGAAGTACTCTTCACCTTGGTTGTGGCATCGCCGGGCAAGGATGAAGGCAGACGGAAACCTCACGCCGCACGCCATCAGACCATGGACCGACCCCCAGGGAGCCGGCGAACGCCTGCGACGCCGCATGAGCCGAAAACACTCCACCCGAGCCCATCGGCACCGGGTTACTTTGTCGGCTTGCAGTCCTGCCGGCCCCTCGATTCGCCGAGGGCTGCCAAACGGGAATGGGGCCAGCCCATGGCGGAATTCCGCCATTTGCAGCCCCCGTTACGCACCGCCAATGTTCAGCTCTGTGTCTGGCCGGTGGCGCGTGAACGCCCCGGAACGAGGTCGCCCCTACGCCAATGCCCCCTTCCGGTCAAGCATCGCGCCCGCTGCACGTCGCGCGCGGGGGCCGGCCGCCTGGTTGGGTCACGCCTGGTCCGCGCCTGGTCGAGCCAATTATCTATCAACCCGGTTGAGATTTCGCTTTCCGGTCCTGCGGCATGTGATATCATCACCTCTCGACGGACCGCTGCATGGGCGCGTGACTCGACGTACCCGTGAAGGCGACCCGCGATGGGATTGGCTGAAAGGAGATCGTCATGGGTTTTGCGGACCGTGCTTCCCGAACGTCGTCTGTTCGGATCGGGATCATCACTGGCCTCTTGCACGTCGGGCTCGGCGCGGCCGTGCTGTCCACCTTCACCGGCGGCGCCATCGGCACCGCGATCCGCAACACGCTCGTCGCCAACGACTGGACTTATGTCCCGCCGCCACCCAAGGCCCCCCTGCCCAAGCCTCCGGCCACGACGCACCCGCTGGATGCAACCCATTCCGCACCTCTGCCCGATCCCCGGCCGCTCGCCCCGCTGGCGCCGCTGGACCTGCAACCTCCTGGGCCCATCGGCATCGCGCCCATCGGAGATGCCTTCCCCGGCGGCGGCGTCTCGCCCTTTCCCGAAAGTTCGCCCCAGCCGCTGCCGTCGGCCAGCGCAGCGCCGCTGCGCGCCGTGCCGCGCGGCGACCCTGCTGCCTGGATCACGCGCAACGACTACCCGGCGCAGGCCCTGCGCGCCGGGTGGGGCGGTGTGACCCGCTTCCGCCTGGCGATCGGCAGCGACGGGCATGTGACCGACTGCACGGTGACGGCAACCAGCGGGCACGACCTGCTCGACGCCGTGGCCTGCGAGCGCATCACCCGCCGCGCCAGCTTCAAGCCGGCACGCGACGAAACCGGGGCGGCGAGCCCCGGCGTCTATGTCGGCGCGCTCCGCTGGGAGATCACCGACTGATCCTGCGGCAGGCTCTGGACCGGACCTGCCGGCGCTGCGTCAGAGGCGCAGCGCCAGCAGGTCGTCGGCGCAGGGGTGATGCCCGGGGGCATGGATGGCCGGGCCGGCCAGGGTATCCTCGCTGGCGAGGATGACCTGGGCCGGACGCGGCGCCACGTTAATGGCGGCATGCCACTGCATCATCAGGCCGTTCATCGCCTCGATACCCTGGCTCGTCAGGCATACGAAGGTGCGTCGCCCGTCGGCGCCGTCGTCCTCGCGCTCCACCAATCCGCGCGCTTCGAGCACGCGCAGCCAGCGCAAGGCCGTCGTCGGCGGAACGTGCGCGCCGATGCACGCGCTGGTCGTCGGCACCGACCGACCTTCCCCCGCCGCGATATAGAGATCGAGCAGGATATCCCACGTCGGCTCGCCGAACAGGTCGGCGGCGAGGAAACGCTCGCGCCGACGCCGGCCGGCATAGGCATTGCGCGCCGCCACGAGGCCAGCCTGGGGGATCGCAGGACGCGAAGCGGCCTTGTCCGCCCTCGCACCGCCCCGCCGGCCGACCGTTTCGCCGGCGGCGGCCATGGATCGTACCGTCATGCCGCCTCTCCCGAAACGAAGCTCACCCGAGGTGCCGCAGTCAGACCGTACGCCAGCTCTTGTAGAAGCCGATGCGACGCCGGCGCAGCATATGCGCCCAGGTCCCGGCTCCGAGGATCAGCAGTTGCAGAACAAACGGGATGTTGGTCATGGCCCAGTACGTCTTGCGCACCATGGCCAGCTCCCACAACTTGGCGATGTGGCCGAGAATGACGAGCGCCTGCGCTGCGCAGACCGCAAGCGGCCAGGCGCGATTGGCGCGGACTGCGATCCACAGCAGGACCAGGAAAGCCCAGGTGTCGATAACCAGATGACCGGGGTTCACCGCAAACCATGCGGGATCTCCAAAAATGGCGTGGTTGGCGACGTCGAGCGCGAATGTCGCGAGCAGGACGGCCGCCACCGATTGTTCGGGTTCGCCGCCTCTGCGGGCAGCAAACAGGACGGCACCGGCCAGGAGGGAGCGTGTCAGCCACAGCGTCGTGGACATGGGTCGCACCTCCTCCTGGCGGCTACCGTCGGGCGATCAGGCCGCGCGCGACAGCGCATGGCGCGGCGACGGCCCGGCATCGGCGCCATCCAGCGCTTCGTCCGCCAGTTCGGCCGTCTTGGGGCACTCGTCGTTGCCCCCCAGCTTCTCGACCGAGATCGTGCTCAGCCGGCCATGCACGCGCGCCAGTTCCCCTCCGGCGTCGAGCATGGCCTGCTGGCTGCGCAGCAGCCGCAGCAGCGCGTCCTGCCCCTCGAACGGCGCGAGGCCGGTCGCGCGGCGGGCGCTGACCATGGTGGAAAGTAGATTGGCTTGGCGGATCAGCGCTTCGTCGAGCGCCGCTTCGGCCTGATGCAGGTCACGCGTCACGCGCAGCTGTGCCACCGCAGGCGTCATCGCGCCCGCATTCGAAACGCTGTTAACCGGGCTGGGCTTGATCATCGTCGTATCAACCATCGCTCGTTGCCTCCACACGGCGCATCGCGCCGTCCCCTGTTCCACGGAGAGGTCCGCCGGCTTCAGCGATCGACGATGTGGGACAATTGCGCGAACAGCGTCAGACCACCCAGTACCGTCAGGATCAGGATCATCGCGATCAGCGCCGTGGCGCCGAGCCGCATCAGTGTCCCGTATCGACCGTCAAACATCTCCGGAAGGACGCGGTGATCGACTTCGCCGGACACGGGGTCGGCGACGCTGGCAGACTGTGCCGGCTCACGCTCGCTCCCGTTGGTTCCGGCCTGTGCCGCACCGCGTTCTTCCCCGTCTTGGTGGGGCATACCGAGGTCGGTGGCGATATCCGGTGAACCATATACGGGTCTTTGGGATACGGGTTCTCCCTGATCTCCCTCCTGTTCGACGAGGGCGCGATAGGCCTGTGCGACCTCGCTGCGGGTGGTGACCTGCAGCTTTCCACGGGCCAGCAGGATGCGCTGATCGACGGTATAGGGCGATATTCCCAGGATCCGGGATATCTCCTTGGAGGTCTTGTGCTGGATCAGGAGGTCGAGCACTTCGCGCTGCTTGGGAGTCAGGGCCTCGAGCGGACTGTCTGGCACTTGCGCACTTGGCATTATCCCGAAATTCCCTGTCGCATACTGCTCAGTCGCATATTCCCAAACGATTCGTCGCCAATGACCGGCGTCGCCTTGGGTGTCCCCGCGTCGCACGGGAATGCTGACCAAAGTTGATCATGCGGCCGATACGGTCGCCCTAACCGACGATAATTGCAAGACCTTGGCACTTACCCATGGTTAACACATCGCATTTTGCGGGGCGACTCGGCCGGGATTGCATATCGACAGGTTCGATCGCATACCCCGCTTCATGGGACCTTCGGACGCGTGAAACCCGCGAACTTCTTCACGCGGCGCAGCGCACGCTGCCTAGCGATCGGTCGCCTCGCCTTCGCCGTTCTCTATATGGTGAGCACCTGGGTCGCCGGGATGCTGGCGAACGGCACCGCAGGATCGGCAGGATCGACCGGGCCGACCGGGTTGGACCTGGCCAGCCCTATGCCGGTCATGGCCCTCCCCTCGCTCGCCGTGCCGCTGCTCTATGTGATGGTCGCCAGCACCCTGCTCGCCATCGCCTGGATCGACGTCTGGCTGGACTGCCGGGTCGCCCCGTTGGCGCTGGTGCTCGATCTCGCAGCCTTCGCCTCGACCGTCGTGCAGCGCCTCGACAGCCACGTTCATTCGGGCGCCCCCATCCTCGCCTTCGCGACCTTCCTGCTGGTCATGGCGATGGTCCGCTGGAACCGCAGCGGCGTGGTCCTGACCGGCCTGGCGCTGGGCGCCATCTGGCTGGTCGGGCATTCGCTCGGCGGGCATCATGCCGGCGGCGGATTTCCGGTGCATGTCCTGACCGATTTGCTGGCCCTGGCGCTCGTCACCATGCTGATCCTGTGGACCGCCGCCCGACAGCGGGTCTTGCGGCCCGTGGCCTTGAGCGAGCCCGCGGGCGCCCCCGGTGCGCGCCGCAGCCGTGTCCTGGCAAGCGCACTGGCCGACGCGCGCACCATGATGGGCGGCACCGGCGCCGCCATCGCCGTGTCCTGGGGCGAGGAGCCCTGGGTCGACCTGCTGATCCTGAACGGGGACACGACGACCAGCGACCGGCAGGGGCCCGGTTCAGTGGCCGAAGCGGCGGCGACACCGGGATGGCCCACTTTGTTCGACATGCGACGGCGCCGACGCATCACCCTCGTGTCCGAGCAGCGCATCGAATTCCGCAATGGCCCCTTCCCCGCACCGCTCGCCGAACGCTGTGGCGTGCAGACCGGTATCGTCGCGCCCTTCGCCTCGGTGTCCAGCCAGGGGCAGTTGCTCGTCTGGGGCATTCCCGACATGGCCGTGGACGACCTGCCGCTGATCGGCGCCATTGGCCGCGCCATCGGCCAGGCCCTGGATCGCGAGGAGATGGCCGCGCTGGCCAAGAATGCCGCGGTCGCCGAAGTGCGCAACGCGCTCGCCCGTGATCTGCACGACAGCGTGGTGCAGTTCCTTGCCGGGACGATGTTTCGCCTCGACGCGGTGCGCCGGCGCCTGCGCGACGGCAAGGATGCCGAGGCCGAAATCGTCGCGATGAAACAGGCGCTGCAGCAGGAACAGGCGCAGTTGCGCGCCATGATCGACCGTCTGCGACGCGGCGAGGACGGAGACCGGACCACCGACATCGCCGAGGAACTGCGCGGCCTTGTCGAGGAGATCAGCGCGCATTGGCATATCCGGGTGACGGTCGAGGCACCCGGGACGCGGCTGGCGGTGCCGATACGCCTTGCCTATGAATTGCGCCAGATGATCCGCGAGGCTGTTGCCAACGCCGCCCGTCACGGCCATTGCCGCGCCGTGTCGATCCTCCTTCAGCATGACGCCGCCACCCTGAAGGTGCGGATTACCGACGACGGCCATGGCTTCGCCCATGCCGCCGGCACCGCTCGCGCTGCGCAGCCGCGCTCGATCTCCGAACGCGTCACCGCGCTGGGCGGCCATGTCCGTGTCAGCGCGCCCGCGTCACCCGGTGGCGGCGCGGCAGGCTCCGGCGTATGCCTCGACATCGAACTGCCTTTGCGGAGGCCGGTGTGAGCGAAACTGGCATGAACGAGCCTCACATGAGCGACGGCAGCGCGCGCGTGCCGATCCTGGTGGCCGACGACCATGGCTTCATTCGTACCGGAGTCGAAGCCGTATTGCGCGACAGCCGTTTCCACATCGTCGCCGCCACCGCCAGTGGCGAGGAAACCCTTGCCGCGATCGACACGCACGACCCCGAAATCGTCCTGCTCGACATCAAGATGCCGGGCATGAGCGGGGTGCAGGTGCTCGAGAGGCTGCGCACGCGCAGCGACCGGCGCCGCGTGGTGATCCTGACTGCCGAGCTGAGCGACACCAACCTGCTGGCGATCATGCGTGCCGGCGTCGAAGGCGTGGTCTCGAAGGAGGGCGCCGGCGACGGACTGGTCGAAGTGCTCGAACGCGTCGCCATGGGCGAACGCGTCATCGCCCCCGACCTGCTTCAGCGCGCGCTCGACCTGTCGCTGCGCCCCGAGGGCGCCGGCCCGCTAGACCGGCTGACGCCGCGCGAAAAGCGGATCGCCCGCCTCGTCGCGCGCGGCATGCGCAACCGCGACATCGGAGCCGAGCTGGACATCGGCGAAGGGACCGTGAAGGTCTATCTTCACACGATGTACCAGAAGCTCGGCATCGAGAACCGCACCGAACTCGCGCTGATGGCGGTCAACGGCTTCGACGACTGACCGCCGACAGCGCGTGGCCCATCACGCGCTGGCCAGCACCAGCGTTGCGGCAGCGGTGTTGCTGATCGGGATGTGATAGTTGCGCGTCACTTCGCACAGCGGTGCATCGCCCAGCGCCCCGCGCGCCGCGATCCAGTTGAGGATTTCAACCCCCTGCGTCCCGGCGATCGCGGCCACTTCCTCGGCGGAGTGTCGCAGCAGGGCTTGCGGGTCGGCCGCCAGGTGATCGAGGCAGAAGCGGTCGTAGTCCGCGTTGACGAAGCCGGCCCGCGCGCCGTCGAGCTGGTGCGAAAGCCCGCCCGAGCCGACCACCACGACCCGCGTGTCGTCCTGCCAGCTTTGCAACGCGCGATGGACTGCCTGGCCCAGCGCGTGGCAGCGCCGCGGCGAAGGCAGCGGATACTGCACCGTATTGATCGCGATCGGCACGATCTTGACCGGCCAGGCGTCGGCATCCGGATAGGCCAGCTCGAACGGTATCGACAGCGCATGGTCGACCTTCATGCGCTGGCACATGGTCACATCGAAATCGCTGCCGACCAGTTCCTCGATGATGTGCCACGACAGGCCGGGATCGCCCGCGAAGGTCTTGTACACCGGCAAGCCCCACCCCTCGTCCTCGTTGGGATATTCCGCTGCGGCACCGACCGCGAACGTGGGCAACGCATCGAGGAAGAAGTTGAGGCCATGGTCGTTGTAGAACACCACCGCCACATCGGGGCGGGCGTCGGCCAGCCAGCGCTGCACCGGCGGATAGCCGTCGAAGAACGGCTTCCAATAGGCCTCGCGCTGGTCGCCGCGGGCGATCGCCCCGCCGATGCCGGGGACATGGCTGCTGAAATAGCCGCCGACGATGGTCGCGCTCATGCCGCCACTCCCATGATCGGCGACGACACGCCGTCCGTGCCCCGGCCGATGCCCGCATCCGCCGCTTGGTCGAGCAGGTACTGCTTGAACTCCGCGACGCTCATCCCCGTCTGCAGTGCCCCCAGATCCTGGACGTTGAGCCCGAAGATGCCCGCAAGCTTGGCGAGGTAATAGACGTTGCCACCAGCCTCCAGCATGGCCGGAACATCGCGACGTGCCACGGCCGCCCGCTGCTCGGCGGTGAGCCCGTACTGCCGGCAATAGCCGTCCTCGTCGGCGAGGAAAGCCGCGCGGTTCGCTGCCTCGTTGAACGAGAAGCACATGGTGTTGAGCGCCAGGCCACGGCTCGCCAGTTCACCGTCGAACAGCACGGTGCCGGCGATCCCCCGCCGTAGCGCCAGATTTTCCGGATTGGTCATTGCTAGCATCCTCCAGCGGCACGGACCTTGCGGCCGGCCTTGTGAGGGAGGCTAACGAAGGCGAAGAACGGCTGCCTTGACGCAGGTCAACGTCCCGGGCCCCCACTCCTGCAGAAATTGCCTACGCAACGCTACGCAAGCAGCCGCCCGGTCTTTCCAAGGCGTGCGCCGCACAGTCTAGACGGGCGATGCCTCTCTCCAACGCCGAACGCCAGCGCCGCTATCGCCAGAAGCTCAAGGCACGCGCATCGGGCGAGGCGGTGGAGGAGTGGGTACACACGCTCGCCCGTCAGGCATGGCGCGTATTGGCAGATCTGCCGGAGGATCCGTTGCGCGCGCCCGGCGGCGGGGCGCGCCCACTGGTCGAGGCGTGCCGAATCGCACTCGCCGGCAGCGCATCGCTCGATGGCCAAGAGGCCTACGTGCTCCACCGGATCCTCGTCATCGACGCCATCATCAACACCGGAGGGCCTTCTGCCGGTCCGTAATGGCCCGTTTCGGTGGAAACGTCGCGAGGTCCAGCGCGCAGCGAATTGCGAAGGACTACATAATGTTGCACCCACATCCGTACGACGCGGCGGGCGAAGGTTCCGCGCCGGAGGTTTCTGGTGCTTGCGACATGGCAAGGGGATGCCATGCAGGCCGCTGTGAATGCGGGGGGTAACGTGGATCGGCAACTGCTGCGCGTGTTCATGCGCAGGTATCGCGGCAATCTGGTGATCGTCGGCATCGCCAGCATCCTGCTCAACGTGCTGGTCTTCGCCGGCACGGGGTACATGATGCTGGTCTACGACTCGGTCCTGCCCAGCCGCAGCATCCCGACCTTGCTCGGCCTCTTCGCGATGCTGGCGCTGATCTACGTGTTCCAGGCCGTGTTCGAGGCGATCCGCGCCGAAGCCTTGCTGGGCGTCGCCAATGGCGTCCACGACGACCTCTTCGCATCGGTGCATTATGCCACGGTATCGCGCCCGCTGCGCGCCGGCGCGGACAAGGGCGATGGCCTCCAGTTCGCCCGCGACCTCGATTCGATCCACGCCTTCCTGGCCGGCGCGGGCCCGGTTGCGCTAATCGACCTGCCCTGGGTCCTGGCCTTCCTGCTCGTACTCACGGCGTTGCACTGGTGGCTCGGGCTGACGGCGCTGGCCGGTGTCGCGGTGATGACCGTGCTCGCGCTGGTCTCCAACCGCAGCACGCAGGCCGCCTCGCGCGAATTGGCGTCGATCACCGGACAGCGCAGCGCCGCCACGCTTTCCGAGATCCGCTTCGCCGAATCCGCCTTCGCCATGGGCATGCAGGATCGCCTGGTCGCCCGCACCTCGGGCTGGGAACAGCAGTTCATCGCCGCCCAGTCGGCGCTCGCGCGCACGCTGTCGCGGCTCGGCGGCGCCAGCCGAACCTTCCGGATGCTGCTGCAGTCGATCATCCTTACCGTCGGCGCCCTTCTCGTGATCGACGACAAGGCGAGCGGCGGGGTCATCATCGCGTCGTCGGTGCTGTCCGGGCGCGCCCTCGCCCCTGTCGACATGGCGATCGCCAACTGGAAGGGCCTTGTCGCTGCGCGCAGCGGCTGGGGCCGCATCGTGCAGGCGATCACCACGTTCCGCCGCCCGCCCGAACGCCGCGTCACGCTCGACCGGCCGCGCGGCGAACTGGCGCTGCGCGATCTGTGGATCGCCCCGCCGGGCACCCAGCGCTTTACCGTGCAGGGCGTGTCGCTCGCCTTGCAACCCGGGCAGGCTCTCGCCGTCATCGGGCCGAGCGCCGCCGGCAAGACCTCGCTGGTGCGTGGCCTTCTCGGTATCTGGCGCCCCGCGCGTGGCGAGGTCCGGATCGACGGCGCCACGCCCGATCAATGGGATGCCGAGGCCTTGGGCGCCGCCATGGGCTACGTCCCGCAGACGGTCGACCTGATCGACGGCACGATCGGCCAGAATATCGCGCGCTTCGATCCCGCTGCCACGTCCGAAGCGGTGATCGCCGCCGCCCGCGCCGCCGGCATGCACGAGGCGATCCTCGCCTTGTCCGACGGCTACGACACGCTCGTCTCCGCCGGCGGCAGCGAATTGTCGGCCGGGCAGCGCCAGCGCGTGGGCCTGGCGCGCGCACTTTACGGCGATCCGCATATCGTCGTGCTCGACGAGGCGAATTCCAATCTCGACGCCGCCGGGGACGCGGCCTTGCATCGCGCCATCATCGGGGTGCGCGAGCGTGGCGGCATCGTCGTGATGATCACGCACCGCCCCGCGACGCTCGGTCCGATCAGCCATGTCGCCGTCATGCAGGCTGGTCGCATGGTCGACTTCGGAGAGCGTGACGCGGTCATGCAGCGCACCATGGCAGCGGGCACCAGCGCTGAGCCGACCGGCGATTTCGGCGCCCAGGCAACCGCCGCCGTCCCCGCGCCGCCGATCCGCCTCGCGCAGGAGGCTGCCCGATGAACGCGCCGCTTTCGCCCGACGCCTTGCGCCAGATGCTGCCCGACCTCTGGGTCGAGGCCCAGGCCGCCCCGCCGGCCGGCACACCGCGCATGCTGCTCCGGCTCATGGCCGCGATCGGTGGCCTGCTGGCGTTGCTGGTGGTGCTCGCCGTGTTCGTGCCGATCAGGGGCGCGGTGATCGGCGGGGGGCAGGTCGGCGTCGAAAGCCGGGTCAAGCGGATCGCACATCCCACCGGCGGGGTCATCGCCGCTATCACCGTGGTCAATGGCCAGCACGTGCGCCAGGGTGACCTGCTGATGCGGCTCGACGACCAGGTGACGGGTGCCGACGCCCGGTTCTCAAGCCTGACGGTCGATCAGCTGCTGGCGCAGAAGGCGCGGCTCGAGGCCGAGCGCCTCGGCCTTGGCCAGGTTGCGTTCCCGCTCGAGCTTGCCGGCGCCGGCAGTGACGGCGCGCGCAAGGCCATGGCGGACGAGCAGCATCTCTTCGCCATGCAGCAGGCCGAGGAAGGCCAGCTGCGCGCCCAGTTGGCGGCCCGCGTGGCGCAATACAACCAGCAGATCGCCGGCCTTCAGGCCCAGATCGACGCGCTTCGCCAGCAGCGCCGGCTGATCGAGCCCGAGCGCACCGGCGTGCGCGAGCTGTGGGACAAGCAGTTGGTCACGATCAACAGGCTCAACCAGCTTGAACGCACCGCGGTCGACATCGACGGCCAGGTCGCGCAGCTTCAGGCCCAGATCGCGCAGAGCCGTGCGCGCATCACCGAGGCGCAGGAACAATCGATCCAGACGGTGCAGAGCCGCCGCGTCCAGGCCGGCACCGATCTTGCGCAAGTCAACACCGCGCTCAACCAGCAGCAGCTGCGCCGGGTCAGCGCCACCGACCAGCACAGCCGCAGCGAGATCCGCGCCCCCTATTCGGGCACGATCGAAAAGATCGCCTTCGCCGCGATCGGCGACGTCATCCGCCCCGCCGAACCGATCATGGAAATCGTGCCCGATCGCGACGTCATGCTGGTCGAGGCCTCGATCAGCCCGGTCGACATCGACCAGGTCCGCGTCGGCCAGCCGGCGCGTGTGCGCTTCTCCGCCTTCAATCGCGCGGCGACCCCGGAGATCGCCGGGCGCGTGATCTACGTCGCCACCGATCGCACCGACAACCAGGAAGCGCGGCAGGCCTATTACACTGTGCGCGTGGCGGTGGATCAGGCCGCCCTCCGGCGCGAAGGCCTGACGCTGCGCAGCGGCATGCCGGCGGAAACCTATATCGAGACCGGAAACCGCTCGTTGCTGTCCTACGTGACCAAACCGCTGCGCGACCAGTTCATGCGCGCCTTCCGCGACAATTGAGCCGGCCATGGTCCTGATACGCATCGCCCGGGCTTCACCCCCTCCGTCAGCCGCATGCGCGGCTGCCACCTCCCCATCCCATGGGGGGGACCTCGACCGCTCCAAGCCACACCGCCCGATCCTCCCCATGAAATGGGGAGGGGGACCGTCGGCAAAGCCGGTGGTGGAGGGGCAAGCAACGCAAGCCGCTCCAAGCAAGCGTCGCGCCCATCTCTTCGCCGCGCTAGCCCTCGCCACCGGCACCCCCCCCGCCCTCGCCC
>NZ_DAIRTS010000009.1:0-139020 GCF_036803765.1 Novosphingobium sp.
AGGTGGGGTCAATATTGGGCGCCGATAGGGGGTCAGTTTTGCGCGCCGGTTGACAAAGGTCGGACCAGATACCAATTTGGGTCCGGTGGGGCTGACCGGCCACACAACCGGGCCACATACCCACGTCGTGATGCGGCTCAATGGCAAGCCAGTCGACCCCATGCGTTACATCGGCCAGAATGCACCCTCAGCCAGCGCGGCGGCATCGTGGGACAAGGCCTCTGCTTACGCAGCGATCGACAAGGCAGATATGCCATTGGAGCGAAAGCAGCGGGCGAAGGCTGCAATTGATCAGGAATTTGCTCGAAAAGACGCTATCGATGCCCGCGCTGAACGTGAGGCTGACGATGAAGCTAAGCGGGTCGTCATCGAGCTTGGCGATCGTTTCACGTCCTTCAATCAAATCCCACAAAGGGTCCGTGATGCGATGAGCGTCGATGCTCTTTCCGGTCTGATCGAAGCGGCAAAGGCTAAATCCGATGTAGCGACTCATAAAGCTCAGGAGAATGTCGCGCTGAACGCCACGCTTCGCATGTACAATGACCCGGACGGCTTCATGCGCGCTGATGTGCCCAAGGAATATATGGGCAAGGTGTCGCCGAGCGACTTCGCGCGGATCGTCACTGACCAGGCCAAGATGCGCAAGGAGGCCAGTAAGCCGCAACCGTGGGACCCATTCAAAGATACATCAGCGGCGCTGTCGACCTACTTGACGTTTAACCCGATCTCCATGGGGGACGGGGACAAGGCCGCAGCGCTGCAGACCATGAAGGCCCAAGCCGATGCCTTCGTCGCCAAGAACGGCCGGGCCCCGTCGTCGACCGAATGGTACGACATCGCCAAACGCGCGACCCGCACGGTCAAGGTGCCGGATTTGCTCTGGGGAGCTAAAGAAAAGCCGCTGTATCAGGCATCGCCGTCTGATGCGCAGCGCGCGGAGATCGTGCAGACCTTCAAGCAGGTGAACCGCCGCGCGCCGACCGACGACGAGGTGCTCTACTGGTTCCGCCAACAGCAGGCAGGCGCCGCGATTCAGTGACCGCCCAGTACGTCGATCATGACAACCTGACAATCGACACTAACACGATTAAAGACGCGTTCTCGCACTTCAAGCGCGGCATGAAGGGCGTCTATCAGCACTGCCAGAAGAAGCACTTTCACCGCTACGTCGCGAAGTTTGAGTCCCGCTACAACAACTCCGTGGCGCTAGGTTGCAACGATCAGGACTGCAGCGGGATTGCCCTTCGTGGCATCGTCGGCAACCGCCTCACTTATGGGTGGCCTGTTGCGACGAACTGAATAGGGCATGAGTCAGAGTGTTCCCATTCAACTTGAGTCTGAGTATCAGGTGTTTGCGCCGCTAGCGTAGCGCGGCGTTACCAAACTCATTACCCAATCACGAGTTGGTCTGGGCTGTTCAGGGTTGGACGTGGCGCCGATGTCATGCTGGCCAACTAGCCGAGGGGCCAATCACACTGTCGGCCAGAGTGCAGCGATCATCGCACAAGCAGTCTCAATGTTGGCGATGCGCCGCGCCATGTTGACCGCCCCCCGCGCCACTTGGCCTCTCGGAACATCCAGAACGATCGATGTCGGCGCGTGGGGGATGCCGCGATGAGCAAGATAATGCGTGGCGTGAAGGTGGGCGATGGTGGCGAGGTGCCCATTGGCCTCCGCGCGCCTGTTCTCGGCGGCATCTCCCTGCTGTCCAATGGTGCAACGAATGAAAACTTGGCCGACTCGATTGTCACTTCGCGCCTGTGAAAGCGCCAGCGCATCCGGGAACACCGATATTTCCACGCCGTTGATGTTCAGCGTGGCAGGCCGCGCAGGTGCTTCATCGTAGATGGCTTGCCATAGGTCCAGATTGTTGGCGGAGCGCTGAAATTGCAGAATAACATCGATCGATCGCTGAGCATCGTCTCGTACGAGAGGAGTGCAGCCTGGGTCATCACGGCGCTGCTCAAGCGATACAACCGCCTCGGCAATGATCCGCGCCGTCGCGGCACGATTCCGCAAGCATTCCGCAATAGCTCTTTTGGCGTGCTGATACTGGATAATCAGGGGGCGGTTCGGGCCAGGATATTTCGCTTGCCGAAGAATCCCCATCTGCCCTATCGGAGTGGGCGCAACAAGATAGTCAGCGAGTTGCGATGCAGACAGTCTGGCATTGGGCCTAGGAGCGGGAGGTCTAGCCATGGATGAATTCCTTGTCGTGGGGACAACCTCGAGCGGAACAGAAGTTTATGTGTCCGAACTATCGAGCCGAACCTTGGTAGATAACGGAATCAAACCAACTTCATACGGACTGTACTTGTACGAAGCGAGCCCCGAGGCGAACGGCTTGGGGATAAGGGTTCTTGCATCGGTCCCGTGCATGGATGCGGCTTATCGCATGCTGGAATTGCTGAACTTGCGACCGACCGTGGCTTGAGCAGCATGGTTTCGGGCCTTCGACCGTCTTTGGCAAAACATTGATGTGATCTGCCCAGGGTGGCGCGAAAGTGGCAGAAACAGCAATGTTTGACAAATTTCAGGGCCCATGATGCTCGTGGCTAAAGTTGGATTAGACATAATCCATGAAGTAGTTCCACACAAATTCCCTTCCTTTATCGGTTATCTTGAAACCACCGCGAATGTCCTCAGCATATCCCTTATAAATGAAGTTTGACTTGCTGGACCTATGTGACTTGAGGTTGCGGACAATCTGCGAATATTTGGAATCCTTCCGGCTTTCATTAGCAGCCATGTGACCGTCTGAGAGCTTCACGTAGCTGGGTATCGCATCAATCAAAGCGCTGGTAGAAATTTCCCCATTCTGCCGAACCGACATTATCAGTAGCGCGTATTTCCAGAGGTCTTTCGACAGGTCGATTTCGACCGGATCGGCGGCCCTGGGAGCCGCAAGGGGCTGTTCGATACGGGTCTGCGCTGGGATAGCTCTCATGCGCTGTTGCTTGCGCTCTTGCGCTGCGATTTTCTTGACGTTCTCGGCGACGGGAAGGTCCTCCGGCATGATACCGCTAAGTTCCTTCATTGTCTGTCGGACCTTTAACCCAAACTCATAATGCGCGCTACAGGCGTTTTCCTTCCCGACGATGTTCTTGCTGCGTAGCTTCTCTTCGGTCTGCGTGATGCGAAAGAGATTTGCAGCCAATTCGGTGCTGCCCATGTGGTCGAGCACGTTGGCTTTGGCGGGTAGATTTTTGTAGTTTTTGATTTCGTCGACGCCACGGCCCCCGTAGAGCCCCTGATAGCCCTTGTTGTGAAACTTGCCGAAGTCTGACCCGGTCGTGACGCCCGCTGCCTTGGCGGCGGTGTTAAGCTTCTTGTTCTCCGCGACTACTTGATTTCGCAGATAGAGCCGCTTGTGGCTTTCGGACAGTTTGTCGAAGTCGATGCCATCGCGATCGGTAAGTTCCTGACGGCGCGTCTGGATGGCGAAATAGGTTTGTGCGAATGCAACCTGTTTCATGGACGAAGAAGCGTTCTGCGCAATTAGGTAGCAAGCATAGCGATCAAGCTGGAAATCTTTCGACGGACGCCCGCCTTTGGGGTTTTTCCCCGTCTGGGGAAAAATCTCTTGGAAGTGATCGCTGGCACGGTGGCCAGCATTTTTGCACGCCAGCCTGGCTCGCTCGACAACCTGCTCGAACTTATCCCATTTTTGGTATCCAAGCAGCGACTGTAGTTCGCGAGCAAACCATGTCTTATCGCCATTCGGCGCGTCGTGTCCCGCTTGCTCAAACTGGTCAATCAGCGCATCGATGCTGTTCATTGCGGTCGCGCTTTCAACCAATTCCGTCACTTCGCTGGGATTAGTCTGCGCAACCCGCTGCATGGCCTCGTCAAAGTCGAAATCGAACTTCATCGGGCCGCCCAGTTGACGATTGTCGGTCATGCGATCAGTTCCTTATGAGTGAGACGGTCAGAAAACCGAGACAGCGGCGCATAGAATTGATCGGATCCGTCGGCCTCAACCTCGCCACTTAGGGGGCGATTGAAGGACCTCGTTTGCGCAGCATAGCGAAGCCGGTGCAGCATGAACCAAGCAGTTTTCTGTGTGACGCCAATATCCTTGGCGAGCTGAGTGCTAGCGATGCCTCTCTCGTGGCTGGTAATAAGCCAAACGGCTAGCATCCATTCACGCAGGCCGATCTTGCTGTCCTCGAAGATTGTGCCGACCTTGATCGAGAAGCGCTTGCGGCAGTCACCGCACTTGTGGGTCCGGTGATCCGAAAAGTGATAGACCTTGGTCGATCCGCAATGCGGGCAGAACGCGCCATGCTTCCAGCGGATCGCGGTGAAATGCTCTATAGCGGACTGTTCATCCGGAACCGCCTTCATCACCTCGATGAGGCTGTTGAAACGTTCCTTTTGCGTGGCGATGGGCATTCTCGGAACATGCCAAGAAAATCAGATTGGGTCAATCAGGTATGTAATGCTGAATTTGTCGGTACGACTTTGCCAGACGTATCGCGCCTGACGGACCGGCAAAATTTGCTAACGTGAACCTGAGGCGCGGCGAGATCGTTCAGCATTTTGGCGATTGGGCAATCACCTGACGGGGTACGTTGCACTTCGCCAAAGCGACCCTTTGCAACGCCCGTCTATCCCATTTCTGGGAATAGGCGGCAGTGCTGCAATCCGCCATCGTCGCCTTCGAGCAATGGAAGGAACGATCATGGACCACGACGCCGCTATCGCGATCGGCACTGCTCTGGCGGCCCTGGGCGGGCTGCTGGAACGGAAAGGGATCTGCACTACAACGGAGTTGGCCGAGGTGCTGGGCGAATGCGCTGTGGCAGCGGAAGCGGCTGGACCAGACCGTGCCGGTAGAGCGCGCTATTTGGGCGCTTGGGCCTACATGGTCCATGTGGCCGGCGATGGCGGCGAGATAGACTGACGCGTGCCCCGCCTAGTTCCGCCAGGTCTGCTTAAGCTCCTCATCGAACCATTGTTCAGCATTCTCCGGCGGCCCCATTACGGAACGGAAGCTGAGATAGTGACCGTATCTTCGCTGCTCCAGCCAACTCCGTAACGAGCTGAAGGACGGCATGCGAGCCTGGCCCGGCTGGACGCCAACCTCATCGACCCATTTGCTCACCAGACGGTAGATTGCCTTTTCGCACTCGCTCTTTTTCAGAAGCGCCCCGTTTATCTGGTCATTGCCCAAATGCTCTGGCGTCCGCTGCGACTGGTCAAGCCAGCGGTGCGTGTTTGGATGTTGGCTTCGCTCACGCGCACGCGACGTGTTCGGATCTAACGCCCAATATCGGGGGAAGCCTTTCGGGTCCTTATCGTGCGCAGAATACGGCACAAATCGGCCCAGCGGAAAACAATCATTGAGCTAAAGCATGCCAATGGCCCGCGGGAGCGGGGGCATACCTTCTCGAAAATGCGCCGAGCAGAATATTGCTACCATATTGGTGCAATATTACTAGTGGCCGACAAACGCTGTCCCGCATAAAATATGAATTCTCGAGAAGAATCAGGGGAACCTTATGAAGCGGATTTTGATTGCTGTAGCGGTAACTTTAATTGCCGGACCAGCTCTCGCGCAAGGCACGCATTCCGTCCGTGGTTACGTGCGCCGTGACGGGACATATGTTGCTCCTCACGTACAAACCAACCCCAACAATACCCGCCTCGACAATTGGTCTACTAGGGGCAACGTGAACCCATACACTGGTGTTGCTGGGACGAAGGACCCTTATCCCGCGCCAAAGCCGCCCTCAAGCAATCCGAAGAATTGAGATGCGGACAGCATTTGTTGCGATGGCGCTGTCGGCTGTCATTTTCACGGCGAATGCTAGTGCGCGGAGTGCGCTATCAGACGCTCAAATTAAGCAACGTATTATCCGCGAGTCGATCGCATCATATCCCGGCAATTGCCCGTGCCCGTATAATTCGGCACGCAATGGATCTTCATGCGGACGGCGAAGCGCTTGGAGCCGGGCTGGTGGTTATGCCCCGATGTGTTATCCGGCAGACGTGAGCAATACAGATGTGGCGCGCTGGCGCGCTAGCCACTGAACGCGGGCGGGCGCTAGGCCCGCCCGCTACTATCATGCCGGTTTCGCACCAGGCGTTCCGCACTTTGCGAATTGCCCCTTCGCATTACGGCAACGGACGGGAGCCGGCTTAACTTCGGGGCACTTGATAAACTTGCCCTTCGTATCGCGACACGGCGCTTTGGCTTCTGCGCCGACGGAGGTGACGGTCAGTGAGATCATTGCGAAAGCCGCAAAAACAGTCTTGCCCAGCATACCTAACTCCACCTTAGCCTTGTTGGCGGGCGAAGCGGTAACGCGAAATCACATGTCTGTTAAGTCCAGCCATGCTGGTTGAGAAATGGCGAGGCTATCTGGCGCGCTCCCCCCGATCGGCTTCAGCCTTGGTAAAACGGCCGGAGTTAGCCGCACTTAATGACGCAAGTGTCTGGTGGAAGCGCAGCCCCAGAGTATTGCAATGGCGCTGCGGGTCTAGACCAGCAGCGCCTTCATTCTATCTGTCGTTTTGCCTTCTCGGGCAATTTCGTCGCGCGGTTCCATGTGTGTGCTCGCGGTAAGCCTTTATCCGAGCATCCCAAGCGGCGCTCTGGGCGTCTGCGCCGTCGGGTGAGCCCACGAAGATAGCAATTGTCCCGTCCGGCTCGATCTCGACACGCGCAATCTTTAATCCTGCACGTGCGGCTCCGGAAACGGCGCGCTTGACGTCTACTTCCCGAAAGCGCGCCCGTTTTGTCATGCCAAGGTAACCCGGTAATCTTGAGGTTCCCGCATCCACGCGGCCACCTCCGACTCTCGCCAGGCGACTGCGTTGGGGCCAAGCCTTACTCGTGCCGGGAAATGGCCAGCCTTCTCCTTCCGGCGCAACGTCGCTTCGGACAGGCCCGTGAGTTTGGTAAGGTCCGCTAGGCGAATGAAGCAGTCTAGGGTCATGCTGCAGGCTCCGGTTTGATCAGGTCAGCAAGATCCGCCAGTGTCTGCCGGACCTCGCGAGCATCCCACGCGCTCGTGGCATCGACAGCATGCTCGACCTTGAGCAACTGCTCCAGTTTTGTCTTTAGGGCTGCAAGGTTTGGCGCCGGCGTGTCAAGCATCCTACGCCACGCATCAGCCTCGACATCGCACACCTCTTTTGGAGCATCATCGGCGCCACTCCAGTTGTCGACCCTTTGGCGAGCGAGGCGCCAGGCTGCAAAGTTCCGTTGCCATTGCTGCTGTTTGGTGGCCGGGTCTTGGGTTTGCAGGCGGCGAAAGTCGCCCATGATGTGCGCCCACCAAGCTTCGGGCCACTCAGCGCAATCAGCCCAGCGCTCGCGCGTGTATTCGAGCTTCCATACCGCCGCCGCTAGATCAGGCGCAGCAGCCGCAATGATCGCATCATCTGCTTTGCAGCGAGCGTCGACCAGCCTTTCCATTTCGGCATTTACGTTGGCCGGAATCTTGGATCCTCCAAGCTCCATGGCTTCGTAGGCAGGCATCCAGATGATCCGGTCGTAAGCCTCTTGCTCAGCGCGGACGGCCTCGAAAGCTTGCCACGCGTCGGCCCATGCAATCTGTTCCGCGGTCGACATTATGCGTCTCCCAGCAGGCGGCGATAATCCGCTACGGTCTGACGGATGTAATCGGCTGAATAGGATTCGGTCCAAGGACCGTTAATCCCGCCATCAAGAATGCGGTCCAGCTTCCATTGCAACGCAATGCGATCGGGGGCCGGCGTATCGAGCAGCGCGATTTCAGCATCGCTGAACGTCTCGACCAAGGCCTCTAGCTCGTCGTTGGCCTGTGCCCAGGCCGCGCTCGAGCGATCCATGGCATCGATCGCATCCGACTTCGTACGCCATTCGAAATCGGCGAGCTGCACCCGCCTGAGCGCGGCATCCCAAGCTAAACGATAATCGGTGGCGGGCGCCGGAGAGGGAATTACGGTCGCGAGCACAACCCCGGCAGTGCTTGATAGAAACTCCCGGCGGTTTGCCGTAAGCGCATAGTCAGCCATGACGATCTCCCAATGATCGATTGCGGTTAGAGCCGGGGGGAAGGTGCAACTTCCTCTCGGCTCGAAACTGTGCTATCACGCTTTGCATGAGCAGTCAAGAAACCGTGATAGCAAAGAAGAGAAGGGGACCCGCGCCGACTGGCAAGGGTGTTCAAGTCGTTGTGAGAATGCAGCCAGAGCAGCTCGCCCAGCTTGACGAATGGGCAGCAGCGCAGGAGGATCAGCCATCAAGGCCGGAGGCGGTCAGGCGCCTGGTCCAAACCGCATTGAGCTCATTTAAAATGTAGGGGGCGGAGGATGGGTGCAAAGCGTGGCGCAATGATCGGTGCAGGCTTGGGCCTGGCCATCGCTTGCTTGGCCGAGATTGTCATCGCGTATGCCTCCCGGCGAACTGGGTCTCCGTTCGCCATTAACCTACCGTTTGCGCTCTCCATCGTTCTGCCCTTTGCGGCGCTGGGTTTTATCGTGGCGCGTGTACGACGACGGAGAATATAGCCTCTCGGCAAACAGCTTCGACGCCGCTGCCCTCCGGCCTTTGTTTCCTTTCCCCGCCGCGCCGCAAGGCGTGATCCTGATTACACCATTGTAACAGGAGTCTGCGATGCCCCGAATCGATAAGCGCAAAGCCGTTCGTCGCCACGATAACTGCCCGATCGGGTTGGGATATCAGCCCCGTCAACAAAAGTTCGCCGAAAGCGAGGATATGGTCAGTCGTCACCATATGGTGACGCATGAGACCGCCTGTCGGTGCCAGTCGTAGCGATATCGCTACACGTCATCGGCAGTCGTATGGATATCCATACACGTGAACTTTTCGGATTGTTCCACCAGCCTGGAATGATGACCGGCTTTTCAGTCATTGGCATCTGCTCACAGCGCTGCCGGGCGGCGCGAACTGCCGTGATGTCGCTATGAGCCAAGCCGATTCCGCGCTCTGTCGCATGTCGCATTCATGTTGCGCGGAATGGCCGGAGCGGGCGGAAAAGCGCGGTATTAAGGGGATCTTGGCGGGGAAGCCCAGCAGGCGCCATCCATCTATCAAGCGGCAAAATATACAGCGATTTGAGATGGTTGCTTGGATGCCCCGCGAGGATTCGAACCTCGATAGACGGAATCAGAATCCGTAGTCTTACCATTAGACGACGGGGCATCGGGAGGCGCCCCTCTAGTGGGGGGCGTTTGGGCCGTCAACCCACTTTTTTCGCGCGGCTTGCCGGGCGGGCGGCATGACGCTACGGTGACGGCCAAGTACCTATCCGGCGGCAAGGCCGGCAGGAAAACATAAGCGAATTGAGAATATGGCGGACCCCAATCCGCCGGCCAAGGGGCGAGGGCCGCGATCCGGCGGACGGCACAGGCAGCGCAGGCGATCGGCCGGTGCGCCGCCCGGCGCCGATGGAACGCAGTCGCCCGCACCGTCAGCCGGCACATCCTCTTCCCGGACGCACTCTTCCCTGACACAGGGCGCCCCATCGCGCAGCGCCCGTTCGGCCGCATCGCCGCGCGGCGAAGGCCGCAGCACGCAGGGCGCGCCGGGCGTCGCGACCCCCTCTCCCGTTCCCGCAGTGGACAGCGGCCTTGATAATGGTGCGTACGGTGGCGCCCACGGTGGCATTGCGCCCGGCCTCGATCCAGTGGACATCGCCGACGTCTTTTCCCCCGGCTCGGCCGCAGAGTGCAGCGGGCGGGGCATGTGGCAGCGGCCGGTGCCGTTCCACCGCCAGGCCTATGCCGCGATCGACCTCGGCACCAACAACTGCCGTCTGCTGATCGCGCGGCCGTCGGGCGCGCATTTCGTGGTGATCGACGCGTTCAGTCGCGTGGTGCGGCTGGGCGAGGGGCTGGCGCAGTCCGGCCGCCTGTCCGACGCGGCGATGGACCGAGCGCTCGCGGCGCTGCATGTCTGTGCCGAGAAGCTTAAGAAGCGCAACGTCCACCTCGCGCGCTCGGTCGCGACCGAGGCTTGCCGCCGCGCCAGCAACGGCGCCGAGTTCATCGAGCGGGTTTATCGCGAAACCGGCATCCGCCTGAATATAATCACCGCGCAGGAAGAGGCGCGCCTCGCCGTGCTGGGCTGCCACATCCTGCTCGAGCGGGGCGATGGGCCGGCGATGATCTTCGACATCGGCGGTGGCTCGACCGAGATGGTGCTGGTCGATCCCGCCGATCCGGTGCCGCGCATCCTCGATTGGCAGAGCGTGCCGTGGGGCGTCGTCTCGCTGACCGAAGGCGTCGGCCCGATCGCCGACAGTCCCGAGGCGCGCGCCGCCGGCTATGCCGAGATGCGCGCCCGTGTCGCGCGCGGCTTTGCCCCGTTCGTGGCGCGCATCGCCGAAATCCGCGCGCGCGCGATCGAGCAGGGGGCGATCCGCCTGCTCGGTACCAGCGGCACGGTGACGACGCTCGCCAGCCTGCATCTCGGCCTGCCGCAATACGACCGGCGCGCGGTCGACGGCCTGATCGTGCCCACGGCCGACATGCGCGCGATCAGCCAGCGGCTCGCGCATCTGTCGCCGGCGGAGCGCGTCGGCGTGCCCTGCATCGGGCGCGAGCGCTCGGACCTCGTCGTGGCGGGCTGCGCCATCCTCGAGACGATCTTCGACATCTGGCCCGCCGACCGGCTGGGCATCGCCGATCGCGGCATTCGCGAAGGCATCCTGCGCAGCCTCATGGCGACGGGCGGCGATGCCGTGCGCAGCCGCGAGGCCTTGCGCCAGCTAAACAGTGGAAACTCCCGATGAGCCGATCCGGCAAAGACCCGCACGAGCGGCTGAAGACCGCCAAGAAGCGCACCGCCTCCTCAGCACGCTGGCTTTCGCGGCAGATCAACGACCCTTACGTCAAGCAGGCGCGGGCCGAGGGCTGGCGCAGCCGCGCCGCCTTCAAGCTGATCGAGCTGGACGAGAAGTTCACCCTGCTGCGCGGCGCCCAGCGCGTCGTCGACCTCGGCATCGCGCCGGGCGGCTGGAGCCAGGTGGTGCGCAAGAAGGCCCCGTCCGCGCGCGTGGTCGGCATCGATCTCCTGCCCACCGAGCCCATCGAGGGCGTGACGATCTTCGAGATGGACTTCATGTCCGACGAAGCGCCCGCCGCGCTCGAGGGAGCGCTCGACGGGCCGCCCGACCTCGTCCTGTCGGACATGGCGGCCAACACCGTCGGCCACAAGCAGACCGACCACCTGCGCACGATGGGCCTGGTCGAGACCGCGGTGGATTTCGCCATCACCACGCTCGCCCCGGGCGGCGCCTTCGTCGCCAAGGTCTTTGCCGGCGGCACGGACAAGGAACTGCTGACGATCCTCAAGCGCAACTTCACCACGGTGAAGCACGCCAAGCCGCCGGCCAGCCGCAAGGATTCCTCCGAATGGTACGTGATCGCCCAAGGCTTTAAGGGACGGGCCATGCCCGAGGCATAAGCATTCGGAAAACCCTTGCAGAGGGGGCGGCTCTCGTCTAACCGCCCTTCTCCCACCCGTGGCCCCAACCGGCCACGCGACGAGAGGCCCGATGGCGGAGTGGTGACGCACCGGACTGCAAATCCGTTTACGCCGGTTCGATTCCGGCTCGGGCCTCCACCTACCCTTCCAGCACAGTCCAGATTCGTCCAGAAAATGGCTGTTTTTCAAGGGTTTTGTGTGGTATAAAATCCCTGCCGGTCCGGCTTGATCCGGGGGCATACCAACAAAAAGTGGGTATATTTGTTGGTATCCCTGGGGGCCTCCGGAAGGAGATACCAACAAATGGCCCTGTCCGCTGTAGCCGTTAAAAACGCCAAGCCCGCCGAGAAGTCCTACAAACTGAGCGACGGCGGGGGCCTGTTCCTGCTCATTTCACCCGCCGGTCATCGCTACTGGCGGATGGCCTACCGATTTGACGGCAAGCAAAAGACGCTCGCCTTTGGTGTATATCCCGAGGTTAGCCTCGCCGACGCACGCGAGCGTCGCGATGAAGCCCGGCGGCTTCTTGCCAAGGGAACCGACCCCGCACAGCAGGCCCGGCTCGACAAGATCGCCGCTAGCATTGCAGCCGCTTGCACCTTCGGGGCGGTTGCCGATGAATGGCTGGAGAAGTCCGCAAAGGACGGCATATCCGAGGTCACGCTCAAGAAGAACCGATGGCTGATCAACCAGATTCGCCCGTCGCTCGCGAAGCGACCGATTGCGGACATCGCAGCGCCAGAACTACTGCTGGCGCTGCGGAAGATCGAAGCCAAGGGGCGTTATGACACGGCGCAGCGGCTAAGAGGCACCTGCGGCCAGATTTTCCGCTACGCGATTGCAACGTCGCGCGCCGAACGTGACGTGTCGGCGGATCTGCGTGGCGCGCTTGTCCTCCACAAGGTTACGCACCGGGCGGCTGTCCTCAAGCCAGATGCCGTTGGCGCGTTGCTCCGCGCGGTTGAGGCATTCGACGGCCATGTGCTCACCAGGACCGCGCTTCGGCTCCTGCCCCACGTCTTCGTTCGGCCCGGAGAATTGCGGTTCGCGGAATGGAGCGAGTTCGATTTCGATGCTGCCGTGTGGACGATCCCGGCTCACAAAACGAAGATGCGGAAGATCCATTCTGTCCCGTTGTCGCGCCAAGCACTTGCGATCATCGAGTCACTTGAGACCGACGTCGAGTTCAGCCCCTACCTGTTCCCTTCACTGCGCTCGGGAACGAGGCCGATGTCGGAAAATACGATCAACGCTGCTCTGCGCCGCCTTGGCTATGCCAAGGACGAGATGACGGGGCATGGCTTTCGGGCAATGGCCAGCACCTTGCTCAACGAGATGGGGCAATGGAATCCCGATGCCATCGAGCGTCAACTCGCACATGCCGAGAGCAATGCGGTGAGGCGTGCCTACACCCGTGGCGAGTATTGGGATGAACGCGTGCGCATGATGCAGCACTGGTCAGACTATCTCGATCAGCTTCGGGATGGCGCAAAGATACTTCATCCGGCCTTCCGGCGTGGCAAGCAGACATCGCGCTAGACGCCGGTCAGCGCTTTCAGACTCTTATATGGAATGAGCGTGGTGCGACCGACCTTTACGGTCTCGAGGTCGCCCGACTGGATCAATTCGTAGAGGCGGGATCGACTTATACCCGTGAGTTGCACGGCGGTGGATATCCGCACGGTCAGCGGCTCGATTGCGCTCGATCGAACGCGAGAGCTTTCAGCGGCGGACGATTCTGACTTCGTCATGACTAGCCTACCGATGACGCGGTCGAGTGATCGCGGTGCGAGACCGCGCTGAATACGTGCTCGGAAGAGTGACCGCGCCCGCGGGTTCTTGGTCTTTTCATATCGCCTCGAAGATTATGAGGCTCGCAACGGACAGTCAGGAAGCCATAATATACTGGCGGAGACGCTCGCTTCCGATCCACCACATAATCCTCATGTGCGGCACTGAGATTCCGCATTTCAGGAGTCCGTCCACCAGCTCGGCCGCAGTTCCCCGGTCACGGACTTGATCGCCGCCTCGGCGATCAGATCGACACACGCACGTTCCAGCGCGCGTAGATCGGTATGCAGCAGCGTGTGGGGCACGGACATTCTTTGCGTGATGAACAGAATCGGTAGCACGATATGGCCGGCCGACAGGCCCAGCCGGATCGTAGCGTTAAGGTGGTCATCGAGTTTGGTGCCCGGATTGCCAGCCTCTATCTCGCGCAGCCACCGCGAACTGACGCCCATCTCGTCGGCGAGTTCTCCCTGCTTGATCCCGCGCCGACGGCGCTCATCGCGAATCCGCTCGCCCGAAGCTTTTTTCACCGAACGCAGGCCCGAGAGGTCGGCTTCGGCAAGGCGCTGCGATCGTACCATCTCGATCTCCCAGCTGATGAAAGCACGTCGCCATTAGGGACGTGCCGACAGCGTATCGAACTGGGTGGAGAGGCAGCAATTGTAGATGCTGCACAATTCGCAATAAGTGAAGTTCCGAATGTATCTATAAATGCAGATCTAGCGCGGGATATGAACCTAAATCCATTGGCGTAGATATAATGCGTGAAAGCGGGCATTCGGATTCAAAATGCCGATTATCTGAATTTAATCCTGAACAGAGTCGAATCAACCATTTCGGATTGATTTCGCATCAAAGTAGTTATTTCCGAACGATCGGCAGATCATTTCCTGTTGCTGTTGCATGGCCGCCGATTGCCTTTCATGCACTGGGCGATCTCGGAAGGCCGGGCAGAATCGCCAGCCATTCGTAATCGCATCTTCAAATTAGCCGGCGCCCACGGCGCCGAACGGGGAGTCATGTATGACGAAGCCGATTATCGGCGCGATCGCTGCTGCCTTGGTGTGCCTTACAGGCTCACCGGGCATGGCGCACACGCTCACCAGTAGCGCAGGGGCCGAACCGAGCATCATCAGGGAGACGGCGGCGGGGTTTGCGATCTGCACCTGCGCTTCGACCTGTTCCGCGCAAACCGCAAAGCGGCCGGCTCCTGTCCGGATTGGCGCCAATGTCCTCCTCGATCTGGCCGTGATCAAGGTTGACCGCTTCAACGACAAGGACACGCGCCATGCGAAATAGCCGCATCGTCAATCTGTGTGCGGCGCTCGCGCTTGGCGCGGCACTTCCCGCTCTCGCTCAGGCGCAATCGGAGCCGTCGTTCAACAAGGCTGCGGAAGAAGCGCAGGCGCAGCTCCAGCAGACCTTCACCAACCTCCAGTTCGAGGATTTCGGGCCGTCTCCGGTGAAGGGGCCGATCTACCAGGCGAGCGCGGGCGGACGGATCGTCTATTATGCCCCGGACAGCGAGCATATCCTGTTCGCGGCCGTTTATGACCGCAACGGCCTCAACGTCACCGCGCTGGCGCAGGACGCCGCTGCCCGGCGCAAGCTCTCAGGCATCGATACCAGTAAGGCGCTCGCACTCGGCCCCGTCGATGCGCCGACCGTCATCGAGTTCACCGATCCCGATTGCCCGTATTGCCGCGCGCTCGACCGCTTCTGGGCCGCGAAAGAAGCGGAGGGCAGACCTGTCCGCCGTCTGATCTTCTTCGTCTCGGGCATCCACCCCGAAGCTGCGGCAAAGGCCGAGCATATTCATTGCTCGCCCGACAAGGCGCAGGCCTTCAAGGCGATCTACGCCGGAGCGGCGCCTGCCGATCTGCGCAAATGCGCGACCGGTGCAGCCAGGGTCAAGGCCGATGCCGAGGTCGTTAGCAAGATCGGGGTCAGCGGCACCCCGACCATTATCGCCGATGGAAAGCTGATCTCCGGGTTCCAGCAGGCCGAGCTCGAAGAGTTTCTGAGTGCGAAGGCCAAGGCGCAAACCGATGCGCCGCGCTGACAATCCTCCAACCCAATTCTTGGCGGTCGCCTGCGGCAGCGCGCTTCGGCGCGTCGCCCGGCGGACCGGAATGCCGGCGGCCATGGCCCAATCGGGCCGTCCAGTCATGCCGCCGGCCGACAGCGATCACGATCGATGCCGGCAGGCAGTGACCCGGACGGCCCATAGTGCACGGAGCAAGTCCATGATCAGAAAGATCGGCAACCGGGTCGTCTCGGTCGCCAATGTCGGCATCCCTTTGGCTGCCTTCGCCCTTGTCAGCGGTGGCGCCCACGCGTTCACCGCCCCGACGACCGGCGACCTTGGCTACGACATCTACGACATCGTCGTGAACAAGGGCGTGAAGGGACCGCTGGGGTTCGTCGGCGGCGTCGCGGCCTTCCTCTTCGGCGTGTCGCGGCTGTTCTCCAACGTCATGGTGGGCATCCCCACCATCGTCGCGGCCGTCTGCCTCATCAAGTCCGACACCATCCTCCAGACCTTTGGAATGGTCATCTGAGCCCCCCGTCCGCGCGCGCCGGAACGGGCGCGCGCGGACACCCCCGGACCTGGGCGCGCAGGCGCCCCGGTAAGCCATCCAGATAGTCAACCGGCTTCTCTGGACGGTCCTGAAGCAAGAGGAGAAGGCTCGTGGACGAGCGACTACCCCAATATCTGCACAAGCCGGTCCAGATCCTGTGGTTTGGCTCGGACGAGTTCGTGCTGGTGATCACGGTCATCTTCGTCGCGGTCATCGTCGGCGGGATGCTCGGTTGGGCGCTCATCGCGGGTCTTCTCCTTTTCGTGCCCTGGCTGCGCACCAAGCCGCGCGGGTTCATCCCGCACCTGGCCTGGCGCTGGGGCCTTGTCGCGTTCCGCAACTATCCGGGTCCGACGCAGACCCGCTTTTTCGAGTGAGGCCCGCGATGTTCCGACGATCCTCCCGCAGGACCGACGATCTCCTGGCCGGCAAGCCAGCGAGCTACGGTATCCATCGCTACCTGCAAGGGTCGAGCAACCTGTTCGAGGAGAACCGGCTGCTCAAGGTCGCGGTCGCCGGCCTGTTCGGCATCACCGCGGTGCTCGGCACTCTGATCTACACGTCGAACCAGAACACGCGTACGGTGGTCGTGCCCTTCGGCGCGGGCGGTGATCTCTATGTGACCGGCAGCAAACCGTCCGAGGCCTATCTGCGCACGATCACGCGCAACATCGTATCGCTGTCCGGCACCTATTCCGCCTATTCAGCGGATCGGCAGTTCCAGGAACTGCTGAGCATCACCCATCCATCGGCCTACAACAGCCTGCGCGACAGTCTCAACCGGCTGCTCGACGAGCTGGCCGACAATCCGACGCTATCGATCGCGACCTATATCCGCCCCGATCAGCCGGTGACCTGGACCGATCGCGAAATCCTCGTGCCGGTCGAGAAGGTCCGGGTGATCGGCGGCGTGATCCGCAAGTTCCGGGGCAATCTGCGGATTCGCTTTCGCGTAGACAATGGCCGCTTCTGGCTGATCGCCCTTTCCGAGGAAAATTTCGATGCCAATCCCCGTTAAGCGGTTGCTGGCGCTCGGCCTCGTGCTCGCGCCGCTTCCTGCGGCGGCGCAGACGATCGTCGCGCTGCCCGACCAGACCAGCACGATCCGTCTGTCCAACCGCGACATCAACCATGTCATCTGCGCGGGCGGTGAGATCGAGGACATCAAATTCTCGGCCGAGAAGGCGATCGCCGTCGAGCGCGCCGGTTCGAACGCCTGGATCAAGTTCCTCGTCCGCGAGGTCGATGATGCCGGCGCGGTGACACGCTCGTTCGTGACGGTCCCCTCCGAGTTCTTCATCACCTGCAACGGCGCGGTCTATGCGCTCTATGCCGAGCCGTCGGATATCCCGGCGCAGACGGTGACGCTTCAGGCCGGCGCGACCCAGCGGGCACGCGCCAACGAAGAGCTGCTCGGACCGCTGGTCGAGGAAGAGCGCGCGGTCTCGATCACGCTGTCGATGCTGCAAGACCGTATTCCGGCCAGCTTCACCTCTGTCGCACCCCGCGCGGATCGTCTTCGCCTCGCCAGTCTGGCGGAAGCCGAGATCGACGAGCGGCGGCGCGTCGAGATCGAAGGCTCCGGCCTGTCGGCATCGGAATATCTGGTGACCGCGATCGCCGAGGTCACGCTCGATGAACGTAGCTTCCTCGTGCCCGACCTCGGTGTCAACATCTTCGCGGTCACGCTCGATCGCACCGTCCTCAAACCGGGCGAAGCGGCACGGCTGATCGTCATTCGCCGGGGAGCGGTGCAATGACGCCGGCCGACGAACCCGCCGACACCGGCGCGCCGACCAGCTATAGCGAGCATCTTGCCGCGCAGGCCCGCGCCGACAGGCAAACGCCCGAACGTGGTCCGGCCCTGCTCGACATGCGGGTCCGCTGGGCGTCGTTCAGTTCGCGCCAGCAGCTTCGCCTCAAACAACTGGGCGTCGCCGGCATCGTCGGTCTGCTCGGCGCAGGGCTCTATTTCGCGAGCGGCGACGCGCCGCAGGACACCGGCGCGCCGGCCTCGTCGAAACTCGATATGGGCGCGGGACTGCGCGGCGACAGCCTGGAAGTGAAGCTGCGCGGGGATCTCAAGAAGATTCTCGACGGCCAAGGCCTGCTGGGCGATCGCGTCACCGCGATCGAGGAAGGCCGCATCGGACCGGGCGCCGCAGGCGCGCCGGGCTCCGATCTGCCCCAGGCGCTGCCCGGCGAAGCGCCGGCTTTCCCCGAACCGCCGGATACGAGCGATCTCGATCCGTCGATGACGGCGCCGCCGGCTATTCCCTCTGCGCCTCCTGCGCCGCCGGCCCCGCCGGTCGAGAAGACGGTGGGCGCGATCGGCGCCGCGACCAGTCCGGTCGCGGCCGCCGACGGGGCGGCTGGCGCTAAAAAAAAGACCCGGACGATCTATTTGCCGCCTGGTTTCATGAAGGCGCGGCTGCTGACGGGGATCGACGCGCTGGCGAGCCGGGACGCGACCAGCAACCCGGAGCCGCTGATCGCGCGCGTCCAGGCGCCCGCCGTGCTCCCCAATGACGTCAAGGCGAACCTTGCCGGCTGCTTCGTCATCGGCAACGCGACCGGGAGCCTCGCCAAGGAGCGGGTGGAAATCCAGCTCGTCTCGCTGTCCTGCGTCGACTTCGACGAACGCTCGGTGGTCGATCAGCCAATCAAGGGCTTCTTCGTCGATACCGACGGCAAGAAGGGTCTGTCCGGCAAGGTCGTCACCCGTGCCGGTGCTGCGCTTGCCCGCGCCTTCATCGCCGGCACCATCACCGGCATCGCCGATACCGTCGAAAACACGGTCGGCGATGTCTCGACCTCGGCGCTGGGATCGGTGCGCAGCTTCGATGCGGGCGATGCTGCAAAGGCCGGCATTGCCGGCGGCCTGTCGCGCTCGTCGGAGAAGCTTACCGACTTCTATCTCGACCTAGCCCGCCAGGCCGGCCCGATCGTCGAGGTCGGCGCGGCCAAGGACGTGGTCGTCGTGATCCAGGAGGGCGTGACCCTCGAAATCAAGCCAACCGCGGGCGCGAAGTTCTGATGCGCGCGCGCCCTCACATCCAGGGAGCCAGTCCCATGCCCCAAGCGCAACGCCGGTGCGCCACACGCGCCGCCGCCCTCGTCCTCTTCCTCCCCGCGCTGTCCGCCCTGGGCGGCTGCGCGACGCTCGGCTCAATCATGTCGCCTTATAGCGAGAAATTCTCCTGCAAGAATGACGACCATGGCCAGTGCATCCACCCGGAGAAGGCCTATGCCGACGCGGTGGCAGGCGCGACGTCGAAGTCGGACCCTGCCGTCACCCGCGATAAGGCCATGCTGCGCGAGCGCGGCGGCACGCGGACCGGCGGCCGGAGCCGCAATGATCCCCAAGCCTATGCCGGATACCGGGAGAGCGTCTATCGCGAGCTTCAGGGACTGATCGACCAGCCGGTCACGCCGATGCTGAAGCCCGCACGCACGATCCGCACGCTGATCCTGCCCTATGCCGACCAGCACCGGCCCGACCGGCTCTACATGCAGCGCTATGTGTTCTCGATCCTCGAGCGCCCGCAATGGGTGGTCGGCGACTATCTGGTCGCCCCGCAATCGTCGAGCACGCGCGTGCCGATCCTCGAACAGGTCCGCGAGCGCACCGCCGGCGAAGGCGAGCAGCCATGAGCGCGCTGGTCGATCAGCGCGATGGCATGACGCTGGCGCGGCTGCGCCAGAGCGTCTCGCGCGACAGCTTCTCGGATTTCCTGCCGCTCGTCGCCTGGGTCGAGGAGGAGGAAGCCTTCCTCTGCATCGACGATGGCTGGGGCTATGCCTGGGAGCTGGTCCCCTCGGCTTATATGTTCGCGCATGTCCATGAAGCGCTGCTCGGCCTGCTCAATGTGCATTTTCCCGAAGGGACGGTGCTCCAGCTTCACAGTTTCGCCGATCCGCTCATCGACGATGCGCTCGATGCCTATCTCGACCTCAAGACCCGGCCTGATCCGCTGATCCAGGTCTCTGCGCGGCGGACCTTCGACTATCTTCGTGCCGGAACCGGCGGCCTCAAAGCCCTTCACGGCATTCCGGTCCGCGACTTTCGCACCTTCCTGTCGGTGAAGACGCGCGCGCCGATGGACAGCGATTTGAAGCGCCAGATCGAGGAGCAACTGGCCAAGCTCGGCATCCGCAAGCTCCCGCCGCAGGAACTGGTGTCCTTCTACCGCCGTATCTTCAACGGGGTGTTCGATCATGCGCCAGGCGTTTTCTCGCAAGGCGATGCAACCCGTGCGCTGGCGATCCGCAAGCAGATCATCGACGCCGGTCCGGCTTTTGCATTCGAGGGAGCGGAAGTGTTCCTCGGCGACCAGGTCGCCCGCTGCCTGACGCCCAAGTCGCCGCCGCGCCGGATCACGGCCGAGCGCGCCAATCGCCTGACCGGCGGCATGCGCGGCAGCAGCGAGGACAGCGACCAGATCGGCGGGCCATTCCTGTTCACGCTGAATGTGTTGTTCGACCATTCGGCGTTCGAGATTCACAAGCGCGCGCAGATCCTGTCGGCACAGAAGGCGGCGGGAAGTTTCGCGGTCGAGGTCGGCAAGCAGATCGAGGAGATCGGATGGATCCTCGACGAGATCGGTAACAGCCGTTTCGTCTCGGTGATCCCGACCCTGTGGGTGTTCGGGAGCGACCGCCATCAGGCCCGCGAGATGGCCGCGCGCGCGAAGCGGCTGTGGGAGAGCGAGCCGCTGCCCTGGATGGTGCAGGAGGAAAGCTACCTCAATCCGATCCTGCTCGCGGCCAGCCTGCCGTTTGGCCTCTACCCCGACAAGCGCACGATCCGCATGCTCCAGCGCGACTTTCGCCTGCCGGCACGCGCCGCCGTGCTGATGTCGCCTATCCAGACCGATTTTCGGGGCGGCGGCCGACCGGCGCTGCTCTACACCGGGCGCAAAGGGCAGCTCGTCACGCTCGACCTCTTCGATCCCCGGATCAACAATTACAATTTCGTCGTCTCGGCGGAGTCTGGCGCGGGCAAGAGCTTCCTGCTCAACAATCTGTGCCAGCAATATTTCGCGCAGAACGCACTGATCCGCATCATCGATATCGGCGGCAGCTATAGGAAGCTCTGCACGCTCTGTTCGGGTCGCTATATCGATCTCGGCGAAGAGCATCTCGTGCTCAACCCGTTCGATCTCGGACTCGCCATGGACGGTGATGACCGGGAATCCGCCATCTCGATGGCCGTCGCCATCGTCGCGGAAATGGCAAATGCCGCCACCCGGAAGCCGGTCACCACGTCGGAATGGAACCTGCTGAAGTCGGCGGTGCAATGGGCGATCGACAGCGGCCGCGCCGAAGCCGGCATCGATGCCGTGCGGGAGTGGCTCGGCGCCTATCCCGCGAACACCGCCTCAGACCTCGACCGGGTGGACCATCTCGTGCCCACCGCGCGCGAGCTGGCGTTCAACTTGCGGGATTTCGGGTCGGACGGCGCTTACGGGCACTATTTCAACGGCCCATCGACCTTCGACATTTCGAGCGACGAGTTCGTGGTGCTCGAACTCGAGCGCCTCAAGGCCATGCCCGACCTTTTCAATGTGGTCATCATGGTCGTCGTCAACGCGGTGACGCAGGAACTCTATCTCTCCGCGCGCGACCGTCCGCGCTTCGTCCTGTGCGATGAGGCCGCGCAGTTCATGACCCGCAGCGATGGGCAGGATCTGTCGCGTCTCGCCGAGGCGTTCAGCCAGGGCTATCGCCGGGCGCGCAAATATCGCGGCAGCTTCGGTATCGTGCTGCAATCGATGAACGACCTCATGCTGTTCGGCGGCACCGGCCAGGTCATCCTCGAAAATGCCGCGACGCGGTTCCTGCTCCAGGGCTCGACCTACGACAAGGCCGTCGAGAACAAGATCCTCGACTATTCGGGGTTCGTCCTCGACCTCCTGAAATCGGTCCGCAACAACAAGCCGAACTATTCCGAAGTCTTCATCGACAGCCCGTTGGGTCTCGGAATCGCCCGGCTTGTCGTCGATCCGTTCAGCTACTGGATCAACACGTCGGCGCCGGACGAGGTCGCTGCGTTCGAGGCGCTGGTCCGCAAGGGGCGCTCGCCACTCGAAGCGGTCTGCGAACTCGCCGGGGTCGATCCCGCCGAGATCCTGGCGCCGACCGGTTCGGACGGGAGGCTGTGATGCGAACACGCAAGCCCGACGCCGCCCAGATGACGCTCGAACTGAGCCCGGACGATGAACTCGAACGGATCATCGAGGCGCGCGTCGCCGAGCGGGCCGAGGTTCAGGCGATCCAATGGCGCTTCCGTCTCGTCATCATTGAATCGGTGATGATCGCCTCGCTGGTGCTCGCCGCCGGCATCGCGCTCGACCTGCCGATGTCGAAGACGCTGACCGGCGCGGCCACCGTTGGGATCGGCTGCTTCCTGACCGGCCTGATGCTGATCGGGCTCACGGGCGCCGCAAGCCGCCTTCTCGCAAAGCTCAGGAGGAAATCATGAGGCTGGAGCCGTTCACCTACAAGTCCGACGCACATCTCACCGAGGTTCCGCGCGAGCCGGACGAAAGCCTTCACGACTATCTGGTTCGGGCCAACCGCACCCTGATCCGCCGGGTCAGGATGCTCTCACGAGCGCGCGATGAGTACGAATATATCCAGGCCGGCGAACACGCTCGCTGGCGGATCGACAGGATGCTCCTGACCCTGGCCGGTCCGCTGATCGGCACTGCCGCCTATGTCGGGCTCGCCCGTGCCGGCATCACCGAGATCGCCCGGTTCGAGTTCATCGCCGGGGTCATCGCTTTTGCGGGGCTCACCGGCGGACCGTTCGTGCTGGCCTTCGCAACGCTCGGGCCGAAGGTCACGAACTGGCTCCTCTCGCACCGCTCGCGCTGCGACATGCTTCCCATGCGGAGGCGGCGATGAACGGCATCTTCTCGGCCGCGCCCTGCCAGTCGTCGATCCGTCTACTGGTCGGCACGCATCTGATCCTGCTTGTGCAGGCGTTCCTGCTCATCTGGTCGGGCGCCGACCTCGACGGCACGCGCCCGCTCATCTGGTTGGCGCTGCTGATCGGCACGACCGGGCTGTGCTGCGCCGTCTGGGGCGAGAGCCGCAATCCGCCGCCAAGCTGGAGGGAGCGCCGCCGTGGACGATAACGGATTCCCGCAGGGTTGGCATGTCGTCGCGATCCAGTCGGCGCTGATCAGCGCGATGATCGTCGGCGCCCTGATCCTCGCGGGATCGGCGCGGGCCGAGACCTCGACCATCGGGCGCACCTGGCCGATCGCGGAGCCCGATGCGATGGCCGAGATCGAGGCCGCGGTCGCAAAGCAGCCCGCCACCATCGCCCCGCGCTTCGGTCCGCGCTCGGGTTGGAGCGCGCTCAAGGGCGCCACGCTCGGCATCGCCCAGAAAGACCGGGTGCGCAGCGTCGTTCCCTTCTACACGCTCGATCAGGAAATCCGTTTGCCTGACGGCAAGCTGCTCTATCCCAAGGGCTTCACTTTCAACCCGCTGACCTATGTGTCGCTGCCCCAGCGCCTCGTCATCGTCCATCCGCGCGATCTCGGCTGGGCGCTCAAGACGGCCGCGCTCACCGACTGGATTCTCCTGACCGGCGGCGGCGATAGCCGGGATGACGCCCTCTCGCTCGGCGAGAAGCACGGCCGTGCCCTCTTCATCCTCGAAGAGCGGGTAAAAGAGCGCCTCGGTCTCACCGTTGCCCCCGTCATCGTCCGCCAGGCCGGACAGAAACTCGAACTCACCGAAGTCCGCCTCGAGCGCAAGGGAGGCAGCAAGCCATGACCCGCATCACCTCCGCGCTGCGTGCAGGCGCCGCCGCAATCGTCCTCGCGCTGCTGGCCCCGGCAACACCGGCCCATGCCTCAAAATGCGAGGCCGGCACGATCTTCAATCCCATCACCAAGGTGCGGTGGAACTGCATCTTTCCGATCACCATCGGCGGCGTGCGCGTCGGCAGCTTCGACAAGCTCGACAAGGCGCTCGATGCGCAGTCGGCCTCCAAGCCGCTTTGCGCCTGCCGCAAGGGCGCGACCTTCTGGTTCGGGGTGAAAGTCAGCTTCTGGTCGCCCAATCGCATGGTCGATGTGGTGACCGAACCCGGCTGCATGATGGCGCTCGGCGTCGATCTGCTGCCGACCGGCGGCAAGCTCCAGGGCAGCCAGTCGTCAATCTCGGACGGCACCAACACCACCAAGCTCTTCGCGCAGGCGCATTACTACATCTCGCCGGTCTGGAAGATGCTCGACATGTTCACGGACCTGCCCTGCATCGAGGATGAGGGCTTTGACGTCGCGATGATCACCGAGGTGCTGCCGACCTGGCAGTCGGGCACGCTCGGCGCGATCATCCAGCCCGAGGGCATATTGTTCGGCAACCCCGCAGCCGGCCTTGCCTGCATGGCCGACAGCGCGGCGGCGGCTGCCGGCAAGACGATCGATCCCCTGTTCTGGTGCATGGGAAGCTGGGGTTCGACCTACCCGATCGCCGGCGACATCCATATGGGTGATCGGGTCGAGGCCTGGGCCGGACTTGCCGCGCGCACCACCTTCATGATGGGGCGCCTGGGTTTGCTCACCATCCATTCCGAAGACGGCTGTTCGCTGAAAGCTCAGCCGATCTGGACCAAGAGCCGCTACAAGCTCCAGATCATGGAGCCCGTGAAGGGCGGCAAATGCGTCAATATCGGGCGTCCTGGCGCGCTGTGGACGAGCGGCAAGCACGCCCCCGGCAAAGACAATGCCCAATTCATGCTCTTCGAAAAAGCGATCTGCTGCGCGGGGGTTTCCACCCCATGAGCCGATCGCTTCCCCCACGCTGCGCGCAAACCCCTGAACCGAGCTGGTCCGTCCGCCAAGGACCGCTTGACGATGCGGCCCTGCGCGCGGCGGGAGCGGCGGTGACAGCCCCCTGCGCCGCCGCTCCACCCCCGGTCAGCACGGCCGCCAGTCCCCTGTTGGGTAGTCTCCCCCAGGCCGGACCGGCGGGCTCCCCTCTCACCGCCGCCCCGGTCGCGGCCGTGCTGACCACCTTCGAAGGCCAGGCTGTCTATCGGATACTCTCGCCCGGATCGCCCTCGCTCCGGGCGGGAGACCTGCTTCGCTTCGCCTATGGGTCGCGCGCCGCGCGGGAGCGCCCGCAATGAACGTGCGCGCTCTTGCCTTGATGGCCACCGCGCTTGCGATGCCGATCTCAGCCCATGCCCAGAGCATGGACGAACGCGCGCGTGCCGCCGCGCAGGCCGCGCGCGAGAAGAGCGCCGACAGCGAGGCGATCCAGAAGAATTATGTAACGCCCGGCCTCGCCGGCGAGGCGATCACCACCGTCGACGGGACCAAGAGCTTCAACCCGACGCTCGCCTGCCAGACCACCTCTACGCTGCTCGAAATCCTCGCGCAGCCGGGATCCACGGGCGACATCACCACCCTGCGCATCAGCCGCGACAAGGATCTCAACGGTTCGTTCGACCAGACGCTCACCCTGCCGATGCCGGTGTCGGGTATCTGCGCCAATGGCGTGATCGCCTGCCAGCCCGGCACCTGGAACCAGTGCCGCAGCTATAGATGGGATGTCTCGGCCGCGGGCGAACTGAAGCTGAGCGAAGTCGACCTGACCGCGCTCGCCGGCTGCTATTGCGTCAACAACAGCTGCGGCAGCAATCTGGTCTGGGGCAATATGGCCGCGACGCTGAAGGATATCGGCGGCGGCGTGGTTGGTGCGCTGACCAGCGCCGATCCGCGTATCGGCGTCGCACAGGCGGCGATCGACGGGCCGATCATTCGCTATACCGGCGCGCAGTCGACCGCCTGCGCCGCCAATCCATCGCTCGCCCAGACGGTCTATCGCGCCAATCCCACCCAGATCCAGGGCGATGCCGCATCGCTCGCGGCCGGCAACAGCGTGTTCCAGGCGCTCAAGGGCTCGCCCGCCGGCATGGGCAAGGCGGAACAGATTCGCGCCTGCACGATCCGGCGCGAGGTCAAGCTCGAGGCGGTCACCGCCGACGGCATCATCGCGCGGACTTCGGGCGGCTATGCGACCTATGCCGATACACCGGACACCCGCGCGTTCCTGCTGGGATCGCCGCGCGACGACAGCCTGAGCGGCGGTAGCTGCCGTATCCATGATTTTCGGATGACGCTCGATGTCGGCGATCCCGATCGCCTCGTCTCGGCGCGGCTCTCGCAGATCCTGTTCGACGACTGGGTGCAGGTCCGCGTCGATGGCGTGCTCGTCCACGCCGATCCGGGAGGCTGGACCGGAACCGGACTGCCGCCGGGCAAATGCGAGCGCGGGCGGACCTGGTACGGCACCCCCAATCTCGACCTGAAGCCCTTCCTCACCAAAGGCGCGCACGAGATCTGGGTGCGGGTCGCGGTCGGCGGCGAAGGCGAAGTGTCGGCGCGGATCGATGCCACGCTCGATCTCAGCTGCAATCCCACCGAGAAGCTCGTCGATCTGTGCGCCGGCTATGCCGCCGACGCCAATTGCCAGCTTCATGACGAAACTGTCGATGGTGTCCAGACCTTCCGCAATGGGGTCGGCACCGGCCTGACGCCGCTCCCGCAGACCCGCCTGTTCGAGAGCGGCGCCTGCTCGCTGAGCCTCTCCCGGCCCTGGTTCGAACGTGATCGCCGCTATCGCTGCACGATCGACACCGGCGTCCTGCCGCAGCCCGATCTCAGCCGTGGCGCCTATATCATCGACCATTCGACCGAGACGCTGCTGGCCGACCGGGTGAAGACCAAAGACGGCGGCTATACAGCCTCATCGCGTTCGTTCGCGCTTCCCGACCGTGGTTCGGTCGCCGCCTGCGAGCCGATCTGCAAGACCCGCGCGCCCAGGGCCAATACGGGGGTCGCGCCCGATGGCGTGGTCGGCTCACGCCAGAACGCGCCCACAGGCTGGGACACGTTCTACCATGGCTGCACGCGCAGCAGCGCCGGCGCCGACATCTGCCCGTTGGGCGACGGCGAGGAGTTGGTGTCCGACTGCGGCTGTCTCGACGATTTCCCCGAGGCGATCGTCATGATGCAGACGGTGCGGCTCGGCGGCGCGGACATGATCTGCACCTCGGAGTCCCGCTGATGCGCCGAACCTTCATCCCTCTGATCGCCGGGCTTTTTGCCGCCCTGTCAATGGTGATGCCTGCTGCGCCCGCGCTGGCGCAGGCCACGCAGATGTGCGCCGCAGACCTCAACGGCAATGGCGATGCCGACGATCCGGGCGAGACCGCCGCCTGCGAGATCACCTCGCTCGGGCAATATCAATGTCCCCTGCAGAAGGTCTCGTGCGTGCAGGAGCAGGACGGCGCCTATAGCTGTCCGCTGGGCGAGCAGTTCGCCTGCCTGCCGCAGGATGGCGGCCCCGCCTGCTCGCCCAATCAATGCGCCAACCTGACCGTAACGCCGATCGAGGACGAGCCGGTGCCCGACGATCCCGGCGTTCCGGCGGACGGCGCGGTCGATGCCGACGGCGCTTGCCTCGGCAATATCGAGATCTTCTCCGGGCGCGCGGCGCGCTGCCGCCCTGCGGGTCTGCGCACCACCTTCTCCAACTGCTGCAAGGACAAGGGCAAGATCGTCAAGGACGGCATGGGCGGCTCGATCTCGTCGATCGGCACCAAGATCGCCGTCGCCAAGGGCGTGTTCACCGGCATGAAGGCGGCGTTCACCGCATTCAAGGCGGGCGCGACCGCCGGCCAGGCCGCGAGCGCCGGCGCCAACGCGATCATCGTCGGCATCGATCCGACCTCGATCGCGATCAGTCTCGCGATCAACTTCATGATGGATTTTCTCCTGTCCGGCTGTGACAGCCAAGACATGGAAGTCGGCATGCTGCGCGGCTCGGGCATGTGCCACGAGGTCGGCAGCTATTGCTCCTCGAAGATCCTCGGCATCTGCGTCCAGAAATCGCGGGGCCATTGCTGCTTCAACACCAAGCTCGGCCGCATCATCCAGGAACAGGGCCGCCCGCAGCTCAAGAGCTTCAACGGGCTCGGCTGGGGCACGCCCAAAAATCCCTACTGCCGCGGGTTCACGCCGGAGGAGTTCCAGGCGCTCGATTTCTCCAAAATGGACCTCTCCGAATATTACTCCGAGATCGAGGCCAGAGCCCAGGCCGACATCCAGATCGACATGAAGGACAAGATCGATGCGTATATGGACGTCATCGGGAAATAGCGTGCGCCCGCTGCTCGGCGCGACAGCTCTCATGCTACTGCACGCCACTGCATTCGCGCAGGAGGCCGGAACACCGGACAATGCGCGCGATCAGGCGGCGTCGCATGGCGACGCGGCTCTCGATCGCCTCAAGGACGCGACCGCTGCGCGAAAACAGGATGCCGATGCGCGGGGACCGGCTGCGCTGCCGACGCCACCCGAAGACCTTCGGCGCCGGGCGTTCGATGGCCTGCGCGGGCGGGTGCAGTCATCCGAGATGGAGACGCGCGCGCGCAATGCCCAGCGGCAATCGGTCGAAGCCCTCGCCGCCGAGCAGGAAGCGATGGCGCGCCGCCTCGGCCAGGCGCTGGGGCTCGAAGCCCCCGACATGGACACGGTCGCCGGCGTCAGGAAGCCAGCATCGTCGCAAGGCTGGGTGCCGGTGCTGTTCGTGTCCATGTCGATGCCGGTGACGACGCTGCGGACCTATGCCGCCCAGCTGGAAAAGGCGCGCGGCATCCTCGCCTTCCGGGGCATGCCGGGCGGTCTTACGAAGGTCGCGCCGATGGCGAAGCTCTCGGCCGAGATCCTTCGGCTTGATCCGGGCTGTGAAGGCCCGGCCTGCGCGATGCGCGACGTCCAGCTCATCGTCGACCCGCTGGTCTTCCGCCAGCACGGCGTCGCCCGTGTTCCCGCGCTCGCCATGATCCCTGGCGATCCGGCGCTGCCCTATTGCGAGCGCGAGGATGAGAGCCCTCGCGCCGCCCACGTCATCTACGGCGACGCCGCGCTGTCCGGCTTGCTTGAAGACTATGCCCGCCTCGGCGGCAAGAAGGAGGTCAGCGATGCTCAGGCTCGCCTACAGGGCCGCTAAGGCGGTTTGCTCGGAATTGCGGGAGCTGCCGCTCAAAGCGGCGGTCGCACTCGGCAGCTCGGGGCTCGGCCAGCCGCCGCGCCCGGAACAGCTCTGGAAGGCCTATGGCATCGTCCTGCCGATCGGTCTCCTGACCTTCTGGGCCTTGCCCCAGGTGACGATCGTGATGAGCCCGTCGGTCGAGGCTTATCTCATCCGTAAAGCGCCGGGGCCGATCGCGCGCGGCGATCTCGTGTCGTTCACGCTCTCGCACCCGCTCGCCGGCCCCAAGCCGGTGACCGTCACCAAATATGCGCTGTGCCTGCCGGGCGACCGCATCTCGATGATCGAGAAACCCTCGATGACGCCGGGCAAATGGGATGGCTGGTATTATTGCAATGAGCGTCTGCTCGGTGTGAGCAAGCCTTACGGCCACAACGGACAGGCGCTGGATCATTGGCAGCCCGACAATGGCCAGATTCTGCCTGGTACGATCTTCGTCGGGTCTTCGCATGTCAGCGGGTTCGACAGCCGTTATTATGGTCCGGTCACGATCGGACGCTTGCGCCGGATGGAGAAGCTGCTGTGAAGCGGCTTCTATCCAGCCTGGCGGTGGCTGCGATGCTCGTCGCTTCCGCCGCGCAGGCGCAGCAGCGCGACGAGGCCCGCACCGGCTATTGGTGGTATCAGGCGCCGCCACCCGCCAAAGAGCCTGACGATCCCGATGCGCTGGTGAAGCCCCGGATACCGCCCATGGCGGAGCTGGCGAGCTGGACGCCGCCCAAAATCCGCAAGCTGATCGAGCAGCAGCGCGACTATGCCGCCACGGTGCTCACAATCGATGCGGTCGCGGATTTCTGGCGCTTGCAGGATTTTGCCCGGAGAAAGGCGCGCGCCTTTGCCGGCGTGACGCAGATCGCCATGCTCCAGCATCCCGAACTCAACGCCAAGTCGGCGAACCCGATGGTTGGCGAGGCCCGCGATCAGCTTTCCGCGCAAAAGGACCAGGTACGCCGGCAATATCTGCGCGGCCGCGCCAATGAATTTGCCCTCGTCATGTTCTCGCGCTCGACGTGCGGATACTGCCGCGTGCAATGGCCGATCGTTCAGCGCTTCCAGGAAGAGATGGGCTGGCAGGTCACGCTGATGGACATCGATCGCAAGCCGGAGCTGGCGCAGCGGTTCGGGGTTGAGGTCACGCCCACCACGATGGTCATCCGGCGGAACAGCCAGCAGCGCATGGTGATCGCCAGCGGGGTTGAAGCCTATCCCAACCTCATCCAGATGGCCTATCAGGCGGTGCGGCTGCTGGCGGGCGACATAAGGCCCGAACAGTTCATGACCGGCGCGGGCGAAGAGGATGGGTTCTTCGACGCGCTCGCCAATGGCCCGGTGTCGGCCACCGATCCGCGCGTCCTCGGCGGCGATCTCGTCGGCGCCAGCCTGGATCCGCAGCGATGACAGGCCGGGCCGCCCTCGCATTGCTCGCATCGATCGCGGTGGTCCCGGAGGCGTCAGCGCAGCCGGTCACGCGCGAGCAGGCGATGCGCGCCGCCATCCATCCGGTCGCGACCGAGGCCGAGATGCGCGAGTGGCTCGGCCGCGTTCCGGTGACGCGCGACTGGCCGCCTGATTTCGCGGCGGTGCTGACCGGACAGGCGCCAGCCTATCTGGTCGAGATGAGCACAGCGCCCGGCTGCATCCCCTGTGCCGATCTGTGGACGAAGCTCGGATCGCTCGGCCGCCGCTATGGCTGGCAGATTCGCACGATCGGCAGCCAGGAAGCCATGTTGCGTTCCGGGCGGCTGGGCCTGCCCTGGGTCGGTCATCCGGTGGCCTGGGTGCGCCCGGTGTCCGATCCGAACCGAATCGTGCCCATAGCGATCGGCACCGATCATGCGCCCAATCTCGCGCGCAATCTCTACCTCGCCGCCAAGATGCTGACCGGGGTCAAGCCCGCGGTCGGCGTGCGCGGCATGTCCAAGTTCACCGGGATCGTGGGTTCGCCCGCGCGTCCCAATCCCAGCAAGCGAGGCAACTGAGCATGGCGGGCCGGTTCTTCGCATCATCTCGAAAAGGAAGCCCGCCATGGCGAAACTCCGCGCCCGTCTGACCCTGCTCGCCAGCACGATCGCCATCTCCGCGACCGCCACACCCGCCTCCGCGCAAAGCTGGGCGGAAAGCTGGTTCGACAATGTGACCTACACCTCGCCCGGCAGCTTCGAGGACCAGACCCGCGGCTATGTGACCGCGGGCGGCATGTCGGGCCGCGTCGACGTCCATAACGACTATCTGATGAGCGTGACCCTGCCCAAGGTGCGCGCCGGATGCGGGGGCATCGACATGTTCCTCGGCGGCATGTCGTTCCTCGATCCCGATTATCTCGTCCAGAAGCTCGAGAGCATCCTGCAAGCCGCGCCCGCTGTGGCATTTCAATATCTGCTCGAAACGCTCGATGAAAAAATGGGCAACATCATCTCGAAGATGGAAGCGGCCACCAACTTCCTGAACTCGATCCAGGTCAACGACTGCCGGCTCGCCAACCGCATGGTCCAGATCGCCAAGGGCGACGACAACATGTCGGGCATCATCGAGGAGATGACCGGCTACAAGTCGGTGCGCGAGGGGTTCTCGAAAAGCTATCAGCACAGCCGCGAGAAGATCCAGGCGAACCAGGGCAATCCGACCGAGGATCTGCGCGACGCGCTGGAGAACTGCCCCGCCGAAGTGACCGAGATATTCAAGACCGGCTCGCTGCTCGCCCATGCCGCCGCGCGTGTCGGCGCCTCGGACTGGGCAGGCGTCATGCGTGCCCGGGTCGGCGACGTCTATATGCGCTGGGATCCTGCGGATAAGGTGCCGCTGTTCACCGCCATTCCCGCCTGTCCGCGCCAGGACACCGAGAGCGTCGATGATTTCCTGTCGGGCAAGGTGCAAAAGCGCGCGATCGCCGTGCCGCCGACATCCGCCGATTGCGCGGTCGATGGCAGCGGCAAGGGCGCGCTCGTTCTCGCCCGTGCCCGCATGGACTCGATCGCGCTGAAGATCCGCACCCGCTCGGCGCTGACCACCGAAGAGAAGCAGTTCGTCGCCAATGTCCGCACGCTGCCGGTCTATCGCCTGCTCGAATGGGGTGTCCGGCAAGGCGTCGTCGACAGCGTGATCGGCGACACCGACGAACTGGTCGCGCTGACGCTCGCCTATCAGATGCTGAACGACCTCACCCGGTCGATCGACTTTGCCGTCACCAATGCCGAGCGCGGGGTGAACGCGGCCGGCGCGGGTGATGCAGGCAACGCCAAGGCCTGTCAGACCCGTATCCTCGCCAAGGGGATCGAGCAGCTCGGCGGGCTGCGCGAGGAGGTGCTGCGCCAGCGCGCGCAGATGCGCCAGTCCTATATGGCGGCGCTCAGCCAGGCCAATCTCTCGGCCAACTATGCCGGAGTGGTCCGGCAGCGCGATCGCGACGCGCGTGATGCCGCCGGCGCCGCCGCCAACCGCAACCGCTGACCCGGAGCCGAGCGTCATGACCCGTCTGGTTCGCGGCCTCCTTGCCCTGTTCGCTATCTTCGCCGCGACGCCCGCCATGGCGATCGATACGAGCTTCCATACCTATGACGGCTTTGCCGAGACGGTGGACGCGTTCCGCCTGGTGGCGATGATCTTCGGCGACCCGCGCTACGAGACGCTGGTGCTGATCGTCGCGGTGGTCGGCATCGCGCTCGGCGTCCTGCTCGCCAGCGTGCGCGGACAAGGCATGGGCCTCGTCGCCTTCGGCTTCCAGATGCTGATCGGCGTTGGGCTGTTCGTCGGTCTCGTCGCCACGACCGGCACGGTCCATGTCTATGACCGGGTCCGCAACGCCTATCAGCCGGTGGGCGACGTTCCCAACCTCATCGTGCTGGTCGCGGGCATGACCAACATGATGGAGCGCGCGCTCGCCGAGGTGATCGACGACAACACCACCGATCCGAATGCCAAGCTGGAGTTCGGCGCCGGCGGCCACAGCTTCGACCTGTTCCTCAATGCCGCATCCCCCCGCGGCCCAATGACCGACACCTTCCTCGATGCGACGATCAAGGACTATGTCCGGCAATGCTATCCGGTCGCGCGGGTCTCGCCGGCCTATGGCGTCGACGACGATCAGCTCTTCCGCACGACCACGGACTTGCCCGCGGCCTTCGCCGCGATGGCGGGGCCAGCCACCTTCAGCACTGTCTATTCCTCGACCGACAAGGCCGGAACGACGGTGAGTTGCAACGAGGCCTGGGAGCATATTGCGACGCGGCTCTCCGAGCCCGGACTGTTCGACACCTATGTCGCGCAGGTCTGCACCCGCACCGGCTATGACATCGCCAATGCCGCCCAGCTTCAGCGATGCCGCGCGAACATCGGCGAGATGGGCCAGATGATGATGGACGCGCCGCAGTCGCTCCAACAATTCCTGACCAACGTCCTGCTTGGCAACACGGTCGGCGACGTGCTGTTCGAGGACAGTCCGGCGACTGCGGCAAGGGTCATGGCCAACCGCGCCGTGGTCTCCGGCGGGCTTGCCACCATGTCGACCGCCAACGAGTGGATGCCGACCATCCGCGCCACCGTGTTCGGGATCATGCTCTTCATGATGCCGGTGGCGCTGCTGTTCATTCTGACCCCGATCAACCTCAGGGTCGCGAGCTTCGCGCTCGGCCTGTTCGTGTTCGTGGCGCTTTGGGGCGTCATCGATGCCGGCATCTACCAGCTGACCCTTGGCCGGGCGACCGACGTGCTGGCCGAGATGCGTTCGAACAATGTCGCGGCCAATGCCTGGATGCTGGCGCCGTCAGCTGCGATGAAGGCGCTCGCCATCTTCGGGTCTTTCCGCACCGCCGCCGCCGGTCTCGCCGGCGCCTTCGTGTTCACAGTGTTCCGGTTCAGCGGCAATGTGTTCACCGCCTTCACCAGCGGCGCGCTCGGTGTGCAGGGTCAGGGCACGGCGGCAGCCGCCCCGCTCGGCACGCGCGAGGGCTATGCCAGCGCGCTCGAAGCGCAGGCATCGGCGTCGGGGACCATGGCGCGCGCCGGGTCCTCGTCCAGCTTCGGGGATTTTGGCGAGCGGTCGAGCTTCGGCGCCAACCGCTCTTTCGGCGCGGCAAGCCGCTATCTTGGCGAGCAAGGCGGCGGCGCGGCAGGTACGGCCGCCACGGCATTGGGCGGGCTCGACGCCGCGCGTGAGCTTGGCGGCCTCTCGCCCGCGCTTACCGGCCGCAGCCTGTCCGATCCGGCGACCGTCCGCGCGGTCCGCGACAACGCCGCGACGAGTGCGATCCACAATTTCGCGGAGAAGGATGCGCTGCGCGCGCTCGGCACCGGTTATTTTGGCGAAGGCCAGTCGGGCGAGCGGGCTTTTGCTGCGTTCGCGCAGAAAATGGTGCAGTGGCGCGCGTTCGGCGATCAGCGATCCTACGACATGATGATGCAGGGCGCGCAGCGCCACTTCGAGCGCAATGGCTATGACCAGAAGGATGCCGCGCTCAAGGCTTCGACCGTGATCGGACAGGCGTCGGCCGATCCGACCTTCGCCAAGTTGATCGCCAACACGTTCGATCAGGAGCAGATGCTGCGCAACGACCTGACCGGCGCGCAGGTCCAGGTTGGCGCGATGGAGGGCCGTCGGGACTTCGCCGGTGACAATGTCGCCGGGATCGAGCGCCGCAACGTCGCGACCGAGCAGGCACATCGAACCGGCAGCACCGAAGGGCAGCGCAATGCCGCCGCCATGCTCGGGATTCCGGTCCAGGAGATGTCGCGCCGAACCTCGTTCATCAACAGCCTCTCGGGTGAAGCGCGCTCCACGGCCATCTCCCAGCTTTCCCGCGCGACGGGCCGCAACGAAGCTCAGGTCCTCCGCGCCCTCGAAACATACAACGCCGCCGTGCAAGTGGGCACCGCTGATGGTGCCACAGCGGAGGCAGCGCGCGAGGGCACCAGCGTCTATGGCCGCACCCGCGAGGCCGCTGGCTATGACTTTGCGGAACGGTCCGGCAAGCTCGATGCCCAGCGCGAGGTCGGCCATGACGGCACCCGCTCGGCTGCCCGGATCGGCGAGCAGCGCCGGCAGGCGGACAACGCAGGGTTCGCCGAAGGCGCGGCGGCGGCCGGCATGTCGGTGCGTCAGGCGGCACGGCTCGACAGCTTCGTTCGCACCTTGAGCCAGGGCGTCGGCAACCAGACCGACATGGCCGAGGGCGGCGCTGCCGGCATTGCCGACCGCGCCCGCAACGAACGGCTCACCCGCATCGTCGAGAATGAGCGGCTGACTCGCATGCAAGGGCTGCTGAAAGAGCATGGCGTCGATATGTCGAAGCGCGAGATCGCGATGGCGCAGAACGGCGATCTCAGCCTCAATCTCACGCCCGAGACCGCGGCCCAAATGTGGCGCGGCGGTCTCATCAACGAGAGTCAGCTCGGTGCGATCGCCAATGGCGGCCGCGCGCGGTTCAGCTTCGCCGACAACGACGTGCTGGTCTCCAGCTCGGTCGGGTTCCAGCAATCCGGGCGCAGCGACACGAGCACGCGGTTCGAGGCCGGCAAACAGGCCGGGCCGGACACGATCGAGCATTTTATGGGCGGCGGCGCCGAAGGCCAGGCGATGATGCAGAATTGGCTACGCGGCGGGTTCGAGATGGACCGACACGGCAACTGGCGTTTGCAGCCGCAGGTGGCGGATACGCTCCAGCGCGACGTTCAGGCGATCATCGGCCAGACGGGCTGGCAGCGGTCCTTGTCGCGGTCTGCGCAGGACCAGGTCACGATGGGCACGACTGTCGGCGCTAACATTGGCGGCTCTGTCGATACCACCGAATCGGAGGCATCGGGCGGAACCGGACGCCGCGGCCAATCCCGAGGAGGCAACCAAGCGCCGCAAAGTAATCGCTCTACCTCTGGCCGTGTAGGTGGCCAACTTGGGTTCAATAGCAGTGACGTCGGGATCAGCAGCGAACGCGCGCAATCGTCATTGGATATCGTCAATTACGACGTTCGGAGCGCGATTGCGGCGTCCGAGCGCGCTGCTGCACGTTCTAGCGATCCGGCTGCAACATTCTCTCGAGAGCTTTCGGACCGGATTCTTGGACCAGATGGCATGCGGAACCGATATCTGGGCGATGCGGATTCCGGTCGTGAGACCTTCGATATTACCGGGCCGCTGACATCCATCGAGCAATCATCCGTCCTGAAATCCGGGCGCTTTTCGACCGATGTGGATGGGAGCCCCGGTGACGGTGATAGCAGTTTCAAGAAGCGTTAGCCGTGCGTCTCGTTCTCCGGATTGCCGACGTATATTGTCCCTGATCTTGGATCAAAGATGTCGACAGATGGGTCCACCCGATAGAAATCGCGCTGGCGAACTGAGTCCGTGCCGACCGGATCAGCCGTTGTTGCAGCGCCTGGCTGCACAAAACCGTCGAGCCAATGCCGGACATAGCCGACCCCAAGCACCATCAGCGCCGTTATCGGAAAAAACAGGACGTTGAGAAATCCCGCCGCTGCACTGTCGTAGAAGCGGGATAGCGGCTCGAATGCCGAGACCACGGCCATCCCCGCCCACCAGATCGGTATCGCAGACCACCAGAGCTTGGCGTACCAAGGTCTCCAGAGCCAATTGGAAGCCGATGGACGGGCGTTCCCAGCAGTTTTTGCAGAATGATCATTGGAGGATGAGATCGAGATCATGCCAAATTCCTTCCGCGTGAATATAGCACATCACCCGAAAAAAATAAACAGTAATCCCAGTAACTTATATGTTTCTAATTGCGCGGCGCCTGATTGTTATTCCCATGCGAGCGACTTCATCAGAAGTTGCGGCAAGGCGAAGAAGATCAACAGAAGACGATCCTGCGATCTTCGTGAATGCACGATCGAAGATGGCAACCGCAGGCAAATTCGTCAGGCGCGAAGAAAACAGAATGCCATCGGCTTTGCTCTGCTTGTGCAGCGCCTCCGCGAACCGCTGACCGGTAAGGTGGGCTCGTGCGCCCTTGGCATCGGTATCGACGCCCATTTCATACGCTGCCGGCCCGCTGAGATCGACCAGTATGAGTGGGCCGATGGTGCTGATCTCCGTCGCGACAAGCTCCTCCAGATGGGGGCGATATAGAAACCGCCGCTGCTTTCCAACAAACCGGTCGCGCACGACGGCTTCGGCAAAAGCGGTCGGGAAATCCTGCGCGGCATAGAGCACGCGAAACTGATCACCCGGACTGGAGAAGCGGCTAGAGCCGAAGCCTGCCTCAGTTGGCGTCGTGCGATGCCTAGCCGGGAATATACGCGGCCAGGCATTCAGATCCAGCGGTGCGGTCCGCGCCGCTACACGCGACAGGTCGAGCTTCACTGGTAATCAAGCGCGCCTTCGGCCGCGTGCGCAACGTCATCGACCTTACCCTTGCGCAGCCATTCGATCGGCTCGATGCCGCCAGTGAACCGGTTCGGCGTCACCAGCCACTCCCATGCCGTATCGTCGGCATCGAAGTGCTGGCGCACTCGATCGAGACCTTCAAGCGGCCCCTGGCGCGCGAACTGACGCGCCGGATAGACGAAATTGCGCACGCCCTTTCGAAAGGCGAGAATCTTGTGAGCGCGCCGCCAATTATCGAGCGATGCGCGCGCGATACCCAGCCGAGCCGCCGTCTCGCCGGCGCCCAGCAATTCGGTAGCGGCCCATTCATCGCTCTCGTCATCGACCGTCAGTGTGTCGAGCCGTGCTTCAGCATCGCTCTCTGACAGCACTTCACCGAGCCCGCTCCCGGCGAGCTTGCGCGCGGCAGGCGTCTCGTCGAGGATGGAAACCACCGCCCGCGCGAGCGTATCGCCAACCGGGCTCGGCCGCTGGAGGGCCGCAACCAACTCCCTGAGCGCGACCATGCTGGCCGCGCCGACCTTTTGCTGAAAGAGTTCCGTGACTGCTTCAACAGCGTCGCGGCGGGTTCTGAGCGTTGCGTGATTCATGGGCACTTCCTTCCTGCCCAATATAGATAATCTGCACAAGTTGTCCAGATGAGGAGTTGGTGCGCTATTGCAGGATCGCGTGTTCCAGCCAGGTGACAAAGCCGCCATCCGCCCATGTCGCTGGGGTCACGATAAAACCAATTTCATGGGAGGGTGGCGTCATGATCTCATCGGCCTGTACCGCGAACCGCACTGTGCGGATGACGCTGTCTTGCCGGGAAATGGTCAATTCGATGGTCGGGGCATCTCGGCGGGCGGGTTTCCCGATGACGCGCTCGATCCTGCAATCCGCTCCCTGCGCGTCGAGCGCCACCTGAAGCTGCTCAAGCGCCCGGAGAACGTCGCGTTCCAGCTCGGACGCCACCGGCATGAACCGGCGACCATGAAAGATGGGCTGGGCGTATGCGAATGGGGCCTCAGCGCGTCCGTCAGGCGCTAATCGGCATCCGACCAGAACAAGGAATGGGCCAGGGATGCCTGATGGCATCTCGATCGCCTGACTGACCCGAAAGGGCATCATATTGGGGCCGTATAGTATCGGGCTCTCCACGTCGGTTCCGTAGAGCGCCAGGAAGCCATCGACAGACATGGCCGAATGCTTGCTACTATCCCGCAGCCGCTCGGCCACCTCGCCACGTCGAAACGGCTCACCATGGGTCCAGAGATGGTCGATGAGGGGAACATCAGGCGCGACCTCGAAGCCGTGGGCCGCCCCGACCAGCCGACCAAACTCATCGACGATCGAGGGATCATCCGGCGCCTTGCCTGGCGCATCGATGACGTTGCATCGCGCAGCCTCGATCAGGATGGACAGTAAGGAGGCAAGATCATGGCTGTGGCGCTGCGCTGCTTCATCGGGAAAGGGGGGAAAGTCGTCCTCCGGGCTGAATCGGAAGAGGAAGCGGTCGGTCATCGGTTTCTTCTCTGGCGCGATTGAAGTGGTGTGACATCGCCGGGCGTACATCTCAATTATGTCGAGCCTGTTCCTTACCGTCGATCAAATCGCTCGCGCATATGTCCCGCGACCAGCAGGGCATAGCGTCGCTGCCGCCAGGGTGTCGGACTATGATAGACGCCGACGGCTTTCCAATAGTCACCGGTCTGCTCCAATGCCGCGAGGAATATCCAGCGGGCGGCCTCAGCATTGAAACACAGATCGTAGCGCAGCCAGTGGCGGATGTGCCGTTCTTCCCGGCCGAGCATCCGGGCAAAGCGCGGCACCCACCAGCTATTGATCTGTAATGGTCCAAGATCATGGGTGCCGTTGCTGTTGGTGATCTCGGCGCCCAGCCAGCCCGCTTCCTGATCGCGCAGGCCCCATAGCGTCTGCTCGAGCCATGGCCGGCCGCGTGCGGCCGCCTTGATACAGCGAGCAATGCGAAGGTCATCCTCCTTCGATGACTTGGCAGCCGCATCGGCGGGCACGACCGCGAACGCCATCGCGGCATAAAGCAGCAGCGAGAGTGGGCGGCCAGGGGCGCGGCCGTTCATGACGACCACCCTCGGTCTTGCGGGCGCGACGGATCGGCTTTGCCGAGCTGCGATGGCGAGTTGCTCATCCGGCTCGGGACGGCAAATGGGGCACCGGTCAGGAGGGCAAGCAGTCGCTGCCCCGAGATGATTTCGATGTCCGCCAGACCCGCAAGCACTTCCCGGCTCTGTCCACCGGTGCGGCCCGTGTGAATGAACAGACCGGGCTGGTCGTGTCGCGAACAGAGCGCTGTGAAGTCGCGGACGTGCTCCGGCCGAATGGCGCCGGCATATCGTTTCGCCTGTATGAGCCAGGTGCGGCCGGCGATCACCACTTGCCCGTCGATGCCGCCGTCGCCGCTATACCGATGATTTCGGATGATCCGGAAGCCTCGGCGCTCGAACGCTTCGAGCAGCAGTTCCTCGAATGCGAGGGCATCCATCGCGCGCAGGCGGGAAAAGTGGAGGACGGCGGGCTGATGACGGTCGCGTCCACTAAATTGCGCGAGCATCTCCCTGGCCTGTCGTCGGCGCCAGCGATGCCGGATCGGCACGCGATAGTGGCGGTAGATCAGGAAAAGGAAAGCGACGATCAGGAGGATCGATAACGGCGGCGTCATGGGCGTTCCTATCGGTCATGCCCGCCATGGTCATGGCCATGGTCGGGTTGAGGCTGCGGGGTGTGGGGTGCGGGATCAGCGCGTTCGGGCGTTTCGGTGCGACCCGCGCCCTCGTTGTGGCCGCGCGTGAGGGTCCCGCGCAGGAAGCGGTCGAGCGCGGTCGCACCTTCATGGGCGCGATTGGCAAGGATCTCGCCGATACCGCGCGGGTCGCGGTTGGCGCGTTCGCGGGCCTGCCGTTCGCGCTCTTCGCGGTCCAGGTGTCGAGCGTCTCGTACCTCGGCGTTGCTTCGCCGCGCGTCATCGAGACGATCCTTGTGGCGAGCCCCGCGCACGCGATGACTGTCCGTGCGCAGGCGTCCGAGCCCCTCGATCGACGACGTCTTTTCGCCGGAGCGCGAGGCCAGTTTCGCGGCGAGCCGCTCCTGGCTCTCGGTCCAGAGCTTCACGCCATATTGAGCGCGGGTAATCGCGGTGTAGTAGTTCTGGCCGTTGACGAGCCCGGACTCGACAGGCGCCAGCACATAGACGCGGGCATAGGTTTTGGACTGCGCGGAATAGACGGTCTCCGCGTAACCATGGTCCCAGGTCTTGTGGATGCCGAGATCGACGGTCTCCACCCGCTTGTCGCGATCCCATCGGACCGTCGCCATCGTGCCCTCGAGCTTTTCGACGGTTCCGCGCTCGGCGTTCTTGAGGCCGAGATCCTTGTTGACCAGGCGCCACTGAATGCGGTCGCCCTCGGCAAGATCGCGCTTCTCGGCCATGAACACGTTGACCTGGCCGGCTTTGCCGAGACGTGGATTCCACGCGATGGTGCGTCCGTTCTGATCGATCAGGCGGACGACCTGTCGGCCCTTGCTGTCTCGGCCGGTGCCGACGACGCGGTATTCGGTATCGCGGGCGATCCCGAGGCCGGCATTGTCCCGGCTGAACATGACAACCTGTCCGCCCGAATAGAAGCGCGCGAAATGCTTCTCCTGATCCGACATGCCGGCGGGCGTCAGCACTTCCAGCCGCCGGTCCTCGGCGGCGATTGCGCCCTCGCGTTTGAGAACTTCACGGATCTGGCTGTTGACGATGAGGCGGGTGGCATTGTCGAGCACGAGGATATTGGTGGCGGCACGCCCTGACGGTTTGAGCCGGGTCCAGGCCGCGACCATATCCTTCGCCAGATCCTCGCTGGTCGCCGCCGTGGTGACGCGATCGAGCGCGCCGAGCGAGGCGCCGTAGTCTCCCTTGCGCGCCAGCGAGACGGCATCCTTCATGGCGTCCGTTTCCTGACGCCTTGACTCGGTGAGCAGGTTGGTTGGCATCCCGAGCTTCTGCAGAAGCCAGAAGGCCTTTCCTTGTTCGATCGCGCCCGTCTGCTTGGTGTCGCCGATGAGAATCAGCAGCGCACCGGTATGGCGGCTGATCTCAAGCATCCGCATCGCCTGGCGGTTGCCGAGCTGTCCGGCTTCGTCGAGAACGAGAATATGGCGATCGGTGATGTCGCGGCCACCGGTTGCAAGCAGGTCCGCGACCGTTCGGGATTCGATACCGGCCTTGGCGCCAAGGTCGGCCGCCGCCGACGATGTCGGCGCTAGCGCAATGACCTCCCGGCCTGGCCGAACCGCTTGCACCAGCGCGCCGACCAGGGTCGACTTGCCGGACCCCGCGACGCCCTGGATACCTACCAGCCGGTCCGTTCCCAGCGCGATCCCGTTCAGCGCGGTGCTCTGCGCCTCGGTGAGCCCGGCTGCGCGCGCCGCTTCCGCCAGGCGCTCCGGGGTGGCCGCGGGCGCGGCATCCCCCATGGCGAGGGACAAATGTTCTGACAGCGCCAGTTCCAGCCTAACCGTACGCAGGCTGGTCCTGCCCTTCAAAAGCGTTTGGTCGCCCGTCTGCCGGATCGTGCGGAGGAGCTTAATCCTGGCTTCCTGCTCCGCGATCAGGGGACGGACCTCGCCAAGCCGGACTTCACCGACATGGGAGGCGAGCGCCGTGCGATAATAGCGACCAAGATTGTTGACCGCTTCATGCGTCTCGGTCTGACGGATACCAAACAGCACCGCGCGGGCGGCGGTTCGGGGATCCGGGAGGATCGTTTGCTCGCCCTTTTCACGCGCCTGTTCGGAGACACGGTCGATCTCTGCCTGCCAGGGACGTGCGCGGACGGTCCAACGGTCCTGGAGATCGTCCAATCCGACCTTCTCCTTTGCCCGGCGCGTGGCGTAGAAGGATTTCGCGCGCTGGGCTTGCCCCACATGTCCATGTTCCCTGGCGTGCGCCTCGATCTGTTCGGCGCGCTGCGACATGTCGCGCACCATCGCTTCGGGGACGCCCCTGATCTCGAACAGGCCGCGCCTGGGATCGAACTCGACCTCGTACCCGATCTCCCGCAGGGAATAGGCCAGGTCGTTGCGATAGACCTGGCCCGCGACCATCTGCTCGGTGAACATGGCGCGGGTTTCGAGGCTGACGATCTTTTCGCCGTCGGCCGCATTCGTCATGTTCATGACGACGACATGGGTATGAAGATGGGGGTCCAGTTCCCGGCTGCTATGTTCGGTGAACCGCGCGAACAGCAGCCGGCCGGTGGTCTCGTGGACGACCTCGCCCTCGACCCGGCGGCGCAGTTCGGCGTTCTCCTCAAGATAGGAGAGGGCAACGCCCACCGCTCGTTCGTGGGCGGCGATGATCCGCTCATCGCCATGCACAAGCGCCATGATCGAGACCGACTTGGGGGCGTTGACCGCGAAGTCCCAGCCCGGATGGTGCTGGATGCCCTCCTTGCGGCGGCGGCCGAGTTGCTGATCCCCGACCTTGCCTGACAGGAGTTCCTCGAACCGGACGGGATCGACCTTACCCTCGAGCCCCAGTTCGGCGGCGAGCTTGCCGCCCCATTCGCTGTGTTCGTCGCTGCCTTTCGAATAATAATCGCCGATCGTGTAGTAGCGCGCGAGATTGGTGGGCGTGCCCTTGAGGCGGCGGGGATGGATCATGCCGGCCTCGCCCGGTCACGGGGGCCATCGGATCTGGCATGCGCCTCCAGGGGCACGTTCATCCGGCCGCGCGCTGCCCCCAGGAAGGTGACAGGCCCGGCCGGATCATCTGGCGTGGGCGGTTCGGAGGCCGGCTCGCCGGGCGTTGCCCTGCTGTCATCGGACGGCACCTGGGATGGGGTTTCATGACCCGTCGCATCGGACGGGTCGATGTCCTCGTCGAACAAATCCGGCTGGGGCGGAGGCACGGGCGACGTATCAGGTGGGCGGTTGCCTGCGTCCCTTGCAGCGGCGGCGCGCGCCTGTGCGGTCGCCCGCATCTGGCCGATGATCGCACCGCCGACCGGCAACCTGTTGGGGGGCGTCACACGCTCCACGAAGGCGGGGCAGATAGTGGCGATTGGGTTGAAGCGATCGGTAAAACGAAGGACCGGCAGATTGCGCCCGAAGCGCAGATAGCCGGAAAGGTTCGGCAGGTTTGTCACCTCCGTGTGCATCACCAGCGGGCGGGTGACCTGCATGCGCGACAGGTTCACGCCATCGCGCATGTCGTTGACGCCGTAGGACATGCCCTCATTGGCTTCGACCTGCTCAACCTGGCCGAGATTCTCGCTGACATGTTTCGCGGTGGCGGTGTCGTTGGCGCGCAGCGCGATCCAGGTCGAGCAGTAGCCGGTGATCGCGGCGGCGTCCTGAATGCCGTAGGTGGCTTCGAGTTGCGGGTAGCTCTGGAAACCCAGGATGCCGCACCCGCCATATTTCCTGGCACGGGCGAGAAAGTCTGAGAGCGACGGCAGCTTCTGGAGCGTCGGCAACTCGTCGATGACGCAGTAGAGGCGGCGATCACGATTGGGCGCGAGGCTCATGATCGCGCTGATCGCGATGTCGAGCCAGACGGTGATAAGCGGACGCAGCGACGGGAGCTGATCCGCCTTCACGGTGATGAACAGCCAGCTATCGTCTTCCTCATTCTCGACCCAGTTGCGGATCGAGAAGCCGTCGGTGGTGTCGTCGAGATAGGAGAAGCTGCGCATCACCGAGGCAAGCTCGGCCTGGATGCCCGCCGAGGTCCGCTCCCCCTCCGAAGAGATGAAGGCGGCTGCGTCGGTGCCTTTGACGAAGGCCGCGAGATCGGCGACCGGAGAGCGGAGCACGCGCTCGAGCAATACCGAAATCAGGGTGTGCTGCTGCCGGGCCAGTTTGCGCAAGACAGCGACCAATGTGCCGCGGGCCGACTTCGACCAGAAGGGATCGCCATGTTTGTCGGGGATCGTCGATTCCGCGATCTGGTCGTAGTGATAGTCCCGCGGCACATCGACCCAGGGCGACCAGATGTCGGTGCGCTGGTCGAGAGGGTTCAGGAGGACATCATGTCCCTCGCGGTAGAACTTCTCGACGAAGCTCCCGGCGGTGTCATAGACGATGGCGCGCTTGCCGCTTTTGCGGATGCCCTCGAGCATCGTGGTGATGAGGTTGGTCTTCCCCGTTCCGGGGGCGCCGCAGATCAGAATATGCTCCGGCTCGAAGGCGTCGGGCATGGCGACGCCGCCTATCGCAAAACTTCCTTTCTTCTGCCGCCAGAGCGCGCGGCGGACTTGCGCGGTGGTCCCGAAGCGGGCGCCGCGGATATACTCGTTGGAGCCCAGGCCCCGACCCGTGCGGGTGAAGTAGAACCATGCCCAGATGAGCGCGAGGATCGCTCCGCCGCCGGCGATTGCGGCCCCGTGAATGAGATCCTTTTCGAGCTTCCTGAGAGCCTGTTTGGCAATGGGGGACTCGAGAAGGCGGTCGGCCGAGGTCCAGTATTCTTTCCCCTCCGGGGTACGGAAACGGATGGGATCATGTGTCCCCGGCGCGGCATCTTCCTTGAAGGTCGCCTCGACCAATTTGACAAGCACGAAGCGATGGTAGTCGGTCGACTTCTCGAACGCATACCACGCCGTTCCCAGCGCCCAGATGGCCAGCCCGGCGAGCATGGTCTGGATGAAGACCTGTGTCGTCATTCGGACATTGTGAACGATGGCCTGACCGCCCCGTGTCCATGATCCCAGCGTGTCGTTGCGGAAGATGCTCATGGCCGTTCCTCCGGTGGGAGCAGGCCGCGATCGTTGAGCATCTGCTTGGCGTCGGCCATTCCCTCTTCGAGTGTTTCCGGGGATCGCCGCCGGATCGAAGCAGCGACGATGGCGAGCGTCTGGATGACGCCGGACAGGATCTCGTCCTGGGTGGTATAGACATAGCCGCTTCGAGGATCGGCGGCCTGGTCGATGGCGGGACGAAGGAGTTCGGCGACGCTGACGCCAACGCTGCGCGCCCGGCGTTGAAGCCGGAGATGGAGGGCGTCGTCGATACGAATTGTGACTCTGGCCAAGGCGGTGCTCCGATGGAGCTTCGCCTGGACGGTCTTGAAGCGCGGTCCTTATAGCCCAAGGGCTTGGAAATCACAAGAAAATCGCAGGTGGCAGACGCGTCTGCCGATGGAAAGGGGCGGAAATGCTGGGCATTTTCTCTGCATAACGCTGAGCCGGCAGACGTGTCAGCCAGGGACAATGCCTGCTGGCTGACACGTCTGCCAGAACAAGGCTTTGTTTATATACGATTTTCTGCCTGAAGCACCCGTGCGTAGGGTGCATTACAAACGCCGAAGCGGCGTGCGTCCCTCGCCCCGCTGCGACGGCGTCGCTGCGTCACCAAATGACGGCGCGGGCGGCTCTCTTGCCGACGCTCTGGCGATTGCGACACGCGGCCTGTCATGCGACAAGGCGGACGGCGGACGGACCGGCAGTGAATGAGGAAAGCTGTCATGCCGAAAATGTCCGATAGGGAGCGGCTCGCCGATCTGGCCGAGAAGAGCCGCAAGCTGGCTGAGGAAATGGAAACGACGCGGTGGCGCGTTCGGGAACGCTATGGCGCGATCGTCACGGCGCTGCCGGTGGAGTCGATCGGGGAACGCGAGTTTCGCGAGGCGGTCGGGCTGCTGGTCAAGTTGGACGGGCCGACCGCGATAGCCGCGCTCAAGGCGGCGCTTCCCAAGTCCTGACCGGGGATGCCGTGGGGCAGGTCATTCCTCTGATCGAGGGATCGCGCGGCCTGTGCGCTTCCCCTTTTCTTGGGATCATTGCCACCGCGCCGTCAGGTGCGGCGGCGGCCTGTTGCACAAAAAAAGCCGATGCGGCGCGAAGCCGCATCGGCCATGTGCTGGCAGTTTGCCCGATGGGTCAGGCGGCGAAGCGCCTGCGGGTTTTGGGCAAGGGCGTTGCTGCCTTCTGGCTGGCGCGCATGATGACATGCGTGGGCACGCGCCGTCCGCCCGACTTGGGGTTGAACAGTTCGTATAGATGGTTCTGGATGCCGGAGCCTTCGCAAAGGATCGCCTCGATTGGCAGCAAGTCCAGAATGTCCCGGTTGCGGTCGAATGCGCGCTTCTTCCCTTTCCCGCGTCCTTGCAGGTCGAAGCTGATGCAGAACACGCCGTTGCGGGCTGCCCAAGAGGCGGCGGAGGCATCTACTCCGGTGCGCTGGCCGGTGGTGACAAGCGCCATGTGCGGGATACGGGCATGGATGACGTCCAGCCGGTTCCAGATGATTTCCCAGTCGTGCCAGTCGGTCGGCCCGGACACGACGACAACCGGACCTTGCGGCTCGTATCGGTCGCGGCGCTTTTCGGCACGGGCGCGCAAGAAGTCTAGCGCGCTGATCTGGCTGGCGGTCGTGATGTGGGAGGCTTTGGAGCCTTTCGTTGGCGTCCATGCGCGGCCCGAACATGCCTGATACATGGCGGCGGCATAGTCGCGCATGGCTTCGACTGCGGCGCGCTGTTCGGCAAGCGACTGGCATTCAAGCTGCTTGTCTTCAAGCTCCTTGTTGAACACTTCGCCGGGGTCGAGCCGCCGCGTCATGTCGCGGATAGTGTCGGCCAGGCGGTCTTCGGCCCGTTCCAGTTTTCCGGCGGTGAAGTGAAAGCTGTTGACGAAGCCCCAAGCGATTTCCGGGGCGAGCGGGTCAAGCCGGGTGTCGGTCAACAGGTCGAACATGGATGCGATGATGCCGCCACATTCCGCCTGTGCCGCGAGCGGGTCGGGCATGTAATGTTCGCCCGCATCCTCGCCGGGTTCGATGATGGTCAGGGGCAAGGGATCGCCGAACGAGGCTTCAAAGGCGTCCGTTGCGGTCATCTCCGCGTAGAGTTCCGGCAGGTCCGTAAAGCTGCTAATCCTGCGCTTAGCCGTGGTCTTGTTCATGGGTGCTTACTCCATTGATCTTGCATCGGTCAGGGTCCGGGGAAGCGTTCCAGCGCTCCCCCGGCCCGTCGTTGGCTTGGGTTAGAACGGGATTTCGTCGTCCAGCTTCTGGGTGGCGTCCGGCCCGACATACTCCCCGCTGTCATCGGCGGTGCTTTCCCCCATGCCGCCCGCGCTGCGGGGGCGTTCGTCGCGGTAGCTGTCACCATTCGAGCGCGTAACAGGCGCGAAGTCGTCCCGCCGCTTGGGCCTGCGCCATGCGACATTGAAGCCTTCTTCGCGCGTGCCGAACAACGCGATGGGGAGCGGTTCCGGCATTGATGGATCGTCAATATTCCCCTGAAGGAAAATTTCGCCGGTCTTGTTCGAGGTAGCTTCCCAAAGCGCCCCGATCTGAACCCAGCGGTTGCTGACGTTCTGCGCGAGGATTTCGTAAACCGGGGCTTGGTCGTTTTCGCTTTCGACCGAACGCAACCCCAAGCGGGGAAGATCAATCGTGTGCGTGGCAATCCAGCCGAGAAGGCGGCCATTCTTCAAGTTAAACTCACCGATATTCATGTCCTATACTCCTTCATGTCTTGCTTCCGGGCCTTTCCCTTCCGCACTTTCTTTATACTTCCTCCGCTCCATTCCATCTATGTGATTGTTTTCTTGACACGATTTCATCGTGTCTGGTGAGCCTGAGCCACAAAAAAGGACGCGATAGCGGCCCTCAATCAAGAAAAGCATGCCGGAGGCATTCCTGCCTGATCATCGGAGAACGAGCCTTGGCGCGTCGTTCATCGCATCCGGAGCCGCCTTTCGCCGGGGCTCAAGGGGCGGGACCGGACCGATGGCGCAAGGGACGTCGCGCTGCGGGCTTTAGAAGTTCTAGGAGATAAGAGGCCTGTCGACACCTTTGGATCAAGTAATTCCGTCGACAGGCCTCTTATCTCCTAGAACTTCTTGCCCGGAGGCAGCCCTTGCGCCATCGGTCCGGTTCCGTCACGCCGAGACCCTGCGAAAGGCGGCTCTGGATGCGATGAACGACTTGGTTCGACGGTGATTGCGGGGTGCGGCGTCCTCGCCGCGCCCCGCACCAAGGTGGCCGCATGCGCTTCTGGTGAGGAGTTCGCCAACGGGTGCGAGAGACCATGGGCAACCACGAATTGCGCCTGTCCAGGACAACCGGCGCGATTGTCTGCTTGTAATTTTGTTCGCAAAATGTTCTGATGTACACCGAAAGCATGGGTGCATTATGATCGAACAATATCTCGCTGATTTCGACTTCAACCTGCCGCTCGATGACGCAACAGGTGACCCTGAGATCGTGTTCGTGCGCCGCAAGCTGGCGCATGTTGCGCGGTCCGAAGGTCTCGACGGCGGCTATTACGAGGCGCAAGAGCTTGCAGAGGCGTTTCTCGACGCCGCGCGAGAGGCTAATGCGCAGATCGTCGATGAGGAGAGTCCCGCCCGGCTGGGGCTTACCGACATTCTCGATCGGGGCTCTCCCTACCAGCGGGCGCTGTTCGATACGGTTGCCGAACTCCCTCTCCCGGACGCTGCGTCGCATCTTTGCTGGCTCACCGATCTGATGAAGAGCCGGGCGGAGATGTTCCGTCCCGTGCAATCCGCGCGTCTGGCATCGAGCTGATCGACCTCATTTGGGGTGCCTCAATAGCGGGTCCGGGCGCGCCCGCTTGATAATCAGAATTCCAGAACCCGGTTTGCTTGGCAGCAAACCGGGTTCTGCCTATAGGAGCGCGGCCTGCCGGTGGCGGGCCGGAGTGTCGAAACTCTGAACGATAGAGCTGGCTGCATGGCTTTTCGCGGCCGGATGGCCTGTGCGCATGTCCAGGCTGTTCGCAGCTAAAGGTTCAGGCACGCGTCTATCGTCGCGTTTTCGATCGTCCGGCTCAGGGGCCGGCACCCTCTCTGGTAGAGGGTGCCAGCCGGCTGAGCGATTTGAGGAAGGGCACGATCATGAATCAGGAACCTGATGGTCTGACAAGGGCCATTGCGTTGATGGAGGAGGCACTGGACCTCCTCGTTGACCCCGATGACGGCGTGGTTGCCATGCGTCTGTCCCACGCTCTCGATCTTGCGCGGGAACGTGAGGACGCGAAGCACCGTCCGGTCTAACTCACCGGCTTCTGTCCGGGACCATTGGCGAGGCAGTTAGGCGTAGCCCGCGGCGACGCCCTCGGTGGGGACGGTTTGAATACGGACCTCTGAACCGAGGATTCGAGCAAACTGAGCGGTCGCCGCCAGGAGTTGCGACTGCCCCTTGAACATCTCGATCGTGTAGGCATCGCGGGCCAGCATCTCGCCATCTTCCTCGACCTGTTGCGTATAGGTCTTGGGCCAATGGCAAAGCAGCAGCCAGGGCCAACCGGGTTCCGATGGGCAATACTGGAAGAAGGTGATGCAGGTTACGGCCAGGTGGCTCGGACGCCGCGCAAGCAGGTCGGGTGGGACGGGCTCAGACCGTTCGGCTGTCAGAAAAGTTTCGAGTTCGACGAACTCTTCCGCCGTCTCGACGATGATGGGATAAAATCGGCCGAGCGGAAGAGACTCGCTGGCATAGTGGCGGGGAATGTCGATCAACACCACCACCGGCGCCGTCGGTAATGGAAAGGTATAGAGCCGTCTGCGGGCGGCGAGGTCATCTGTGAGACGCATGATGAAGATCCTGATGCTGGAAGCAGCATGTGACGATCAATCGAAACTGCTGCTGGATTGAGCGGCATCTCGCGATCCGCAGGCTTCCTCTGAAGACCGCCGCCTTCATCCATCCTCCCCCTCCCGCCAAAAGGCGCTTGAGCGATGCCGGCGATTGACGGACCTGTTGGACTACTGCTGGACTCCAGCGCATTCAGCGTTCGGGGTCACCCTTGCGGCGCTGGACGTGCCCTTTCCTATCGGCCTGTCCTCACCCGATCCAACATGCACTTATGCGGGACGGATACGCGGACTTTGGAGGGGATGTTGGATTGCTGATTTGCGCTGAAGGTGCCTCGCTCGGGTCCCCCTCGACTACCAGTGGCGGAACTCGAACGTCAGCCGCATCGAAGTATGCGATGATTGCGTCCAGCGATGCGAGCTTTTCGACCGTGCCACGGTTGATCACGACAGTGTCGTCTTCATCCGCTGCGAATGATGCAGGTGCGCCATCGCCCGTAAACACGACACGTTCGGCTCCCCATTCGCCGGCATAGGTGCCGGACCATCTGGCGAAGACCAGGCGCTTTTCAACACACCATGTCTCGAGCTTTTCGAACCGCCCCCACGCGACCTCATGCGCGTAGAGACTGAGCCGCGCACCGGCAACGCGATGATCAGGTTCGAAGGGTTCGCCGTCCCATTCAATTGACAGGCCTTCACTGGCAATGATCTCCGACAATTCGATATAGTCGGTCGTAGTGAGCGATCCGCCCAATTCGATCGACGCTGAAACACGATTGGCCATGGATATTCTCCTCAGGCGTGGTCACGATGAACATTGGCAGGGCTAGTGCCCTCTGCTTCAATCCATTCGGCCAAACTGTCGCCTTCACCGTTGCAGTTGTCGCAGAATGTGCAGTCGTAGACGCCGGTGAGTGACCAGTCCTGCGCAGTGACATCCCACCGGGCGCTGGCATCACGGACGATTTCGCTGCTTCCGCAGTGCCGGCAGACAGGACGGACCATTGCCTTGTTCGTAGCGTTCGCCGACATCGTGGTGATCCTTTCTTTGAGCGGTCGATTTTCACGCGACCTGGAGCAGAAGATTTTCATCGGGTTCGGGAGAGGTGCTCGTGACACGGAAGGGTTGTGTCGGATTGTTCGTCCGAACCACGAGCTGATAGCGGCCGGTTTCCCGGCGCCTCTGGACGGCGACGGCATAGGCGTGCTCGAACGAAGCGAGCCTTCCCCGTAGGGGCGAGTTGCGGGACATGAGATGCTCCCTGAATCGAGGGTGGCGAGATTGGTGGGCTGACCAAACTTCCGGGCGACCTCGGCGATGGCCCGGTCGGCTCAATGATCGGCCGTCAGGATGTCGAGGGCCATGTGCAAGGCAGCTTCACCCGCGTCGTTCAGTATGATGGCGTCGGGATTGGCACGCAGCACGGCTAGGCGCACGTTGGCGCGGGCGTAACGACCGAACGGATACTGATAGATTTGCCCATGCTCGATCGTCACCAGATGGGTCTGCATCAGCTCGATCAGACGCCGATGTTCCAATGCCCGGTTCAGCAGCAGGCCGATTTCCCATTCCAGATCATGATCGATGCGGACGCCGTCGCTGACGGGTCGCAGCCGGGTCGCCTTGAGCCAGGCGCTCACCTCGTCTTCTGTCCGGCGACCTTGCCGAGTGATGAAGTCGGCGCCGCCAGTGCCGCTGTTACGGGCGCGAAAGGCAAGTTCGCCGTCGATCCAGACCTCCGCGGCGTAAGCGGTGGAAGCGATCGAAAGAGCCTCGCTATATTCGATATTGCGCAGTTCGATGTGCATGGCATCTGCCCTTGGTTATTGTCGGCGCTCCCACGGGCACGAGGGCCGGCACGCGATGCGGCCAGCCCAACGGCTCGGGTTGGAAAATGATCTTGCGGCGTGGACGCTCAGGCCGAGATATAGCCGGCGGCGACGGCTTCGCGGGCATATGCGCTGAGCGACTGCTTGGGTTCGAACCAGAGGTCGCGTTCGATCGACATGCCGGTGACGCCGCGGATATGCTGAAGCTCGGCGAGCGAAACGCAGCCAAGTTCCGGGCTGCCGACGCCAAGATCACATAAGCCGAACAGCATGTCCGGATCTTCGACATCCACCTCGGTGAGAAGCCAAGTCGCGTTGGCGTCGGGCGTGAACAGCTTCACGACCGGCAAGGGGTCGATATCTTCGCCTTGGGCGGCGCGTCGGCCGTTGGCGAGAAGCGCGCCGCGGATTTCGGCGGTAATGAGTTCCATGAGTTACCTCGTCGTAAGAGAAAGCGAGGCGCCGATGCGGCCGATAACGGCCATCGCGCCTCACCGTCCCCGACCTCCTTCCCTCCATCAGCTGGCCTGGATCATCGCGGCGCTGTCGATGGATGGGGCGGAGCGCTCGGCGAGGAAGACCGCGAGACATTGAGCGTCATCGTAACGATCGGCATCGCTGACGCAGGCGCGGGCGAGCCGGCGCCATGTGGCATCGTCGAAGTGGCTGGCTGCAAGACCGTACAGGGCGTGGTCCTCGCAGGACTGTGCCGATTGCAGCGCGGCGGGAGAGATATTGGCCTCAGGGTCGAAGGCCAGGATCGTCGCGGCCTCATATTCGGCTGCCGTAAGGGCGATGACGCGGGCAGCGAGGTGCTCGGGCACCGCAAGCGCGGCATGCAGCGGCAGGTGGACAGTGTTTGGCATGGACAAGTCTCCGGTCGGGCGACGGACATCCCGCCGCACGCCCTTCACCACCACCTTCCCTCCACGCTGCGGGACGGCGGTGTTCGGCGATTCCTCATGGCGCGTGCGAGGAAATGATCCGACGAGCCAGTACCGCAATCTCGTCGCGGTTCGCCGTCAGGGTGCAGTCACCGGGCAGGACGACGGAATCCTCGGAGCTGATCCGGCCCTTGCTGATAAAGATCCGCCATACGCCACGTCTGATTTCAGCCTGCGCCCTCAGGACGGTGTCCGGGTGAAACAGATCGGCCCATTGGTGGCGGTCGGGATCATCGGACATATCGACCCAATCACCCAACATGCCCCAGACAGTATAGCCGTCGATCGACGCATGATGTTCGCGGGCCGCGCGGCGCTCGGCCTCGCGCCGTGGAGCTTCACGCCTCGATTGCGCTTCGGCCTGTTTCCAGCGGAGCGATACCAGTCCCTTTTCAAGCTGGTCGACGATCGTGGGAGCCAGAGTCGCCTGCCGGCCGGACAGAAGCCACGGCCGATCGCCCGATGGATGCGCCGCGCTGTGTCGCAGCAGGGTCAGGAGCGTGTCCAACTCGGTCCGGGACAAGGTGACCCGCAGGCCCGTGGTCATTGGCTGCGTTTTCATGACGAGACAGCGCGTGCGGCGTGGGCGTCCGGATCGGGACGGGTCGAGGCCTCCGACTGGACAGCCTCATCGCATGGCTGGGCTAGCTCCAAGATTGTCCGGTCGATCGCGCGACGGGCAAGATCCGGTATGCGTTCCTCGTCATTGTAGGCGCTGCCGGATGCCAGATCGAAGGCGAGCCGCTTTGCCTGGCTCCAGTCATAGGCCTCGACGCGGTAGGTTTCCGAGGCGAAGCGCTCTTGGCCGCTGAGGAACTCGATCTCGACGGAGAAGATCGTCGGCTCGGTTGGAGCTGCCGCCAGCGACACCGCCTCGGCGCCCAGCAGGTCGCTTGCCACGGTGCGGAGGTCATCGATTTCAGGGTCGAAGTTTTCCCAATGCTCATCGTCCGGGCATTCGTCGACGAGATAATTCGATAGCAGGTCGTAGATCTGCTCAAGCACGCGATAGCGCGCGGCTGAGGCGGTCATAGCTATTCCTTTCGGGATATGATTGGCGCGGGCGCGCCTATGAGAAGCCCGGCGCGATGGCCGGGCTTCTCCCGTCGATGGATGCTTTCTGGCTTCAGCCGCGCAGCCCCCCGGAGGCGATGTCTTCGATCCAGCCCGATGCCTCGTCGAAGTCTGCGTCATCGTCGCCAACGAGCACCGCGAGCGCGACGGCGCCTGTGCGTCCGAGTTGCCCCAAACGCTGGAGAGCGGCATGCAGGATCGGAGCAAGCTGCTCCGGCGATGCCGTGTCGATCTCGTCAATTTTCATCATATCACTCCTTGGTGGAATATGACCGGGAATGGCCCGCGGTCGCGGGGCAAGTATCCGGCGCGCCCGGCCGGTCACGCTGGAAGCGGAACAGCAGGCTTCAGGCTGCTTTGGCGGGTATCCATTGGTACAAAAGATGAGCGTCTGGCCGGTCCTCGGTGCCGATCGCGATCCGCACGAGCGTGCCGTCACAGGCGAACTGCGCCGCACGCGGGAGGGTGAGATAGCTCGATCCCTCAAGGACGATATCTTTCGACCGAACGGCCTCGATGGTCCGCGTGGTTCCGATGGCGCGATGCCAACCCGGTGCGCTGATGAGTTTCAACTGGTCGCCCGGCTTCACCCGCTTCTTGAACGCGGCAAGCGATACAATGCTCGCGACCGTGCTGCCTGATCCGCGCCGTTCAGCCAGCGCGGACCAATAGGGTTGGCCTATGCGGACCTCGCAGAAGAAGGCGCAGTGGTGCGAGTCCTGATAGATGTTCGAGCGGGTGAAGCCGAAGCGCTCGATCTGATCCTTGACCGTGACGATGAAGGCGTTTTGGGCGTCCCGGCCGGTCAGGTCCTCGGGCGCATCGAGAACCTCCGCGATGATCTTGCGACCGCCGGAGAAGCTCTGCGTGAGAATGGCAAAGCGCGCGTCGGGAAAGCAGGTGCGAAGATGCGCTTCGATACGGGCGACAATTGACGCAAGGCTTTCGCGCGGCTGTTGGAGATCGCCCTGATAGTGAAAGTTGCCGCGGTCATCGAACGCGACCTGGCTGTAGAGAGGGGCGGTCGAAGCAGCCGCCGAAATGGGTTCGCTGTGCATGGATCAAGTCCTTCAGATGCACGAAACCCGGCGCGATGGCCGGGTCTACATGGATTTCATGATGGGGTCGGACCCGCAGGTCCGAGGAATGTAGCGCTTGCCGGTCGAAGCCGCGCCTATCGACGCTTTGTGCGTCGGCCGGTCAGCGAACCTGCTCCAGGAGTTGGCGGGCCTTGCCTTCGAGTTCGAGCCGGCCGTCCTGCTGGGTCTTGGTCCTAGCGAGCGCGGTGATCCCGCTCACGAAATCGAAGACGCTCTCGGGCGGCTTGCCTTCCTCGCTCAGCACGGTCTCGATGATCTTCGTGGTCTCAGATTTCGAGAAGCCGCGCTTGCGCAGAAAGTCAGTGCGGTCCTCGTCGGTCCGGGCGATGACGCGCTCACGCGCGGACCGGATGCCGTCGATGAAATTGCGCGGCGAGGCATCGGCATAGTGGGCTAGTGCGGGTTCGGCCTGCTGGGCGAAGCGTCCGGCGGCGAACTTGGAATGCCGGATCTTGATCTCCTCGAAATGCTCGACGCCCCACAAAATCCTGTTCGCGCAAACTGCACGGAGATAAAATGTAGCGATTCCAAGTGTTTTCGCTCCGACCTCGCTGTTCCAGCAATAAAATCCACGAAAGAAGAGATCGGGATCGCCGTTGGGGAGCTTGCCGGCCTCGATCGGATGGGTGTCGTCGACGAGGAACAGGAACACATCCCTATCCGACGCATAGAGCGTGGTCGTTTCCTTGGTGACATCGACATAGGGATTGTATTGATGCGTCGCCCAGTCGAGCACGCCGGGCACTTTCCAGCGTGTGTCCCCGGTGCCGTTGCCGGCGAAGCGCATGACCGCCGAGACCAGTTCATGATCCCAGATACGGCCATAGTCGGGTCCGGTGATCGCGCGCAGTTCGGTGCGTCCGTCGTCGGTCTGGAGCAGTTTCACCTGTTCCCCGCGATGATGGAGCAGTCCGTGCTGGAGATTGATGCCGGCGAGCGCGGCCGGGAGATTGCGCAGATAGGATGCGGGCGCCCCGACAAGGCTGCACGCCTGGCCGAAAGACCAGTTGGTGGGAGCAATCGGGCGGTCGTTGCCCGGCAGCATGAGGGCAAGCCGTTCGGGCTCGTCGCGGCTGGCCTCGACCCGGATCGAGCGGCTTTCGACGATCTGGGTGTGCGCGCGATCCGCGCGGCGATGAACGCTGTCGTAGAGGTCGCCGAGCGAGAGGAAGCGTTCGTCGTCGGGACGGTTGAACCATTCGGACGAAACGCGGCTGTTGGATTTGCCGCGCGAGACATCGACGCGGTAGCTTCCCGTGGCGGGGGAAGCGGAAGCCTGGGCAAGCGTTGCCATCGGGATAACTCCTGTCTGGTGAGGATCGGGACTCCGTGCTCTGCCCCATTTGCCGAGCACGAACCCACCACTCACCTTCTTCCTTCCCTCCAGACCGGGCCGATCCGAATTGCTGCTGAATCCAGCAGCATCTCAGGCGGGGTGAGAAGCAAGTTCAGCTTCACATCGCCGATGAACAGCGATAGCGACAGGCTCACTGGCGCTTCCCTGTTTCGAGAAGGATTCAACAATGACTGAGGCAACAGACAGGCAAGCGACACTGGTTACTTTGACCGCCGACATTGTTGCCGCCCATGTCAGCAACAACAGCGTGGCGGTTGGCGATGTTGCCTTGCTGATCCAGAATATTCACGGCGCGCTGAGCGGCCTCGGTGCCCCGCAGGCGCCGGTCGAAGTCCGTCCCGAACCGGCGGTTTCGATCCGGTCGTCGGTGAAGCCCGACTATATCGTCTGCCTGGAAGACGGCAAAAAGCTCAAGATGCTCAAGCGCCACCTGATGACGCATTATCAGCTGACCCCTGAAGACTATCGCGCGAAGTGGAATCTCCCTTCCGACTATCCAATGGTTGCGCCTAGCTATGCGGAGAAGCGCCGCGCACTGGCACATAAGATCGGCCTCGGACGCAAGGCGGCGGCGATAATGCCTGAGCCGGCCCCAGCCGCAAATCCTGCAAAAGCCGCAAAGCCCACGAAGGCGCCCACCGTTCGCCGACCGCGCAAGAAAGCCGGCGAGGTGCCGCAGCCCGCGTGAGACCCAGCCGTCGAGCGTCCGTTCGATCGGCGCTGATCGCAATAGCCCTCGCGGCATTCCCATCAGTCGCGCACGCGGATCCCTGTACCGCACCGCTTCCGGCGCGCGGCACCGTGTTCAGCGGCGTGGTGCGCTATGTCGGCGACGGCGACAGCCTTTGCATCGGCCCGAAGGGGAAACCGGATCGCTGGATCGAGGTCCGCCTGGCGGATTTCAATGCTCCGGAATTGAATGAACGCGGCGGCCAACCGGCGAAGGCGCGGCTGCGCCAGTTGGTGATGGGCCGATGGCTGGTCTGCACGGCCGGCCGGCGCAGCTACGACCGCATTGTCGCCACTTGCACGCGAGACAGCCGGGCTGTGGGCGAGGAACTGCGCCGGCGTGGTGGAACGGAGGGCGGCCGCTAAGCCGCACTTGCCGGTCGCCTGTCACAGTGCCGATATGCACTCCAGCATGGTTTCGGCCTTGTCCGGCGGCAGGAACAGCCGGGTGCGGAAGCTGATGATCTCGGTGAACGCGCCGAGCGATTTCAGCCAGTCGAGCCGCTCATAGGGATAGTCCCGGATTTCGAGCCGCTGCTGGCCGTTGACGCGCACCCGGCAAAGCCGTGCGCCAGGCAAGGCGTCGATCGGCGCGCCTTCGATCCCGCTCGCGGCCGCGATGATGTCGGCGGGCGAGAGCTTCACTGCGTCGGCGACATTGAAGCTGGCGGCGGTCTCGGAGAGCATTTCGGCGGAGATGATGCGGCCGAGCCGCGTCTGGCCGCTGGCCTCGTCGACGATCCGCCAGACGCGCACATCGTCCTCGGGCAGCTTGTTCCAGACCGGCAGCAGCAGGCCGGTGGCGATATGGACGGTCTCGATCTCGACCTGTTCGCGCGCCTGTTCAGCTTCCTCGCGCCAGAGCCGCTCGAACACTTGCCTGTCGATCCGTTGCCAGAAGCTGCGGGCGAGGCTTTCGAACCGGGTGCGATCCTGGCCCGTGGGCCGGACGAGCTGGCACATCGCGATCGGCTGGCCGTGCTCGTCCATCGTCGACCAGGAGGGCACGCGCAGGGCGACCCGGCCAGAGCGGCTGTTGCGCAAGAACGCGATGTCGTCGGTCTCGCCCCACAGGTTCATCAGCCGCTCGAAGGCGGTGACGTTGCGCCTGAGATGAAGCTGGAGCTTCTGAAGCCGGGTTTCCGCGCCCGACACATCATCGCGGTGAATGATGATGTCGGAGAGCAGGTCGACCTTGCGCGCGAGGATCGTCTCGACGCCAAGATCGAGCGTGCCCGCCTCGCGCGCCGCATCGATGCGCGCCTGGATCAGCGCGAAGAACTCCTCGAAGATCGCGTTCTGCGTCGCGATCCGCAGCGCCAGCAGGCGATTGAGCCAGCGCTGAATCGGCGGCAGTTTCTCCAGCAGTTCGCCGGTGTCGCCCTGGGTCAGCTTGAGCGCGGTCATCGCCTCGAACGCCTCGAGCGTGGTGCTGGCGAGCTTCCCGGCGTGGAGCAGATGATACCATTGATGGAGCGCGTCCCTGGCATAATCGCTCTCCAGATTGTCGGCCGGGTCGAACAGGTTCTGGCTGCCGGCCTGCCGCTGGCCGCGCGTCAATGCCCCCAAGGCGTCAAGCCGCCGGGCGATGGTGCTGATGAACCGGCGCTCGCCCTTGCAGTCGGTGGTGACGGGCCGGAAGATCGGCGGGGTCATCTGGTTGGTGCGGTGCGTGCGGCCGAGCCCCTGGATCGCGGCCGAGGCGCGCCAGCCCGGTTCGAGCAGAAAATGGACACGCCGCCGCCCGGCGCTCTTGCATCCCCGGTCGGAATGATAGGAGCGCCCGGTGCCGCCTGCGCCGGAGAACACCAGCACCTCCTTGTCGCCATTCTGGAAGGCATTGGTGTCGGCGATCCGGGCCATCGGGCTGAGCCGTTCGATCTTCTGGCGTCCCGAACGGTCGGTGACGATGCGGCGCGAGCGGCCGGTGACCTCGGCCACCCGGTCAGTGCCGAAGTGGCGGATCAGCTCATCGAGCGCAGTCGCGACCGGCGGCATCGCGCAGAGCTTCTCGATCAGCGCGTCGCGGGCACGGACCGCTTCCTGGCTGAGTACGGGATTGCCGTCGGCATCACTGGCGGGCCGCGAGCGGACCTCGCCGCTATTGTCCTTGAACACCTCCATCTGCCGGACGGGGAATGCGTCGGTCAAATAGCGGACAAGGACGTCGCGCGGAGAGAGATCAACGTCCAAATTGGCGCGTTCGTCGGGCGACATACTCGCGAGCCGCCGTTCGAGGATCGCTTCCGAGGTCGAGACCAGCTGCACGACCGCGACATGGCCCTGCGCCAGTTCAGCCTCAATCGCCTTCAGGAGCGTCGGCATCTTCATCGCCACCAGGAGCGCCGAGAAGAAGCGCTGGCGCGAGCTCTCGAACCGGGAGAGCGCCGCGCCCTTGGCCTGGGCGTTCAGCGTGTCGCCGCCGACCCGGTCGACGACGTTGGTCGCCTTGAGCACCGCGTCGAGCCCTGCATGCACAACCTGCCACGCGTCCGCATAGGCATCGTAGATCGCGATTTGCGCCGGCGTGAGCTTATGTTCGAGCGGCTCATATTCGATGCCGGCATAGGAGAGCGAGCGGGCGGTATAGAGGCCGGTGGCTTTCAGATCGCGGGACACCACTTCCATCGCGGCGATGCCGCCTTTCTCCATGGCGGCGGTAAAATTGGCGCGGGTGGCGAACGCGGTCCCCACGCCCCAGAGGCCGAGCCGCTGCGCATAGCCGAGATTGGCGGGCGTGGTGGCGCCGGTCGCCGAGACATAGAGGATGCGAGCGCGCGGCAGGGCGTTCTGGAGGCGCAGGCCGGTGATCCCCTGCTGCGAGGCGACGGCATCGCCGAAGTCGCTGGCAGCCGGCGCGGCGTTGGCGAGCGCATGGGATTCGTCGAGGATGATCAGCCCTTCATAGTCGTCGCCGAGCCAGGCGAGGATCTGGTCGAGGCGCGAGGGTCCCTTGTCGCGGACCGAGCGCAAGGTGCTGTAGGTGAGGAACAGGATGCCCGCCGACAGGGTGATCGGCTGACCGAGCCCGATCGCATCGAGCGGCTGGATATCGACGGCAATGCCGCCGAGCGCTTCCCAGTCCCGTCTCGCATCGCCCAAAAGCGGTCCGTTGAGCGAGATCCAGACATGGCGGCGATTGCCGCGGCACCATTGGTCCATGAGGCAGGCGGCGGCTTCGCGGCCCTTGCCGACCCCGGTGCCGTCGCCGACGAAGAAGCCTTGCCGATAGACATGGCCGCCCTCCTTCTCGAACAGCTGGTCGCCGGCCTCATTGGGCAGGTAACGGCCGGGAAGATCGCGCGCGAACGCGCTGCCCGCGAGCAGGACGGTCTCGAGCTGGGCGCTCGACAGCGCCGCGAAGCTGCCCGGCGGCAAGGCGGGACTGTAGCCCGGCACCGGCGGCAGGACCGAGGCCATCGCAAGCGTCTCGACCAGATCGTCGGGATGCTCGGCCGCACCCGGTATCTCGATACGCGAGAGCCGCCAGGGCGCGAAGATGCCCGCCGTCTCACCGATCGGCAGCGGCGCGTCGCGCACGACGAAGTCAACCGGCTTCGCGGCGCTATCGACGCTCGCGACCACCGGCGGCGCAAGCAGGCGCGGCGCTGCCCCCTTGGTGAACATGGAAAGAGCCGGCCTGCGAGTGCAGACCGGCCTGGGCGGAACGACGGGCGCCGGCGTCGCGGGCGGGCTCGGTGGCCCGAGACGCTCGGGCAGCGCCAGGACGTGCGGCAAGGCGTCGGCCAGCGTCTCGGCCACACAATGAAGGGTCTCGCCCGTCCAGCCCTTGTCGAAGATCAGCAACCGGATGCGCGCGCTGGTGCCGTGCTTGGCATAGACGTCGCCGAGGATGTCGATCTCGGCGCGCGGGCGCACGACCTCGCGGACCGCCGCATAGCCAGTCCGGCCCGGGCCATCGGCGGTGAAGCTCGACGGCATGATCGCGACGCAACGTCCGCCCTCGCGCAATCGCAGCAGCGCCGAGCGCAGATGGCGCGCACCGGCATGGCGATCGCGGCCCCGGCCTTCGCTGCGCGAGAAGGGCGGATTGATGAGCACGACGTCAGGCGCGAAGCTTGCCGGCAGCCAATCGTCGATCGACGCGCCGTCATAGCGGGTGACCGGCTGGCCCGCGACATGCGCCAGCAGATCGGCGCGCTGGGGATCGCGTTCGTTGAGATGCAGCACCGCGCCCGCACGCGCCGCGAGCATGGTGAGCATGCCCGTCCCGGCGGAGGGTTCGAGCACGACATCCGACGCCGTCACCCGCGCGCAGAGCGCAGTGAGCCAGGCCAGCGCGGCAGGCGTGCTGAACTGCTGGAAATCGACCTGATGCTCGGACCGATAGGTCTGGGTCGGCAGGCCGCGTTCGAGATCGGCGAGCGCGCGCAGGATCGCGGCCGGCTCGGATAGCGCGAGCGGCGAAGCCGCATGGCCCTGCAGGAACAGCACCTGCCCGGCTTCGAGCGCGTCATAGGCGTCGCGCATCGACCAGGCGCCCGAGGCGTCGTCGGCCCCGAAGGTCTCGCGCATCAGCCGGACGAGATACTGGCGCGATACTGTGCCCGCGCGAGCGAGATGATCGGCGATGGCAAAGGCAACGCTATGAAGGCCCGCCGCTTTGCGCGCGGCATCGGCGGCGCGGACGTCGAGGTCCGCGGCAAGCTGGATAGTCATGATGGTGATCTCCGGGAGCAACGCGCGCGCCATCCGTCCGCAGAAGCGAACGCGAAGAAACGGCGAGGAAAGAAGGAAAAATGGGCCGGAACGCACTGCGCCCCGGCCCGAGAAGGGTGGAAGGGTCCGATCAGGCGGCTTCGGCCAGATCATCCCCATCTACGTCGTTGGCGACATCGTTCGGGGCATCGACCGCGTCACCGACCAGTTCGTCGGCCAACGCATCGCCTCCCCGCGCGCCGATCGCGGCGGCGAGTTCCGCACGGGTCGGGCCGCTGGCCTCAACGGGCGCCGGTTCCTCGACCCGCATCGGCTGTGGCAGCCAGGCGACCACCTTGTCCTTGATCTCGGCTTCGATGATCGTCTGCCCGGCGAACAGCTTCTCGGCCGAGGCCGCGAGGTCGGCTTTCTTCGCCGCGCCGTAACGGGACTTCAGATCCTCGCCGCCGATCTCGCCGAACAGGTCGAGGATCCATCCCCGGGTCACTGCATCAAAGAAGTTGCGCGCGGTGGGACGCCACCAGCGGGCGACATCGATGTCGAGGCTGCGGCCGAGATGGCGAAGGAACGGCGCGCCCGAACCGCTGTCTGCCACCGGCTCGATCGTGCGCGCGATCGCCCAGGCGAACCAGGCCGCGCGAGCCTCGTCGGGAAGCGCGCGGAACGCATCGAAACGCGCGGCCGCATCGTCCCCGTCACGCCAGCCATGATCGAGGCCGGCTTCGAGCTTCGCCCATCCTTCCGCCGCCGCCGTCTCGCTGACATAATTGCCGACGCGGCGGTCGGGCAGCGGCGCCTTGAGGCCGGACGCGAGGTCATAGGCGCCGGCGAACTTGCGATGGGCGCCGTCGACCATGATGAAGGTGCCCAGATCCATTGCGAAGTGCGGATCGTTCGCGACATGGAGCGCGACCAATTCGGTCCGCATGAGCGCGAGGCGATCGACCAGCTTCTGGCTGAGGACGGCCTTGCGCGGCGCCTCGGCGGCATCCGCATCGTCAGCGCCGTCGTCGTCCTCGCCGTCGGTCTCGGGATCGACATCCTCGTCCTCTTCGCCCGACGCCGCGACGAACAGCGTCTCCTCGACCACCGGCTGGCCGTCCTCGCCGATCACGACATAGGCGAGCGCCCGTGCTTTCTGCTCGGGTTCATAGACCGCCCGCCGGTCCTGGATCGCGCCGAGTTCTTCCTCGAGCGCGTCGATCCGTTCGAGCTGTTCCTCGCTATAGTCGTGATCGTCCGCGGCGGCTTCCTCGATCTCCTCGATCTCGGCCTTGATCGCCTGCTGACGGACTTCCTGTTTCTCGGTGAGGGATGGCAGGATGCCGTCGATACGCCGCAGGCCCATGGTTGCGGTGTAAGGCACATGGGTGGCTGCGATGGTGCGGACCTCGGCGAAGCCTTCGCGCTCGCGGATCGCTTCGGCGGCTTCGGCGAGGGCTTCGTCGGCGAGCTGATCGAGCAGGTCACGGTTGGTCCACAGTTCGCTTTCGGCATTGGAGTAGAGGTCGCGGTCGATCGTGCCGCCCGCCGCGAGATAGGCGTCGCGCCCGACCAGCAGCGCTTTGGGATGGCCGCCATTATAGCTGCCGGCGCTGACCTGCCGCTCGATCTCGGCGACATTGTTCGAGTAATAAGTGCCGGCGAGGCTTTCGAACACGGACGCCTGGCGAACTGGATCGGAAGTCTTGGCGTAGGCCTTGGCGATGTCGAGCGTGATCTCGCCCCTGGCCAGCGCTTCGAACACCGGCGTCGCGAGATTGGCGAGGCGCAGGCGGCCTTCGACGAAGCGCACGGTCAGGCTGAACCGCTTGGCGATGTCGGCCACCGTCTTCTTTTCCTTGTCGATGATCGTGCGGAACGCGGTGCAGGCGTCGGCGGGGTTCATCGCGAGCTGGAAGAAATTCTCGGCAAGGCTCATCGAGATCGCGTCGGCGGCGTTCGGCACCACCATCACCGGGACCTCGAAGTCCCTGGGCAGCACGCCCTTCTCGATGTTGCTGTGGGTGCGCGACAGGCGGCGACCGCCGGCATAGATGTCGTAATGGTCCTTGCGGCGCTTGATCGGCACGCCGATCAGGTTCTGAAGGACGATGCCGGTCTCGCCGAGATGGGCTTCGAACTGTGCGTCCGCGTCGGCATTGCTGTGCTTGCGGACATTGTCTTCGGCAACGCGGCAGTTGACCGCGGGCACGTAGAGGATGGGATAAGTCATCATGGCTACTCCTGTGCGGCGCGCATCCCAACCATCAGGCCGCTTTCCGCACCCAAATCCCCTCTCTCTTCCCTCCACTGCGGAGCTGGTCGTTCCAGTCGTTGTGACCGCGAGCCGGCAAAAGCAGATCGATCGTCCGGCCTTGGCGCGCGTGGGCGACAGCGGCTTTCCCGGCGCCGAGGCGGCCGGGCGGGTCATTGTCGGGCAGCAGGATCAGCCGCGTCACGCGATCGGGCACCGCGACCTGCGTGAAGCGTTCGCTGCCCAATGTCGCCCAGACCGGGACGCCCAGCAGGATATGAGCCGAGAAAGCGGTCTCCCAGCCTTCGGCGAGCCCGAGAGTGGTTCCCGGCACCCCGAAATGCACGGTGCCATCACGCGGTCTTCCGAGCAGCCTCTTGGGAGGATCGAGATCGGCGGCCGGCAAACCGGCTGGGAGATCGACGAACAGCCGCTCGAGCGCGATCACCGCATTGCTGCCTGAGCGCACGGCGGCGAGGATCGCGGGACAGAAGCGCACCGAGCGGCCACCCCCCAGCGGCGTTCGCCGATGAAAACGCAGCTCAGGGCAACTGCCGGTCAGCCCCCGCCAATCCAGATAATGTCTGCCGGGTGAATGCGGGAGCGGAACTGCGTCATCCCAGAGCATGCGCGCGCGCGCGGCAATCGCCGCATCTCGTGGCTGCCACGGCTGGACAAGCGGTGTATCCGCGACCGGAATGTCCAGCCGAAGGCGGCGGACCGCGCGCAGGACATCGAGCCGGTCGCAGCCGGCGAAGCAGTGAAACAAGAGGCTGGACGCGCCGACGCGGATCGAGAGGCTTGGGCGACGATCGGCATGGGCCGGGCACAGACACACGCCGCCGCGCCCCGTCCAGGTTCCGCCCAGTCGTTTGACGATGCGGGCGGCCGCGGTTTCGAGGTCGAGATTTCTCGTGGCGGTGGCGTGAGGCATTGGCGACTTGTCCTTTCGCCAATGCCCCTCATCCTCCCCTCCAAAAATCCCGCGATGTCAAGCAACCGAGCGACTGGGGACGCCTCTTGCCACTTCGTCAACCGAGAGCGCCGCACTGCAAAGGATGACCTCGAAACATTCCTCGAGTTGTTCGCGAGCTGTGGGGGTGAGTTGGACCAGTGCCCTCCGGCCATCGCTCGGATCGCCGGTGCGCACCACGAACCCGCGCCGTTCCATCATGGTGAGGGATCGTCGCGCTGTCCCCAGGGCGCTGCTCGCCGCGCCCCAGAAACTCGTGATGGATGTGGTCAGTCCTTCATGTTCGCGCACATAGAGATCCAGCAGCATTTCGCTTGCCGGATCGCTGATCAGGTCATTGCCGAACGCGCGCCCGGCGCGCTTGTGTGCGGCGAGTATGGCGCGGCAAAGGTCTACATATCGGCAGGTCCGGTCGTCGGGACTTGGGGCGGAGGACTCGATCTCGGTCCCCATGGCATGGAGCATGGGTACGGCTGCGGCCATGGGGCGGGTGCAGGCGCACGCGGTCGCATGATCTTCCGGGACGTGAAATGGGTAACCATCTTGCTGCGGCACCAGGCGCGCGCCGGAAAGGCGCAAGGCAACCTGCTCCGCGCGCCAGAGCAGATGCTCCGCGTCATGGAGAAAATGCGCGCCGCGCTGCGTGGACCGAAGCTCGTTACCGACAGGCTCAAATAATGTCAGGCCGATCCGCGCTTCGAGGGCAGACACCTCTCCCTCCAATAGCGCCTGTGACCTCCCGAGGGCATTTGCGGCGAGGTGGAAACTGCCGTGCTGGGAAACACAGAGCGCGGAACGAAGCTGGTTGAGATCAAAGGGCATGCGATATCTCCCGTTCGATCCGGATCATCTTGGGCTGCTGTCTCTTGGCCATCAGCGTCCTCCTTCGCGCGCCAGTTTCTTGGGGGCAGCGGCGTCATGTGGCGCGCTTCAGCCGTCGCCAGGAGAGGAACGGGTCGCAACGATGTGCGAAGAACGCGAATTGCCTCCCATCTTGAGACAGATGGGGAGGCCAGAACGCGAACAGTTTTTTACAGATTTATGACGTCAGCCCATGAGGACGATGCCGCCCGGCAGTTCGCGCACGCCAAGGTGCAGGAGCTGCTGGATCTGGGCGACCGCATTCTCGATCTGGTCGGTGTGGAAGATGCCATTGACCTGCCGCCGGCCGATATCGTTGCTGGTGAGGATGATCCTGGCGCTGCGATAGCGATTGATGTCCTCTACCGCCTCGGCGAGCGGCGTATTGCGGAAGACGAGCAATCCTTGCCGCCACCCGGAAATGCGTTCCGGATCGACCCGCACGACCCTGGTCTCGCCCGATGGCGATGCGACGAGCTGTTCACCGGGTCTGAGGTCTTGCGAACCACCACCACTTTCCCGCGTGATCGCGCCGGAGAGGCAGGTCACACAGGTTTCGCGCTCACTCGTGCGGATATTGAAGGTCCCTCCCTGCGAGGCGAAGTGTTCGCCGCCTGCTCGGGCCAGGAACGGCCGCGCGGTCTCGGGGAGGTCGACAAAAGCCTCGCCGCTGACGAGGCTGATGCCATGGCCGTCATTGATGACCGACAGGGCGGACCGCGCGTTCAAGTCGATGCTGGCGCCGCCCGCGAGTTTGACGTCGCGGCGCTCTCCCTGTCCGGTGCGATAGTCGGCGGTCAGCTCGGCGAAGGAAGGCCAGAGCCCGAGTGGTGGATTTGCGACCATGACGGCGGCGGCGGAGGCGGCGATTGCGCCCGATCCGGCGAGCATGGCACGCCGGTTCATGAGCACGGGCCGCGGACGGGGCCGGATCGGCGTCACATTGGCGGCACGCAGGGCGGCCGGGTGCGACAGGTTCATCGCGCGCACGGTTTTGCGGAACGTGGCGGCTTCGCGGAAAGCCTCTTCATGGGCTGCCCCTTGTGCGCGCCAGGCCTCGAACTCACGCGCGTCGGCGGTCGTGGCGCTCCCCGAGGTCAGGCGCACGAGCCATTGCAACGCCTCCTTCATCAGGGGGTCGAGATCGTCGTTCAAGGCGTCGTTCTGGTTCATGGATGCCGTGCGGCTCCGCAGTACGGGGGTGTCATTCGTCCTCTCCCTCCTCTGATGACAATTTTGAAAGGCCGGTCGCGAACGATTTTCGCTTGGCCATGCGCTTTGCGCAGTGCTCGACCGCGCGTTGAAGCTCCTTCTGAACCGTGCGCAGGGTAACGCCGTAACGCTCCGCGAGCGCCTGATGGCTCTCATTGCCCATGAAGCTTTCGTAGAAGATGTCCTGCTGTCGCTCGGTCAGCTCGGCGAGCGCTTCCTGCATGCGGGCGATCTCGCGGCGATCGCCCGCGATGATGTCCGGTCCGGGCGCATCGTGGACTGCATCGACCAGATTCGAAATGTCAGTGAAGTCGAGCAGCCGTTCCCGCGAGGTCAGGATGTTCCTGGCCCTGTTGGCGATTGCACGGGTCAGATAGGAGGCGGGATCGCGGGCGGCGCCGAGATCCCGGGGCTGCTGGAGCCGCAGCCAGGTGTCATGGAGCGCGTCCTCGACGAGGTCCGGTGCGAAGCTGCGCGACAGCTTCGCCTTCAGTTCCGCATAGCGGTCCTGCAAAGCGCGCATCAACTGGTGCCGTGTCGCTTGCGACACGGGCGATTCCTCGACCGGATCGCTCCGGCCACCAGGGCGCGACTCGGTGCTCATGGTTGAGACCGATCGTCCCGCGTTCGGGAAGGACGCGAAAGCGGAGATGCTGTCGATTCCAGCACAATCTGCGTTCGCAGGATCTGAGGGCTGATCCCGGTCACCGCGCGGAGACCTCGAACCAGACGGGCTGCGGCAGATCCTCGGGCGGCGGGACGGGCATTCGCGCGCCGTCGAGAACCAGGCGAATATCCCTGTCGAGTTTCTCGTCGCCGCTGGAATGGATGATCGTCGGGCGCCGAACCAACCCGGCAGGATCGATCTCGACCGTCAGGCGCACGCGAAATGGCCGGGCGCTGGTGCGTGGATCATTTTGCAGCCGCTGGTTGATCGCCGCCTGGACTGTGCGGCCGAAGGGTCCGAAGCGCGCTCGCGACGATGTACCGATCATCGGTGGAGCGGTGACCCGAAGCGTATCGAGAACGAGACGGGGCGTACCTTCTGCCTTGACCCAGGCATCCATGCCGGGCTCGGGCGGGCGTTCGGGGGGAAAGACCAGCACCGCGTTGAGGCTGGTGAACCGGAAGGACAGCCCGGTGCCCTCAAGCATGGCGGCGATCGCCTCGCGCTCGGTGAAGCGGCCGGCGATGGCGTGGGACCGCTTCCCATCGACGACGCCATTCTCGTAGAGGATGTCGATCCGGCTCACGGTGCCCAGTTCCGTGAGGGCGCGATCGAGCGGCTTTGCCGCAATATCGTAGCGCCGACGATCCGATGTGGACGGGGCATCGGCCTGCTGCGCGGATGCGGGAGAGGCAAACGGCCAGGCTGCGGCGAGCAGCGCACACAAAAGGCCCACGCGAAAGGAGGAGGCCATTCGCCGACTGATCGGTGTGACGCGCGCATCATGATCAGCCACGGTGCCGCCGGCGGGAGATGGCGCGGATGAGCAGCGGGAACATAGGATGGCGGCGCGGCGGCATTCATCCGATCCTGAATTCGATCGGGACCGTGATATCGATCTGCGATGGCAGGCTGGCCGGTATGGGCGGCAGTGGGGCCGCACGGCGCACGGCCGCCGCTGCCTCTGTATCGAGCGAGGCCGTTCCGGAGCCGCGCTCGATCCAGACGCGCAAGACCTTGCCATCGCGATCGAGAAGGAAGCGGACCCAGGTCGTTCCCTCTTTCCGATCGAGCCGTGCGTCCTCGGGATATTGGCGGTAACGGGCGATATGCGCGAGCAGCAAGTCGCGATACTGGAGGGCGGTCGCGCCCGAGAGATCAGCGCTCGTCTGCCCCGGTTCCTGTGCATTCGTCGCCGTCGGCGCCGAGCGTGAACCGCCGGGGCTGAGCGGGTCGGGCACGCTGCTTTTCAGTTGCTTGGGAGGGCGAGCCATCGGATCGGGCTCGGTGCTTTGGCTCAGGACAAGAGGCGAGGAAAGCGGCTGGTTCGCGATGTCGCCGTCGGTGCCTCGATCTAGTGGCAACAGTTCAACGACAAGCACGCGTTCAGCCTGACCCCGCACGCGCGAACGCCCGCCGTCGCCGAACGGCGGGTTCAGCAGGAACAGGAAAGCCATCAGCGCTGCATGGACAAGCAGCGACAGGATGATCGCGAAGAGCCGGGACGATAGGATTTCTAGCATCGCCCCGCCGCGCGGATGAAGGTCGTCATGGCGATGTTGCACAAGGGGCCACCCGAGCGCCCGGATAAGCGACTAACGTGACACTTCTGCTGCGGGTGCTGCGGATTGCGCAATTCCGTGACTTGCGCGTGGCTTGTACCAGCGCTCGACAAGAAAATGCAGGCCCCTCGCATTTTTGCGTTCGCGATCGCGCTTCGCCGGCTGTCGGACTTTTGTAGGCCGATGACATGGGGACGGTTTTGCAAACGGGCATGCTGGAAAGAAGCGAAGTCGAACCCAGGGCGCGCGTGCGACGCACGCCCCTCGCGGACGGCTGCGCGTATCTGCGTGCCGTGCCTGGCGACGACGGTCGTGTGCGGCAACGCCTTAAGGTCGGCCGCGTCGAGGTCGATATCCGCCGTTTCCCGACGCAGCGTCCGGTTTCGATCACACCGACCGAGGCCATGGTGCATGTCGTCGTGCCGATCGCCGGCCAGGCGATCGTCGTCGGCAACGGGGGAAGCGCCACGCTGAAGCCGGGCAAGGCATTTTTGCTTGGCAGCGCCGAGAAGACCACCTGCGTCTTTGTCGCCGGCGCGCGTGCGCTCCTGTTGCATGTTCCCCGCGCCTCGGTTCAGGCGGTCGCCTCGCGGCACTTTGGCGACGCGCGCAGGCTGGCGGCGATCGACTGCATGTTCGACCTCGGTTACGATACGATGGACGGCGGACGCCTCTCGGTACGATCCGAGAGACGCATCCTCGACGCCATGATCGATAGTCTGCGCGCCAGCGAGCAGGCCGTTGCCATATTCCCGTTGGCGCGATCGGTTCAGCGCGCTGTCGACCATCTTCGCGCGAACCCGGTGCTTGCCTGGTCGATCGATGATCTTTCGGCGGTGGCCGGCGTCACGCCCGGCACGCTGCGCCGCAATTTCACGGCATGTCTTGGCATGTCGGTGACGCAGCTCGTTTTGCAACTGCGGATCGAGTGGGTTCGGGATCGCCTCGAGAGTGAGACGGAAAGCCGGTCGATCGGCGACCTTTCGGTCGCTGCCGGGTTCGGTGCGTCGGGCATGCTCAACCGCACATATCAGCGTCATTTTGGAGAAACGCCAAGCCAAACGCGTACGCGCGCGTTCCGGTCGCGACGCGGCTGACATCACCCTCCGATTCGAGGGTTTAAAGTTATAAAACCCGTCCAGAAATATATTCTGGGCGACAAATGGCGCATTCATAAAATATATATGGGAAGTGTTTTGCATAAAATGGCTTGAATCCGCCTTGATTCGCTTAATTTATGTTCTCGATATATCAGTATGCTTTGTAACACAACTTTCATACAGTTTGTACTGTATTATACGAAGCGACATTGGCGGAGTATTTATCCTTGAGAGCCTCCGCCTCGTTCCCCTAACAGGCATCCGTCAACGGGCGCTGCGCTGCAGCATTCGAGTCTTCGAAGGCCCGTATTTGAGACGCGAGTGACCGTGCGCCGTCCGGCTTCATGCCGTGGCGGCGCTTCTGGCGGGGGGTGTAGTTTTGAAGTTCGAGAGACTGAGCTGGCGGCTTGCGCCGAGCGGGACCGCGCTTGTGCTCGCGCTATCGTCGATGGCGACGCCATCCTATGCGCAGGAAGCATCAGGCGTCGCGCCCGCGAGCCGCTTCGATATCCGCGCCTTCCAGGTGAAGGGCAATAGGCTGCTACCGCCCGATACGGTCGAGCGTGCGGTCTATCCCTATTTGGGGCCGGACAAGAGCGAGGCCGATGTCGAGGCGGCGCGCGCGGCGCTTCAAAAGGCGTTCGAGGAACGCGGCTATGTGGCGGTGTCGGTGTTCCTGCCCGAGCAGTCGGTCGAGGGCGGCGTGCTCAAGCTCGAGGTGCAGCCCCAGGCAATCGGCAAGGTCGTGGTCGAAGGCGCAAGCAAGCCCGAGGCGGTACGCGAGCAGGCCACCTCCCTGACACCTGGGCAAACGCCGAACCTGCAACAGTTCCAGCGCGACGTGATCGCGATGAACCAGAAGCCAAGCCGCAAGGTGACGCCCGAACTACGCGCGGGCGAGGCGCCGGGCACGCTCGACGTGCTGCTCAAGGTCACGGAAAGCTCGCCGTTCCACGCCTCGGCCGAACTCAACAATTTCTCCAGTGCAGCGACGACCGACCTGCGAGCTGCCGCAACCGTCCGCTACGACGATATGTGGGGCCGTGGCGACTCGCTCTCGGTCTCCGCGCAGACCGCGCCGCGGCGCACCGACGATGCCACGGTGTTCTCGGCCAATTACCTGATGCGCCTCGGCACCGGCACGCAGCTCCTGCTCTACGGCGTCCATTCCGACAGCGACATTGCGGTGATCGGCGGCACCAGCGTGATCGGCAAGGGCAATATGGCGGGGCTGCGGCTGATCCGCTCGCTCGGCTCCTATGAGGGATTCTACCATTCGCTGACCGTCGGGTTCGACTGGAAGCATTTCAAGGAAGACGTATTGCTCGGCTCGGACCGGGCAGCGGCGCCGATCGAATACTTCCCGATCACGGCGTCCTGGCGCGGCGACTGGACCGGCGACAAGCGCGACAGCGACCTCACGCTCTCGACCACCTTCGGTCTGCGCGGCCTCGGCGATGGCTGGGAGCGGTTCGACGCCAAGCGCTACATGGCGCGGCCGAGCTTTTTCATCGTCAAGCTCGAGGGCAGCCATACGCGCGATGTCCTGTCAGGCTTCCAATATTATGGCCATGTCAGCGGCCAATGGGCGGGCACCCCGCTCATCTCCAACGAGCAGTTCTCGCTGGGCGGCATGCAATCCGTGCGCGGCTATTATGAGAGCGCGGCACTGGGCGACTGGGGCTTCGCGATTCAGCAGGAACTGCGCTCGCCCGAACTGGGCTCGCTGCTCGGCGGCATCGCCGACGAGTTGCGCGTCCATGCCTTCTACGATGTCGGCCTTGCCGGCATCAACCAGCCGCTGCCGGCCCAGAAGGACTATTTCCGGGCGATGAGCGTCGGACTCGGCGCCCGCGTCAAGCTCCTCTCCTATCTGCATGGCGCGATCGACGCCGGCACCCCGCTCATCTCCACTTCCGACAGCAAGTCGGGAGACGTCTTCATCCGCTTCCGCATCTGGGGGGAATTCTAACCATGTCAGTCTTTGCACGTCTCAAGAAGGGCGTGGCCGGAACGCTCCTGGCCGCTGCCGCCACTGTTGCCTTCGCCTCGCCCGCCCATGCTTGGTGGGAGGCGGGTTACAGCTATCGCACGAAGATCAACCTCAACACCCAGGCCGCTGGCGTGACCGGCGAGGTCGCGCGTGCGCCGGTGCTGATCCGTCTGCATAGCGGCAACTTCAGCTTCAAGGATGTGAAGGCGGACGGCTCGGACCTGCGCTTCGTCGCGGGCGATGACCGGACCCCGCTCAAGTTCCACATCGAGAAGTGGGCGCCCAAGGAAGAGCAGGCGCTGGTTTGGGTCGACGTGCAGGGCCTCGCCCCCGGTCAGACCTCGGCGATCTATGCCTATTATGGCAGCAAGGACGCCAAGCCCGGCCAGGACGTCGCCGGCACCTTCGGTCCCGACTACCGTCTGGTTTATCACTTCAACGACGAAGGCTCCGCCAAGGACGCCACGTCGAACGGCAACAACGCCACGGGAGCCGCCGGTCGCGACGCGGGCGGCCTGATCGGATCGAGTCTCGTCCTCGACGGGACCACCCCAGTCGGCCTGCCTGCGGCGGCGTTCGCTAACGGCCCGCTCTCCATCAGCTTCTGGGTAAAGCCCAAGGGCGACGGCACGATCTTCAGCCTGCCGGGCGCTGTAAGCCTCATAGCCCAAGGCGGTCAGCTGTTCATCGACCAGGGCGGCGCCCGCTCGGCTGGCGCGGCGCTCGGCGCCGACGCCTGGGTCAATGTCGCTCTCGTCAACGATGGCAGCAAGTCCATCCTCTACATCAACGGTCAGCCTGCGGGCGAAGTCGCCGGCGCGCTGGCGGCCGCCAGCGGTGCTCCCGTTCTCGGCCAGGGCTTTGCCGGTGAGGTCGACGAGTTCCGCGTGGCCGGCACCGCGCTGCCGCAGGCGGCGTTCCAGCTTGCCGCCGCCAGCGAAGGCCAGGCCTCGAAGCTCGTCACCACCGACACCGCGCAACAGGTCGAGACCGGCGGCAGCGGCCATTTCGGGGTGCTGTTCAAGGCGCTGACCTTCGACGCCTGGGTGGTCATCCTCATCTGCGCCTTCATGCTGCTGGTCGCGGTTGCGATCATGATCACCAAGGGCCTGCTGATCGGCCGGGTGCGCTCGGCGAACGAAGCCTTCCTCGATGCCTATAATGCCCAGGCACGCCGGGCCGGCGACCATGACGGGCTTCCCGCGTTCGATCCAGGCGCCACGGCGGCGGACTCCACCCTTGGACGGCTCTACAATATCGGTCGGCGCGAGCTGACCGAGCGCCTGAAGGAAGGCCGGGCCACCGGCAGCCGGTTCGCGATCCGCGCCCAGTCGATCGCCGCGATCCGCTCCGCTCTGGACGCTGGCCGCGTGCGCGAAGGCCAGAAGCTCAACGCGCGCCTCGTGCTCTTGACCATCGCTATCTCGGGCGGCCCGTTCATCGGCCTCCTCGGCACTGTGCTCGGCGTCATGATCACCTTCGCCTCGGTCGCGGCCGCTGGTGAAGTGAACATCAACGCCATCGCACCCGGCATCGCAGCGGCTCTCCTCGCGACGGTCGCGGGCCTCGCGGTCGCGATCCCGGCGCTGTTCGGCTACAACTATCTGCTCAGCCGCATCGAAGAGATCACCGCCGACCACGATATCTTCGTGGACGAGCTGGAGAAGCGCATCGCCGAGACCTGGCAGGATGTTCCCGCAGCGGCCCAGGCCGCCTGAGCCTCACGAACTGACAGGAGGCTCAAGCCATGGGCATACAGGTAGGCGGTCCGAAGAAGCCGTATAACGAGATCAACATCACCCCGTTCGTCGACGTGGTGCTGGTGCTGCTCATCATCTTCATCCTGATGACGACGGCGGCGGTCCAGGGGATCAAGGTCGATCTCCCCAGCGCCTCCTCGGCCAAGACGTTGGAGGCGCAGAAGAGCCGGGTGATCGCGGTCAGCAATGACGGCACGGTGTCGATCGACGCCATCCCGGTGTCGATGAGCGAACTGGAGAGCCAGCTGCGTTCCTCGATCGCCACCACCCCCGACCTCGCTGTCATCCTGCGCGGCGACCGTGCCGTCCAGTACGACAAGGTCATGCAGGTGCTCGACCTGTGCTCGAAGGTCGGCGTCCCCAGCCTCGGCATGGCGTCCACGCGCCCTCCGGGCGGCGGCCAGTGAAGCGGGAGGGGGCGATGACCGATGTTCTCCTTCTCCCGATGGCGGCGCAGCGGCCGCGCCTGGCTCCTGCTGGTGCTGCTCCTGCTGCTGATCGCGGCGATCGCGGTTCTGCTTGGATCGGCACGTGCGCTTCCGATCGCGGCGGGAACGGCATCCGATCAAGCGGACTCAACATGATGATGGAGGCGGTTCGTCTCGGTCTCGACCTGTCCGGCTGGAATGCCGACTGGACCGGCGTGCGCCTGTTCCTCGATGGTCTGGGCCATGAGCGCTGTGCATCGATGGGGGCGCTGTGATGGCGGCCGCGTCCTTCATGGTGCCCGATGGTCGGCGCCGCCGCAAATCGCCCGTCACCTTCGGCCGTGTGCTTGTGGTGGTCGGTGCCGGCCTGGTGATCGCGGTCGTCTGGAACATGCTCAGCTGGCAGTCGGTCTCCGACCGGCCCAATGAGATGAAGACAACGGCAGTGATCCTGCCGCCGCCACCACCTCCACCACCGCCGCCCAAGCCGGAGGTGGTCGAGCAGCCGCCCGAGCCAAAGTTGGCCCCGCCGCTGGAAAAGCCGCTCGACACCCCGCCGCCGCCGCAGGCGAACAACGATCCCGCGCCCGGCGACAGCGCGCTCAGCGCCCGCGAGGGCGCCGGCCCATCCAATTACGGCCTCGCGCGCGGCAACGGTTCGGGGACGATGATCGGCACCCGGGCTGGCAGCGGCGGCGACAATGGCTTTGGCGCCTATGCCAGCCTTGCCACCGCCGCAATCCGGCTCGCTGCCCAGTCCGACCGTGAGCTGGCGCGCGGCCGCTACACCGTTCGCCTGATCGTCTCGGTCGATGCCGAGGGCCGGATCACTGATGTGCGCGTGGTCGACGGGTCGGGCGACAGCCGCCGCGACGACCGGCTCACTCGCCTGCTCAGCGGCCTTCAGCTTTCACGGCGTCCGCCGCCCGGCCTGCCGGTGATGCGGATCGAACTCAACTCGCGCCCCGGAGCCTGACGCTCGTGTCCGTTCAGCCTGCCGACGCATCAACGCCCATGGGGGACAGAAACATGCAAAGCCGCCATCTTCACGACCATCTTCATCTTCGCCTCAAACCTGCGCTGCTGGCCTGCGCTGCCGGTCTTGCAGTCATGGCAACGCCCGCCTTCGCCCAGCAGGTAGACAGCAACAAGCTGCTCGAGATCATGGTCGCCAAGGGGCTGGTGACCCGGGCTGAGGCCGATGCGATGATTGGCGAGGCGAGCAGCAGGTCCGCCCCGCAGGCGCAGGCCCCGATCCAGGGCGGTGTCGCCGCGGATGGCACCCAGACCATTCCCTATGTACCGCAGGTGGTGCGCGACCAGATCACCGAGCAGGTCAAGAGCCAGCTTGCCAGTCAGGCGCAGGCCGAGGGCTGGTCGAAGCCCGGCGAGACGCCCGAATGGACCCGCCGCATCACGCTTTATGGCGACGTGCGCGCGCGCTTCGAGCCGCGCTTCTTCGACAAGGGCAATGCCGACATCTTCCCCAATTACAGCGCGATCAATTCAGGATCGGCGCAGAACATCAACGACAAGACTGCGGGCTATGTGCCGCCGGCCTTTCTCAACACACTGGAGAACCGCCAGCGCACCCAGTTGCGCGCGCGCCTTGGCCTGCGCGCGCAGGTCTCCGACTGGATCAGCGCCAATGTCCGGATCGCCACCGGCAACGATCGCTCGCCGGTCTCGACCAACCAGACATTGGGCGCCTTCGGGGGCGGCGGCTATGAGGTCTGGCTCGACCGCGCCTCGATCCGCCTGACGCCGGTCAAGGACGTCAACATCGACCTCGGCCGGTTCGGCAATCCCTTCTTCACCACCGATCTGCTGTTCGATCCCGACATGGGCTTTGACGGCATTGCGGTGACGGGTCGCAAGTCGGTCAATGACCGCATTGCCTTCTTCGGTACGGCGGGCGCGTTCCCGGTGTTTAACACCGACCTCAATTTCGGGTCGCGCAACGCACCTTCGGCGCCGGACAGCGGCGCCGACACCTATCCGGGCATCCGCGGTCCCTATAAGAGCCAGGATCGCTATCTGTTCGCGGCGCAAGCGGGCGTCGAGTTCAAACCGGTCGACAAAGTGACGGCGCGGCTTGCCGGCGCCTATTTCCACTATGACAACATCCAGGGCAAATTGTCGGCGCCCTGCCAATATTATGAGGTGGTCTGCTCGACCGATGCGACGCGGCCGGCTTTCCAGCAGTTCGGCAACACGCTTTTCCCGATCCGCAACGTGATCCCCGATCCGCTCGATCCGGTGGGCAGCCCCGAGAACCAGTATTTTGGCCTCGCCTCGAAGTTCCGCGTGCTCAACGTCCATGCGGCGGTCGATTTCGAGCCGTCGAGCAAGTTTGGAATGAGGCTCGAAGGCGACTTCGTGAAGAATCTCGGCTGGGACCGTAATCTCCTGCGCGGCACCTATACTCAGACCGGGGGCTGGAGCGGCCGGGCGATCAACAATCTGGGCTCCGCGATCCGCGTACCCGATCCCAAGGACTCGACCAAGACGATTCTCCAGCCCGGCGGCTATGAGGGCGGAAATACCGGCTGGCAGGCTCGCCTGACGGTCGGCAGCGCGCTCTCCCTCAGCGCGGACGGTGACTGGACGGTCAAGCGCGGGGGCTGGAACCTGATCCTCGCCTATCGTCGTCTCGAAAGCGACGCGGTGGTCGATGCGTTCGCGGACTCCGACTTCGGACTTGGCGGCACCAATGTGAAGGGCTGGTATCTCGGCGGCAACTACGCGATTGGCCGCAACACCATGCTCGGCGCGCGCTGGGTTTCGTCCGACGAGATCGCCGGGCCGCCGCTGTCGGTCGATCGGCTGTTCCTCGATCTTGTGACCCGGTTCTGAGCCGAGGCCATGTCGACTAAGACGCGCCTCATCGTTTCTGCCTGGCTGCGGCCGATCACACGCGCAGACAGGTATTGGCGCCCGGTTCCGCCCGTCACATCCCTCAGCGGGCGGGGCCGGTCGTCGAGGGGCGTCGTCCCTGTTTCGCAAATCCAGTTCCTCCGGCGAGCCGGCGCCGGAGTCCGGCCATTGCGTTCGACCCTTGCGGAATGGCCGGCGTTGCGCCCGGCCGGCGCGGGTGCACGGCGGCTCCCTGCGTGCGCCCGCGTCCTGACCGGTCTGTCCGCCCTCCTTATCGCTGCAGCGGGTCTGAACCCGGCCGCGTATGGCCAGACCGCGGATACCCCGGCCAAGGTGCCCATGACCATCGGCGGTGACGCGCCAAAGCCGTTGGCGGATGGCCCATGTGTGACCGTGGAGATCGGCGGCTATCGCGCTGGTCATCTCGATTGCGCGAGCCGACGGCTCGAAGAAGCTGCGCGCGCAGCGCAGGCACAGGCCCGCGCCGCAATCGACGCGCCGGTGATCGACGCCACCTCGGCCGATGTTCGCACCGGCGTCGCCAACCAGACCGCCACTCGCCAGCGCATGGGCAACACGTTCGGCACCTCGGTCTATCCCCAGCGCCCCAATACTGTGCCGCCCGCGCCGCGGCCGGGAGGGCGGCCATGACCTTCGATCCGCCGTGCGCGCCGGCTCCGGCCGGACATGCCGTCAACCCAAAATCCGATCATGATGCCGCCAGCAGCGCGGCCGCCAGCCTTCCGGAGTATTGACCGATGACATCCAGCACCCACACGCGCCGTGCTTCCCTGCGCACCACCTTCCTGATCGGCGCTTCGATCGGCTCGCTGATGATCGCCGGCAGCGTGGCGGCGCAGGACCGTGTGTTCGGCAGCCGTGGTGGGACTGCCGATCCGGCCGCTACCGCTGCCCGCGCCGCGCAGGACCAGGCCACCCGCTCGGCCGAGACCAACAGCGCGACCCGCCGCGCGATCGAGACCTTCCAGCGCGCGGCCACTACACGCGCGGCGATGAGCGAGGCACAGCGCGCCGCGCGCGCTGCGGCGCAAGCCGCGCAATCGAGCATTCCCAACGGTCTCGGCCAGGGTGGGCTCCAGGTGGCGAGCGGTGTGGTGTTCGGCCCCGATGGCAAGCCGGTCGAGGGCAGCCTGTGGATCGGCGCCAAGGGTCCGACGCAAAGCGCGGGCGACAATGGCCGCACCAATGTCACCATCGACCAGACCCAGCAAAAGGCGATCCTTACCTGGGACAGCTTCAACGTTGGCCGCGAGACCGACCTCAGGTTCAATCAGGCCGCTGCCGACGCGGTCGTGCTCAACCGCGTCACCGATGCCTCAGCCGATCCGAGCAAAATCCTCGGTTCGATCACGGCGCCGGGCACGGTGCTGGTCCTCAACCGCAACGGGATCATCTTCGGCGGCGCCTCCCAGGTCAATGTCCGCAACCTCGTCGCGGCAGCGGCGAACATCACCGACACCCAGTTCCTGAACAGCGGGATCTATTCGAGCCAGTCGGGGGCCAGCTATCTGCCGAGCTTCACCAATGCCGGCGGCAAGGTGACGGTCGAGGCCGGCGCGCAGATCACCACGGTGACCCCCACGTCGGTGACGAGCGGCGGCGGCTATGTGCTCCTCATGGGCACCGAGGTGACGAACGCCGGCAGCATCACCACGCCCAAAGGCCAGACCCTCCTCTCGGCGGGCGACGACTTTATCGTCCGCAAGGGCTATGGCACCGACGCCAACCCCTATTCGACGACGCGCGGCAATGAGGTGCGCGGCCTCATCAATGCGGACTCGACCAGCGGCACGGTCACGAACAGTGGCCTGATCGAAGCGTCGCAGGGTGACATCACGCTGGGCGGCCGCACCATCCGCCAGGACGGCGTTGCGGTCGCGACCACAAGCGTCAACCAGCGCGGCACGATCCATCTGCTCAATTCTGCGAGCGATGGTCAGGGTTCGGTGATGCTTGGCGCGGACAGCCTCACCATCATTCTGCCCGAACTGGACAGCAAGGACACCGCGCTCGACAGCCAGCGCGACGCGCTGATCAAGCAGAGCAGCGAAGCCAACATCAATCGCGGCAGCACCACCAACGGCGGGTTCGACGACCGCTCGACGCTGGCCGACCGGCTCGATCAGTCGCGCATCGAGATCGTCACCGGCGGCAATGTGCTGTTCGCGGGCGGATCGCAGACCAGTGCCCAGGGCGGGCAGGTCGCGGTGCAGGCGGCGGGGGCGTCCACCACCGAGGGCGCGGCCTTGGGCCGGATCACTGTTGCCGATGGCGCGCTCATCGACGTGTCGGGCGTGCAGGGCGTCGCGCTCGACATGGCATCGAACTCGATCAAGGTGAACGTCCAGGGCAACGAGTTGCGCGATTCGCCGCTGAACCGCGACACCGATTATTTGCGCAACAACGATGTCTGGCTCGATATTCGCGATCTCGTGCTCGTGCCCGCTGGCACCGGCGGCTACGCCAGTGATCGCTGGTATACCAAGGGCGGGCTGCTCGAGGTCAGCGGCTATATCGGCAACACCGCGCATACCATCGGTGAATGGGCCTCGGTCGGCGGCACGATCACGCTCGCCGCCAAGGAGGTCGTGGCCAACAAAGGCGCGACGTTCGACATCTCGGGCGGCAGCCTCGACTATCAGGGCGGCTATATCCGCTCGACCCGCGTGCTCGGCATCGACGGCAAGCTCTATGATCTCGCGTCCGCGCCCGCCTGGATGAAGTTCGTCGGCTACGGCAACACGTTCACCAGGGCGCACGATCGCTGGGGCGAACAATATACCGAGATCTATTCCATGCCGCTGTTCAGCGCGCGCGACGGTGCGCGCTGGCAGGATGGCTATACGGTCGGCCGAGACGCTGGGCGGCTGATCCTCTCGGCCCCAACGGTGCTGTTCGAGGCCGACATCGCTGCAGGCACTATCAGCGGCGAACACCAGATCACCAAGCGCGCCGATGGCGTCACCGATGGCTACAAGCTCGGCCAAACCACGGTAGCGCAGGCGGGTGGCTTGGTAGTCGAGACTTACGATTCTAACGGCACTGCTATTCAGACAAAGGCGATCGAAACCAGCCTGCTTGTTTCCAAGACTAAGTCAGTGCCGGATAATGGTGCGCTAAATAGCGAGATTTGGTTTGATGCTGGCACGTTGAATGCCGCCGGGCTCGGCGGCTTTTCAGTGGCCGTTGCTGGCGACATCACTCTCGACGCTCCTCTGACGTTGGCAGATGGGGGCAATGCCGTTCTTCTTGGTGGAACTGTTACCGTCAAAGGCGATCTCACCGCTCGTGGCGGTTCGATTGTACTTGGGCAGACGACAAATAACGGCTTTGTCACCAACACGGACGTTACCGTCGCTGACGGCGTGGCGCTTGATACGCGCGGTCTTTGGACGAATCTGCTTACCGATTCGGGCAGCCCGTTGTCCCGACTCGCCTTTATCGATGGCGGTGCGGTCACGTTGCGTTCCTATGGCAATATCACCCTTGCCACGAACTCGAAGATCGATGCTTCCGCAGGCGCCGCCGTACACGCCTCTGGAGCATTCGATGGCGGCGACGGCGGCGATATCAGCCTTGTCGCAAGCTACACCCAGCCTGCCGGTGACGGCAGCACCAGCGCAGGCAACCATGGAGATCTGACCCTTGGCGGCACATTCGTATCCTACGGGTTCGGCAAAGGCGGTAAGCTGACGTTGGAAACCGGTGGGGTCGTGTCGATCGCCGACAATCCAGTGTTTTCCGGCACTGCTCTGGCAGCTGGCACGGCAGCGCCCATCGGACTGGTTCTGAACACCAGTCTGGAGGTCGCAGCGGGAGATATCCTGCCGCTTGATGCCGCGCTGACTATCACCCGTGTCGCCAATGGGGATGTTATCCCAGCCAGCGCAACGACCACTTTCCAGCAGGTCGTGTTGAACAGCGCATGGGTGGTACCAAGCGGATTGACTGCCGTCACCAACACCAACACCCAGTATCCTGCGGGATCTACTGTCCCGGCTGGCACGACTCTGTACCGCTTTGTCGGTAATTTCCCGGCCGGGTATCGCATACCGGACAGCACATTCCAGGGTGGGTTACCGATCAACCCTCTGGCCGTGACTTACGTTGCCGGTTCAGTTGCCCCGAGCAACGTCACCTACACAGCTGGGACAGCCATTCCGAAAGGAACGATCCTCAGCCAGGATGTCCCGGTCCAGCCCATCACCACTCTATCGCCGACGCTGTTCCAGTCGGGCTTCTCAGCCTATTCGATCAACGGGCAAAGTGGATTGGGCGTTGCGGATAACGTAGTCATCGCGCCGGCCATGCAGGTGTTGAAACCGGACGGCATACACCTCAGCGCACATACAGGCGCAGACATCGCTTCGATCGTGCCTCTTTGGTTACCGCCTGTCTATCAGGAAGACGCGGTTGGCGGACGGCTTGTCCAGCGTGCCGGAGTAAGTCTCAGCCTGTTGTCGGGGGCTGGCACCGATGGCTCCGGCTACAATAGAAAACCTGGCTGGCTCACGATCGGAACGGGCGCAACAATCACGGTCGATCCCGGGCAGAGCATACGGCTTGCATCGAGTGGCCAGGTGACAGTTGATGGACGCATAACGGCCCCAGGGGGGCATGTCGCAATCGTCAATACCTACACAAGCGATTATTATGTCGATCCCGGTGCGATGTCGGTTTGGATAGGCGACCATGCCGCAATCGACGTTTCTGCGCGTGCGGTGATCGCGACCGATAATCTGGGACGGTTTTACGGAACAGTGCCGAATGGCGGACGCATCGATATCGGCAGCGAAGGAAAGCTGACCACGATCTTTGACGATACTGACATCACCACGCTTGATACCGAAGCATCGACATATGCCTATGTGGTGGTACGGCCCGGTGCGGTCCTCGATGCTTCCGGTACAAGCGGAGTGCTTACACTCGTCGACAGCGATGGCCGGGCTCGCAATATAGATGTGGCAAGTGATGGCGGCTCCATCGCGCTCAGGAGCTATTCCGGTATCCATGCTGAAGGCATAATGCGCGCTTTTGCAGGTGGTGCCGGCGCATCGGGCGGGTCGCTTACCGTCAATTTGGAGTCTCCTCTCCAGTCACAAACACTGCCATCCGGGGCCCCGGTTCCTGCACCGTTCCAGGTTGGCCGAACACTGACCGTATCGAACGATCTCATTCAAACTCTTACCCCCGGTATCGAGGCAGGCCAGTTGGATTCGAACCTGGTTCTCGGTCAGGGTTCGATCGCAGTTTCGCAGGTGACGTCCGGCGGATTTGCTTCCCTGTCGCTGCTGGGCCGCTCGTTGATTTCTTTCGATGGCGATGTTTCTCTGAACTTAGGACGAAGTCTCAGCCTGAAGAGCGGCCAGTATATCGACCTGGCTGGAGGGCATGTATCGCTATCGGCGTCCTATGTAATGCTTAGCGGCCAGGGAACGTTCAGCATTTTCGGCACGCGGCTGGCGGAAGACAAAGTCGTTCCCAGATATTTGCCCAACGGGACTTTGTCGATCAGTGGCGACCTGATCGATGTTTCCGGGGTCGTCGTTCCAACCTTTGCCAGCACATCCATTTCGAGCACCGGCGATCTGCGCTTCACGAACGGCGGTGGCGGCAATGCGCCTGCGATTTATGCCGCCAGCGATCTGGTCCTGTCGGCATCCCGCCTCTATCCGGCCACGGGTGTGACCGCGACCATCCGTGCCGGTTACGATCTCAGTCCTTCCAGCAGTGGACTTGGGGGTAACGCTGCGCCCACATTCGTGATCGCGGATACTGCGGCGAAGCTCGTTTTCGCCCGGCCAGATGCAGCAGGGCCGGTATCGGTTCCCTATTCGGCGTTCGGCACGCTCGATATTTCCGCACCGACGATCGAGCAGGGCGGCGCGTTGTTCGCCCCATTTGGCGCGATAACACTCTTTGCATCATCCCAAGGCGTGAACGGGCTGCCGATCGAAACGGCAGAGTCTGTCCTTACCTTGAAGTCGGGAAGCATCACCTCGATCAGCGGTAATGGCCTTTACATGCCATATGGTGGCACGACCGATGGCGTTACCTGGACGATCGATGGCGGAGCTCCCGCTAGCGTGGATCTCCTGACTGGGCAGTACCGAAATGCTGATGGAACGGTCAACATTAACGGCCGGAACACCGGCATATCGCTGCATGCAACCAGCATAGTCAGCAACGAGGGCGCGCTTGTCGATGTATCGGGTGGGGGCACACTGACCGGCGCCGCGTTCATTTCGGGGCGTGGCGGTTCGGTCGATGCGCTAGTGAACCCCTTCAACGAGGGCGGTCAGGTCTACGCCATCGTTCCCGGGGTCATTACGGCCCCCCTGCCGGGCGGTTATTCCACGGCCTGGTCCGGTGATGTGCCCGGTATCGGCCAGCAGATCACCATTCCGGCAGGCGTGCCGGGGCTCCCCGCCGGCACTTATACACTGCTTCCGGCCAACTATGCCCTGTTGCCCGACGCCTATCGCGTCGAACTGGGGGCAAACACATCGACGACCGTGCAAAGTCCGTTCGCGCTGCCTAGCGGTTCCTATGTGGTTTCGGGATATCAGAGTGTCGCCAACACGGAAATCCGTGACGCGCTCCCAACGACTGTGACGATTACGCCTGGAAAAACCGTACGAACCTTGTCGCAGTATAATGAAACCAGCTACGCAGAGTTCGAGATCGCCAAGGCCGCGACCTTCCAGACGGTGCGACCGCGTCTGGAGCGCGATGCCAAGAATTTGCTTTTCATATTCAGCGGCATGGATGACGTCGCGATCGCGGCCGCGCGTACCCCCGCGCTGGTGTGGAAAGGCACGGCCGACTTGGCCCCGTCCGGGAACGGTTATGCAGGATCGCTCACATTGATGGGCGGAAGCCTGGGCATTAGTGGAGGGCAACAACAGTATCAGAATCTTATCCTCGCCGCCGATGGTAGCACGACCACGCGCAGTGCGACGGAACTCGTCCTTTCCACATCGAGCATTAACATGATCGGTGCCCCCAATCTCTTTATCGGCGGTTCGCCGATCATGCAGACAATTCTCTCGACCAGTCCGGTGCTCGGTGATCCTAATCGACAGGGGAACGGCCTTGGCACTGTCAGGCTTGAAAGCGGCGCAGTTTTGACCGGGGGCGAGGTGCTGATCGGTGGCGCGCTGCGTCTCGACGACGGCGCCAGGATCGATACTCGCGGCTTTGCCGACGCCCGCCTTCTGGATTCGTCGCTGGGTCAGCTGATTGGCGTTGGCTTCGCGGTCTCGAACAATGACCTGCTGTTCGATCCGAACTTCACAAGCACCCAAACGGTCAGCATCGGCACTAGTGCTGCCATCTATACCCGAGGGACCATCGGCATTTCGGCGCCGGTCAGCTTCGACGGAGCGCCGCTGCTTGGTGCCAACACGCTTGCCTTGTCCGCAGGTGGGGTCAACCTGGGGACAGCGGAAGATCTGGCAACAGCGCAGACCGCAGGGACATTGCCGGTCGGTCTCAACCTCACCCAGGATCTGTTCGCATCTCTCGTCGCAGGCGATCCGGCCAATAACGTTGTGGGCGTCCGGAATCTCCGCCTTTCCAGCCCGGGCTCGATCAATATCTTCGGCGCAGTCCATCTCGATCTGTCCGCGCTCGACACGATCACGCTGACGACGCCGGCGATCTATGGCATGGGGGATGTTGGCGACACGGCCGCGTTGAAAGCCAATAACCTTATCTGGGATGTCACCCAGCGTGTCGCTTCGAGCAACAGCGATGGTTCACTCAACTATGCCAGCGCGACGCCGGGTGCGGTCTCCAGCGATGGCCCCGGCACGGGCGCGGGTGCGCTACGGATCGACGCGCGCACTGTGACGCTTGGTCATACGCCGGTGTTGGCCGGCGGTTCCACCGTCACTTTCGATCATCTGTTGCTCGGTTTTTCCGACGTGACGCTGGCGGCTTCAGACAGGATCGCGACCGTTGGCAAGACGACGCTTTCGTCCTGGCGATCCGGCCCCGATCCGAGCGCCGCTTTCGATCCCAAAACTTACGCGGGTGTGGGCGGGTCCCTGACCCTGCTCACGCCGCTGCTAACGACGGATGCAGGCGGCGTCGCGGGCTTGCGCACTGGCGGCACCCTGGCCGTGGCATTGCCCGATGGCGTGCAGGCGGCCGATACAGGATCGGTATCGACGCTTGGCGGCCGCATCGATTTGAGCGCCGGGAATGACATCAGCCTGGATTCTTCCATCGCGTTGCCCAGCGGCACGTTGACCGCGACGACGACCAGCGGGGATATCGTCCTTGGCGCGAACAGCAAGCTGGACCTCGCCGGCCGCGCCATGGCGTTCGGCGACGTGACTCAATATGGCTGGGGCGGCGAGGTTGTGCTTGAAAGCACGCGGGGCAGCATCCTGCAAAGCGCGGGCTCGAAGATCGATCTTTCGGCCAGCAATAATGACGCGGGCAGCCTCACGCTGACTGCCACCGGTGCGAACGCGGGGCGGGTGCTGCTTGGTGGCGAATATGTCGCGAAAGGCGGCGATGGCCACAAGGGCGGGTCGATCGACATTCGCGCGCAAACCATCGGCGCCAATCCCGCATCGGTTAGTGCCGACTTCGCCGCCCTCAACGATGCGCTGACGACGAACGGCTTCACTGAAGGCCGCAGTTTCGACCTCAAACAAGGTGATCTCGCCATCGGCAACGAGGTGAAGGCGCACAAGGTCTTCGTCTCGGTCGATGGCGGCAGTCTGACGGTCAATGGCACGATCGACGCTTCGGGCGCCGCGCCGGGCAGCATCAGCCTTGCCGCGTCGGGGGATCTGACGCTTGCATCGGGCAGCCTGCTGGACGCGCATGGCGGCACGCTGCAGGTCGACAGCTACAAGCAGGCCATCGAGGCGAAGAATCGTGGTCACGTCGAACTGACCAGCAGTACGGGCACGCTCCGGCTCAACCCCGATGCGGTGATCGATCTCTCGACGCCCGATGGCGTTTCTTACGGCCAGGTGGTGCTCAACGCGGCACGTACTGGCGAAACATCGGGTGACATTGCCATCAATGCCTCCGGGCCGCTGACGCTGAAGGGCATCGCCAGCCTCGCGCTGAACGCGATGTGGACCTATCAGCTTGCGGGTGGGAGCACCGTCACCCAGTCGACGCTGAACGGCTATGACGCTGCGTCGACGGGTTTCATCAACGCCGCGCTTGGCAACAGCGGGCTTCAATCCCGGCTTGCCGGGCTTAAGGCCTATGGCGACGCCTATCATCTGCGCCCGGGCGTCACCATCGCCTCGTCCGGCGATCTGATTGTGGGCGGCGATCTCGACCTGTCCGGCTATCGCTATGGCCCCAATGCCAACCGTGATACGGCTGCGACGAATTACGGCGCGGGTGAACCGATGGCGCTGGTGCTTCGTGCCGGCGGCAACCTTACGGTCAATGGCAGCATCTCTGATGGATTCAAAGGCAAGCCGGGCGTGCCCGGTACTCCTCCCGTTTACCAGTATTCGAACGCACTCATAGTCTCGACCTTCGCCACATATAGCTGCACTGTTGGCGAATGCGGTTTTGACGGAGATCTCTATTTCTTACCGCAAGACGCTTATGTCACAGCAGACTGGACCATCCCCGACAATACTTTCTACCGTGGCTTGGCTGGGCTTTTCGGGCCGATAAGCACTCGAACTGGCCTGACATTCAATCCTGGCCAGACGGTGCCGGCGGGAACCAGACTTAATTCGGAGACGACCTTTCTTGAGAAGGCTAACGGTTCTCCTCTGCCGAGCCTCGCGTTGACGGCAACGGTTGTTAGCCCGGGTACGCCTGATCTTCCCCCGACTCCTGGCACATTGCCATTGGCGGCGATGCTGGCCCCCGGGACTCAATCGGCGTCAATTCGCCTTGTTTCTGGTGCCGATCTTGCGGCGGCCTCCAGTCGGGTACTATTGCCGACTAGCACGTTCGGGGGCGTTGGAAATCTGAGGCTCGCCAACCCGGCCGGTGGTCTGACGCTGAGCACACTCCGCACGGGAACCGGCAGTCTCGAACTTCTGGCCGGCGGCAACTTCAGCGAAGGTTCGCTCTACGGCGTCTACACGGCCGGTACGGATTCCGGGGTTAGTGGCATTGCCGCCGGTAGCTATGTGGCCGACCATGGCGGTGACCTGACCGTGGTCGCCCAGGGCGACATTACAGGCTACAGCTACAGCAACGATCAGAATAACGTGCAGTTCTGGTCCCCCGACAACTGGCTGCTGCGCGGGGTGGATGGCAATGGCCTTGCATCCTGGTCCATCGCCTTTGGGCGTACCATTCAGGCAAGCCGTACGACCTACACCGGCGGGTTCTCCGGTTTCGGTACGCTCGGCGGCGGCAATGTCACCCTGATCGCGGGCGGCAATGCCGGGACGCAGACGCGCACATATAACGCCAGTTCAGGGACACAGACTTACAGTGCGTTGCAAGTCGCAGTGGCATCGAGTGGCAGGGTGCAATCGGTCGACAAGGATGGCGGCGTCGTTACGGGCGGCACGCTGACCCAGGCGGGTGGCGGCGACCTCACCGTCAAGGTGCGTGGCGTGCTCAACGGCGGAAACAACTATATCAATTCGAATCATGCGGCGAATGGTTCGCTGAGCCAGTTCGTCGGCCTGCGCGGCGATACCACGATAACGGCAGGGTCGGTGGGATCGGTCTCGCTGGTCTACGGTCGGCAGGAACCGGGAGATCCACGCCAGCTCGATCCGTTCACGGCCAGTGTGGCCAGCCCCTGGGGTGGTATTGCACTCGTCCCAGGTGACGGCACCATGTCCGTACGGACCAGTGGTGACCTTGTCGTCGGCACTTATGCCGATGCCGGTCAGTTGGGTCAGACCTCACAATTGGATTACTTCTCATTGTGGCAGCCTGGTACGACTGCCGTTTCGCTAACCTCGGCCGGTGGAAACCTGGTGCCGGTGACCGGGGCCGGCTTGGGTTCGAATGTCTGGCGTACACGAACCGGCGGCGCCGTTCGCCCGATGGTGCCCGGCCGGTTCAGTGCGACTGCGACGAGCGGCAGCGTGTTTATCGGCGCGCAGAGCGCGAGCGCAATGGAGTTGGCCCCTTCAATCGGTGGATCCCTGACTCTGCTGGCTGGCGATTCCATTTACGGTAATGGCTTGATCGTTGGCGCCAATATTACGCCGAACGGTTCGTTGCGGATCGCCATCTCCGGCGCAGACGCCGGGGTCAACGATATCCCCAACCCCTTCCGACCGGCTACCGTGGCGAGATTCACGAACTACTACAATTTCTTCAATTACCAGGATGATACGGTAGGCGCCAATCCGACGACCCAGACCAACCGCGTGTACGCGCTTGGCGGCGACATCCTCAATCTTGCCTTCGGCGAGGTCAACGCTCTCGCTTTTTACGACAACGCCTATCACACGCTGTACATCGGGAACGGCGCTACTCGCGTGAACGCTGGCGGCGATATCGTCAATTTCGGTTCTGGAACCACGGCCACCCCAGGCTTGATCCTCAACACAAGCGCGACTGATGTTTCACTAATCCAGGCCGGCGGCACCATCTATTACGCCAATTTGAATATTGGCGGTCCCGGCACGCTGGAGATGACAGCAGGTGGCGACATTTATCAGGGTGACAAGGGGGCGATCACATCGACTGGCCCTCTGGCCCAAGGCGACACCCGTCCCGGCGCGTCGATCGCGGTCATGGCAGGCATGGCGAACGGTGTGGACTGGGGCGCACTCCGCACCGCCTATCTCGACCCCGCCAATCTTGCCGATCTGGCCAATGGCCGGCCGCTCGATGATCCGCTCAACAAGGGCAAGGTCGCCAAGGTCTACACGAAGGAATTGGCTGACTGGCTGAAGGGCCGGTACGATTTCATCGGAACGACGGACGAGGCACTCGCCTATTTCGACGCCCTGGCGCCGGAACAGCAGCGCATCTTCCTGCGCGATGTCTATTATGCCGAGCTGCGCGAGGGTGGCCGCGAATATAACAACGCCGACAGCGCCCGCTTCGGCAGTTATCTGCGCGGCCGCCAGATGGTCGGCACCCTGTTCCCGGAGAAGGATGCGGACGGCAAGGACATCGTCCGTACCGGCAGCTACACTGCCTTCGGGGGATCGGGCATCCGCACGCTCGCGGGCGGCGACATCGACATGCTGGTCCCCGGCGGTCAGATCGTCATCGGCGTGACGGGCGACGTGCCGCCGGCTTCGTCGGGCCTCATTACGCAAGGGTCGGGCGATATCTCGCTCTACAGCAAGGGAAGCATCCTGCTCGGCCTGTCGCGGATCATGACCACGTTCGGCGGCTCGATCCTCGGCTGGTCGGCGGACGGCGACATCAACGCCGGCCGCGGCAGCAAGACGACACTGGTCTACACGCCGCCCAAGCGGGTCTATGATGCCTATGGCAATACCACCCTTTCGGCGCAGACGCCGTCCTCTGGCGCGGGTATTGCCACGCTTAACCCGATCCCGGAAGTGCCGGCGGGCGACATCGACCTGATCGCGCCGCTCGGCACGATCGACGCGGGCGAGGCCGGCATCCGCGTCTCAGGCAATATCAACCTTGCCGCGCTCCAGGTGCTCAACGCCGCCAATATCCAGGTGAAGGGCAATGCCGCGGGCATACCGCAGGTGGCGGTGGTGAATGTGGGGGCGCTGGCGGCGGCCTCGTCGGCGGCCAGCGCGGTCACGGCCGAGGCCACCCGCGTCGCCGAGCGGTCGCGGCCGCAGGTTCGCACCGAGGTTCCGGTGATCGTAAGCGTGCGGCTCCTGGGCTTCGGCGATCAGCCCTGACCAGAAACGCGCCGCTGAGGAGCGGCGTACCCACCGGGATGGCGTCTCCCACGCCATCCCGGACCATCCAATCGCAAGTGAGTAGTTTATGACCGATCCTGCTTCCCAGGCCGCCCCGGCGGCGGACCAACCGCTGCTGCCGCTTTTCTACAAGGCCGTCCGGCCGCTCCATGCGTCAGCACATGCAAGCTGGCGCCTGAAGAACGGCGATGCCGGTTTCGCCGCCGAAACCCCGTTCGTACCGATCGTCGCCGGCGAGCTGGCGGCGGCGGCGCGCGACTATCCGGTCGTGTTCGCGGCCGACAGCGCGCAGCCGCTGGCGATCCTCGGCCTCGAGCGGCGCAACCTGTTCGTCGAGGACGGCCGCTGGTTGGCGGACGCTTATGTTCCCGCCTATGTCCGGCGCTATCCCTTCGCCTTCGTCGCGACCGTCAACCCGGACGGGTTCGCGCTTGCGATCGACGCCGGTTCGGATCGTGTGGTGCAAGCCGGCGATGAGGGCGACGACGAAGGCGTGGCCCTGTTCGAAAATGGTGCGCCGAGCGCGCTGACCAAACAAGCGCTGGAGTTCTGCGCCGCCTTCGGGCGCGAGGTGGAGCTGACGGCGCTGTTCACGACAGCGCTCAAGGAGAAGGAACTGCTGATTGACCGGCGAGCCGACGCCACCTTGCCGGACGGCCGCAAGCTCGGTCTCGACGGCTTCCAGATCGTCGATGCCGAGAAGTTCGCCGCGCTCGACGACGAGACCATCGTCGCCTGGCAGCGCAACGGCCTCCTTGCGCTCATCCATTTCCACCTGGCCTCGCTGGACCGCTTCCGGGCGCTGCTCGATCGCCAGGCGCTGCTGTCTGCGTCGGCGCTCGGCGCCGTCACGCAATCGTCACTCGCGGATGCTTCCGAGATCGCAAAGCCGAACGCGCCTGACACCAGTGCGCCGCCCGCCGAACAACCCGCCGGAACACCGGCAACACAAACCAAGCCGAAGAAAGCCTGATCCCATGAAATCCTCCCTCCTGCTCTCCGCGCTCCTGCTCGCAGTCCCCAGCCTCACCACCACCGCCTCCGCGCAGGTGGTCGGCGGTGCTCCGGGCGCAGCATCCGCTCCGGCGGCTGCGCCACAAGCCCAGCCGCTTGGTGGCCCTGTGATTCCGGGCGTCTGCCTGTTGTCGCGCGAGGCGATCTTCGCCAATGCTGCGGTCGGCAAGGCGGCGTCGGCGCGCCTCCAAGAACTGACCCGCGCGGCACAGGCCGACGTCGATGCCCAGCGCACGCCGCTGGAGACCGAAGCCAGGGCGCTCGAAGGCCAACCTGACAATGCCGCCAACAAGCAGAAGCGCGAGGCGCTGGCCACGCGCTGGCAGGCCCTCCAGCAAAAGGCTGCGCATACGAGCCGCGAGATCGAGGCGACGCGTGCGAAAGCATTGGAGCGTATCGCCAACGAGGCCCAGCCGATGATCGCGCAGGTCTACACGGCGAAGAAATGCGGCCTGCTGTTCGACCGCGGTGTGGCGCTGGGCGGCAATTTCGCCAACGACCTTACGGCCGACGTGGTGCGCGCGCTCGACGGGCGGATCCAGACCATCACCTTCGAGCGTGAGCGCCTTCCCATCCAGCAGGCGGTCCAGCAACCTGCTGCGGCACCGCAGCGTTAACGACAGGAGATAAGCACCATGCTGACGGCCATCTTGCTGCTTCTGGCGGGGTTCATCGTCGGCGTGGTGCTGACCGGAATGATCGCCCTGTTTTATTGCGGTGTGGTTCATGACGAGGCCGTTCGCATTGTCGACACGCATCTCGCCGGGTTTCCCATGCCATCCGGTCTATCGATCACGACGCTGGCGAAGGCCGCTCATGATTGATGCCGCCTTCGCTCCTGGATCAAGTTCATGAAACGCCCCTTGTCCCATCCGGTCATGGGCCGGCTCTTTCGCTGGGCCTGCGCCCTTGTGGGTGCCGGCCTCGCCAGCGCTGCCCCGGTTCAAGCCCAGAATCCCTCCTCTGCCTCGGTCGATCCTTCCTCCGCGCCGGTCGAATGGGTGCGTTATGCGCAGGGCGCGACCGCTTCGGTGACGAAGCTGCTCGAAGGCCCAGCCGATGCAGCCGTGCGCCTGCGCGCCTGGCTCGACCAGGCCCGTCCTGCGCCTGACCAACCGACCGCGCCGCTGATCCTCAAGCTCTGGGTCGCGAAGGACGGCATCGTGTCGCGAGTCGAGTTCACGCCCTTTGCGCTTGCCGAGGCCAATGCGGACCTCAAGGGCCTGCTGGTCGGCCAGTCGCTGGCAGGCGTCCCCCCGAAGGACATCCTGCTTCCCTTGCGGATCGCGGTACAGCTCGACGCGCCGCAGGCGGCGCCAGACCAAGAGGTTGCGCCCCCTGCGCACAACCGCACCTAGGCCTTGCCTGAAAGCCGCAGGGCGGCAGAGCCGACAACCACTTATGCCGCGCCTTGTGAATAGCCACTTGCTCTTTTCCCGGCGGTCCTGCCAGTTCCTTCAAGCGGATGGACCAATCGCGGCATGGCCGCCAGCTCCTATCCCGATCCTCAACAAGAGATGAGAAAGTAGCGTATCAATGACTGGAAATGACCTCGCCGAAGCCTTGGCCACCGCTCATGGTTTGACGAAAGCAGACGCCAAGAAATATGTCGATGCGGTGTTCACCGCGATCGGCGATGCCGCGGCCAAGGGCGAAGAGGTGTCGATCAACGCTTTCGGCAAGTTCGCAACGAAGAAGACGCCCGAGCGTCAGGGGCTCAATCCCGCGACGAAGGAACCCATCACCATCAAGGCGGCCACCAAGATCGCGTTCAAGCCCGCAAAGGCGCTCAAGGACAAGATCAACGCCTGACCTTGCTGTCGCCGGCCTTGCTGCTGTCCATGTATGCAAGGCCGGCGATATCCTGTTCGGCGCATTGCCGAAACGACCGCCAGGGCCGAGGGCATCATGATCAACTCGGCAAGTTCATGATGAAATCTTCGAGGCAGTCAGGATCAAGAGAGCTTGTTCGAACAGTCGCTTTGTTTCAGCATAATATACGATGTTGATCGATCTTTGTTTCTGCATTTCACATAGAATCGTCATAAACATCATATTTTGTTTGGCGCGATTTTGTCGTATACGGGAAAATATTTAATATAATTATTGTTCATATAAATGTCACATATTAAAATAAGTCGATATTGAGGCAATCATATGTCGACTCGACGGGCTCTGTATGAGAACGTGCGAAGAATTGAGCGAATCGCCTAGCGTTGATGTCATTCTGTCTTTGACGACCATCGATTAATTCACCTCGACCAGAAATTTGCGGGAGAATTTCAATGGGTATCTGCTCTGATCGTTCGGTCAATTATCTGAAGTCACTGAATCTCAACGTCATATTGCATCCCCTGGAAGATCTGGCTCCCCTCGCTTTGCTTGGCGAATATGGCGATGCCCGCGGGATCATCGGGACGCTCAGCCAACTCACCGAAGCGCACGATGGTTGTCCTCCCGCAAATCACGTCGGGCGTGGCCGCCAATATCAATGGGCAGAAGAGTAGCAAACTTCCCATTGAGCTTGGCCTCGACATCCTTGGCAACATTATCGGTGCGATGGGAGGAAATCTGGGCGTAAAAGCGGCCTATGAGCATGCGAGCAAAGTCGAGTTCAGCTATTCCGGCGTGACCCGCCTCCGTGCCAACACAATCGAGATCGGCGACTATCTCGTGGCATCGAAAGTGCGGTGGAATCATCCGATTCTGAAAAAATACCTGTTCGGCAAGGGGCGCCTTTACGTTCTGACTGAGATCGTGACTTCCAAAAAGCTGGGTGTCACAGCCTACAATCACGACAACAGCAGCATCAGTCTTGAAGTCCCGGTGATCAAGGAACTGGTCGGAGGCTCGCTGTCGGTGGGCAAGGAGAGTGAAACCAGCACGACTGTCACCTATGAAGGAGACAAGGATCTGGCCTTTGGTTTCGTAGCGATCGAGCTTTCCGCCGGAGACAGGGGCGATGATGGCGAGATCGATCTGGTTTTCCGTCCGGTGAAGGCGGGCGCGGTGAGCTTTGGCGTGGGGGCGGGCCAAGGTGTCGTCTTTGCTGATTTCGAGGGCGCGCTGCCCGAGCTCAAGACAGTCGATCCGGAAGAGCTCGGCGAGGTTGAGCCAGTCGCTTAAGGGGCGCAGGGGGGCGCGCAAATGACCCAATTGGTCTTCGTACACGGTGTCGCGACGCGGCAGACTCCGGCTTATGCTGCCGACGTCGCACTGCGCGACGAGCGGTTCCGCAAGCTTGCCCTGGGCGAGGGGGCCGGCATCCGTAATCCCTTCTGGGGTGATCTGGGCGCCGCCTTCGCGTTTAAGGAACAATGCCTGCCGCGCAATGGCGAGGTGCCGACGTCGTTCAGCCTGGGCGACAGCGGCGCGGCCGCCGCCAGCACGACCGGCGGAGCCACGATTGCCGAGATTGCGGCCGCGGATTTCCCGGCTGCGGTTGACACGCTCTATGCGGTGCTCGTCGAGACCGCAGCGGCGCAAAACCGGCAGCTCGATGCCGGGGAATATGCGGAGATGCAGGCGGCGGCGGCCTATGCCGAGGCCAATCCGGTCCCGGCCTGGGTCGCATCCGACATGACCGACGCGGCTTTCGTCGACGCGTTGCGGGCGCGGCTCCAGCTTGAAACGCCTGCCGCCTATGGGCTGCTGGACCGCCTGAAGGCGGCGGCCGGCGCCGTCTTTGATCGCGGCCGGAACCTGGTATCGTCCGGGGTTCTTGGACTTACCCGTGATAAGATCAATCCGGCCGCGGCCAAGTTTATCGGTGACGTGTTCGTCTATTTACGCGCAGGGGCCGCGCGGGCCGACATTCGTCAAAGGGTCGTTACGGACCTGCTCGCCGCGCGTGCCGAGGCTACCGCTAACGCGGAGCCATTGGTGGTCATCGGTCATAGTCTGGGCGGCGTCATTCTCTACGATCTGCTGACCGACCCGGCGGGCGCCGGGCTGCCGCAAGGCTTCGCGATCGACGTGCTTCTGACGGTGGGTTCGCAGCCGGGTTTCTTCGAGGAGCTCAAGCTGTTTGCGGCAAGCGACGGCGCGATTCCTTCCCCCGCGCATCCCCTGGCGGCCAAGCCAGCGGCCGTCGCGCATTGGTGGAATGTCTATGACCCGGTCGATGTCCTGAGCTTCCGCTGCGAGGGAATCTTCGAGGAGGTCGAGGATTTCATGTTCAGTTCGATGACGGGCGTGATCGATGCGCACACCAGCTATTTCTTGCGCCCGCGCTTTTTCGAGCGTCTGCGGTCACGGCTGCAGGCGGTTGCATGACGCTCATCTATCAGCGCCAGGTCAATGGTCCGGCAACCCATGCCTTGATCATCGGTGTCGGTGCCTATCCATCCGCCAAGATCGACAATTTCGTTCCAGGCACAACGCCGGAATTGCTCAAGGATGTGCGCGACCTTCCGAGCGCCGCTGCGGGCGCAGCTGCCTTCTGCGATTGGCTGATCGGCGAGGCCGCGCTCGATCTGCCGCTTGCTTCCATTGAGATGCTGTCGAACGGTCCCGCGCCTGTCCACGGTCAATATGGCTGGGAAGGCCGCGTGGCCCCCGCCGGTTCGAACGGCAATGCGCCGACGGATCCCCGCGGCAATTCCGCCGTCGGCGTGCCGAACACAGGCAATGTGGCGGCAGCAGGAACGCAATGGCTAGCGCGACTGAATGCCACAGCCGGAAACGCCGGCCTTGTCTTCATTTGTGGTCACGGTGTCGCTGTGACCTCGCAGCCCTTCGTCCTGTTGGCCGACCTCAATCAGAATCCGGTCAATCCGTGGGGCGCGTTCCTCAACATGTATGAACTGGGCGTCGGCCTCAAGCAGGCGCCCAATGTGTCGGCTGCCTATCTTTTCGTCGATGCCTGCGGCGAGATGGTGACGGATCTCTATGTTCAAAATCCCGGCGTCGGCGCCAAGTTCATTCGTTCCGATCCCTTTGTCGCGGGCACGGAAAAGGTTGCGTTGATCGCGGCGGCGGCCAGCAATTATTTCACCTTCGAGGACAGTCCGACGACCGGCGGCCGCTTCACGCGAACCCTGTTGCGTGCGCTTCGCGGCGAGGCCGCACGCAATCCGTCCGGGACGGCCCAGTGGGGAGCATATGCCGTTGCGATCCACGAGGATTTGAAGAGCATTTATTCGCTGGAACCTCGTTGGCAACGGCAGCCGTTCGAGCCGGTGTCGCCGATGCTGCCGACCACGACGGCCGCGATCGTGACCTATCCGGCACCGCCGGACGTGACGGTCAATGTGGTGCTCGACCCGACCCAGGCGCTTTCGGTCGGAACCGTAAGCATCCGTGATGCTCAAGGTGCGACGCTCCATACCTGCCCGGGCACGGCGGCAGACAGTTGGCCGCAGACGATGCAGGCGAGTATCTGGCCGCATTTCGTCAGCGCCTCGTTCATAAATGGCAGCGGTTATCGCGATGCTGAGCAGCTTTTTTGCCCCAGTCGGTCGCTTTATCGTCACCTGGTCAACGTCCGATGAGTGGAGGCAGCCTTTGAAGACCGTGTCCTTCCTGGCACCGCCAGACGCTGTCGCCGCTCGCATCCGGATTCTGGGGCCGCAGGGCGAGGTCCAACTCGACAGACGGGGTGTGGGTTCCGATAGCATGACCACGCCATCGGATCGCGAGGTGCTGATCCATGATGCGGTTCCTGGCGCTTATGCGGCGGTGATCGAGCCGCTGGGCGAGGTGCCGACCTTCTATTCGTTCGTGGTCGACGATCGTACCGACACAATCGATACGCCAGCCCTGTCGAACCTGTATGCGGCATCGGTTTCGAAAGACTGGCTCGATCAGTTTTCTGATAGCGCCTGGTCCAAGTCCATGGGAGGTTCCGCAGCGCCTGGTTCGCGAACGCAGGAGATGCGTTCGGCCTCACCTCCGGTCGATGACGACAGGATTGCCGAAGCGGGCTTCGATGACGTTGAGGATCAGGTCGATCTGGCTTCGCCGTCTGCACATGTGGAGAAGTCTGCGGTTGAGGGCGAGGTCGGGTCTTCCGGACGTGAAGCGGACAGCCTCCCCATGGCCCCGCGCCGCTTTTCAATCGGCCTCTCGGTCGACACCAGGCCGATGGGCTATGGTGGCTGGCGGCCATATGAGGGGCCATGGCCGATCGTCTTTTCAACGGCGCGCAACCGGGCTGCGCCTGTTGATGGCGGCACGAAGCTTGAAGAGGTGACGAGTGCGTGGCTGCACATCGACCGCGGGCACGCCATGCTCGTGTCCGGCAAAGGCGACGCTCGTGGAATGCCGCTGCCAGACGACGGGGCGCGACTGAGGCTTTCGGTTTCGATCGAAGGCCTGCGGGTCGAGCGAACCCTGATTCCCTTGTTCACCGGTGGCGTAACCATCGAGTTCGCGTTGGACCCTTCGGGAGGGGTGCTGCTCGACGTCGCGCCGGTCGATCTGGAGAAACTATCGCTTTCTAGGGCGTTATCCTCAGCGGTCGGGATCGAGGGACAGGGAATCTGGAGTGACTTTACCCGGCGCACGCCGGTCGCGACCTATATTTCGGGAGACATTCCCGAAGATCCTTGGACTGTCATCCTGGCGATGCTGTGCGCGGTTCGGTTCCCTGGGGTTGAAGAGCGCGAGGCCCTGCAATGGGCTCCGGACCTGGCGAGGCAATTTGCCTGGATTCCAGATAGCCACGTTCTTCTGGCTCGCAGCCTCCTGATCGGGGCTGCGCCGGACGACCGCAAGGTCGCGGCCTCCGAGGCCCTGCGAGCCCTGTCGATCGCAAGGCGCCTGGGCGCCCCCTATTTCGCTTATGCCAACACTTTGCTGGGAGATATGCTGACTGCGTTGCGCGACGGTGCTCCAGAGGCCGAGCAAAGAGACCAGGCCAGGAAAGAGATGGGATATTGGTCCCGGCATCTCCCGCATCAACGCGTTGCCGGCGCTTCGTTCAGTTGGGTCATGTCGAGCGGCGCCCGGTCTCGCGGCGGCTTGGATGAGCGCTATTCATCGCTTCTCGCGCTCGGCTCGGTGGAGGCGAATTCTCTGAGCATCACGCCGATCGCCAAGGCCACCGGTTAGACGCTCTACCGTGTCACCAGAGCCCGATCATGCGGTCAGCCCGTGTTTGCTATGTCTTGGGATTGCCTGCTGCGCCGACGGCAAAGAGGGGCAATCCGGCGTTTGCCTCGATCCTTGTCAATTCCGCGATCATGTCGTCAATCACTTGGCCCAGCAGGATCACGATTTCGACATGAGCGGCACCGGGCTGGGTGAGAGGCCGCAACGCAACGGTAGGCTTGCCGGGATTGATGACGATCTTCCTGTCCTTGAGAAGATCGATTGCGGCGCTCGAGCAGATAGCGAATATCTCGTCGGCATATTCCGCGACGGTACCGATCCGCAGGCCTGTCTCGTTCACGAGCAGGCTGACTATATACAGCGTCAAAAGTTCGGAGAAATTGAAGCGGGCATTGGGTTCGTCCAGCCGACCGATATTGACTTTTGTCTTCCAGCTCCGAAGCTGCTGTTCCTGAATCCGGGCAACTGCTCGTACGGTCTTCTGTGTATAAATTGCCGTCATTCTTCCCACCTGTTGGCTGGGACAGCTTGCCCTGTTCTTTGCAACAAGCTATAACGTAGAGGCGCCCAATGCGTAACACAAGAGGAGTGCCCATCTGCGACACCTCTTCGATCTTCGGCCTGCCCCGCGCTGTCACGCGTCCCAAAGTGATTGGGGTGTAGCGGCAATGGCGCTTTGGCAGGCAGCCACTCCACCTGATCGGGGCGTCCATGTCCTGATCGTCGGCGTCGGCAAATATGAGAATGATCGTCAGGACTATCTGTCCGGGGCCGTCCGCAGCGCTGTGCGCGCCGCTTCCTGGTGGGCGAAAGCTGGCGACAAGCTTCTGGACGGCAGGGAACTGGCGTCGGTTCAGGTGCTGATTTCCGGGCCCGAGGATCTGATGGTCTTCATGCCCGATGGAAGCACGCCAAAACCCCGCCTGCCGACGCGCGAAACGGTGGTCGACGCATTTGATCGCTGGCTTGGGCTCACCGAGGCCGGGAATGACGATTTGGCGGTGCTGCACTGGATTGGTCATGGAGCGAGTCCCGGCCAGTCGGGTTTCTCGAAAAGTCATGCACTATATTGCTACGATCTTGACCCTGTGACTGGCGATACAGCGGCCATCAATTGGCTGCCGACCCTCAATGTCATCGATGAGAAGCTCAAAGGTCGTGCGATGTGTTTCATCGACGCCTGCAGGTCGCCATACCCAGCCGTTCCCTGGCCGCGGTGGAAGGGGGTCTGGGAATATCCTTTCGAGGGTACGCTGCCGCAGGCCTATGTCTACTATGGGGCGGATGAGAACAGACCGGCCTATGCAGTCGATGCCGCTGATCCTGGAAAGGCAGAACCGCCCGAGAGCCGCAAACAGATGCGTGGGCGGTTCAACGGCGGCGCCGTGTTCACCGAGGCGATGCTATGCGCGCTCGACGGATTGGGAGCTATCAGACGAGACCCTGACATCGGCTATGCGGTCTATGAGGATCAGATATTCGACATACTCGACCATAAGATCAGGCAGTGGAAGAGTTGTCATCAAGGTGATCTCGGGAACAAGGCTATAAACCCCCGGAATGACGCGCCGGTAATATGGCGTGACCGGGCGTTGTTGAAGGCCCCGTCGCCATCCGCGAGCATCAAGCTGTCGCTGCCCAGCGCAAATACGGCGGCGCATTTCCGGTTTCAACTCGAAGTCGATTCCATGCCGCAGGAAAAGCCATGTGCCTGCGACGGCTGTTGGCACATCGATGTCGATTATGGTGAGCGGCAAGTCGTTGCGCGTGGCCGTCATCACGCCATCAAAGGCGATCGCATCTTCAAGCGGTCATTTTATGCGGATTGCCTCAACCTGGAGGTGACTTTGCAGGGGGATGCAACATGACAGGCCGACATCCCGCCCCGATCTATCTGGAATGCTACCTGGATCGTTCCGTCCTGCCGAGCCGCAAAATTCTCGATGAAGCTGTGCAGGTAAAGCTCGAGGATGGACTCTGGCTCTGCCGGCTTCACGCGCCGAACGGCGCACGAACGACGGTTACCGTTCCTGGATCTCCGCAGCCGCTGGGCTATCAGCATTTCGCGAAGATTTTGCGAAATGCCACAGACGGCGGCGATCTTTGGATGACGCCATGGTCCGCCAGTCCGTCAAGGCCGCTCGAAGAAGTGACCGTCGGCGCTTGGTCTGGCGACACCATGCTGTCCAAGCAGGAATGGTCGTTGCAATCGCATCGCAGGGCCGACAGGCGCTGGTTGATGGCTTCATCCAGGAGGAAAGAGGCCAGAATTGATTTTCTGCAGATCGTAACCACTGGCGGCGTGTCGATGTTCGTACGCTGTCCGCCTATGGACGATATTGAGTTCCGGTGCGAGCGGACGGATTCAATCTACCCTGTGCGCCCTGTGTTCTCCACCGCTGACGCCGATGTGTCGGCCTATTGGGGGTTCACGCGTCACGCGATCGCCAAAGGCGCATTCAGCCTTGGTGAAAAAATGGCGCGGGCCTCGATCAAGCGGCCAATCTCCATGGCCCAGGCGGTGGTCGCGGCACATTGGGTCACAAGCTTTGGTGTCGATGATGCCGGTTATCTTGAACCTTTGGCCGAACAATTGGCCAATCAGCCCGACAGTACTGACGCGCTGATCATGAAATGGGTTCTCGACCTTGGCAGCGCCCCTCCGGAGAAGAGGGAAGAGGTCCGGCAACGCTTCTGGTTCGTGGCGGAAACAGCGCTCCGTAAGCTTCCGACCTTCACGGGGGCAGTGAGATTGCTTTGCGAGCGCCTCCCTGCCGATCCTGATCGGCTTGAGGCAGGTATCCAGAGAGGCCCGGGCGCAAGGCGTCTTCTTGAGCGCCTTTGGCGGCTGGCCTCGGCAATGGCCTGGGACACCGAACATACCAGCTTTCGCGGCCTTCGCCCCGATGAACCCGATCCGACCGCTGAAGCCGCTCATATCGATGAGGGCTCAAAAAAAAAATTTGCTGGGCGAAAATTTAGTTCGTGAACTCTTGCTTCACGGCATTCAGAGCAATTCTGTCGGTCGCGCTGATGATGCGGATAGCGAAGTGCTGCCACTCTTACGGCAACAGGAACTGGATGAGCAGGGCCGTGCTTATGCGACGGGGCGTCGAAAGGAGGCTGTCGCACGCGTGTGGGTTAAGCCCGGGACAGGAAAGATCATCGTGAACGGGCGAGATCAAGAGGAATATTTTGCTCGCCCGACCCTTCGGCTCGTCATCAATCAACCCTTTGGGGTGGCGGAGCGTATTGGCCAATATGATGTGGTTTGCACGGTAAAGGGGGGTGGTCTTTCTGGTCAGGCTGGTGCGGTAAAGCATGGCATTGCCCAGGCTTTGACCAAATACGAGCCCACACTACGCGCTGTGGTCAAAGCTGAGGGGTTCCTCACACGCGACAGCCGGGTGGTGGAACGTAAGAAATACGGTAAAGCCAAGGCGCGGCGCAGCTTCCAATTCTCCAAACGGTAAATCATCTAGATTACCGCCGATAGGCGGTCACCGTTGGAACCGGGTCCAGTACATGTATTCTGACCTTTGGAAGGTTTACGACCTAGGCGTACAGCTCTGTTAAACTCGATCTCTTTTTGTGAACAAGCCTGCTGCTTCTTAAAAAAGATGTCGGCTTGAAAGGATTTGCCATCGAGGCCGAGAAGATCGAAAGTCGGGTAACTGGGTTCGGAGTGGCCCGGTGTGTCGCCGCGCCCGCCGCGTTGATCGGCCCGTCCAATTTCTTCGAACTGGCCGTGGCGGCCGCAATCAGCCTGTTCGGCCTGACCTCGTGCGCCGCCTCGCCGCCGTGATCGGCGTGCTGGTCGAGGTGCCGGTGATGCTCTCGGTCGTGGCCATCCTGATGCGGAGCCATGGCTGGTATGAAGATCCACTTCCGACAGAACAGCTCACATAGGTTCCGGACCTTCGCCACCCGAACGGCAAGCCCAAGGTGGTAGTTGCCCAAGATCGAATAGCTCGCCCCGGACAAGACCATCCAGAGCCTCGGGAAACATGCGAACCACAGCCCGCCATACGACATGCCCCGGATCGATCTGGGTCTGCGCATCACGGGCATTGCCGAGGATTTTCTGAAGGGAAGGACGGCTCAGCAAGTCGGCGAACGGCGTGTTCTCCAAAAAAGCCTGTAGCAGGTTGGCGTAAGGTAGAAAGTCCGCCCCGCTAAACTTGCTGTTCAGCATGGCGAGCAGAGCACCATCGCCGGAATGGCGCGTGATGTACAGCGTGTCCTTCCCCTGCTCGGCGCTGTGCGCCACGGAACAGAAGATCGCGAACAGCGACGCCAGATGGGCTTGCGCTCGATCGGAATGGCTCGTCCAATAGTCGTCCTTCCATTCCGGCAGGTCGGGAACCTGGGCGCAAATTGAGGTCCATGCCGGGGCGAAGCGTTCGCTGTAGAATGGGGAGTTCGGTCTCTCTCGCTGGGCGTGCTGAAGCGCCTTCCACCAATGATTGCGAACCTGTCGGCAGTAGGTCGTCAGCCGTTCGCTTCGCCGATCTTCCAGGAACACCGAACGTCCCGAAGCTGTGTTGAGATCGTCGAGCCTGACAAGGCGGGGCTCGAGATACCCACCTTGGCCATCTTCGAGATAGCAACTGAGGATGAGGGTGCCACTGTCGATGGAGGCCGCCTGAGCGACGTCATCGAACAGGAAGGCGTTGCCGCGCTGCATGGTGATGACGTCGTGGAAGCCCTGAGGTAGCGGATTTTCCAGTTCTCGGAAGACCCAGATCAGCCGCACCCCCTCGCGTTCGTAATGCAGATGGCGTGCGGCAATCTCCGGGGCGAACGGTTTCGAGAGTTGGACCTCGACAACGAAGCGGCCAAGTTCACCCATGTCGAGAAAGACGTCCGGCCATCGGCCGCGCTGATGGACCGCCGGTCGCAGATAGGTGTCGACCGCAGAGGCGGCGCATCGCGGATCGGCTTTGGCCAAGTGCTCGATAGTCTGACACAGATGACGGTGGAGCGCGGATTCCTGGTGGCCCTGATATTGTGCGGCGCGGGCAGCGTCCGGCGTCATCGTACCGCCCTCGTGCCAAGGGCAGTCTTTGGGAGCCTCCGGAAAATGACAATAGAGGGGCATGTGATCGCCATCGGCGATCGCCTGCGCGCGGATGAAGACGCCGCCTTCGCAAATCCGGCATCGCGCGAAAGGGCGCGCGGGCTCGTCACGGCGGCGCACGTTGATCTCGGTCCGGAGATGCTCCCACCGCTCGCGCGGCATGGCCATCAAGGCCTCGATCGAGACTGCGCCACGGGGCAGATCAAAATCGGCCATCCGGATGGTGCGCTGCCGCTCAGACGACCGCATGGTGCCCACGTCCTTGCAGCTTCATGGCCATGCCCATGCCTTATCAGCGATCGTATCGGTTGATCCGCGCCAGCGACAACAATCCGAGGGGATCGACGAGCAGGATTTTCTGGACGCCTGCCTCGGCCGCGCGCAACTTTGCCTTGTGCATGAGCTCGAGCGCCGGGAATTCGAAGCCACTGAGCTTGCGCGGAGCGGCGATCTCGGGTGTCACCGGCCCCGTCAGATCCATCTCCAGTTCGGCGACGATGGACTGGCCCGCGCCCCTGGGCCGATCGACATAGACCGTGAAATAGGGCTCACCATCGGCGATGGCTTGCTCATTGAGAACGATTTCAGCCAATAAAACCCCCTGTCACCATGAGAACCTTTATAGAACATCGTGTCGCCCGCGCAACCCGGACGGTGCTGGACCGACTCGCCAATCAGGCCCGCGTGTCACGTGGTTCCACTGCGTCGATATAGAAAGCGCCGCCTTTCCAGTCGCGGACGACGCCAGATTCTTCGGCGTCCTCATATTTTGCTTTGGAGAAGCAACGAAGCTCACCATCAACTTCGATCTTAACCGCCAAGTCACGCCCTTCCGGCTCATCGTCGCACAGGCCGACGACCCGGCGTTCGAGCATGATGGTGCCGTCGTCCAAGCGGCCGCCCCGAACATGGTGGGCCGCGATCGGTGTTGTCTCCTGGCGACTATAGGTGGCGCGCTCGGGATAAAAGCTGATCACGACCTTCGCAGACGGCAGCTCCGGGGGAATGTCGAAGGTGCGCGAAAGCACCCGCCGGGCAGTTATTTTCCCAAACTCGCACATGTCGCCGAAGCGCACGAAGCCGTGCCGCTGCCAGAACGTCCAGGAACTGCGCGGCGAACATTCGATCGAGAGGACGTTGACGCCGTCGACCCTGGCGCGTTCAAGCGACGCGGCGAACAGCGCGTCGCCGAGGCCCTTGCGTCGCCAGTCCTTGCGGACGCTGACGATGTCCGCGGCATAGTTTCCGACCTGGAACGCGACGGCTTCCCCGTCCTTACGAACCACCCAGAGGTCATCCAGTTCGAGTGAGCGCTCAATGATTGCGCGATTGCACCAGAAACCATCGCCATCCTCGGCATATTCCTGCTCAAGCCAACCGAGGACCGTCGCCAGGTCCGATGCTGTTGCCTTTTCGATTTCCAAATCTGTCTTCCTTTGCATGGGCGGTCCGGCAGCCCGCTGACATCTCGGGGAATCAACGTTTCTTTTTGGGCTTCGGTTTGGTCTTTGCCGTGCTGGATTTCGCCTTCGCCGGATTCTTGGCCGGAGTTGCTGGAGTAGTCCCGATACTTTCGCCGACGTTGCCACCTGGGCGTGTCGTTGGGACGGCATCGAGTTCCTGCAGTGCCAGGCGGCGTTCAAGGCGCACGCACATCCTGGTCATTTCGATCAGTATCGTGGCGTCTTTAGCAGTGACGGTGGGCGGGTTCGTGGCGCCGTGACCTGCCAGCGGCTCGACGTTACGACGTTTATAGGTCGCCAGAATGTAGTCCAGGAGGGGGACGGGCAATTCCGAGCGATTGCGGTAACCGTCGAACAGGCTGGCCAGGGTCTGGTTCTCGACGTTCGGATTGTTGAAGACTAGCTTCGCGAGCGTTTCGAAGATGTTGGCGCTGGCGTGCAGGACGCCGGCATAGTCCTTGGCCTCGAACGCCTGATCCATCCGCTGCGTCAGCACACGGATATTGGGGTGATCGGGATCGACATTCTCTTCCTCCAGTTCCGTCTCGGAGAGGATGGCTACCTCGATGTCCTCGTCGAAGCCTTCGGTCTTGAACCGGACCGAACTGTTGTCGTCGGCGAGGATACGGTTGACCGATCGCGTGTCGAGCATCCCCTGCTGGAGCATGTCCGCGAGAATCTCGACCAGTTGCACGGTGTCGGGCCGTCGCATGATGAGCTCGGTTTCGGCAATGTGCCAGCCGAACTCCTCGTTCATATACATCCCCATGTCGTCGGGCTCGAGGCGGTAGATCGGGAGATCGAGAACCGTCCGTCCGACATTGATGAAGTGATTGCGGTTGATGAGGCTGACATTGTTGTCGTTGCTGGCGCAGCGTTTGCGCACCAGCCGAGTCAATTTGAGCCTCGCTTCGTTGGAGATGACCTCCGATTCCAGCTTCTTCTTGTCCGCCTTGGAAAGACCCATGAAATACACCGCAGCACCCCTTCAGGCTGTTCCTATCGTTTAAGACGCACCCGCATACGGCGCGCGCGTTCACGGAACGCCTCCTCACCGCCTTCGAGAATATCGCAGACCGCTTTGCGGATTGGCTCATCCTCGAGTCCGCCGGCGGTATAGGTGATCGGCGGCAGGCCGCCGCTCTGGTGAGCGCCACACTCAGCGATGATGATCTGGTCCGCATCCGTGTTGATGACGAGGTTGGCGTTGTGGGTCACCATGATGACCTGTCGCTTGGCTTTGGCCGCGATGAACAGGGACACCAGTTCGTCGAACACGGATTTCGGGTCGAGATTCTCTTCGGGCTGATCAATGATGAGGGGCCGATCGTCACCATCGTCGAGGGCGAGATAGAGCAGCAGCAGGACGATCCCGCGAGTGCCCGGCGACAGCTTGCGAATATCGACGCCGTCATAGGCGATTTCGTAGCGCACCGCGATGTGGTCCGTGCCGAACAGCCATTGCGCAAACTGCTTCGACCAGGCGCGGAAATCGGCCTGTTGTGTCGGCGCATAAGGCGCATGGACGAAGATGTCGCGCGTATAAGTGGCAATGAAGCCGGACATGGCAGCTTGCACATCGGCTGCGCTGCCTTGTTGCCAAACCGGCTTCAGGACCGTCTCCGCCACCTTGATCAAAGAGCCGCGCCCATAAAACGGGCCAGCTTTGCGGCAGTCGATCAGGTGATCCTCCGCGACATTGCCCCAACCGGCGGCATCGACAATACGGGTGACCGAAAAGCTGAGTTTGCGCAGCGTGCCGGAAGAGCCCGCTAGTTTGGCCATGAGCGGCGCGTACAACCCTGCAAGCGCGGTTTGTTCGCTGATTACGGCCTGGAAGACGCGGCCATATGCGGCATCGCGCTCGCCTTGCAGCACCTTTCGGCGATCTGCCGCGCCCTGCGCGTCTGTCAAACGGGCTTCGATCCCCTGAAGTTCGCTATTCTCCTGTCCAATGCGGGCCGACAGGGCAGTATACTGGTTGCGGACGATCTGATCCGCGCTGATGAGTTGTTCGAGGCGCCCCATCTCCGCCTTGACCAATGCCAGCGGCAGGCTGCTCAAATCTACACCTTCACCGATCAGTGGAGTGTTCGGATCTGCGGGTGGCGGTGGCACGCCGTTCAGTGCGGCGATCTGCTGGTCGGCCCAGCGGACATAGCCGGACAGAGCGTTATCGACATCGCCCTTGTAGATCAGCAGGAAATCCTCCCACTGCTTGCCGTCAAGACCACTGGCCGGATGGCGTGCCTGTGCCTGCCGCAACAACTCGGGAGCCTTGGTGGCCCGCATGCTGGCCACCTCGTCCTGCAACGCGAGAAAAGTGCGGCGCTGATTGGCATAGGCCTGCGCCTTTGCGTTGATCGCCTGCGCCGCCTGATTCAGTTGTCCGTGCCGCGCCGCTTGTGCTTCGGTGCCCTTGACGACGAGCTTGGCAAGGTCGGCGGTGTAGCCGGCAATCAGTATGCGTTTCTGAGCGACCTGGCCCGCCAACACCGCGACAAGTGCCTCTTTCTCGAATTCCTCGGCAATGCGATCTGAAATATCGGCGATCGCCTCGGCTTCGCGCTGGCGAGCCTGTTGGAAGCGAATGGTGCGTCGTTCGCGAAGCTGCGCGAAGTTCACCGCGCCATCGCGCTGATCATAGGGGTGCGCCTCGAAGATGACGCGCTCAATCTCTCGGATCAGCCCCTCGGAAGCGCCTTTCGAGGAACAAAGCTCCTCGACGAACTGCTGCGAGAGATAGCGGGCTCGCGGAAAGGCGAGAGGGTCGTTGGCGTCGCGCCCGTCGAGGAAGCGACTGGTTTGCGTACCGCCGCCCCAGGTCAGGGTGGCCCGGGCGTTTCCGATGAGGGAACGCGCACGGACGAGGAAGGAAGGGCTGCTATTCTCGTCCGCCCTCCAGGCTGCCGGTGTGATCGCGTCGCACCCTGCCGCGATCATGTCGGCAAGCGCGGTCTTGCCCGAGCCGCGCGCGCCGATAATTGCCACCAGTCCAGGATTGAGCGGCACGACGGGGGTCGAAGCCCAGCTTCCGTCCGTTATCTCAACCTGCGCGATCACCTGGGAGGGCATTGCCGTACGCGGCGGTTCGGCGCCGACATAGGCGCGACCTTCAGGATCGATGCAGGCTTGCCGTAGCGCATCGAAGGTCACCGCACCCTTGATCCAGGTGAAACGATCGTGCGTCGGCTGGCCCACGGCTTGGTGGTCGTGGGCGTCGCTGCCGTGCAGGCACGGCTTGCAGCCAGCGTAACCCTCTCTGAGCTGGTCGACGGGCAGCACACCCTGGCCTAGCCAGAAAGCGCGATCCTTGGGGCTGCTCGAGAAGATGATATGGGCAAACTTCTCAATTTCTTGACGCACAGTGGCGTCGGCGGCCTGCCGCAGCCCGGATGTCCCATCATTACTCCCGCCCGCCACTGCAACGAGAATGTTGTGCTTCGCCCAGTCATTGTCGCCCAGAACCTTGCGTAGCTGGGTGAAATTGACCTTGAACTGGGTCGCGCCATGGGCGAGCGCTGCGCGATCGTCGACAAGGGCAGGATTTGCGCGGCGACCGAGCCGGATCAGATCAGCCCGACTACAATCGAAATCATCGTCGAACGCATGGAATTGCAGCCTGGTGAGAATGCGCTTCACCGCGGCAAGATGATCCGGATCCTCCGGGCTGACGAGAAGGTGGACATTCACGAAACCGGATTTGGCGGCAACATCGAGCCGAATCTCGATGTTGGGGAAGATCAAATCGACGTTCGGGAGACGATTGGCGGCCTTGTAGGCAAGGATCTGCTCGTAGGTATCGGTCACATAGTAATCCGTCGCAGCGATGGCTTTAATGACGGGCGAGCGCGCCTCAAGCGCCGCGATATAGTCTCCCCACGGATCGACCCCACCAAACTGGTTGTTGAGGACGGTTCCTGGCGCATGAATATGTGGCTCCCACCGACGCCACTCCGACCCCCTAGCAATCATTACCTCTCCGCTTCGAACTTTCCCCGGCTATGCGTCTGCATAGACGATGATGTGACCAGTTGGAATTGAACTCGCACAAAGAATGAAACGACTTCCACAGCATCGCGAACGAGGGAAGCCACTCAGGCTGGCGACATGCTTGGGCGCCGCATTACATGGGCCATGAGGATCGAGTGTTATTCAGAGATCCGGATAAGGTGGCAAACTATACTGAAGAGGCAGGTCGTTTCGTCGATCTGAATCGCGGCGCAATCATGAGTCTGCCGCCTTCGCGAAAATGATTGAGCGTTCGCTTGTAGGTTCGGGTCAGCTTCTTATCTGCGATGAGCAGGCTGCGCGGCTGAACATAGAGATCTGCGCGATGGATCATCAAGGAGCGCAATGGAAGCCAGCCGGCTTCGCCCAGATTTCCGACAAGGGCGCGGCGTAGCGCGTTCGTCACGATGTCGACCAGCTCAAGGCCAGGCTCGATCTCGCTTGAGAAGCGGAAGTTCTCGGTGAACAACCTGCCAAGGTCGATACCCCCGGTGGTTCGAATTCCACGCTTGCGGACTTCTTCTGCCAGATAGGCGGGCAATTCGTCGAAGCGATAGCGCTCAAAGTGGCTGTAATCCCCGTCAGCCATAATTGCGCCGGGTTTTTCGAGCGCCATGGCTTGCAGCCAGATGACGATGGTTTTCGACCACCAGTCTTCCCAGTTCGTCACCCCGTTGGGCTGTTTGCCGTCAACGATCCAATGGAATGCCCCCAATTCCTTCGCATTGCGCTGGGCATGGTAGTTGACTGTTTCTTCCAGAACGTCGCGCAGCATGTCGATGGTGAGGACCATCTGCACATAGAGCGGGTCCGAGAACCCCGCCATGCGCGCTTGCAGATCCGCGACGGCCGCGCGCAGTTCGGGTTGATGTTCATCGGTAAGTCCCGCGCCCATGCTCTCGATCCGCTTCTCGCGGTGCGCGGCGATGTCCGCCTTCTGGTGATCGGCCATGTCAATCATCGCGGCGCAGAAGATGGCGCCGTTGCGTCGCAGAAGTTCGACGACGGCGGCAACTTGTTGTTCGTTTAGCTTGCTGCCTTTGACTTCGCCTGCTTTGTTCTTGGGGAAGCCCGATCGCAGCCTTTCATATTTGGCGAATAGCTTGGGTAGCCGCGCGCTTTCGATAGCCAACGCGCCGATCACCGAAACTGCGGAGTCTTCCTGCCCGGTGCCGCTGAAATTTCCCGATTCGTCGATGAAGATGTGCATTGGCTCGTTTCGTGTTTGCAGCGTCTTTCGCCAGTACCAGCGTCAGGACGATGGTCTGTTGTGTTGGCGTTTGCGCCATTCATAGGCCCGGTCGAGCCGGGCATCGATCCATTCCGCCAGCAAGTCGACTTCGCCAATGGCCTTTTCGAGCCCCGCTGCGCTGATCTTGATCGTGGGCATCAGAAGCGATGCCAGCGAGCCCGCCTCGGTCGTAGCCGCCGACATCTCTGTATCGCTGATGAAGAAGGGTCTGGGGTGCTTGTCCAGTGTCGCCTTGTCGTGGGTAACCGTGAACGATGTCAGATCTTCCCCATGCTGGCCGCGATTGCGCGCAAGGACGATCTGTTCGATCAATGCCCGGTCAGCAGGGCAGTCGCTCCAGTCCGTATCGAGAATCTCGCCCAAAGCCTCGAAATAGGCGGGGACGAAGCCACCCCGAAAGGCCGCTTTCTTGTTCTCAAACGAGAAGCGGATCACCCGGTCCGCCAATGTGTTGAAATAGAGCTTCAGCGCGTCCGACAGCATCGAGATGCAGGCAAGGCCGAGAACTTCGAGGCCGGTGTCCGCGTCGAGCCATTCGACAAGATATGCAGGCTCGCCGTCCTCACTATAGGGAGGATTGTCGAAGGGCGGGAGTGCGTTGTCGATCCGACGCTTTACGTCGACAAAGCCTTCGGCACTCGTCTCGTAGAAGAAGCGGATGAAGGCCGTGCGGCTTTTGAGGAATATGAGCGCGTCCAATCCTGATCTCCGGCTGGGAGTTAAAGCTTCGGTGGATGATCCACCCCGAACAGACGCCAGAACCCGTTGATGAGCGGCAGAAGCGCATCTTCCGCCATTACATCATCGACGACTTCCCCAAGATAGGCCGAGTCCTGCCAGGCGGGACCGACCGGGTAGCCATCGCCAAGGATCATCCGATAGTCCTTGATCCCCTTGAGAGTGGCCATCGCGATCCACGGCCCCTCGATTCCGTAGTGCCGAAGGCGCGCAATCGTGCTCCGCGCCGCGCCTGGGAGGTGATCGACGACGGTCTTGGGATAGACGGTCTTTTTTCCATCCGCCTCGCGGCCGATTGTCCAGGCGAGATCAACATAGCCGAGGCGGTGATTGACGGACCAGGCACGCGCACCCTGTTTCTCATCGACATCGACCAGGACGATCAAACCGTCGAGGCCGACGCGATAGTGGATGCCGCCCATCGGATCCGGCGGCAAGACGGCGTAATCGCGTGAAACCGCGATGTCACGCGCCTCACGAAGCACGGACAGCGGGGCGACAGTCAAGATCAGCGCCGGCCGGTCGAGAAGCCGTGTCGGCATGTCCTTGCCGGTAATCGCCTCGACCGCCTTGTGATGGAGTTCGCGGACACGCTTGGGAAAATCCTGAGAGGCGGCGAAAGCCTGCCGGATCTCTGCGGTGCTCATTTCGAAGTTGCTCCGGTTCGCGCGCCTGTAGAAGCGACTGCTCTTGTCGTGGGCGACCCGGTGCGGAGCGATCAGGCTCGCGCCGACACGCATAACGAGGACTACCCTCCCGTCGGGCCGCCCCAGTTCCCGCACCGTGAATTGAGGCACGCGGGGATCGACGAGCGCCCGCAGTTGGTCGTCGATACGCCTCAGTTCCTGATCGAGCCCATCGCGGGCGATCCCGATAACTTCAGCGGCCGTGCCATTCTTGTCCTCGCGCACCCCGACGACGATGTCGCCGCCGTCAGTGTTGGCGAACGCCGTCACATCGGCCAGAAAATCGCGGACACCCTTATGGTCACCGGCCGGAAACGCTTCCTTGAAGTCCAGCGTTCGACTTTCGCTTCGCTGAAAAGTCACCAATGCTTCGATGTGGTCGAGCGTGATTTGGTCCAGAGGCTGTTCGATCATGAGGCCGTGTAGCATCCCGGCGCTGTTGCGTCTGCGGCAATGCCACCGCGGTTAGTGAAGGCTGCAAGCTTTGGGATGATGCCTCAGCGTGACGTTTTCTGTCCGAAATTGAGCAAGTGAAGCTCACGACTGCCGAGAATGGTCCAGGTATGTTCTGCTTGACCATGCAGAGATGCTCGGGGACAATTAGAGAACATGACCCATGATTTTTCGTCTCTCTCCCCCTCCGAATTTGAAGATCTGACCCGGGATTTGCTCGGTCGCGAACTCGGAGTCCGTTTCGAAGCCTTTCCAGACGGACCCGACGATGGAATGGACGGGCGGCACGCTGCAGCGGATGGAGATGTCATCCTGCAGGCGAAGCATTATTATCGGTCGGGTTACGCGAAGCTGCGAACGAAGATGAAGCAGGAGCGGAGCGCTATCGATGCTCTGAATCCGGAGCGCTATGTTCTCGCCACGTCGGCTGCGCTTACGCCCGCCAACAAGACCCAGATTGCCGCCGCGATCGGCCCGGCGCTCAAGAGCTCTGGCGATATCTTCGGGCCACAGGACCTGATCGCGCTACTGCGCAAATTCCCCGACGTCGAGACGGCGCATCCCAAGCTCTGGCAGCAGAGCAGCGCAGTTCTAAAGACACTGATCACTGGCGCGGTTGCCGATGCGCTCCCAAAGCCCGCGCCGATCCCGCCGGTGCTAGCGACCATGCTGCCAGGAGCAAACGATGCTGCGGCTGTGTCGCCACCCGTGCAGGATACCATTTTCATACTCAAATCCTCGCCGATCGATGACGAGTTCGCCCTGTGGCTCGCTCCGAAACTGGAGGCCGAAGGTTATCGGGTATTTGCCGACGTTCTCACCCTCGAGCCTGGTGATCGCTGGCGCCGGGAGATCAATCAGGCGCTCGAACATCGCGCCGTCAAGGTTCTGCTCGTCAGCCGCAATTCCACTCTAGACGATCCATCGGTACAGGATGACATCGACATCGCGCTCGATGTCGCACAGCGGCGTGGTGACAAGCGCTTCATTCTTCCCCTGCGGCTGGAGGCCGGGCGGAAGGTCAAGGGGATAGGCGACACTGTCCCCATCGACTTCGTTCGTGGCTGGGGCGAGGGTCTTATCTTGCTGCTCGATGCGCTGCGCCGACAGAAGGTCTTCCGCCACGCCGAAGTGGCGAGTATCAATCCCAATTGGGAACTGTTCCGCCGAAGGGGCGCCATTCCGCTCATCGACCAGCCCGAGCGACTCACGTCCAATTGGCTTCGGATCGCCGAGGCGCCTGACACCATTCACTATTATGAAGCCAACGGCGCGTTCGATCCCGACCGGCTGAAGCGAGCATTGATGCGCTATCCTTTCCCCACGGCGATTCAGGGCCGCGGCTTCCTCAGCTTCGCAGGCCAGGCGGAGATCGACGAGGCGTTCGAAGAGCTCGGGCGCTTTCGCGTGAAGCGCAGCATCCCGCTGCTCAAGTTCCTCGAAGATGGAATTCCCAAGCTTGGGATCGAGCGACAAGTGGCTTCGAACGTCCTCATGGTGATGATCAAGGAGGCGTGGTTCCAGTTCTGCAAAGTCCGAGGACTTATCGAATACTCTTATTCGAACAGCGTGGGTTTCCACGCGTCTCCCGCATTGGCGCCTACTGGCACTCGCATTCCTTGGGGCAAGCAGGGCGACCGACGCTCGTCGATGCTGCGCAATGTCGCCAAGGGTCACATCTGGCAATTCGGCGTGACCGCGCTCCCGGCGACATGGCCATTCTGGCATCTTAAGCTGAAGGCAAGAGTGTTGTTTTCCGCCGATAACGGCACGCCGGATGGTCTTGCGATCGACGATGCGAAGAAAATGCATAAACTAAGGAGATCGATCTGCAAGGGCTGGCGCAACAAGCAGTGGCACGGCCGCATGCAGGCCTTTCTGGAAATGCTTTCCGGCGACAGCGCCTACATCAGGCTCCGGCTGTCTGCCGAGCATGACCTGGTGGTCGATGCCGCCCCGATCCTGTTCACTTCGCCCGTGAGCACGAAGCTTCCGAACGTCGCCGACGCCGACGAAGAAGAAACCGATTTGAGCACACTTGGTCGGCCGACGAGCGATGATGAGGAGGAGCTCGAACCGTGAAGTTCCCTGAACCATCGCTCATCGTCGACCATCTTCACGAGCCCGCTCTCGAATTCGCTCACGGCGAGCGCAGCCCGCATCCCAAAGATGGCCTATTCCTTTACGGACCTCATGCCAGGGGGAAGAAGACACGCGAGATTCGTGTCGGTGTCATCGGTACGTCCGACGGTATCGGTCATTTCAGGAACTGGGCGCGCGGCATCATGCGGACCGTCGCTGTACCGCCGCCCGGAAAGGGTGAGAAGAAGGATCGTTTGCATCTCGCCAACTTTCCCGGCCTGGAAGAGACGTTCGGCATCACGTTCGATCCCGACGAAATCAGTACCTTGTCACTGCAACTCGCCGATATCGATCGCGCGACGCGCATTGAGAACCTCAACGAGGCGGTCGACAAGGTCGCGCGCCTCTACATTGAGCGCGTTCGCAAACATCTCAGGAATGAGGAGCAGTCGGTTGATGTCTGGGTGCTGGTGCTGCCCGAGATCGTCTACGAACGGTGCCGCCCTGGCTCGAAGCGGACCGGACTCTCAATGGAGCCGGGAGACTTTGGCCGGCGGCAGAAGGCCAAGGCGAGCCTGCCGCTGCTCGCCGGCGTCATCGACCAGAGCAACGAGGACATCTTCAACGACGTTCCTGACTTCCATCGGCGCATCAAGGCTGAGTTTCTATCGATCGCCCCCACCCAGCTCGTGCGCGAAACAACCCTCGCGCCGCACGCATTCCTTAATAGGGCCGGCTACCCGATCCGCAAAACGCAGGACGCCGCGACCCTCGTATGGAACCTTGCGACCGGGCTCTATTACAAGACGCAGCCAAAGCCACCCTGGCGGTTGGGGGCGGTCCGTCCAGGCGTTTGCTATATCGGCATGGTCTACAAAAGCCTTCCTGACGACCCCGACGGTCATGCCTGCTGCGCCGCGCAAATGTTCCTCAACGAAGGCGACGGCGTCGTCTTCCGCGGCGCCAACGGCCCGTGGAAGACGGGCGATCATGATTTCCACCTGAAGAAGGACGCAGCTAAGAAGCTGCTGAAGATGGTTGTGACGACCTACGAGGAGATTCACGGCGAGCCGCCCAACGAACTCTTCATCCACGGCCAGACTTATTTCAATGATGAGGAATGGCAGGCCTTCTGCGAGGCCGCGCCAAAGGGGACGAACGTCATCGGCGTTCGCATCCGGACCACCGGCGGCGAAACCAAGCTGTTCCGCGATGGCGACTATCCAGTCCTCCGCGGCACGGCCCTGCTTCTCGATGACCGCGTCGCCTATCTCTGGACCACCGGATATGTGCCCCAACTCGACACCTATATCGGACCGGAAACGCCGAACCCGCTGCACATCACCGTCATGCGCAGCAAGTATCAGCGACCTGAACTCCGCGCGGTTCTCGAGGACATCATGGGCCTTACCAAGATCAATTATAACAGCTGCAACTTCAATGATGGGCTGCCCGTCACGGTGCGCTTCGCGCGAATGGTCGGTGATGTTCTCACTATGGGCTCAGCGAAGGGTGAGGAGAAGCAGCCCTTCAAATTCTATGTGTGATCCAGCTGCAGCGTCGGCGTTCTTGGGACTGCCGCATCGCTTTGTCGCCGGGGCCAAGGAAATTTCGTGGTTCGATGGACCAGCTAGCCTGGCTGAGAATCGTGCAGAGCGGCCCGATCGGTGAAGCGCGGTCTTGTCGTTTCTTCTGGGCGCGCGAACGCTCGGTCGATAGCGATGGCTCCGATTTCCTGGTATCAAACATTGATGCAAAGACGTGAACCGCGACTGAGATTGCTGCATCTTGAGATTTTGTTGGTACATCGGTTGGCACAGAGTCGAGCCATCTTAGAAAAATCAACCTAACTACAATAAGTTATGAGGGTTTTTCGATTCCGGCTCGGGCCTCCAATTTCCTGATCGCTACCTACCTCTTGTCCTGAACACGCGATCAGGCGGGTGTCAGTTCGTCCTGTCGGCCAGCACCGTGTCGGTGTCGACCAGCCTGACCTCGCTCAGTACGCCGAGATAGCGCTCGTAATAGGGCTTGTGCGACGATCCGACCAAGGCGAGGACGCGTGTTCCGGGGGTCGGCCCCATGGCCTCGCGGATGTTGGCGACCATGCGCAGGTTGCGCGTTTCCCAGTACGCAAGGTAGCGCCGGCCATAGCGCTGCGGCGAGGCGTCGGCGCCGGTCGCGGCGAAATCCGAACTGACGGCGAAGCGGGCGGCGGCGGGGCTGTTGGCGTCGCGATAGACCGACAGCACCGCCCCGGCATTCAGCTGCGCCTCGGTCGTGTCGACCACGGCCTTGCGAGCGCGGGTCATGGGGTTGTCCCACAGCCGGGTGATCGCGGCCGCCATTTCGGGGCTTTCGGGGCCCGCAGCGCGGTCGCCGGTGTGGTCGTCCACCGGCCATACCCGCTCGAGGCCAAGGCGGGCGGCGAGCGTCGCGGCAAGGTCGCGGTTTTCGTTGGGGCGCTTGTCGATGGCGGCGATCGAGCGGAGCAGGTCGTCGGTCAGCCCATCGCCGGCCACGCGGTCGGCCGGTGACAGGCGCAGCCATTGCACGCGCGCCGAGGCCGGGTCGCCGGCCGCGAGGAACAGCGCGGCGAGGCGGCGGCGCTGGGCGGCGGGGCGGTCGGCCTGCTCGTCCTGCAGCAACCGGGCGATTTCCGCCTCGGCGCTGGCCTGGTCGATCTTGAGCGCGGCACGCGCGGCGCCGGGATCGGGGCAGTAATCTTCCGCGACGCCGGGATAGATCGCGGCAAACGCGCGCAGATAGTCGCACTGTGCGCCGCCCACGCCTTCGACCATGATCATCTTCGGGCGCCAGGTCTGGAGCCTCGCCAGCAAAGGCTCCAGCCGCGCGCGATCGAAGGTGGGTGGCAGGATCGCGAGGTGTGGCGTGCCCAGCACCATGACTTCGCTGCGCGGCTCTTGCACGGCCCGGTCGGCGAGCCAAACCGCGCGCGCGGCGGGAGTGGGGGGATTGACCTCGCGCGGCGGGGTGGCGGGCACCGTGAGTGCGGCGGCGACGGCAAGCAGGAAAACGGGAACGGTCATCGGTTGCACCCCCCATGGCAACGGTGGACGCCTGGAGGCCTAGCACGAACCCGACCGGATGCGCAGGCGAACTTGGGGCAGACGCCGGCGGCGTTATCCGTGCTGGCGCACCGCATGATGGCCCATGGGGCCATGGCCGGCACCGAAACCGGGGGCAGCCTCCAACGCGGCACGCACGAAGGCGCGAGCCTGGTCGATCGCGTGGTCGAGCGGTTCGCCCCGGCCCAGCCCCGTGGCGATGGCGCTCGACAGCGTGCAACCGGTGCCGTGGCTGTGGCGCGTGACGATGCGGGGCGATCGCCAGACCTGCGGGGCTTGGCCGGGCACGACGAGGCGATCCTCGACGACCGGGCCATCGGCATCGCCGCCCTTGGCAAGATAGGCCACTCCGCGCGCCGCCATGGCAGCGTCACCGCCGAGCGCGGCCAGTTCGGGGACATTGGGCGTCGTCAGCGTGGCGAGGCGCATCAGCCGCTCGAAAGCGGCGATGGTGGCGGCATCGGCCAGCGCGGCGCCGCTGGTGGCGATCATCACCGGGTCGAACACCACCGGCACGCCCAATGCCTCCAGCCGGTGGGCCACGACGGCGGCGATGGCGGGGGATCCCAGCATGCCGATCTTGACTGCATCGATGCCGATGTCGCTGGCGCAGGCGTCGATCTGCGCAGCGACGAGCGCCGGGTCGATCGCGGCGACGGCGGTGACGCCCAGGGTATTCTGCGCAGTGATCGCGCAGATCGCGGTCATGGCATGGCCGCCGAGCGTGGTGATGGTCTTTATGTCGGCCTGGATGCCAGCGCCGCCACCCGAATCCGAGCCGGCGATCGAGAGGATGCGGGGCGGGGCGGTCATCGCGGCAGGCCCTTCATGCCAGGAGGAACAGCAGGCCGACCGCGGTCATCGCCGCCGTCGCCAGCCAGCCCAGCACGGCGAGCGGCCGCCCGATCACGAGGTGGCCCATGACGCGCGGATTTTGCGCGATCAGCATGGTCACCACCATCAGCGGCGGTGCCAGCAGTCCGTTGATCACCGCGGTCCAGTAAAGCGCGCGCATCGGGTTGATGGCGAGGACGTTCATGCCCAGCCCGGCGAAGGTCGCCAGCGCGATCGCGATGTAGAACGCACGCGCATCGACCGGGCGCTGGTCCAGCCCCTCGCGCCAGCGCAGCGCCTCGCTGAGCGCATAGGCAGCCGAACCGGCCAGGACCGGCACCGCGAGCAGGCCGGTGCCGATGATGCCGAGGGCAAAGAAGGCGAAGGCCAAGTCACCCGCGAAGGGGCGCAGGGCCTGTGCGGCTTGGTCAGCCGAGGTGATGTCGAACAGCCCGTGCGCGTGCAGGGTCACGGCGGTGGCGATGACGATGCTTTGCGCGGTGAGGTTGGAAAAGCCCATGCCGACCAGCGTATCGGTGCGGATGCGGTGCAGTTCCGCCCCGGCGCGGCGCGGGGCAACGTAGAGCGGGCGGATGTGGCGGCGGCGCTGCTCCTCCACTTCCTGCCCGGCCTGCCAGAAGAACAGGTAGGGGCTGATCGTGGTGCCGAGCAGCGCGACGAGGCCCATCGCATGGTCGTGGTCGATACGGAACGCGGGCACGACCATGCCACGCACGACCGCGCCCCAGTCTACCGGCGTGACCGCCAGCACCGCGATATAGGCGAACAGCGACAGCGTGATCCACTTGAGCACGCCGGCATAGCGCGCATAGGGCACGAAGACTTCGGCCATCACGCTCAGCGCCGCGAAGCCGACGGTGTAGAGCAGCACCGGCCCCGGCAGCAGCAGGTGCAGCGCCGCGGCCATGGCGCCGAGGTCCGCACCGATGTTGATGATATTCGCCACCAGCAGCAGGACGACCGTGCCGCGCAGCAGCCAGGGCGGATAATGACGGCGCAGGTTCTGCGCGATGCCGCGTCCGGTGGTGGCGCCGATGCGGGCGCAGATCGCCTGGATCGCGGCGAGCAGCGGCAGGGCGAAGACCATGGCCCAAGACAGCGATACGCCGAATTGCGCACCGACCTGGCTATATGTGCCGATCCCGCTGGGATCGTCATCGGCCGCGCCGGTGACGAGGCCGGGGCCGAGCACGGCCAGCGGCGAGCGGCCCGATGCCGCCTCGCCGCCGGCTGGTGTGCCCGGCGCCTCGATCATGCCCGCAAGGAGCCACCCTGTTTGGCGGCGGCGGCGACGATGCGGTCGGCGATCGCCTTGAGCGCCGCCTCGTCGTAGCTCTTGTCCGCAGGTTGCAGCGTCACTTCGATCGCGAGGCTCTTGCGTCCCTCGGGCACCCCGGCGCCGCGGAAATCGTCGAACACGCGCGCGGCGACGATGTTGGCCTTATCTGCGCCCTTGACCGAGCGCAGCAGGTCGCCCGCGGGCAGCGCGGCGTCGACGAGGAACGCGAAGTCGCGTGTCACGGCCTGGAGCGCAGGCGGCGCGAAGTGCGGGCGGGCAAAGCCGCTGGCGGCCTTCTTCGCCGGAATGCGATCGAGGAACAGCTCGATCACCGCGACCGGACCCTCGAGGCCGAACGCCTTGGCGGTGGCCGGGTGGATCATGCCGAAACGTGCCAAGACCTGCTTGGGGCCGAGGCGCAGCGTGGCGGACTGGCCGGGATGGAACTGCGCGCCAGCCTCGCCCATGACCTGCAGGTTGTCGACCGGCGCACCGGCCTCGCCAAGCAGGGCAAGCGCTTCGGCCTTGGCGTCGTAGGCGGTGAAGGCCTGCGCCTTGCCGCTGGCCCAGCCGCGCGCCACGCGCTCACCGGCGAGCACGACCGCGAGGCTGAGGCGCTCGTCGCTGGCGCCGCTGTCGGCGCGCAGATAGCGGCGGCCGATCTCGAACAGGCGGACGCTGCTGGCGCCGCGATCGAGATTGCGACGCGCGGCGGCGAGCAAGCCCGGCAGCAGCGAGGGGCGCATGGCCTTGAGGTCTTCCGAGATCGGATTGGCCAGCGTCCACACGAACTGCCCGTCGGCAAAGTGCGCGGCCTGCGCCTCGGGCAGGAACGACCAGGTCACCGCCTCGTGATTGCCGCGCGCGGCGGCGGCGCGGCGCAGGCGCCGCTCGAGCAATTGCACCGGGGTCGCGGTCGGACGCGCGACACCATCGGCGCGCGGCAGCGGGGTCGAAGGCACGGCATCGAGGCCGTGGACGCGGATCACTTCCTCGACGAGGTCGGCAGGGCCGGCCACGTCGGGGCGCCAGGTCGGCACGGTGACGCCCCAGTCCTCGTCCACGGCAAAGCCGAGGGCGGACAGGATGCGCTTCTGCTCGCTCTGCGCGACGGCGACGCCGCCGAGCTGGCCGGCCAGCGTCGGATCGTAGGGGATCGTCTTGCGGTCGAGCGGGGCGGCGCCGACGCGCACGACTTCGCTGGCGGTGCCGCCGCAGATCTCAAGGATCAGCTGAGTCAGCAGGTCCATGCCGGTGTCGAGAAACGCCGGGTCCACACCGCGCTCGAAGCGGCCGCGCGCGTCGCTGGCGAGGGCCAGTGCCTGCCCGGTGCGGGCGATGTGGGCGGGATCGAAATAGGCGACCTCGAGCAGGACGTCGGTGGTCGCCTCCGAGCAGCCCGAGTGTTCGCCGCCCATGATGCCGCCGATGTCGTGCACGCCGGCTTCGTCGGCGATCACGGTCATGAACGGCTGGAGCGCGTATTCCTTGCCGTTGAGCGCGACGACGGTCTCGCCCTCGCGCGCCAGGCGGGCGGTGACTGCGCCAGTGAGCTTGGCGAGGTCATAGGCGTGGGCCGGGCGGCCGTAGCCGAGCATGACGTAATTGGTGATGTCCACCAGCGCCGAGATCGGGCGCTGGCCGGCGGCCTTGAGCCGGTCCTGCAGCCACTGCGGCGAAGGGCCGTTGGTCACGCCGCGGATGACACGGCCATGAAACGCGGGGCAGCCCGCCTCGTCCTCGATGCGGATTTCGACCGGGCAGGGGCCTTCGCCCGTGACCGGCGCCACGTCGATCGGGCGCAGCGTGCCGATGCCGGCGGCGGCAAGGTCGCGGGCAATGCCGTGGACGCCCATGCAGTCGGGGCGGTTGGGGGTGATCGCCACGTCGAACACCGGGTCCGAGCCGAGGTAATCGCCGAACGACTGGCCGAGCGGCGCATCGGCGGGCAATTCGATGATGCCGTCGTGTTCCTCGCCGAGGCCGAGCTCGCGGGTCGAGCACATCATGCCGTTGGATTCGACGCCGCGGATCGCGCTCTTGCGCAGTTCCATGCCGTTGGCCGGCACAACCGCGCCGGGCAGGCCGAGCACGCCGACGAGACCGGCGCGCGCATTGGGCGCGCCGCAGACGACCTGCAGCGGCTGGCCGTCACCAAGGTCGACCGAGAGCACCTGCAGCTTGTCCGCCTGCGGGTGCTTTTCCGCGGTCAGCACGCGGGCGACGCGGAAAGATCCCAGCGCGGCCGAGGTATCGGTCACGCTTTCGATCTCGAGGCCGAGGGCGGTGAGCTTCTCGGCGATCTCGGTGGCGCTCGCCTGGGTGTCGAGCAGGGCCTTGAGCCAGGACAGGGAAAACTTCACGGCCGCACTCCCACGCCTGCCGAAAGGGTGGGCACGTCGAGCGCCCCGAAACCATAGTGGCCAAGCCAGCGGGCATCGCCGTCAAAGAAGGCGCGCAGGTCGTCGAGGCCGTACTTGAGCATGGCGAGGCGGTCGACGCCGGTGCCGAAGGCGAAGCCCTGCCACTCGTCGGGGTCGAGCCCGCCGAATTCGATCACCTTGCGGTTGACCATGCCGGAGCCCAGCACTTCCATCCAGCCGCCGCCCGCGGCATCGCCGCTGCCGCCGACCACCCGCTTGCCGTTGACCAGCGTATAGCCGACGTCGACCTCGACCGAAGGTTCGGTGAAGGGGAAATAGCTGGGGCGCAGGCGCAGGACGATGTCGTCACGCTCGAAGAAGGCCTTGAGGAAGGTCTCCAGCGTCCACTTGAGGTGGCCGAGGTGGATGCCCTTGTCGATCACCAGGCCTTCGATCTGGTGGAACATCGGCGTGTGCGTGGCATCGCTGTCGGAGCGATAGACGCGGCCCGGCGCGATGATGCGCAAGGGTGCCCCGTCTTTCAGCATCGCGCGGATCTGCACCGGCGAGGTGTGGGTGCGCAGCAGCATGTCGCGCCCTTCGCCGTCCTTGTCGGGGAAGTAGAACGTGTCGTGCATCGCGCGCGCCGGATGCGTTTCCGGCATGTTGAGCGCGGTGAAGTTGTGCCAGTCGTCCTCGATCTCCGGCCCGCTGGCGACGGCAAAGCCCATGTCGGCGAAGATCTCGGCGAGTTCGTCCATCACCTGGCTGACCGGGTGGACCGATCCGCGCGGGGCGTCCGGCGCGGGCAGCGACAGGTCGATCGCCTCGGCCGCGAGGCGCGCATCAAGCGCGGCGGACTCGAGCGCCGCCTTGCGATCGGCAAGAGCCGTGGTGATCGCCTCGCGCGCGGCGTGGATCTGCGGACCGCGGGCCTGGCGTTCCTCGGGACTCATCTGCCCCATGGTCTTGAGCAGGGCCGAGACCCAGCCCTGCTTGCCGAGTGCAGCGACGCGGATCGCCTCCACGGCCTCGGGCGTGGTTGCGGCGGCAATGGCGCCGAGCGTCTCGGCCTGCTGGTGATTGAGCTGTTCCATCGCGCCTGCCGCTAGCGCGTTGCGACCTCAAAAGGAAGCCTCGGCAAGCGGGCAGGCACGCAGAATCGGCGTCAGTGTCTAGCCGACGCCGGGGTGGGCGCCGGCCTTAGCGGCAGACGCGCACGCGCTGGTGATGGCGCCACACGATGCGGCAACGGTTGCCGTGCCAGCCGCGGCGTTCCCAGCCACGTCCATGTTCCCAGCGGCGGTCGTGGCGACGGTCGTGGTCGCGGTCCCAGCGGCGCTCCATGCGGTGACGGTCGTCGTGGCGCCAGTCGCCCGGACGGGCCTCGGCGACGGTGGGGACGAGCAGCGTGGCGGTGATCGCGCCGATGGCGATTTTGGCGAAACGGGAAATCATGACGGTCTTCCTGTGGTTTACGACTGTGTCAGTAACGCACGGGAAGGCGTTGGGGTTTCGCGCGGTCAACCGCACTGGCCGCGGTGGAGCAACTTCTGGTCGGCCAGGACGAGCGCCATCATCGCCTCGACCACCGGAACGCCGCGGATGCCGACGCAAGGGTCATGGCGGCCCTTGGTGAACAGGTCGGCGGCCTCGCCCTCGCGCGTGACGGTCGGCATCGGCGTGAGGATCGAGGATGTCGGCTTGAACGCGACGCGCACCGTCACCGGCTGGCCAGTCGAGATCCCGCCCGCGATGCCGCCGGCGTGATTGGCGAGGAACGCAGGGCCTTGGCTACCGTCCGCGCCGGGGCGCATCGGATCGGCGTTGCCCTCGCCGGTGTTGGCGGCGGCCGCAAACCCGTCACCGATTTCCACGCCCTTGACCGCGTTGATGCCCATCATGGCATGGGCCAGCTCGGCGTCGAGCTTGGCATAGAGCGGCGCCCCCCAGCCGGCGGGCACGCCGGTGGCCGCGCATTCGACCACGGCGCCGAGCGACGAGCCGGCCTTGCGCGCGCCGTCGACCAGCGCTTCCCAGCGGGCGGCGGCCTTGGCGTCGGGGCAGAAGAACGGGTTGTTGCCGATCTCGGCGGCGTCGAAGTTGGCCATGTCGATGGCATCGCCGCCGATCGCGCTGACCCAGGCGGTGATCGTGACCTCGGGGATCACCAGTCGCGCCACTCCGCCAGCGGCCACGCGCGCCGCAGTTTCGCGCGCCGAGGAACGCCCGCCGCCGCGATAGTCGCGAAAGCCGTACTTGGCGTCATAGGCATAGTCGGCATGGCCGGGGCGATAGGCCTTGGCGACCTCGGAGTAGTCCTTGGAGCGCTGGTCGACGTTCTCGATCATCAGGCTGATCGGCGTGCCGGTGGTGCGGCCCTCGAACACGCCCGAAAGGATGCGGACCTGGTCAGGCTCCTGCCGCTGCGTGGTGAAGCGCGACTGCCCGGGGCGGCGCGCGTCGAGGAAGGGCTGGATCATCCCCTCATCGATCGCCAGCCCCGGCGGGCACCCGTCCACCACGGCGCCGAGCGCCGGCCCATGGCTTTCGCCCCAGGTGGTGAAGCGGAACAGGTGACCGAAGGAGTTGATGCTCATGGGTCCGGTGCTCTGTCGCAAGGCGCGGAAAATGTCCACACCTGCGGGCGGGCCGGACGGGTGCGTTGGGGCCGGTTCAGAACTCGTCCCAGTCCTCCCCGCCGACCACGCGTGCCGGGCGGTGCGTAGGCGCCGGCGGCCTGGGCTGCGCCAGCATAGTCGGAGCAGGGGGCGCAGCGGGCGGCATCGGCGTGACGGCGAAGGCGGCGGCGACGCCGGCGTCCTCGACCAGCGACTCGCGCCGCGTCTGTACCGGGACTGCGGCCTGCGCGGCGGGGCGGGTCGCGGGATCGCGAGTGCGGAAACCGCGTACGAGTTCGCTGAGACGGTCCGACTCCGCCGCAAGCGCACGCGTGGCGGCCGAGGTCTGCTCGACCATCGCGGCGTTGCGCTGGGTATCCTGGTCCATGGCGGCAACCGCCTCGTTGATCTGGCCGACGGTCTGCGATTGTGTCTCCACCGTGCGGGAGATGTCGCCGATCATGGTGTTGATCGTGCCGACCTGCTGGAGAATCTCGCCCAGCAGGTCGCCGGTCTGGCGCACCAGCGTCACGCCATCGGCCACTTGCGCGCTCGAGGTGGAGATCAGGGCCTTGATGTCGCGCGCCGCATCGGCGCTGCGCTGGGCCAGCGCGCGCACTTCGTTGGCGACCACGGCAAAGCCCTTGCCCGCATCGCCGGCGCGTGCGGCCTCGACCCCGGCGTTGAGCGCGAGGAGGTTGGTCTGGAAGGCGATCGCGTCGATCACGCCGATGATCTGGCCGATCTCGCCCGACGACCCCTCGATCGAGGCCATGGCATCGACCGCGCGGGTGACGACGGCGCCACCCTCGCCGGCATGGCGGTGAGTTTCGGTCACGTGCCGGGTGACCTCGGCGGCGCGGTCGGCGGTCTCGCGGATGCCCTCGTTGATCTGGCGCACCGCGGCCGAGGTTTCCTCCAGCGCGGCCGCCTGGCGCAGGTTGCGCTGAGAAAGATCGTCGGCCGCGCCCGCGATCTCGGCGATCGTGCGCGACAACGAATGGGCGCCGATGCGCACCGACCCGATCGCCTCGGCCAGGGTCATCTGCGTGTGGTTGAAGCTGGCGCGCAGCGATTCGAAATCGGGGGCGAAGGCATCCTCGATGCGGTATTCGAGGTCCTGCCCCGACATCTTGTCCAGCGCCTTGGCCAACGCGCCGACCACCTGCTCCTGCGCCGCGTCGGCGCTTCGCTTGGACAGTGCGGTCTGGCGGAAGACCGCCGCCGCCGCCTCGATCCGCTCCACCTCGTGCCCGTTGGGGTTGCCGGTGACCGCCAGCGAATAGTCGCCCGCCGCCATCGCCTGCAGGGTTTCGATCACCCGCTCGAGCGGCGCGGTCACGGCCTTGCGAACATGCCGGGTGGCCCAGATCAGCGTGACGGCGCTCAGCACGATGAGCAGGCCGCTAGCCGCAAGCCCGGCATTCATCAGCAGCGTGGACCGGTCGCTTTCGGCGACGATGTCGGCCTGCAGCTGCTTGCCGAGGCGATCCTGCACGTCGGCAAACCCGTCGAACGCCGTCGTGAAGGCCTGCATCGTCGTGGTGGCATCCTGTCCCGAGGCCACGGCATCCGCCGCCGCACGCGCCGCGGCGACATAAGCGCGTTCGGCCCGGCGGGTCTCGTCGTAGAGGCTTTCCTCGCCGGCGAGTGGCGGCACCGCGAAGACCTTGGCATAGGAGGCGTCGATGTCGGCGAGGTCCTCGTCGAACTGCTTGCGTGCCTGTGCCAGCGCCGCGCGGTCGCCCCGTGCCACCGCGTCCTTCATACGGAACAGGTCGTTCTGGGAGGCATCGTGCTTCATGTCGCCGTACATCTGCCCGCGCTGCATGACCGCGGCGTTGGCGATCGCAAAGGCCGAGCCGCGCATCAGCAATTGCGTGGCGGTGGCCATGGCGAACTGGAGCGCGCAGATCGTGGCCATGGCGCCGAGGCAGATCATGATGCTGCGCCGAATCGAGGTTGGCCGGGGTGAGGACATGACGAGGTCTCCGCAAGGCTGGGTCGCGGGCGCCCGGGCACGAGCGGGCCGTCGACGGCCGGTCGGACTTAGCCGGTCAGGGAAAATTCCCGCTCAACCGGCGATCAGGGGAAGGCCTTAGGCCTGATCGGCAGAGCCGAGGCGCGCCCGTGCCCAGCGTGCGGCATCGGCGACCGCCGGATCTGGATCGCTGCACAGCGCCTCGACGCGGGGCAGCAGACGGGCATCGCCGCTGTTCCCCGCGGCGTAGAGGCAGTTGCGCACCATGCGATCGCGACCGATCCGCTTGATCGGCGATCCGGCGAAAACGCTGCGGAACGTCGCGTCATCCAAGGCCAGCAGTTCGGCCAGGCGCGGCGCGACCAGTTCGGCGCGCGGCAGGAAGGCGCGATTGTCGGCCGCCGCCTTGGCGAACGAATTCCACGGGCATACCGCGAGGCAATCGTCGCAGCCGTAGATGCGGTTGCCGAGCGCGGCCCGGTACTGCTCGGGGATCGGTCCCTTGTGCTCGATCGTCAGGTAGGAAATGCAGGCGCGTGCATCGAGCTGGTACGGCGCGGGGAAGGCGCCGGTGGGGCAGGCGTCCTGGCAAGCGGTGCAACTGCCGCAGCGATCGGCGTGGGGCGTGTCGGGTTGAAGATCGAGAGTCGTATAGATCGCGCCGAGGAACAGCCACGAGCCATGCCGCCGGCTGACGAGGTTGGTATGCTTGCCCTGCCAGCCAAGGCCGGCGAGCTGGCCGAGCGGCTTTTCCATGACCGGCGCGGTATCGACGAAGACCTTGACTTCGGCGCCCGGCACCTCGGCCACCAGCCAGCGCGCCAGCGCCTTGAGCGCGCGTTTCACGATGTCGTGATAGTCCGCCCCTTGGGCATAGACCGAGATCCGCGCGCGGTCGGTCACGTCGGCCAGGGCCAGCGGATCGTGCGCCGGGGCATAGCTCATGCCCAGCGCGATCACGCTCCTCGCCTCAGGCCAGAGCGATTGCGGCCCCTGGCGCTGGCCAGCGCGCGCCTCCATCCATTCCATCGCACCGTGGCGCCCTTCGCCCAGCCATTCGTGGAGGCGGGCGGCGCGCAATGGGTCGTCCGCCGCCGGGGCCAGGCCGCAGGCGGCAAAGCCCAGTTCGGTGGCCTGCTGGCGGATGCGCTGTTCGATGGGGAGGGGGGCGATCTTAACCAAGTCTTGTCTCTCGGCCGCGCATGACCCAAGCCCTTGGAACGGCATCGGTGAATCGGGGACTGTGGTGACGGACGGCGCGGCGTTTCAGGGCGAGTGGGCGATCGAGGCCGAGGGGCTGGTCAAGCGCTTCGACGGGTTCACCGCCGTCGACGGCGTGGACATCCGCGTGCCGCGCGGGGCGATCTACGGCGTACTCGGCCCCAATGGTGCGGGCAAGACCACGACCTTGCGCATGCTGCTCGGCATCATCGACCCGGACGCGGGCGTGCGCCGCGTGCTCGGCCACGAGCGGCCGACTGATGTCGCCCGCCGGATCGGCTACCTGCCCGAGGAGCGCGGCCTCTATCCCGCGATGAAGGCGAGCGAGGCGATCGCGTTCCTCGCCGCATTGCGCGGGGTGCCGTTGCGGCAGGGCCGCAAGCGGGCGCGCGAGTTGCTGGACGAGCATGGGCTCGGCTATGCCGCCGATCGGCAGATCCGCCAACTGTCGAAAGGTATGGCGCAGCAGGTCCAGTTGCTGGGCACGCTGGTCCACCAGCCCGACCTCGTCGTGCTGGACGAGCCGTTCTCGGGGCTGGACGCGCTCAACCAGGGCAAGCTGGAGCGGATGATCCGCAGCCTTGCGGAACGCGGCACGACCGTCCTTTTTTCAACGCACGTCATCGCCCATGCCGAGCGACTGTGCGACCGGGTGGCGATCATCGCCGGTGGCAAGGTGCCCTTTGCCGGGCTGGTCGACGAGGCGCGCGACCGGCTGCGCCCGCAGGTGCGGCTGGAAACGCGCGCGGGCGATGGGTCATGGCGTAGGGCGCTGCCCGCCGATGCGCGGCGCGAGGGCGCCTTCTGGCATTTTGCGCTGCCCGAAAGCGGGGTGGAGCCGCTGTTGCGGGCGCTGATCGAGGGCGAGGCGGGGATTCTCTCGCTGTCGATCGAGCGGGCCGGGCTGCACGATGCCTTCGTCGCCATCGCCGGCGAAGCGGCCGCGCGCGCGCTCGAAGAAAACACCGCCAATCAAGAGGCGGACAATCCGGAGACCGGCCGATGATCCGTACCAAGCTCGAGGCCGCCTGGGTGATCGCGCGGCGCGATTTCGTCGCGGTGATCTTTTCCAAGACTTTCCTGTTCTTCCTGCTCGGCCCGCTGTTCCCGATCGTGGTCGGCGGCATGGCCGGGGCGATCGGCGCGCAGGTCCACAAGGATCTCGACAAGCCGATGATCGGCATTGCGCTGCCCGCGCCCGAGGCGGCGCGGATGATGGAGGCGCAGCGCGCGCTGGGCGATGCCATGCCCGGCGATGTGCCCGGCTTCGTCGTGCTCGATACGCCCTGGGGTGGCCGCCACTACGACGCGCGCGCCGCGCTCGCCGGCCATGCCGAGCAGCAACTCGCCGCGGTGGTATCGGGCAGCCTCGCGCGCCCGGTCCTGACCGCGACGCCCGAACGGGCGCGGATGTGGCAGGGCATGATCGCGCTGTTCGCGGCGCGCGCGCAAAGCGTAGCGCCGGGGCCGCTGCCGGCGGTGGCGGTCGACGAGGTCGCCACCAGCGCCGCCAAGCAGCAAAGCGGGCAGATCGCCACGGCGCAGGCCGGGCAAGTGCTGCTGTTCCTGCTGACGATGCTGCTGGCGGGCATGGTCCTGTCCAACCTGGTCGAGGAAAAGGCCAACAAGATCATCGAGGTACTCGCCGCCTCGATCCCGCTCGACGCGCTGTTCCTGGGCAAGCTCTTCGCCATGCTCGGCGTCAGCCTCGTCGGCATCGCGGTCTGGGGGACGGGCTGGGGCGCGCTGGTCCTGGCCGGGGGCAAGGCGCTGCCGGTCATGCCGGTGCCGGCGGTCGGCTGGCCGATGTTCCTCGCGCTGGGCTTTCTCTATTTCGCGATGGCGTACCTGCTGCTCGGCTCGCTCTACCTGGCGATCGGCGGCATGGCGACGACCGTGCGCGAGGTGCAGACGCTGGCGATGCCCGCGACGATGCTGCAGCTGATGGTGTTCTTCTTCGCCAGCTTCGCGCTGGCCCGTCCGGGGACGTGGATCGAGGCGGTCAGCCTCGTCTTCCCGCTGTCCTCGCCCTTTGCCATGCTGGCACGGGCGGCGCGCGATCCCGCGCTATGGCCGCATGGCGCGGCGCTGGCCTGGCAGGGGCTGTGCGTGGCGGTGATGGTGCGGCTGGGCGCGCACCTGTTCCGCCGCACGGTGATGAAGTCCGGCCCCGCGCGCGGGCGGCGGGGCGGGCTGCTGGGCCGGCGGAAGGCCGCACCTTCCGCCTGATCGCCGCGCGCCTGACTTGCTGGTCTGGTATTCTTACTGGGCGTCCAGGCCATAGGCGGTGTGCAGCACGCGCACGGCCAGCTCGACCTCGTCGGCGTCGATCAGCACCGAGACCTTGATCTCGCTGGTCGAGATCGCCTGGATGTTGATCCCGCGATCGGCAAGCGACTTGAACATGGTGCTGGCGACGCCGGCGTGGCTGCGCATGCCCACGCCCACGACCGAGACCTTGGCGACCTTGCTGTCGCACATCAGGCGATACCAGCCGATCTGGTCCTTGCGCTCTTCCAGCAGCGCCTGCGTGCGCGCCAGGTCGGCCTGCGGGCAGGTGAAGGTCACATCCGTCTCGCCCTTGTCCTTGGCGATGTTCTGGATGATCATGTCGACGTTGATGTTGGCCTCGGCCAGCGGCGCGAAGATCGAGGCGACCGCGCCGGGGCGGTCGGCGATCCGCGTCAGGGTGACCTTGGCTTCGTTCTTGTCGGCGGCGATGCCGGTGATCAGCTGGCGTTCCATCTCGTACCCTTCCAGTTCCTCGTCCGCGACGATCATCGTGCCCGGGATCGTGTCCGCGGCCGGGGCATCGTCGTCGATGAAGGATGACAACACCTGCACCCGCACGCCTTCCTTCATGGCGAGCGAGACCGAGCGGGTCTGCAGGACCTTCGAGCCGACCGAGGCCAGCTCGAGCATTTCCTCGTAGGTCACGGCCTTGAGCTTGCGCGCCTTGGCGACGATGCGCGGGTCGGTGGTATAGACCCCGTCGACGTCGGTGTAGATGTCGCAGCGATCGGCCTTGACCGCCGCCGCCACCGCCACCGCCGAGGTGTCGGAGCCGCCGCGGCCCAGCGTGGTGATGCGGTTCGAGGCGCTGAGACCCTGGAAGCCGGGGATCACCGCGATCTCGCCCGCGGCCATGCTGGCAAGCAGGTCGCCGGAATCGATGCCCTCGATCCGTGCCTTCGAAAACGCGTCGTCGGTGTGCACCGGCAGCTGCCAGCCCAGCCACGACCGCGCCTTGCAGCCCAGCGCCTGGAGATGCATCGCCAGGAGGCCCGAGGTCACCTGCTCGCCGCTGGCGACGACGACGTCGTACTCTGCCGGGTCATAGAGCGCGTTCGCCTCGCGGCAGAAGTTGACGAGGCGGTCGGTTTCGCCGGCCATCGCCGAGACCACCACCGCCACTTCGTGGCCGGCGGCCTGCTGGCGCTGCACGATCCGCGCGACGCGACGGATTCGCTCGGTTCCGGCCATCGAGGTGCCGCCGAATTTCATCACGATCCGCGCCAACGCTTGTGCTCCTGTTCACCGCCTCAAGAAACAATCTTGCCCGCCTGGCCCATGGACCATGCGGTTGCGGCGCTTTAGGGAGGTGCCATGAGCAATGCAACATCCTTGGCACCCTCGCCACACAACGCCACGATTCGTCCCGACGAGGCCGCCCACTTCGGCCGGCTGGCGGCGCAGTGGTGGGACCCCAAGGGCAGTTCCGCCATGCTGCATCGCCTCAATCCGGTGCGCCTGTCGTTCCTGCGCACTGCCATCGACAGCCATTTCGGCGGCGATCCGCGCGGGCTGAAGCCGCTCGCCGGGCGCAACGCGATCGACGTCGGCTGCGGCGCGGGCCTGCTGGCCGAGCCGCTGGCGCGCATGGGCGCCGCGACCACCGCGGTCGACGCCGCGCAGGAGAACATCGCCGCCGCGCGCACCCACGCACAGGGTGCGGGCCTGACGATCGACTATCGCCACGGCGAACTGGCCGTGCTCGATCTGGGCCGCTTCGACCTCGTCACCGCGATGGAGGTGATCGAGCACGTCGCCGACAAGCCGGCCTTCATCGCAGCGCTCGCCGATCGCCTGGCCGACGGCGGGCTGATGGTGCTCTCCACCCCCAACCGCACCCCCGCCTCGCGCCTGCTGATGGTCGCCGCGGCGGAGGGGCTGGGCATGGTGCCCAAGGGCACGCATCATTGGGACGACTTCATCACTCCGATCGAGCTGCACGACCTGCTGGCCGGTGCGGGGCTGGTCATGGGCAATCCGCAAGGGATCGCTTGGAGCCCGGCCAAGGGGCTGCACCTGTCCGACGACCTTGCGCTCAATTACATCGTGACCGTGACGCGCGGCTAAGGTTTGCGGCTCACGCCCTTCGACAGGCTCAGGGCGAACGGGGTGGGAGTTTGGTTTTCTGATTTCCGCTCGGGCTGAGCCTGTCGAAGTCCCGGCCCGGTGTGCGTTGCGCTTTATGCCCTTCGACAGGCTCAGGGCGAACGGGGGATGGAAGTTTGGTTTCCCGAGTTCCGTTCGGGCTGAGCCTGCCTAAATCCCAGACCGGCGTACGTTGCGCTTTGGGCCCTTCGACAAGCTCAGGGCGAGCGGGGAAGACTTTGGTTTCCCGAATTCCGTTCGGGCTGAGCTTGTCGAAGCCCCCAGACGGCCACGTCTCACCCCAGCAGCGCCGCTTCCCACTCCGCGGGCTTGAAGCCCACCAGCAGCCCACTGTCGTGCTCCACCACCGGCCGCTTGATGAGCGAAGGCTGCGCCACCATCAGCGCAATCGCCTTGTCGGGTCCGAGGTCGGCCTTGTCCGCCTCGGACAGCTTGCGAAAGGTCGTGCCCGCGCGGTTCAGTACCGTGTCCAGCCCGGCCGTTTCCGCCCAGCCAGCAAGCCGCGCCGCATCGGCACCCTGCTTCTTGTAGTCGTGGAACGAATAGGCCAGGCCGTGATCGTCGAGCCAGGTGCGCGCCTTCTTGACGGTGTCGCAGTTGGGGATGCCGTACAGCGTGATGGTCATGGCTTGCTCCGCTCGAAGTGGTGAATGCGGGTCGGTGTGCCGGCCAGCAGCGAATAGCTGTCGTAGTATTCGGCGCGGCCGCGGCCTTGCACCTGGGCATGGGCGGCCACGCGGCGCCAGGCGAGCGCGGCGGCCTCGTCGTCCCATTCCGACAGCGCGATCACTTCGCCGTCATCGGCGGTGTAGGACTTGAACGAGAGGAAGCCCGGCTGCTGGCGGGCCAGCGCGTCCATCGCCGCGGCGTCGGCGGCATAGGCGGCTGCGTCGATGTCGGCGCGCTTGCGGTTGCGGAAGACGACGAGGAACATGATGCCTCCCTGGTTTTGAACGTGGCCTCAGGCCAGCAGGCGGGCGGCCTCGGCGCAGTCGCGGTTCATCTGCGCCACCAGCGCGTCGAGGCTGTCGAACTTCGCCTCGGGGCGCAGGAAGTGGTGGAACGCCACCTCGATCTCCTGGCCATAGAGGTCGCCGGAAAAGTCGAAGAAATAGGGCTCGAGCAGTTCCTTGGGCGGGTCGAACGTCGGGCGGATGCCCATGTTGGCCGCGCCCTTGACCAGGCGGTTGCCCGGCAGGAGTCCGGTCACGGCGTAGATGCCATAGGCCGGGCGCAGATATGTGCCCATGGCTAGGTTGGCGGTGGGAAAATTGATCGTGCGGCCCAGCTTGTCGCCGTGCTGGACGGTGCCGCGCACCGCGAAGGGGCGCGTCATCAGCGCGGTGGCGGTGGTGCAGTCGCCGGCCTTGAGCGCCTCGCGCACCCGGCTGGACGAGACGACGAGGCCGTCGCGGAACACCGGGCCTACCGCGCGGGTGGTCAGGCCCAGCGGCTCGCCCAGCGCGCGCAGCACGCCGATGTTGCCACCGCGCTGGCGGCCGAAGGTGAAATCCTCGCCGGTCACGACGCCGGCGGCGCCGAGGCGGCGGACCAGCAGGTCCTCGACGAAGTCCTGTGCCGAGGTGCGGGCCAGCGCGTCGTCGAAGGCGAAGACGAGCATGGCGTCGGCGCCGGCACCGGCGAACAGTTCCTCGCGCTGGTCGAGTGTGGTCAGGCGGAACGGCGGCGCCTTGGGATCGAAGTGGCGCACGGGATGGGGATCGAACGTTGCGACGAGCACCGGGCGGCGTTCGGCGCGCGCCCATTGCACCGCCTCGGCGACCACGGCCTGGTGGCCGAGGTGAAACCCGTCGAAGTTGCCGAGCGCGATGACCGCGCCGCGCCATGCATCGGGCAGGGGGTCGCGTGCGTCGAGCCGGATCATCGCGTCGTGTCGTCCTTCCCGGTATCGGTCGTGTGGTCCGCGCGCTCGAGCGCCACGAAGGCATAGGCCGGATAGGTGGCGCCGGCGGGATGTTCCTCGCGCGTGACTTCGCGCCACTCGGCCCCCGGCGCGGGCATTTTGGTATCGCCGTTCACCACGGCATGAACCTCGGTCAGTTCGAAACGGGTGGCGCGGTCGGCGAACAGGGCGAGCATCTGCGCGCCGCCGATCACCGCCGCCTCGCCGTCACCGACCGCGGCGATCGCGGCTTGCGCGTCATGGACCACCTCGGCGCCGGGGGCGGACCAGCCGGCATCGCGGGTCAGCACGATGTGCCGTCGCCCGGGCAGCAGGCCGGGCAGCGATTCGAAGGTCTTGCGGCCCATGATCATCGGCTTGCCCATCGTCAGCGCCTTGAACCGCTTGAGATCGGCGGGAATGTGCCAGGGCAGGCGGCCGCGCCCGTCGACGGTCTCGCCGATGGTGCCATCCTGCGCCCTCGCCACGATCAGGAACAGCGTGACCGCCATCTCAGCCGACCAGCCGGGTGACGTGGCCCATCTTGCGCCCGGCGCGCGTTTCGGCCTTGCCGTAGAGGTGCAGGTGATTGGCCGGTTCGGCCAGCAGCGCGGGCCACTGGTCGGCCTGGTCGCCGATCAGGTTGTCCATTACCGCGCCCGCGCTCACCAGCGCGGTGCTGCCGAGCGGGAGGCTGAGGATCGCGCGGACGTGGTTCTCGAACTGGCTGGCGAGCGCGCCCTCGATGCTCCAGTGGCCCGAGTTGTGGACGCGCGGGGCCATCTCGTTGAACACCGGCCCATCCTCGGTCGCGAAGAATTCGAGCGTCAACACGCCGACATAGTCCAGCGCCTCGGCGACCTTTTGCGCCAGAGCACGCGCGGCCGGAACCTGCGCCGCGATGCCGGCAGGGGCGGGCACGGTCGAGCGGGCGAGGATGCCGTCGACATGCTCGTTCCGGGCCGAATCCCAGAACTGCACCGTGCCATCCTGCCCGCGCACGAGGATGACCGAGAATTCGCCGAAGAAGGTGACGAAGCCCTCGTAGATCAGCGGGGTGGACGGCAGGTCCAGCCCGGCCGCATCGGCGGCGTCGCGAATGCGCCACTGGCCCTTGCCGTCGTAGCCGTCGCGCCGGGTCTTGAGGATGCCGGGCGCGCCGATCGCGGCCACCGCGCGTGCGAGATCGTCGGCGCTGTCGACTTGCTGCCATGGGGCCGGGCGGCCGCCGAGCGCCTCGACGAAGGTCTTTTCGTTGACCCGGTCCTGCGCCACTTCGAGCGCGCGGGCGGGCGGATGCAACGGGGCATGGCGGGTGATCGCGGCGAGGGGCGCGGCGGCGACGTTCTCGAACTCGTACGTCACCACGGCGACTTGCGCGGCGAAGGCGGCGAGGGCGTCCTCGTCGTCGTAGGCACCCTGGGTATAATCGGCGCTGACTTGCGCGGCGACGGATTCGGCGCGCGGTTCGGGCGCATAGACATGCGCGGTATAGCCCAGTTGCGCTGCAGCCAGCGCCATCATCCGCCCGAGTTGCCCGCCGCCAAGGATGCCGATGACGGCGCCCGGCGCGATCATCGACCCAATCCTGGACTGGGAGGGCTGTTCCTGTGGGGCGGGTCGGGAGGTCACTGTGGCCGCTCCGCCACGCTGGCGGTTTGCGCGGCGCGGAAGGCGATCAGCCGCTCGGCAAGCGCCGCATCATGCGTCGCGAGGATCGAGGCGGCGAGAATGCCGGCATTGGTCGCGCCCGGCACACCGATCGCGAGCGTGCCGACCGGGATGCCGCCGGGCATCTGGACGATCGACAGCAGGCTATCCATGCCCTTCAGCGCCTTGGATTCGACCGGCACGCCCAAAACGGGCAGGTGCGTCATCGAGGCGACCATGCCGGGCAGGTGCGCGGCGCCGCCGGCGCCGGCGATCACAACCTTGAACCCTTGCGCGTGGGCAGTGCGGGAAAAGTCGACCAGCCTCTCGGGCGTGCGGTGCGCGGAGACGATCCGGCAGTCATGCGCCACGCCCAGCTTGTCGAGCACGGCGGCGGCGTTCTTCATCGTCTCCCAGTCGGACTGGCTGCCCATCACGATGGCCACCTTTGGCGCGATCTCAGGGGTAACCCCCGGGGCAGTCCCGGCTTCCGACAGCGGCGTCTCGTTCATTCCCAAATCCCCCGTTCGGGCTTTATTTCGCAAGGGCGGGCGCGCTCAGCGCTCCGACAGATAGTAGCGTTCGATTTCGCCGAGCTGGTCGTCCAGTTCGTAGACGATCGGCTGGCCGGTCGGGATCTCGAGGCCGGTGATGTCCTCGTCCGAAATGCCCGACAGGTGCTTGACCAGCGCGCGCAGCGAATTGCCGTGCGCCGACACGATCACGGTCTCGCCGGCACGCAGCGCCGGGGCGATCAGTTCGTCATAGGCGGGCAGGACGCGGGCGATGGTGTCCTTGAGGCTTTCGGTCGCGGGCACCGCGATCCCGGCATAGCGCGGGTCGGCGGCGAGATCGAATTCGCTGCCCGCCTCGAGCACCGGCGGCGGCGTGTCGAAGCTGCGGCGCCACACTTTGACCTGCTCGTCGCCATGGCGCGCGGCGGTCTCGGCCTTGTCCAGCCCGGTCAGGCCGCCATAGTGGCGTTCATTGAGGCGCCAATCCTTGGTCTCGGGCACCCACAGCCGGCCAGCGGCCTCGAGCGCGAGATGCAGCGTCTTGATCGCGCGGGTCTGCAGCGAGGTGAACGCGACGGTCGGCAGGACGCCCTTGTCCTTGAGCAGCTGGCCGGCGGCGAAGGCTTCGGCCGCGCCCTTTTCGGTCACGTCGACATCCCACCAGCCGGTGAAGCGGTTTTCCAGGTTCCACTGCGATTGGCCGTGACGAATCAGGATCAGACGGGGCATCGGCGCTTCCTGCTACAAGACGTGAAAGACGAGACGCGGGCACTAGCGAGCGCAATCCGGTTTGGAAAGCGGCATACGCTACGCCTCCGGCGTCTCCTGCGCATCGGGCGCAGAAAGCGCGCGAGCCTGCGCCTTGCGGCGGCGCAAGTTCTCGCGCAGCCGCTGCGCAAGCCGTTCTTCACGGGTGGGGGAAGCGGGGGCAGGGGATTTGGGAGCGGTCATCGTGCCTCGCGTTGTGCCGTGCGACGTTTTTGTCCGCAACCCCGCTTGACATCGCTGGGCGCTGCGGCCAATAGCGCGCCTCCACCGGCGGCCACCCCGCCGGACCGGACCTAAGAGCTAGGCGCTGCGGCGCGGCTCAAGCGGAAATGGTGTGCTGCTGTAGCTCAGTGGTAGAGCGCATCCTTGGTAAGGCTGAGGTCGGGAGTTCAATCCTCCCCAGCAGCACCATTTCCCCCCAGATCAATCATCTGATCGCAAAAGCCGGCTTTCGCGCCGCGCCTTTCGCGCGTGCGTCGTCGCAGTGCGGCAAAAAGCCTCGCCCTTCATCTTGCGTTCATGTCCGGAATGGCTCTAGGGCGATGAAATGTTATATCGTTGCTTCAGGAGTCATGCGATGCGTCCCACCTTCACGGCCCGATCACTGCAGGGCTCCGCTCTGCTCGTGCTCGCCCTCGGCAGCCTGCCGGTAGCAGCGCGTGCCGCCGAGGCGGATGCAAGTGCGGAAGCAGGCGCCGGGGACAGCACCACCACCTCGCCGGCCGGACCGATCGTCGTGACCGCGACGCCATTCGGCCACGGCATCGACGATACGCCGACCGTCTCGGCGCGCGTCGATTCGGACCAGATCGCCCGCGCGGGCGGGGCCAGCATCGCCGATGCGCTGCGCGACGTGCCCGGCGTCTCGGCCACCGGCTTTGCCGCCGGCGCCAGCCGACCGATCATCCGCGGCATGGATTCAGCGCGCGTCCGCCTGCTGGAGGACGGCACCTCGAGTTCCGACGTGTCGGACATCGGCCCCGACCACGGCGTGCCGATCGACCCGCTCGCCGCCCGCTCGATCGAGGTCGTGCGCGGCGCGGCGACGCTGCGCTATGGCAGCCAGGCGATCGGCGGCGTCGTCAACACGATCAACAACCGCGTGCCGATGAGCCTGCCGAGCGAGGCGATCTCGGCCGAGGGCAACTCCAGCTATACCACCGTCAACAAGGGCGTCGAAGTCTCGGGCCTGGTCGATGGCAAGGCGGGCAACCTCGCGCTGCATGCCGATGCGTTCTGGCGCACCACCGACAATTACGACACGCCGCTCGGCACGCAGGCCAATTCCTGGTTCCACGGCCGGGGCGGGGCGCTGGGCGGCTCATACTTCCTGCCCGACGGGCAGAGCCATGTCGGCCTGGCCGTCACGCATTACGACGCGCAGTACGGCATCCCCAGCGACACCACCTATATCGACATGCGCCAGACCAAGGTCATCACGCGCAACGCCTTCGCGCTGGGCTCCGGGCTGCTCAAGACGCTGACCTTCGACGGCAGCTACGGCGATTACCAGCACCAGGAAAAGAACCCCGACGGCTCGGTCAACACCACCTTCAAGAACAAGGAGTGGAACGGCCGCGGCGAATTGCTGCTCAACGCGCTGGGGCCGGTGCGCAACACCGCACTCGGCGTCGAGTACCAGCACCGTGACTTCTCGGCGATCGGCGAGGACAGCAGCTATCTCAATCCGGCGACGAGCGAGAACATCGCCGGCTACCTGTTCACCGAACTGCAGCTGGCTCCGCGCCTCCACGCCGAGGCCAGCGGCCGCGTCGAGCATGTCCGGATCACCGGCACGCCGCTCGACGACGATTTCACGGTGCGCCGGTTCACGCCGGTCAGCGGCGCGGTGGGCCTGCTCTACAGCCCGACCGACACCGTCAAGCTGGGCGTCAATTTCTCGAGCACCGGCCGCGCGCCGGCGCTGACCGAGCTGTTCGCCCGCGGCGCGCACGATGGCCCGCAGACGTTCGAGACCGGTGATCCGAACCTCAAGATCGAGCGCGCCAATTCGCTGGAAGGCAGCCTGCGCGTGCGCACCGGCGGCTTCCGCTTCACCGGCTCGGTCTATTACACCTGGTACAAGAACTATATCTATGGCGACCTGACCGGCCGCACCTGCGACGATGACGGCACCTGCACCGCTGCCCCGGACGGCGAACTGCGTGAACTGTTCTATCGCCAGCAGGGCGCGCGTTTCCGCGGTCTCGAGGCGGAACTGAGCCAGGATCTGGTCAAGACCGAAGACGGTACCTTCACCGCCAAGGTGCTGGGCGACTACACCCGCGCCACGCTCGACAGCGGCAGCAACGTGCCGCGCATCCCGCCTTACCGCATTGGCGGCGGTCTCGCCTGGGAAGGGCGCAAGCTCGATGCCGGGGTGCAGCTGTCGCACTTCGGGCGGCAGGACAAGGCCGGCGATTTCGACACCGCGACGCCCGGCTACAATTCGCTCGACGCCAACGTCGCCTGGCGGCCGTTCCGCAGCCATCCGGGGGTGCAGTTCTCGGT
>NZ_DAIRTS010000010.1:0-116991 GCF_036803765.1 Novosphingobium sp.
GGGTGCGGGGTGCGTCGGGGGGAGTCGCCATGGCCCGCTGCCTGCCCGCTGCACGCGCGATTGCCAAGTCCTTCCGCTTTGGTGCGGCCACCTTGCGCGACAGCCTCCGGCCACGGCAGATTGCCCCCATGGACGTCTCCGGCCGGCTGGCCCCCGTGATCGACCTGCTGTTTCCACCGCGCTGTCCGGTCTGCCGCGACACGCTGGCCCGGCATGGCGGCCTTTGTGCTGTTTGCTGGTCCGCGCTCGACATTCCGGGGGATCCGGCTTGCAGCTTGTGCCAGCGCCCGCTGGGGGACGGCGTGGTAGCGACCGGCGATCTGCTCTGTGCGCCCTGCATGGCCGAGCCGCCGCGCCACGACGGGATCGCTGCGGCGACCCTCTATGGCGATGCGACGCGGGCACTGGTCCTGGGCTTCAAGCACGGGCGCAAGATCGGGCTTGGCGGGCTGATGGCGCGCCTCATGATCGCGCGCCTGCCACCACTCGAGGGCGATTGGCTGGTCGTTCCCGTACCTCTCCATCGCTGGCGCCTGTGGCAGCGGGGCTACAACCAGTCCGCACTGCTTGCCGCCCCGATCGCACGGGCGACGGGTCAGCGCCTGCTGGTCGATGGCCTCGTGCGGCACAAGCGGACGCCGTCGCTGGGCGGCCTTGGCCGCAAGGCGCGGGCGGACGTGCTGCGCGGTGCGATCGGCGTGAGGCCGCGGCATGCCGATAGGTTTCGCGGTGCGCAGGTGCTGCTCGTCGACGATGTCCTGACAAGCGGCGCAACCACGGATGCGTGCATTCGCGCGCTGCGCAAGGCCGGAGCGGTGCGGGTCAGGATCGTGTGCTTTGCGCGCGTCTTGCCCGAGGGCGAGGCAGGGGCGTCGGTGATGACCGCCGCGGCGGGGTAGGTCTGGATCGACAACACCCGGAATCGAAAACGCCCGGAGCGCGAAGCCCCGGGCGTCTCGTGACGAACGGATATGAAACCCGAAAAACCCCCAACTCGATACCTCGTGATGAACGGGGCTCCCTCTCGGCCCTGACCGTAGCCCCGCCATCAAAATCTCCGGATGCCCGCGCCCTTCTTGATGAAGGGTCAGCTGGGAACCGGTCCCTCGCGTATCCCTGAACTTTGGCGCTTTCCGCGCCGCCTTGCGGCGGTTCAGTATGCGGTTCCCTCAAACCGCAGGTTCTTTCTTGACGATTGCGTGCCGGGAAGGAAGGGAAACCCGCAAGGGCACCCGATTTTGCCGCGAACTTGTGGTTATCCTGCAACATTTGTCGCGAGGGTGCAGGAATTGGACGGAGGAATTACCAGCGATGTCTGCCGATAGCGATGCGACCCTGCGCGAACAGGGCACCGCCTTCATGCCGCGCTTCGATGCTGCGGGGCTGGTGACGGCGGTGGCCATCGACCATCGCAACGGCCAATTGCTGATGCTCGCGCACATGGATGCCGAGGCGATCGCCCGCACGCGCGAAACCGGGCTCGCGCACTTCTGGTCGCGCTCGCGGCAAAAGCAGTGGATGAAGGGGGAAACCTCGGGGCACGTGCTCAAGGTGATCGAGATCCGCGTCGATTGCGACCAGGACGCGCTGGAACTTCGCGTCGAACCCGCCGGGCCTGCGTGCCACACCCTGGCGCAAAGTTGCTTCTATCGTCGCATAGCCGAGGACGGCACGCTCGAGCAGATTGCCGTTTGACGTTTACGTAAGGTGCGCGTTATGCTCCGGCCCATGGAGCCAGAGCCTTCGCTTCCCGACCATTCCGCGCACATCGATCGCCCCGATGCGCTGGCGCGCGACCGGTTCACGATCAGCGACCTCTGTGCCGAATTCGCCGTCACCGCCAGGGCGCTGCGCTTCTACGAGGACGAGGGTCTGATCGCGCCGACGCGGCAGGGCACGTCGCGGATCTATTCACGGCGGGACCGGGCAAGGCTTGCGTGGATCATGCGCGCGAAGAACGTGGGCTTCAGCCTGGCCGACATCCGTGAGATGATCGACCTCTACGACCTGGGGGACGGACGCGTCCAGCAGCGCCGCGTGACCATCGCCAAGTGCCGCGAGCGCATCGAGGCGCTGCACCTGCAACAGCAGGACATCGCCTCGACCATCGCCGACCTCGAAAGTTTCGTCGCCCAGCTGGTGCAGATGGACGGCGAGGTCGATCCGCCTCAGGCGTAGAGTTCGTCGAGCAGGCCGGTCAGCCCCAGCCAGGACTGGCGATCGGCGCTGGCATCCTAGCCGATGGCGTCCATCCCCCGGCCATCGCTGCCGGGATCGGTGAACCCGTGCTTGACCCCGGAATAGGAATGGAAGTGCCAGTTCGCCCCGGCGGCGTCCATTTCTTCCCAGAATGCCATGACTAGCTCGCGTGGGACCATGGGGTCGGCATCGCCGTGCGCCACGTAGATCCGCGCCGCGATCGGCGTTTCGGCCGTGGCGGGGCGTCCGCTCGAAAGAATGCCGTGGAAACTGGCGGCCAGTGCCAGCGGTGCCCCGGCCCGCGCCAATTCGAGCGCAGCCTGCCCACCCATGCAATACCCAATGGCCGAGAGCGTCAGGCCGGGTGCCGCTAAGGCGAGCGCGTGGAGCCCGGCGAACAGCCGCGCGCGATAGTGGTCGACATCGGCGCGCAAATTATCGGCCAAGGGGCGCGAGGCGGCAAAGTCTGCGACCGGTTCCCCGTAGAAGTCCGCGACCATGGCGATGAAGCCGGCATCGGCCAGCATCTGCGCCCGGCGCGCCATGGCGGCGTTGTGATTGACGATGGTCGGCAGGATCAGGATGGCCCCGCGGGCCGCGCGTTCGGGGCGGGCGAGCCACCCCGTCAGCGCGACGCCGTCGTGCGAATAATCGATCTGTTCCAGCGCCATGGCCATCACTCGGGCAGGAAGTCCGGCACCGAGAGATAGCGCTCGCCGGTGTCGTAGTTGAAGCCGAGCACGCGGCTGCCGGTGGGCAATTCGCCCAGCTTCTGCGCGATCGCGGCCAGCGTGGCGCCCGAGGAAATGCCGACGAGGATGCCTTCCTCGCGGGCCGAGCGGCGTGCCCATTCCTTGGCCGCGGCGGGCTCGACCTGGATCACGCCGTCGATCGATTGCGTGTGCAGGTTGCCGGGGATGAAGCCGGCGCCAATGCCCTGGATCGGGTGGGGGGCCGGCTGGCCGCCCGAGATCACCGGCGACAGTGTCGGCTCGACGGCGTAGGCCTTGAGGCCGGACCAGTGCTTCTTCAGCTCTTCCGCGCAACCGGTCAGGTGGCCACCCGTGCCGACGCCGGTAATGATCGCATCGATCGGGCTGTCGGCAAAGTCGGCGAGGATTTCCTGCGCGGTCGTGCGCACGTGCACCGCGACATTGGCCGGGTTGTCGAACTGCTGCGGCATCCAGGCGCCAGGCGTCGAGGCGACGAGTTCCTGCGCGCGCGAGATCGCGCCCTTCATGCCCTTTTCGCGCGGGGTGAGGTCGAACGTCGCGCCATAGGCGAGCATCAGCCGGCGCCGTTCGATCGACATCGATTCGGGCATGACCAGCACGAGCTTGTAGCCCTTGACCGCAGCGACCATGGCAAGGCCGATGCCGGTGTTACCCGATGTGGGTTCGACGATGGTGCCACCGGGCTGCAGCGCGCCGCTGGCCTCGGCATCCTCGATCAGGGCGAGGGCGATCCGGTCCTTGATCGAGCCACCGGGATTGGTGCGCTCGCTCTTCACCCATACCTCGTGGTCGGGAAACAGGCGGGACAGGCGAACATGCGGCGTGTTGCCGATGGTGGCGAGAATGGAATCCGCTTTCATGTCGCGTGTGCTCCTTTGGTGGTGAGCGGTCAGGATTGATACTTTGCGGCAAAGGTCCGGGCGCGGCGCAGTTCCGGAAACCCGATGGCCCATGCCAGGGTAACGACTATCGCACCGACGCCGCCGAACACAACAGCCCCGGTTGCGCCGAGCAGCGCCGCTGCCACGCCCGACTGCATCTCGCCCAGCTCGTTCGAGCACGAAATGGCAAGGCCCGAGATCGCCGACACGCGCCCGCGCACCGCATCCGGTGTGTGCAACTGGACCAGCGTGCTGCGGATGAAGACCGAGACCATGTCCGCCGCGCCGATCAGCACCAGCATCGCCAGCGACAACCACAGGTTGCGCGACAGGCCGAAGGCAATCGTGCCGACACCGAACACGGCCACGGCCAGCAGCATCTTGGTGCCCACCTCGCGCTCGACCGGACGGCGCGATAGTGCGGTCGCCACCAGTGCAGCGCCGAGCCCGGGCATCGCGCGCATGATGCCAAGGCCATAGGAGCCGATCGGCTGCCCGTCGAAGGTCAGCACGTCGCGCGCATAGACCGGCAGCAGCGCGGTCGCGCCGCCGAGCAGCACGGCGAACAGGTCGAGCGTGATGCAGCCGAGCAGGAAGCGGTCCTTCCACACGAACCGGAACCCATCGGCGATCTGGCGCACCGGATGCGCCTTGCTGTTTTCCGCCGGCGGGGGAAGGCGGCGGATGCCGAAGGCGCCGATCGCGGCAATGGCGAGCAGCGCGCTCGACACTGCATAAGGCAGGGCGCCGTAGATCGCGAAAAGGACGCCGGCGAGCGCCGGTCCGGCCATCGAGCCGATCTGCCAGGCCATCGAGTTGATCGCGATCGCGCGCGGCATCAGCGGCGCCGGCACGATGTTGGGCGCGATCGACGACAGGGCGGGGCCGATGAACACGCGCGCCGTGCCGTGGGCGGCGGCAAGCGCGAAAAGCAGCGGCAATGACAGGGCATGAAACCCGGTTGCCACGGCCAGCACGAACGCGACGCTGCAGTCCAGCACCATCGTCAGACCCGTCACCAGCCGCCGGTCGAAGCGATCCGCGACGACGCCGGCCACCGGGGTGAGCAGGAATTGCGGAATGAACTGGACCAGCCCGACGAGGCCGAGCATGAACGCGGCCTGCTTGATGTCCATGCCGTACTGGCCGCGCGCGACGTCATAGAGCTGGTACCCGAGCACCACGACCATGCCCGAGGTCGCCACGACCGAGAACAGGCGGGCCACCCAGAAGCGGCGATAGTCAGGAATCTGGAACGGTGAGGTCGGCCCGGCAGCGGGCGGCAGGGGGGCGCTTTCGGTCACGCCCGCGTCTGTGGCAGTGCGTACGTGCTTTGCCAAGCGAACAATTACTTGCCTGCAGATTGGGAAAAATCATCGGTCGTAAGAAACGACCATGGCAGGACTTAGCCTGATCAGCCCTTGCCACGCAGCCGGGCATTGGGCTGCAACTGCTTGATCATCTTCGTGAAGTCGTCCTGCCGGATGATCCGCTCGAACTGGAAGCCGGCGCGTGTCTCGTCGGACCACACGAGGAAGGCCTCGATCCGGCCGATATGCGGCAGGCGCAGCGTCACCCGCTCGCCCCGGCCGAGGTCGAGCGTATCGCGTACCATGAAGCCGGTGGTCGAGACGTTGACGATGTTCAGCATGACATCGCCCAGCCGCCGATGCTCCCCGATGACGGGAAGGTGCACGGGGTGTCGGGTGGACCGGCGCAGGTCGGTCACTGATAGCTGCGCGCCGCCGGACATGTGGTCTCCTGCCGGATGAGATACTCAGGTCCGGCAGGCATACCCTGGAATGGCTGACATTTCGTAAAGACGCGGCACCGGCATGCCGCGCCGCGGCAACGGCCTGCCTTCAGGCCGGCTTGAGGATGCCGTGCTTCTTCTTGCCCGACGACAGGCGGCGCTCGGCCCCGACCTCGATGGTCGCGGTTTCGTCGGCAAGCGGCTCGCCATCGAGACGCGCACCGCCACCGGCGATGAGGCGCTTGGCCTCGCCGCGGCTGGCCGCGAAGCCCAGTTGCAGCAGCGCGTCGATTACGCCGATGCGACCTTCGCCGACGATCACGGTCGGCAGGTCCTGCCCGAGCCCGCCGCCGGCGAACGTCGCCTTGGCAGTCGCTTCCGCAGCGTCCGCTGCCTCGCGGCCGCGCACCAGCGCGGTGACCTCATTGGCCAGCACGGTCTTGGCGGCGTTGATCTCGCTGCCCTGCAGCGCCTCGAGCCGGGCGATCTCGTCGAGCGGCACGTCGGTGAAGATGCGCAGGAAACGGCCCACGTCGCGGTCGTCGGTGTTGCGCCAGAACTGCCAGAAATCGTAGTTCGGCAGCTGCGCCTCGTTGAGCCAGACCGCGCCGTTGACCGACTTGCCCATCTTGGCGCCGTCGGCCGTGGTCAGCAGCGGCGTGGTCGCGCCGAACAGCTCGATCCCGTTCATGCGCCGGGTCAGCTCGATGCCGTTGACGATGTTGCCCCACTGGTCCGATCCGCCGAACTGCACGCGGCAGCCATGGCGCAGCGCCAGCTCGCGAAAGTCGTAAGCCTGGAGGATCATGTAGTTGAATTCGAGGAAGGTCAGCGGCTGTTCGCGATCGAGCCGCAGCTTGACCGAGTCGAACGTCAGCATGCGGTTGACCGTGAAGTGCGGGCCGACCATGCGCAGCAGCTCGATATAGCCCAGCTCCGACAGCCATTCGTCGTTGTTGACCATGACCGCGCCGGTCGCGCTGTCGTCGAAGGTCAGCAGGCGATCGAATACCGTGCGGATCCCGGCGATGTTGCCGGCGATCAGCTCGTCGGTCAGCATCTGGCGGCTGGCATCCTTGCCGGACGGATCGCCGATCTTGGTGGTGCCGCCGCCCATCAGCGCGATCGGCTTGTGTCCGGCCTGTTGCAGGCGCCGCAGCAGCATGACCGAGGCGAGGTTGCCGACATGGAGCGATGGCGCGGTGGCGTCATAGCCATTATAGCCTACCACGATTTCCTTGGCCGCGAGGGCATCGAGACCCTCGGCATCGGTCAACTGGTGGATATGGCCCCGCTCGGACAGCAGGCGCAGCAGGTCGGACTTGTATTCGGTCATGGGTGCCTCGAAGTGGAGCGGGGCGCCTAGCATGAAAGGACGTGCCTTGGAACCGGCGCCGCTCGCCCCGCATCCCGACCATCCTCCGGTCGCCATCCGCAGCGCGACTGCGCGCATCACGACCATGGATGAGCACTGGCTGTGCCTGCGCTGGCGGGTCGAGGGCACCACCGCGCTCGTCATCCCCGCGTTTGCCGGCCGGGCACGGCAGGACGGCCTGTGGCAATCGACCTGCTTCGAGATGTTCCTGGCCGAGGAGGCGGGGGAGGGCGGCTATGCCGAATTCAACTTCGCCCCTTCGGAAAGCTGGGCGGCGTACGATTTCGACGGCTATCGCGACGGCATGGCGCCGCGCCCGCTGCCGCGCCAGCCGGTCCTCACCCCCCGCCGCGGGCAGGACGTGCTGATCTTCGACGTTGCCATCCCGCGCGCCGGACTGCCGCCGCTCCCATGGCGCATCGGCCTATCGGCGGTGCTGGAAGAGGCGGGCGGGGTCAAATCGTACTGGGCGCTGGCGCATCCGCCGGGCCGGGCCGATTTCCACCACGCGGCTTGCTTCGCTGCGCGGGTTGAGGCACCGCAGCAGCCATGAAGACCGGACTGGATCGCCTGCTGGCCGAACCCGAACTGCGCGCGCCGCTCGCCGGCCGTCGCACCGCGCTCGTCGCGCACCCCGCCTCGCTGACGCACGACCTCGTCCACGCGCTCGACGCGCTGGCCGCCTGTCCCGGCGTGACGCTGACCGCCGCCTTCGGGCCGCAGCATGGGCTGAAGGGCGACAAGCAGGACAACATGGTCGAATCGCCCGATTACCGCGATCCGGTCCATGGCATCCCGATCTTCAGCCTCTACGGCGAAGTGCGCCGCCCGACCGCCGCGATGACCGACAGCGCCGACGTATTCCTGTTCGACCTGCAGGACCTCGGCTGCCGGATCTACACCTTCGTCACCACGCTGCTCTACCTGCTCGAGGCGTGCCACGGCACCGGGAAGGCGGTGTGGGTGCTCGATCGTCCCAATCCCGCCGGCCGCCCAGTCGAGGGCACTCGGCTGGTGCCGGGCTGGGAAAGCTTCGTCGGTGCGGGGCCGATGCCGATGCGCCATGGCATGACGCTGGGCGAAATGGGCCACTGGTTCATCGCGCACTACGGCCTCGACGTCGATTACCGGGTCGTCACCATGGAAGGTTGGCAGCCCGACGGCGCGCCCGGGTTCGGCTGGCCGCAGGACCGCATCTGGATCAACCCCAGCCCCAATGCCGCCAGCCTGGCCATGGCGCGCGCCTATGCCGGCACCGTCATGCTCGAGGGCACGACCCTGTCCGAAGGCCGCGGCACGACCCGCCCTCTGGAGGTGCTGTTCGGCGCGCCCGATATCGATGCCCTTTCCGTTCGCGCCGAGATGGAGCGCCTGGCCCCCTCATGGCTGGCCGGAACGGCCATCCGCGAATGCTGGTTCGAGCCGACCTTCCACAAGCATGTCGGCACGCTGTGCCACGGCCTGATGCTGCACCCCGAGGGCGCCTTCTACGACCACGCCGCGTTCCGGCCCTGGCGCCTGCAGGCCCTCGCGTTCAAGGCGATCCGCAACCTCTATCCCGACTACCCGCTGTGGCGCGATTTTCCCTACGAATACGTGCTCGACAAGCTGGCGATCGACGTCATCAACGGCGGCCCGGCCCTGCGCGCCTGGGTCGACGATCGCGCCGCCACGCCCGAGGTGTTCGAAGCGCTGGCCGCGATCGACGAAGCCAGCTGGATCGACGAACGCGCGCCCTTTTTGCTTTATTGAGCGGCGCTTCCGGCCTGCGGGGGTGGGGCAGGGCAGGTTGCTCGAGGCCACCCCTCCGTCAGCGCGTGCCGCGCTGCCACCTCCTCGCCTTTCGGCAGGGAGGACCTTCGCTCGATCCTCCCCACTTGGTGGGGAGGGGGGCCGCCGCGAAGCGGTGGTGGAGGGGAATATCGTCCGACCCTCCGCCAGCGATCCCAGCACGATAAACCCCGCCTACTGCCCAACCGGCGCCGCAGGCGGCGGTCCCTGATCTGCATAGGCATTACCCCGGTCGTCGACCTGTGCCCATTCGGGTGCCTCCGCCGTCCAGATCACCGTATCGGGGACAAGCCCGTGGCCGGGATCGAGGAAGCCGAGGCGAAACGTGCGCAAGTGCATGCGGCCCGAGGACTGGGCCATGACCGCGGTCCCGCATTGCGGGCAGAAATACTGCGTGAGCGAGTTGCCCGACGGTGCGGTGTAACCGTGTTGTCCCAGCGCGCCGGAAACCGTCACGCTTTCTGCCGGGAAAATGGCGTTGTTGGTCGAGCCTCCGGACGCGACCTTCTGGCACTGGTGGCACCAGCACTGGCGCACCGCGACTGGCGCTTCGGCGGTGATCGTTGCAGTGACCGCTCCGCAGGCGCAGCGTCCGGTAAAGCTCATGGCATGTCCTTCCGATCGGGTATTGTTAGTCAGCCAAACAAATTGTACGCTCGGCCCAGCCCGAGAGGATAACGACAAACATGCTCAAGCTCTACAGTTTCGGCCCTGCCGCCAATTCGATGAAGCCCCTGCTCACGCTGTTCGAGAAAGGCGTGCCGTTCGAGGCGAACCGTCTCGATCCGGCGAAGATGGAGCACCATTCGGACTGGTTCAAGGCGATCAACCCGCGCGGCCAGGTACCGGCCCTGGTGGATGGCGACAAGGTCGTGACCGAGAGCACCGTCATCTGCGAGTATCTCGAGGACGAATACCCGACGGAGGTCGTCCTGCGCCCGGCAGACAGCTTCGGCCGCGCACAAATGCGGGTGTGGACCAAGTGGGTCGACGAATACTTCTGCTGGTGCGTCTCGACGATCGGCTGGCACCGCTATGTCGGCAAGATGGTGCAGAACCTGTCCGACGCGGAGTTCGAGGAGAAGGTCAAGGCGATCCCGGTCGTCGAGCAGCAGATCAAGTGGCGCCGCGCGCGCGAGGGCTTCCCGCAGGACATGCTCGACGAGGAAATGCGCAAGATCGCCTATTCGGTCCGTCGCCTCGACGATCACCTCGCCGATCACGAGTGGCTGGTCGAAGGCCAGTATACACTGGCCGACATCTGCAATTTTGCCATCGCCAACGGCATGCAGATCGGCTTTGCGGACCTGGTCAACAAGGAAGAGACCCCGCATCTCGTGCGCTGGATCGACCAGATCGCGGCGCGCCCGGCGGTCAAGACCATGTACGAGCGGGTGGAGCTGGAAAATCTCGGCGCGCGGCGCTGATTTTTTCGAGCGTCCATCGAAGGAAATTGCACGCATCGAGGGTTTTGCCAGAGGTGGCCTTGCTATAGGGCCGCCCACGGGCGGTGGCGCTGGCCTCGCCCGCTGACGGAGCCTCGATGCAAGACGTGCTGCTTGCGGACGACGGCGGGCGCTATGGCGCGCCCGATCCTCGCCGCCGTTCCCTGTCGTTCGTGCTGGCTCTGGCCATGTCGCTGGCGTTGCTGGCGGCGCTGGTATCGGTGGGTCTCTACGACCCGGTGATGAAACACGAGGGGGGCACGCTGACGGCGGTGACCCTCTCCGCCGCGCCGGGCGAGAAATCGCCCGAACCGCCCGCACAGCAGAAGGCGGCGCAACAGGCCCAGGCCTCGAGCGCCACGCCGCCCCCCGCCACGCGCGCGCCGCAGGTCGTGGTGCCGACCCAGCAGGCGGTGCAATGGCCCGAAGGCTTCATCCCCATGAGCCGCTCGGACTTTGCCGCGACCGACATCGGCAAGATCAAGGGGACCGGCGGTGCCGCGGCCGGGGCACAGGCCTCCGCGGGCGGCGGGGGCGGCGGCAAGAGCGGCTCGGCACCCGACGGCTCCAAGCTCTACAACGCGCAGTGGTATCGCGAGCCGCGCGATGCAGAGATCAACGGCTACCTGCGCCCCGGCCAGTCCACCGGCAAATGGGCCGAAATTTCGTGCCGGACCGTCGCGGCCTATCATGTCGAGGATTGCGAGGAACTCGACGAAAGCCCCCGCGGCTCGGGCATGGCCCGCGTGCTGCGTCAGGCCGCCTGGCAATTCCTGGTCCGCCCGCCGCGCGAGAACGGCAAGGTGCTGGTGGGCGCCTGGGTCCGCATCCACTTCGATTTCATCCGCAGCAAGCGCACCGACGATGCAGGCGGTGGCGCCGGAGACGACGGCGCGCCGAACTGAGGCAGGGGGGAGCTACCTAGGGGACGATCTCGATATTCTGCCCATCGGTGACCACGGCCTCGGGCCGATCGTGCTGGACCGCCTGCAATACCTGATCCACCGTTGGCGTGGACTTGAATGGCGTAAACACCATTTTGCGCTCGAACATCGTCAGTGTCAGGTCGATCGCGGGGCGCTTCAGTTCCCCAGAGACAGGGTTGGGGGCAACCTCGGCGGTCACGCCCGCATCGCCGATCCCGATGACATAGCGATCGGCTTCCCCGGGAATGCGATAAATGCCGCGTGTCCGGTCGGATGAGGGATCCCGACAAAGCGCAGGCGCCGTGGCCGGTTGCGCATCGGCCTTGGTCGGCTCCTCCTCTGCCGTCACGATAAACGTCGCGGCCAGGATCGCATGCTGCATGTCGCGCTTGCCGCGTTGCGCCGGCTTGAACACCAGCGCATCCGGGCAGGCCGCGAGCACCACCGCCGCCGGTAGCGGCGTTTTCGGCGCGGGCACCGTCAACGCGGTTGCCGCCTTGAGTAGTGCGGCGTCGAGCTCGCCGGGCGACAGCGTATTCGAGCTCATCCGCATGGTCACGAGCCATGGATCGGCAGGGATCACGACGGCCCCGGTGGAGCGGATGCTGCCGCCCTCGGTCGCCTGTACGACCCGAAGCGCGCTGGCACTGGCATGGCCACTGGGGGTGAACGCGGCAAACCGCGGCTCACCCGCTAGCTTTCCGCCCAGTCGTTCGACCGTACCAGCCATCGCCTGGCTCAAGCGGTCCGCCCACAAGGACGCCTGCGGCCAGCCTGCGCGGAACACATAGACCGTGAGAGTGGTCTGGCTGGCGTTATCGTTATACCCGATCGACACGTCGACGAGATTGGCGCTGCTTTGCGATAGTGTCGTGCGCATGAACGGGCCGAGCGAAGGCGGCAGTACTACGCCCGTCGGCGTGTGCGTCCACGGCGCGGCGGTGTCGACGACGATCATGCCCGATGGTGTGGCGGTGTCGTCGGCCAAGGCGGGACCGGCGATGGCAAAGGCCATGCCCAAGGCTAAAATCCCGGTCGTCGCACGAAATCCGAATGGTCGCCGCATAGCCTTGCCCCTTTTGGCAAGAGCTATCGCACCCGTTCGGTTTGGCAAGGGCTCGATCGCTCGGCTTTGGGGTCAGCCCATTTGCTGATCCCGCGCCCCTTGGGCGAGGATGCCGATTGAACCATCACCGCCAAAATCTGCTCAGGCGTCGATAAGGTCGCGGTCCACGTCGCCGGCGCGGTTCTGGATGAACTGGAAGCGGTGTTCGGGGTTGCGGCCCATCAGGCGGTCGACAAGGTCCTTCACCGCGGCGCGGCCTTCGTATTCGGGCGGGAGCGTCACGCGCAGGAGGCTGCGGCTCGATGGGGCCATCGTCGTTTCGCGCAGCTGTTGCGGGTTCATTTCGCCCAGGCCCTTGAAGCGGCCGACCTCGACCTTCTTGCCCTTGAACTTGGTCTTTTCCAGCTCGGCACGGTGCGCGTCGTCACGAGCATAGGCGGAGACGGTGCCTGCGGTCAGGCGGTAGAGCGGCGGCTGCGCGAGATAGACGTGTCCGCGCTTCACGATCTCGGGCATTTCCTGGAAGAAATAGGTCATCAGCAGCGTCGCGATGTGCGCACCATCGACGTCGGCGTCGGTCATGATGATGACGCGGTCATAGCGCAGCGCGTCGGGGTTGCAGTCCTTGCGCGTGCCACAGCCCAGCGCGAGGTTGAGATCGGCGATTTCCTGGTTGGCTCGGATCTTGTCGAGCGTGGCACTGGCGACGTTGAGGATCTTGCCGCGGATCGGCAGGATAGCCTGCGTCTTGCGATCGCGTGCTTGCTTGGCGCTGCCGCCGGCCGAATCGCCCTCGACGATGAAGAGTTCGGTCTCGCCCTGACCTTCGCCCGAGCAGTCGGTCAGCTTGCCGGGCAGGCGCAGCTTGCGCGCGTTGGTGGCGGTCTTGCGCTTGACCTCGCGCTCGGCCTTGCGGCGAAGGCGCTCGTCCATTCGCTCCATCACCGCACCCAGTAGCGCGCGGCCGCGCTCCATGTTGTCGGTCAGGAAGTGGTCGAAGTGGTCGCGTACCGCGTTCTCGACCAGCCGCGCGGCCTCGGGCGAGGTGAGACGGTCCTTGGTCTGGCTCTGGAATTGCGGGTCGCGGATGAACACCGACAGCATGATCTCGCTGCCGGTGATCATGTCCTCGGGCGTGATGTCCTTGGCCTTCTTCTGGCCGACGAGATCACCGAAGGCGCGGATGCCGCGGGTGAGCGCGGCGCGCAGGCCCTGTTCGTGCGTGCCGCCATCCGGGGTGGGGATGGTGTTGCAATACCAGGAATAGGCGCCGTCGGACCACAGGGGCCAGGCGATCGCCCATTCGACGCGGCCCATTTCCTCGCCCTCGGGCCCGGCCGGAAAGTCCTGCCGGCCGGTGAACGGCGCGGTGGTGACGCATTCGCGGCCCTTGACCTGTTCGGCGAGGTGATCGGCGAGGCCGCCGGGGAACTGGAACGTCGCCTCCGCCGGGGTGTCGTCGGAAATCAGCGCGGGATCGCACTTCCACCGGATGTCGACGCCGGCGAAGAGGTAGGCCTTCGAGCGCACGAGGCGGAACAGGCGTGCGGGTTTGAACTTCGCCTCCGCCCCGAAGATCTCGGCGTCGGGCACGAACGTGACGGTGGTGCCACGGCGATTGGGGGCGTTCCCGATCCGCTGCAGCGGCCCCTTGGGCAGACCGCACGAGAACTCCTGCGCGTAGAGTTCCTTGTTGCGCGCGACCTCGATGCGGGTCAGCGTCGACAGCGCGTTGACGACCGAGATGCCGACGCCGTGCAGGCCGCCCGACGTGGCATAGGCCTTGCCCGAGAACTTGCCGCCCGAGTGCAGCATGGTGAGGATCACCTCGAGCGCGGACTTGCCCGGATACTTGGGGTGTTCGTCCACCGGCATGCCGCGGCCGTTATCGGCGATGGTGATGCGCCCGGCCGCGCCTTCGGCGGCCTCCAGCGTGACCTCGATCCGGTTGGCGTGGCCGGCGACGGCCTCGTCCATCGCGTTGTCTAGCACTTCGGCGACGAGGTGATGCAGCGCGCGCTCGTCCGTGCCGCCGATGTACATGCCGGGACGGCGACGGACCGGCTCCAGTCCTTCGAGGACCTCGATGGCCGAACCGTCATAGGTTTCCTGCGGACTGGCCGCGGGCAGCTTGTCGAACAGGGAGCTGGAATCGTCTGTCGCCATGAGAACGGCTATAGAACACGCACCGATTCCGGCGCAAGCGGCGCGCGCCGGTTTATCCCATCCGATTTCGCACGGTCGGCGGGCGGCTTTGCCCGAGTCAGTTGGCGAACTTGGCCGGCGCCCGCGCCACAGTCACGACGCTGCCGCCGCCGACCTGCCGCACTTCGAGCGCACGTTCGGCAACGCCGTTGGCGTTGAAGCGGAACACGCCGTCCATGCCGATGAACCCGTCGCGGTCATAGAGCTTAGCCGTCGGGAACAGGGTGCCCGGCTTCCAGCTACGCGCGATGTTGAGCGTGAGCAGCACCGAATCGTAGCCCAGCGTGGCGATGCGCGCTGGTGCGGCGCCAAAGCGGGTGCGATACGACTGTTCGAAGCGGCCGAAGCGCTCGTCGGACACGGCCGCGAACCAGGCCCCCTTCATCGCGGGGCTGCGGGCGATGGCGCCGTCGCCGCTCCACAGTTCGGTGCCGATCAGGCGCATGCCCTTGGCGAAGGGGGCTGCCTGCAGCGCGATCCTGGCGCCATCGGCAATCACCAGCGCATCGACCGCGCCCTTGGCCCGGACGCGTCGGACCGCGCTGGCGGCCGAAGTGTTGCCGCGGTCATAGGCCTCGATCGCTGTGAGAGTCAGGCCGTTGGCGCGCGCCGCGTCGGTGAGCGCGGCGCCGACGCGCTGGCCATAGACGCCGCCGGGCACGATCGCCCCGACCGTCCTGATCCCCTGCGACTTGGCATAGCCGATGACGCGGGCGATCGACTGGCCGGGGACCTGGCCGAGGAGGAAGACGTCGCGATCGGCCGCCGCGATGTCGTTGGAATAGGTGATCATCGGCAGCTTGGCCGGACGGGCCACCGCAGCCACGGCCTGGACGTCGTCGGAGGTCAGCGGGCCGAGGATCAGGCGATTGCCATCAAGCACGGCCTTGCTTGCGGCGGCACCCGCACCCGTGCCGGTGTCATAGGTGGTGATGCGCAGCGACTGCGCATTGGTGTCGAGCAGCGCCATGGTCGTCGCATTGGCGATGGCCTGGCCGACCGCGGCGTTGGGGCCGCTCAGCGGCACCAGCAGCGCTACGCGATGGCGGCCGGAATCGCTGGGCAGCACGTTGTCCTGCGGGCCGGTCTCGCGCGGAGGCGGCGGGGTTGCCTGGCCGCCGGGCTTGGGAATGACCGCGCAGCCGGCCAGCAGCGCCGCGGGCAGCGAGAGCGCGACAAGCCGGCCGAGGCCCCGCCGCGTCCACATCGGTGAACCGCCGTTGCCTGCCATGGCGTCGTCGCTGCTGTGGTTGCCCGTCATCATCTGCTTGCCGCTCCCGTAAGCCCGGTCCATGGAACACGGATGGACACGCCACCCCTTGCATCCGGGCTCTATATCGTTGCCACGCCGATCGGCAATCTCGGTGACATCACCCGCCGCGCGGCGGACATCCTCGCCCGGTGCGACGTCATAGCCTGCGAAGACACACGCGTCACGGGCAAGTTGCTCAATCATCTGGCAATTCGCAAGCCGATGCGCCGCTATGACGACCATGCCTCAGCCGACCAGCGCGAGCGGCTGCTGGCCGAGATGGCGGAAAAGTCCGTCGTGCTGGTCTCGGATGCCGGCACGCCGCTGATCTCGGATCCCGGCTATCGCCTGGTGCGCGAGGCGCGCGAGAGGGGCCTGCCCGTCACCAGCCTGCCGGGGCCCAGCGCGATGGTCGTGGCGCTAACGCTGGCCGGCCTGCCGACCGACCGCTTCCTGTTCGCCGGTTTCCTGCCCTCGAAGGACAAGGCGCGCGGCGATACGCTTGGGGCGCTGGCGGCCGTGCCCGCGACGCTGGTGTTCTATGAAACCGGCCCGCGCCTCGTCGCCTCGCTGGAGGCGATGGCCCAGCATCTGCCGGGGCGCGAACTGGCCGTCGCGCGCGAGTTGACCAAGTTGCACGAGGAATGCCGCACGGGGAGCGCGGCCGAGTTGGCGGCGCACTATGCCGCCCACCCGCCAAAGGGCGAGATCGTCCTGCTGGCGGGGCCACCGCCCGAACCTGACGCGCCGGAGGGGGACGACGTCGATGCATTGCTCCGGGTTGCGCTGGCCGAGGCTTCGCCGTCGCAAGCGGCCGCGAAAGTCGCCAAGGCCCACGGTCTAGATCGCAAGGCGCTTTACGCGCGCGCCATGGAACTGAAAGAGGCGCCGTGAACCGCGCGCGGGCCGAGGCACAAGGCCGGCGTGGGGAGTGGCTGGCGGGCCTGTACCTCCAGCTCACCGGCTGGCGCATCCTGGCCCGGCGCGTCAGGATCAGCGTCGGCGAGGTCGACCTGGTCGCGCGGCGCGGACGCACCGTCGCGTTCGTCGAGGTCAAATGGCGGGCCTCCGCCGCCGCGCTCGATAACGCGATCGACGCAAGACGCCTGCAACGCGTGGCGCGGGCAGCGCAGGCCTTGCAGGCGCGCTATGCCGGGCCGAGGGACGACGTGCGGATCGACGTCATCCTTCTCGCCCCGCGGACATGGCCGCGCCGGATCACCAATGCCTGGCAATCCGGCGGATAGGGCCGGCGGATAAGTCCGGCGGGTAGGGCCGTGCGTCAGGCGTGGCCGGGGTGATGCTCGTCCTTCTTGTCGTGGTGGCCGTCGTCATGGCCCTCGTGATGGCCTTCCTTGTGTTCATCCTTCTTGTCGTGATGCTCTTCGGACGGGTGATCGACTGGCGGATTGGCCAGCGCCATGGCGGGAGCAGCAACGGCAAGGGCCGTTCCGGCCAGCATGGCAAGGAGCGGGGCGGCGAACGAGGTCTTGAGCATGGGGTCGCTATCCTGATGCAAAAGGACAATGGTTGGCGAAGTGCGCCTTGTCGGGCGCGGTTTCCTTTTTGATCGCGCTTCCCGCAAATCGGCTTTAAACCGCCCCCCGCACGACTACCAATTGACCCGGAGCACTTGCCTTGACCCTGCGCGTTGCGGTCCAGATGGACCCCCTTCATTCGATCAAGATCGGCGGCGATTCGACCTTCGCGCTGATGCTGTCGGCGCAGGCGCGCGGGCACGAGCTGTGGTACTACCACGTGACGACGCTGGCCTGGGAGGCCGGCCGCGTCACCGCCGATGCGGCGCCGGTCACGGTGCAGCCGGTCGAGGGCAATCACTACACGCTGGGCGAGACCCGCAAGATCGACCTCGGGCGCGACGTTGACGTGGTGTTGATGCGCCAGGACCCGCCTTTCGACCTCGGTTACATCACCGCCACGCACCTGCTCGAGCGGCTGGAGGGCGAGACGCTGGTCGTCAACGATCCACGCTCGGTGCGCAATGCGCCCGAGAAGGTCTATGTTCTCGACTATGCGCGCTTCATGCCGCCGACGCTAATCACCCGTTCGGCGTCCGACGTGCGCGCCTTCCAGCATCGCCATGGCGACCGCGCCGTGGTGGTCAAGCCGCTGCATGGCAACGGTGGCAAGGCGGTGTTCAAGATCGACGCCGACGGCGGCAACCTTTCGGCACTGGCCGAGCTGTTCGGCCAGGTGTGGCCCGAACCCTTCATGGTCCAGCCGTTCCTTCCCGAAGTGGCCGAGGGCGACAAGCGCATCGTGCTGGTCGACGGCGAAGTGGCCGGTGCGATCAACCGCAAGCCGGGCGAGGGCGAGTTCCGCTCCAACCTCGCGGTCGGCGGCTATGCCGAGGCGGCGACCCTGACCGATCGCGAGCAGGAAATCTGCGCCGCGATGGCGCCCGAACTCAAGGCGCGCGGTCTGGTCTTCGTCGGTATCGACGTGATCGGCGGCAAGTGGCTGACCGAGATCAACGTGACGTCGCCCACCGGCATCGTCGCGATCGACAAGTTCAACGGCACCGACACCGGCGGTATGATCTGGGACGCGATCGCCCGCCGGCTTTGATCGCCGCCTTTGACAGACAGCACGGGGGGCGAATTCGCCCCTCGTGCGTTGGGCCTGCCATGAACGACTGGATTCTGCAGTTTATTGCCGATGGCGGCTATTGGGGCATCGCGTTCCTGATGGCGCTCGAAAACGTGTTTCCGCCGATCCCGTCCGAGGTGATCATGGGCATGGGCGGCATCGCCGTGGCCCAGGGCAAGATGGCCGTGGCGCCGCTCATGGTGTTCGGCACGATCGGCTCCACGCTCGGCAACTACGCCTGGTTCCTGCTTGGCCGCTGGTTGGGTTACGAGCGCCTGCGCCCGTTCGTCGCCCGCCACGGCCGCTGGCTGACGCTGGACTGGCCGGCGATGGAGCGGCTGGTGCGCTTCTTCCGCAAGCATGGGCAATGGGTGGTCTTCGTGATGCGCTTCTCGCCCGCCATGCGCACGATGATCTCGCTCCCCGCCGGGCTGGCGGAAATGGGGCACGCGCGGTTCCTGGTCTTCACCTTCGCCGGCGCCGCGATCTGGAACGCACTGCTGGTCTGGGCGGGATGGCATCTGGGTCAGCATTACGAGAAGGTCGCCAAGTACACCGGGCCGGCGTCGCTTGCGCTGATGGCGGTGCTGGTGCTGGCTTACCTGTGGCGCGTGCTGACGTGGAAGCCGCGCCAGGCTTGAGCCTGGTCGAGGCCCCACCCCTCCGTCAGCGCTGACGCGCTGCCACCTCCCCATCGGGGATGGGGAGGATCGAGGAGCATATAGATTTAAGATCCTCCCTACCGACAGGCGGGGAGGGGGACCGCCCGCGCAGCGGGTGGTGGAGGGGCCGGCACCTGGCCGCACCCCTCCAGCAAAATCAGGCGGCGCCGTCCTTGGCGAGCCATTCCTCGAGATACTTGATCGAGTACCCGCCATCGAGCACCGTCGGGTCTTCAAGCAGGCGCTGGTGCAGCGGGATCGAGGTCTTGACGCCGTCGATCACCATTTCTGCCAGGGCGCGGCGCAGGCGCATGATGCAGCCTTCGCGGGTGCGGCCATAGACGATCAGCTTGGCGATCATCGAGTCGTAGTACGGCGGGATCTTGTAGCCGGCATAGAGCCCTGAATCGACGCGCACGTGCATGCCGCCCGCGGCGTGATAGCTCTTCACCAAGCCCGGCGAGGGCGCGAAGGTGAACGGGTCTTCCGCGTTAATGCGGCACTCGATCGCGTGGCCCTTGAACTCGATCTCATCCTGCGTGACCGACAGCGGCTTGCCGTCGGCGATGCGGATCTGCTCGCGCACGAGGTCGACGCCGGTGATAGCCTCGGTCACCGGATGCTCCACCTGCAGGCGGGTGTTCATCTCGATGAAGTAGAACTCGCCGTTTTCCCACAGGAACTCGATCGTGCCCGCACCGCGATAGCCCATGTCGGCCATGGCCTTGGCGACGATGCCGCCCATGCGATCACGCTCGGCCGAGGAAATGACCGGCGAGGGCGCTTCTTCCAGCACCTTCTGGTGGCGGCGCTGCAGCGAGCAGTCGCGCTCGCCCAGGTGGATTGCCTGGCCGTTGCCGTCGCCGAAGATCTGGAATTCGATGTGCCGCGGGTTGCCGAGGTACTTCTCGAGATACACCGTGGCGTCGCCGAACGCCGCCTTGGCTTCCGACCCGGCCTGCTGCATCAGCGTCTCGAGGTCGTCGGGGCTGTTGCACACCTTCATGCCGCGGCCACCACCGCCCGATGCGGCCTTGATGATCACCGGATAGCCGATCTCCTCGGCGATCTTGCGCGCTTCCTCGACATCGGAAATTGCGCCGTCCGAGCCCGGCACCAGCGGCAGGCCGAGCGCGCCGGCGGTGCGCTTGGCCTCGACCTTGTCGCCCATCGTGCGGATGTGCTCGGGTTTGGGGCCGACCCAGGTGATGTCGTGCGCTTCGACGATCTCGGCAAAGCGGGCGTTTTCGGACAGGAAGCCGTAGCCGGGATGGATCGCGTCGGCCTGGGTGATCTCTGCCGCCGAGATGATCGCGGCGATGTTGAGATAGCTGTCCTTGGCCGCCGGCGGCCCGATGCAGACCGCGTGGTCGGCGAGGCGCACGTGCATCGCGTCGGCGTCGGCGGTGGAGTGTACCGCCACCGTCTCGATGCCCATTTCATGCGCGGCGCGGTGAATGCGCAGCGCGATCTCGCCGCGGTTGGCGATCAACAGGCGCTTGATGGCCATGTGCCCGGCAGCCTTACGCGATCACCACGAGCGGCTGGTCGTATTCGACCGGCTGCGCGTTTTCGACGAGGATCGCCTTGACCGTGCCCGAAGCCGGCGCGGTGATCGGGTTCATGACCTTCATCGCCTCGACGATGAGCAGCGTGTCCCCGGCCTTGACCTGCTGGCCGACGCTCACGAACGCCGCGGCGCTCGGATCGGGCGAGAGATAGGCGGTGCCGACCATCGGCGACTTGATGGCACCTGCCACGTCGGCGGCGGCCTCGGCGACCGGCGCAGCAGCGGCTGCCGGTGCGGCGGCGGGCGCGGCCATCGGCGCGGCGACCATCTGCGTGACGGGCGCGGCGGTCAGCGTGCGTGCGACGCGGATCTTGCGCTTGCCGTCTTCGACCTCGATTTCCGACAAGCCGGTATCGGCGAGCAGCTCAGCCAGCTCGCGCACCAGGGCGCTGTCGATTGCCATGTTTTCGGCGGCGTTCTTGTCGCCGTTGTCGTGGCCCATTGTAAACCTCACACGTGGGAACTTGCAGCGCAGCGCCATGCCCGCATGGGGCAGGGCTGGCAAGGGGGAAGGCGTCCCGCGATCCGGCCGATAACGGGAAAATTCCCGTTCAAAGGGTCAGGACGGCGTCCAGTGCGATGCTGTAGCTCGCCGGCCCGAAGCCCGCCACGGTGGCCTTGGCGGCCATGCCGACATAGCTGCGATGGCGGAATTCCTCGCGGCGATGCGGGTTGGACAAGTGCACCTCGATCACCGGGGTGCGGATCGACTTGATCGCATCATGCAGCGCCACGCTGGTGTGGGTATAGGCCCCTGCATTGAGCAGGACCGCCACGGCCCCGACAGCCTGCGCCTCGTGCAGCCAGTCGATCAGGTGCCCTTCGTGATTCGATTGGCGCAAGTCGATCGCCAGGCCCAGCTCCTGCGCGCGATCCTCGAGCCGGCCGGCGATGTCGTCGAGCGTGTCATGGCCATAGATTTCCGGCTCGCGCATCCCCAGCAGATTGAGATTGGGGCCGTTGAGCACGTAGACCACCGGCGTTTCGGTCGCGAAGTCGCGCCCATCGTGCTGGGCTGCGTCGTTGGCGGCGTCGGTCATGGTGGTCAGGCTTCCTGCGGTTGGCGATGCGCGCGGGTGTCGCAGCCCGGCACGGCGCTGGCAAGCCTCGGTTGCATGCCGGGGCTAGCCGGCAGCGCAACGCCTCCTCAGAGTATCAGGGCCACGGTATCAGCTGGCGACGGGAGGGCTGCCCATTTCGACAGGGCCGGCAAATCCGCCGTCGGGGGGCTGGACGACCACCTGCTGTTCGGGCGCTTCGCCATCCGGCGCGGGATCGGCGAAGGACTGCACGTCCGCGTTGTCTTCCGGCTGCGTGTCGGCACCGTCGCCATCGAGATTGGTATCGGCGGCATCATCGGCAGACCCCACCCTGACCGGCGAGACCGACCCCGCCGCGGATTCGGCCGCAGCCGCCCGCTTCTCCGCTGCGGCCGCCTTGGCTTCGGCGGCCGCGATGCGTTCCTCGAGCTTGCGGTCGCGATCGCTCTCGCTACTGCACCCCGCCAGCACAAGCGCGCCGCCAAAAACGGCAGCGCGCAACAGGATACGGGAAGGGCTCGCAGTCGTTCGCATGGGCAGGCCATACCTGCAAAAAGTTACCCGAAGCTAACCACGAGCGCCCCGATCCGCTGGTCGGTCAGGCGTCGTGCCCGGCAACGGGGCAACCGTTGGCCGCGACGCGGAAGTTCGACGAATGCTTGTAGGCCCGGTGGCGGGCACGGTTGATCCCGCCCAGCGGCCGGTGCGCCTCCAGCCCGTTCCAGGGCGAGAAGTGCAGGGTCTCGTCGATCCGAGCGACCTTTTCCGCGCTCCAGCTGTCCTGGGCGTCCACGGTCAGCGTCGCCACCTGCTGGAACGGCGTGTCCTCTTCCTTCCACTCGACGCTCGCATCCTCGACCGGCTGCGCTTCGGTGTCGCGCGCCAGCTGGACCTCGAAGGCCCATTCGCCGGTAAGCCCGGCCGAAGCCTCGCGGATCGCGGCGCGCAAGCCATCGGGCTGGCCCTTGGTGTCGACGACCGTGCCGGTGAGGGCCGTGAGGTCCGGCGAGATCGGGCGCAGCCGGAACTTGGCGACATGATCGCCGAAGCGGAACGGAACGGTGGAGTAATAGGTCTCGCCGAGCGGATGGACCTGCTTTGCGCCGCCCATTCCTTCGAGCGCGCCGGATTCGAGCCCTACCTTGCCCAGCGCGGTGTTGATGAAGCCGAGCACCGTCGAGAGCGCGACCTTGGCGCCCGGGGCGCGGTCGGTCGTCGCGGCCAGCAGCTTGAGCTTGCCCGCGAATTGGTCTGCCCGCGCGGTCGCGAACACGGGCGCGTTGACGAACAGGAAGTCCTGCACAGCACCTTCGGTACCGGCCAGCAGCGGGCCGTCGACGCCATCCACCTTGAGCGCGAGGCCACGCGGCAGAACGACGTTGTCGTCGAGGATGTCACCGGGATTGGTCGAGATGCGAACCGATGCGGCGTAGCTGCCCGCGTGGGCGAAAAGGCCCTGTGCCAGCTCGGGTGCCAGGCCGTCGTGCACGCGGAACGTGCCTTCGAACAGGCCATGCGCCTTGGCATGCACCGCCCGGACCGCGTGTCCGTAGTCTTCCGCCGTGGTTTCGAGAATGTGATCGAACGACTTTTCGAGCGAGGCGTCGGTATCGGCTTCGTCGTCGCGCAGTTGCTCGAGGTCGGCGGTGTAGCGGATCGGGGGAGGCAGCATCGGTGACGTCCTTGGGCTAACCTGGATCAGGATTGCCCGGGAACGTGCGAAGCGCGGGAATGATCCTGCGCCAGGAAAAAGTGGCCGAAAACCGCCCGCCAAGCCGATCAAAGCAAAAGGGCCGCGGCGGAAATTTTCCGCGGCGGCCCTTTGGCGTTTTGCCTGAAATCGTTGGTCGGGACGAGAGGATTCGAACCTCCGACCCCCACACCCCCAGTGTGATGCGCTACCAGGCTGCGCTACGTCCCGACCGGAGGCGCCGCATTAGGCGGGTGTTTTTGCGATGGCAACCCCCTTGCGGAACGCGACGGCATGCCGGAGCAATTTTGCCTGTGGATTGCTGACCCATCCATGCGGCCGGTGCCGGCTAAGTGCAGGCAATGCCTGCGCGATGGGCCTCTTGATTGCCTTGGCCGGCCCGAAATGCTAGCAGCCCGGCCCAATTGCAACAATCGGCAGAAGGCCCGGCATTCGCGTCGGGCCGGGGGTTGCAAACCCTGTCTGCCGCACCCACGAACGGTCTTGTCATGCTCAGCCTGCTTTCCGCCGCCGCCGCCAACGCTGCCTCGCCGCCCGCCTACCTGCAGTTCCTGCCGCTCGTGGCCATGGCCGTGATCTTCTATTTCCTCATCCTGCGCCCGCAGATGAAGCGCCAGAAGGAACACCAGCAGCGCCTCGCCGGCCTGCAGAAGGGCGACCAGGTCGTGACCGCCGGCGGCCTCATCGGCAAGATCGTGCGCATCGACGACGCCTATGTCGATCTGGAACTTGCGCCCAACGTCCGCGTCAAGGCCGTGCGCTCGACGCTGGGTGAAGTCGTGCCGCCGGGCGGCACCCCCGCCGCCAACGACTGATCCGCCACGCCAACCCGGGCGGCAGACCTCGCGTCCCGGTCCGCCCGTACCTTTTTTCCGAAAGCCCGATCATGCTCGATTTCCCGCGCTGGAAGGTGCTGATGTTGTGGGCGGTGACCATCGCGGTCTCGCTTGCCTCGCTCCCCTCGCTGTTCTCGGTCGCCGGCCTCGACTGGCCCGCCGCCCTGCCTTCGCCGAAGATCAATCTCGGCCTCGACCTTGCCGGCGGCAGCCACATCCTGCTCGAGGCGGACCCTTCGCAGGTGCGCCAGCAGCGGCTTGAAGGCATGGACGAATCGGTCCGCAACAAGCTCAAGCAGACCGATGCCACGATCCGCATCAGCGACATCAGCAACAACAACGGCAGCCTGACCTTCCTCGTCGACGATGTCAGCAAGGTCGATGCCGTGCGCGAGGCGATCCTGCCGCTGACGAGTGGCGCAGGCCTGACCGGACAGCGCGACTGGAACATCCAGGTCGTCGACGGCAACCGCTTCGTGCTGACGCCGACCCAGGAAGGCATCGACCAGGCGGTGAGCCAGGCGATGGACACTGCGGTCGAGGTGGTGCGCAAGCGTATCGACGGCCTTGGCACCAAGGAGCCGACGATCATCCGCCAGGGTGCGCAGCGCATCGTGGTGCAGGTGCCGGGCCTCCAGGATCCGCAGCAGCTCAAGGCCCTGCTGGGCCAGACCGCCAAGCTCGAGTTCAAGCTGGTCGACCAGTCGGCACTGCCGTCGGACATCGCCCGCGGCGTCGCGCCGGTGGGCAGCCAGATCGTGCCCTTCGCCGATCCCAAGATGGGCGGCGCGCTGGCCGTACGCCGGCTCGGCGGCATCCGCGGCGACGAGCTGACCAATGCGCAGGCGACCAACAACCCGCAGACCAACGAGCCGGTCGTCTCGATCACCTTCAACACCGACGGCGGCGCCAAGTTCGCCAAGCTGACCACGCAGAACGTCGGCAAGCCCTTCGCCATCATCCTCGACGGCAAGGTGCTGTCGGCGCCCAACATCAACGAACCGATCCTGGGCGGCAGCGCGCAGATTTCGGGCCGCTTCACTGCCGAGACCGCTGGCCAGCTGGCGATCTCGCTGCGGTCGGGCGCGCTGCCGGTCGACCTCAAGGTCGTGGAAGAGCGCACCGTCGGTCCCGACCTCGGCGCGGATTCGATCCACAAGGGCGTCATCGCGATGCTCGTGGGGACGCTCGCGCTGGTGGTCTTCATCGTCGTCACATACGGCCGGTTCGGGGTTTATGCCTGCGCCGCGCTGGTCGTGAACATGCTGATGATCCTCGGCGTCATGGCGGTGATGGGCGCGACGCTGACGCTGCCGGGCATCGCCGGCTTCGTGCTGACGATCGGCGCCGCGGTCGATGCCAACGTGCTGATCAACGAGCGCATCCGCGAGGAACGGCATCGTGGCCGGCGCGTCGTGGCGGCCGTGGAAACCGGCTACAAGGAAGCCAGCCGCGCGATCTTCGACGCCAACGTCACCAACGTCATCGCTGCCGTGCTGATGGCGAGCTTCGGCACCGGCCCGGTCAAGGGCTTCGCCGTCGTGCTGATGATCGGCATCGCCACCTCGGTCTATACCGCCGTGTGGCTCACCCGCATGTGGGTGGCGTTATGGCTCCGCCGCGCCCGCCCCGCTGACCTCAATCTGTAAAGGGAGCGCAGACGATGAAACTCCTCAAGCTCGTTCCCGACAACACCAACATCCACTTCCTCAAGTGGCGCATCCCGTTCTACGTCGTCAGCGTGCTGCTGATGGCGGCGTCGATCGCGCTCGTCGCCACGCGCGGGCTCAACCTTGGCGTCGACTTCGTCGGCGGGCAGATGATCCGCGTGACCTTCGAGCGCAGCGCCGAGGCGCCGGTCGGTGCGCTGCGCGACGAGGTCGCCAAGCTCGGCTATGGCGAGCCGATCATCCAGCGCTACGGCAAGCCCAACGAGATCTCGATCCGCATGAAACTGCCCGAGGGCAGCGAACACGATCCGGCACAGTCGGACAAGATGGCGCGTACCATCACCGCCGACATCAAGGCCAACCACGCCGATGCACGCATCGACGGCATCGATTCGGTTTCGGGCAAGGTGTCGAAGGAGCTTGGCTGGGACGCTTTCAAGGCGCTGGGCCTCGCCGCGCTGGCGGTCGCCGCCTACATCTGGCTGCGCTTCGAATGGCAGTTCGGTGTTGGCGCGCTGTTCAGCCTCGTTCACGACGTGACCATCACGATGGGCATGTTCGCGCTGACGCAGATGGAGTTCGACCTCAATATCGTGGCCGCGCTGCTGACGCTGATCGGGTATTCGCTCAACGATACGATCGTGGTCTATGACCGCATCCGCGAGAACCTGAAGAAGTATCGCAAGATGCCGTTGCCCGAGCTGCTCGACCTCTCGGTCAACGAGACGCTGGCGCGTACCATCGTGACCTCGCTGTCGATGCTGATCACGCTGTTCGCGCTGCTCGCCTTCGGGCCGGAAGTGATCTTCGGCTTCACCGCGGCGATCACGCTGGGCATCTTCATCGGGACGTACAGCTCGATCTACATGGCCGCGCCGATCCTGATCTGGCTCAAGGTCAATCCCAAGAGCTTCGTGCCGACCGAAAGCGCGCTCGAGAAGCAGGAGCGTCTCGCGCGCGAAGGCGCCTGATACGGCAATCCGACTTGTCCACGGTCCTCCCCGTCTCGGGGCGGGGAGGATTTTTTTGTGCCCTGCGAACGCTGGGGGAGCGCGGTCAGCCCTTGGCGACGCGGGTGTAGATCTCTGCCATGGCCGCCGCATTGGCTTCCCAGCTGAAGCGCGCGGCACAGGCCGCGACGGCCTCGGGCGCGCTGGGCTGCGCGATCAGGCCGGCCAGGGCACGGGCAATGGCCGCAGGTTCGCGCGCCGCGATGCGCCCGGCTGCGGGCGAGGCGATCACCTCGCGCGCGCCGCCGATGTCTGGGATGACCACCGGCGTTCCGCAGGCCAGTGCCTCGATCCATACATTCGCCAGTCCCTCGCGCTCCGAGGGCAGGACCATCGCACTGGCCCCGGCCATCAGCACCGGCACGAAATCGTGGCCCAGGGAACCGAGAAAATGGACGCGGTGCGCCACGTCCAGTTCACTGGCCAAGGCCTGCAGTGCCTTGCGATCGGGGCCTTCGCCGGCCAGCGCCAGACGGACGCGTTCGAGTCCGGGCTCGGCCAGTGCGCGGATCGCCAACTCCTGCCCCTTGATGCCGATCAGCGCGCCGACGCACGCCACCAGCGGGCCATCGGTCGGCAGGTTGAGCCGCTCGGCCAGGATCGCGCGAGAGGCCGCGCGTGGGCGGGGATGAAAGCGTCCGTGATCGAGCCCGGTGTAATGGACCGTGATGCGCTCCGCCGGCAGTCCCAGCAATGCCATGTCGTGCGCCAGTGCGTCCGACACGCTGAGCAGCGCACCGGCTCCTTGTGCGGCTTGGCGGATCTGCCGCAGCGCGGACGGCCGTGTGCCCCACAAATGGATGTCGGACCCGCGGGCCTTGATCGCATAGGGCACGCCCAGGGCCGCAGCGATCCGCGCGGCGGCGGGGCCATCGGGATAGAAGAACTGCGCGTCGACTAGGTCGAACGGCTGCTCGGCATGGAGCCGGCGGGCCAGTGGCAGGACGGCATGGACGATGGCAGCCGGGTTCAGCCTGCCCGACAAGCCTGGCACGAGAGGAAAGCGCGGGTGGTGGACCGTGACCCCGCTGCGGCGTTCCATCGTCGGGATCGCCCGCAGCGGTCCGTAGGTGCGGCGCAGCGGCGGCAGCAGCGACAAGGGAAACGGCGGCAGCCCGATCGGATTGATCACCGTCACATCCCAATCACCCCGCACCGCCAGGGCTTCCATCTGCCGGGCAACGAAGCGCCCGAACCCCGGACGAACCGATGCGGGATAGAGGGTCGACAGCGAAAGCAGGCGCAGCGTCATGCCACAGCGATAGTCGCGATCGGCCGAATGCGCGAGAGGGCTTGGCGATACCGGGCGCAGATCGGACCAAACGGGTCAGGGCGCGCCGGTCAGAGTTGGCGTACCAGGACCTCGGCCACCGCGATCCATGCTGGCCGGTCGATCACCAGCTGGCGTTGGCCCGGGCCCGGCGGCAGGAGTGCGAGCCGGCCGTCCCGCTGGTCGATCATTCGCCCGAAGGCAAACCGTCCGCCGGGGCGCGGCGCCAGAACATCGCGGTTGAGCGCCCGGCCAAGATCCGGCGGATCGATCCGCCGCAGCCAGACCTGATCGCCTGCGCGCCAATCGCCCGCGCTTGCCTCGACCGTGAGTGCGATCAGGTTTTCATGCCCGAGCAGCGTATCCGGCAATTGCGCCGCCACCGGTGCGGCCATAGGCTCGGTCCCGTTCGTGGTCAGCCGAGCAACGACCTCAGCCTGGCTGTCGTCGCCGGCGCGCACGAGAAGTTCCGGGTCGATGCCGAGCGCTGCACCAATCCGGTTCATCCATTTGAGCGAGAGCGACCGCGTGCCCGTTTCGAGGCGACCGATCGTCTGTGCGGTGGTTGCCGGTTGGCACCGTTCGGCGACGTCGGCGAGCGTGAGGCCCTTCTGCCGACGGATTTCACGAATCCGATTGATCATCTGGTTCGGTCCCATCCAGCAGGTTCAAGTATTTCCGAAGCTTACATATATTGCACTGCAAAGAGCAAGCCTTGATCCAGGCATAATGGTCCCGTCGTTCGTCGATCATGGTGCGTCGTTCGTCGAGCGGCCTGTGGCATGCGTTGCTCACCGAAGCGGTGCGTGGCAGGTCGTATCCCCTGAAACGAAGCCACAATTCGATCGGGGAGTGTCACCATAATGGCAGTAGCGGTAGAACGCAGGGATTTCCTTGGCTTGGCTGGAGGTGCCTTGGCAGGAGCATGGGCCGCCGGCGTGCCTTCGCTCGCATTTGCACAAGGCAGCGGCGATGCGTCCTTCAGCGCATTGCTCGACAAGCTGTTCGCGCAGAGCCTGCTGCTCGAGCCCGAACGCGCCACCGCGCTCGGCCTCGACACCGGCGCGCGCGCCGTTCTGCGCAGCCGCCTCGATGGCTCCAGCCGCGCAAGCCATCAGGCGACGCTGGCTTTCTATCGCGACGCCCGCGCCGCCGTCTCCGCGGTCGACCCCGCATCGCTGAGCCAGGCCAATCGCCGCAACCGTGCCATCGTGCTGCACCGCTTCGATGAGGAACTGGCGGGCGCCAAGTTCGACGTCGACAATCCGCAGACGCCGTTCGTGATCGACCAGCAGCGCGGCGCCTACTTCGGCGTCCCTGATTTCCTCGATAGCCAGCACCCGATCGAGACGACGGCCGATGCCGAGGCCTATCTCGCGCGCCTCGCGCGTTTCCCCGTGGTGCTCGACGACCAGACCGCCGAATTCGTCCGCCAGGCCGGCATGGGCCGCATCCCGCCGGTCTGGGCGATCGATCTCGCGCTTGGCCAGATGGGCAAGCTGCGCGGTGTGTCAGCAGGCAGCACGGGCATGGTCACCTCGCTGGTCCAGCGTGCGGCGGCCAAGGGTCTTGCAGGTAGCTGGCAAACCCGCGCCACCGCGATCGTCTCGGGCAAGGTCTTCCCGGCGCTCGATCGCCAGATGGCGGCATTGCGTCGCCTGCGTGCCAAGTCGCCCGCCGGCGACGGCATCTGGCGGCTCAAGGACGGTGCGGCGATCTATGCCGCCGCGCTGGAAGCCGCGACCACCACCAAGCTGACGCCCGAGCAGGTGCACCAGATGGGTCTGGACCAGGTCGCCGAAATCAGCGCGCAGCTCGACGACGTGCTCAAGGCCGCGGGCCACACCGGCGGTACGCTGGGCGAGCGCCTCTCCGCGCTCAACCGCGCGCCCGATCAGCTTTACGCCGACACCGCCGAGGGTCGCCAGCAGCTCATCGCCAGCCTCAACCGCGGCGTGGAGAAGATGCGGCTCGCGCTCCCCAAGGCCTTCGCCGACATTCCCAACGATCCGCTGTCGATCCGTGCGGTGCCGACCGACATCCAGGACGGTGCGCCGAACGGCTATTACAACAGCGCACCGCTGGATAAGTCGCGGCCGGCGATCTACTGGATCAACCTTAAGTCGGTGAACGACTGGCCTAAGTACACGCTGCCGTCTCTGACCTATCACGAGGGGATCCCGGGCCATCACCTCCAGGGCGGCTATGCGGCCGGCGGCGGCGAGCTGCCGATGATCCTGCGCGATTACTTCATCTCGTCCTATGGCGAGGGCTGGGCGCTTTATGCCGAGCAGCTGGCCGACGAACTCGGCGGCTACGAGGGGATCGAGCGCGCGGGCTATCTGCAGTCGTTCCTGTTCCGGGCGGTGCGCCTGGTCGTCGACACCGGCATCCACCACTATCGCTGGAGCCGCGAGAAGGCGACGGCCTACATGGTCGAGAAGACCGGCTTCACCCAGGCCCGCAGCCAGCGCGAGATCGAGCGTTACTGCACGATGATCGGTCAGGCATGCAGCTACAAGATCGGCCACACCGCGTGGGTCGCCAACCGTCGCAAGGCGGAGAAGGCGCTGGGCGACAAGTTCAGCCTCGCGTGGTTCCATGCCGTGCTCAAGGAAGGTGCGATGCCGCTGTCGATGCTCGAGGCGCGCATCGACGAGCGCATCGCCGAACGCCTGCGCGCCGGCTGACGCTGTATTGAGAAAAAGCCCGGCCTGCTTCATCGCAGGCCGGGCTTTTTCGCGTCAGGCGGTCCGGTCGCGCATCCGCCGCGTCTTGAGCCGGGGCGGTTCGGACAAGTCGCCATCCTCCATGATCTGCTGGCGGAACTGGTCGCGCTTCTCGTGGATCGAAGCGATTACCGGGCCCATCGGCACGCCGAGATCGACCAGCACCGCCTCGGACAGCTGCAGCGAGCTCTCCAGCGTTTCGGGCACGGCATGGCTGGCACCGGCCCGATAGAGCTGTGCCGCATGGGCCGTATCGCGCGCGCGCACGATGATCGGCACGTCGGGGGCCAGCCCGCGCAGTTTGCGCACGATGCGCAGCGCCAGAACCGGCTCGTCCATGGTGACAATCACGGCATTGGCATTTTCGAGATCGAGCCGGTCGATGACCGAGGCGCTGTCGATATTGCCGAACAGCACGGGCAGGCCCGCCGCGCGGGCCGACCGGACGACGCCGGGCTCCGCGTCGATCGCCACGAAGGGGCGGCCATGCTCGGCCATCATCTCGCCGATCAGGCGGCCGACGCGGCCATAGCCGAGGATCACGGCGCGCTGCCCCTCGACTGTCTCAATCGCGGCCATGCCATCGTCGCCGTGCTTGCGCACCTGCCCGGCGAACTTCTGGCCCAGCTTGGCCAGCAGCGGGGTGATGGTCAGCCCGATCGCGGTAACGATCTGCCAGAACTGCGCGGTGGCCGGCTGGATCAGCTGCGCCGTCGCCGCCGTGCCCAGCACGATCAGCGTCGTCTCCGAGGGGCTGGACATGAGGATGCCGGTCTCGACTGCGGTGGCCCGCTCCTGGCCCCAGACGCGCAGCAGAATGGCCGTCACCAGCGCCTTGATCACGACGACCCCGAGCACGCCAAGCGCGAGCGGTCCGAAGTTGGCGGCCACGACTCGCAAGTCGATGCCCATGCCCACCGTGATCAGGAACACGCCTAGCGCCAGGCCCTTGAACGGCTTGGTGATCGCCTCGACTTCGGTGTGGTATTCGGTCTCGGCAATCAGCAAGCCCGCGAGCAGCGCGCCCATGATCGGCGACAGCCCCGCGCCTCCGGTCGCCAGGGCGGCGACGATCACCACGAGCAGGCTGGCGGCGAGGAACAGCTCGGGGCTCTTGGTCTTGGCCGCCTGCGCGAAGAGCCGGGGGAGGCCGAAGCGGCCGAACAGCAGCAGCGCGGCAATGACCAAGCCGCCCTTCCACAAGGTCTCGACGAGGCTCGGCGCGCCGGCTGCGGCGACCGGGCCCAGCGCACCGAGCAGGAAGATGATCGGCACGAGGGCGATATCCTCGAACAGCAGCATCGACAGCGCGGCGCGCCCGACCGGGCCACTGGTGCCCGAAATGGGCAGGACGAGGGCGGTCGACGAGAGGGCGAGGGCAAGGCCCAGACCCATCGCGCCCGCGATAGGCTGGCCCATGGCCAACAGTCCGAGGCCGACAAGCAGGGCCGATCCAAACAGTTCCATGGCGCCGAGCCCGAATACCAGCCGACGCATCGACCACAGGCGGTTGAACGACAGCTCGAGCCCGATTTCGAACAGCAGCAGGATGATGCCGAACTCGGCAAAGGGCTCTATCGCATGGGGGTTCGATATCGTGACGTAATGCAGCCAGGGCACGGATTTGGCCATGGCGCCAAGGCCATAGGGGCCGACCAGCAGTCCGACGAGAATGAAGCCGATGATCGGCGTGATGCGGAACCGGGCGAACGCCGGGATGACGATGCCGGCGGCACCAAGGATGACGAGCGCATCGGACAGGGCGGAGGTCGAAGCAAGGGAGGAGGCGGCCATGCGGTCAGGCTAGGGGGCGAAGACCGGTTTGGCTAGGACCGCGCCACCCTTTTGTGTGACGTTATGTTACCGGCTGGCTCGTGCCGGCACTGGATCGGCTCAGACGGCGGCAACGATCAACTCCGCCTTGGCGAAGTGCCGCTGCGCGAGATCGTCGGGGGTGATCCAGAATTGCAGCACGTGGTCACCGAAGGGGTGGCCGATCGCATCGTCGCTGACCAATTCGAGCAGCAGGGAGTGGCTCTGGCGGCGTGCGGACTGGTCCTCTTCGGTCGCCGAGGCTGCGGCGAGCAGCCGATCCGGGGTGCGTGCATGGACCCGTGTGGCGGTGCGCACGGCAAGGGCATGCCGATAGGCGAGGCGCGCGATCAGTTCGGGCGGGAATTGCGGCGCGGATGCCGGAACGGCATGAAGCGTCGTCTCGACCGCAGCGACGCAGGCGGCTGGCGCGACCAGCCGGGCCAGCGGGGCGTAGCCCGATAGCCAGTCCCAGAACGCGGCGCGGACCGGCTCGGTGACGTCGGCGAAGGGCTGCTTGGTGCGGGCAAGGGCGTGCCACTCGCCGCTCTCCGAGGCGATCTGCGCAAACTTGTCCATGCGCGCTTCGCCGGCCAGCTCGGGCCACAGCACGCGGTCGTGGAGGTTGGCCGGCCGCTGCGCCTCGCGCAGGAGTTGCGCGGCGAGGATCTGGATCGCCAGCCAGTCGTGCGGATAGCCAAGCCAGGGCCGCGCCATCACGCCGTCCTCGCCGATGGCGAAGTCGTTGGGCGAGATCGCGAAGACCGCGGCCGGCGCGCCCTGCACCGCGAGCAGGGCGTCCGCACTGGCGGTGCTGTCCGACCACGTCGCGCCATCGATGTCGGGCGTCGGCCTTGCCGGGGCGAGGCCAATGGCCGTCGGCGTGACCGGCCAGCGCGGCAGGACATGCGGTGCATCGTCGGCGTCGGTCGCCCATGGCCAGGCTGACGCGGCGTTGTCGGCGAGCGCGGGAAGGAGGTCGTCTGGCGGGGTGCATTCACCCCAGCCGGACTCCTCGCCGGCACTGCCGTCGTCGATCCAGATGACCCGCCCTTCGGCCCCGCGAGCCGCGTCGAGCGCGTAGGAAAGATCGGCAAAGAACAGCAGCGCGCCGCTGGTCGGAAGAAGGTCGAGCCGCGCGGCCGCCGGAATGGCGGCGCAATCGACCTGCAGCAGGAAATGCAGCGCGCGATCGCCGGCGCGGGTGCGAGGCCAGTCGAACAGCGCATCGACACGCGGCACGCCGCCATAGAACGAGCGCGACGGTTCTTCGCCCGGCGGGAAAGCCTGGCGCAGCACGATCGCCTGGCCATGACTGGCCGCGATGGCGGGGTGGGGGGCGTTGCCCGAAAAGGTCGCGGCATGCGACGGCGGGTCGAACGGCGCGGGGCCAGCGGAAGGCCGGGTCCCGCGATCGAGATCGATCACGGCCGTGGGCAGGTCGCTTTCACCGCGCTCGGCCTCGTGCGCCACGGGCGCGGCGGCCTGGACGAAGGCTGGCAGCGACGGGGCATCCGGCTCCGCGTCGTCATCAGTCTGCTGCGCCGCGGGGCCAAAGCGGCGGCGGCGCTGAGGTGCGGCCTCGGCCACGGGGGCGGGCGGCACTTCTTCCAGCACTGGGTCGTCCGCTACAGCCTTGCCGGCCGAGCGGCGGCGGACGATGAGGACGAGCAGGCTACCCAGCGCCACGAGGATGGCCAGCCCGATCGCCGCTTCAACCGCTACTGCCGTCATGCCGTCCCCATCACTGCGCTGCGCGGGCTCGCGGGAGCCCGTCACATTCCCTGCTAGCGCGTCCTGGCCCCAAAAGAAAAGGCCCCGGCAAGCGCCGGAGCCTTTCTTTGCGGAGTAAACCGAGGGCGATCAGGCCCAGGCGGTCATTTCCTTCTCGAGGTTCTCGACGATCGCCTCGAAGAACTTCTCGGTGGTCATCCACGGCTGCTCGGGGCCGATGAGGATCGCGAGATCCTTGGTCATCTTGCCGCTTTCCACCGTCTCGATGCACACGCGCTCGAGCGTCTCGGCGAAACGCACCACATCGGGGGTCTCGTCGAACTTGCCGCGGTACATGAGGCCACGAGTCCAGGCGAAGATCGAGGCGATCGGGTTGGTGCTGGTCGCCTTGCCCTGCTGGTGCTGGCGATAGTGACGCGTCACCGTGCCGTGCGCCGCTTCGGCCTCGACGGTCTTGCCGTCCGGGGTCATCAGGACCGAGGTCATCAGGCCCAGCGAGCCGAAGCCCTGCGCAACGGTGTCCGACTGCACGTCGCCATCGTAGTTCTTGCAGGCCCAGACGAACTTGCCCGACCACTTGAGCGCCGAGGCGACCATGTCGTCGATCAGGCGGTGCTGGTATTCGATGCCGGCGGCCGCGAACTTTTCCTTGAAGCCTTCGCTGTCGAACACTTCCTGGAACAGGTCCTTGAAGCGGCCGTCATAGGCCTTGAGGATGGTGTTCTTGGTCGACAGGTAGACCGGCCAGCCGAGGTTCAAGCCATAGTTGAAGCTGGCGCGCGCGAAATCGCGGATCGAATCGTCGAGGTTGTACATCGCCATGGCGACGCCGGCCGACGGGAAGTCGAACACTTCGAGGTCGATCGACTCGCCGTTGACGCCGTCGAACACCAGGCGCAGCTTGCCGGGCCCGGGGATCAGCGTGTCGGTGGCCTTGTACTGGTCGCCGAACGCGTGACGGCCCACGACGATGGGGTCGGTCCAGCCCGGCACCAGGCGGGGCACGTTCTTGATCACGATCGGTTCGCGGAAGACCACGCCGCCCAGGATGTTGCGGATCGTGCCGTTGGGCGACTTCCACATCTTCTTGAGGCCGAATTCCTCGACGCGCTGTTCGTCGGGGGTGATCGTGGCGCACTTCACGCCCACGCCGTACTGCTTGATGGCGTTGGCGGAATCGATGGTGATCTGGTCACCGGTCTCGTCGCGCTTCTCGACCGAGAGGTCGTAATACTTGAGGTCCACGTCCAGATAGGGAAGGATCAGGCGCTCGCGGATCCATTCCCAGATGATGCGGGTCATCTCGTCGCCGTCGATCTCGACGATCGGGTTCTTCACCTTGATCTTCGCCATAGCGCTTGTTGCCTTGCCTGGGGAGTTGAACTGACCGCCCCATTAGCAGGTGCGGAAAGGGGCGCAAGCATACCGCGGGTTGAATCTTTGCAACTGCTTCGCATCAACAGGTTCTGCGCAAATCGTAGATCGCCTCACCGATGCGGACGCGGTGGCGGCAGGTGATTTGCCACCCCGCCCGCCCGACCATCGCCGCAAAGCGCATCGCGCCATGGCGGTGGAGCCACAGCACGCGCTTGTCCCGCAAGCCCAGTCGCCATAGCAGGTCCTGCACCGAGGCGTGGTTGTAGGACAGCACCACGCGGTCGAACTGGCGCAGCGACGTCAGCAGGCGGGGGACGTCCTCGACATATTCCACGACGCCCAGCAATGCGGCGGCAGGTTCGCCGAACACGGGAAGGGGGCCAGGACCGTTAAGGTCGTGCAGCACCGTACCCGGCCCGCGATCGACGATGTCGACGGGGACGTAGCGGGTCGTCGGCGCGAGGTGTTCCCGCAGGCCCATGTGACCGCAGCCGATGTCGACCACGGCAGGCTCGTTCGCCAGCCACGCGGCCGCCTGGCGCATGCGTCTATCCCAGCGATCCTGCAGGATGTCCCAGGCCCCGCCGCCATCCACGCACGGGGCAGGGCAGTGGCGCGGTGGCGGCACGGTCTCGATCATCGGCGCAGGTGGCCGTCCGCGGCCCCGTCCGGCAAGTCGAACTGCCTCGCAACTGGCGCTATCTCGAAGGAAAAACTCGCAGCCTGCCGGATTAAGGCAACAAAAAACCCCGCCGAAGCGGGGTTTTGCCGATGGTGGGCGTAGCAAGGATTGAACTTGCGACCCCTACGATGTCAACATAGTGCTCTACCACTGAGCTATACGCCCGCACCATCGATTTTCCGTCAGCCTCTCGGCGTCGGGAGCGCCCCACTAGCCGTGCCTCGTCGGGCTGGCAAGGGGGCAAATTCACTTTTTTACGCAGCGTCCGCAAAGATGCGGTCCACCTCCATCACCAGGTCGCGAAGATGGAAGGGCTTGGACAGCACGCGCGCCTGCGGCGCCTCGCGATTGGCCTTGAGCGAGACTGCGGCAAAGCCGGTGATGAACATGACTTTCGTGGCCGGGCTGATCTCGCTGCAACGCTGCGCCAGTTCGATCCCGTCCATTTCGGGCATGACGATGTCCGACAGCAGCAGGTCGAATTGCTCACGCTGCAGAAGCGGAATGGCGGCCGTGCCGCGGTCGACCGCGACCACGCTGTACCCGGCATTCTCGAGGGCGCGTGCGAGGTAGGTGCGCATGGCCTCTTCGTCTTCGGCGAGCAGAATTCGGATCATAGTACCCTTCTGGTCCTGTCAGTCTCGACGTGCCGTCAGGTCGGCACGGGTATTTGGGGCACAGCATCGGCCGGCTGTGATCGGGTCGTCTCCGCTGTGCGGTCCAGCGGCCTAGCAGGGGGCGGGTTAACAATCCCGACCGCTTCGTCCGCAACCAATAGCGCAGTGCCGCCCGCCGGCAAACATGTGTATCGAAACGTAGCGCCAATGTGGCCGCCAAACCGCGACGAAATGCACAGGTTTTGACACGCGCTGCAAAGCGATGCAGCCAGCCACGATGGATGCATGGGGCAGTTGCGATTCGGCAGGCGAAGCGGCGCCCTTCGTGGTGCGCAACCAAGGGCAGTCAGCGACGCCGGTGGTTCTGGCCGTGCCGCATGCCGGGCGCGCTTACGGGTCCACCTTGGTGTCGGCCTTGCGCGATCCGGCCGAGGCTGCGCGCCGACTCGAGGATCGGCTGGTCGACGGTATTGCCGAGGAACTGGCGCGGCGAACCGGCGCGACCCTGATCGTCGCGCGTGCGCCGCGTGCGCTGATCGACCTGAACCGGGCGCCCGACGACCTCGATCGCGACATGATCGAGCCGGACCCCGCACTTCCCGCCTTTCCGCCCCGCGCGCGCCCGGGCGGCGTTTCGCGCCGCGTGCAGGGAGGCCTGGGCCTCGTCCCCCGGCGGCTGCCCGGCATGGGCGAGTTGTGGCGCAGCCGTCTACCTGCCGCTGATGTCCTGGCGCGAATCGAGGAGGTGCATGCGCCCTATCACGCCGCCATCGAGGCGGCGCTTGACGCGGTCGCCGGGCAATGGGGCGTCGCGCTGCTGATCGACCTCCATTCGATGCCGCCGCTGCTCCCGCGCGAGCCTGGGCAGACGACCGCGCGCTACGTCCTCGGCGACCGTTTCGGCAGCGCCTGTCGCGCACGGCTTGCAGCGCTCGCCTTCGCGCATTTCGCCGCGACCGGGGCACCAGCGGCGCACAACCGGCCTTACGCGGGCGGCTATACGCTGGAGCGCCATGCCCGCCGCGCACAGGGGATCGAGGCGATGCAGATCGAGATCGATCGCGCAGCCTACCTCGACACCGCGCTGGCAGAGCCTGGCCCGGGTTGGGAAGAGGTGGTGGACACGCTGACCGGCCTTGTCGGCATTCTGGGGCGCGATATGGCCGACGTGGCGGCTGCCGGGCGCATGACGCGCGCCGCCGAATAGGCGACCGCCACCGGCCAATAAAAAACCACCTGGAGACAAGCTCCAGGTGGCCAAGGTTCAGGGAGGAGGTGCACCAAGTGCACCAATCAGACCGGGCCATGAGGGGAGCGCCGGCCTGATGTGATGAAGATAGGCAACACTCCGGCGCCTTGCAATAGCCTTGCGACAGAAAAATATTGCATTTGAACGCAAATTTTGTTTGCTCGGCGGCCGCCCGTCGAACGCGTGGTTCACGGCGGGCGTAGCCTCTTGAAACTAATCGTTATTTCGTGGCCAGCCATGCTCGGTCCGGCCCGCACGGGTGCGTCTGCCTATCTCCGGCGCCGATGTGCCATGACACGAAAAAGCCCCCGCCGTCGCCGGCGAGGGCCTTCGTTCGTACCGGCGGGGCGCAGTGCGGCGCACCCCGGGGCCGGCGTCCGATCAGATCGCGGGTGCGAGCGTCGGGGCCGGCGCCTTGCCCTGCTGGGCCTGGATGCCGAAGATCGTGCTCATCAGGTCGAGCGAGAAGATGTGCGCATAGATCAGCGGCAGCAGGCCGCTCTGCGCCCAGCCGCGCAGCACGTCGCCACGGATGTCGCGCAGCTTGTCCTGGTTGACCATCTGGAAGCCGCGATAGATGAACGGCTGGTCGACGCCGGTCTGCTGGATGGCGACTTCGCCTTCCATCAGCAGGTTGTGCTTGTTCAGCTCGTCGATGAACGCCTGGGTGCGCAGGCCGGCCTGCTCGAACTGCTCGCAGAACTGCAGCGCCTGCTTGGTCGCTTCGCTCGGCTGGTCGCCGTCGAACAGCGCCTCACCTTCGTCGAATTCACCGACGAGGCCGCTCGACGGGTCGAAGCACAGCGAGAGTTCGTCGCTGTCGGGCGTCAGCTTGGCGAGCATGAAGGGATAGCGGCGCGCATAGGCCGGCAGGTACACCGGCTGGTCGATCGTGCCTTCCTCGTTCACGAAGACGTTGACGCCTTCGTTGAGACCCATGAGCGCGAGCGGCACCGGGTTGTCGCCCGAGGCGAAGATGATCGGGAAGTGACGGGCGGCCTGCGGGAATTCTTCCACGGTCAGCGGAATGGCGTGCTGGCCGATCAGCCACGGGGCCGACTGGGCGCCGCGCGCCTTCCACGTGGCGTGGTCGCGCGTGTTGAGCGGCATGAGGTCCTGGTAGAACAGGGGCAGATTGGCTTGCGGCGCGCTGGCCATGTACTCTCTCCGAAACACAGAATTGGGCCGACATGGCGCACGAACGACGGCGGGACGCCGCCGGCGCGCGGGACACGGGCGTGGCAGGGCCATACGGCCTGCGCGATACACTGACAAGCGGCCGACGCAGCGCCGGGGCAGGAATGTGTTGCCCCGGCGCCTGTCAGCCGTGCAGCGTTGCTAAGACCGGTGTCAGACCAGCTTGCCGGGGTTCATCAGTCCCTGGGGATCGAGCGCCTGCTTCACCGAGCGAAGGATCGACAAGGCCACGGGATCGCCGAGGCGCGCCAATTCGTCGCGCTTCAATTGGCCGATGCCGTGCTCGGCGGATATCGAGCCGCCCCACGCCGTGACCATGTCATGAACCTGGCGGCTGATCGCCTTGCCGTCGCCGGCTTCCCATTCGGCGCGGTCGACGCCTGCCGGCGCGATCACGTGGAAGTGGATATTGCCGTCGCCCAGGTGACCGAAGCCGACCGCGCGCGTGCCGGGCCACTGACCCTCGAGCAGCGGCACCGCTTCTTCCACGAAGGCGGGCATGCGCTCGACCGGCACGCTGATGTCGTGCTGCACGGCGGGGCCGAGCGCGCGCTCGGCCGGTGCGATCGTTTCGCGCAGGTTCCAGAAGGCCTCAGCCTGGGTGTCGTTGGCCGCGATCGTCGCATCCTGGATCAAGCCGGCCTCGAACGCCTCCTCGAGCACGCGTTGCGCGAGATCAGGCAGGCGCGCGGCGCCATCGGCATCGCCGACCAGTTCGATCAGGATGTGCCAGGTATGGTCCTCGGCAAGCGGCTGGCGCGCACCGGGCAGGTAGTCGCGCACGGCATCGAGACTGTGCTGCGGCATGACCTCGAACCCTTCGAGGAAGGGGCCGGCGATACGCTCGGCCATGAGCAGCACTTCGCGCGCCGCGGTGAGGCTTTCCGCACCCGCCCACAGCACTTCGCGCGCGGCGATCGCGGGCTCGAGCCTCAGCGTCGCGGCAGTGACGATGCCCAAGACGCCCTCTGACCCGATCAGCAGCTGCTTGAGATCGAAGCCGCGGTTGTCCTTCTTGAGGGGGACCAGCTGGTTGAACACAGTACCGTCGGGCATCACCGCCTCGAGCCCGAGGACCAGCGCGCGCATCGAGCCGTGGCGCAGCACCTGCGTGCCGCCGGCATTGGTCGAGATCAGCCCGCCGATCGTTGCCGAGCCCTTTCCGCCCAGCGACAGCGGGAAGCGCAGGCCCTTGGACTCGGCGGCTTCGTGCAGCACCTGTAGGATCACACCGGCTTCGCACGTCGCGGTGCGGGCCGCGGGATCGACCGCGCGGATGGCGTTCATGCGGCGCAGCGACAAGACGACGGCGCGGCCGGTCTCGTCGGGCGTGGCGCCGCCCGACATGCCGCTGTTCCCGCCCTGCGGCACGATCGGCACGCCGTGCTTCGCGCAAAGCTGCACCAGCGCGGCGACTTGCGCGGTATCGGCAGGCGAGGCCATGCCGAGCGCGCGGCCGGTAAAGCGCTGGCGCCAGTCGGTCAGCCAGGGTGCGATGGTTTCGGCATCGGTGGTGAAGCCCTTGGTGCCCAGCAGGGCAGCGGCTTCTTCGAGGAACACGGCGCCATCGGCGCGCGGAGCGAGCGTTTCGACCATCGGCACCGGCTAGACCCCTGTTCGCCGTGCATCAACGGCTTTTTACATTTCCTTTTGCGCGGCGGGGCGGCCGCGGGTTAAGCGGATGTTCAAGCGCCCGATTGCAAAGGTGGCCGAACACAACAACCGGCCGTTGCCGACAGGGGGCAGCGCTGCCGGACAGGGCCACCGTCGGGCCGGATTGAGGATCGCGTTCGTTGTCGATGTGCTGATGCCAGGTCTTGCCCATGCCTTTGTGGCCACGGCGGCGCTGATAAGCGTCGCTTCCGGGCCGGATGTTGCGTTTCCCCGGCACGGATCGGCGCATCTGTCGACCTCGCTTCCTTCGGCGATGCCAACCGTACCGCAGCCTGGCGGTGCCGATCGTGCCATCAGCGATGCGATCGACGACGATGGTTGGTCGCAGGTGCGTATCGAGCAGCGCCTGATCATCCGCATCGCCCCCGGCATGGGGCGCGAGATGCCGCTGCCGGGGCCGCCGCCGATGCCGTACAACGGCGCCCCGCGCCTGCGCCGCGGCCCCAACTGCGTGCCGATGAATCTCATCGGCGCAACCGCTGCGACATCCTCGGATCGCCAGATCGTGCTGCTGTTGCGCGATCGCCGGCAGCTCGTCGCAAATCTCGAGAAATCGTGCAGCGCGCGCGATTTCTACGTCGGCTTCTATGCCGAGCGCAGCAGCGACGGGATGCTCTGTGCGCGGCGTGACATGATCCACTCGCGGGCCGGTGCCACTTGCGGTATCACCCGGCTGCAGGAAATAGGGCGCTGACAGCGCGATCCGGGCGGCTTTCCTTGACTTTCCCTGCATATTCGGCTTAGCGACGCGCTGTGAGCGCCGGGCCACGCATGGGCCGGCCCGGGTGGTCGGCCATTGGCCGCGTGGCGCTGGTCAGGCGCGACGCCGGCAGGAGGCGGTCTCCCTCGATTTTCGGAACATTACCCGCATGAAGTTTGCCGATCTCGGCCTATCAGACGAATTGCTCAAGTCGGTCACGGATGCCGGCTATGACGAGCCGACGCCGATCCAGGCGCAGGCGATCCCCTCCGTATTGATGATGCGCGACATCATCGGCATCGCCCAGACGGGCACCGGCAAGACCGCCGGTTTCGTGCTGCCGATGATCGACATTCTCGCGCACGGCCGCCGTCGCGCGCTGATGCCGCGCTCGCTGATCCTCGAGCCGACGCGCGAACTCGCCGCGCAGGTCGCCGAGAATTTCGAGAAGTACGGCAAGAACCACGATCTCAAGATGGCGCTGCTGATCGGCGGTGTGCAGATGGGCGACCAGGTCAAGGCGCTGCAGGAAGGCGTGGACGTCCTGATCGCGACGCCGGGCCGCCTGATGGACCTGTTCGAGCGGGGCAAGATCCTGCTCACGGGCTGCGAACTGCTGGTCATCGACGAGGCTGACCGCATGCTCGACATGGGCTTCATCCCCGACATCGAGTCGATCTGTTCCAAGCTGCCCGCGCAGCGCCAGACGCTGCTGTTCTCGGCGACGATGCCGCCGCCGATCAAGAAGCTGGCCGACAAGTTCCTGTCGAACCCCAAGTCCATCGAAGTGGCGCGGCCTGCCAGCCTCAACGTCAACATCGCCCAGTTCAAGGTCAAGACCACCAGCCGGGGCAAGCGCGACACGCTGCGCCAACTGCTCAAGACCGACAACGTCAGCACCGCGATCATCTTCTGCAACCGCAAGACGACGGTGCGCGAGCTGGCCAAGAGCCTGAAAAGCCATGGTTTTTCCGCAGGCGAGATTCATGGAGACATGGACCAGCCGGCGCGCCTTGCCGAACTGCAGAAGTTCAAGGACGGCGTGATCAACATTCTGGTCGCCTCCGACGTCGCCGCACGCGGTCTCGACGTGAAGGGCGTGAGCCATGTCTTCAACTTTGACACGCCGTGGCACCCGGACGACTATGTCCACCGCATCGGCCGCACTGGTCGCGGCGGCGCCACCGGCCGCGCCTTCACACTGGTGAGCCCCGAGGATGCCGAAGCGATCGACAACGTCGAGAAGCTGACCGGCAACAAGATCCCGGTTCTGGCGCTCGATACCACCGCCGAAGAGGCGCCGGTCGAGGACAAGCCCGCGCGCAAGTCGCGCCGTGGCGAGGACGAGGATCGCAAGCCCCGCGAAGCGCGCTCCGGTCGCCGGCGCAAGTCCGAGCGTAGCGAAGAGACTGCCGAGGTCGAAGCCCAGGCGCCTGCCCGCGAGCGGTCAGAGCGCCCCGAACGCCAGGCCCCGGCCGAGCGCGTGGCCCGTACCGCGCCTGAAAGGCCCGAGCGTTCATCGCGCTATGGCGACGTGGCGTCCCAGCATCCGCACCAACGCCGCGAGCCGCAATCGCCGCCGGGTGAATGGAACGGCCCGATTCCGGAGTTCCTGCACGTTTCCGCCCTTTGAGGCGGCCTGACGGTCATCACACTGTCACCTGAAGGTGGCGGGGGGAACGCGGTGCCATGTGGTGGCACCGCGCCAGCAGGAAGTCCCCCGCCATGTCCTTCGCCACCAATTCCGCCGCGTCGCCTGCTTCCACCCGCCGCCAGATCCTCAAGACCGCGGCATTCGGCGCATCCGCGCTACTCCTGCCCGACTGGGCGCGCGCGGCCGGCCTGCTGACGGCGAGCGGTTTCACGCATTCGGTGGCGAGCGGTGAGCCCGCGGCGCATGAGGTCCTGCTGTGGACCCGTTACGTGCCGACGAATCGCGGGCCTGCCGACGTGCGGGTCGAGCTCTCCGAAACCGAGGACTTTGCCCGCATCGTGTCTGGCGGCGCCACGCAGACGGGGCCATGGCGCGACCACACCGTCAAGATCGTCGCAACCGGCCTCATGCCGGCCCGCCGCTACTTCTTCCGCTTCATCGCGCCGGACGGCAGCATGTCCCCGATCGGGCGCACGCGCACGCTGCCCGCCGATGGGCGCCAGCCGTGGCGCGCCGCGGTGTTCTCGTGTTCCAACCTGCCGTTCGGCTGGTTCAACGCCTATGCCCATGCCGCGGCGAGCGACGCGTTCGACTGCACTATTCACCTCGGCGATTACTTTTACGAATACCAGCGCGGCACTTATCCGACACTGCAGGAAGCGCTGCCCGGCCGGGTGATCCTGCCCGACGGCACCACCGTCCACACAGCCGATTATCGCCTGCGCTTCGCCAGCTATCGCGCCGATCCGGATCTGCAGGAGCTGCACCGCCGGTTCCCCATGATCGCGCAGTGGGACGACCACGAGAGCGCCAACGACAGCTGGGAAGGGGGCGCGGAGCATCACGACCCGGCCACCGACGGCGACTGGGGCGCGCGCAAGGATGCCGCGATGCAGGTCTATCGCGAATGGATGCCGGTGAGCGAGGCACCCTGGGCCGCGTACGACATCGGCGGGCTTGCCACGCTGTTCCGCACCGAGACGCGCGTGCTGGGCCGCACGCAGCAGCCCGACATTGCCCCGCTGTTCAAGGATGCCGACCCCGTCGCGGCGCTCAAGTCGTTCCGCGATGGCGCCTGGCAGGACCCTGCGGCGAGCATGATGGGCAGCGAGCAGGAAGCGTGGCTGGCCGGTGCGATGCAGCGGTCGGTGCGCAGCGGGCGTCCGTGGCAGATCGTCGGCTTCGGCACGATCATGGGCAACACCGTGATGCCCAAGGCGGCGCAAAGCTGGCTGTCCAACGAGGCGCCCGGCACCGCGCGCTATATCGGCGCCGGCCTGACCGCGGCCAGCGTCGGCCTGCCGTTCAATTTCGACAGCTGGGGCGGCTACCCCGCCGCGCGTGCGCGGTTCCTGCGCCAAGTGCGGGGCATGGGCGGCAACACCGTCGTCCTGTCAGGCGACAGCCACAATGCCTGGGCCTATAACCTGATGCACGAGGGCAAACCGGCGGCAGTCGAGTTCGCCGGGCATTCGGTGACGTCGCCCGGCTTCGAGCACGATGTGCGCACCGCGCCGGCGACGGTGGCGCGGGCTCTGGTCGAGGACAATCCGGAACTGGCGTGGTGCGACACCGCGCGGCGCGGCTACATGGCCCTGACCGTTACCGCCGATGCCGTGACCAACGAATGGATCATGCTCGACACCATTCGCGAGCGCAGCATCGCCGCAACCGTGGGGCATCGCGCGACAGTGCGGGCGGGCGCGCACCGCATGGGGTGACGTGGTTTTAGGCAGCTACCGCCCCCCGATTCCTCCGCTGTAGAGGAGGGGGAGAGCGCCATATAGCCCCCTCCTCTTCAGAGGAGGGGGTTGGGGGTGGTGGATACCTCAAACGACACCTCCAAACTCACCCCTTCACCCGCTTCGACATCAAGAACACCACATAGCCGCGAAACTGCGGCTCGTGGGCCAGCATCGCCGGTGGCGTCCACGCGCCGCCCTCCGCCAAAGCGACGCGGAACGGCAGGGGAAAGTGCGTCATCTTCGCAAACCACGCCTCGTAGCCGGGGATGGTCGATCGCCCCTGGTAGGTTTGCACCACGACCTCGTCGACCACTGGCTTGAGCGCGGCGAGGGCCTGCGGGTCGCCGTTCGCCGCCCAGTCCATCAATCCGGTGATCGACAGCTTCCAGGGGCGAGGCAGCTGCCGGCGGGCCTCGGCCAGGAAGGCGGCATAGCGATCCAGCCCCAAGGTTGCGGCATCGAAGTCGATCTGCAGGCCGGCCACGGTATTGCCCGCGTCCTGCCAGCGCTGCATGTCGGCGATGATCGCCGCCCAGTTGCGTTCGCCGAGGTCGAGCCGGTCGACCCGCACCACCAGCCACAGCGGTGTTCCGGGCAGATGTGGCGTGCCGGGGCGCAGGCGGGTGAAGCGCGCAGGCCCAGGCCGGCGGCGCACTTCCCCGTCGAGCAGGTACAGCAGGTGCGGTGTGAGTGCCGGCGAGGGGCGCACGCCGGGCCAGACGTAGAACGCGTCATAGCGCCGCGCGTCGATCGACGGAGCCGCGGCCGGGCTGGCGGTCTTGCTGGAGGCCGGTGCCTTCCCGCTGTCGCAGCCGCCGAGCATCGCGCAAACCAACGCCGCCGCGAGCGATCCCGATATGCGAAGCCTGATCACCAGTAATACCGCAGCGCCTTGGCCCAGCGGCTGGTGGGGTAGCGGGCCTTCAACTCGTCGTACCAGGCCTTGCGCTGTGCCTTGGGGGCATCGGCGGCGAGCCACGTTTCGTAATTGGCGGAAGGCCAGGCGCAAGTGTTGTGGCCTGACGGCGCGTAGCACTGGATCATGCGATAAAGCGCATAGGCGCGTAGATCGGCCGATGCAGCCTTGTCTGCAATGATCGCGGCATAGAACGTATCACGCGACGCCGGCTTGCCCGGATACAGGTCGGGGGCGGAGCCCAGCTGATTGGCCGCGCCGCCCATGTCGGGATCGGTCTGCGGGCGATAGAGCGTGAAGCCATCGAACCCGTTGAGGCGATAGAAATCACCGAGGCACAACCGCGCCGCCTGATCCATCGGCGCGCGCGCCAGCGTGGCGACCGTCTGGGCGAGCGGCGGGCAGGCAAAGCCGTCCGACCATTTGCCGGCAGCGAAACGCGCCGGGGGCGGGGTCGCAAGCCCAGCACCATACCACGCATCGGTGTCGGCCTTGCCCGGAGGCACCAGGGCCAAGTCGCGCGCGACGTCGGCATAGGCGCCGCGGGTCAGCCCCTTGTAGAGCAGCGTGAAGCGCGCGACGTTACGCTCGTCGGCCGGTCGCGTGGCGTCCGCGGCACTCGCGCGCAGGATCGCAGGGCTGGTCATGGTCTGGAGCATGAGCTGGCGCAGCGTGGTGTCCCCGATCGGCGAACCCGGCGCAAAGACCTGCGCAAGCTGGCCATCGCGTTGCCAGCGCAAGGCAAGGCCTAGCTCGACCAGCGGCCGCTGCCAGGCCCCTCGCGCGCCACTGGCCAATTCGCGCCAGAACCCGGCCTCGTTGGCGTCGTGCGCGCGGCCCAGTGCCATACCGCGCAATACCTGCCGGCTGAACGCGAGCGGCGAATAGGCGGGCTGCCGGGCGGCGTCGGGCAGCAGCGGCAAGATCGTGCGTGGCGCTTCGCCGGCATAATAGGCGCGGCTGGCGGCCACGAGGCCGTAGAGCTCGGGCATCGCGGAGAATTTCGCGGCCTGTGCCTCGACCATCGCAGCGGTGAGGGGCAGGGGCTTGCCCGCCTCGACCGGCCGCATCTGCTTGAGATCGGCGACCGCACTGAGCAGGGGCAAGTCCTGCCCGGCGGCGAGAACCTTGCCCGCGCCACCCTCGACCTCGAACAGACGCACATCGATCTCTTCGGCGAGATCGGCGGCGGCGGCGCTGGTGGCCGGGGTCGCACGCAGCATCGCCTCGTAACGCGCGGCCAAAGGGCCGGTCTGCTGCGTCAGCCACCATACCCGCCGCCTGAGCCCCTCGGCCGAGGCGGCATAGCGTCCCTTCGGATAGGCGGTCAGATACGCATCGATCGCGGTGCCGGCTGCACGGGCAGCGGCGGTGTCGACTTTGTCCAGCCCCGCAAAGTCGCCGTACTGGTCCATCGACCCGGAGACCGCCGCGCGCAAGCCGATCCGCACCGGCATGTAGCTGGCCGTCTCGGCGATCCAGGGCGACGCGCTGCGGGTCAGCGCGGCAAAGCCCGTGCGCGCCTTGTCCCATTGGCTGCGGTGAAACGCGTCGGCCGCCTGCAGATAGGCCAGGTAGTCGCGCGCAGGGGCACCGACGCTCGGCGACGCATCGCCGCCGTCGCACCCGGACTTCGCGCGAAGGCTGGTCAGCGCGGTGCGATCGTCAGCCGATACGCGCTTGTCGGCGGCGAGGGCCGCGGCAAAGGCATCTTGCGCCTCTTGTGGCACGCTGCAGGCGGGGGCCGCTGCACTGCCCGTATCCGCTTCGGCCGGCTCGGGCCACAAGGTCGTGCGAAGGCCCTTCCAGCTGACGAAGACGTGCCCCAGCTTGTCGTCGTCCCAGTCGGGCTTGCCATAGGCGACCTTGCTGTCGTCGATGGTTACGAGGCTGCGCATCAGCAGCAGCAGGTTGATGCGCGTGTCGTTCCCCGGCGCAAGCATCGCCCGCCCGTCGCAGGCATAAGTCGGAGCATCGAGCCGCCAGGTCGGATCGCACGAACTGTCCGCGCAGGCCCAGGCGAGCGTCGCGCCGATGCCGATCGACGCCGTGGCTGCCAGGGCCAAGGTGATGCGTGTGCGGCGTAGTGATGCTGCCATGGCCGTCCCCCCTGTCGCGGCCTGTCCGATCAGGCCGGCTTGATGAAGCTGTCGAGCACGTGTTTGACCCCGCCGCTCTCGAACTCGATTTCCAGCTTGTTGCCTTCCTGGCCCTGGACCGTGCCATAGCCGAACTTGTCATGGAACACCCGTGCGCCGACGCCAAGGTCGGCGCGCGGCTTGCTGGCAAAGCTCGCGGCGCTGCGCGTGTTCTCGGGCACGCGGCGGGGCTTGGGATCATAGGCCTGCGCCGCCGCGCGCTGCCAGCCCGGCCCGCGCGTGACGATCTTGGAGGGATGATTGCGCGCCACGTCGGCAAAGGGATCGCTCGCCTCCGACCAGTTGGCCCGCCACAGCGACGCCCCGCCCGACATCGTGGTTTCCTGCTCGATGTGGTCCTCGGGCAGTTCCTCGATGAAGCGCGAGGGGATCGCGCTGGTCCACTGCCCATAGATGCGCCGATTGGCAGCATGGAGGATCGTGCAGCGCTTGCGCGCGCGGGTGATCGCCACGTAGGCGAGGCGGCGTTCTTCCTCGAGGCTGGCGAGACCGCCCTCGTCGAGCGCACGTTGCGAGGGAAACACGCCTTCCTCCCAGCCGGGCAGGAACACCTGGTCGAATTCGAGGCCCTTGGCGGCGTGGATGGTCATGATCGTGACCTTGTCCTCGTTGCTCTGCGCCTCGTTGTCCATGACCAGGCTGACGTGCTCGAGGAAATCGCCGAGCGTCTCGTACTCTTCCATCGCGCGGACGAGTTCCGAGAGGTTCTCCAGCCGCCCATTGGCCTCGGCGCTCTTTTCGGCCTGCAGCGCCCCGGTGTAGCCGCTTTCGTCGAGGATCGTGCGTGCCAGTTCCGCCGGGCTCAGCGTCGCGACCTGCTCGCGCCAGCGCATGAAGTCGCGCACCAGTGCAAGGATCGTGTTGCGCGTACGCGTCGGGAGCTCGTCGGTGTCGGCGATGTCGTAGGCAGCGCGCAGCAGCGGGATCTGCTGCGCACGGGCAAAGCGGAACAGCTTTTCCAGCGTCTTGTCGCCCAGCCCGCGCTTGGGGGTGTTGTAGATCCGCTCGAAGGCAAGGTCGTCGGACGGCTGCGCGACGAGACGCAGGTAGGCCAGCGCATCGCGGATTTCGGCGCGTTCGTAGAAGCGGAAGCCGCCGACGATGCGATAGCCGAGGCCGATCTGGATGAAGCGGTCTTCGAACTCGCGCGTCTGGAACTGCGCGCGCACGAGGATCGCTACGCGGTCGAGCGGGCAGCCCTCGCGCTCGAGGCGCTCGATGTCCTCGCCCACGCGGCGTGCTTCCTCGGGGGCGTCCCACACGCCGATGACGCGCACCTGGTCGCCGCCATCGCGCTCGGTCCACAGCTGCTTGCCCAGTCGCTCGGCGTTCTCGGCGATTAGGCCCGAAGCCGCGCCGAGGATATGCGGGGTGGAGCGGTAGTTCTGCTCCAGCTTGATGACCTTGGCGCCCGGGAAATCCTTCTCGAAGCGCAGGATGTTGGCGACCTCGGCCCCACGCCACGAATAGATCGACTGGTCGTCGTCACCTACCACGCAAATGTTCTTACGGGTCTGTGCCAGGAGCCGCAGCCAGAGGTACTGCACCGCGTTGGTGTCCTGGTACTCGTCCACCATGATGTAGCGGAAGCGGTCCTGCCAGGCCTGCAGCACGTCGCGGTGCGTCTTGAAGATGGCCAGCATGTGCAGCAGCAGATCGCCGAAATCGCAGGCATTGAGCGTGCGCAGGCGATCCTGGTAAAGCTGGTAGAAATGCTGCCCGCGCCCGTTGGCATAGGCTTCGGCCTCGCCGGCATCGATGTCGGCCGGCAGCAGGCCGCGGTTCTTCCAGCGGTCGATCAGGCCCGCCAGCTGCTTCGCCGGCCAGCGCTTGTCGTCCACGCCTTCGGCCTGGATCAGCTGCTTGAGCAGGCGCAACTGGTCGTCGGTGTCGATGATTGTGAAGGCGCTGGTCAACCCGACCAGTTCGGCGTGACGGCGCAGCATCTTGGCGGCGATCGAGTGGAACGTACCGAGCCAGGGCATGCCCTCCACCGCCGGGCCGATGAGATGCCCTACGCGCTCGCGCATCTCGCGCGCGGCCTTGTTGGTGAAGGTGACGCACAGGATCTGCGAGGGGTAGGCCAGGCGCAGGTGGAGCAGGTTGGCGAGGCGCGCGGTCAGCGCGGCGGTCTTGCCGGTGCCGGCACCGGCAAGCATCAGCACCGGCCCATCGGTTGTCAGCACGGCCTCGCGCTGGGGAGGGTTGAGGCCTTCGAGCCAGCCGGGTTCGGGGGAGGGGGACAGCGAGTTCACGCGGAACAGGTAGGGAACCGATGCCGCGCGCGCAAGCGACTTCGGCGACGGGATGATCGGCCAAACACCGTCGATGAACCGCTCATTCATCCCTCATACAGCAAGAAAACAACGGTTTGTCGCAGCTGAGGGGCAGGTCGAACACTTGGCCGGGCCTGGTTCACGACTGGTCGTGTAGGCGGAAACGATCGGACATCGTCGAGCGTAGCTTGTGCAACTTCGGATCTTTCAGACAGGAGACGATCCCCATGCGTAAGTTCATGTCCATCAGCGCTTTTGCGCTTGCCGCCGCAACGCTGCCCGCCGCTCTGCACGCCCAGTCGGCCACCACGATGGCAACGCCACCCGCCGCAGATGCGGCCGCAACCCCTGCCGCTCCCGCCGGTCCATTCACCATGACGACCGAGCAGAAGGGCATGTACGACGGCTGGCCTGCCGATCTGAAGACCAAGTATGACGCCTGGCCCTCGGCCCAGCAGGAATACTTCTGGACCCTCAATGCCGACCAGCAGAAGGGCTGGTGGGCGCTGACCGACCAGCAGCGCGGCCAGGTCTATGCCATGACGCCCGACCAGCGCTCGCAGATCTGGCCGACGATCGTGGCCCAGGTGAAGGGCCAGGCCTCGGCCTCAGCCACCGGCGCGCAGCCCCCGGCGGCAGCCTCGGGTGCCCCGGCCGCAAGCTCGGGCGGCATGGCCTCCAACGCGGATGACGCTGCGGCTCCCATGAGCTCGGACAACAGCGCGATGGCCAGCAACGCGCCGGCGACTTCGTCGAACACGGCTTATGCCAGCAACGACGCCGGCACGGGTGCGGCCAAGAAGTACCCGCTGTGCTCGAAGACCGTGACCGACAGCTGCCGTAACCGCGGCGGCGTGTAAGTCGCGATAGCCCGCAAGGGTCGCAAGGGAAGGGCGCCGGTCATGCCGGCGCCCTTTTTCGTGCGCTCACAGCGGGAGAGCGGAAGGACGCCGGGCCAACATCTTGCCCTTGACAGCAGGGCCCCGACAGGGAACCCCGCAGCGTCATGAACCCGATCCGCCAGCACGCCCGCGTCCTCACCGCCAGCCTCGTCGGCACGGCGGTGGAGTTCTACGATTTCTACATCTTTGCGACGGCGGCGGCTCTCGTGATCGGCCCGCTGTTCTTCCCGGCGCAGTCGTCGTCCGCACAGATCCTGCTTGCCTTCATGACCTTCGGGCTCGCTTTCGTGGCCCGACCGGTCGGTGCCATCGCGTTCGGCCATTTCGGCGACCGGATCGGGCGCAAGTCGACGCTGGTCGCCTCGCTCATGCTGATGGGCGGCTCGACATTGCTGATCGCGTTCCTGCCGACTTACGCCATGGCGGGGCCGCTGGCACCGGCGCTGCTCTGCCTGTTGCGGTTCGGCCAGGGCTTCGGCCTCGGCGGCGAATGGGGCGGGGCCTCGCTGCTTGCCGTCGAAAACGCGCCCAAGGGCTGGGAGGCGCGCTTCGGGGCCGCCCCGCAGCTCGGCGCGCCGGTCGGGTTCTTCTTTGCCAACGGCCTGTTCCTGCTGCTCGGCATGGTTCTGCCCGAAGCTGAATTCGTGCGCTGGGGCTGGCGCGTGCCGTTCCTTGCCAGCGCGCTGCTCGTCGGCGTCGGCCTGTGGGTGCGCCTGCGCATCGGCGAGACCGCCGCGTTCCGCGAGGCGCTCGATGCCGAGGCACCGGCCAAGGTGCCGGTCGGGCGGCTCTTTGCCCGTCATCCCGGCGCCGTGCTGGCCGGCATCGCCGGCGTCGTCGCATGCTTCGCGATCTTCTACCTCGCCACCACGTTCGCGCTTTCGTTCGGCACGAAGACGCTCGGCTTCTCGCGGCAGTCGTTCCTGGGGGTGCAGCTCGGTGCCAACCTGTTCCTGGCGCTCGGGATCATCGTGGCCGGCTGGTGGGCCGACAAGCGCAGCCCCGCCGCCGTGCTGCGCGTCGGCGCGGCCCTGACGGCCCTCGTCGGCCTCGTCTTCGGTCTGGGCCTTGGATCGGGCCAGCTGCCGCTGGTCTTTGCGACGCTCGCGCTGTCGCTGTTCGTCATGGGGCTGGTCTACGGCCCGCTCGGCGCCTGGCTGCCGACGCTTTATGCCGTGCCGGTGCGCTACACCGGCATCTCGATCGCGTTCAACGTCGGTGGCGTGATCGGCGGCGCTTTGACGCCATTCGCTGCCCAGCTTCTTGCGGCGCAGGGCGGCACGGCCAGCGTCGGACTGTTCCTGACGCTGGCCGGTGCGGTGACGCTCGCCGGCGTGGTCCTTGCCCCCAAGCCGGCGAACTAAACGTCAGGCGGCCGCCGCCTTCAGCCGCAGCAGCGTCAGGCGCGCCTTGCCGACCTTGCGCTCGGCATCGACCACGCAGGTTTTTAGCTGCGGCACTTCGTCGGCATGGGTCTCGAGGCTGATCCACGTCGCCTCGCCGATCCAGCCAAGCCGGATCAGCTTGTCGAGCGCCACCGATCCCGCGCCGGTGCCGTAAGGCGGATCGAGCATGACGAGGTCGAGCGGCTCCTTGACCGGGCCGAGCGACAGCACTGACGACGCGCGGACATCGCTGCGGTCCTGCACGCGTAGCGCGGCGAGGTTGGCGCGAATCGCACGGATCGCCGCCGCATCCTGTTCGACGAACAGGCAATGCGCCGCTCCGCGCGACAGCGCCTCGAGCCCGAGCGCACCCGAGCCGGCAAACAGGTCTGCGACCTTCAGGCCCTCGAAGTTGCCCAAGCGGCTGGTCAGCATCGAGAACAGCGTCTCGCGCGTGCGGTCGGCGGTGGGCCGGGTGGTGTCCCCAGCCGGGGCGACGAGCTTGCGCCCGCGCCATTCCCCGGAAATGATACGCATGCGCCTCAGCTTTCCTGTGACGGGGTCTTGGGCATCGGAGCCGCAGCCGATGGGGCCTGACCCTTGGCCGGTTCGCTCTTCAGCGTCTTGCGGAATCGCTCGACCAGCACCTGCGGCACTTCCTCGGCACCGCCGCGCGGAAGGTCGGCCAGCTCGAACGGCCCGTACGCGGTGCGCAGCAGGCGCGAGACTTGCAGGCCGAGATGTTCGAGCACGCGGCGCACTTCGCGGTTCTTGCCTTCGGTCAGGGTCATTTCGATCCACTGGTTGCGCCCGGTGCGGCGCTCCATGTTGGCGTCGATCTGGCCGTAGTGGATGCCGTCGATCTCGATGCCCTCGATCAGTTCCTCGAGCCGGCTCTGCGTGATGTCGCCGAAGGTGCGCGCGCGATAGGTGCGCGGAATGCCGGTGGCAGGCAGTTCCAGCGCGCGCTTGAGCTCGCCGTCATTGGTCAGCAGCAGCAGGCCCTCGGTGTTGAGGTCGAGCCGGCCCACGGGAATGACGCGCGGCGTCTCGGGCGGTAGGGCATTGCGCAGCGCGTTATAGATCGTCGGCCGCCCGGAAGGGTCGCGTTCGGCAGTGATCAGGCCGGCCGGCTTGTGGAAGCGGAACACGCGCGTCGGCGCGGCCGCGGCGATCAGGCGCCCATCGACGCTGACGCCCCTGAGGTTCTTGAGCACCGTGGCCGGCGTCGTCACCAGTTCGTTGTCGAGCCGCACGCGGCCCTCGGCGATCAGGCGTTCGACCTCGCGACGCGAGGCGACGCCGGCGCGGGCCAGCAGCTTGGCGATGCGCTCGCCTTCGCGTGGAGCCTCGTCAGCGCCCGCTGCGGGTCGCACCGTCGCCGGCTTGGAATGAGCGGCGCTATAGGGCTTGGCATAAGGCTTGGCCACCGGCCGGCTGAGTGCACGGGCTTGCGCGGCGCCACTGGGCGTCGCGTCGGAGCGGGTAGCCGGGCGAGGCGACAGCTTGCCTTCGACCGGTGCGGCAGCCCCGCGACCCGCAGGCCGTGCCGTATCGCGCGCCTTGCCGCGCACGGCGTCACGCGGAGCAGCCTTGCCCCCGTCCCGCGGTGCCGGTCGGGCACCATCACGCGGCGCAGAGCGCGGGCCATCGCGAAAGCCCGACTTCGCACCGGGCCTTGCCCCGTCGCGCGCCGACAGCTTGGCGCCATCGCGTGGGCCAGCGCGGTCGCCATCTCGGGCCCGGTCGCCGTCGCGGGTCCGCTCGGCACGAGGCCCCCGGGCGGTGGTGTCGCGGGAATGCGCGTCCCGCGACCGATCGTCGCGGCTACGGTCATCGCGCCCGCGTGCGTCACGCGGCGCGGATTTGTCGCCAGGACGGCGTGAACTTGCGGCTCTGTCGGATGCGGCGGGCCGTCCCGGGCGGCCGCTCCTGCCTTTGGGGGGGAGTGTCATCGCCGGCCCTTATCGCAAAGGCGGCTTCCCGTCAAAGCGACGGCGCCAGAGCGGGGATTTCCCGCTACCGACGCCGTGCAGTGTCCATGGATGGTGGACCAGGGTTTACTGGTCGAGAAACGAGCGCATCTTGCGGCTGCGGCTCGGATGCTTGAGCTTGCGCAGCGCCTTGGCCTCGATCTGGCGGATGCGTTCGCGCGTCACCGAGAACTGCTGGCCGACTTCCTCGAGCGTGTGATCGGTGTTCATGCCGATGCCGAAGCGCATGCGCAGCACGCGTTCCTCACGCGGGGTGAGGCTGGCGAGCACGCGCGTCACGGTTTCCTTGAGGTTAGCCTGGATCGCGGCATCCACCGGGATGATCGCGTTCTTGTCCTCGATGAAATCGCCCAGGTGCGAATCTTCCTCGTCGCCGATCGGCGTCTCCAGGCTGATCGGCTCCTTGGCGATCTTCATCACCTTGCGAACCTTCTCGAGCGGCATCGACAGGCGCTCGGCCATTTCCTCGGGCGTGGGCTCGCGGCCCTGTTCGTGAAGGAACTGGCGGCTGGTGCGCACGAGCTTGTTGATCGTCTCGATCATGTGCACCGGGATGCGGATCGTGCGCGCCTGGTCGGCGATCGAGCGGGTGATCGCCTGCCGGATCCACCACGTGGCGTACGTGCTGAACTTGTAGCCGCGACGATACTCGAACTTGTCGACCGCCTTCATCAGGCCGATGTTCCCTTCCTGGATCAGGTCGAGGAACTGCAGGCCGCGGTTGGTATACTTCTTGGCGATCGAGATCACGAGGCGCAGGTTGGCCTCGACCATTTCCTTCTTGGCGATGCGCGCCTCGCGCTCACCCTTCTGGACCATGTTCACGATGCGGCGGAATTCGGCCAGCTGCATGCCGGTGGCGCTGGCGATGTCGGACACTTCGCTGCGGATGCGCTCGACACCGGCGGCCTCGTTGGCAGCAAAGGCCGCCCACTTCTTGTCGCGGGTGGCGTGCGACTGCAGCCAGTTCTCGTCCAGCTCGCGCCCGACGTAGTGATCGAGGAAGTCCTTGCGGTTGACCTTGTGACGCTCCGCCAGGCGCAACATCTGGCCACCCAGCGTGGTCAGCCGGCGGTTGAAGGCATAGAGGTTGTCAACCAGGTACTCGATCTTCGAGGCGTGGAACTGCACGCTCTCGACCTGCGCGGTGAGTTCTTCGCGCAGCTTGTGGTACTCGGTTTCCTTGGCTGCGGGGAAGGGCAGGCCCAGGCCTACCGCATCCAGGCGCTCGCCCTGCAGCTTCTCGAACTGGCGGAACAGGCTGGTGATCTCGGCAAAGCGCTCGAGGGCGGCGGGCTTGAGCGTCGCCTCCATCTGCGCGAGGCTGAGGGTGTTGTCCTCTTCCTCTTCCTCGGCGGGACGGGCGCGGCGTTCACGCAGTTCGTCGTCCTCGTCCTCGGCCTCTTCCTCCTCGACGTCTTCCTCTTCCTTGAAGGTCGGGCCGGCGGTGGCTTCGCTGATCTCGCCGTCGGCTTCCTCGCCGTCCTCGGACAGGTTCTCGGGCTGCGGCTCCTTCGACAGCATCGCGTCGAGATCGAGGATCTCGCGCAGCTGCATCTCGCCGGCGTTCAGCGCCTCGGACCACTGGATGATCGCGTGGAAGGTGATCGGGCTCTCGCAAAGGCCCATGATCATGGTGTCGCGGCCGGCCTCGATGCGCTTGGCGATGGCGATTTCGCCCTCGCGGCTGAGCAGTTCGACCGCGCCCATCTCGCGCAGGTACATGCGTACCGGGTCGTCGGTACGCTCGATGGTTTCCTTGCGCTTTTCGACGACCGGGCGGTCGTCCATCCCGGAATCGGAATCGTCCGGCTCTTCGGCTTCGCGCTCTTCGGGATCGACCGCGTCCTCGTCGCTCTCGACGATGTTCACGCCCATTTCGGAGATCGCGGCCATGATGTCCTCGATCTGCTCGGAGGACATCTGGTCTTGCGGGAGCGCTTCGTTCAACTCGTCGTACGTGATGACCCCGCGCCGCTTGGCGCGTGCGATGAGCTTCTTGATCGAAGCCTCGTTCAGGTCGATCAGCGGCGCGTCACCGCTATCGTTCTTGTCGTTGGAAGCCATTAACCCCGATACCACCCTATGACCGTGCCGCCTTGGGACCGTGTGCCGGCCACCGACGAGGCGGCCGAGTCCAATAGGTTCCTATTATAACGATGCACGAGTGCGACCCATTTGCCCCAACCGGGCCAGCAACGCCAGCCTTCGTTGTAGCAATCGTTGCTGTTCGGCGAAGCTTTCGTCGGATAATTCCGTTTCGAGCCGCTCCGTCGCTTGCGCCAGCGCCGTTTCCACCGCCGGAAGATCTACAATCAGCTCGATCGCCTCGGCCAGTTCACCCTGCGCGGTTGCGCTGCCGGGCGAGAGAAAGCCGAATCGCAGACCGTCGTAGTGCTCTGCCGACGGCACCTGGAGCTGCCGCTGGTCCAATATGGGGCGCAGCGCCGTGCTTTCAAGCGGGGCGCCGCTCTCGGCATAGACCAGCAGCGCATCGAGCAGCGCCGCCTGCGCCGGGTCGGCGGGGTGGATCCGCGCCAGCGCCTCGCCATGCCGGGCAAGGGCGGCGGGATGCGTCACCAGCCCGGCGAGGACTGCCGCCAGCAGCGCATAGCCCGATCCGACCTTTTGTTGCAGGCGGCTGGCGGCCTCGGCGGGCAAGGGCGGTGGACCAGGCTTCCACGGCCCGCGCCCGCCGCCTTGTCGCTGGGCAGAGGGGCGCTGGCCGGCGGGGCGGGGGGTGAAGGCGGGGCGTTCCTTGCGCGCAAAGACCAGCTCGCCGAAGCGGTCGAGCAGTTCGCGGCGATAGAGCGTCTTGATGTCGGGGTGCTGGATCGTCTCGCAATGCTGGAGCAGCCGGGCCTTGAGGCCGGCCTTGTCTTCCGGCGTCGCCAGGGGCGCTGCGTCGCGCTCGCCTTCCCACAGCACTTCGACCAGGCTGCGCGCGGTGCCGAGCAGGCCCAGCATGGCGTCGCGGCCCCGTTTCTTGACCACGTCGTCGGGGTCCATGCCGTCGGGGAGGGTGACGATGCGCAGCGAATGGCCGGGGCGCAGCAGCGGAAGAGCGCGCGTGACGGCGCGCATCGCCGCGCGCTGTCCCGCAGCATCGCCGTCGAAGCAGAGCGTCGGGCATTCGGTCACGCGCCACAGCCGCTCGATCTGGTGTTCGGTCAGCGCGGTGCCCAGCGGTGCGACCGCTTCGGCGATCCCTGCCGCGGCAAGCGCCACCACGTCCATGTAGCCCTCGACCACGACGATGCGCGAGGCCGAGCGCGCCGCGGGCGCCGCGCGGTGCAGGTTGTAGAGCGTGCGGCCCTTGTCGAACAACGGCGTATCGGGAGAATTGAGGTACTTGGGTGCGTCGGTCTTGTCGGCAGTCAGAATGCGCCCGCCGAACGCGATCACGCGTCCGCGCTGGTCGGCGATCGGCAGCATCAGGCGCCCGCGGAAGCGGTCGTAAGGCGTCTTGCCCTCGACCGCTATCTGCAGCCCGGCCTCGATCAGCATCGCTTCGGGAAACTGCGCCAGCGCCTCCTTGAGGGCGGTGCGGCTGTCGGGCGCATAGCCGAACCCGAACTCGCGCTGCACGCGGTCGGGAAACCCGCGCGAGGCGAGATAGGCACGCGCCTGCTCGCCGCCCGGACCCTTGAGGCTGGCGACGAAGAAATCCTGCGCGGCCTGCATCACGTCGTGCAGCGACTTCTGCGCCTCGGCGCGCTTGGCCGCCTGCCGGTCGAGCGCGGGCATTTCCATTCCCGCCTCGGCCGCCAGTTCCTTGACCGCCTCTATGAACGGCAGGCCCTGGTGGTCGGTCATCCAGCGGATCACGTCGCCATGCGCGCCGCAGCCGAAGCAGTGGTAGAAGCCCTTCTCGTCGTTGATCGTGAAGCTGGGCGTCTTTTCGTTGTGGAACGGACAGCACGCCTTGAACTCGCGCCCGGCTTTCTGGACGCGCACCGACCGCCCGATCACGCCCGAGAGCGCGATGCGGCTGCGCAGTTCGTCCAGCCATTGTGGGGTGAGACTCATGGGGTGGGGGCTTCTCTGCCACAGGCGCTCGCCCCGTTTCTCCCACAAGCGGGAAGGGGGCGGGTTGCGCTGTATTCTCCCCTCCCGCCTGCGGGAGGGGTTGGGGGAGGGCATGTTACGTCAAAAATCACCCTCTACCCCCAGCTCACGCAGCACCCGCATCACTTCCAGGACCACGCCATCACGGTTGTTCATCACCTCGGTGTTCCAGAACCGCACCACGCGCCAGCGTTCACTTTCCAGGTACGCCGTGCGACGCACATCATATGGCTCTGCGACCGCATGGGTGGCACCGTCGATCTCGATCACCAACCGCGGCGTGCGTGCAGCAAAGTCGCAAATATAGGGGCCGACCGGAAACTGGCGATTGAACCGTACACCCAGCACCTGCCGGCTGCGCAGCGCCTGCCACATATGGCGTTCCGGCGTGGTGGCGTTGATCCTCAGCTGGCGGGCGCGGGCGGTGGGGCGTTGGTCACCCTTGTCGTTCGCGCGATGCCAGGCGGAGCTCATGGTATCCAACATGCCCTCCCCCGACCCCTCCCGCAAGCGGGAGGGGAGTTGGTAGCGCTGTATTCTCCCCTCTCGCAGGCGGGAGGGGTCGGGGGAGGGAATGTTATAAAAAATCTCAGCCCAGCGCCGCCTTCACCAGGCCGCTGGCCTTGCCCATGTCGATCTGCGTGCCGTGGCGCGCCTTCAGTTCGCCGACCACGCGGCCCATGTCCTTCATGCCGGTGGCGCCGAGTTCGTCCTTGATCGCTGCGATCGCGGCCTTGACCTCGTCTTCCGACATCTGCGCGGGGAGGAATTCCTCGATCACCACCAGCTCGGCCTTCTCGATGTCGGCCAGTTCCTGGCGGCCGCCCTGTTCGTAGAGCGTGATCGATTCGCGGCGCTGCTTGACCATCTTCTGCAGGACGTCGATCACCAGCGCGTCGTCGTCGGGCACGCTCGCGGCGGTGCGCAGCTCGATGTCCTTGTCCTTCAGCTTGGCGAGGATCAGGCGGACGGCGGCGAGGCGGCTCTTGTCGCCGGCCTTCATGGAAGCCACTTGCGCGGCCTTGATCGTGTCACGGATCATCTGGGGTTCCTGTGGGTGAAAAGCGGCCGGAAAAGGCCGCAAAGGAGTCCCTCTAGGACAAACTTTCTTGAACCGCTAGGTTGACGCTGCGACCATTGGGGCGTAGCGGCCGGGCCTTAGCAACATCGCCAGAACCCCTGCCAACGGAGCGCCCCCATAATGGCCGACCCCGCCCTTTCGCTTGCGTCCCAACCAGAAGGAGCAACGGGTGTTCTCGTCCTTGCCGATGGTTCGGTGGCCTGGGGCCGCGGCTTCGGCGCTGTCGGTGCCGCCGTGGGGGAGGTGTGCTTCAACACGGCGATGACCGGCTATCAGGAAGTGATGACCGATCCGAGCTACGCCGCGCAGATCGTCACCTTCACCTTCCCGCACATCGGCAACGTCGGCACCAATGCCGAGGACATGGAAAGCCATGGCGTCCCCGGCGCGGTCGGCTGCGTTGTGCGCGAGGATGTCACCGCTCCCGCCAACTTCCGCGCCGAGGGCACCTTCCAGGAATGGATGGAGCGCCAGGGCCGCATCGGCCTGTCGGGCATCGACACCCGCGCGCTGACCCGCCGCATCCGCGTCTCGGGCGCACCCAACGCGGTCATCGCGCATAGCCCCGACGGCACGTTCGACCTGCCCGCGCTGCTCGAACAGGCGCGTGGCTGGCAGGGCCTCGAGGGCCTCGACCTCGCCCGCGTCGTTACGCGCGAGGGCAAGCACGACTGGCAGGGTTCGATCTGGCGCCTGGGTGAGGGCTATACCCGTCCCGAGGGCACCGGCCGCCCGCACGTCGTGGCGATGGACTTCGGCGCCAAGGACAACATCTTCCGCAACCTGGTCAAGGCCGGCGCCGACGTCACGGTGGTTCCCGCCCAGACCAGCTACGACGCGATCATGGCGCTCAATCCGGCGGGCGTGTTCCTGTCGAACGGCCCGGGCGACCCGGCGGCGACCGGCGCCTATGCCGTGCCGGTGATCCAGCAGCTACTGGCCGCAGACGTGCCGATCTTCGGCATCTGCCTCGGCCACCAGATGCTCGGCCTTGCCGCCGGTGCCCGCACCACCAAGATGAACCAGGGTCACCGTGGCGCCAACCACCCGGTCAAGCGCAATGCCGACGGCGTGGTCGAGATCACCTCGATGAACCACGGCTTCGCGGTCGACAACACGCCCGGCGCGCTGCCCGAGGGTGTCATCGAGACGCATGTCTCGCTGTTCGACGGCTCGAACTGCGGCATCGCCATCGCCGGCAAGAAGGCCTTCGGGGTGCAATATCACCCGGAAGCCTCGCCCGGCCCGCAGGACAGCTTCTACCTGTTTGAAAAGTTCGTGAGCATGCTGGGCTAAGTCCCCGCATCCGTTTGTGAACTCCTCCGCCGTGCCCGGCACGGTCGACGCCAGATACAAGACAAAGGCCCTCGTATGCCCAAGCGCACTGACATCTCCTCGATCCTGATCATCGGCGCCGGGCCGATCGTCATCGGCCAGGCCTGCGAGTTCGACTATTCGGGCACGCAGGCGGTCAAGGCGCTCAAGGAAGAGGGCTACCGCATCATCCTGGTCAACTCGAACCCGGCCACGATCATGACCGACCCGGACATGGCCGATGCGACTTATGTCGAGCCGATCACGCCCGAGGTGGTCGCCAAGATCATCGCCAAGGAGCGCCCCGACGCGGTGCTGCCGACGATGGGCGGGCAGACCGCGCTCAATACCGCACTGGCGCTGGCGCAGGACGGAACGCTCGAAAAGTTCGGCGTGCTCATGATCGGCGCCGACGCCGAGGCGATCGACAAGGCCGAGGATCGCCAGAAGTTCCGCGACGCGATGGACAAGATCGGGCTGGAATCGGCGCGCTCTGGCGTGGCGCACACCGTCGAGGAAGCGCTTGCGGTGCTCGAGACCACGGGTCTTCCCTCGATCATCCGTCCCAGCTTCACGCTCGGCGGCACCGGCGGCGGCATCGCCTACAACAAGGACGAGTTCATCAAGATCGTCCGTGGCGGCTTGGAAGCCTCGCCGACCACCGAAGTCCTGATCGAGGAATCGCTCCTCGGCTGGAAGGAATACGAGATGGAAGTCGTCCGCGACCGGAACGACAATGCCATCATCATCTGCTCGATCGAGAACGTCGACCCGATGGGCGTCCATACCGGGGACTCGATCACCGTCGCGCCGGCACTGACGCTGACCGACAAGGAATACCAGATCATGCGCAATGCATCGATCGCGGTCCTGCGCGAAATCGGTGTTGAAACAGGCGGTTCGAACGTACAGTTCGCAGTCAATCCCAAGGATGGGCGGCTGATCGTCATCGAGATGAACCCGCGCGTGTCGCGCTCGTCGGCGCTGGCGTCGAAGGCCACCGGCTTCCCGATCGCCAAGGTCGCGGCCAAGCTCGCGGTCGGATACACGCTCGACGAGATCACCAACGACATCACCGGCGCCACCCCCGCCAGCTTCGAGCCGACGATCGATTACGTCGTCACCAAGATCCCGCGCTTCGCCTTCGAGAAGTTCAAGGGCTCCGAGCCGCTGCTCTCGACGGCGATGAAGTCGGTCGGCGAGGTCATGGCAATCGGCCGCAACCTCAAGGAATCGCTGCAGAAAGCGCTGCGTGGCCTCGAGACCGGGCTCGACGGCTTCAACCGCTACGAGGCCCTCGAAGGCGCCAGCCGCGACGAGATCAACGCCGCGCTGAGCCGCGCCACGCCCGAGCGCCTGCTCGTCGTCGGCCAGGCCTTCCGCGAAGGTTTCACGGTCGAGGACGTCCACGCCGTCACCAAGTACGAGCCGTGGTTCCTGCGCCACATCGCCGAGATCATCGCCGAGGAAGAGGTGATCAACACCAACGGCCTGCCGCGCGATGCCGCCGGCATGCGCCGCCTCAAGGCCATGGGTTTTTCGGACAAGCGCCTTGCCAAGCTGGCGGTCGCGTCGGTGTCGCTCGCCGGTGGTCCCAACCACGCGCGTTCGGGCCTCGTCCACGATGTCGTCTCGGCCATGGCCGGCGCGACGAGCGAGGCCGAAGTGCGCGCGCTGCGCCACAAGCTGGGCGTGCGCCCGGTGTTCAAGCGCATCGACAGCTGTGCGGCCGAGTTCGAGGCGGTCACGCCCTACATGTACTCGACCTATGAAGGCGGGCTTTTCGGCGAGCCGGAGAACGAGGCGGCGCCCAGCGATCGCCGCAAGATCGTGATCCTCGGCGGCGGTCCCAACCGCATCGGCCAAGGCATCGAGTTCGACTACTGCTGCTGCCACGCCTGCTTCGCGCTCGAGGAAGCCGGGTTCGAGACCATCATGGTCAACTGCAACCCGGAGACCGTCTCGACCGACTACGACACGTCCGATCGCCTCTATTTCGAGCCGCTGACCGCCGAGGACGTGCTCGAGATCCTCGACATCGAGCGGTCGAACGGCGAACTGGTCGGCGTGATCGTCCAGTTCGGTGGCCAGACGCCGCTCAAGCTGGCGCAGGCGCTCGAGGATGCCGGTATCCCCATCTTGGGTACGTCGCCCGACGCGATCGACCTTGCTGAGGACCGTGAGCGCTTCGCCGACCTCGTCGAGCGGCTCAAGCTCAAGCAGCCGGCCAACGGTATTGCGCGTAGCCGCGACGAGGCGATCGCGGTGGCCAACCGCATCGGATATCCCGTGCTGATGCGCCCCAGCTACGTGCTCGGCGGCCGCGCGATGGAGATCGTCGACAGCCAGGCGCAGCTCGAGGATTACATCGCCACCGCCGTTCAGGTCTCGGGAGACAGCCCGGTGCTGATCGACCAGTACCTGCGCGATGCGATCGAGTGCGACGTCGACGCGCTGGCCGACGGCGAAACCGTGCGCGTCGCGGGCGTGCTGCAGCACATCGAGGAGGCGGGCATCCATTCGGGTGACAGCGCCTGCACGCTGCCGCCCTACAGCCTGCCGGCCGATATCGTTGCCGAGATGGAACGCCAGGCGGTCCTGCTGGCCGAGGCGCTGACCGTGCGCGGGCTCATGAACATCCAGTTCGCGGTCAAGGACGGCGAGGTCTACCTTATCGAGGTCAACCCGCGTGCCAGCCGCACCGTGCCTTTCGTCGCCAAGGCCGTGGGCCAGCCGATCGCCAAATACGCCGCGCGCGTCATGGCCGGCGAGCGCCTCACCGACCTGCCGGAAATCCGCCGCGAGATCGACTACATGGCGGTCAAGGAAGCGGTGTTCCCCTTCGCGCGCTTCCCCGGCGTCGACCCGGTGCTCTCGCCCGAGATGAAGTCGACCGGCGAAGTCATGGGCATCGACGACACGTTCGCGATGGCCTTCGCCAAGTCGCAGCTGGGCGCCGGCGTGCGCTTGCCGCAGGCGGGCACGCTGTTCGTCTCGGTCAAGGACACCGACAAGCCGGTCGTCCTGCCCGCCGTGCGCAAGCTGTCGGCGCTGGGCTTCACGATCGTCGCCACGGGCGGCACCGCCCGCTACCTCGCGGACGAGGGCGTGAGCGTGGAACAGGTCAACAAGGTGGCCGAAGGGCGCCCGCATATCGTCGACCGCATCATCGACGGCGATATCGCGCTGATTTTCAACACCACCGAGGGTTGGCAGAGCCACAAGGACTCCCAGTCGATCCGCGCTTCGGCGCTCAACGCCAAGGTGCCCTACTTCACCACGGCGGCGGCGTCGGTTGCTTCGGCCGAGGCGATCGAGGCCATGCGCAGTGCCGAACTTGAAGTGAAGTCGTTGCAAGACTATTATCGCTGATCGTCCCAGGGTTCTCCAACACACTGCAGGCGCATCGTGCCGGGCTGGCGTCAGCCCGGCAGGGGAACGATTTTCCCGTGAACCCGCATAGGGCAGGGATTGAAAGAGAAGGAATACGGATGGCCAGTGTCGAAAAGCTGCCGATGCTCCAGGAAGGCTACGAAAAGCTGACCGGCGAGCTCAAGCTGCTGCGCGAGGAGCGTCCCAAGATCGTCGACGCCATCGAGGAAGCGCGCGCGCACGGCGACCTTTCCGAGAACGCCGAATATCATGCGGCCAAGGAACGCCAGGGCCAGGTCGAGGCGACGATCGCGGATCTCGAGGACAAGATCAGCCGCGCGCACATCATCGACCCGACCACGCTGTCGGGCGACCGCATCGTGTTCGGGGCGACCGTCACGCTGCTCGACGAAGATGAGAAGCCGATCCGCTACCAGATCGTGGGGCAGGCCGAGGCCGACGCCAAGCGTGGGCGGATCAGCTACAGCTCGCCGCTCGGCCGCGCGCTGATCGGCCGCAAGGTCGACGAGGAAGTCGAAGTCACCGTTCCGTCGGGCGACAAGTTCTACCTCGTGCAGAAGATCGAATTCATCTGATCGACGGCAGAACGCACGAAAAAGGCCCCGGAAGCGCAATGCTTTCGGGGCCTTTTTCGTTTGCGGGGACGTCTCAGGCTTCGGCCTGGGCCGGGTCCAGCAGCTTGTGCAGGTGAACGACCACGTAGCGCATTTCCGCGTCGTCGACCGTGCGCTGCGCAGCGGCGCGCCACGCTTCCTCGGCAGCGGCATAGTTGTCGTAGACACCGACGAGGTCGATGGCGTTGAGATCGACGAAATCGAGGGTCTGCGGGTCCTTGACCCGGCCACCCATGACGAGGTGAAGTTTAGGCATAGTGGCGCTTCCTGGAAAGGATGAGCCACAGCCGATGGCAAACTGCCAGCCTTTGCGCAAGACCATTGCGCTTGGTTGCAGATGCAATAAGCGCAATGGTCCCTTCGCGTTGCCGGATCAGCGCCTCACTTTCGTCGCGATGTCGTGGGCGCGGGCCAGCGCAGCCTCGGCGGCGTTGCGTGCGAACGATGCCGCAAAGTCTGCGAGGTCGCCGGCCTTGCGGCGGGCTTCACCCGCGCCCTCGACGATCTTGCTTCCGGCCTCGCTGCCGGCATCCTTGATGTCGTGCGAGGCTTCGCGCCCGGCCTCTGCCGCCTTGCCGGCATAGCTGACCGCAAGTTCGGCGGCCATGGCTGCCAGCGCACTGGCCTTGCGACCCAGGTTGCTGTGGTCGATCCGGTCGACGATGGTGGGGGCAGGGCGGCGACGTGTCGCCAGACCGCCGAGCACCACGCCCAGCGCGATGCCGCCGGCCAGCGCTGCCAGCGGATGCTGCTCGACGAGATCGCGCGCCGTGGTGCCAAGGCTGACCGCCTTGTCCCGCGCAGCGCCGGCCGCCGACGCAGCGCGCTCGCCGATGGTGGCCTCGGTGTCGTGGATCGCATCGCTCACTTCGGGGAGCGTGTCGTGTGCGGCGTCGTGAATGGTATCGGTCATTGCCAGAAATCTCCAAAACGCTTGCGGCGCGGGCGCATCCAGCGCGGGCGCTGCGTCCAAATCCAGTCGGCGAACTCGCCCAGCGGTTCGCGCAGCGACCATACGGCGAGCAGGCCGATCGTGATGCCGATTGCAGGGCCAGTCTCGCGGATGACGCCGCCAGCGCCATCGACCGCATCGACCATTTCGTGAACGACGCGATCGCGGAAGCGAATGCCCAGGGGCCTTGAGACCAGATCCGACTTCAGTCCGGACAACTGGTCGCGCAAGCCTTGCCAGGCATCGGCGCGGGTCTGTGCTGCGGCGAGCAGATCATGTTCGGCACTCATTCAGCGCCCTCCCGTGCCACGACCGCCCGATCCGGGCCTTCACCGACGACGACCGAGCGGGCCTGCCGGAACGCGGTGACGGCGGACCGGAAACAGAGGAAGCTGAGCAGGGCCAAGCCCAACCCAACGACGGCCAGGGCGCCCCAGGCGGTGATCAGGGGAGCAAGGGCGATGAGCAGGCCCACCACCAGCGCCACCAGGGTGAGGCCGCCGAAAGCTGCTGCAAGCGCGAGAAACGCTACGACGCGCTTGCCACGGCTCCATCCAAAGCCGACCCGTGCCTTCTGGTAGGCGATCTCGGCCATGACGAGGTCTTCGCCATGGCGCAGGATCGCCTCCAGCCGGGCGCCGAGCGAGCCGTTGGTTTCGGCCTTCGCCGGATCATCCTCGGCCGCCCGGTAAGCGTCCTGTTCCGTCATGCGTCAGCCCCTTCCGTCCCGCAACGTCGTTCGAACCCCGGACGGGGCTGCCCTTGATCAGGCATCCTTGCTGTCGCTGCCCCGGAACAGGCGAGCGAGCACGTAGCCTGTCACAGCCGCGATGCCGAGGGCGGTCGCGGGGCTCTTGCGCACGAACGACTTCAAGTCCTCGCCGAGTTCCTCGAAGTTCTTGACGTTGAGGGTGTCGGCAGTTTCAGTCACGCTCTGTCCGGCAGCACGGGCATAGTCGCCATACTTCACGCCCAGCTTTTCATCGATCATGCCGGCCGAGCCGGAGATCGCGTTGCCGACGGCGGTCAGCGCGTCGCTGGCGCGGGCCTTGCCTTCGTGCGCGAGTTCGATGCCCTTGTCACGGGCCTGTGCGGCCATGGCCTTGGCCTCGTCGCTCCACTCGGCAGCGGTGTCGGTGGCCTTGTCCTTGTAGGCCTGGCCCTTTTCGGCGGCTTCGGCCTTCAGCGTTTCGGCGCCGGCCTTGGCATCCTCGACGGCCTGGGCGAAGCGGGTCTTGGCCTTGTCGGCCAGATCACGCGCCGTGGCGGCGAGGTCGGTGGTCTTGGCGTCGACTGCTTCGGTCGCCTTGGTGCCGGCATCGACCAGGTCGTTGCCCGCGTCCTTCATGGCGGCGGTGGTGCCGTTGGTTTCGGGTGCGGTGTCGGCCATGAGAATCCCTTTCTCTTTCGACAAATTCGTATGCCACAATCGTATGCCATGGCGGGCAAGGCGATGTGCAGGCGGAGCAGGTGTTGCACTGCGGCATATTTGCCGTTCTACGCCATCCTGCAAGCCAACGCGGCTTGCTTGCCAAGGTTCCACTCGATAGGAGCGCGGCAGGCAGGCGCTGTCCAGTGAAACTTGCGCCGTCGTTCGCTGCGCGTGGCGGGCCGTGTCGGCCCTGCTGCCGCAAGCCAGGAGGAAGCCGATCATGACCGCGATCATCGATATCCACGCCCGCGAAATCCTCGACAGCCGGGGCAACCCCACCGTCGAAGTCGACGTTCTCCTCGACGATGGTTCGTTCGGCCGCGCCGCCGTGCCCTCGGGCGCATCGACCGGCGCACACGAAGCCGTCGAACTGCGCGACGGCGACAAAAGCCGCTACATGGGCAAGGGCGTGACCAAGGCGGTCGAGGCCGTCAATGACGAGATCGCCGACGCCATCCTTGGCCTCGACGCCGAAGACCAGCGCGACATCGACCATACGATGATCGCCCTCGACGGCACCGAGAACAAGAGCCGGATCGGCGCCAACGCCATCCTCGGTACCTCGCTCGCGGTGGCCAAGGCCGCAGCCGACGCGCGCGGCCTGCCGCTCTACGCCTATGTCGGCGGTGTCTCGGCGCATGTCCTGCCCGTGCCGATGATGAACATCATCAACGGCGGCGAACATGCCGACAACCCGATCGACTTCCAGGAATTCATGATCATGCCCGTCGGTGCGCCGACGCTGGCCGAAGCGGTGCGCTGGGGCTCGGAAGTGTTCCACACCCTCAAGAAGGGCCTGTCGGAAAAGGGCCTGGCGACGGCGGTGGGCGACGAAGGCGGCTTCGCGCCCAACCTTGCCAGCACGCGCGACGCACTCGACTTCATCATGGCCTCGATCGAGAAGGCCGGGTTCAAACCGGGCGAAGACATGGTGCTCGCGCTCGACTGTGCCGCCACCGAGTTCTTCCGCAATGGCAAGTACGAGATCAGCGGCGAGGGCCTCTCGCTCAGTCCCGAAGCCATGGCCGACTACCTCGCCGCGCTGTGCGATGCCTATCCGATCAAGTCGATCGAGGACGGCATGGGCGAAGACGACTTCGAGGGCTGGGCCGCACTGACCTCCAAGGTCGGCAAGCGCGTCCAGCTGGTCGGTGACGACCTGTTCGTGACCAACCCGAAGCGCCTGCAGATGGGCATCGGCAAGGGCCTGGCCAACTCGCTGCTGGTCAAGGTCAACCAGATCGGCACGCTGACCGAAACGCTCGAGGCGGTCAGCATCGCCCAGCGCAACGGCTACACCGCCGTGATGAGCCACCGTTCGGGCGAGACCGAGGACGCGACGATTGCCGACCTCGCGGTTGCCACCAACTGCGGCCAGATCAAGACCGGCTCGCTCGCGCGTTCGGACCGGCTCGCCAAGTACAACCAGCTGATCCGCATCGAGGAAGAGCTGGGCCAGGCCGCACACTTCGCCGGCGCTGGCTGCTTCGGCCGCCTCTGACACTGTTTGCTGCGCGGGGAGGGTAGCCTCTCCGCGCGGTCGCTTTCGTAAAACGGCACGCCTGGGATGACCGGGCGTGCCGTTTCGTTTTTGCTGCGGGCAGTCGGACCTGCGAGGCTTACAGATGGGGGTAGGCCTCACAAGAAAGCTGGACCCCGGATCAAGTCCGGGGTGACGAACTGATAGATTTACATTTCTACCGTCACCCCGGGCTTGACCCGGGGTCCAGCTGTATCTCCAGAGCCCTACCGCAGTAGTACCCTGGTCCGGAATCTCGCCATTGCGGCGCAAGACGTCGCCGGCCAGATAGAGCGACCCGACAATCAGCACGTCTCCGCCTGCCGGCAGCGCGGCGAGCGCGCCTGCAACTGAGTAGGCGTAACAAGAAAGCTGGACCCCGGGTCAAGCCCGGGGTGACGAGGATATGGTCAGATAGGCGCACCCCGTCACCCCGGGCTTGACCCGGGGTCCAGCTGTATCTCGAGAACTTCGGCCGCGTACCCTAGTCCGGAATCTCGCCATTGCGCCGCAAGACGTCGCCGGCCAGATAGAGCGATCCGACGATCAGCACGTCGCCGCCTGCCGAAAGGGCGGCGAGGGCGCCTGCAACGTTGTCGAAGCTGCGCACCGGCAGCGCGCTGTGGGCGGCGAAGTCCTCTGGCCGGTGGGCGTCGTGACCCGGTGCCGGCACCACCGAGATCGACAGCGCATGCCCCCCCAGCGGCGCGAGGATGGCGCCGGGATCCTTGTTCGCCAGCATGCCGATGATGACGTGGACGGGCGGTTGGGCGGCGAGATGACGCGCGATGGCAAGGCCCGCATCGGGGTTATGCCCACCATCGAGCCAGACGGTCCGCCCCGGGACGAGCGCGGTCAGCGGCCCATCGCCAAGACGCTGCAGGCGCGCCGGCCAGCGCGTGGCGGCAATGCCGCGCGCCATGGCCTCGGGCGATACAGCGACGACGCTCTGGTGCCGCAGCATTGCGACCGCCAGGGCCGCGTTCTCCGCCTGGTGCATCCCGGCCAGCGCCGGCAGTGGCAGGTCCAGCGATCCTTGCGCATCGCGATACGCGATTGCCTCCGCCACGGTCATCTCCCACGCGCTGCCACGTGCGAACACCGGCGCGCCATGACTGGCGGCAGTCTCGGCCACGGTCGCGGCGATCGGGTCGGCATAGCGCATCGTCACCAGGGGGACGCCGCGCTTGGCGATACTGGCTTTTTCGAAGGCGATGCGCGCGAGCGGCGAGGCTTGCGCCGAAGCCGGCAGGCCCGGATCGTCCGTCAGCAGAAAAGCCTCGTGATCGAGGCCCAGCGTCGCGACGCCGGTGGCGGCGGCAGTCGGGAGGATGTTCGTGGCATCGAGGCGGCCGCCCAGCCCGGTCTCGATGACGCAGGCGTCCGCCGGCACGCGCGCAAAGGCCAGAAACAGCGCGGCGGTGGTAACCTCGAAGAAGCTCGGCTCGAGATCGCTGCCGGCCGCATCGAGTGCGGTCTCCAGCAATTCGGCGAGCAGCGCGTCGTCGATCAGCGTGCCGGCCAGGCGGATGCGCTCGTTGTAGCGCACCAGGTGCGGCTTGGTCGCGGTGTGGACCTTGAGCCCTTGCGCCTCGAGCATGGCGCGAAGGTAGGCGCAGGTGGAACCCTTGCCGTTGGTGCCGGCAACATGAAACACGGGGGGAAGGTGGTTCTGCGGATCGCCCAGCCGGCGGCACAGCTCGCGCACCGTATCGAGGCCGAGACGCCCCTGCGGCAAAGACAGCGCGCCCAGCCGGTCAAGCTGGGCCTGCACGGCCGCATTCTCCGAAATCGCGAAGTCCTTCACCCGCGTCTCTCCCCCCGCGTGCGTTCCGCCGGTCTTGTGCCGGTCAGGCGGCTCTGGCGGCCGTCAGGTAATCGATCACCTCGGCTAGCGTGGCGCGCAGCTGGTGGCGATGGGTGACCATGTCGATCATGCCGTGGGCATGGAGATACTCGGCACGCTGGAAGCCTTCGGGCAGCTTCTCGCGGATCGTGTCCTGGATCACGCGCTGGCCGGCAAAGCCGATGAGCGCACCCGGCTCCGCGATCTGGACATCGCCGAGCATCGCGTAGCTGGCGGTGACGCCGCCGGTGGTCGGATCAGTCAGCACGACGATGTAGGGCAGGCCGGCGGCATGCAGACGGCTGATCGCCACGGTCGAGCGCGGCATCTGCATCAGGCTGAGGATGCCCTCCTGCATGCGCGCACCGCCGGCGGCGGTGACGATGATGTAGGGCGCCTTTTCGCGGATCGCCCGCTCGGTGCCGGCGATGAAGGCATTGCCCACCGCCATGCCCATCGAGCCACCCATGAACGCGAATTCCTGAACGCCGACGACGGCCTTCTTGCCCTCGATCCGGCCAACCGCGGTGGTCAGCGCATCGGGGTGCGGGTTCGCGGCGCGCGCGGCCTTGATGCGGTCGGTATACTTCTTGGTGTCGCGGAACTTGAGCGGGTCTTCCTTGACCTTGGGGGCCGGAAGCAGCTCGAATCCTGCGTCCATCAGCTGGTTGAGGCGCGCGTCGGCACCGATGCGGCCGTGATGGTCACAGCGCGGGCAGACCGACTGGTTGTCCTCGTACTCCTTGGTGAACAGCATCTCGCCGCACGAAGGGCATTTGGTCCACAAGTTGTCGGGCGTGTCGCGCTTGGGCGTGAAGGGGAGCGCGTTGCGAACGCGGTTGAGCCAGCTCATGCGATTTCCTTTCGGGCGGCATGCACGGCGGCGCTCAGCGCGGAGGTCAACTCACGCACGGGGCCGGCGGCATCGGCGCCATGTTGCGCCACGAGGTCGACCAGGGCCGAGCCGACGACGACCCCGTCGGCCACGGCGGCAATGCCACCAGCCTGTTCGGGGGTACGCACGCCGAAGCCCACGGCCACCGGAATCGTGGCAGTCTGCTTGATCCGCGCCACTGCCGCCTCGATCGAGGCGAGAGCGGCGGACTGTTTGCCGGTGATCCCGGCGACGGAGACATAGTAGAGGAACCCGCCCGAGCCCTCGAGCACCGCGGGCAAGCGCGCGGCATCGGTGGTCGGCGTGGCGAGCCGGATCGGCGCGATGCCACGGCTGCGCAACGCGGGGCCGAGTTCGGGGTCTTCCTCGCTCGGGATATCAACGCAGATCACGCCGTCGACGCCGGCATCGGCGCAGGCCTGCGCGAACCATTCGGCGCCGCGGGTGATCATCGGGTTGGCGTAGCCCATCAGCACCAGCGGCACTTGCGGGTGCCTTGCGCGGAAACCCTTGGCGATCGCCAGGATGTCGGCGGTCTTGGTACCAGCGGCAAGTGCGCGCAGGTTGGCGTTCTGGATCGCCGGGCCATCGGCCATCGGATCGGTGAACGGCATGCCCAGCTCGATCACATCGGCGCCGCCTTCGACCAGCGCATCGAGAATGGCAGGCGTCGCCTCGGGCGTCGGATCACCACCGGTGACGAAGCAGACGAGCGCGGTGTGGCCCTTGGCAAAGGCGGCTTCCAAGCGCGACATCATGCCCTCTCCCCTTGAGGGGAGAGGGTTGGGAGAGGGGCTGTCCGCGCCTTTGCCAATGCCTGCGAAAGCATGATCAAAACACCTTCCATATTCTTCATCACGTCATCGTTCGAAAAGCGCACTACGTGATAACCCAGCCGATGCAAAGCCACCGTGCGGATTGCGTCCGCCTCGCCCGTAGAACCGTGGCTTTCGCCGTCGATCTCAACGACGATCCGGGGATCGTTGGCGGCAAAATCGGCGATGTAGTGGCCAATGACCTTCTGGCGCCGGAATTTGACGCCCTCGAAGCGCCCGGCCCGCAAAGCAAGCCACATCCGGGTTTCGGGTTCGGACATGTGCTTGCGATTGTCGCGCGCATAGGCGGTCAATCGCGGGTCGCGCATGTCGAGCCCCTCTCCCAACCCTCTCCCCTGAAGGGGAGAGGGCTGTTGCCCGTCAGAGCTTCACCCCAAGATGCTCGGCGACCGAGAAGATGTCCTTGTCGCCGCGTCCGCACAGGTTGGCGAGGATGATCTGGTCCTTGTCCATGGTCGGCGCCAGCTTGCGCACGGCGGCGATGGCATGGGCGGGCTCCAGCGCCGGGATGATGCCCTCGGTGCGGCAGAGCAGCTGGAACGCGTCGAGCGCCTCGGTGTCAGTCACCGAGGTGTATTCTACGCGGCCGATGTCGCGCAGCCAGGCATGTTCGGGGCCGATGCCGGGATAGTCGAGGCCTGCGCTGATCGAGTGGCCCTCGGTGATCTGGCCGTCCTCATCCTGCAGCAGGTAGGTCTTGTTGCCGTGGAGCACGCCGGGGCGTCCACCCGCCAGCGAGGCGGCATGTTCCTTGTCGAGCCCGTGGCCCGCAGCCTCGACGCCGAGCATCTTGACCGAGGCGTCGTCGAGGAAGGGGTGGAACAGGCCGATCGCGTTCGATCCGCCACCGATCGCGGCGACGAGCACGTCGGGCAGGCGACCGGTGCGGGCCAGCATCTGCGCGCGCGCTTCGCGGCCGATCACGCTCTGGAAATCGCGGACCAGCTCGGGATAGGGGTGCGGGCCGGCCGCCGTGCCGATGATGTAGAAGGTGTCGTGGACATTGGCGACCCAGTCGCGCAGCGCCTCGTTCATCGCGTCTTTCAGGGTGCCCGCGCCCGCCGTCACCGGCACGACTTCGGCGCCGAGCAGCTTCATGCGGAACACGTTGGGCGCCTGGCGCGCAACGTCGGTCGCGCCCATGTAGACCACGCAGGGCAGGCCGAAGCGCGCGCAGACCGTGGCGGTCGCGACGCCATGCTGGCCGGCGCCGGTCTCGGCGATGATGCGGGTCTTGCCCATGCGCATCGCCAGCAGGATCTGGCCGATGCAGTTGTTGATCTTGTGCGCGCCGGTGTGGTTGAGCTCGTCGCGCTTGAACCAGATTTGCGCGCCGCCCAATTCCTCGGTCAGTCGTGGCGCGAAATAGAGCGGGCTCGGGCGACCGACATAGTGTTCCAGCAAGTCGTCGAACTCGGCCTGGAAAGCCGCGTCGGCCTTGGCCTTGCGGTATTCGGTCTCGAGATCGAGGATCAGCGGCATCAGCGTTTCGGCGACATAGCGGCCGCCGAACTGGCCGAAGTGGCCACGGTCGTCGGGCTGGTTGCGGAAGCTGTTCGGGGTCTGGACAGTCATGGCATGCCGCTTGGCAGAGCCCGCCGCGCTTGTCCAGATTCGTGCCCCTTGGGCCACACCGCATGGCTGCAATGCGCGCGACCTGCGCGGCAGGACCGAAATCGATCGGCCATTCATCGTGGCGCAAGGAAGGCGATCCTACCCGGGCACCGCTACGTCGTGAAGGCGGTCTCGGTCTGGGGCCGCCTTTTCTCGTCTGTTGCAAGCCAGTATTGTTTCGTAAGTCGACCGAAATATTTGCTGACAAGCTTTCTGGATATTCAGAAACTGTGGCATTTTTGTCATGCGTTCTATTGTCTTGGCGTGTGAAGCTCGATTGAGACTTGTCCGTGACTGCCCTTGACCCCTAACCGCTGGGCCGACGGCCGCCCCGATACGGTGGCCTCAATTCAAGGAGGTTTATCATGCGTCTCATTCTTCTCGCCCTTGCCGGCAGCCTGGTGGCAGCAGCCCCGGCCATGGCCAATGAGACCCGTGTCGAAGCGCACACCGGCGTGATCTGGAACCACGGCACGACCGACGCCACGGCTGGCGTCGCCGCGGGCTACGACTTCAACCTGGGCCCGGCTTTCGCCGGCGCCGAAGTTTCGGCCGACAAGATCCTCAACGGCAGCACCAACAAGGTTTCGGTCGGCGTGGTCGGTCGCCTCGGCGCGGGCTTCCTCGGCACCAAGGCCTATGCACTCGGCGGCTATGCCACCGAACCCTGCAGCGGCTGCGCGGGCGCCTGGCAGGTCGGCGGCGGCATCCAGAAGTCGTTCCTGATGAAGTTCTACGGCAAGCTGGAATACCGTCACTACATGTCGGACGACAACTTCCCCAACGCCGATGCGGTCACCGTGGGCGCGGGCGTGAAGTTCTGATCGCCCGGCCCTTGCAGACCCGATGATCGCGACGGGCGGTGCCACTGCGGCGCCGCCCGTTTTTCATGATCACCCGGCGCGGGCCGCGCGGCAGAAGGCGGCGATCCGGCCCTCGTCCTTGACTCCGGGCGCGCTTTCCACGCCCGACGAGACATCGACCAACCCGGCGCCGGTGCGGGTGACGGCATCGGCGACGTTTTCGGGGGACAGCCCTCCGGCCAGCCCCCAGGCGGTCGCGCCGCGATAGGCCGCAAGCAAGGACCAGTCGAACACCAGGCCGAGGCCGCCGGGCATCGCCGCGCCCTTGGGCGCCTTGGCGTCGAACAACAGCAGGTCCACCGCCCCGGCATAGCGTTCCGAGGCGGCAATGTCGGCGGCAGAGGCGACCGAGAGCGCCTTCCACACCGGAACGCCGAATTGGGCGCGCAGGCGGGCAGCGCGCTCGGGCGTTTCCTTGCCATGAAGCTGGAGGACGTCGAGCCGCGCCGCCTGCATGGCTGCGGCAATCGTGGCGTCGTCCGCGTCGACAAACAGGCCGACGAGCCGGGTGCGGCCATCGTTGCGCGCCGCCAGCGTGGCGGCCTGCGTCATCGTGACGTTGCGCGGAGAGGCCGGGAAAAACACCAGCCCCGTATAGTCGACGCGCGCGGCGATAACGGCGTCGAGGGTCGGGGCGGTGCTGATCCCGCAGATCTTGATGGCAGGGGCTGGCATAGCCCCTGCCATGTGGCGTTTTGCTTAAAGCGGTGCAAGCTCGAAGGTGATGGTGACCTGTGCGGTGAGGTCGAGTTCGCCGGCTGCGACCGGGCTCGGTGCGGGCGAGGACATCATCATCTTGTCCGCGCGCGCATAGAGCATCGGCGGCTGGGCCGAATAACCGCCGGCTTCCGAGATGGTCAGCACGCGCACGACCTTGAGGCCGGCCGCGCGGGCATAGAGTTCGGCACGGGCGCGGGCCTTGGTCACGGCGTTGACCCGCGCTTCGTCCATCGCGGCGTCGGCCTTGTCGAGCTGGAAGCTCGGGCCATCGACCTGGTTCGCGCCGGCCTTGACCAGCGTGTCGATCGTCTGGCCGTAGCGGGCGAGGTCGCGCTGCTTGACCTGGACCTGGTTGGTCGCGCGATAGCCGACGATCACCGGGTCGCCCTCGGTGGTGCCGTCGGGCAGGCGGCGCGGCTGGCCATAGACCGGGCTGACCGAGAGGTTGCTGGTCTGGATGTCGCGCGCGGCGACGCCGGTGGACTTCAGCGCGGCGAGCGTGGCGTTCATCTGACGGGCATTGGAGGTCAGCGCCTCGCTGGCGGTCTTGCCTTCGGTGGTGACGCCGGCGGTGAACACAGCCAGGTCGGGAACGCGCGTGCTGCGCCCCTCGGCGGAAACGGTCAGCACGGAATCCCCGGCGGCGACAACCGGTGCGGTCTGCAGCGACTGCGCGCTGGCGGCGCCGGGAAGGGCAAGGGCGGCCAGCGGCAGGGCGGCGGCGCTGGCGGCAAGAAGAATACGCTTCATCGGTGATGGTCTCCCTTGGTGATGGCACGCGGTGTGGACGAGCCGACGTTTCCGCGCGCTGAACCGATGCGCCGACAACCGTTCAGGCAATCCGTCGTTCCAAGACGACCATGTCGAACGCGACAGGGAGGGCATAGGGAAAGGGGCGTCGCTCCCCGGTCTGGACATAGCCGCGACGCTCGTACCAGGCGATGAGGTCGACGCGCGGTGCGATGACCGTCATCTCGATCGACCGCGCCGCGAACGCCGCGATGGCGACGCGCTCCGCCTCGTGCAGCAGCGCGCGGCCGATGCCGCCGGCCTGCTGCACCGGGTCGACGCAGAACATGCCGAGATAGGCCACCCCGCCATCACGCCTGGTCAGGCTGAGCGTTCCAACCAGCGCTGGTTCCCCACCATCCGCCATGTGCTCCGCCAGCACGACGCGCATGTCGGGTGAGGTCAGCGCGTCGCTCAGCTCCGCGTCCGAAGTGCGCTCGTCATGCAGCAGGTCTGCTTCGTGCGTCCAGCCCCGGCGGGCCGTATCGCCGCGATAGGCGCGCTCGACCAGCTGGCGCAGCGCCGGCAGATCGTCCGGCGTCCCGAAACGGAACCGCAGCATAGCCTCAGAGCGTGGCTTCGATCGCGCGCGCGGCGGCGACCGGGTCCTCGGCGCGGCTGATCGGGCGGCCGATGACCAGCACCGAGGCGCCGGCATGGCGCGCCGCACGCGGCGTCACGGTGCGCTTCTGGTCGCCGAGCGCGGCGCCGCTGCCATCCGCGGGGCGCAGGCCGGGCACGACGAGGTAGCCGTTCTTCCAGCGGCGGTGGATGTCGCCCACTTCATGGCCTGAGCAGACGATGCCATCCAGGCCCGCTTCCTGCGCAAGGTCGGCCAGACGCAGGACCTGGTCGTGCGACGATCCCGACACGCCCGTGCGCGCCAGATCGCGATCATCGAGGCTGGTCAGGACGGTGACGGCCACGACCTTGCAGTTCTCGCCGGCGGCGGCCTTGGCATCTTCCATCATCGCGCGCCCGCCGGCCGCGTGGATCGTCACGATCGCCGGCTGGAGGACGTGGATCGACTGCATCGCGGCGGCGACGGTGTTCGGAATGTCATGCAGCTTGAGGTCGAGGAAGATCGGCAGCCCGATCTTGGCCATCTCGTGGACGCCGTGGTGGCCATGGGCGCAGAAGAATTCGAGGCCGAGCTTGAGCCCGCCGACATGCCCCTTGACCTTTTGGCCCAGCGCGATGGCGGCGTCGAGGCGGGGGGTATCGACGGCGAGGAAGATCGGGTTGCTCACGGTGTCACAGATCCGTCTGGGCCGCATCGAATGCGGCATCGTGGGTGGGATGGGCGCCCGGCGTCGGGGCGATGCTGGATTCGAGCGCGGCGATGCGCCGCTTCAGTCGCCAGCGACGCACGCGACCTGCGAGCCAGGGCGGAAGGAATCCGGCCAGGAAGAAGACCAGCGCGACGAACCCGACCGGCCACTCGAAGTGCAGGTATCCCGGGCCCAGCGGCCAGAAGTTCACGCGGGCCGGATCGGCGTTCATGGCGATGAACCCGGCGAAGGCGGCAAGCAGCAGCAGCCAGAGAACCATGCGAAGTTGCTTCATCGGTGGCGGCGCGTCCCTGTATCCTAGCGGCGTTTTCTGGCGGCGTTTGTGGACGGCATCGCTGCCGGTCGAACGGTCCTTATCGCCCATGCCCGCCCGGCGGCAAGCCGCAGGCAGATCATGGTCGGGGCGAAACCATAGGGAGATTGCCACAGGAGCGCCAGCCTGAACCACGAACCATCATGGTCGGTCGGCTTGCGCACCCCGCAGGTGCCGTGCATCGTCGCGGCGGGGCCCTTCAAGCCGCCCCCGACCCTGGAGATTGCCATGCGCGTGCCCCTGCTTTCCCTCAGCCTTGCCGTCGCCCTCGCAGGTCCGCTCGGCGCGTGCAGCAAGCCGCCCCGGCAGAGCGACGAGGCCGCGATCGCGCAAGTCGAGGCCGCGCAGAAGGAGCGGGCACCGGTGCGCCCGATCACTCCGCAGCCGATCCTCTATCCCGACATCACGAAGGCCAAGCTGCTCGACGCGGGATGTGCCTTCGTCGCGGATGGCGGCGGCATGGGCGCGGTGTTCATGGGGCAGGGGGATCGCGGCGCGATCAAGCTGGCAGACGCCATCGTGATCCTTGCGGCCGACAAGGGCAGTGCGCGCCTGCCCCAGACGGCGTGGTCGCGCTATTCGGGGCGTGACTATGCACTGACGCTGACCCGGATCGACGGCAGCGACGCGAAGACCCAAGGCACGGTGGAAAGCTTTGCAGGGCAACTGGTGATCACCGATCCCGACGATCGCCCGGTCTATTCCGCCCACGGTACGGTGCAATGCCGGCCTGGCTGACCAAATCAGCGGCAATGTTGCGAAACAATTGCGCATTGCCGCAGATAATAACCGTTCTGGCGATCATTGGTGGGCTTCGCCGTAGACTCGCGACGCCTTGTCGCGCCACTGGGTCGGTGGGGGCGCCAATGATTAAGGGACTTTCCTATGACCAAGGGTCGCCATATCGTACTTCTTTCCGCAATCCTGCCCATGGCGCTGGCAGGTTGCGCGACAACCGGATCGGTGAAGCGTGCCCAGGCTGCGGCAGATAACGCGCAAGTGCGGGCGGACGAGGGGCTGACTGCCGCACAGCGGGCGCAAGGATCGGCCGATCAGGCGAACGGTGCCGCATCGCAGGCGCAAGGGACCGCCAACAACGCGCTGGCTGCGGCGCAGAACGCGGGTTCCGCCGCCCAGGCCGCGACGATGGCCGCGCAGGCATCGGGTGGGCGCCAGACCGAACTGGAATCGCGCCTTGCCAAGCTGGAGCGCTGGAAGTGGGCCCAGACCCACAAGAAGAAGGGCAAGAAGCGCCACCACGCCAAGCGTCATGCGGCCAAGCAGCCGTCGAACGTGATGCCGGCGACCGCGCGCCAGATGTAATCGCGAAGGAAAGGGCAGGAGTGAATATCCTGCCCTTTTTCATGCCGGACAATGGGGCGCCGGCTTCAGTCCGTACCGGATGCGTCGCGGGTGCGGACCATGGCATTGCTCTCCATCGACAGCACCATGACGTCGTCCTGGTTGAAGACGCGGGTCACGGCGCGGAACAGGCCCATTTCCGGGCGCGAGCGGCTGCGGCGCTTCTCGAGGATTTCGGTCTCGACCCGCAGTGTGTCGCCGGGATAGACCGGGTGAGTCCAGCGCAACTGGTCGATGCCGGGGGAGCCGAGGCCTTGATGCCCGGCGCGGTCCTGTTCCTCGACGATCATTCCCATCGTCATGGCGCAGGTGTGCCAGCCGCTGGCCGAGAGCCGGCCGAAATGCGTCTTAGCCGCCGCCTCTTCGGAAAGATGGAACGGCTGCGGGTCGTACTTCGCCGCGAACGCGATCACTTCGTTGCGGGTGACTTCGCGGTGGCCGAACCGGCTGACCGCACCGATCTCGAGATCTTCATAATAGCGCATGGCGCGGAGCCTGCCTTGGCTCGCGCCATGCGTCAACCGATCGGTTAAATTTCAGACGTTGAACTTGAAGTGCATCACGTCGCCGTCCTTGACGACGTATTCCTTGCCTTCCTGGCGCAACTTGCCCGCGTCGCGCGCAGCGGACTCACCGCCCAGGCTGACGAAATCGTCATAGGCGATGGTTTCGGCGCGGATGAATCCGCGCTGCATGTCCGAGTGGATCTCGCCGGCGGCATCGGGGGCCTTGGCGCCCTGATGCACGGTCCAGGCGCGCGCTTCCTTAGGGCCGACGGTGAAGAACGTCAGCAGATGCAGCAACTCGTAACCGGCGCGGATCACGCGGTTGAGCCCGGTCTCGGTCAGGCCGAGCTCCGCCAGGAACGCGAGGCGTTCCTCGTTGTCCATGCCGATGAGGTCGGCCTCGATTGCGGCAGAGACCACCACGGCCTCGGCGCCTTCGGCCTTGGCCTTTTCGAATACCTTGGCCGAAAACGCATTGCCTTGCGCCGCGCTCTCTTCCTCGACGTTGCAGACGTAGAGGACCGGCTTTGCGGTGAGCAGCTGGGCCTGGCGGAACAGGCGCTCTTCCTCGTCGTCCTTGGGCTGCGTCAGGCGGGCAGGCTTGCCCTGGCGCAGCAGTTCGAGCGCCTGGCCGAGCACCGAGGCCATGGCCTTGGCTTCCTTGTCGCCGCTGGTCGCCTTCTTGGCGGCGGCCGGCACGCGCTTTTCCAGGCTTTCGAGGTCGGACAGCATCAACTCGGTCTCGACCGTGTCGGCGTCCGACAGCGGATCGACCTTGTTGTCGACGTGCTGGATGTCGTCGTTCTCGAAGCAGCGCAGGACGTGGATGATCGCGTCGACTTCGCGGATGTTGCCGAGGAACTGGTTGCCCAGGCCTTCACCCTTCGATGCACCGCGCACCAGGCCGGCGATGTCGACGAAGCCCAGCTGCGTCGGGATGATCTTCTGGCTGCCGGCGATCTTAGCTAGGGTGTCGAGCCGGGCATCGGGCACGCCGACGTTGCCGACGTTGGGCTCGATCGTGCAGAACGGATAGTTGGCGGCCTGCGCCGCCTGCGTCTCGGTCAGCGCGTTGAACAGCGTCGACTTGCCGACATTGGGAAGCCCGACGATCCCGCAACGAAAACCCATTTTCCAGTCCTTGGCTTTGACGAGGGGGCCGCGAATTCGCAGCGCCCCGATCCGATGTGCTTTGCGGCCCGCGATGATGGCTGGCGCCCGCAAGGTCAAGGGGCAGGGTGCGCCCCGGCCGGGATTTGCCGCGGCGGTTCTCGATCTTCACCGAAGTTTCAGGGCTTGCTGGCACTCCGGCCAGGATGATCCGCCGTCCTCCTGCCCTCGTTCTGGCCCTGACACTCGCGCTCGCACCGATGCTTTCGGCCTGCTCCGAAAGCCCGGCCACTCATGCCACGGCCGCGCGGCGCGCCTATGATGCCATGGATTACCCGACGGCGCGGATCGAGGCCCTCGCGGCGCTCGATACCGGCAAGCTGGACGATGCGGCCATGCGTGATCTTCTGGCGTTGCTGGCGCGCACGCAGCTGCGCCTCGGCGATGGCGATGGCGCCCAGACGACCGTGGCGCGGCTTGAGGCGAGCGGTCAGCACGGCGCCGCCGTCAATCGCATGAAGGCGGAAGCGGCGCTGCTGCGCAACCTGCCGCAGCAGACGCTGGCGATGCTGGGCAACGATCCCGATGCTGACGCGTGGCGCCTGCGCGCCGCCGCGTACCAGGCGCTTGGGCAGGGGCCCTCGGCCGTCGATGCCTTCCGCCGCGGCATGGCGGCCGGAGACAACGTCCAGCTCGCGCGCGACTATGCCACGTTCCTGATGACGGCGGAGGATATCCCTGCTGCCGAGCGTGTTCTGGCGCGCCTGCGACGCATCGATCCAGGCGGGCTCGATGCCGCGATGGTCGAAGGCATGCTGTACCAGAAGCAGGGCCGCCTCGATGCCGCGGCGACGACGTACGATCGCGCCATCGCCGCGCATCCCAAGCGGATCGAACCCCTGCTCGAACGGGCCAATGTCGCCGACATGCAGGACCAGCTCGATCGCGCGATTGCGTTCGCCGGCCGCGCAGCGCAACTGGCGCCGTCGGATCCGCGCGTCCTTGCCCTGCAGGTGCAGTTCGCCAGCGAGAAGGGTGATTGGGATGCGGTGCGCCGGTTGCTGGCCCCGCGCGAGGCGGACCTCGATCCGCGCACGCCCGAAGGACTGGCTTATGCAGAGGCGCTGCTGCGACTGGGGCATCCCGAGCAAGCGCGGGTGATCTTCGCACGCGCGCTGCTGCTTTCGCCGCAAAATCCCTATGCGCGGATGATGCTGGCCGAGGCGCAACTGGCGGGCGACGATGCGGCCAACGCGTTGAAGACGGTGCAGCCTCTTGCCGATTCGCTGCTGGCCGGTGCGCGCGAACTGGAGCTGGCACAGCGCGCGGCGCGCGCGGCGGGTGATCCGCGCGCCGACGCGCTCGCGCAGCGCATGCGCTCCGCCCGATTCGACGACAACCAGCGCCTCGCCCGTACCGGCGAAGCAGCAATGGTGCGGCGCGATTGGCCCGGCGCGATCGAGGCCTATCGCGCGCTGCTGGCACAGGGCGACGACGGCGAGGTCCTCAAGCGGTTGGCCGTGGCCTGCAGCAATGCCGGGCGCCATCGCGAGGCGATTGCCTATGCCGACCGCGCGCTCGCTACCGCGCCGCGCGATCCGGACATGGTCCATGCGGCGGGGCTGGTCCGTCTCAACGCCGGGGAGGACCTCGCCACCGCGCGCCAGCTGCTGCGCCGCGCCAGCGACAGCGAGCCCGGCAACGCCCTGTTCCGCGCCGATCTGGCGCGCGCCGGGGCAGGCTGAAGACGCGAGAAGGCCGCCGGTTGCTCGAACCGGCGGCCTTGTATCTGCCAAATGTCAGCCGATCAGCGGCGACGGCGCCGGCGCGCGATGGCGAGGCCCGCCAGGCCGGCAGCCATGAGGCCCAGCATGCCGGGCTCGGGCACTGCGGTGCTGCCGCCGGTCGAACCACCTGTGCTGGTGGAGCCGCCCGTGCTCGTCGATCCACCGGTGCTCGTCGAGCCGCCCGAAGTCGTCGATCCGCCGGACGTGGTCGTCCCGCCAGAAGTGGTGCTGCCACCCGACGTCGAGCTGCTGCCCCCGCACTTGGCAGCGCCGGCCGAGTGGCCGCAGCCGCAGTAGTGCGAATGGAAGAACGTGGCGTGCGCGGGCGCTGCTGCCATGGTGGCGGTGAGCATGGCGGCGGCGAGGGCTGTGAAACGCTTCATCGATGGGTCCCCTGTTCAACGGACGATGGTGTGGCCCAAGGTCTTGGTCGTCAAAGGCCCTGGTTGACGAAGCCCAGAGCAAAACCGGTGCCACTCGCGCATTCTCTAGCATCTGGGTGGTTAATGCATGTTTTCGCAGGGGCGCTTGTAAAGATGCTCGACGCGGATAGTAACATTTTGACTTGGTTGGTTAATCCTGCTGACGCATGGCGACATCGTTCATGAAGCGGGTGTCGTCGCCAGCTGCCAGCCGGTCGGCTTCCCCAGCCACCGCGCCCAGCATGGTCACGAGGTCGTTCTGCTCGGCCTTGGCGAAGGGGCCAAGCACGTAGCCGGTGACCCGATCCTTGTGCCCGGGATGGCCGATGCCAAGGCGCACGCGGCGAAACTCGGATCCGCTATGCTGGTCGATCGAGCGCAGCCCATTGTGGCCGGCATGCCCGCCGCCCTGCTTCACCTTCACCTTGAACGGCGCGAGATCGAGTTCGTCGTGGAACACGGTCAGCGCCTCGGTGCCGAGCTTGTAGAAGCGCAATGCCTCGCCCACCGCGCGGCCGCTTTCGTTCATGAAGGTCGCGGGCTTGAGCAGGATGACCTTCTGCGTGCCGATCCGCCCTTCCTGGACCCATCCCTGGAACTTCTTCTGTACCGCGCCGAAGCGATGGACCTCGGCGATCGTGTCTAGCGCCATGAAGCCCACGTTGTGGCGGTGCAGGGCATATTGCGGACCGGGATTGCCCAGGCCGACCCAGATTTGCATGGCATGTCGCTCCGGTGAAGGGGAGGGGTGCGCCGCCTATGGCGCGGCCGTGGCCAAAAAAGAACCCCTCCCGGGCGGGGAGGGGTTCCTTGGTTCGTCACTGCACCGGCACTGGCGCCGGTGAGCGGCCGATCACGCCTCGGGGGCGGCCGGGGCTTCTTCTTCCTCGGTCAGCACCGTCGGGGTGGCGATCGTGGCAATGGTGAAGTCGCGGTCGGTGATCGCCGAACGCGTGCCGGCGGGCAGGGTCACGGCGCTGATGTGCACCGAGTCGCCCACTTCGAGACCGGCGAGATCGACGACGATCTCATCGGGGATCTTGCTGGCTTCGCAGACCAGTTCCAGCTCGTGGCGAACCACGTTGAGCACGCCACCCTGCTTGATGCCGGGGGCCGAGTCTTCGTTCTGGAACACCACCGGCACGTTCACGTGCACTTCGGCATTGGCCGAAACGCGCAGGAAGTCGGCGTGCTGGGGACGATCGCTGACGGGGTGGAAGGCCACGTCCTTGGCGAGGGTGCGGACGGTCTTGCCGTCGACGGTCAGTTCCACGATCGCGTTGAAGAAGTGGCCGGTGCCGAGCGCCTTCGACAGCGCCTTTTCTTCGATGTGGATCGCAACCGGGTCCTGGTTGCCGCCATAGATCACGGCAGGGGTACGGCCTTCGCGACGCAGAACACGGGAGGCTCCCTTGCCAGCCCGTTCGCGCAGCTCAGCCGACAGGGTCAGCGTCTCGCTCATGTTGAATACCTTCCAAAAGAATATCGTTCGTAGCTTTCCGCCGCCACGCCTCCAGGGATGACCATGACGGGGAAGCGGCGGCCCATACCGGATCGCACCGAAAATGCAAGCCGGCACGGGCACGCCGTGGCCAGGAGCGGCCCCCACGCTCCTCCCCATCGCCGATGGGGAGGTGGCAGACGCATCAGCGGCTGAAGGAGGGGTTCCCCCCCTCAGCCCAGCGCGGCCTGCGCCGCTGCAAGCCGCGCGATCGGCACGCGATAGGGGCTGGCCGAGACGTAATCGAGGCCGACCTTTTCGCAGAACGCGATCGAGGCTGGGTCGCCGCCGTGCTCGCCACAGATGCCCAGCTTGATTTCGGGGCGCGTCTTTCGGCCGCGTTCCGCCGCCAGTTCGACCAGCTGGCCGACGCCCTCGATGTCGAGGCTGACGAAGGGATCGCGCGGGTAGATGCCCTGCTCGACATAGGGGTTGAGGAACCGGGCGGCATCGTCGCGGCTGACCCCCAGCGTCGTCTGCGTGAGGTCGTTGGTGCCGAACGAGAAGAACGTGCCTTCCTCGGCGATCTCGCCCGCCATGAGCGCGGCGCGCGGCAGCTCGATCATCGTGCCCACGAGGTAGTCGAGCGTCTTGCCCTTGTCGGCGAAGACCTGCGCCGCGACGCGATCGACGAGGGCGCGCAGGATCTGCAGCTCCTTCTTGGTCGCGACGAGCGGGATCATCACCTCGGGCACGACCGCCTCGCCCGAACGCGTGGCGACCTCGACCGCCGCTTCGAAGATCGCCTGCGCCTGCATCTCGTAGATCTCGGGGAAGGTGATCCCGAGGCGGCAGCCGCGATGGCCGAGCATCGGGTTGAACTCGTGCAGTTCGCCCGCGCGGCGCTTGAGGTGGTCGACGCCCAGGCCGGTCACTTCGGCCAGTTCCTCGAACTCGGCATCGCCGTGCGGCAGGAATTCGTGCAGCGGCGGGTCGAGCAGGCGGATGGTGACGGGCAGGCCGGCCATGACCTCGAAGATCGCGATGAAGTCGCTGCGCTGTTCGGGCAGCAGCTTGGCCAGCGCGGTGCGGCGGCCGGCTTCGTCTTCGGCGAGGATCATCTGGCGCACGGCCGAGATGCGGCCCGCGTCGAAGAACATGTGTTCGGTGCGGCACAGGCCGATGCCCTCGGCGCCGAACTGGCGCGCGACCTGGCAGTCGACCGGGGTTTCGGCGTTGGTACGCACCTTCATGCGGCGATGCTTGTCCGCCCAGACCATCAGCGTGGCGAAATCGCCGACCAGCTCGGGCTCGACCATCGGGACTTCGCCCCACATGATGTCGCCGTTCGAGCCGTCGAGCGTGATGACGTCGCCCTCGGCGACTTCGCGCGAACCGATGCGGGCCTTGCGTGCGGCCATGTCGATCGACAGGCCCGACGCGCCCGAGACGCAGGGACGGCCCATGCCGCGCGCGACCACCGCCGCGTGGCTGGTCATGCCGCCGCGGGCGGTGAGGATACCCCGCGCGGCGTGCATGCCGTGGATGTCCTCGGGGCTGGTCTCGACACGCACTAGGATGACCGCGTCACCCCGCTCTGCGCGTGCCTGCGCGGTATCGGCATCGAACACCACCGCGCCCGAGGCTGCGCCTGGCGAGGCGGGCAGGCCCTTGGCCAGCACGTCGCGCGGGGCCTTGGGATCGAGCGTCGGGTGCAGCAGCTGGTCGAGCGCCATCGGGTCGATGCGCCTGATCGCGGTCGCCTCGTCGATCAGGCCTTCGCCGACCATGTCGACTGCCATCTTGAGCGCGGCCTTGGCGGTGCGCTTGCCCGAGCGGGTCTGCAGCATCCACAGCTTGGTCTTCTCGACCGTGAACTCGATGTCCTGCATGTCCTTGTAGTGCTTTTCCAGCAGCTCGAACACGGCCGCCAGTTCGGCATAGGCCTCGGGCATCGCCTCTTCCATCGACAGCGGCTTGGCCCCGGCACGCTCGCGCGCGGCCTTGGTCAGGTACTGCGGGGTGCGGATGCCGGCGACGACGTCCTCGCCTTGGGCGTTGACCAGCCATTCGCCGTAATAGGCCTTCTCACCGGTGGCGGGGTCACGCGTGAAGGCGACGCCGGTGGCCGAGGTGTCGCCCATGTTGCCGAAGACCATCGCCTGGACGTTGACCGCGGTGCCCCAGTCGGCCGGAATGTCGTTGAGCCGGCGATAGACCTTGGCGCGCTCGCTTTCCCAGCTGTCGAACACCGCGCCGATCGCGCCCCAGAGCTGTTCGTGCACGTCCTGCGGGAAGGGGTGGCCGAGTTCGTCGGCGACGATCGCCTTGTACTCGCCGACCAGCTTCTGCCAGTTCTCCGCGGTCATCTCGACGTCGGCATAATAGCCGTTGTCTTCCTTGGCGATCTCCAGCGCATCCTCGAAGCGGTGATGGTCGACGCCGAGCACCACGTCCGAATACATCTGGATGAAGCGGCGATAGCTGTCCCACGCGAAGCGCGCATCGCCCGAATCCGCCGCCAGCCCCTCGACGGTCGTGTCGTTGAGGCCGAGGTTGAGCACGGTGTCCATCATGCCCGGCATCGACACCCGCGCGCCCGAGCGGACCGAGACCAGCAGCGGCGTCGCGGCGTCACCGAAGGTGCGGCCGGTGGTCGCCTCGATATGGGCGAGGCCCGCCGCAACGCCCGCCTTGAGATCGGCGTCGAAGCTCTTGCCTGCGCTGTTGTATTGCGCGCAGACTTCGGTGCTGATGGTGAAACCCGGCGGCACCGGCAGGCCGATGCCCGCCATCTCGGCAAGGTTCGCGCCCTTGCCGCCGGTGATGGTCTTGTCCCTGGCCCGGGGATCGTCGTTTCGTGCGCCACCGCCGAAATGGAATACGTATGCACTCATCGTTACAGCCCGTTCCTTGCGCCAGGTATGAATAACAAAAAATCGTCCGGAGAGGGGGACGGATCGAGGGGCTCAGCCCTCGATCCGGGAGAAGTCCGCCACTTTGTGCACCGCAGCACGAACTTGGTCAAGCAGTGACAAGCGGTGATGCCGCTTGCGCGCGTCGCCATCGTTGACGGTAACGCTATCGAAGAACGCGTCGATCGGGGCGCGCAGCGAAGCGAGCGCTGCCATGGCTGCGGTATAGTCCTCCGCCTCCACCGCGCGCTCCACTTGCGGCACGGCGGCATCGAGTGCTGCCATCAGCGCAGCTTCCGCCGCTTCGGGCTCGTAGCCCAGGCCGGGCTGGCCGTGCACGAATTCCGCGGCGATGTCGCGGAACTCGGGATCGTCGACCAGCACCAGCGGGTCTTCCTCGCCGGTGGGCGGCGAGACGCCTTCGCCATGTGCGCCGGCGTTGGGCGAGCCTTCCTTCTTGAGGATGTTGGCGGCGCGCTTGTACCCGGCGAGCAGGTTGGTGCCGTCCTCGGTGCCGACGAAGGCCTGGAGTGCGGCGACGCGGGCGAGCAGGCGCACGAGATCGCTTTCGCCGCCGAGCGCGAAGACCGCGTCGATGAGGTCGTGGCGCACGCCCGCCTCGCGCTGCTGGACCTTGAGGCGGTCGGCGAAGAAGCCGAGCAAAGCAGGTACTGCATCAGATATGCCGGCATCGCACAACGCGAAAGCTAGATACTCAGCTTTTGATGGAAATTCGAACAGATCGTTATCTTCCGCCGATGGCATCCGATGTTGACTTTCGAAGAAGCTGCGACGTTCAAGATACGCTTCATGATCAATAGTTTCATGAAATGAGTGAGTGCCCGCTAAAAACGTCGCTATAGTTTGCAAAACTACGTGCCGAAGATCTAATCGTAAGTTATTTTTGTGAATTATGGCAATGATGCCTATGGCATAGCGGCGCAATGCAAATGGATCTTTAGACCCGGTTGGCGCCATCGACTTATAAAAAAAGCAACAAACCGTATCGAGCTTGTCCGCCAGCGCGACGCAGACCGAAACCGGCGCCGTGGGCACGTCGTCGCCCTGGCCGACCGGCTTGTAGTGATCGCGGATCGCATCGGCGACGGCATCGGGCAGGCCCTCGGCACGCGCGTAATAGCCGCCCATCAGGCCCTGCAGTTCGGGGAATTCGCCGACCATGTCGGTGACGAGGTCGGCCTTGCACAGCTCTGCCGCCTGGCGGGCGAGGGCGGGGTCTGCCCCCGGCACCACGCCTTCGCGCGCGAGCCACTCGGCCAGGTCGGCGACGCGCGCGACCTTGTCGGCCACGGTGCCCAGCTTCTCGTGGAAGGTGATGCGCGCCAGCTTCTGCGCCTGCTGCGCCAGCGGAACCTTTTTGTCCTGCTCCCAGAAGAAGCGGGCGTCGGACAGGCGCGCGGCAAGGACCTTGCGATTGCCGGCGACGATCGCCGTGCCGCCGTCGGTCGCCGCGATGTTGGCGGTGCAGACGAAGGCATTGGCCAGGCGCCCTTCGGCGTCGCGGCAGATGAAGTACTTCTGGTTGACGCGCGCGGTCAGCTGGATGACCTCGGGCGGCACTTCGAGGAACGCCTCGTCGAAGCGGCCGAGCAGCGGCTGCGGCCATTCGGTGAGGCCGGCGTTCTCGACCACCAGTCCTTCGTCGTCGACCAAGACCAGGCCGGCTTCGGCCGCCGCGGTGCGGGCCTTGTCGCGCACGATCGCCTCGCGCTCGGCATGGTCGACGATGACATGGGCATCGCGCAGCTTGGCGGCATAGTCCGACACGCCAGTGATCGTGATGTCGCCCTGGTGGTGGAAACGGTGGCCGCGCGTGATCGTGCCCGAACGCACGCCGCCCACTTCGCAGTCGATCGCCACATCACCCAGGATCGCGATGATGCCCGACAGCGGGCGCACCCAGCGCAGGCTCTCCGGGCTGAACGAGCGCGCGCCCCAGCGCTGCGACTTGGGCCAGGGGAAAGCGCGCACGATCGCGGGGATCGCTTCGGCGAGCACGTCGCTAGTTGCGCGGCCGGGCTTCTCGGTGATCGCGAAAAGCACGCCGTCGCGCTCGGTCAGCTGCTCGCGCGTCAGGCCGGTCTTGCGCAGGAACCCTTCGAGCGCCTGCGGCGGCGCCGAGGCGCGCGGGCCCTTGACCTCTTCGCTGACCGCTTCGGTCGCCAGCGGCAGGTCGCGCGCGATCAGCGCAAGGCGGCGCGGTGTGGACCATACGGTCACGGCGCCGGCGCTGAGGCCGGCGGCGGTGAGTTCCTTGCGGAACAGCTTTTCCAGATCGGCGCGCGCGCCGGCCTGCATCCGCGCGGGGATTTCTTCCGAGCGCAATTCGAGCAGGAAATCGGCGGTCATGCGGCGTCTCGTGTTGATGCTGGGTTGGTGCTTTTGCGCTTCGACAGGCTCAGGGCGAACGGGGGGCGGGGATGAACCCTGTAACCTACACCCGTTCGGGCTGAGCTTGTCGAAGCCCTCCTCAGGCCAGGCCTGCTCACGCGCTCCACCCCGGGTACTTCTGCGCCCACTCGTCCTTGAACTTGTCCATATAGGCCTCGCACGAACCACGCGCGAGGTCGCGGACCTTGCCCATGTAGCTGGCGCGTTCCTGGACCGAGATCACGCCACGCGCCTGGAGCAGGTTGAAGACATGGCTGGCCTCGATCGCCTGCTCGTAGGCCGGGATCGGCAGCTTCGCGTCGAGGCAGTTGCGGCACTCGGCCACGGCCTTGTCGAACAGGTCCAACAGCGCGGTGGTATCGGCCACCTCGAAGTTCCACTTCGACATCTGCTTCTCGTTCTCGAGAAACACCTGGCCATAGGTCACGCCCTGGCTGTTGTACGCCAGGTCATAGACGTTATCGACGCCCTGGATGTACATCGCGAGGCGCTCCAGGCCGTAGGTCAGCTCGCCCGCGACGGGCTTGCAGTCGAAGCCGCCCATCTGCTGGAAGTAGGTGAACTGGGTCACTTCCATGCCGTCGCACCACACTTCCCAGCCGAGGCCCCAGGCGCCCAGCGTCGGCGATTCCCAGTCGTCTTCGACGAAGCGGATGTCGTGGCTCAGCGGATCGACGCCGATCGCGCGCAGGCTGTCGAGGTAGAGGTCCTGCATGTCGGCCGGGCTTGGCTTCATGATGACCTGATACTGGTAGTAATGCTGCAGCCGGTTGGGGTTCTCGCCATAGCGGCCGTCGGTAGGACGGCGGCTGGGCTGCACGTAGGCCGCGTTCCACGGCTCCGGGCCGAGCGAGCGCAGCGTGGTGGCGGGGTGGAACGTGCCGGCGCCGACGCGCATGTCGTACGGCTGCAGGACGAGGCAACCCTTCTCGCTCCAGTAGGCGTGAAGGCGCAGGATCATGTCCTGCAGGCTGAGCGGCTGTGATGCGATTGCGGCCATGATGGCCCTGCCCATGGCCGATGGCGCAGGGCAAATCAACCGCCAGCGCAGCGCAAGTGGAGACTTCCCATCACGCGTTGGCCCATGCATGGGATGTCCCATGCACCCGCTTTCCCGCATCGCCGCGTTTGGTCTCCTGCTCGTCGCCCTGCCGCCGACGCTGGCCGCCTGCCACAAGCCGCCGGCAAAGGCGGAAGCGGCCGCTCCCGCGCACGTCGCCTTGTGGGAAATTTCCGACACCTCGGGCACCCGCGGCTGGCTGTTCGGCACGGTCCACGCGCTGCCGGCGGGGCTGCAGTGGCGCCGCCCGGCGATCGACACCGCGCTGGCCCGGGCCGACCGCCTCGTGCTCGAGATCGCGCAGCCGCTCGATGGCAATGTGGCCGGCGTGGCGCTGGCACGGCTGGCCTACACCCCCGGCCTCCCGCCGCCCTCGGCGCGTGTCGCGATGAAGTACCGCGATGCGCTGGCCAAGGTCTACAAACAACTCGGCCTCACCGACGCGCAGTTCCAGAACGAGGAATCGTGGGCCGTGGCGCTGCAGATCGCGGCGACCGGGGGGCAGAAGGAAGGCATGGACCCGGCCAGCGGTGTCGAGCCGCAATTGCGTCGGCTGATCGGGACGAAGCCGGTCGAAGGGCTGGAAACCCTCGACGGACAATTCGGCATCTTCGATTCGCTGCCGGAGCCCGCACAGACTACGCTGCTCGAACAGGTGGCGGTGGAAGCCGCGGACGACCGCGACGACGAGGCCGACATGCTCAAGCTGTGGCTGCGCGGCGATGACCTCGGCATCGCGCGCGAGAGCGAGACGGGTTTCCTCGGCGATCCGCAATTGCACCAGGCGCTGCTCAGCGGCCGCAATTCCGCGTGGGCCACCAAAGTCGACGCGATGCTCAAGGCCGGCGCCATGCCCTTCGTCGCCGTAGGGGCGGCGCATGTGGCAGGCAGCGACGGCCTGCCCGAACTGCTCAAGGCGCGGGGCTGGCAGGTGCGCCGGGTCGACTGAGCCGGCTATTCCGGCAGGGACGCCAGCCGCTCGGCCATCGCGGCGAAGAGGGCAGGGGTGGAGGCGCCGATCAGGCCACGTTCGCCGATCTGGTCCACCCGGTAAGGGCGGCCATCGGGACGCGCGGCCTTGCCGCCCGCCTCGTTGACGAACAGCACGCCCGCGGCATGATCCCAGGGCAGCGTGCGCTCGAAGATCGAGACGTCGTTCACGCCCAGCACCAGCCGGGGATATTGCTCTGCGGCACAGCGGGGGATGTCGACCACGCGATAGTGCGGCAGGATGTGCTGGCGCATCGCCTCACGCTGGGCGGCGTCCATGAACACCGTGGAGATCGCCGCGACGGGCGGTTGCTGCCCGGTGGCCGCTGCCGTGACCGGTGTGCCGTCGACGAAGGCGCCGCGGCCCCTCTGCGCCGTGCACAGGCGGCCTGACAGGACATCGTAGATCCAGCCGGCCACGCAGTCACCGTCCTCGGCAAGCGCGATCAGAACGCCAAACGGCGGCTTGCCGGCCGCGAAATTGTTGGTGCCGTCGAGCGGGTCGATGATCCAGCACAGCCCCTCGCGCAGGCGCTCCATGATGGCGGGCTCAGCATGGGCGGCTTCCTCGCCGACCACTGCGGCCTCTGGCAGCAGTGCGGAGAGCCCCTCGGTCAGCAGGCGCTCGGCATGGGTGTCGGCCACGGTGACGACATCGTCCGCGGCCTTGGCGGTCACGTCCTGGGCCGAAAGCTGACGATATCGCGGTGCAATCGCCTCGGCCGCGACGTGGCGGATCAATGCAGCGACGGCAGTGTCGAGGTGCGGCGTCCAGCTCATGTGAACGGCACCGCCGCGATCGTCTGGAAGCCGGGGCGCTGGCGCAGCCGGTCCATCCACGCCTCGACATGGGGCAGGCTGGGCCGCTCTATAGGCAGGCTGAACCAGGTGTGCGCGTAAGTGCCCATCGGGATGTCGGCGATGCCGAAGGCCGTGCCGGTCAGGAACGGCGTGCGCGCCAACCGGTCATCGAGCATCGCCATCAGCGCGGCGCAGGTCTCGGCCGATTTCGCCACCACGGGATCGCTGCCATCCTTGCCGCCGCGCACGCAGCCCAGGAACGCATCGCGTTGCGCATCGGCGTAGAGGAACTGCCAGTCCATCCACTGGTCGCCCATCGCCCGCGCGGCGGGATCGGCAGGCCACAGCGCCGGCGCATGCGCCGCCGCCAGATAGCGCAGGATCGCGTTCGATTCCCAGACGGCGACCTCGCCATCCTCGATCATCGGCACGAGGCGATTGGGGTTCTTCGCCAGATACTCCGGCGTGTAGCCGAAGGAGCCGCCCATCTCGCGCCGTTCGTAGGCGAGGCCGCATTCGATCGCGCCCCACATCACCTTCTTGACGTTGTGCGAGTTGATGCGCCCCCAGATTACCAGCATCGCGGCTCAGCTCCGGTAGTCGGCGTTGATCGAGATATAGCCGTGCGTCAGGTCGCAGGTCCACACCGTCGCGCGGCCCTCGCCGAGGCCGAGATCGACCTCGATCGAGATCTCGCGGCCCTTGAGGTGCGCGGCGACCGGCGTCTCGTCGTAATCGGCCAGCGGCTGGCCGTCGCGCGCCGCCCAGGTTCCGCCAAAGCCGATCGACAGCCGGTCACGGTCGGCAGGTTCGCCCGCCTTGCCCACGGCCATGACGACGCGGCCCCAGTTGGCATCCTCGCCGGCGATGGCGGTCTTGACCAGCGGCGAGTTGGCGATGGCAAGGCCGACCCGGCGCGCGCTGGCGTCGCTCACCGCGCCCGAGACGCTGACCGCGATGAACTTCTGCGCGCCTTCGCCATCCTTGACTACGAGATGCGCCAGCTCGCGGCAGACCTGTTCGATCGCCGCGGCGAACGCCTCGCCGCCCGTGTCGCTGCGGCTGCTGATGCGTGCGTTGCCGGCCTTGCCGGTGGCGAAGGCCAGCACGGTGTCGCTGGTCGAGGTGTCGCTGTCGACCGTGATGCACGAGAACGTGCGTTCGTTGGCGGCCGAGAGGCATTCCTGCAGATACGCGGGGCTGACCGCGGCATCGGTGAAGACGTAGCCCAGCATCGTTGCCATGTCGGGCGCAATCATGCCCGAGCCCTTGATGATCGCCGACAGCGTGACGGTGGTATCGCCAACGATCGCCGTGGCGGTCGAGCCCTTGGCGAAGGTGTCGGTGGTACCGATGGTCTCGGCCGCTTCCTGCCAGGTGCACGGCGCCGCGACCAGCGCGGCCTCGATCCCGGCGCGCGCTTTATCCTTGGGCAGCGGCACGCCGATGACCCCGGTGGACGAGACGAAGACCTCCTCGCGCGCGCAACCGGCGTGGGCCGCGACCTGGCCCATGATCGCCTCGACGGCCTCGCGTCCGCGATAGCCGGTAAAAGCGTTGGAATTGCCGGCATTGACCACCAACGCCCGGGCACGGCCCTGGGCCAGGTTCTGCCGGCCGATCTCGACCTCGGACGAGCAACAGACGTTGCGCGTGAAGACGCCGGCTACGGCAGTGCCCTCGGCCAGCTCCACGTACGTCAGGTCGCAGCGACCCCAGTCCTTGTATCCAGCGCGGGCAATGCGCGGTGTCACACCGGCGATCGCGGGCAGGGCGGGGAAGGGCGTGGCGAGCGGGGAAGTGGCGTCCGACATGGGGCGGGTGCCTAGCGATTTGCGATGCGCTCGTCCACGGCGCCGTCGGCTTTCGAAACGGTGTGAACACGCGTTGACAGGGCCAAGGCTCGCATTCATCCCGGTCATTGCAGAAAATCAGGGGGGTGCGGCAATGACTATGATGGGGCGGGGCCTATCCGCCGTTGGCGGTCTGACATTTCTGGCGGCCCCGGCACTTGTAGCTGCGGCAGCGACGCCCGCTTTGCCGGACTCGCCACCGCAGCCATCGGGAAATCCCGGCGGCTGGGTTACGGCAAACGACTATCCCCACACCAGCGATCCCTATGCCAGCGGCACGACTCAATTCCAGCTGGCCGTCGATGCCTCGGGCAAAGTCATGGATTGCACGATTACCCAAAGCAGCGGCCACGCCGAACTCGATGCCGCAACCTGCCGGCTGCTTCGTGAGCGCGCCGCGTTTGTCCCCGCGATGCACGCCGGCAAGCCCGTGCCCGGCACTTATTCGAACAGCGTCCTTTGGCAGAAAAGCCCGGATTCCGGCGAACCGCGGATGCCGACGCCCTATCGCCAGCAACTTATCTACACGATTGCGGCCGATGGCACGGTCGCGGGGTGTGAGGGCGTCGACAACGAGGGCAATCACCGGACGGCGGGACCAGGTACCGGGCTGATCGAATGCCCTGCCGGCAAGCAATTCCCCATTCCGCGCGATGCGGCGGGCAAGCCTGTGGCGCGCCGCGTGACGGCGACTTTCACCCTCACGGTCGATGACGTGCGCTGACAGGTAGAGGCCGGCGCCGTTCGGAGCGCCGCCGTGTCGTATGCGGCATCTGCCGTTTGCACTTTACGTGCGGCGAGCCGTTCCCTATCTCGGCTCGCGATGCGGTTTCTGCTCGTCCTGTTTGCGCTGCTCAGCGGCCTTTCCCTGCCGGAGGCGGCGAATGCCGTGCCGCGCACCGAGGTGGCCGGGCCGCAGCATGTGGGCACGGCCCTCGTGCCGGTGGCCGTGCATTGCGTGGTCCAGGCCGCGCGCGTCGAGGCTGCCCGGCCCAGTTTCCATGTCGCGCAGCAGGCGCCGCACCCGGTGCTCGAGCCGGTCGCACTGGGCTTTGCCGCCACGCAGCGTTCCGACCGCGCCCGCGAATAGCGCGCCGGAACAGCCTGACCTGCCGGCGTGATTTCGCCGGCACCAAATCCCGACATCTGCGTTTGCCGCCCGAAGCGCCTGACCGGCGCCGGCGTTCGCGCCCCATACTTCGACAGACAGGAACCACCCGCCATGTTCGGCGCCCTCGCCAAGTCCCTCTTCGGTTCGTCCAACGACCGCTACGTCAAGTCGCTCGACAAGCTGGTCAAGCAAATTTCCGCCTTCGAACCCGCCGTCCAGGCGATGAGTGACGAAGAACTGGCTGGCCAGACCGTCAAGTTTCGCGCCCAGCTGGAAGCCGGCACAAAGCTAGACGACCTGCTGCCCGAAGCCTTCGCCACCGTGCGCGAGGCGGCCACCCGTACCATGGGCATGCGCCACTTCGACGTGCAGATGATCGGCGGCATCGTGCTCCATCGCGGCGAGATCGCTGAAATGCGCACCGGCGAGGGCAAGACCCTGGTCGCGACGCTGGCGGTCTATCTCAACGCGCTCGAGGGCAAGGGCGTTCACGTCGTGACCGTCAACGACTACCTCGCCAAGCGTGACGCTGAGACCATGGGCGTGCTCTACAAGTTCCTCGGCCTGACGGTCGGCGTGATCGTGCCGAACCTCAACGAGTATGAGCGGCGTGAGGCCTACGAGGCCGACATCACCTACGCGACCAACAACGAGCTCGGCTTCGACTACCTGCGCGACAACATGAAGCACGAGCGCAGCCAGATGGTGCAGCGCGCCTTCAACTACGCGATCGTCGACGAGGTCGACTCGATCCTGATCGACGAGGCACGCACCCCGCTGATCATCTCCGGCCCGACCGACGACAAGAGCGACCTCTATATCTCGGTCGACGCGGTGGTGAAGACGATCGACCCCTCGCTCTACGAGGCGGACGAGAAGACCAAGAGCATCACGCTCACCGAAGACGGCGTCGAGTGGGTCGAGCGCGCGCTGGAAACGGCGGGGCTGCTGGTCGGCACCAACCTCTACGACGTCGAGAACACGATGGTGGTCCACCACCTCGACCAGGCGCTCAAGGCCAATGTCATGTTCAAGCGTGACATCGACTACATCGTCAAGGACGACAAGGTCGTCATCATCGACGAGTTCACCGGCCGCATGATGGACGGCCGGCGCTGGTCGAACGGCCTGCACCAGGCGGTCGAGGCCAAGGAAGGCGTCAAGATCGAGCCCGAGAACCAGACGATGGCCTCGATCACCTTCCAGAACTACTTCCGCATGTATCCCAAGCTTTCGGGCATGACCGGCACCGCCGCGACCGAGGCGCCCGAATTCTTCGACATCTATAAGATGAACGTCGTCTCGATTCCGACCAACGTGCCGGTGCGCCGGATCGACGAGGACGACGAGTTCTACAAGAACACCAACGACAAGTTCGCCGCCATCGCGCGCCTGATCCGCGAGAAGCACGAGATCGGCCAGCCGGTGCTGGTCGGCACCGTGTCGATCGAGAAGTCGGAACTGCTGAGCGAGTTCCTGACCCGCGAAGGCGTCAAGCACGCGGTGCTCAACGCCCGCTTCCACGAGATGGAGGCGCACATCGTCGCGCAGGCCGGCGGCCTTGGCGCGGTGACGATCGCCACGAACATGGCCGGTCGCGGTACTGACATCAAGCTGGGCGGCAACCTCGAATTCCGCGTCGAGGACGAGCTGCGCGACATGCCCGAGGGGCCGGAACGCGATGCCGCGATCGCGCGCATCGCCGCCGAGATCGAGGTGCAGCGTGCCAAGGTGCTCGAGGCCGGCGGCCTGTGCGTCATCGGCACCGAGCGCCACGAAAGCCGCCGCATCGACAACCAGCTGCGCGGCCGTTCGGGCCGCCAGGGCGACCCCGGCCTGTCGAAATTCTACCTCTGCCTCGAGGACGACCTCCTGCGCATCTTCGGGCCGGACACGCTGTTCGCCCGCATGATGAACTCGAACCTCGCTGATGGCGAGGCGATCGGGTCGAAGTGGCTGTCGAAGGCGATCGAGACCGCGCAGAAGAAGGTCGAGGCGCGCAACTACGACATCCGCAAGCAGGTCGTCGAATACGACGACGTGATGAACGACCAGCGCAAGGTCATCTACGAGCAGCGCGCCGACATCATGGACGCGGGCGCGGTGGACGACGTGGTGATCGACATGCGCCACGACACGATCAACGCGATGGTCGCCGATGCCTGCCCCGCCGGCTCCTATCCCGAGCAGTGGAACATGGCCGGCCTTGCCGAGCGCACAGCCGACGTGCTGGGCCTGACCCCGCCGTTCGACCACTGGCTGGAAGAAGACGCGATCGAGCCGGACCTCATCGCCGAGCGCCTGATCGCGCTGGCCGATGCGCACATGGCAGCCAAGCTCGACACGGTGGACAAGGACTCGTGGGGCAACCTCGAGAAGTCCATCCTGCTCGAGCGGCTCGACCACCACTGGAAGGAACACTTGGCGACGCTCGACGCGCTGCGCCAGGTGGTGTTCCTGCGCGCCTATGCGCAGAAGACGCCGATCAACGAATACAAGCAGGAAGCCTTCGGCCTGTTCGAGAAGATGCTCGACGCGATCCGCGAGGACGTGACGCGCATCCTGATGATCAGCGAGATCCAGATGCAGCCGATGCAGGATTTTACCCTGCCCGAACTGCCCGATTTCCTGACCAGCCACATCGACCCGTTCACCGGCGAAAACGACGCCACGCCGCAGGTTCCGGGCGCGGCGGCGATGCTCGGCGCGATGGGTGGCGGTTACGGCGCCGCGGCGGCCGCGCCGGTTGCGGGCGAAGACCCCTATGCCGGCCAGGGCATCAATCGCAACGCCCCGTGCCCCTGCGGCTCGGGCCAGAAGTACAAGCACTGCCACGGCGTGGCAGCGTAAGATCGATCAAGAGGATATTGCAGTGGACAAGACCATCAAGCTGACGCTGACCGAAGACGAGGGCGAGATGATCGTCGACGCGCTCGAGGTCGATCTCGAAGGCTACCTTGAATCCGCCAAGGAAGCGCGCGGCAACAACAACCGTGCCGACGTGGAAACCTTTACCGAGGCGGCCGAGCGCATCCAGAAGCTGATCGCCAAGATCCGCGCGCTGCTCGACTGATCGTCGAATAAGGACGCAAAAAAGGGGCGGGAGCGCTTGGCTCCCGCCCCTTTTTTGTGCCCGCTCTCCCCTCCCGCCTGCGGGAGGGGTCGGGGGAGGGCATGTTCGATCCGCCGTAGCGGACAAAACGCCGCCCCCCCTCCGACCGCCTGCGGCGGCCACCTCCCCCCGCGGGGCGGAGGGAGGATCTTCAGCCTAGCGCGGCCTGCTTTTCCGCGGCCAGCCGGTCAAGTTCGGCACGGCTGCGCTTTTCGGCGGCGGTCTTGAGCTGGCCGCACGCGGCGTCGATATCGCGGCCGCGCGGAGTGCGCACCGGGGCGGAGATGCCCGCCTCGAACACGATCTCGGCGAAGCGCTTGATGCGCTCGGGCGTCGAGCATTCGTAAGGAGCGCCCGGCCAGGGGTTGAACGGGATCAGGTTGACCTTGGCCGGCAGCTTGTAGTGCTTGAGGAGGCGCACCAGTTCGCGCGCATCGTCGTCGCTGTCGTTGCGATCCTTGAGCATCACGTATTCGAACGTGATGCGCCGCGCGTTGCTCGCACCGGGATAATCGGCGCAGGCCTGGAGCAGTTCTTCCAGCCCGTACTTGCGGTTGATCGGCACGATCTCGTCACGCACATCCTTGGTCACCGCGTGGAGCGAGACGGCTAGGTTCACCCCGATCTCTTCGCCCGCGCGCGCCATGGTCGGCACGACGCCGGCCGTCGAGAGCGTGATGCGGCGCTTGGACAGCGCGAGGCCGTCGCCGTCCATCACCAGCTTGAGCGCATCGCGCACGTTGTCGAAATTGTAGAGCGGTTCGCCCATGCCCATCATCACGATGTTGGTGAGCAGGCGCCCGTCCGAGGTGTAGGTGCCTTCTTCCTCGTCGAGGTCGAGGCCGGCCATCGAGCCCTTGGGCCATTCGCCCAGCGCGTCACGCGCGAGCATGACCTGCCCGACGATCTCGCCCGGCGTCAGGTTGCGGACCAGGCGCATCGTGCCGGTGTGGCAGAAGCGGCAGTTGAGCGTGCAGCCGACCTGGCTCGACACGCAGAGCGTGCCGCGATCCGCATCGGGGATGAACACCATTTCATAATCGTGCGCATCGGAGGTGCGCAGCAGCCACTTGCGCGTCCCATCGGTCGAGACTTGCGCCTCGACCACGTCGGGCCGGCCGATGACAAAACGGTCGGCCAGCCAGGGGCGCATGGTCTTGGCGATGTCGGTCATCGCCTCGAACTCGGTCACGCCGCGATGATAGAGCCAGTGGAATACCTGCTTGGCACGCAGCTTGGCGGCCTTGGCGTCGAGCCCGGCTGCGGCAAAGAGTTCGGCGATGCGCGGGCGGGGCAGGCCGATGAGATCGACCTTGCCATCGCTGCGCGGCGTGACGTCGCGCGGCACGGGCACGGGATCGACATGACCGGGGATCGGCATCGAGGTCGGCATCGAGGTCGATGGGGAGGCGGGGCTCTCCGCAACAGGCGAAATGGGGGCGTTCATCCCGCGCCATATACGCATTTATCGGAAAATCGCCAGTGGTGGCGTCGATGCCTCATGCGCGCCGGTCTGCGGGATGGCTGTTGCAAAGATGCCACAGCATCTTGTTGTGTCACGTTCATGAAACTTATCGGGCCGCCGCGCCGTTCCTTGGCTGTCTGTCGGGTCGCACAACACCGATCGCCAAAATGGAACCTCGCAAGGTTTCGGTGATCGGCCGGCAAGACCAGAACAGTTCGCATGGAGTATGTTTTATGAAGATCATGATCGCCAGCCTGGCTGCCGCCTCGGCCCTCGCCGTTGCCGCTCCCGCCTTCGCGCAGGACACTGCAGGTACGCCGGAAATGCCGAACCGCACGTTCTCGGGCCCGCGCGTCGGCGCAGTGCTCGGCTATGACGTTAGCCGTTCCGGCAGCTCGGTCGACAATGACAACACCCGCAACCAGAAGCAGTCGATCAACGGCATGCTCTACGGTGGCGAGATCGGCTACGACGTGCCGGTCGGTTCCAATCTGGTTGTCGGCATCGACGGTGAAGTGACCGGCAGCACTGCCAGCTACCGCCGCACGGTCGAGCCCAACACCTTCAACCTCGGCCGCGTCGATGCCGGTCGTGACCTCTACGTCGGTGCGCGCGTCGGTTACGCCGTCTCGCCCAAGGCGCTGGTCTACGTGAAGGGTGGCTACACCAACGCCAGCTACAAGCTCCAGGGCCGCAACGGCACTGGTGACAGCACCGAAGACTACCGCATCACCACCGACGGCTACCGCGTCGGCGGCGGCGTGGAATATGCCTTCAGCCCGAAGACCTACGGCCGCATCGAGTATCGCTACTCGAACTACAGCCGCGCGAACTTCAACTTCGACGGCAACACCAGCGACCGCTTCGACGTCGACACCGACCGTCACCAGGTCGTCGCCAGCTACGGCCTGCGCTTCTGATCGCATGCTGATGGTTTGACGCAGACGGGCCGGGAGGGAGACCTTCCGGCCCGTTTCGTTAGTTCAGAGACCCGCGCAGCCCAGCGTCGCTGCGTCGAGCGCGGACGCCGCACCGCGCAAGGGGTATGTGTCGCGAAACGTGCGGCCGTCGCGGCTCTTTCCGGCAATGGTCAACGCAGGTGCGGAGCGCAGCTTGGCAAGGATGGCTGCGTCCATCCGCCGGTCCTGCGCCCAAGCGCTCGCCTCGGCTGCCATAACGGCGAAGCTCTCGCCGTCGAGCGTGGCGGTCACCTTGCTGCCGGGTGCGATGCGATGCGACAGCCGCCAGTGCACTTCGCCGCGGATGTTGCGACGCGGCCAGGTGCCAACCGTCATGAACGGCACGAGTTCGCGGTTGCGCCCCCCTGCGGCCGCCATGGCGATGGCATAGCAACGTGGCACGGCGGGATCGCGAAAGGCGCCCCACTCGTTCCACACCCCGAGCGAGTCGCGGGCGGATGCCGGAATGGCCCATGCGACGAGGGAAGCGGCGATCAGCCCTCGGACAAGTCGCGCCATGCGATCACGTCGTTGTCAGTGGCGATGAACAGCCCATCCTGCACCTCTTCGGGCTGCTGCGCGGCAAGCACCATGGCCTCGCCGAGCGGTCCGTAGAACAGCGTTTCGGCCGTTCCGATCTCGGGCCCATCGCCCAGGTAATAGAGCCGTACGGTCGCGCCTTCGCTGGTCGTGCGCATCAGGCGTCCCCCTCGTTGCGCAGGGCGTGGGCATCGACATGGCGGGCGAGGGCATCGCGGGCCGCGTCATCGGCCGCCTTCTGCGCGCGCGTCCGTCCGAACTTGGCGCGATTACTGGCGGCCTGTACGTCCGCGTCGCGCCGTGCCTTGGCCTTGCGCGCCATGCGCAGGTTGACGATCTCGGCCATCAGGCGTGTTCCGTCCCGCGGGCCGAGCCGAAGAACACGGTCTCGACACCATCCTCGATCAGCGCGATCGACCCCTGGACCAGCGAGGGCGCGATGGGGGCATGGTGTTCGGTATGGGGCGGCAGCCCCGCGAGCAACCCGCGGAGCACGCGGCTGGAAATGCCGTGCATGACGACGATATGATCGCCGCGATCCTCGCCGGCATCGCGCACCGCGTCGATCCAGCGCGTCAGGCGCGCGGCGATCGCGACGTAATCCTCGCCATCGGGCGCCGGGCGCAGCAGGTGGTCGGCCAGCGTGATCGGCCCGTGGTCGGCCTCGACGTCGTCGTAACCGCGTCCACACCACGATCCCATGTCGATCTCGAACAGGTCGGGCGTGCGGCTGGCGGCGAACCAGTCGATCCCGAGTTCCTCGGCGATGAGCGAGGCCGTCTGCAGCGCGCGGCCGGTGTCGGAGATGTGCAGCCGCACCTGAGGGCGCTCGCCCAGTTCCCCGCGCAGCGCCTGGCCCATCATCGTCGCTTGCTCGCAGCCCTGGCGAGTCAGCGGCGTATGCATCGCGTTCGACTGCAGTCGCTTCGCCGCGTTGTAGACGGTCTCGCCATGGCGCAGCACGAAGTAGCGTCCCCTGAGCAGCGGCTGGGGTCGTTGATCGCTCATGCCGGCACCGGATAGTCGATCGCCATGATTTCCCACTCCTTTTCGCCGGCCGGCAAGCGCACGATCCGCAGATCTCCCACCCGGGCGCCGCGCAGCGCCCGCGCGATCGGTGCGCCCCAGCCGATCAGCCCGCGCGAGGCATCCTGCTCGTCGTCGCCTACCAGCGTCAACGTGCGGCGGTTGTCGTCCTCGTCGGCGATCTCCACCGTTGCCCCGAACAGGACGCGCGTGCGATCCTCCTGCCGGGCGGGGTCGACGACGCGCGCCGCCTTCATGCGCCGTGCAAGGAATGCCAGCTCGCGGTCGATCTCGCGCATGCGCTTGCGGCCATAGAGATAGTCGCCGTTCTCCGAGCGATCGCCATTGCCTGCCGCCCAGCTGACGATCTCGACGATCGCCGGGCGCTCGGTGCCGAGCAGATGGTCGTAGCGCGTGCGCAGCGCCGCGAGCCCGGCGGGGGTGATCGGGTTGCCGTCGGGCTTCACGAACGGGCGGCTCCGACGCAGCAAGCCGCGTTCACCACTTTTGCGACCACGTCGGCAGCACGCCCGGCTTGCTGGCACGGATGCGGGTTGCGGCGCGGCGGCGCAGCCACAGGATCGACCAGTCCCCGCGGACCTGCCGTGCGGCTAGGCGCAAGCCGGCGCGCGCATAGGCGGCGCGCACCGCGCGTTCCTGCGTCGCCAGCAGACCCGCCAGCAGCACGTGACCGCCCGGCCGCACGGCCGCGGCGAAGGCTGGCGCCAGTTCGATCAGCGGACCCGCGAGGATGTTGGCGATCAGCAGGTCGTACGGCGCGGCGAGCTTCAGCAGCGGGTGATCCATTCCCGGCGCGATAACCATGGCGAGCTTCCCGGGGCCATCACCCAGGGGAACGCCGTTGGCATCGGCATTGGTGGCCACCACCGGGCCGCAGACCGCGTCGATGTCGCTGGCCACGGCGTGGGCGCGGGGCCAGAGATGCAGTCCGGCAAAGGCCAGCAGGCCGGTGCCCGTGCCGATGTCGGCAAGGTTGCGCACGACCGCGCCACTGGCCTTCATGCGTGCCAGCATCGCGAGGCAGCCCGCCGTGGTCGCGTGCTGGCCGGTGCCGAACGCCTGGCTCGTCGGGATCAGCAGGTTGCGCAGGCCGGGTTCGTCGCGCGGCGGATATTCGGGGGTGTGGACGTGGAACGGCCCCTCGAGGATCGGCTCGACGCCTTGCTGGCTCAGCGTGACCCAGTCTTCCTCGGGCAGCTTCTCGACCTGCATGTCGGGCGCCCCATCGGCGAAGAGTGCGGCGATCGCGGCGCGCTCGTCTTCGCCCGGCTCCTCGGCCATCCAGGCCTCGAGCTGCCAGTCCTCGGGCTTGTCCTCGGCGATCTCGCTCCCCGCGATGACGATGCCGGCGTCCCAGTCGAAGGCGTCCTCATGCGCGATGAGCGCAGCCTCGATAACCGGGCGCGGGGCGAGGATGGTGATTTTCCAGCTCATGGCGCGGGCTTTTGCGGCGCGCCGGCCTCCTTGGCAAGAGTCTCGTCCAGCCGTGCCGCACCGCGCGCGGCATAGGCACGGCAGGCGCCTGGATCGCGGGGCGGCGTGCCGTGCGCCAGCCGCGCGAAAAGATCGGAGGCTTCGGGATGCGGTGTCATCAGGATGTCGCATGGCAACGCCGCAACCGTCGTCAGCGCGCGACGGAATGACGCGACATAGGCCGGGTGGTCGGAAAAGCGCCACGACCCGCTGGCGAGCGCGGTGACGCTGTCGGCATAGGCCATCGCGCGGCAGTCTGCCCCAGCGCAACTGCGCCACGTCCAGCTTGTCGAGCCGGGCGAATGGCCCGGGGTCGCGTGGGCGGTCAGCCGCAAGGGGCCGACCGAGACCACGGCTCCATCATCAACGATGCGATCGGCCATGACGGCGGGGGATGGCCGCAGGCCTGCGGCCTGCGGATCGCCGGCGGGCACCGTGCCGCTTGCCAAGGCCTTTGCCGAGGGCGCGCGCAACGCAAGCCGCGCGCCAGTCGCCCGCTTGAGCGCGGCGAGCGCGCCGGCATGGTCCCAATGCTCGTGGCTGGAGACGATCCAGCGCACGTCCCGCGGGCGAAAGCCGGCTGCGCGGATGTTCGCCAGCACCAGTGGCGCCGCTTCGGGCACGCCGCCGTCGACGAGGATGTGCCCGGCGGTCGAGGTGACCAGCACGGCGCTGATCCCGCAGGTCCCGACGTACCAGGTATTGCCGAAGATGCGCTGCGGCGGAGCCGGGGCATCCCACGCATCGCGCCCCTCGCATGCTGTCGCCAGCGTTGGCATGGGGCCTGCGGTAGCGGGCCGGGCGGCGGCGCTGGCGGGCAGCGTTGCCATGGCGAAAAGCGCAGGGACGCCAAGCGCCGCGAGCGCGGTTGCGAAAGTCGGGAATCGGTGCATCGGCTGCACTTTGGTCGGTATCCTGCCGCAGGACAACATACGAATGTGCGGCGTTTGGCGGCATGCCCGTTCGCCGGCTTGCACCCGGGGGCTTTTCGACTAATAGCGACTCGATACGACGGGTGACCCGTTCGACGGTCGCCGTTTTTGCGAGAAGAAGGGGAAGTTCCATGGCGCTGGCGCGCAGCAACCGGCCACTTTCGCCGCACCTCCAGATCTGGCGCTGGGGTCCGGCCATGCTGGTCTCGATCCTCCACCGCGTGACCGGCAACGGCATGGCCTTCGTCGGCCTGTCGCTCCTGCTGTGGTGGCTGGGTTCGATCGCCAGCGGTCCCGAGGCCTACGAGACCTTCATGACCTACGTCTGGACGGGCGCCGCCGGCGGCCTGTCGTCGATCACCGCGATCCTCGGCAAGATCGTCCTCGTCGGCCTGACCTGGGCGTTCTTCCAGCATGCCGCGTCGGGCATCCGTCACCTCGTGCTCGACATCGGCGTCGGATACGAACTTTCGGCCAATGCCCGTTGGTCGGTCTTCACGCTGATCGTTTCTGTCGGTCTTACCGCCCTGTCCTGGGGTTTCGTGCTGCTGCGCTGAGCGCCGGCACGCACAATTTCGGAGGTTTGCATGGGTAACGGCACTTCGATCGGTCGCGTCCGCGGGCTGGGTTCCAGCCACGCCGGCACGCACCACTGGCTTGCACAGCGCCTGACGGCGGTGGGCAACCTCATTCTCATTCCCTTCCTCGGCGTCAGCCTCGCGCTGCTGCCCGCGCACGACTACGTGACACTGCACACCTGGGCGGCCAAGCCGCTCTCGGCGACCATGCTGGTGCTGCTGGTCCTCAACACGCTGTATCACGCGCGCCTCGGCGTGCAGGTCATGCTCGAGGACTACATCCACGAAGAAGGCGGCAAGGTCGCCGCGTGGATGCTCGTCAACATCGTGCCCGCCGCCGCTGCCGTGTTCGGCATCGTCTCGATCATCCGCATTGCACTCGGGGGCGCCTGAGCCATGACTGCTCCGTACAAGATCATCGACCATACCTACGACACCGTCGTCGTCGGCGCCGGCGGTTCGGGCCTGCGCGCCACGATGGGCGCGGCCCAGGCCGGCCTGCGCACCGCGTGCATCACCAAGGTCTTCCCGACCCGTTCGCACACCGTCGCGGCTCAGGGTGGCATCGCCGCCTCGCTGCAGAACAACACGCCGGACCACTGGACCTGGCACATGTACGACACCGTCAAGGGGTCGGACTGGCTGGGCGACCAGGACGCCATCGAATACATGGTGCGTGAAGCCCCGGCCGCGGTCTACGAACTCGAGCATGCCGGCGTGCCGTTCAGCCGCAACCCCGACGGCACGATCTATCAGCGCCCGTTCGGCGGCCACATGCAGAACATGGGCGAAGGCCCGCCGGTGCAGCGCACCTGCGCTGCTGCCGACCGTACCGGCCACGCCATGCTCCACGCCCTGTACCAGCAGAGCCTGAAGTACGACGCCGACTTCTTCATCGAATACTTCGCGATCGACCTGATCATGGAGAACGGTGAATGCCGCGGCGTCATCGCGCTGTGCATGGACGACGGCTCGATCCACCGCTTCCGCAGCCATGCCGTGGTGCTTGCCACCGGCGGCTACGGTCGCTGCTACTTCACGGCGACTTCGGCCCATACCTGCACCGGCGACGGTGGCGGCATGGTGCTGCGCGCCGGCCTGCCGCTGCAGGACATGGAATTCGTGCAGTTCCACCCGACCGGCATCTACGGCGCGGGCGTGCTCATCACCGAGGGTGCGCGCGGCGAGGGCGGCTATCTCACCAACTCCGAGGGCGAGCGCTTCATGGAGCGCTATGCGCCTTCCGCGAAGGACCTTGCCAGCCGCGACGTCGTCTCGCGCTCGATGGCGCTGGAAATCCGCGAAGGCCGCGGCGTCGGTCCGCACAAGGACCATATCTTCCTGCACCTCGACCACATCGACGCCAAGGTGCTGGGCGAGCGTCTGCCCGGGATCACCGAGAGCGGCAAGATCTTCGCCGGTGTCGACCTCACGCGCCAGCCGCTGCCGGTCGTGCCCACCGTCCACTACAACATGGGCGGTATCCCGACGAACTATCACGGCGAGGTCATGACGATCGGTGCCGACGGCAACCCCGAGACGGTCGTCCCCGGCCTGTTCGCGGTGGGTGAAGCGGCCTGTGTATCGGTCCATGGCGCCAACCGCCTCGGCTCGAACTCGCTGATCGACCTCGTCGTGTTCGGCCGCGCCACCGGCCTGCGCCTCAAGGAACTGATCAAGCCGGGCACCGCGCACGCTTCGCTGCCCAAGGACAGCGCCGACCTCGCGCTGACCCGCCTCGACCACTTCCGCAACGCCAAGGGCGGCTCGCCGACCGCGAAGATCCGCACCGAGATGCAGCGCGCGATGAGCCAGCACGCGGCGGTGTTCCGCACCGACGAACTGATGGCCGAGGGCAAGGAAAAGCTGACGCAGATCTATGCGCAGATGCAGGACATCGGCGTTTCGGATCGTTCGCTGATCTGGAACTCGGACCTGGTGGAAACGCTGGAACTCGACAACCTGATTGCCCAGGCCTCGGTCACCATGCATTCGGCATACAACCGCAAGGAAAGCCGCGGCGCCCACGCGCACGAGGACTTCCCGAACCGCGACGACGCCAACTGGATGAAGCACACCGTGGGCTGGTTCGACGGCTGGGGAGGCAAGAGCGGCGACATCAAGCTCGACTACCGCCCGGTGCACGAGTTCACGCTGACCGACGACGTGCAGTACATCAAGCCCAAGGCCCGCGTGTACTGAGCCACGGTCTTCACCGAACAACAAAAAGGCCGGAGCGGCGACGCTCCGGCCTTTTTCATGTCGTCAGGCTGAAAACCGGCCTCAGCGGCGGCGGCGGTCTTCCTTGGCCTGCTGCTTGGCGGCTTCGGCGGCAGCTTCCTCGCGGGCGCGATTGGCGGCGATCATCTTGGCATCGCTCGCGCGGGCGGCGCGGGCGGGGTAGGGGCAGCCCTTCGACTGGCCGATGCCCTTAAGGAACGAGCGGCGTGCGGTGCCGGCGTAGAGCGCAACCTGCCACTGGCGTTGGCTCTCGTTAGCACCGGTGACTTCGCGGATGACGCCGCCGAACGGGATGAGACCGCCGATGATCGACTTGGCGGTATTGCCCGCCTTCATGCCGCCCTTGGTGTAGTCGGCGATGTCGATGTCGTCGCCGAGCGCGGCGTCGAGGCGACGGATCTCGCCGGTGAGCGCGGCGCAGGTCTTGAGGCCCGACAGCGTGTAAGGCGCCTGACGCGCATTGAGCAGGATCGGCGGGATGTCCTGCTTCTTGAGGTTCACCGTCTCGAGCGGCGTGGCGGCGACATCACCAACCTTGGCGTCCTTGGGCGAGACGGCGGTCTGCGCGAGGGCCGATTGGCCGACCATGGCCAGCATGCCGGCAGCGGCGATGGAAAATGCGGATTTGAAAGCGGTCATCGTGAAAACTCCCCGGTTTGCCGCAATACGCCGCAACCGGGGCATTGTTCCGCGATCGATTACTGCACCGCGCCTTGCGCGAAGGTGTTGCAGCTTGCCGGGTCACCGCTGTCGAGGCCCTTGCGCAGCCAGGCCATGCGCTGCGCGGCGCTGCCGTGCGTGAAAGCAGCCTCCACCGGGGTGCGGCCGGCCGCGGCCATCAAGGTGTCGTCGCCGATCTGGTGCGCGGCGCGCAGGCCTTCCTCGACGTCGCCCGCCTCGATCCGCGCGCGGTTCTGTGCCGCCCATACGCCGGCGTAGCAGTCCGCCTGCAGCTCGAGCCGCACCGACAGCGGGTTGGCCGAGGACGGGTTGCTGCGCTGCGCCCGCGTCACCTTGTCCGATGTGCCGACGAGGTTCTGGACGTGGTGGCCATATTCGTGCGCCATGACGTAGACGCGTGCGAAATCGCCGCCAGCCCCGAGCTTCTTGTCGAGCTCGGTATAGAAGTCGGTGTCGATGTAGATGCCCTGGTCGCTGGGGCAATAGAACGGGCCCATCGCGCTCTGCGCGGCGCCGCAACCCGACGAGCCCTGGCTCGAATAGAACACCAGCTTGGGCGCGCGGAACTGGACCTGGCTGGCGGCGAGCAGCGGCTTCCAGGTCTTGTTGAGCGAGGACAGCGCGTTGCAGCTTTCATGGCTGAAGGCGTTGACGTCGCAGGCCTGCGCCAGCGTTTCGCCACCGGGCTGGCCGACCTGCTGCGACGGCGTGTCGCCGACGGGGGCGGTCAGATGGTGCGGCAGGCCGCCGAACAGGAACGATGCGCCCACGACAAGGATGATGCCGATGATGCCAAAGCGCGAGCCGACGAGGCTGAGGATCAGGCCAAGCGGAAAGCCGCCTCCGCCACCACCACCGCCGAGCGAGAAACCGCCGCCCCGGCCGCGCTGGTCCTCTACATCGATCGAATTGTCGTAGTCGTCGAGCCGCATCTATCCTGGTCCCTCTTGAGCGCTGCGCCGGGCTGCACATGTCGGTATCTTTGCCCGGATCGCGTGGATGGCAAGCCTCGGCAACGCGGAATGTTCCAGCCCCCACGCAGCAAACCCTGCGGCGCTGTGTCCGGGTCGCCACGCCCGACCCGTCATCTAGTGGGATTGACGGTATTTTGCAGTTCGGGAACTTGCGCCGCGCAAAGGGTTTTGTCAGCAGGAACGATGCGACGGGGCGTGTGGGGCAATCGATGAAGCGAGCGCGAACAAGGGCTGGAGCAGGGCGCCGGACGCTCCGCTCCGCCGTCGTCGGTGCCGCCGTCCTTTCGCTGACACTCGTGTCGCAAGCCGGTGTGGCGCGGCCGCCTGCTTCCGTGCCGCCCCGCAATGCCATCCCGACGATCGAGGCTTCCCTGCGCGCGCAGGTCGAGACGCTGGCAAGCCCGGCCTTCGGCGGACGCCGGCCCGGCACCGAGGGCGAAACCCGCACGCTGCGCTATCTTGCCAAACAGTGGTTCGACATGGGCATGGAGTCGGGCACCAACCTCCCGGCCAGCCCTTGGTTCGCACCGGTCGAACTCGTCACGCGCGAGCCGGTAATGTCGCGCGCCCTGTTCGTTCGCGGGCACCATCGCCTCGTGGGTGATAGCAAGGGCGTGCTGGTCCTCACCACCGGGATCCGCAATCTCGTCGAGAACGCGCCGGTCGTCGTGGTAGGCCGGGGCGAGATGCCCTCGCGGACCGACCTTGCCGGGCGGATCGCCATGGTGTTCGACAGCATGATCGAGGCCAAGGCCCGCGAGAAGGACAAGGGCAGGGCGGGCGACAGGGCCAAGCCAGTGGTCGCGTCCGCGCCCGATGCGGCAGGCCGCCTGCTCGATGCCGGTGCCATGGCGGTCATCACCGTTCTCGACGGATCGCGCCGCCTCGACGACGTTGCCGCGAACAGGCTCAAGGCCGGCAACAGCCTGCCCGGCGAGCACCTCGAAAACGAGATCGAGGCCTTCGTCACGCCCGAGTTCGCGGATCGCCTGCTCGGCGGCTCGGCCGCGCAGCCCGGCGCTGCGCTCGACGCCCTGCGCAAGGAAGCGGGCCAACCCGATTTCGTGCCGCGCCCCATCGGTGTCACCGCGACGCTGGAGGCGACGAGCAAGGAAACCCGCATCCGCACGCACAACCTGATCGGGCGGATACCCGGCCGCAATCCGCAGGCAGGCGCCGTGCTTCTCGTGGCGCATTGGGATCATTTTGGTGCTTGCCGCCCCGACGGGACGATCTGCCCGGGCGCGGTCGACAATGCCAGCGGCCTTGCCGTGATCACCGAGGCCGCACGCCAGATCCTGCATCCCGCCGGCCGGGGCGATGGACCCGGCAGCGGGCTGGATCGCGACGTCTATGTGCTGGCGACGACGGGCGAGGAGATGGGCCTGCTCGGCGCGCTCGCCTTCGCCGAAAACCCGCCGCTCCCGCTCGAGCGGATCGTCGCGGCGTTCAATGTCGACAGCACCGGCCTTGTACCCGCCGGCGGGCCAGTGGCAATCGTCGGCAAGGGGCTGACGCCGCTCGACGACGACGTGGAGAAGGTCGTGTCGCAGATGCGCCGCCGCATGGCCGATGGTGCCGCCGTCGACGCTGCCGCGGGCGCCTATGTCCGCCGCCAGGACAGCTGGGTTTTCCTGCAGCACGACGTGCCGGCCATCATGGTCAGCACGAGCTATGGCGACCCCGCGCGGCTGCAGGCCTTCATGGGCAGCGCCTACCACACCCCCACGGACACGCCGGACGCGGTGAACTACGCCGGCATGGCGGACGACGTCGCCATCACCACCGAGTTGGTCCGCCACTTCGCGGATACACGGGTGTATCCTGGTAGCGCTACGACACGGTCGCTGCCGGCGCAGACGAATACGCTGCGTACCCCCTAGCCATTGGTTCCCGGCTTGATTACATGGGCCGCCACGAATCTACCCGGACAGGAAGTGGCGTTCATCATGGAAATCCCCCTCGGCCTCACCTTCGACGACGTCCTGCTGCGTCCGGCCGAGTCCGACATCGTGCCCTCGCAGGCCGATACGCGCACGCGCCTGACCCGCGGCATCGCGCTCAACATCCCGGTGCTGTCGGCGGCGATGGACACCGTGACCGAGGCCGACATGGCGATCGTGATGGCGCAGCTCGGCGGGATCGGCGTGCTTCACCGTAACCTGACGATCGAGGAACAGGCCGCGGCTGTTCGCGCGGTCAAGCGCTACGAGAGCGGCATGGTCGTCAATCCGATCACCATCGCCCCCGACGCCACGCTGGGCGAGGCGCAGGCGCTGATGAGCATGCACCGCATCAGCGGCATTCCCGTCGTCGAGGCCAGCGGCAAGCTGGTCGGCATTCTCACCAACCGCGACGTGCGCTTCGCCGCGAATCAGGCGCAGCCGGTGCGCGAGTTGATGACGCACGAGAACCTCGCGACCGTGCCGCTCGGCACCAGCGGCGACGAAGCGCGCCGCCTGCTGCACCAGCGCCGGATCGAGAAGCTGCTGGTGGTCGACGATGCCTATCGCTGCATCGGCCTCATCACGGTCAAGGACATCGAGAAGTCGGTGACTTATCCCAACGCCACCAAGGATGCAGCCGGGCGCCTGCGCGTGGCTGCCGCGACGACCGTGGGCGAGAAGGGCTATGCCCGCACCCACGCTCTGGTCGAGGCCGAGTGCGACGTCGTCATCATCGACACCGCGCACGGCCACAACCGTGACGTGGCGCGCGCCGTGGAAGCGGTGAAGAAGCTGTCCAACACCGTGCAGGTCATTGCCGGCAACGTTGCCACGGCCGAGGCGACCCGCGCCCTGATCGACGCGGGCGCCGATGGCGTGAAGGTGGGCATCGGCCCCGGCTCGATCTGCACCACGCGCATCGTCGCGGGCGTCGGCGTCCCACAGCTGACCGCGATCATGGAATGCGCCGAGGAAGCCGAAAAGTCGGGCGTGCCGGTCATCGGCGACGGCGGCCTGCGCACCTCGGGCGACGCGGCGAAAGCGCTGGCCGCGGGCGCCAGCACGATCATGGTCGGCTCGATGCTCGCCGGCACCGAGGAAGCACCCGGCGAGACGTTCATTTACCAGGGCCGCGCCTACAAGGCTTATCGCGGCATGGGTTCGGTGGGCGCGATGGCGCGCGGCTCGGCCGACCGCTATTTCCAGCAGGACATCAAGGATTCGATGAAGCTGGTGCCCGAGGGCATCGAGGGCCAGGTGCCCTACAAGGGCCCGGCCAAGGACGTCGTCCACCAGCTGGTCGGCGGGATCAAGGCCGCCATGGGTTACACCGGCAGCGCCACGATCGATCACCTGCGCACCAATGCCAAGTTCGTGCGCATCACCAATGCCGGCCTCAAGGAAAGCCACGTCCACGACGTGACGATCACCCGCGAGGCACCGAACTACCCGACGCGGTGACGCCCGCCGCGCGGGTCCAGGCCGCGATCGATATCCTCGACCAAGTGGTCGCGGCGGCGCGCGGGCAGGGGGCTTCGGCCGATCGCCTCGCCGCCGAGTGGTTCCGCCAGCGCCGGTTCGTCGGCTCCAAGGACCGGCGCGCGATCCGCGAGCTGGTGTGGTCGGCGATCCGTGCCTGCGGCGAGGTGCCGGCGAGCGGCCGTGCGGCGCTGCTGCGCCTCGCGATCGACGATCCTTCGCTCGCTTCGCTATTCGACGGCTCGACCTATGGGCCTGCGCCCATTGCGGCAGGAGAGCCTGTGGCCGAGGCGGGCGTCATGCCGCGCTGGCTGGCCGACACGATGGCCGCGTCGGGCCTCGACACGAACGAGCAGGCGGCCTTGCTGGGCCGCGCGCCGCTCGACATTCGCGTCAACACCCTCAAGACCGATCGCGATACCCTGGCCTCCGACCTGCCTGTCGCGGCCGAGACGACCGCGGCGCCGCATGGGTTGCGTCTGCCGCTCGGAACGGCGGCTGAAAGCTGGCCAGCGTTCGCGGACGGGCTGTTCGAGGTGCAGGACACCGGAAGCCAGCTCGCCTGCGCGGCACTCGGGGCCATGCCGGGGGAAAGCGTGGTCGACCTGTGCGCGGGCGCCGGGGGCAAGACGCTCGCGCTCGCGGCGGCCATGGGCAACGTCGGTCGGCTGCTGGCCTGCGACATCGACCGCGCCCGGCTGCAACGCCTTGCGCCACGCGCAGAGCGGGCAGGCGCCCTGGCCGAAACCCGCCTGCTCGATCCCGGTCGCGAACCGGAAGCGCTGGCAGACTGGCAAGGCCAAGCCGATGCGGTGCTGGTCGATGCGCCCTGTTCGGGCACCGGAACCTGGCGCCGCAATCCCGAGGCACGCTGGCGCCTGACCCCGGCGGCGGTCCAGCGCTATCAGGCGATGCAGGCCCGCGTGCTCGATGTCGCCGCAGGGCTGGTGAGGCCGGGCGGTCGCATCGGGTTCATCACCTGCTCGCTGCTCGATGCCGAGGGCGCCGACGGGTTGGCGGCGTTCCTGGCCCGCCATCCCGGCTTCCGGGTCGATCCGGTCGTGGCGCCGCTGGGGCGGGCGCATGGCGGCGGCTGGCGTTTGTCTCCGTATCATGACGGGACGGACGGGTTTTTCTTCGCGCGGATCGTGCGGGTGTGATAGATGCCGGGACCATGAGGGTGGTCTATCGTCGTGGCGAAGAGTCCCGGTTCAAGGAGTGGTTGATGCGTTATACGCCGGTTGCGGTTGCCCTGTCCCTCGTTCTTGCCGTCAATGGCAGCATGGGATCGGCGCGTACCGGCGATCCGGTCGACCCGCGCGCGACCGCGCTGCTCGATGCGGGGCGCAGCCAGCTCACCGCCGGTAACGTCAACGCCGCGACCGACAGTCTCGAGTCAGCATTGACGGTCGATCCGGCAAACGCCGCAATCCTGATTGCTTTGGGCGATGCCTCGCGGCAGGCCGGGCTGCAGGGCAAGGCAATCCACTACTACCGCGATGTGCTAGATCGCGAGCCGAACAACCTTGCCGCGATCGCCGGCGAAGGCGCGGCGCTCGCGGAAAAGGGCGCGACCGACAAGGCCCGCGCCAGCCTCGCCCGGCTCGAGGGGCTGTGCGGCCGCACCTGCCCCGAAACCGCCATCGTCAGCAAGGCGCTGGCCAGCGGCCCGGTCAAGGTCGCGGCCGAGGCGACCAAGCCGGACCAGGCCGTCCAGACCAACTGACCGCGGCTTTCCCCACGCCGTGGCGGGGGCTTCAGATCGCGCGCGCCTCGATCAGCATGCTGTCGATGGTGAAGCTGCCATCGGCCTCGATCGCGAAGTGGTCGCGCACTTCAGCCGGCGCGCTGTGCTGCAGCATGCGAATGGCGGCCTGCAGGTCGGGCGGCGTATCCATTCGCGCGGTCCATGCCGGGAAATCCATGCGCAGCCGCGTCGGGTAAATGGCGGCCGCGGCAAACCCGGCATGGGCGAGATGCGCCGTCCACTCCGCCAGGCTATAGTCGCGCACATGGCTGGGATCGCGCAGCAGTTCCACCGCCTGCAGGTGCGTATCGCACAGCGCAGTGGGCGGCGCGACGATATCGGCGAACAGCGCGAGGGCGCCCGTTCGGCAGACTCGCCGTGCCTCTGCCAACCCTCGCGACAAACTACCCCAATGGTGCGCGGAAAAGCGAGAGGCGACGGCATCGAATGCCGCATCGGCAAAGGGCAAGCGCTCGGCCGGCGCGCGGACCGTGGTGATCGTGGCGAGGCCCCGCCGCCCGGCTTCGGCAGCCATCGCATCGAGCATGCCCTGCGCCGGGTCGACTGCAACCACCGCGCCGGCGTGCGGTGCCAGGGCATAGGCGACGTGGCCGCCGCCGGTGCCGATGTCGAGCAGGCGCGCCGGCGCGGCGCGGGATGCGGCCTCGGCCATGCGGTCGAGATCGGCGCCGCTGGCGTGAACGGCGCTGGCGACATAAGCCGCCGCACGAGCGCTGAAGCGCTGTGGGGCATGCTGATCGTGTGATGGACTGGTCATCGAAGTTCCTTTCGCGCCCATCTGACCTTGCTGATACCCTGGTACAAGAGTGGCACTTATCCTGTTATGAGCGCTGGCATGAACGATACCCGGCAAGATCTTGGCCGCTTCCTGCGCGCCATGCGCGAACGCTGCCCGGCCGAGGGCGGGGGCCGACGGCGCACGCCGGGCTTGCGGCGCGAGGAACTGGCCATCCGCGCCGGGATCAGCACGACCTGGCTGTCGTGGCTGGAGCAGGGGCGCGAGGCGAACCCGTCGCCCCATGCGCTGGCGCGGCTCGCGCGCGCTCTGGGCCTGTCTTTGGCCGAGCGCGCCTATCTGTTCGAGCTGGCCGGACGCACCGACCCCGAGGCGCCGGGCCTGCCCGATCACGAGGGGCCGCCGGAGTCGGTGAAGATCATGGTCGAGATGGCACCGGGGCCGGCCTATGGCCTCGACCGGGCCTGGCGCGCGACGTGCTGGAATGCGGCGGCCGAACGCCTGTTTCCCGGCTGGCTGGATGCCGGCGGCGAGCGGAACCTGCTGCGCTACATGTTCCTGCGCCACGAGGCGCGCGCCATGCTGCCCGACTGGTTCGATCGTGCGCGCCGCCTGATCGCCGAGTTTCGTGCCGATCACGCCGGCCGCCACGCCGACCCGCTCAGCGCGCGCGTGGTCGCGGACTTGCGCAACGCCAGCGTCGACTTCGCCGCGATGTGGGACGAGCAGGTTGTGCAGGGGCGCGAGGGCGGCGTGCGCCGCTTCGACCACCCCTGGGATGGGCACCTCGCGTTCCGGCAGTTCACCTGGCTGCCGGCGGATCGACCGGATTGCAAGGTGGTGATGCTGCATCCGGCTTGAGGGGTGGTGGCAGGCTGTGGGGTGGGGGGCTTCGACAGGCTCAGCCCGAACGGGGTTTGTTCAAGATCCCTATTCCGCCG
>NZ_DAIRTS010000011.1:0-116908 GCF_036803765.1 Novosphingobium sp.
CCCATCCCCTAGCCCCCGAGGGAACCCCACCATGAGTTTCGCATTCCACACCCCGACCGTCCCCTCCGGCGCCGAGGCCCCGCTGCGCTGGAACGATGTCGAGGCCCTGCCCGTTCACCTCGCGCTCGTGGCCATGGCCGTGCTGGTCTGGCTGGGTTTCACCGATGGCGGGCAGTCGATGCAGCTGGCCTTGGCCAAGCTCATCGGTATCATAGGCTGCATTGCGCTACGGCGCGCATGGATGACCATGGACCGGGGCGAGACCCCGGCCTGACCAGGAACAGGAACGACCCCCAGCATGATCGTCGGCAAGACCCCGCGCATCCGCATGACCTTCGTGGCGGCCTGGAACACCTTGCTCGCCCTGCTGGTGTGGGACGTCGCCGTCACGATCTTCTACTACTACACGCCCTTCCCTGCCCCGGCACTGCCACTCACGATCTTCGGCACCGGGCTTGCGCTACTGCTCGGTTTCCGGGTCAACTCGGCCTATGCCCGGTGGTGGGAGGGCCGCATCGTCTGGGGCGCGATGACCAATGCCTCGCGCAGCATCGCCCGCGCGATCGGCAGCAACCTGCCGCCGACGCCCGAGGGCCAGGCCATGCGGCATCAGCTCGTGGTCCGACAAGTCGCCTACGTTCACGTCCTGCGCCACCAGCTGCGTGGCGAGGACCCGCGGGCCTCGGCCGAGCGCGTCCTGGGGACCAGCGATATTCCTGAACTGGCGCGGCGCAATCCCGCCAACGGCCTGCTTGAAGGCAATGCCCTGCGCCTGGCCGAGGCACAGCGCGACGGCTTGATCGACACCATCCAGCAGAGCCGGATGGAAGCGATCATGGTCGACATCGCCAACGCACAAGGGGCGATGGAGCGGCTGCGCAACACGCCGCTGCCCGCGCAGTATCGCAGCTTCCCGACCTTCTTTACGCGCCTGTTCTGCGTATTGCTGCCCATCGGGCTGGTCGAGACGCTGGGCCCGGCAACTCCGCTGGGCTCGGCGCTCGCCGGGTTCATGTTCCTCGCCGCGCTCCAGATCGGCGACGATCTCGTCAATCCTTTTGCCAATACGGTCCACGATGCCCCGCTGACCGCGATGTGCACCACGATCGAGGCGGATTGCAACGAGAGCATCGGCCTTTCCCCGCCCCCAGCTGCGCAGCCGGAGAATGGCGTCCTGTGGTGATCCGCGCGCCGCGCCGGTCGGCTCGCTGGTGGATCGCACTCCAGGTCGCCTTGGTGGCGCTCGGCGGGGCCGTGCCGCTGTGGCGGCTGACCTCACCCGTCGCGCGCGACTACAGCGAGGGGTGGCTGGCAGTCTGGTCCGATCGTGCCGCTGTGAACCTTCCCGGCCTGTATGCATGGGCGCAAGGCAATCCGCTGGTGGCCAACAATTACCCGCCGCTGTTCGAATGGCTGTGCGGTGCACTGGCGCCGCTCACGGGCGATGCGCTGGTCACTGGCCGCATCCTCGGGCTGGTCGGGCTGGGCGCCGCGGCCATGCTGGCTGGCGTGCTATGCCGCCGTCTCGGCGGTAACGCCGTTGCCGCAGCCGCCACGGCGCTTTTCGCGCTGCTTTACGCGGTCTGGCCGTTCGATCAGTTCTTTGCCGCCAACAATCCGCAGTGGCTGACCGAAGCGCTGGTCCTGGCGTCGCTGCTCGCGCTTTTGCCGAGGCACAAGGCACGGGCGCCCTCGCCAGCCATGATGGGAGTGTCGCTCGGCACCTTTGCCCTGGCGATGCTGGTCAAACACAACGTCATCGCCTTCGTACCTGCAACGCTTGTCTGGTTCGCCCGCAGGTACCCGTCCCGGCTCCTCACGTGGCTGGCAATCGGCACAGGGATCGCGGCATTCATGGTCGCTGGCCTCACCGCCGTGTTCGGCATCGCCATCTGGCAGCAGGTCCTGGGCTATCCGCGCGTGTTCAGCGCCGCCAACTCAGCGGATGCCGCACTCACGGTGCTCCGGTTCACCCCGCTGCTGCTACTCGCCTTGCTGGCGACACGGCGCCGACGCCGCGAGCCTGCACACGCCCTTATTGGCGCGTGGTTCGCCTGCGCGCTGGTACTGGGCTTGGTCCAGCGCACCGCCGACGGCGTTTCGCAAAACGCGTTCTTCGGTGCCACCCTGGCTGCGTTGATTTTGGCTTGCTCGGAAGCGTCGCGTTCCCCCCGCTGGCTCGCATGGGCAGCCGTCGCCGCACCGCTCGCCCTCTACATTCCCGATCGCGCGCAGATGCGCTGGGACGAGTGTCACACCGCCGCCGCCCTCGACCGCGAGCAGGACGCGCTCGTCGACGCCCTCGCCCGAACCCGTGGCCCGGTCTTGTGCGAGGATCTGGCGCTCTGCCGGCGTGCGGGAAAACCGCTGCTGGTCGATACTTTCGCTTACGGACAGCGCCTGGGTGCCGGACGGGCCGATACCCGCCTGGCAAAGATGATCGCGGATCGCGCCATCGCAGCCGTCGTCCTCGATCTGCCGCGCACCACACGCCTGCCGTCGCCGATCCTATCTGCGATCGATGCCGGCTACGTGCAGGTGGCGTCAGCCCCGTCGGCCCACGCCGAACTGCTGCTGCCGCGTTAGAGCCCCAGCCAGCGCGACACGTCGAGATCGTCCGACGTCACCCATCCCTGATAGAAATTGACGTAGAACAGCCCGAACGTGACCAGCGAGAGCAGCGTCGCGCGCAGCAGCACACGCCGGGGCCGGAAGTTGACCGGCGCGCTGGTGGCGTGCCCCAGCGTTGGCGTCACGCCCGCCTCGTCAGGCGTGCGCAGGCCGAAAGGCATGACCACGAAGGCCGAGATCGTCCAGAACAGCGTGTAGATGGCCAGCATCGATGTCCAGCGCATGTTCCTGCTTCCTCCCCGGCCGTTCTGGCCTCACTTCTCGCGCAGCAGCACCTGCACCACGGGTTTCTTGCCGCACCAGCGCTGTGCGGTCCGCCTTACCGCGAGGCGCACGGCTTCGGCAATGGCCATGCGGTCGCGGCGGCGTTCGCCCTTTAGGGACTTGAGCGCCTTGGACACGTCCTCGCGCGCCTCGTCCTGGAAGGCATCCATGTCTTCCTCGAGCGGGATGCCGATGCACCCGAAGTCGATGCCCGAGGCCTGCTTGCCCTCGGCCGTCACCGCCAACGCGACGCTGACGAGGCCGTTGATCCCGAGCTTGCGACGCGAGGCCATCGCTTCGCCATCGGCCGGGGCGATGATGTCGCCGTCGAGCACGAGGCGTCCATTGCGCTCGGTGCTGAGCTTGACCGGCCCATTGGGCGCCAGGCGGATGAGATCGCCATTCTTCTGCACGATGGCCTTGGGGATGCCTTCCTGCAGCCCGAGGCGCGCCTGTTCGGCCATGTGGCGCACTTCGCCGTGGACGGGGACGAGAATGTCGGGGCGCAGCCAATCGTAGAGCGCGACGAGTTCGGGGCGCCCCGGATGGCCCGAGACGTGGATCATCGACTGCTTGTCGGTGATGAGCAGGACGCCCTTCTCGACCAGCGCGTTCTGCACGCGGCCGATGGCAAGTTCGTTGCCCGGGATCTGGCGGCTCGAGAACACCACCGCGTCGCCCTTTTCGAGGCGGATCGGGTGCTGGTCGCCAGCGATCCGCGCGAGCGCGGCGCGCGCCTCGCCCTGCCCGCCGGTGGCGAGGATGAGCACCTCGCCGCGCGGCAAGTCCATCGCATCTTCCATGCGCACGACGTCGGGAAAATCGAGCAGATAGCCCGAGGCCTGCGCCACCTTGATGATGCGGTCGAGCGAACGTCCGGCGACGCAAAGCTGGCGACCGGTGGCCTCGGCAACTTCGGCCAGCGTCTGCAACCGCGCGACGTTGGAGGCGAAGGTCGTCACCACCACGCGGCGGCCCTTGAGGCCCGACACGGTCTCGAGCAGTCCGGCCCGAACCTCGCCCTCGGAGCCCGACGGCTTGGGATTGAACACGTTGGTCGAATCGCAGACCAGCGCCAGAACACCCTCGTCACCGATTGCGGTCAGCTCTTCCTCGGTCGCGGGCGTGCCGACGCGCGGCTCGTCGTCCAGCTTCCAGTCGCCGGTGTGGAAGACGCGGCCATAGGGCGTGTCGATCACCAGCGCGTTGCCCTCGGCGATCGAGTGCGCCAGCGGCACATAGCGCATGGCGAACGGGCCGAGGTCGATGCTGCCCTCGTTCGCGATGACGTTGAGCGTGACGCTCTTCTCGATCCCCGCCTCGACCAGCTTCTCGTTGATGAGGCGCGCGGTGAATGGCGTCGCGTAGAGCGGCACGCCCAGTTCCTGCGCGAAATAGGGGATCGCGCCGATGTGATCCTCGTGCGCGTGCGTCAGCACGATGCCGAGCAGGTCCTTGCGCCGCTCCTCGATGAATTCGAGGTCGGCGAAGACGAGATCGACGCCCGGATACCAAGGATCGGCAAAGGTCATGCCGAGGTCGACCATCAGCCACTTGCCGTCGCACCCATAGAGGTTGACGTTCATTCCGATCTCGCCCGACCCACCAAGGGCGAGGAAAAGCAGTTCGTTACCCGGCTTCACTCTGTTGTCCTGTTCCGGCGCACGCTTGCCGCGCGCTCTGCAAGTAGGGCCATGCCGTCCAACGTCAGGTCGGCGTCGACATGGTCGAAGATTTCGGTGTGGCGATCGAACAGGACCGCCAGGCCCCCGGTTGCGATCACCAGGGCCGGCTCGCCGATCTCGCGGCGCATTCGGGCGATGAGGCCCTCCATCATCGCCACGTAACCCCAGAAGACGCCGATGTGCATCTGGTCTTCGGTGTTGCGGCCAATGACGCTGTCACCCCCGCGCGGGACCGAGACCGCTATACGCGGCAGCTTGGCCGCGGCACTGACCAGCGCGTCGAGCGAGAGGTTGATACCCGGCGCGATGCTGCCACCCTTGTAGGTGCCTTCGGGATCGACCCAGTCGAACGTGGTGGCGGTGCCGAAGTCGATGATGATGAGATGCTGGCCCGGCCAGGCCTCGTGCCCGGCGATCACATTGAGCGCGCGATCGGCGCCCAGCGAGCGCGGCTCGTCGACGTCGGCGCGAAAGCCCCACTCCGCGTCGCCCTGCCCCGCGACGATCGCGGTCAGCCCGAAATACTTGTCCGCCAGCAGCTGCAGATTGTGCAACGCGCGTGGGACGACCGTGGAAATGATCATCGTCTCGACCGCCGCGCGATCGAAACCCTGGATCTGCATCAACTGCAGCAGCCACACGGCATATTCGTCCGCCGTGCGGCGCGGATCGGTCGCCACGCGCCAGCGCGCGCGGATGGCGCGGTCCTCGTAGAGCGCGAAGACCACGTTGGTGTTGCCGACGTCGACGGCCAGAAGCACTATGCACTCTCCCCTGCAGGCCCAGGGCCTGCGCTGTCTTCTTGCGCGTCGATCATGCCCACAAGATCGACATCGCCGGCGTGAATCGCAAGGAGGCGGCCATCCGCCATGCGCAATTGCGCCACGCCATCGGGATCGATTCCGGCAAAACCGCCCATCACCACGCCATGCGTGCTTTCGTTGACCGACATCAGCGTACCGCGTGCCAAGGCACGCCCTTCCCAAGCCACACGCAGCTGCGGCCATTCGCCGCGATGCCAGGCGGCAAGATTGGACTGCCAGCAGGCGGCAAGCGTCGTGGCAAAGTCGTCGCGCGCAATTGCGTGGCCGAGCCGCGCCAGCGACGTGGTGGCCCTGCCCGGCACATCCGGTGCCTGCACCAGATTGACGCCGATCCCGACGACCACCGTATTCCCGACGCGCTCGAGCAGGACCCCGGCGAGCTTCGCGCCGTCGACCAGGACATCGTTGGGCCATTTGAGCGCACAGTTCGCCAGCGTCGGTGCATGAGCCATGATCGCCTCATGCACCGATAGCCCGGCGACGAGTGCGAGGGTCTGCGGTGCCGTCTCGTGGGCTGCCAGGCTTACCGCGGTCGAACCCATGAAATTGCCGGCGCCATCGCTCCAGGCGCGGCCCGCGCGACCACGCCCGGCGGCCTGCCGGTCAGCGACGAGCCAGTCGCCCTCCAAAAGACGATCCCCCCCACCCGCGCGCGCCACCAGGGCGGCGTTGGTGGAGGGGATCTGGTCGACGGTTGAAATCAATGCGGATCAGGCCGTCATCAGGCGACGTGGAACAGCGCAGCGGCGGCGTTGCCGGCCAGCACGTGAAGCCAGTTGGTCAGCAGGTAGCCGAACGGCGAGATGACCAGCGACGAGATCACGAGCAGCACGGTGTGCGCGACGTCGTTCCGGCCGGCAACCTTGTCGGCGGCGTCGTCGAAGTAGAGCACCTTCACCACCTTGAGGTAGTAGAACGCACCGATCACCGAGGCGGCGATACCGATCGCGGCGAGCGCGAGCAGGTTGGCCTGCACCGCAGCCTGGAACACCACGAACTTGCCCCAAAAGCCGAACAGCGGCGGAATGCCCGCGAGGCTGAACATCACGGCCGCCAGCGCGGCGGCGAGGCCAGGACGCGTCTTCGACAAGCCGGCGAGATCCGCGATCGCCTCGACCGGCTGGCCGTCGGCATCGCGCAGCATCAGCACGGCGACGAAGCCGGCAACCGACATGGCCACGTAGATCGCCAGGTACACCAGCATCGCGGCCGCACCCGGCTGGTTGGCGCAAGCCAGGCCAATGAGCATGAAACCGACGTTGTTGATCGACGAATAGGCCATCAGGCGCTTGATGTTGCTTTGGCCGATGGCGCCGAGGGCACCGATCACGATCGACAGCAACGCGGCGAAGATCACGATCTGCTGCCAGGCAGCGGCCTGTGCGCCGAATGCCTCGAGGCTGACACGCATGAGCAGCGACAGCGCAGCAACCTTGGGCGCGGTGGCGAAGAAGGTCGTCACCGGCGTCGGCGCGCCTTCATAGACGTCGGGCGTCCACATGTGGAACGGCGCGGCGCTGATCTTGAACGCCAGGCCCGCGAAGACGAACACAAGGCCGAAGGTCGCGCCAGTGCTCAGGCCATGGCTCAGCGCCAGACGGATGCCCTCGAACGAGGTCGTGCCCGAGAAACCGTAAGTGAGGCTGACGCCATAGAGCAGGATGCCCGAAGCGAGCGAGCCCAGCACGAAGTACTTGAGACCTGCTTCGGCCGAACGCTCGTCGTTGCGCAGCATCGAGGCCAGCACATAGGAGGCAAGGCTGTTGAGCTCGAGACCGATATAAAGCGCGAGCAGGTCACCGGCCGAAACCATGATGCCCATGCCCAGTGCCGCGAACAGCACCAGCAGCGGGAATTCGGCCCGCATGCCGCGCACCCGCTCGAAGAAGGCGGGCGCGACGATCAGCGTAACGCCCGCACCGGCATAGATCAGCAGCTTGGCGAAAGCAGCGAAGGCATCGGCCTTGTACTGCCCGGCAAAGGCGGTGACGTCCGGGCCCATGGCCGAACCGCACAGCGCCGGCGCCGCAATCAGCGCGCAGACGGTCAGCACGGCGACGCACAGGATCGAGATCAGGCGCGAGGCCTTGTCCCCGGCCCAGGCGGCGACGAGCAGGAGCACCAGGCCGGAAATGCTGAGCACTTCTTCGGCCAGGGTGATCTGGAGAGAGCGAAACAGTTCCATCAGTGCGCCTCCCCGTGCGCGGCATCATGTGTCACGGGCTTGCCCGATCCGAGTTGGAGTTGCGCATCGCCCTTGGGCTTGGTCGGCGCGACGCGTGCCTCGAGCGCAGCGATGTCCTTGCGCATCGGCGCCAGGAAGCTTTCGGGATAGACGCCCATCCACAGCACCACGGCGGCCAGCGGCACCATCATCGCCCACTCGCGCGTGTCGAGGTCGAGCATCGCGGCGGCGTCGGCGTTCTTCTGCTCGCCGAAGATCACCCGGCGATAGAGGTACAGCATGTAGGCAGCGCCCAGGATGATCCCGGTGGTGCAGACCAGCGCGACCCAGCTGCTTTCGGCATAGACGCCCATCAGCGACAGGAATTCACCGACGAAGCCGCTGGTGCCCGGCAGGCCGATCGAGGCCATCGTGAACAGCAGCATGAACAGCGCGTAGTAGGGCATGTTGATGGCCAGGCCACCGTAGCGCGTGATCTCGCGGGTGTGGAGGCGATCGTAGATCACGCCCACGCCGAGGAACAGCGCGCCGGCGACAAGGCCGTGGCTCAGCATGATGAGCATCGAGCCTTCGAGGCCTTGCGTGTTGAAGGCGAAGAGGCCGATCGTCACGATCGCCATGTGCGCGACCGACGAGTAGGCGATCAGCTTCTTGATGTCGTGCTGCACCAGCGCGATGAGCGAGGTGATCACGACCGCCGCCATCGACAGGCCCCACACCAGCGGCGCGAACTGCGCCGAGGCTTCCGGGAACATCGGCAGCGAGAAGCGGATGAAGCCGTAGCCACCCATCTTGAGCAGCACGCCGGCAAGGATGACCGAACCGGCCGTCGGCGCCTGGACGTGCGCGTCGGGCAGCCAGGTGTGAACCGGCCACATCGGCATCTTCACCGCAAAGCTGGCGAAGAAGGCGAGCCACAGCCAGGTCTGCGCATGGACCGGGAAGTTGTAGACCATCAGCGTCGGAATGTCGGTCGTGCCGGCGACGTTGACCATCCAGAACATCGCGATCAGCATCAGAACCGAGCCGAGCAGCGTGTAGAGGAAGAACTTGTAGCTGGCGTAGATACGATCCGCGCCGCCCCAGATGCCGATGATCAGGTACATCGGGATGAGGCCGGCTTCGAACATGATGTAGAACAGGAACAGGTCCTGCGCGGTGAACACGCCGATCATCAGCGTCTCCATCAGCAGGAACGCCGCGTAGTATTCACCGGCGCGCTTCTCGATCGAGTTCCAGCTTGCGCCGATGCAGATCGGCATGAGGAAAACGGTCAGCGCGATCAGCAGCAGGGCGATGCCGTCGATGCCGAGCTTCCACGAGAAGCCGGCGAACAGGGCGGCATGCTCCTGGAACTGCCACTGCGCCCCGCCCACGTCGAAGTTCATCCACAGCACAACGCCGAGAACGAAATCGATGAGCGTCGCGACCAGGGCGATCAGGCGGGCCTGCTCGCGATTGGCCTTGAGGACCAGGCCGGCGCCGACGAGCGGCACCAGCAGCATGAGCGAAAGGATCGGAAAGCCGGTCATTGTGCAATCACCCAGCTGATCGCGCCGACGAGACCGACGAGCATGACCAGCGCATAGCTGTAGAGGTATCCGGACTGGAGCTTGACCGCTCCGCGGCTGCCCTGCGCCACCAGCCAGGCGGCGCCGTTCGGGCCAAAGCGGTCGATGATCCCGATGTCACCCACCTTCCAGAACACGCGGCCGAGCCAGAGCGCGGGGCGGACGAAGATGAAGTGATAGAGTTCGTCGAAGTACCACTTGTTGAGCAGGAACCGGTACAGGAAGCCGAACTGCTCGACGAAGGCCGCCGGGAACGCGGGGTTCAGGATATAGGCGTAGGTCGCGATCAGCAGGCCCGTGGCCATCACCGCGAACGGCGCCCACTTCACCCAGACCGGCACGTGGTGCGCGGCGTGGATCAAGTGCTCGCTGTAGACCAGCGCGCCCTTCCAGAACTCGCCCGTGCCTTCGCTGACGAACGCATGGTTGAAGACGAAGCCGGCGAACACCGCACCCACCGACAGGATGATGAGCGGCAGCAGCATGACCAGCGGGCTTTCGTGCGGGTGGTAGCCCGCCGTGCCGTCGCCGTGCGCGTCATGGTGGCCATGGCCATGATCGTGCGCGTGGCCGTGTTCATGTGCATGCTCGTGGGCATGGTCGTCATGGCCGTGGCCATGCGCGTCATGAACCGCATGCTGGATGTGCTCGGACTGCTCCCAGCGCGGCTTGCCGAAGAAGGTCAGGTAGACCAGGCGCCACGAATAGAAGCTGGTGAGCAGCGCGGCGAAGATGCCCATGAAGAAGGCGAAGTGCCCCAGTTCAGTGCCCTTGGCCCAGGCGCTCTCGAGGATCGCGTCCTTCGAGTAGAAGCCCGCGAAACCGAACACGTCGACCAGGCCAACGCCGGTGATCGCCAGTGTACCGGCCATCATCGCCCAATAGGTGATCGGGATCTTCTTACGCAGGCCGCCATAATAGCGCATGTCCTGCTCGTGGTGCATCGCGTGGATGACCGAGCCGGCACCCAGGAACAGCAGCGCCTTGAAGAAGGCGTGCGTGAACAGGTGGAACATCGCCGCGCCATAAGCGCCGACGCCGGCGGCGAAGAACATGTAGCCGAGCTGCGAGCAGGTCGAATAGGCGATCACGCGCTTGATGTCGGTCTGCGTCGTGCCGACGGTCGCGGCGAAGAAGCAGGTCATCGCGCCAATCAAGGTCACGAACGACAGCGCGGCGGGGCTCGTCTCGAACAGCGGCGACAGGCGGCAGACCATGAAGACGCCGGCGGTAACCATCGTCGCGGCGTGGATCAGCGCCGACACCGGGGTCGGGCCTTCCATCGCGTCGGGCAGCCAGGTGTGGAGGCCAAGCTGCGCCGACTTGCCCATCGCGCCGATGAACAGCAGGATGCAGATCACGGTCGCGGTGTCGAGGCGATAGCCGAGGAAGCCGATCGTCGAGCCCGAAAGGACGGCTGGTGCATCGTGCAGGATCTGTGGGATCGACACGGTGTGGAACACCAGGAACGTCGCGAAGATGCCCATCATGAAGCCGAGGTCGCCCACGCGGTTGACCACGAAGGCCTTCATCGCGGCGGCGTTGGCGCTGGGCTTGCGGAACCAGAAGCCGATCAGCAGGTACGAGGCAAGGCCCACGCCTTCCCAGCCGAAGAACATCTGCACGAGGTTATCGGCGGTCACCAGCATCAACATGGCGAACGTAAACAGCGACAGGTACGCGAAGAAGCGCGGCTGGTCCGGTTCCTCGCTCATGTAGCCCCACGAATAGAGGTGCACGAGGAAGGAGACGCTGGTGATGACCACCAGCATGACCGCGGTCAGCGTGTCGACACGCAGTGCCCAGAGGAAATCGAGCTCGCCCGACTTTACCCAGTGCAGCACCGGCGTGACGCTGGCCTCGGCATGGCCGCCGAGGAACGACAGGAAGATCGGCCACGACAGCGCGCACGAGATGAACAGCGCGCCGGTCGTGATGACCTTGGCCGGGACCATGCCCAGCTTCTTGTTGCCGAGCCCGGCAATGATCGCTGCCAGAAGCGGCAGGAAGACGATGACGTTGATGGACGACATGGGTTCAGCCCTTCATCCGGTTGACGTCGTCGACGGCAATCGTGCCGCGGCCACGGAAGTAGATGACAAGAATGGCAAGGCCGATCGCCGCTTCGCCCGCTGCCACCGTGAGCACGAACATCGCGAAGACCTGGCCGACCAGATCGTGAAGGAAGACGCTGAAGGCGACCAGGTTGAGGTTCACCGACAGAAGGATGAGCTCGATCGCCATCAGCAGGATGATGACGTTCTTGCGGTTGAGGAAGATCCCCAGCACGCCGAGCACGAACAGGATCGCGCTGACGAAGACATAGTGTTCGATGCCGATCATCAGAGCGAAACCCCCTTCCCGACTTCCGGCTGCAGGTTGATGGTCGCCTCTTCCGGACGGCGCGACACCTGGCGCGACACGTTCTGGCCGCGGACGCCGGTGCGTTCACGATGGGTCAGCACGATCGCGCCGATCATCGCCACCAGCAGGATGATGCCGGCGCTTTCGAACAGGAAGAGATAGCGCGAATAGAGCAGCGCACCGATTGCCGCGGTGTTGGACAGGCCCGCGATCGGGGCCGTCGCCACATCGGGCGTACCGAGCGCAAGGCCGCCGGCCTTGTAGGCGCCGACGCCCATCACCAGCTCGGCCAGCAGCACGAAGGCCAGCGCGAAACCGAGCGGAAAGTTCTTGATGAAGCCCGCGCGCAGTTCGGCGAAGTCGATGTCGAGCATCATGACGACGAACAGGAACAGCACCGCGACTGCGCCGACGTAGACGATCACCAGCAGCATGGCGATGAACTCGGCCCCGATGAGGATCATCAGGCCGGCGGCGTTGAAGAACGCCAGGATCAGCCACAGCACCGAATGAACCGGATTGCGTGCGAGAATGGTCACCGCGCCCGAAAAGATCGTAAGCGTGGCAAAAAGATAGAAGGCAATAGCCTGGATCATGACGCGCGCCCCTTACCGATACGGTGCATCGGCTTCAAGGTTCGCGGCGATCGCACGCTCCCACTTGTCCCCGTTCGCGAGCAGCTTGGTCTTGTCGTAGAGCAGCTCCTCGCGCGTTTCGGTCGCATATTCGAAGTTCGGACCCTCGACGATGGCATCGACCGGGCAAGCTTCCTGGCAGAAGCCGCAGAAGATGCACTTGGTCATGTCGATGTCGTAGCGCGTGGTGCGGCGGCTGCCGTCCTCGCGCGGCTGCGCCTCGATCGTGATCGCCTGCGCCGGGCAGACCGCCTCGCACAGCTTGCACGCGATGCAGCGTTCCTCGCCGTTGGGATAACGGCGCAGAGCGTGTTCACCACGGAAGCGCGGGGAGATCGGGTTCTTCTCGAACGGGTAGTTCACGGTCGCCTTGGGCCTGAAGAAATACTTCAGGGTCAGCCAGTGCGCTTTCACGAACTCCCAGAGGGTGAAGCTCTTGACGAGCTGTCCGACAGTCATGCGAAATGTCCGGTAGCCATGAGGTAGCCGCTGACGAGGAACACGAACAGCAGCGAGACGGGCAGGAAGATCTTCCAGCCAAGGCGCATCAGCTGGTCATAACGGTACCGGGGCACCGTCGCCTTGACCCAGCTGAACACGAAGAAACCGAAGGCGATCTTGAGGATCAGCCAGATCCAGCCCGGGATGAGATAAAGCACCGCCAGTTCGAACGGCGGCAGATAGCCACCCCAGAACAGCGTGGCGTTGAGCGCACACATCAACAGCACGTTGCCGTATTCACCTAGCCAGAACAGCGCGAACGCCATCGACGAGTATTCGGTCTGGTAGCCGGCGACGAGTTCGCTTTCCGCCTCGGTCAGGTCGAACGGTGCGCGCTGGGTTTCGGCCATGCTCGAGATCAGGAACATCACCCACATCGGGAACAGCAGCGGGCTGCACCAGAAGCCGTTGATGAAGCCGAGCCCGAAGCCGTGCTGTGCCTTGACGATGTCGTTCAGGTTGAACGACCCTGCCCACAGCACGACGCAGATCAGGATAAAGCCGATCGAGACTTCGTAGCTGATCATCTGCGCCGAGGCGCGCATCGCCGAGAAGAACGGATACTTCGAGTTCGACGACCAGCCCGCGATCACGATGCCGTAGACCCCCAGCGACGAGATCGCGAGGATGTAGAGCAGGCCGACGTTGATGTCGGCCAGGATCGCGCCCGAATTGAACGGGATCACCGCCCAGGCCAGCAGCGCGACCGTGAACGTGATGATCGGCGCGATCAGGAACAGGCCCTTGTTCGCGGCCGAGGGAATGATGGTTTCCTGGAGGAAGACCTTGAGGCCGTCGGCGAACGACTGCAGCAGGCCGAACGGACCGACCACGTTGGGGCCGCGGCGCAGCGCCATCGACGCCCAGACCTTGCGGTCGACGTAGATGACCATGGCGACCGACAGCATGACCGGCAGCGCGATCAGCAGGATGCCGCAGATCGTGGAGATGGTCCAGGCGGCGCCGAACGGCAGCCCGAGACCCTGAAAGAACGCGGTCATTCCGCCGCCTCCGCCTGAAGTTCACCGTGGAGCAGTTCCGCCGAACAGCGCTGCAGCGTCGGGCTGGCCCGGCCGATCGCATTGGTCAGGTACGCATCCTTGATCGGATAGGCGATCGTGCCCGAAACATCGGCCGAAGCCGGAGCCGCCGGCAGCGCACCATAGTGCGCGAGGCCTTCCTCGCCCAGCGCCGGCACTTCGGCGATCATCGCGGCGCGCAGCGCCTCGAAGCTGTCGAAGCCGACCGAGACGCCAAAGGCATCGGCCAGTGCGCGCAGAATCGTCCAGTCCTCGCGAGCCTCGCCCGGCGCGAACACGGCGCGTTCGGCGAACTGCACCCGGCCCTCGGTGTTGACGTAAGTGCCGTCCTTCTCGCTGAAGGCAGCCGCCGGCAGGATGACGTCGGCCGCATGGGCCGCCTTGTCGCCATGATGGCCGATGTGGACGATCATGCTGTCGGCAAACTTGGTCCAGTCGACTTCGTCGGCGCCGAGCGAGATCACCATTTTCGGCTTGGCGGCGACGAGATCGGCGATGCCGCCGGCCTGCGCGTAGCCCAGCATCAGCCCGCCCATGCGCGAGGCTGCCATGTGCAACACGTTGAAGCCATTCCAGCCGTCGCGCACGAGATTGAAGCGCTCGGCAAAGCCGAGGCCGGCCTCGAGCGCGCCCTTGGCGAGGCCCGCACCGCCGATGATGATCGCCGGCTTGGTCGCGCCACCGAAGGCGTCGGTGACGGCTTCGGGCAGGTTGCCCAGCACCTCGGCGCCTTCGCCCAGGAAGGTCGCGGGGAACGTCGTGTCCCACTGCGGACCGACCACGAAGACCTTCGCACCGCGCTTGGCCGCCTTGCGCAGCCGGGCGTTGAGCAGCGGAGCTTCGTCGCGGACCTGGCTGCCGACGATCAGGATCGCGTCGGCGTCCTCGATCCCGGCGAGCGTCGAGTTGAACGCGACGGCCGCGAGGTTCGTGGCGGTATAGGCGAGGCCGGTCTGGCGGCCCTCGAGCAGGGTCGAGCCCAACGCGCCCGCCAGCTTCTTGGCGGCGAACATGGTCTCGCAATCGACGAGGTCGCCGGCGACGACCGCCACCGAAGCGCCCGGATTGATCGAGGCGACGGCCGCGAAGGCTTCGGCCCAGGTCGCGGCGACGAGCTTGCCGTCACGGCGCAGCCAGGGGCGATCGAGGCGGCGACGGGTCAGGCCGTCGACCATGAACCGCGCGCGGTCCGCCAGCCATTCCTCGTTCACGTCGTCGTTGATGCGCGGCAGGATGCGCAGCACTTCGCGACCACGGCTGTCGAGACGGATGTTGGCGCCAATGGCGTCGGACACGTCGATCGAGAGCGTCTTCTTCAGCTCCCACGGACGCGCTTCGAAGGCATAGGGCTTGCTGGTCAGCGCGCCGACCGGGCACAGGTCGATCACGTTGGCCGACAGCTCGTGCTTGGCCGCCTTTTCCAGGTACGTGCTGATCTGCATGGTCTCGCCGCGGTAGAGCGCGCCAATCTCGTCGACACCCGCCACTTCCTCGGAGAACCGCACGCAACGGGTGCAGTGGATGCAGCGCGTCATCGTGGTCTTGATGAGCGGGCCCATGTACTTGTCGGTCACGGCACGCTTGTGCTCGTGATAGCGCGAGCCGCCGCGGCCATAGGCCACCGACTGGTCCTGCAGGTCGCACTCGCCGCCCTGGTCACAGATCGGGCAATCGAGCGGGTGGTTGATGAGGAGGAACTCCATCACCCCCTCGCGCGCCTTCTTGACCATCTCGCTGTCGGTGCGGATTTCCTGGCCGTCGGCGGCCGGAAGGGCACACGAAGCCTGCGGCTTGGGCGGTCCGGGCTTCACCTCGACCAGGCACATGCGGCAGTTGCCGGCGATGCTCAGCCGCTCGTGATAGCAAAAGCGGGGGATTTCCTTGCCGGCCAGCTCGCAGGCCTGCAGGACGGTGGCGCCTGCCGGAACTTCGAGCTCTACGCCGTCGACTTTGACCTTGGGCATTACTCTGCAGCCTCCCGGACGTCGGCGCGCTCGGCGATGCGACGTTCGATTTCGGGGCGGAAATGACGGATCAGGCCCTGGATCGGCCAGGCGGCCGCGTCACCCAGGGCGCAGATGGTGTGGCCTTCGACCTGCTTGGTCACGTTGAAGAGCATGTCGATCTCCTCGACGTCGGCATCGCCGGTGCGCAGGCGCTCCATCACGCGCCACATCCAGCCGGTGCCTTCGCGGCAGGGCGTGCACTGGCCGCAGCTCTCGTGCTTGTAGAAGTACGAGAGACGACTGATCGCGCGGACGATGTCGGTCGACTTGTCCATGACGATGACCGCGGCGGTGCCGAGGCCCGAACCCACGGCGCGCAGGCCGTCGAAGTCCATCGGCGCGTCCATGATCTGTTCGGCCGGCACCAGCGGAACCGACGAACCACCCGGAATCACCGCGAGCAGGTTGTCCCACCCGCCGCGAATGCCGCCGCAGTGCTTCTCGATCAATTCGCGGAACGGGATCGACATCTCTTCCTCGACCACGCACGGCTTGTCGACGTGCCCGCTGATCTGGAAGAGCTTGGTGCCCTTGTTGTTCTCGCGTCCGAAGCTGGCGAACCAGCTGGCACCGCGACGCAGGATCGTCGGCGCGACGGCGATCGATTCGACGTTGTTGACCGTGGTCGGGCAGCCATAGAGGCCCGCACCCGCCGGGAACGGGGGCTTCAGGCGCGGCTGGCCCTTCTTGCCCTCGAGCGACTCGATCATCGCGGTCTCTTCGCCGCAGATGTAGGCGCCGGCGCCGCGATGGACGAAGACGTCGAAATCGTAGCCGGAACCACTCGCGTTCTTGCCGATCAGCCCGGCGTCATAAGCCTCGGCCACGGCCGCGAACAGCGTCTCGGCCTCGCGGATGTATTCGCCGCGGATGTAGATGTACGCGGCGCGCGCGCCCATCGCGAAGCCCGCGACCAGCGCGCCCTCGATCAGCTTGTGCGGATCGTGGCGGATGATCTCGCGGTCCTTGCACGAACCGGGCTCGGACTCGTCGGCGTTGATGACAAGGAAGCTCGGACGGCCGTCCTTCGATTCCTTGGGCATGAACGACCACTTCATGCCGGTGGGGAAGCCCGCACCGCCACGGCCGCGAAGCCCCGAGTCCTTCATTTCCTGGATGATCGCGTCACGACCGCGCGCGATCAGGTCCTTGGTGTTGTCCCAGTCTCCACGTGCCTGGGCAGCCGCCAGGTTCCACGGCTGATAGCCGTAGAGGTTGGTGAAGATGCGATCCTTGTCGGCCAGGGCCATGGCTTACCACTCCCCTCGGTAATCGTGGTTTGCATCAACCATCGCGGTCAGCGTCGTCGGCCCGCCCAGCGGTTCCACGGTGTGGCGGCCCGGCTCCTGCGTGCCGGTCTTGGGCTGGCGACCCGCGGCGAGCTCGTCGAGGATGTGCTCGATCCGCGTCGCGGTCAGGTCTTCGTAGTTGTCGTCGTTGATCTGCACCATCGGCGCCGACGAGCAGTTACCCATGCACTCGACCTCGGTGAGCGTGAACAGGCCGTCCGCAGTGGTGTGGCCCTTCTTCATGCCCTTGGCCTTGCAGGCGGCAAGAATGTCGTCCGAACCGCGCAGCATGCACGGCGTCGTGCCGCAGACCTGGACGTGGAACCGGCCGACCGGGGCGATGTTGTACATCGTGTAGAACGTCGCGACTTCGAGCACGCGGATGATCGGCATGTCGAGCTGGGCAGCGATGTATTCCATCACCGGCAGCGGCAGCCAGCCCTGCGTGTTTTCCTCGGCGCCGACCTGGCGCTGGGCAAGGTCGAGCAGCGGCATCACCGCCGAGCGCTGGCGTCCGGCGGGATAGCGCGCGACGATTTCCTTCGCCTTGGCCGCATTGGCCTCGGTCCAGGCAAAGTTACCCCAGCGCGCGCGCAGTTCGGGGCTGTCGGGTTCGGGATGACGGTCGGCCATTAGCGAATGAACTCCACGCGCGCGCACTTGTCGCCTTCGAAGCTGTAGACGGCAATGACGTCGAACGGCTCCGCGGCGGCAGAGCGCCACACGCGCTCGTGAAACAGCACATAATTGCCCAGCTCGTTCGAGGAGACCACTTCGGCGCGGTTCTCGGGAAACTCGGCGAACATCTTGGTCAGGCCCTCGCGGGTCCCTTCCTTGCCTTCGCGCACGACGGCGCCGCGATAGCCCGCTTCGCAGGCATCGTCGGTCATGTGCGCGACATAGGCGTCGGCATCCTGCGCATTGTAGGCCGCGATCATCGCCGTGGCGATGGCGGTCAGCTTGCCGGCAGCGGTCGATTGGGTCGCCATGTCAGCGCCCCCGGCTGCGGCGGGCGCGCGCGGTGAACACGCCCTGCCCAAAGTGGAAAAGCTCGAAGCCGCCAACGGCGCTCGCCAGCATGGCAAGCGTGTCGGGCGTCTCGCCGGTCACCGCGAGCGCGATGAACCACGCCGCCACCAGCACGAGGCCAGTGATGCAGGCGAGGATCGAGATCTGGTCGATCTGCTTGCGGGTCACCGGTCGCACTCCCCGAACACCACGTCGATCGCGCCGAGGATGGCGGTCGCGTCGGGCAGCATGTGGCCCTTGGACATGAAGTCCATGGCCTGCAGGTGCGAGAACGCGGTCGGGCGGATCTTGCAGCGGTACGGCTTGTTGCTGCCGTCCGAGACCAGATAGACGCCGAACTCGCCCTTGGGGCTTTCGGTGGCCACGTAGACTTCGCCGGCCGGGACGTGGAAGCCCTCGGTGTAGAGCTTGAAGTGATGGATCAGGCTTTCCATCGAGCTCTTCATCTCGGCGCGCTTGGGCGGCACGACCTTGCGGTCGGAACTCTGCACCGGGCCTTCGGGCATCTGCGCGAGGCACTGCTTCATGATGCGCGCGGACTGGCGCACTTCCTCGACGCGCACCATCATGCGGTCGTAGCAGTCGCCGCGGGTGCCGACGGGAATGTCGAACTCCATGCGGTCATAGACGTCGTAAGGCTGCGACTTGCGCAGATCCCACGGAATGCCCGAGCCACGGATCATCGGGCCCGAGAAGCCCCAGGCCACCGCGTCGTCCTTGCTGACGACGGCGATATCGACGTTGCGCTGCTTGAAGATGCGGTTGTCGACCACGAGGCTCATCGCGTCGTCGAACAGCTGCGGCAGGCGCGTGTCGAGCCAGTCGGCGATGTCGGTCAGCAGCTTGAGCGGCACGTCCTGGTGAACGCCGCCGGGGCGGAACCAGGCCGAGTGCATGCGCGCGCCCGAGGCCCGCTCGAAGAACGTGAGGCAGTCCTCGCGGATTTCGAACAGCCACAGGTTCGGCGTCATCGCGCCGACGTCCATGACGTGGCTGCCGATGTTGAGCATGTGGTTGCAGATGCGGGTCAGCTCAGCGAACAGCACGCGCAGGTACTGGGCGCGCAGCGGCACCTCGATGTTGAGCAGCTTTTCCACTGCGAGCACGTAGGAGTGCTCCATCGCCAGGGGCGAGCAGTAGTCGAGGCGGTCGAAGTACGGCAGCGCCTGCAGGTAGGTCTTGTGCTCGATCAGCTTTTCGGTGCCGCGATGCAGCAGGCCAACGTGCGGGTCGATCCGCTCGATGATCTCGCCGTCCAGCTCCATGACCATGCGCAGCACGCCGTGCGCGGCCGGGTGCTGGGGGCCGAAGTTGATCGTGTAGTTGCTGATGACCTCGTCGCCGGTGGTGGGCGACTCTTCGAGCTGGAAGCTCATGTGCGGTCTCCCGTGGTCTTGTTCGCTTCCTTGTTGGCCCCCTCGCCCGCGCCGGTCTGCGCCGTGGTCGGCGTGTCCTTGGGCGTGGCGACCGGGGCCGGAGCGGGCGCAACCGGTGCGGCGGTCGGCGCCGCGGCCTTCTCATCGCCCGGCAGCACGTAATCCGCGCCTTCCCACGGGCTCATGAAGTCGAACTGGCGCAGGTCCTGGGCAAGGCGCACGGGCTCGTAGACCACGCGCTTGTCTTCCTCGGAATAACGCAGCTCGACATAGCCGGTCAGCGGGAAGTCCTTGCGGAACGGGTGCCCCTGGAAGCCATAGTCGGTGAGGATGCGACGCAGGTCCGGATTGCCGGCGAACAGCACGCCGTACATGTCGTAGACTTCGCGCTCGAGCCAGCCGGCGACCGGCCACAGTGTCGTGGCGGTCGGCACCGGGGTGTTCTCGTCGGTGCGCACCTTGACGATCAGGCGCAGGTTGCGCGTGAGCGAGAGCAGGCAATAGACCACCTCGAAGCGGTCGAGCCGCTGCGGATAGTCCGCGCCCGCGATTTCCATGAGCTGCTGGAACTCATGCTCGTCGCGCAGGGTGCGCAGCACGGTCTCGATCGTGTCGCGCGCAACGAGCAGGACGATCTCGCCATGCTCTTCCTTCGCCTCGATGACGTGCGCGCCGAGCGCGGCGACCAGTGCGTCCTTCACCCCGTCGAACGGGGCGTAGCGCGGGGATGCATGCAGAATGGCCATGGACCCTACCCTCTCAACGCTCGAGCGTGCCGACGCGGCGGATCTTCCGCTGCAGTTGCATCACGCCATAGAGCAGAGCCTCGGCGGTCGGCGGGCAACCCGGGACGTAGATGTCCACGGGCACGATGCGATCGCAGCCGCGCACCACCGAATAGCTGTAGTGGTAGTAGCCGCCGCCATTGGCGCATGAACCCATCGAGATGACGTACTTGGGGTCCGACATCTGGTCGTAGACCTTGCGCAGCGCCGGAGCCATCTTGTTGCACAGCGTGCCCGCGACAATCATCACGTCCGACTGGCGCGGCGAGGCACGCGGGGCGACGCCGAAGCGCTCCATGTCGTAGCGCGGCATGTTGACGTGGATCATCTCGACCGCGCAGCATGCGAGGCCGAAGGTCATCCACCACAGCGAGCCTGTACGCGCCCACTGGAACAGGTCTTCGGTCGACGTGACCAGGAAGCCCTTGTCCGAGACTTCGGCGTTGAGGCTGTCGAAATAGGCCTGGTCGGGCGCCACGATCGGCGACCCGGCAGCAGGCACAACGGCGGGATTGGTAGCCATGTCGTTCATTCCCAGTCCAGCGCCCCCTTCTTCCAGGCATAGATGAAGCCGAGCACCAGTTCGCCGAGGAAGACCATCATGGTCGCCCAGCCGGCCCAACCGGTCTGCTTCAGGCTCACCGCCCAGGGGAAGAGGAACGCAGCCTCGAGGTCGAAGATGATGAAGAGGATCGCCACGAGATAGAAGCGCACGTCGAACTGGCTGCGCGGGTCCTCGAACGCGGGGAAACCGCACTCGTATTCGGCCAACTTGTCGGCGGACGGATTATGCGTGCCCGTGAGACGGGCGGCACCCATCGGCAGGAACACGAACGCCGTGGAGAGCGCAAGCGCGATCCCGAGGAAGATGAGGATCGGCAGGTATTGGATGAGGTCGACCAAGGGGCTGACTCGCGATGTAATGCACTTGGCAAGGGGCACTAGTCCCCGCTCGGCCCATGTGCAAGTGGGGTGCAGCGCAATAAAGGGGCTTGACCGCGCCCATTCGGGCAGGATCGTGACAATCCCTATCATGAATGTGCGATGACGGCCTTATCGGCCGGGTTTTCCAAGGGTCAGGGTGCCTTTCACGCTCCGTGTTGCACAAGACGCGCATACGATTGCCGTCAATGCAACGCCCTCCGATCCACTACGCCGGAAGCGGGTTCAGCCGATCACATAGAGGGGCCAGGCAGCCAGGGCCAGGAAGGCGCCGAACGGCAGCGCGCTTTGCGCGGTCATGCCCTCGGTCCCTATTATCCTTGCCCGCACCGATATCAGCGCCACCCAGGCAAGGCCGGCGAGCGCAGCCGCTAGCAGGCAATGGATGACGCCGAGCGGGCCAAGCCAGAGCCCGATCGCGCCAAGCAGCAAGGGATCGCCCCCGCCCAGCCCTTCGCGCCCCCGCCAGCGTCGATACGATGTCGCCAGCAAGGCCAGCGGTGCCCAGCCTACGAACGCCCCGGCGAGCGCCTGGACCAGGATCGCCGCATCGTCGCCAGCAAGGGCCTGGTACGTGGCCAGACCCAGGCCGGTGACAGCGAGGCCGATGGTCAGGGGCAGCGGCAGCCACATGTGCCGCGCATCGAGCAGGGCAATGACGAGCAGCAGCCAGCCCAGCACCGCGACCGACCAGCCCGGTACGTCGCTCGCCAGGCAGGCCGTGCCGCCAACGATCGCACCGAGGACTTCGGCCAATAACGCATCGATGCCGATCGGCGTACCGCAGGTACGGCAGCGTCCGCGGGGGCCCATCCACGAGATGACGGGTATCAGGTCGAACCACGCCAGCGTGCGGCCACAGGCCTCGCAGGCCGAACGCCCGTGGATGACCGAGCGCCGCTGCGGCCAGCGCCCCGCGACCACGCCCAAAAACGAGCCGACGATGGCGCCGACCACGGCGCCGACGCCCGCGCACAGGATAGTAATCGCCTCGGGCACACCCCTCCCCCCGCTACCGCAATCTTACTGAGTCAATCTTGCTGCACTGCGTCACGAAATTCGTGGCGCAACCGCGCGGCGAATTGCATTCCCCCCGCCTGCTCTCTACATCGCGCAGGACAACGACAACAAGCCGCGGCCCGATGTCGCTGCGGTGGCCCCTATCACAGGAAGGACCTGTTTCCATGGCCCAGTTCTCCGCAGCAGACCCGATCGTCATCCTCAGCTACGCGCGCACGCCGATGGGTGGCATGCAGGGCGCCCTTGCCGACGTCGCGGCCACCGATCTCGGCGCGACCGCCGTCAAGGCCGTGGTCGAGCGCGCCGGCGTCGAGGGCGGCGATGTCGACCGCATCTACATGGGCTGCGTCCTTCCCGCCGGTCTCGGCCAGGCACCTGCCCGGCAGGCCGCGATCAAGGCCGGCCTGCCCAAGTCGGTCCAGGCGACCACCGTCAACAAGGTCTGCGGCTCGGGCATGCAGACGATCATCATGGCTTCCGAGGCACTGGCGGTCGGCTCGGTCGACCTCGCCATCGCCGGCGGCATGGAATCGATGACCAATGCCCCGTACCTGCTCAAGAAGCATCGCTCGGGTGCGCGCATCGGCCATGACACTGCCTATGACCACATGTTCCTCGACGGCCTCGAAGACGCTTACGAAGCGGGCCGCGCCATGGGCACTTTCGCGCAGGACACCGCGAACACCTATGAACTGACCCGCGAAATCCAGGACGAATTCACGCTGGAAACACTGCGCCGCGCCAAGGCCGCGATCGCCGATGGCGCATTTGCCGAGGAAATCGCGCCCGTGACGGTCAAGACGCGCGCCGGCGAAGTCGTGGTCGATACCGACGAGGCGCCGGGCAAGGCGCGCCCCGAGAAGATCCCGGCGCTCAAGCCCGCCTTCGCCAAGGACGGCACGATCACCGCCGCCACCTCGTCGTCGATCTCGGACGGCGCCGCTGCGGTCGTGCTGACGCGCCAGAGCGTTGCCGATGCCAAGGGCCTCAAGCCGGTGGCGAAGATCGTCGCCCTCGCCGCCCACGCGCAGGAGCCCAAGGACTTCACCACCGCACCGGTCGGCGCGATCACCAAGCTGCTCGACAAGGCCGGCTGGACGATCGACGACGTCGAACTGTTCGAGATCAACGAAGCCTTCGCCTGCGTGCCGATGTTCGCGATGCACGACCTCGGCATCCCGCGCGAGAAGATCAACGTTCACGGCGGCGCCACGGCGCTCGGCCATCCGATCGGTGCGTCGGGTGCCCGCATCGTCACCACGCTGATCGGCGCGCTCAAGCGTCACGGCAAGACCAAGGGCGTCGCGAGCCTGTGCATCGGCGGCGGCGAAGCCACCGCGCTGGCGATCGAACTGCTCTGAGCCTCGCCTGACCCGGGCAAGCGTGCGGCCATTGCGGCCGCACGCTCTCGAATGAAAAAGCCCGCTCTCGGCTGAGAGCGGGCTTTTTCATGGCAAATCAACAAGTCATGCGGCAAAGTTCACGGCGTACCCGCACCCCAGACCGCATCCTGCGCGACAAAGCCCTTGCGCCCGCCGATATCGAACGCGCACCAGCCATCGCGGCAATCGCCCAAGGCGCCCTGAACTCCGGGCGCTGCACGCCACAGCACGGCGCCACCGCCGTTGGCATCGGCGCGGATCGGCGTCACGCTGCCCTTGACCAGCCCGCTGCGCGCCCGGCTGAGAAACTGCGCCAGCATCCAGCCCCGTGCGCCGTCCGGGTCCTGCACCAGGCGCCAGCCACCCATCACGCGCAGCACCTTCACGGGCAGCCCCTTGCGGACATAGACCCAGTTGATGCGGTATTCGCGCCCCGGCCCGACGCGCATGTTGGTCTGGTCCTTGGAGAGCGAGGCCCAATACGGTGCCGCGCTGTCGTCTGCGGCCCGGGCCGGCGTCGAGGCGGCAAGCACGATGCCACCCGCCAGCGCTGTAACGATGCGGCGTAGCGGGGCGCGGGTCGGGATCACGGCAGGCAGTCTCCTTTGCGGCTGGTGCCGGAGTGTTTCGAGACCGCCGCGTCTGCTCGGCGATACACCATTGGCGGGCGAGAGCAACCGTGCGGGCAACCGTGCGGGCGCCGCCGGGGCCGGCGCGTTACCACTCCGATCCGGCTTTGGTCCTGCTTGACCGCCAAGGCCACCTCGTCCTAGCCATGTGCGGGATGAGCCAGCACGCCCGACCACAGGACTTGCGCCTGACCCGCCGCATCGAAGGCAAGCCGCGCGTCGTGGTGACGCGGCGCCTGCTGCCCGAAACCCAGCAGCGCATGGCCGACCTGTTCGACGTGACGCTCAACACCGATGATCGCCCCCTTGCGCGCGAGGCGCTGCTCGCCGCAGTGCGCGAAGCGCACGTGCTGGTGCCGACCGTTACTGACCGCATAGACGCCGAGCTCATCGCCGCCGCGGGTCCCAACCTCGGCCTCATCGCCAGCTTTGGCGCAGGGACCGAGCATATCGACCTCGCCGCCGCGCGTGCCCGGCGTATCATCGTGACCAACACGCCCGGCGTGTTTACCGACGACACCGCCGACATGACCATGGCGCTGATCATCTCGGTGCCGCGCCGCCTGACCGACGGCGAGCGCGAGATCCGCGAAGGCACGTGGGAAGGCTGGTCGCCGTCAGCGCTGCTCGGCCACCGCCTCGGCGGCAAGCTGCTCGGCATCGTCGGCATGGGCCGGATCGGTCAGGCCGTGGCGCTGCGGGCGCGCGCCTTCGGACTGGCCGTGGTCTATCACAACCGCCACCGCCTGCCCCATGCACTGGAGGAGACGCTCGGCGCGCGCTTCGAGCCGGACCTCGACAAGCTGGTGCAGGACGCCGACATTCTCTCGCTACATTGCCCCCACACCGCCGAGACACATCACCTGATCGATGCTCGCCGCATCGCCATGATGAAGCGGCATGCCTATGTCGTGAACACGGCGCGCGGCGAACTGATCGAGGAATCCGCGCTGATCGCCGCGCTCGAGGCGAAGTCGATCGGCGGCGCGGGGCTCGACGTCTTCGCGCACGAACCGCGAGTCGATGCACGGCTGCGCGCGCTGCCCAATGTCGTCCTCCTGCCGCACATGGGCAGCTCGACGTTCGAGGGACGGCTGGCCTCGGGCGACAAGGTCATCGCCAATATCCGGTTCTGGGCCGATGGCCATCGCCCGCCCGACCAAGTGTTCGAGGGCTGGGCCTGAAGCCACTCGAACTTGGCCCCTGCACGGCGCCGGCCCGCGCGCCGTTTCCCATTTATCAAAACCTTGCCGCTAGAGACCGCGCCATGATCTCAACTTCGATCCGCCGCGCGCTGCGCGTGCTTGCCCTTCTCGCCGGCCTTGCCGCCCCGGCCCTGGCCCGCGCACAGGATGCCGGGCTCGACCCTGCCGATAGCGGCGACACCGCCTGGATCCTTGTGGCAGGTGTGCTCGGCGCCCTGCTTGTCGTGCCGGGCATGGCCCTGTTTCACGCCGGGCGCGTGCGCATGCAAAGCCGGCTGTCGGTTCTGGCGCAGACGACTGCGATCCTTGCCCTGGTTTCGGTGTTGTGGATCGTGGTCGGCTACACACTGGCGTTCGGCGTGGCCGGCTCGGGCTGGCTCGGCAGCGGCAATGCCTGGATGCTGATCGATCTCGGCAATGTCCGTGATGGCACCCTGGTGCCCGAAAGCGCCTTCGCCCTGTTCGAGATGGCCTTCGCCCTGCTCGCACCGGCGCTGATGGTCGGGGCCTGGGCCGACCGGGCCCGGCTGGGCTGGGTTGCCGGTTTCGCAGGCCTGTGGAGCCTGATCGTCTATGCCCCGGTCGCACACTGGGCCTGGGGTGGCGGCTGGCTCGCAAGCCGGCTTGGCACGCTCGACTATGCCGGCGGTCTGGTGGTCCACACCACGGCCGGCGTCGGCGCGCTCGTCGCCGCCCTGCTCATGGGCCGGCGCGAACGCATGGCCGAGGCGCTCGCCAGCACAGGTGGCAGTCCCGCGCTCACCTTCTCCGGCGTCGCACTGGCCTGGGCAGGTTCGCTCGCGCTTGCTGGCGGCTCCGCGTTTACCGCGGGCGACGATGCCGCCATGGCGCTGATCGACACGCACGTCGGCGCGGCCAGTGCGGCGCTGGCCTGGCTCCTGCTCGACCGCCTCTACCTCGGCAAGCCGACGCTCACCGGCCTTGCGCGCGGCGCGGTCGCAGGCCTGGCGATCCTGGCGCCGGTTGCCGGCTATGTCGGCCCCGGCACGGCGATCCTGCTCGGCATTCTTGGCGCGGTTGCCGCGCGTGGCACGGCCAGCGTCATCCTGCGCACGCTGCAGATCGACGACTCGCTCGCCATCTTTGCAACCCACGGCGTCACCGGCATGCTCGGCTCGGTGCTGCTCGGCCTGCTGCTGTCGCCCGCACTCGGCGGCGTCGGCTTCGTTCAGGGCATGGACCTCGCGCATCAGCTCGTCGCGCAGATCGTCGCGGTCGGCGCCATCGCGGGCTGGAGCGCGATCGGCACCGCGATCGCTGCACTGATGGTGTCGATGGTGATCCCGATGCGCGTGACGCGCGAAGACGAACTGACCGGGCTCGATGCCGCAACGCTGGGCGACGACGCCTGACACGAAAAAACCTCCCCATCATCGATGGGGGGATATCGGCCCCTCCACCACCCGCTGCGCGGGCGGTCCCCCTCCCCGCCTTTCGGCAGGGAGGATCTCAAAGATCCTCCCCATCCGCGATGGGGAGGTGGCAGCGCGTCAGCGCTGACGGAGGGGTATGAAAGCGCGGCACCCCCTCCCCGCCGCCGGCAGGGAGGATGGGGCCTCGGCTCAGTCGCCGGTGAGGATGCGATCGACCAACTGCTTCACGGTCGGCGTGAAGTTGTTGGAATAGAACGGGTCCTGCTTGAAGCGATAGGCCGCGTGGCCGGCGAACATCAGGTTCTTGTCGATGTCCCCGCCATGGGCGATGTCCTGCAGCGTCTTCTGGATGCAGAAGCTGCGCGGGTCGGCGAGGCGTCCGGTGGTGTAATCGTCATGGTCCTTCCACGACGAGAAGCCGCAATGCGACAGGCAGCCCATGCAGTCGGCCTGGTCCTTGCGGATTTCCTCGCGCTCCTCGGGCGAGACGAACACGATCGTGTCGTCGGGCGTGCGCAGCGCGTGGGTGAAACCGGCGCCGAACCAGGCGCGGGCGCGGCTGAGGTCGACCGGCGTGACCCAGAAGTTCTTGCCCTTGACGCCCACGTCGAGCTGGACGGTATGCTCGCCCGCCTCGACCTTGGAATATGGGATCTGGCGCTCCGAACGCGCTTCGAGCGCGCGCAGGAACGGATTGCGCACGGCCGAGGAATAGAACCCGGTAGGCGAGAACTTGTGCAGCAGCACGTCGCCTGGCTCGAGCGTGCGCAGATGCTCCTTCCACGCCTGCGGGATCGGGCTTTCCTCGGTCAGCAGCGGGCGCGTGCCGAACTGGAAGGCGATGGCGCCCAGTTCGGGATTGTCGATCCAGTCGTTCCACTCGCGCAGGAACCACACGCCGCCGGCCATCACGATCGGCACGTCGTCGCTCACGCCCTCGGCGCGCATGGTGTCGCGCAGTGCCTTGACGCGCGGATAGGGATCTTCGGGCTGGCGCGGATTTTCGGCGTTCGACAGGCCGTTGTGGCCACCGGCCAGCCACGGGTCTTCATAGACCACCGCGGCCATCAGGTGCGCGACCTTGTGATAGGCGCGCTTCCACAGTGCCCGGAAGGCACGGCCCGACGAGACGATCGGCAGGTAATTGACGTTGAAGCGCGCCGCGATTTCCGACAGCTTGTAGGGCATGCCGGCGCCGCAGGTCACGCCGGTGACGAGGCCGCGGGTCTTTTCCAGCACGCCTTCGAGCACCGCCTGCGCGCCGCCCATTTCCCACAGCACGTTGATGTTGATCGCGCCCTTGCCGCCGGCGATGTCGTAGGCGCGGCGCACCTGCTCGACCGCGCCGTCGATGGCGTAGCGGATCAGTTCCTCGTGCCGCTCCTTGCGGGTCAGCGCGTTGTAGACCTGCGGGATGATCTTGCCTTCGGCGTCATAGCTGTCGGCGTTGACCGCACTGACGGTGCCGATGCCACCCGCCGCGGCCCAGGCCCCCGAACTGGTGTGATTGGTGGCGGCAACCCCCTTGCCCCCTTCCACCAGTGGCCACACTTCACGGCCTCCATAGAGGATCGGCTTCAATCCCTTGAACGCAGACATATTCATCCTTCAGTGCGCATGCGCGCATGGCGTTGAACGGCCCTGACCCGAGTGCTGCCCGAACGCTGCCCGATCGCCCCCATACGATCATCCTTGCGTCCCGGTCTTCGTGCCGGACGTGGTACCCGAAAGCACAGGCTTACGGCGAATCCGCCGCCAGCGAAAGCCCGTTAGCGCGCGTGGTGCGGCCGCCGGGCGTGACAAAATGTGGATGCCGGGATGGGCGGGCCTGCCGAAGGGGCAGGCCCGCCCATCCTGGATCAATCGTCATCCTCGACCGCGACCTTCTCGCCCGTGACGCGCTGCGACAGGGCGGCGGCCATGAACGGATCGAGCGCGCCGTCGAGCACTTCGGTCGGATTGGTGCTGACCACGCCGGTGCGCAGATCCTTCACCTGCTGATACGGCTGCAGCACGTAGGAGCGGATCTGGTGGCCCCAGCCGATCTCGGTCTTGGCGGCATACTCGCCCGAGGCCGCAGCTTCGCGCTTGGCAAGCTCGGCCTCGTAGATCCGTGCCTTCAGCATGTTCATCGCGGTGGCGCGGTTCTTGTGCTGGCTGCGGTCGTTCTGGCTGGCGACGATGATCCCGGTCGGCACGTGGGTGATACGCACCGCCGAGTCCGTCGTGTTGACGTGCTGTCCGCCCGCGCCCGAGGCGCGATAGGTGTCGATCTTGAGGTCCGACGGGTTGATCTCGACCTCGATGTTGTCGTCGATTTCGGGATAGACCCAGACCGAGCTGAACGAGGTGTGCCGGCGCGCCGAGCTGTCGTAGGGGCTGATGCGCACCAGGCGATGCACGCCGCTCTCGGTCTTGGCATAGCCGTAGGCGTTCTCACCCTTGAGCAGGAGCGTCGCGCTCTTGATGCCCGCCGCTTCGCCCGCATGATAGTCGACGAGATCGACCTTGTATCCGTGGCGCTCGCCCCAGCGGGTGTACATGCGCTGGAGCATTTCGGCCCAGTCCTGGCTCTCGGTACCGCCGGCGCCGGCGTGCACTTCGAGATAGGCGTTGTTCGCGTCGGCCTCGCCGGCCAGCAGCGCCTGGACCTTGTCGGCGTCGGCGCGTTCAGCCAGCGCGGCCAGCGTCGCGAGCCCCTCGGCGATGGTGTCGTCGTCGCCCTCGACTTCGCCCAGTTCGACGAACTCGATCGCGTCGGCCATTTCCTGGCCGATCTGGCGGACGGTGCCGATCGACGCCTCGAGCCGGCGACGCTCGCGCATCACCGCCTCGGCGTTCTTGGGATCATCCCACAGCTTGGGATCCTCGACGCGCGCGTTGAGCTCGTCGAGACGGCGCACGGCGCGATCCCAGTCGAGGAACTTGCGCACCAGCGCCAGCGCCGCTTCGATGCGGTCGATATGAGCCTGCCCTTCGGCACGCATGACACTCTCACTCCTACAAACGAACTGCGCCGCTTAGCGAAGCGCAGCCGTTTGTAAAGGTGCGCGGTGGTGCCCCTGGCTGCTCAGCGACGGCCCTTGAGCGCCTGGACGGCCGCCAGCGTCAGCTTGACGTGGTCGCGATAGTCCATGTCGGAATGCACCATCGTGACCTTGCCACTCGGCGCGATCACGTAGCTGGTGCGCGTGGTCAGGCCGGTCGACTTGCCGGCCTGCTGCAGGTCGACGTCATAGGCCTTGATGATCGTGGGCGTGGCCGAGGCGACCGCGAATTTGTTGCGGCATTCCTCGGTCGAGAAGCGGGTCAGCGTGGCGACGTCGTCGTTCGACATGCCGATCACGGTGGCGCCGGCCTTGGCAAAATCGGGGGTCGCATCGGCGAAGGCGTGGGCCTCGAGCGTGCAGCCCTGCGTGAAGGCCTTGGGGTAGAAATACAGCACGACCGGGCCGCGCTTGAGCGCCTGCTTGAGGTGGATGCTGAACGGCTTGCCGCCGAGCGCACCTTGTGCGGTGAAGTCTGGTGCCACCGCGCCCTTGGGCAGCGCCGCCTGGGCGACCATCGGGGTGGAGACAAGGGCGAGCGCCGCCAGTGCGGCAAGGGGGGTGCGCATGTTCATGCCAGAGGGTCTAGCACACCCCTGCCCGCCTCAATAGATGCCCCCTTGGTCCACGACGAAGTTCTCGCCCGGCCGGGTGGGCGCGGCGACGGGGCCGCGCGCGGCCCGCGCCTTGCGCAGCGCTTCGAGGATCGCCTCCTTGGCGGTGATTTCCGAGGCTTGCACCGTGCGCTTGGGCTCGGTGTCGGGCTTGAACGCCTCCCAGATGACCGAAGCCTTGCGCTCGTTGTCCTGCGGCACGCCGCCGAACACGCGCTTGCCCGAGACGCGGTCGATCTTGACCATCGACACACCCGCCGGCGCAGTGAACGGGATGTCGGCCCATCGCTCGCGCGTTGACAGCACGAACTGCTTGAAGATCGGGGCGGCGATGCGGCCGCCCTGCGCGTAACCGCCCAGGCTGCGCGGCTGGTCATAGCCCATGTAGATCCCGGCGATGATATCGGGCGAGCCGCCGGCGAACCACACGTTGGTCGGGCCCGAGGTCGTGCCGGTCTTGCCGAACAGCGGCAGACCGAGGTCGTGCAGCGTCTCGGCCGTCCCGCGCACCACCACGCCTTCAAGCATGTGCACGACCTGATAGGCCGTGCGCGCGTCGATGACCTGCTTGCCCGCGGGCTTGAGCCGCGGCATCGCCGAGCCATCCCAGCGCGGGAGGTTGCAGCCGTTGCACGGCCGGTTGTCCGCGCGCCAGATCACCTTGCCGTTGCGGTCCTGCGCATAGTCGATCAGCGAGGCCTCGCGCTGGCGACCATGATTGGCGAGCGCGGCATAGGCGTTGACCATGCGCATCACGGTCGTGTCGCCCGCGCCCAATGCCATCGACAGGTAGGGCTGGTAATCGCCGATCCCGACGTTCTTGATCGTGCGCACCACCTTGTCCATGCCGACATCGTTGGCGACACGCACGGTCATCAGGTTGCGCGACTGTTCCAGGCCCCAGCGCATCGTATGGCTGCCCGAGCCGCCCTCGTTGCCGAAGTTGCGGAAGCACTTCTGGCCGAGTGCCGCACCCTGGTAGACGCAGAACGTTCCGTCGACGACCATCGAGGCCGGCGTCATGCCGTTGTCGAGCGCGGTCGCATAAACGAAGGGCTTGATCGTCGAGCCTGGCTGGCGCTGCGCTTGGGTAGCGCGGTTGAAACTGCCGAGGCGCGCATCGAACCCGCCCTGCATCGCGAGGATGCGGCTGCTCTGCGGATCCTCGACCACCATGCCGCCGGAAACCTCGGGTACGGTCCTCACCGCCCAGGTCCCGGTGCCCAGCGGCGCGACGGTGATGACGTCGCCCGCCTTCATCGCGTCGGGCACGCCGTAAAGCGTGCCGGTCTTGCCATCGGCGAAACCGACTTGGCCGCTGCCGCCGCGCTTCGACAGCAGTACCGCGACGCGCCAGTCCTGGTAACGGATCGACAGGTTGCTGTTGATGAGCTGCGACTGCCAGTTGCCTTCGTCGAGATCGATGTGCGCGATCGGCCCATGCCACGCGCGCCCGGCGGCGTAGCGTAGCAGACCGGCGCGCAGGGCATCCTGCGCCGCGGTCTGCAGCTGCTGGTCGAGCGAGGTGCGCACCCACAGCCCGCCGGCATAGACGCTGTTAGGACCATCGGCAGCCTGCTCGCCGAAGCGCTCGATCAGCTGGCGACGCACTTCCTCGAGGAAGTAGCCGGCGTCGGCGGTGTACGTCTCGACCCGGCGCGGCACGAGGCCGAGCGGCTGGGCCTTCGCATCTGCCACTTGCGCAGCCGTCGCCCAGCCGTTCTTCTGCATCTGGTCGAGCACCCAGTTGCGGCGGACCATCGCCTTTTCGGCGAACTTGGCACGGCTGTACGTCTCGGGCGCCTTGGGCAGGATCGCGAGGAACGCCGCCTCGTGCAGCTTCAGATCGCCGACGTCCTTGTCGAAATAGGCCCGGCTGGCGGCCTGGACGCCGAAGCTCTGCCGGCCGAGCGGGATCTCGTTGAGATAGAGCTCGAGGATTTGCTGCTTGTTCAGCACGCTCTCGATGCGGCGCGCCAGCAGCATTTCCTTGAGCTTGCGCGTGACCGAATATTCGTTGCCAATCAGGATGTTCTTGGCGACTTGCTGAGTAATCGTCGAACCGCCGCGCGCCCGTTCGCCCGAGCCGAACTTGGTCGCGTAATCGACCACCGCGCCGGCCAATCCGCTGAAGTCGACGCCGCCATGGCTCCAGAACGTCTTGTCCTCGGCCGAAAGATAGGCGTTGATCAGCTGGGGCGGGAAATCGACATACCGCAGTTGCACGCGCCGCTCGCGGGCATAGCTCGACACGATCTGCCCGTCGGCGCCGCGCACCATGGTGGGCAGTGGCGGCTGGTAGGTCAGCAGAGTCTCGGCCGAGGGCAGCGTCCGCTCGACCGTGACCCACAGCAACCCGCGCAGCACCAGCAGCACGACCACCAGCCAGCCGGCCCGGCGCACCCATTTCGAGCGATGCCACAGGCCCTTGGCCTGGCCCCAGAGACTGCCGCCACGCCTTATGCGAAAGCGGCGCCCCGCGCCTTCCCCGTCATCGCCGGGCGCTCCATCGGGTTCGGGCGCATCGCCGCGCGCAATGATCGGGGGCACATCGTCAGCCATCGTGGCGCGCTCTAGCACGCCGCTTCGCTCCCCCGCCAGTGCCTATCGCCCCGGCGGCGCGCGGCTCATCCCGCCAGCGGGCGCGCATCCTGTTCGGCGAGGAAGATCGCGATCGCGCGGGCGACGGCGCGGGCGAAACGGTCGCGCCAGGCCCGGTCGGTCATCGCGCGCGCGTCCTCGCCGTTGCTGATGTAGCCGGCCTCCATCAGCACCGAGGGAAGATCGAGCGACTTCAGGACGACGAAGGCCGCCTCGCGCCGCGGGTCGGCGTGAAAGCGGATCGCGCCCTCGCCCTCGCGCAGGATCAGGTCCGCCAGCCTCAGCGACCGCGCGCGCATGTCGCGTCGCGACAGGTCGACCAGGATCGATGACACGGCGTCCGACTGGCCGGCCAGCGCGACGCCATTGACGCGGTCGGCGCGGTTCTCGCGCCGCGCCACGGCATCGGCCACCGCGCTCGATCCCCGGTCGGACAGGGCATAGACGGTCGCGCCCCCGGCATCGGCGGCGGCCGCGGAATCGGCGTGGATCGAAATGAACAGGTCGGCCCCCAAGCGCCGCGCGATCCCCGAGCGCTCCTCGAGCGCGAGGAAGCGATCGTCGCTGCGTGTCAGCGCGACCCGCACCCGCCCCTCGCGCAGCAGTGCGTCGCGCAGCGCGAGCGAGAGGGCCAGCGTCACCTGCTTTTCGCGCAAGGTGCCCTCGCCGCTGGCGCCCGGATCATGCCCTCCATGCCCGGCGTCGATCACCACGAGCGGGCGGCTGGCATCGGCCGGCCCCTCGATGCGGGGCAGGTCGATCGGGCGGGTGCCGTCGGGCAAGGCGAAGCGCACTACGTAGCGCGGATCGCCTGCACCCAGGCCGATCGCCAGTCTCAGCCACAGCACCGCGATCAGCAGCGGCACCACGAACAGGGCAAGGATGACGACCCGCTGCTTAACCATCGTAATCGCCAGCCTATGCCGTCATCCGGCCGTGCCGGTCCAGTGCAAATGCTTGCCGGCTGTCTGCACCATGGGGATGCGGGCGATGACGGATCGAAAGCCGACACGGTTTTAATTGCCGGTTTGGAGTTTGAATGCTAGCACCGCCTCTACTGGAGCGGTTCGGCTCCGGCCTGTCCCCGCCGCGTCGGCGCCGCGCCCATTCCGATGGTGCGCATGTCCGCCACGCATACGGCCCTTGCGCCAATGGCAGGGGACCAGGCCGATCGAACCGGATCCTGCGGGCAGGAAGGGACACGGCACATACGCCACCCTCGCCCGCGTTCGAGGTTGATGCCGTGATGAAGAGCCGCTTGCCGTTCCAGCCAAAGTGCCCCGCCGGGGTATTTGTGCGTGGGACGGAAACCGGCGCGCACGATGGCATGCCCCAGTCCGGGCACTATCCCCACGCTTTCATCGCCGCAGACGCACACCAACCGCCGCCGGGCGGCGAGCACGATGGGCAATCGCCCATGCTCCGATCCGGCAAACCCGCATTCGCGAAGCGCCACTGGACCGGCCCATGCCGCACGCCAGGCCTTCGCGCCACCACAAGAAACCGCGCCATGGACCTGGGCCTCGCCCCATGGCCGCGCGGCTGGAGAAACCATAATGACCACGCGCATGCTGATCGATGCGCGCCACCAGGAAGAAACCCGGGTGGCGGTGCTCAAGGGCAATCGTATTGAAGAATTCGACTTTGAATCTGCGGATCACAAGCAGATCAAGGGTAACATCTATCTCGCCAAGGTCACCCGCGTAGAGCCTTCGCTCCAGGCGGCCTTCGTCGATTTCGGCGGAAACCGCCACGGGTTCCTCGCCTTCAGCGAAATCCACCCGGACTATTACCAGATCCCCAAGCAGGATCGTGAGGCGCTGCTGGCCGAAGAAGCCGCCCACGCCGAAGAGGAAGCCGCCCTGCGCGCCGCCGAAGACGGCGACGACGAGGACGACGGCGCCGAATTCGAAGGCGGCTACGACGACGAGAACGGCTACGACGACGGCGCCTATGGCGACGGCGAAGGCCTGACCGAGGTCGACACCTCCGAAAAGGGCCAGGTCGCCACGATCGAGGGCGGTGTCGTCGAAAACGGCTTCGACCACGACGGCGAAGACGCCGGCGAAGCGGAATCGAGCGAGGAAGGCCAGGCCGACAGCGGCCGCCGCCAGCGTCGTCCGCGCCGCCAGGGCCGCGCGCAGAGCAAGGAAGCCGAGGAACTGCGCGCCAAGCGCATGGCCCTGCGCCGTCGCTACAAGATCCAGGACGTGATCCAGCGCCGCCAGGTCCTGCTCGTCCAGGTCGTCAAGGAAGAGCGTGGCAACAAGGGCGCTGCGCTGACCACGTACCTCAGCCTCGCCGGCCGCTATTGCGTGCTCATGCCCAATTCGAGCCATGGCGGCGGCATCAGCCGCAAGATCAGCTCGGCTTCGGACCGCAAGCGCCTCAAGCAGATCATTGCCGAGCTCGAGCTGCCCAAGTCGATGAGCTGCATCGTGCGCACCGCCGGCCTGCAGCGCACCAAGCCCGAAATCAAGCGTGATTTCGACTACCTCGCCCGCCTGTGGGACGAGATCCGCGAAGGCACGATGCGTTCGGCAGCGCCGGCGCTGATCCATTCGGACAGCGACCTCATCAAGCGCGCGATCCGCGACATCTACAACCGCGACATCGAGGAAGTGGTGGTCGAGGGCGAAGCGGGCTACCGCGCCGCCAAGGACTTCATGAAGCTGCTGATGCCCAGCCACGCCAAGCGGGTGCGCCAGTATGCTGATCCCGTGCCGCTGTTCCAGCGCTATGGCGCCGAAGACCAGCTCTCGGCGATGTACGACCCCGTCGTGCAGTTGAAGTCGGGCGGCTACCTCGTCATCAACCCGACCGAGGCACTGGTCTCGATCGACATCAACTCGGGCCGCTCCACCAAGGAGCACGGGATCGAGCAGACCGCGGTCGCAACCAACCTCGAGGCGGCACGCGAGATCGCCCGCCAGTTGCGCCTGCGCGACATGGCCGGCCTTGTCGTGATCGACTTCATCGACATGGAATATGGCTCGAACGTCCGCAAGGTCGAGAAGGCCATGAAGGACGCGCTCAAGGACGATCGCGCGCGCATCCAGGTCGGCCGCATCTCGGGCTTCGGCCTGATGGAAATGAGCCGCCAGCGCCTGCGCACCGGCGTGCTCGAGGCGACCACCCGCGCCTGCCCGCATTGCGACGGTTCGGGCCTGGTCCGCACCGCCTCGTCGGCCGGCCTTTCGGCGCTGCGCATGATCGAGGACGAAGCCGCCAAGGGCAAGGGCAGCATCATCTCGCTCTACGCCAGCCAGGAAGCGGCGATCTACGTGCTCAACGCCAAGCGTGCCGATCTCGCCGAGATCGAGATGCGCTATGGCGTCTCGGTCGAGGTCATCCCCGAGGGCGAGAACGAGGGCGCCAAGATGCGCGTCGCTTCGCGCGGGCCGCGTCCGGAATTCGTCCCCCGCTTCGAGCCGATCGTCGAGCCTGAAGAGGACGACATCGTCGAGGACGAGTACGACGACGAAGGCGACGTCGTCGAGGAGCGCAAGGACAGCCGCGGCGAGCGCCGTGGCGAAGGTCGCAGCGAAGGCGGACGTGGTGAAGCTGGCCGCACCGAGCGCGATGGCGAGGGTGAAGGCGACGGCAATGGCCGCCGCAAGCGCCGCAAGCGCCGCCGGGGCCGCAATCGCGATCGCCGTGAAGACGGCAGCACCGTGGCCGAAGGCGAGACCGAGAACGAGAACGAATTCGACACCGACGGCGATGCCGCCGAGGGTGACGATGCCGCGGTCGACACCGGCGCCGAAGAGGCTGGCGAAGAGGCAAATGGTGAAACGGGCGATGACGCCGCCGATCGCGGTCCGCGCAAGCGCCGCCGTCGCAGCCGTCGCCGTCGTGGCGGTCAGCGCGAGGACAGCGCGGACACCCAAGGTGAGACCGAGGGTAGCGACACCGAGGCCAGCGAAGACGATACCGTCAGCGCTGACGTCGCACCCGCAGCCGAACCCGCTCCGGCTGAACCGGCGCCGTTCGACCAGGCCGCGGCCCCGGCCGTGACCGATAGCGTTGCCGAGCAGCCTGCGGAGGAAGCCCCGGCCAAGCCCAAGCGCGTGCGCAAGAAGAAGGTCGTCGAAGCTCCGGCCGACGCGGCGGCGGACGTCGCTGCCGAACCGGTGGCCGAGGCACCCGTTGCCGAGGAAGCACCGGCCAAGCCCAAGCGCACCCGCAAGAAGAAGGTTGCCGAACCGGCTGCCGACGTTGCGGCCGAGCCGGTGGTCGAGGCGCCCGTCGCCGAGGAGGCGCCGGCCAAGCCCAAGCGTACCCGCAAGAAGAAGGTGGTCGAGCCCGCCCCAGAGGCAACCGCCGCGGTGACCGAAGCGGAACCAGCTGCCGAAGCCCCGGTCGAGGCTCCGGCCGAAACACCGGCCGCACCCAGCGGCGACAGCGAGCCCGATGGCGCCCCGCGCCGAGGCTGGTGGCAGCGCACCTTCGGCGCCGCCGAATAAGAAAAATGGCCCGCTGCATCACCTCGATGCAGCGGGCTTTTTCTTGGCCCAACGGCCTGTCACAGCACCGCAGGGCGCCATTCAGCCTCGCGACAGTGTCGGACGCCGAGGGATCACCAGCACTTTCGGGAGTACGCAAATGACCAGGATCACGACCGGCGCCCTCGCCGCCCTCGCCGCTATCACCGCAACGATCGGCGCCGTGTCGCCCGCGATGGCTGCAAGCGATCCGGGCAAGCAGGCCTGCGCCGCCGAAGCTCGCCGCCTGTGTCCGGCGGAAATGAAGACGCTCAGCCGCAAGAAGGTGGAAGCGTGCATGATCGCGCGCATCAACGACACGTCGCCGCAGTGCCATTCCGCGATGCTGCGCATCAAGGCCGAGCGCGAAGCTGTCGGGACTGCGCCCCGCAAGCCTTGATGGGAAGGCCGAAGCCGGCGCTCAGGTATAGAGCGCGCGGTTTTCGGCGCGGATGCGGACGTAGAGCATCGCGGCGTTGAGCACGGTGAACAGCACCGCGATGCCCCACAGGCCGAAGACCAGGGGCAGGACGGCGATCTCCGCCGTCACCACCGTATAATTGGGGTGCCGCAGGAAACGGAACGGCCCGCCGGTTACCAGCGGGGCGCCAGGCAACACGATCACCCGCGTGGTCCACCGCGGCCCCAGCGTGGCCAGAACCCACACGCGCAGCAGCTGCAGCACGGCGAACACGCCCAGCAGCAGCCAGTTGACGGCGCGATCCCCGACCGTGAACCACAGCGCCGCCAGCCAGGAGGCATGGAGCGCAACCATCACCGGATAATGCGACGCTCCTACCTCGAAGGCGCCCTGCGCCTTGAGGCGCGCGGTATTGCGCCGGTCGATCACCAGCTCGCTCAGGCGCTGCGCGGTGACGAAGGCAAGGATCACATAAGGCAGGTTCATCACTGGCTCCGCAAGGTAAGCGCACTGGCGGTGAAGCCGGGGCCGAGTGCCGTCAATACCGAAAGCGGCGGCAACCCGGCCTTGCGGCAGCGGTCCAGCACGAACAGCGCGGTCGGTGCCGACATGTTGCCATGGTCGCGCATCACCGCGCGTTCGTGATCGAGCGATCCCGGTGCCAGCGCCAGCGCGGTCTCGATCGCGTCGAGCACCTTGGCGCCGCCGGGATGGCAGATAAAGCGATCGACGTCCGCCGCCGTCAGGCCCTGCGGCGCGAGCATCTCGGCCACGGCCTTGCCCATCTCGTTGCGGGCGAAGACCGGAATGGCACGGTTGAGCACGACGCCCAGCCCAGTCGGTTCGGCCTGCCAGCCCATGATGTCGAGCGTATCGGTCCAGGTCTTCTCGCCCGTGCCGGTGATCGTCGCGAAGCCGGCCGCATCGCCGCTGGTCATCACGCAGGCCGCGGCCCCATCGCCGAACAGCGCGGTCGAGATGACGTCGGCCTTGTCCACCTGGTCGATGCGCAGCGCGAGGCTGCACAGCTCGACGGTAACGAACAGCACGCGGGCGCCGGGCGTGGCGCGCGCAAGCTTGGCCGCAAGGCCCATTCCGGTCACGCCGCCGGCACATCCCAGCCCGAACACCGGCACGCGCGCGACATCGCTGCGAAACGGGAGATGCGCCATGGCCCGCGCCTCGAGGCTGGGCGTGGCGATGCCGGTGGACGAGACGGTGACGATCGCGTCGATGTCATCGGCCTTGAGCCCCGCCTCGTCGAGCGCGTCCTGCGCCGCCTTGACGAAGAGGTCGACCGCGACCTCGAGATAGACCGCGGTACGTTCCTGGAAGCTGCGCGGCTGGGCATACCAGTCCGCCGGGCGTGCCAGCTGGCGCCGGTCGATCCCGGCATTGGCATAGACCGCGGTCATGCGTTCGAAATCGGCGAACTGCCCGCCGATCAACGCGCGTGCGGCGGCGATCGCGTCGTCCTGCGTCAGGGTGTGTGGGGGTGTGCGGGTCGATAGTGAAATCAGGGAAACCGGTGTCATGTACCCGCGCGTGCTGGCCGGAAATCCGGCTGGAGAAGATTAGCCGTGAAACGACTTTGCCCTGCCCGAGTTCCATGCCAACGATCACGGTGGCCCAACACCGACAGGAGACACGATGGTAACGCGGTCTGACGGCTTGGCAATGGGCAACGACGCCCCTCACACGGCGAGAATCGCGGAATGGTGCGGGTTCGCGCTGATGTGCCTGGGTATGTTCATGGCGATCCTCGACATCCAGATCGTCGCCACTTCGCTGCCCGCGATCCAGGCCGCGCTCGGAATCAGCCCCGAACAGATGAGCTGGGTGCAGACCGCCTACCTCACCGCCGAGATCGTCGCGATCCCGCTCACCGGCTTTCTCACCGCACGCCTCGGGATGCGCTGGCTGTTCGTCGGCGCAGTGTCGCTGTTCACGCTCGCCTCGATCGGCTGCGCGCAAAGCCATGGTTTCACCGCGCTGATCGCCTGGCGTGTGGTCCAGGGTTTTGCCGGCGGCACCCTGATCCCCTCGGTCTTTGCCGCCGTCTTCCTGCTCTTCCCGCCGCGTTCGCAAGGGTTGGCGACGACGATCGCCGGTGTCGCGGCGGTGCTTGCCCCGACCATCGGCCCGATCGCCGGCGGCTGGCTGACGCAGACGCTGTCGTGGCACTGGCTGTTTCGCGTCAACATCGCGCCCGGCGTGATCGCGGCCATGGGCGCCGCGCTCGCGCTACGCCATGCGCGCCACAACCTGCGCCACCACCGCGCCATCGACCTCGTCGCGCTCGTGCTTCTCGCGGCGGCGCTGGTCTCGTTGCAGCTCGGCCTGAAAGACGCACCTACGCTGGGCTGGGATGCGCCGCGCGTGCTGGCGCTGCTCGCCGGGGCCGCGCTGTGCGGCGTCGGCTTTGTATGGCGCACGGTCCGTAGCCCCTGCCCGCTGGTCGAGCTGCGCTGCTTCTTCGATCGCAACTTTGCCGTGGGCTGCGTGTTCAGCTTCGCGCTCGGGTTCGGCCTGTTCGGCTCGACCTACCTCATGCCGTTCTTCCTCGGGCTGGTGCGCGAGCACGGCCCCTTGCGCATCGGCGAGATCATGCTGGTAACCGGCGTGGCGCAATTGCTGACCGCGCCGCTTGCCGTATGGCTCGAACGCCGGGTTGAGCCGCGCCTGCTCACCGCCTTCGGCTTCGCGCTGTTCGCCGCCGGCCTGCTGATGAGTTGCCGCCAGACCGCGCAGACCGACTTTCACCAGATGATTGCGCCGCAGATCGTGCGCGGCGTGGCGATCATGTTCTGCCTGCTCCCACCGACGCGCATGGCGCTCGGCCGCTTGCCCGACGCGCTCGTTCCCGACGCGAGCGGCGTGTTCAACCTCATGCGCAACATCGGCGGGGCGATCGGGCTGGCGCTAATCGACACCACGATCTTCACCCGCGCTGCGCACGAGGGCGCCGCGATCGGCGATCGCCTGCGCGCGGGCGACGTTGCTACCGCGGTTTCGATCGGCATCCCGCGCGATTCCTTCCTCGAGCAGCGCGGCCAGCCGATCGACGATTTCACCGTCGAGATGATCCGCCCGCTGGTCGAAAAGGCCGCGCTGGTGCCGGCGATCAATGCCGCCTGGCTGCTGGCCGGGGTGCTGACCGCCGTGACCGTGCTGCTGGTGGTGTTCGTGCGGCGCGTCGGCCGTGAGGGCGATAGGGCTGCCGATCAATAGCGCGCCCGCAGCGTCGCGCCGAACATGCGCGGGTCGCCCGGTGTGCCGACGATCAACCCGCTGTTGCCCGCCTGCACGGTCACATTCTGCAGGTAATCGCGGTTGAACAGGTTGCGCGCGAATAGCGCCAGCTCCAGCCCGCCACCGGCGCGAAAACCGAGGCTGGCGTTGACCAGTGCATAGCCGGGGATGACGGTATAGGCGCTGTCGGTCGCATCGCCGAAGATGCGGGTCCGCGCATAGGCATCGGCGCGCAGGTACAGGTCCCCAGCCCCGCCCGGCCCGCCCTTCACCGGCACAACGTATTCGCCGCCCAGCGAACCCGACCATTTCGGCAATCCGGGCATGCCCTTGCCACTAAGGTCGCAGGCCGCGGTGCTCGATCCGGTCAGTTCGATCGGGCAAGGCCCGGCGGGGTAGCTGGCATAGCGCCCGCGGGCATAGGAGGCGGCGGCGCGCAGGGTCAGCCGGCTGCCGATCCGCGCCGCAGCGTCGAACTCGACGCCCTTGACCGTCACCAGCGGAATGTTCGCGAGGTAGCTGCGCAGCGCGACGACGGCGGCATTGTCGACCACGTTGGCCTGGAAATCGCGCACGCGGGTGTAATAGGCATCGATGTTGAAGGCCAGCGCACGGCCGAAGGCACTGGTCTTGAGCCCGGCCTCCCACGTGGTGTTCTTTTCGGGCCGCACTGTCACGGTCGACAGGATCGGATCGCCCGAGGCATGGCCCGCAACGCCCGCGGGATAGACCGGCAGCCCCGACATGTTGATGCCGCCCGACTTCTGCCCCCGCGCATAACTCGCATAGGCCATGACCTCGGGCGTGATCTGGTATGACACGTTCGCCCGCCCCGAAGCGCTGCCGTCGCCAATGTGCCCGGCGTAGCGCTGCGCCCGCAGGATCGACTGCTGATCGTTGTAGAGCGCCGACCCCGGCACGGTCGCCTGCCCGCCGAAGGTCGTCACGTCATAGGTGCCGTCCTTCTCTTCATAGGTATAACGGATGCCCCCGGTCAGCGCGAGGCGGGGCGTGGCATGCCATGTCACCTCGCCGAACGCGGCATAGCTATCGGTGCGGAAATCGGTGGTTCCGCCGGATTGATACCCGTCGAGCAAGGCGGACGTGCGCGTGGCCGAGGCGGGCAGCAGCCAATAGGTCGCGAGCGGGCCGTAGACGCTGGTCGGGTGGCCCACGATCTTCTGCCGGAAATAATAGAGGCCGCCGACATATTCGATCGGGCCATGGTCGTTCGACGCGATGCGCAGTTCCTGGCTGTACTGATCCTGGCGCGAGGGGATGTGCTGGCTCGTCTGGATCGGCAGGCCGGTATAGTCGCGGTCGTTGTCGGCATCCCAGTTCCAGAAACGCCACGCCGTGACCGAGGTGATCGTGGCGCGGCCCACGGTGTAGTCCGCGATCGCGGAGACGCCGCCCTCGTTGGTGTCGACGCCCAGCGACGCATCGATGTCGGTCAGGCGGTCATAGGGATTGAGGCTCGGCGGCGTATAGCCGCCCGGAACGGTGCGCGCGGCCAGCGCGGCATATTGCTGCGCCGGCGCCTTGAGCGTCGGCGCCACCCGCACATAGACCTGCGTGCAGCAGTCATTCCTGAAGTTCGACCAGTCGGCGATCACGCGCAGCGAGAAATCTGCGCTCGGCGTGAACAGCAATTGCCCACGCACGGCATCGTTGTGCACGTCGTTGAGCCACTGCTTTGAGCCCACGTTGTAGAGCACCCCGTCGCGCCGGGTAATCGAGCCCGACAGGCGAAAGGCGAGCACGTCGCCGGCAAGCGGCCCCGTCACCGCCGCCTTCGCCTGGACGAACCCCTGCTGCCCGGCAGAGACTTCGCCCTCGGCGCCGAACGTGAACGAGGGCGCCTTGGTCGTGATGTTGATCGCACCGGCCGTGGTGTTCTTGCCGAACACGGTGCCTTGCGGCCCGCGCAGCACTTCCACTTGCGCCAGATCGACGAAATCGAACGCCGCCGTGGCAGGGCGAGCATGATATACCTGGTCGACATAGAACCCGACTCCCGGCTCCAGTCCGTCATTGGCCTGGCTGATCGCCACGACGCTGCTGCCAAGGCCGCGGATCGTGAACGCGGTGTTGCGCGGGTTCGGCGAGGAATAGTTGAGCGTCGGCACCAGCTGCGTCAGCTGGTTGACGTTGACGGTATAGGTCCGCGTCAGCGTATCGCCCCCGACGACGCTGAGCGCCGCCGGCACGGCTTGCGCATCCTCCGCCCGGCGCCGCGCGGTGACCAGGATCGTCCCGGATGCAGCTGATTCCTCACCGCCTCGCGGCTCCGCGCCCGCCGTCTCGTCAGCCAGCGCCGCAACCGGTGAAAGCAGCATGATTCCGGCGATCACCGTCGCACTGGCCGTATTCCTGAATTGCATCGAAGCCCCCTTGCCACCGGTCGTCGCTCTCACGACTCACTATATACGATCGGATATAGCATTGGCTCCTAGCAGCGAAGCCCACGCAAGCAACGCTCCTCAGGTATCGGGTATCGGCCGGACTACGGGTTGTATTTCTTCAACCAGGTGCCGATGCCGGCCAGCATGGCTTCGCGATCCGCCTCTCGGGTGAAGTAGTGGTCGGCCATCGGCAGCGAGAGATAGTCGACCGTCTTTCCGGCCGCACGCATCCGGCTGGCCATCGAATCCGAATGCGAGACGTTCACCGTCACGTCATTGCGGCCGTGGATCAGCATGAGCGGTGCCTTGATCCGCGCCACGGCATTGAGCGGCGACACCGCAGCGAAGTCGGGCGTCATCGCCTTCCAGTCATCCGTGTACTTGCCACTCATCAACGAGTTGCCAAAGTCGTTCACTTCGCGTCGCAAGCTGGCGACGCCCGAGATCGAAACCCCGCAGCGATAGAGATCGGGATCCTTGGCCAGCCCCCACATCGTCGCATAGCCGCCATACGACGCGCCGACGATGCAGGCGCGCTTGGCATCCGCAATGCCCTGCTCGGCAGCCCACTTGAGGCCATCGGTGATGTCGTCCTGCATGGCGAGGCCCATCTGGCCTTCCCCGCGCTTGAGAAAGGTGGGTCCGTATCCTGTCGAACCGCGAAAATTGGGTTGCATCACGGCATAGCCCAGATTGGCCATGTATTGCGCCATATAGTCCCAGCCCGGCGCGTCGTGGGCCCATGGGCCGCCGTGCGGGAACATTACGATCGGCAAGTCATGCGCAGGCCTGTCGCCGGGCAGCGTCAGCACTGCCTCGATTTCCAATCCGTCGCGCGCCTTGTAGCGAACAGTCCGTACCGGCGCCATCGGACGCTGCCGCAACGTATCGTTCATCACCGCAATTCGCTGCATCGCGCCGGATTCGACGTTGAAGTAATAGAGCGCGCCGGGCGTGCTCGCGCTGTCGAGCACGAGCAGCATGGATGTCCGGTCGGCATTCATGCTGACGATCCGCGCATCGACATTGCGGCCCGTCACCGACTTGTCGAACTGCTCCTGGAGCGAGGCCATTGCCGGAGCCAGCCAACGCGTCTTGCCGGGCTCGCTCGACAGACTGATGCCCAACACTGTCGTCTGATCTTCGGACACATTGATCCGGTCGATCTCGATGCCCCGCTGCGCCTGGTACAGGGTTCGCACCTTTTGGTGGGTGCGCATGTCCATCTCGTAAAGACCCTCGACATCGTCGTTGACGATATCCACGACGGCATGGTCTCCACCGGGCACGAAGGCGATCGGCACGATGACGCTTTCGTTCGCCCGGCTATTGGCGCGATCGATCGTCACGAGTGCGCTGGTGGCCTCACTCCCGCGATAGAGCAATCGGGAAGACCGCCCGTCGTCCGCGGTGCCGATCCCTGCGCGCACCACGCCATTGCCATCCGCAATCCATCGGTAGATTCCCGAGCGGGCGGCTTGGACCACGACACGTCGGCCGGTCTCGAGGTTGATGCGATAGACCGTCGGGAAAAAGTTCTCGTCGAGATAGATCGAGTTTTGCGCCGCGACGAGGATCTGCGGGGTTCCGTCTCGCGCCACCCACAACAGGTCACCCCCGTTCTGGCCCATGAGGTCACGCAGCAGGATCGTTGCCTTGCCGCTGCGCAGGTCGACCACCATGATCCGCCGCACATAGGCCTTTTCGGGGCCACCCAACGGCAACAGCGCCCGCATGCCGGCAATGACGAAATCCTTGTTGACCCAGCGGACCCAGTCGAGCTCGTCGGTTTCGGGCAGTCGCAGGTAGAGCGGCTTGGCCGCCGCATCGAAAAGGTGCCTTACGCCGAGAAGCTGCGTACCACCGATAACCAGTTTGCCGGCGAAGGATTGACCATCGGCGGAAATCTCCCCGTCGGCAAAGAACGGCAAGCGGGCGAACGCCAGCGCGGGCAAAGGGCCAGCCGCCGGGGCTGCCCCGGTCGCGAGTGGCGGCGCAGCACTGGCAGCGGCCTTGGCCTCTTCCGCCCGCGCCGGACCGGCCACAAGCATGCCCGCCAGGATCAAGCTCAGGCCGCCGCTCGCCCCCAAGATCCGCCACGGCGATTTCGTCTTTGCCTTCACACCTGCCCCCGCTTGCAATGTTGCGGAAGCTTACTGGCGCACGAGGCCAAGTCCAGAGCGCCCCATCACACCAAACACATGATTTGGCACCAATATGCACGGCATCGGGATTTGACGCCGCCACGCCCATGCGCAGCGGCGCTTCCGGATCACGGAATGAGGCGCTCCGCCCGCAGCCGCTCGAACAAGGCGTAGAACGCCGCGTCGGTGGATCGATAGCCGGTAAAGCCCAGCGCGCGGCTCTTGCCCATGTCAGTCACGACCTCGATCGGCCGGCCGAGGTCGGCGTCGGTGTGCCAGGGCGAGGCGAGCCGCGCGAGGTCAGGCTCGGCCAGCCCTTCCCGCTCGGCCAGCGCGCGCCAGATAGGCGCGTCGTCCGCCATCTGCTGCTCCAGCGGCATGACCTCGCCGTCGAATGGCGCCGGCTCGATCCCGAACCATGCGGCGATCCGCCCCCACATCCATTGCCAGCGGAAGACGTCGCCATTGACCACGTTGAACGCCTCGTCATGCGCGCCGGGCGTTTCCGCGGCCCATAGCAGGTGCTCGCCAAGCAGGCTCGCATCGGTCATGTCGGTCAGGCCCGCCCATTGCGCCGCGGAGCCGGGAAAGCGGAACGGACGTCCCGTCTCGCGGCAGAGCACGGCATACGTCGCGAGGGTCGTGCCCATGTTCATGGCGTTGCCCACCGCCTTGCCGATGATCGTGTGCGGACGATGCACGCTCCAGCTGAACCCGTCGCGCGCGGCGGCCGCGAATACGGCATCTTCCTGTGCATAATAGAAGTTCTCGACGTCGAGCCGCCCCTGCTCCTCGCGGAACGGGGTCTGCGGCAGCACGCCTTGGCCATAGGCCTCGAACGGCCCGAGATAGTGCTTGAGGCCGGTGACCAGCGCGACGTGGCGCGCCCGCGTCGGCCGGCGCAACCCGTCCAGCAGGTTGCGCACCATCGCCCCGTTCACCGCGATGTTCTCCGCCTCCGATGGCTGGCGCAGCCATGTCGCGACGATCACGAGGTCGGGGTCGATGCCGGCGAGCGCGGCCTGCGTCGCCGCACCGTCGCGCAAGTCCGCCGCCAGCGGGACGACGCCGGGCTGCGACGCGCCGCTGCGGGTCAGGCCGTGGACGGTCCAGCCGCGCGCGTTCAGCAGGTCGGCCGCCGCACTGCCGACGATGCCGCTCGACCCGACGATAAGGGCGCTCTTGCTCATGATCCTGTTCTCCTGTGATCCGTTCGGCAACGCAGCTAGGCAGCCGGGGTGCCGGCTTCTAGAAGGCACCAAACCGGAACCTGGGCACCAAGAAGGAACCAACCGATGCAACCTGGCTCGCCCGAAGCCGACTGGCGCGAGGATTGCGCACCGCGCCGCGTGCTCGCCCTTTTCGCCACCAAGTGGACGAGCATGGTGCTGCACACGCTGCACGCACGCCACGCCGGGCGTGCCCGCACCGGGGCACTGCTGCGCAGCTTGCCCGGCATCTCCAAGAAGATGCTGACCCAGACGCTTCGCGAAATGGAGGACAGCGGCCTCCTGACCCGCGAGGTGCAGAGTGTCGTGCCGCCGGCGGTCGAATATGCCCTCACGGCACTGGGGCGACGCTTCGTCGAACCGGTCGAGATGCTTTATGCCTGGGGACGCGACAATGCCGATGCGCTGGATGCGATCGGCAGCCGGCCCACGGCCCGGCGCGGCTGATAGCCGGCGGGCTCAGGTTCATGCCGCATCGCGGCAACTGCCGGGTTGAAACAAGTCTCTTGGGCACACCCCGGCCCCCGCATCACGGACCATGGTGCAGGCTGGGCACTCCCCCCTTGCCCCATGCTGCGTTTGCGCTAAGGACGACTCATCGAAGCCGGTCCGGCCGTTGTCGGGCGACGGCCCAGTTCACAGGATCCGGTTATGGCGACTTTCACGCTCCCCAAGAACTCCACGATCACCGGCAAGGCCCGCCACCATGCGGCGCCGACGCAAGGCAAGATCAAGAAGTTCAAGGTCTATCGCTATGACCCGGACAGCGGTGAAAACCCGCGCTACGACACCTTCGAGATCGATCTCGACACCTGCGGCCCGATGGTGCTTGACGCGCTGATCAAGATGAAGGGCGAGCAGGATCCCACGCTCACTTTCCGCCGTTCGTGCCGCGAGGGCATCTGCGGTTCCTGCGCGATGAACATGAACGGCCGCAACGGCCTCGCCTGCACCACCGCGATCGAGGACCTCAAGGGCGAGATCCGCATCACGCCGCTGCCGCACATGCAGGTGATCAAGGACCTGGTCCCCGACTTCACGCACTTCTACGCGCAGTACGCCTCGATCCGTCCCTGGCTGCAGACCGTGTCGCCCACGCCTTCGGGCAAGGAGCGGCTGCAGAGCCCGGAACAGCGCGAGAAGCTCGACGGGCTGTACGAGTGCATCCTTTGCGCCTGCTGCTCGACCTCGTGCCCGAGCTACTGGTGGAATTCAGACAAGTTCCTCGGCCCGGCAATCCTTCTGCAGGCCTATCGCTGGCTGGCTGACAGCCGCGACGAGATGACTGGCGAGCGCCTCGACGAGCTTGAGGATCCGTTCCGTCTCTATCGCTGCCACACGATCATGAACTGCGCCAACGTGTGCCCCAAGGGTCTGTCGCCGGCGCGCGCGATCGCCGAAATCAAGAAGATGCAGGCCGAGCGCGCGATCTGATCCGCAACCAGCCCAACCTCTTCGCGTCCATCTTCGAACGCCGGCCGGTCCCCCCGGCCGGCGTTTTCGTATCCCGCCAAAAGGCCGTTGTTCGATGACCCGCATCTCTGACCGCTACGCCGCCCTTGTCGCCTCGGGCGAGTTGCGCCCCGATCCCGAGCAGAAGGCCGCCGCCGCACGTCTCGACGCGCTGCAGCAGGAACTGGAAAACCCGGCCCCTGCCCCCGGGCTGTTCGGCCGTCTGCTGGGCGCAAAGGCGCCGCCGGCACCGCGCGGGCTCTATATGTGGGGCGGCGTCGGGCGCGGCAAGTCGATGCTGATGGACCTGTTCTATCACAACCTCGGGGATGCGGCCGGCCCAAAGCGCCGCGCCCACTTCCACGCCTTCATGCTCGACGTCCACGCCCGCCTGCGCGAGGCGCGGCTGACCGAGACCGGCGATCCGATCCCTCCGGTCGCCGCCAGCATCGCCGGCGAATGCAAGGTGCTGTGCTTCGACGAGATGGTCGTCAACAACAGCGCCGACGCCATGATCATGAGCCGGCTGTTCACCGCGCTGATCGTCGACCACGGCACGGTGATTGTCACCACCTCCAACCGCGCCCCGTCCGAGCTTTACAAGAACGGGCTCAACCGTGAGCATTTCCTGCCGTTCATCGCGCTGGTCGAGCAGCGGCTCGACGTGCTCGCGCTTAACGGCCCGGTCGATTACCGGCTCGAACGCCTGCAGGGCGTGGGGACCTGGCACGTGCCCATCGGCCCGGCCTCGACCGAGGCGGTACGCGAGGCCTTCTTCCGCCTGACCGATTTCGCGCCAGAGGACAGCGCCAACGTGCCCAGCGCCGACCTCGACCTTGGCGGGGGCCGCATGCTGCACGTGCCCAAGAGCCTCAAGGGCGTTGCCGTGTTTAGCTTCAAGCGCCTCTGCGCCGAGGCCCGCGGTGCGGCCGACTATCTCGCGATCGCGCGCGCCTATCACACCGTCATCATCGTCGCGATCCCACGCCTCGGCCCCGAACAGCGCAACGAGGCCGCGCGCTTCGTGACGCTGATCGACGCACTTTACGAACACAAGGTCAAGCTGATCGCCACCGCCGACGCCGAACCCGTTAACCTTTACGAATCAGGCGACGGCCGATTCGAATTCGAACGGACAGTAAGCCGCCTGATGGAAATGCAGAGCCAGGAGTATCTGGCAGCCGGCCATGGTCACGAGGATGGCTGACCGCCCAATTCGGACAGTCTGGATACAGAAAAGCCCGCAACGCTGACGTTGCGGGCTTTGTTTTTATACTGCGCGGTTATCGCAAGATCGGAGCAGTAAAACAGCTTAAATCAGGCAATTCGCGCAGTCGGCATCACTGGCCGAACATCCAACGGATCATAAATTCCTCCATCCACGGTTAGGTCTCCGGAGTATCACTAAAGGATGTAGTTAACAAGATTTAACCTTTTGCCCCGGCCCCTTGGTGCCCAGTTTTTATCCCAAAATGGCACGATCTTTGGCCCCGTCCACGCAGTGTGGCGGGGCTGCAATGCAGGGGTAATGGGAGAAAACCCTGGCTTGGCGGGACGTCAGACCGCGTTGATCTGGCGGCCCGACAGGGTTTGATAGTCTCGAAAAAAGACGTCGAACGGCTGCGGCTTGCTCAGATAGAAGCCTTGAGCCTGGTCGCATCCCAGGGCCGACAAAAGACGGAAGGTCGCTTCGTCCTCCACGCCTTCCGCGACAACCATCTGGCCAAGCGCGTGAGCGAGCGCCACGGTGGTGGTGACGATCGCCCGATCGCGGTCGCTTGCCAGGATGCGGGATACGAAGCGACGGTCGATTTTCAGTTCGTCGCTGGGCAGATCCGCGAGGTAAGCCAAACTCGCTTCGCCGGTCCCGAAATCGTCGATGGACAGTCGGAACCCCAGCTCACGCAGCTTGGTCAGATTGCTGATGGCGCTGGCGCGGTTGCTGAGGCTGGAGGTTTCGGTGATCTCGATCGTGAGCAGCGACGGATCGATCTTGCGACGACTGACGATTTCCCGGAAGTTTCCGACCAGGTCGCTCTTGTCGACCATCTGTGCCGAGAGATTGATGCTCATCTGGAAACGCTGGCCCATGGCGTTCATGGCAAGCGCAGCGGTGATGGCTTCTTCGAGCACCCAATACGTCAGTGCATCGATACGACCCGCGCGTTCGGCATGCAGGATGAACTGATCGGGCGGGATGAATCCGCGCGTCGGGTGGTTCCAGCGGATCAATGCCTCCGCGCCCGAGACGCGCTGGGCACGGAAATCCCATTGCGGCTGGAACGCCAGCCAGATGTCTCCATTGCGCAGACCTTCGTCGATGCGTGCGTGGAGCGACAGTTCCCATGGTGCTTCGGCCAGGCGATGCGCCTCGAAGACCTCGACCGCGCGGCCGTTACCGAGAGCGTCGTTGGCGCTGGCCAGTGCGGAGTTCACCCGCGTCAGCGAATCAATCCCCTCGTTGCGATCCAGACCGAAGTGGATGTTGGTATCGAAGGTCATGGATCCGACCTGCAGCGGCGCTGAGAACAGCGCGCGCAGGCCTTCCAGATGACTGAGCTGAATCTCGAGCGGACGCGCCTCTTCGGTCCAGGCGAAATGGCCGCCGTCGCTGTGATAGACTTGCCCTGCCCCCGAACCGACCGACAGGCGTCGCGCGATCTGGTTCGCGCATTCGCCGTGCAAGTCTTTCGGAAGCGTAGCCAGGATCTCCTCGTAGCGGGCAACCACGGCAACGATCACATCGCGACCGACTTCGACCGGATGGGCAGACAATGCCAGGAAGTTTGGCAGGCCCGAGACGCTGGTCTGCTGGATACGCCGCGTGCGCAGTTGCCACACGCGGATCGTGCCATAACACACCAAATACATGATGGCCGCTTCGGGATCGAGAACGATACCGACACGCCGAAAGGCAACCGGCAGGACGACGACGGCGATCGTCGCGGCCAATCCGATCAGGTTGCGGCGCCAAGCGCTCTTCGTGCGTCGCGCAAGGAAGGTCAGGCCAACCGCCAGGAGCAGCAGCGGCACGAACGTGCCATTGATGTTCAGCGGCTTGCTGAGAGCCTCGGCGCCTGCAATGTCATGCGCAACCGGCGGGCTCACCGCATGGCCGAGATAACGCATGGGCGTGGCATTGTTCGTGGCGGTCACAATGACCGTACGGCCCGAGAACAGCCCGGGATGGGCACTGCCTGTCACCAGCGCCTGTGCCGAAACATGCGCGATTGTTTCGGGATCGAGCGAGAAGTCGGGATAGATCGTGCCCGAAAAGTCCTGCGCGTTGGCGGCGAGACCGACCGGCAGCGTCTTGAACGTGCGCCCTTGCACCGACACCGCAGAGGGTGCCGACACGACCGCATGGATGAAGTTGTCGTTCCACGAAGACAGGTAGATCGGATGTCCCCGGGTCAGCACATCAGGCGGGAAGCGATAATTCGAACCCGTCTTGTGATTGCCTTGGGGCGCGCGGCTCACGAAAGCGAAGTCGCTGCCGTAACTTGCGATGGCATTCGCCAACTTCGCATCGCCCGATGCATCGAGCCCGTAGGGGATATTGACGTCCCAGAACACCCTGCGCGGCATCTGGCGGCGCAGTTCGTCGATGATCTTGGCTTCGGCGGCGGTATCGAGGTCCTCCATCCCGTCGACCGAGACGATGACGTACGACGGCGAGGCCGAACGCGAGACCACGTTGAAGGCCATGTTCCAGTAGACGTGCGCCACGACTTCGCCCAGCCCGATGAACCAGGTCGGCAGAAGCGCCAGGCTCAGCAGCAGCGATATTCCAATCGGGGATCGCAAAAAGTTTCGCATGGACCGTCGGCGCAGTGGATTACTCCGGTGGTCTAAGTCCAAAATGGTTTAGATCACCTTACCGTTTACCATCGACGGTAACAGCCCGACACGCAGCGCCCCGCGCAAGCCTATGCAAGCAGGGAAGAATCCAGGCAGCCCAGACTTCTTTCCAGCATGATCAATTGCCACAAGATGCGGCTGTGGTCGGCGCGGCCAGAGGCGTGCGAATCGGCCAACTCGCGAATCCTTGCCGCATCGAACCAGCCGGTGCGGGCGAGTGGGCCGGACTGTCCGATGGCCCCGGCCTCGCCGGCCAGCGGGCCGCGCAGCCAGGCAGCGATCGGGGTGACGAAGCCCATCTTGGGGCGGAACAGCACGTCGTCGGGCAGGTAGCGGCGCATGGTGCGCTTTATCAGCCACTTGCCGGTGCCGCGATGGACGCGCATCGCCTCGGGCAGCCGGGCGGCGAACTCGATCAGCCGGTGGTCGAGCAAGGGCTCGCGCGCCTCGAGGCTGGCAGCCATGCTGGTGCGATCGACCTTGGTGAGGATGTCGCCGGGCAGCATGAACTTCAGATCGGCATATTGCGCGCGGTCCAGTCCGCTGCGCGCCGGCGCCGCGCGCATCAGGTCGAGCACCGGCTGCTCGGCGCGGTAATCCTTGCGCAGGGCTTTGAATTCGGGGGTGGTGAGCGCGTCGCGCAAGCCCGGCCCCGCGACCGACAGCGCGCGCACGTATCCCGCCTCACCATCCTCGGCGAGGCTGAGCAGCGTGGTCTTTGCCCGCAGCGGGCGCGGCGCCCAGTCGGCCTTGGGATAGAGCCTTCCCAGCATGCCGAACAGCGGCGCGCGCAAGCCGGCGGGGACGAGGCCGCGCACCTGCTCCTCGCGATGCTGGAACACCTGCCGCCGATAGCCGGCGAAGGCCTCGTCCGCGCCGTCGCCCGAGAGCGCCACCGTCACGTGCTCGCGCGCCAGTTCGCAGACGCGGAAGGTCGGCAGTGCGGAGGCGTCGGCGAACGGCTCGTCGAACATCGTGACGAGCCGGTCGACCAGCGTGAAGTCGCCGGCGGACACCGTGCGCGCATGATGCTCGGTCCCGAACTGGCGCGCGACGGCGCCGGCCCAGCTGGTCTCGTCGAGCGCGGCGACATCGAAGCCAATCGAGCAGGTCTTGACCGGGTCGGCGCTGGCCTCGGCCATCAGCGCGACGACGCTCGAGCTGTCCACCCCGCCCGACAGGAACGCGCCGAGCGGCACGTCCGCCGCCATGCGCGATGTCACCGCCTGGCGTAGGCGTTCGAGCAGATGGGCCTCGAGGTCCTTTTCGCGCGCGGTCACGCGCTCGGTGAAAGAGACGTCCCACCAGCGTACCGACGGCGGCGGCGAGGCATCATGGCGCAGAAGGCGGTAGTGCCCGGCGGGCAGCTTCTCCACGCCGGTCAGGATCGCGCGGTGATCGGGCACGAAACCCCACGCCATGAAGTCCTCGATCGCCAGCGGGTCGATCGTGCGGCGCAGCATGGGATGCGCCAGCAATTGCTTGAGTTCGGACCCGAAGATCACGCTGCCATCGGCCAGCGTCGCCATGTGCAGCGGCTTCACGCCCAGGCGGTCGCGCGCCAATAGCAGCGTACGGGCGCGCAGATCGTAGAGCGCGAAGGCGAACATGCCGTTGAACCGCTCGAGACAGCCGACGCCCCAGTGCTGCCAGGCGGCCAGGATGACTTCGCTGTCGCCATCGGTGCGGAACGTGGCGCCCGCCGCGCGCAGTTCCTGGCGCAATTCGCGGTAATTGTAGATCTCGCCGTTGAAGACCAGCATCGCGCCGCCGTCATGGCTCGCCATCGGCTGCGGCGAGCCGGCAAGGTCGATGATCGACAGGCGACGATGGCCAAGCCCGACGCCGGGTGCGGTCCACACCCCCTCCCCGTCGGGTCCGCGATGCGCGATGACGTCGCCCATCGCCTGCAGCCGCGCCGGATCGACGGGCTTGAGCCCCTGGGTGTGAAAGATCCCGGCGATGCCGCACATATGCCTGCCCCTATTCCCTGTGTCCGGCGGCGATCCGGTCGATCCAAACCCCTAGCGGCCCGGTCGCCGCGACGAAGGTCGCGACATCCTCGGCGCGAGGCCCGGCGACGATCAAGGCCGAAGTCGGCCGCGCGCGCAAGGTCAGGCGGCCTGCCATCGTGTGCAGCCGCAGCGCGGCGTTGCTGCCGCCCAGGTAGCGGCCCTGGCGATACCACGTCTCGGTCAGCAAGCGCACCGGCCCTGGCGCCTCGATCATCGCCCCCGCCCCGCCGGCAATGACAGGGCCGGGCCGCTCCCACGACCAGCCGCTGCCGGGCGGCACGGCGCCCTCGCCGAACCCTGCCGCCTCGCGCCCCTCGCCTTGCGCGGCATAAAGCGCGAAGGACACGTCGACGACATGGCCCTGCGTATCGGCATAGCGCCCACGCAAGCGATGGTCGGCGCCAGCGTGGCGCGGCCACCAGGGGTAGCCCGGGGTCACCGAGACGCGGTGCCAGCCGCGCACCTCTGGCAAGTCGATGCGCGGGGGGAGCGGCGCCCTCAAGGCAGACGCGGCCTGCGACCAACCCAGTGCCAGCGCGGCCAGCGCCATCGCAGCCGCACATGCGATCCGGTGATCGATCCGCGCACCGGCAAGGCGAAAAAACCACGCGCTGGCAAGGATCGTGTCGGCATCGACCGGAGCGGCATCGCGCGGGCGGTCGAACCACGGCGCGCCGGCCGCGACGGTCAGGGCCATGACGATGGCGAAGAAAATCCAGCCATAGAAAATGTGATCGAACCCGGCCGCGAACGCGATGCCGCGCCAGCCGGCAATGACGATCGTGCCCCAAGCACGCACGCCGTTGGCCAGCACCGGCACCACGAGCGACAGCGCCATGAACGCGGCCCGGCGGGACCAGCGCAGATAGCAGACGTGGCAGACCAGTGTGCCATAGGCGATCATGGCGATCAGGAACTTCACGCCCGAGCATGCCTCGGCCACCTTGAAGTATCCGGCAGGCGTGGTGATGAACACGCCATCGAGTGACGCGGGGATGGCCGCCAGATGCAGCAGCGCCATGACGATCCGCGCGGTGACGAGCTGGAGCAGCGGCACGAACTCATCGCCGAAGGGCACGAGGAACAGCATGTAGGCGAGCGGAAACAGCAGCGCGGCGCCCACCCGCGGCCCGGCCAGCGCCAGGAAGCTGGCCTGCAGCATCACCACGGCTGCCAACTGGCTCAGCAGCGCGACGCCCGCCAGATCACCAAGCAGCCATGCGAAGGCGGCACCTGCGAACAGAACGAGTCCGGGCCACCAGCCCTGCGGCGCGATCGCCAGCACCGCGCGCCAGCGCATCGACACCAGCCAGCCCAGGATCAGCGGCACCAGCAGGATGTGGTTGTAAGTCGAGGAATCCCACCACTGCCCGGCCATGGCGACCCATTCGCCGCGGAACAGGACGATGAGCGCCAGCCAGCACACCGCGAGCCACGGCGCCGTCCGTCGCCACGCCGCGATGCCAGGTCGAGGAGCGGCATAGTCAGCCATGGCGGCTTCAGGCATACCAGATTCAGATGGGGCGGCGGCCAAACCGACGCTCCAGTCCCATCAGGCCCGCGAGCGGGGCCAACGTCGCGTCCCAACCGCAACGCTCCACCACGAAAGCGCGTGCCGCACGGCCCAGGGCGTCCGCGCGGTTCGTATCCGCAAGCAGGCCGACAGCACGCGCAGCCAGTTCCTCGGGCGATGGCGGCGACACCACGAAATGCTCCCCATCGCGCGCGGCGATGCCCGTTGCCGCGGCGGGCGTGAGCAGGACCGGCCGCGCCATGGCCATGGCCTCGAGCACCTTGTTCTGCACTCCGCGCGCCAGCAGCAGCGGCGCGACGACGAGATCGGCGCCGGCCAGCCATGGCCGGACATCGGGCACCGCCCCGGTCACGTGCGTTCCGTGCAACCCGTCGAGCGCCTGCACCGCCGGGCTAGGCGCGCGGCCCACGACATAGAACCGGGCGTGCGGAAAGCGCCCACGAATCAGCGGCATGACCGACCGCGCGAACAGCGTCACCGCCTCGACATTGGGCGGATAGTCCATCTGCCCGGTAAAGACGATCTGCGGCCCGGCCTTGAGCAGGACGGCGGCAGGCGGAACCCCGGCGGGGTCGAAGAACGACGCGTCAATGCCGTTGCCCATCGCGCGGATATCGGACTGCGGGCCACGGCCGAGCCGGCTGCGCAGCAGGGCGGCCTCGTCCTCGCTGACCAGCAGGCTGGTGGTCGCCCGCCGCGCCACACGGGCCTCATAGCGGCGCAGCAGCCAGGCCTCGCGCCAATGGGCAGGCGCGGCGGGTGAAAGCCTGCGGCCATAGGCGCCGAACTTGGCCGAATCGACGTCGACGAAGTCCATCACGACTGTTCCGGCAAAATCGCGCGGCACGTATTGCGCCATCTGGCCGGAGAACACGAAGATCGCGCTGATCGGCCGGTTCGCCAGCGTTCGGCGGACATAGCGCGCCAGCTTGCCCGATGAAAACGCGGTCAGGCTGATCGGCTTGCCCGAAAGCAGCGCGGACACCGCCGCCCCTGCCAGCGAGCCGCGCCGGCGCACGAGGCAATGGCTTGCGGCCACGCGGGCCAGTTCGCCCTCGTGCGCCATGTCCTGCGCGCTGTCGGCCAGGCAGCCGATGTGGACCGGCGCCAAGGCCGCGAGATGGCGCAGGATGTGGTGCGAGCGGATCTTGTCGCCGCGGTCCGGCGGGAACGGGATGCGATGCGCCAGGAAAAGGATCTCGCCCATCGCGCTCAGGCCAGGCCCCGCGCGATCAGCGGGCCGACGAGGTTCGCGACCGGCAGCGGCAGTTTCTGCCACAGGCGGATCTTGGCCTGGTAGCGCGGGCTGAGCGGATTGACGTCGCGCGGCGGGGCGCCATCGGCGGTCCAATGCGCGTAGGACAGGGGCTGCGGGGCAAAGCCCCAGTTGCGCTTGAAGTGATAGGCGCCCGAATCCACCTTGGACCGGCCGAAGTCGAAGCGCTCCATCCCGCGCTCGCGCGCATGGTTCATCAGCGCATAATACATGACGTCGTTGGCGCGCAGGGCGCGGGCCGCCTGCACCCCGCCACCCCAGTAGGGCATCACCGCGCCGCGATGATAGAGGCTGAGCACGCTCGCGAGCGGCTCGCCGTCGTGCAGCACGGTCAGGATGTCGGCATCGTCGCCGAACCGCTCGAGCACTTCGCGAAACAGCCGGCGCGGAAACACCGGCGTACCAAGGTTGCGCACCGATTCACCATAGACACGGTAATGCCAGGCGCGGTCGCGCGGGCCGCGGCCGACACGGATCGAAAAGTGGTGGGCCAGACCTTTTCGCAGTTCGGCGCGCTGCTTGCGCGGCACCGCCAGAAACTGGGCCTCGTCGTCGGCGGCCAGCGCCATGACGAACCCGGCATGGCTGTCCTGCTTGACGTGCCAGCCGGCACCCTGCGGCATGACACCGCCGCGCAGCTCGATCCCGGGGCTGCGCGTCCTGGCGGCCAACCCTTGCGCGGCCGCCAGCAGCGCGGGCGCGGCATCGGCATTGCCAAGAATGCCGCCCCCCACGGCAAAACCGGTCGAGACCAGCGCCTTGCCAAACAGGACCGAGGACACCGCATGCAGCGGCAAGGCCGCGACGATCACCCCGGCCTGTTCGGCCAGCAGCAGGCGGCTGCGATGCCCGGTAGCGGCGCTGACCGCTTCGATCCATGCCGGTTCGTGGAAGGCGGTCGCATCGCCCTGATTCGCGAGGAAGCGCACGTAGGCGCCGCGATCATCGCGCCCGGCCTCGCGCACCACCGGCGGCGGCAGGCGGAACGGCGCGTTCACGCCGCGATCCGTGCGGGTGCCGGCGCCACGGCGTCGAGCCGGGCCGCCTCGCGCGCCGCGACGGCGTCCATGCGATCCCAGGCGAAGTCGCGTACCAGCCGCTCGAGCTTGCCGGCCATGACCGAGAGGTTGGTGTAGTGGCGCAGGCGCGAGCGCAGCGGGGCATCGGCGCGGCGCGGCTGGTCCGGGTCGATCTCCCACGGGTGGAAATAGAACGCGGCCGGATGCCCGCCGGCGTTGACCTGGCGGATCGCCCAGCGCGATACGGCATAGGGAAACAGGCGAAAGAATCCGCCACCCCCTGCCGCCATGCGCCGGCCGACGACTTCGGCGGTGGTCACCGGAATCTCGAGGATGGCCTGCCCTTCGACCGGGCGGAACGCGAAGCGCGGCGCCTCGCGCCAGCCATAGTGATCGTGGACGATCGGCGCGACGCTGGAGGAATAGGCATAGCCCGCCTCGGCCAGCACGCGATGCGCCCAGGGCGTGCGCGCGTCGATCGAGAAGCTCGGTGCGCGATAGCCCGTCACGGCCTGCCCGCTGGCCTGTTCGAGCGCGTCGCGCGCGCGGGCAAGATCGGCCGCGAAGCGCTGCGCATCGAGCATGAAGACCCGGTCATGCGCCCAGCCGTGGCTCGCGACCTCGTGCCCGGCCTCGGCGATGCGGCGAACCAGCGCCGGGTGGCGGGCCGCGATCCAGCCGAGCGTGAAGAACGTGCCGGTCACGCCGGCACGACCGAACATCTCGAGGATCGCCATGACGTTGCGCTCGACCCGCGATTCGAGGCCGTCCCACTCGGTGGGAGCGATGACCTTCTCGAACGCGCCGACCTGGAACCATTCCTCGACATCGACCGAAAGGCCGTTGCGAACCGGCGCGTTCATGGCGTCCCCCTCCCCCAGCGCTCAGGCCGCGCGCTTCGGGCGGTCGCTTTCGAACCACTCGATCAGCATGGTCAGGACGTGGCGGATCGCCTGCTCCTGCTCGGCCAGCCGCGCCTCGAGCGTGTCGATCCGTCCCAGCGCGTCGTCGAGCGCTTCCTCCATCGCCAGACGGTGCGTCGCCTCGGTTTCGGCAGCCGTCGCGGCTTCGGCATCGTGCGCGCTGCGCATATCGCCCAGCTCGATCACCGCCTGCTGCAGTTCGGCGATCTGCTCGTCGCGCTGTGCCAGCGCGTCCTCGATCACAGAGAAATCGAAGGCTTGTGCCGCGGGCACGTCGGAGGGCGCGGCTGCTGGCACCGTCACTGGCTGGGCCACGGGCTGGGCAAGCGGCTGCGCGGCAGGCGCAGGCGCGGCGCTGTCCTGCGCCATGTCGTCCAGCACCGAGCGCAGCAGGCCGGCATCGATCCGGTTGCGCTGCTCGATCGCCCCGGCCAGCAGCACGCGGCTGAGAATCTGGTTGATCCGGCGCGGCACCCCGCCACTGGCGCGGGCGAGGTCGGCGTAGAAGCGCGGCTCGAACACCGGATTGCCGTTCCACCCGGCGCGCACCATCCGGTGCTCGACATAGGGGCCGACTTCCTCGGCGCCCATCGGCGCCAGATGATGCGTCGCGATCACGCGCTGGCGCAGCTGTTCGAGTTCGGGCGAATGCTGCAGCAGCGTGCGGAATTCAGGCTGGCCGAGCAACAGGATCTGCAGCAGCGGATGTGCACCGAGCTGGAAGTTCGACAGCATGCGCAGCTCTTCGAGCGCGCCGACCGACAGGTTCTGCGCCTCGTCCACCACCAGCAGACAGCGCCGTCCCGCCCGCGCCTCGTCGTGCAGGAACGCCTCGATCCGCGCCAGTGCGCCCGCCTTGTCGTGCCCTGCCACATCGAGGCCGAAGGCGCGCGCGGCCATGTGCACCAGTTCCTGCCCGTCGAGGCGGCTGGTGACGATCTGCGCGGCCGTCAGCTGCTCGGGATCGATGCTGGCCAGCAGGTGCGCGGCCAGCGTCGACTTGCCCGCACCGACCTCGCCGGTGATGACCACGAAGCCCTCACCCTGCGCCAGGCCATAGCCGAGATACGACAGCGCCTTCTTGTGCGTCGCGCTTTCGAAGTAATAGTCCGGGTCGGGCGTCAGCTGGAACGGACGGGCCGAGAGGCGGTAGAATTCATCATACATGGGCGTGCCGCTCCTTCACCGTCACAGCGTATAGCGCAAGGCCAGCTGGCCCGTCACGTTGAGTTGATCCGGGGCCAGGTCGCGGCTGACCCCGTCGATCCCGACCGAGGCGGAACCGGTCAGGCGATCGGCCAGCCGCCGGAAATACGAGGCATAAGCGCCATAGGCGTTGCTGCGCCCCAGCACCTCGGTGCCGCTCTTGTACCAGGCATCGTAGACCGCGACGCTGAAGCTGGCATCGCGCCCGAGCGGGCCGGAAATGCCGGCATCGAGATAGAGGCTCTCGTCCACCGTGCCGTTGGCCTGTGCCAGCACCGTGCCCGGCGCGGCAATGAAGCGGCGGCGGACATAGCCTGCACCGACGCCCAGCCGCAGCCGGCCCATCGCGAAACCATACGTCGCGTTGACCCCGCGCGCGCGGAACACCGAGGACGAGACCGACGACAAGGCGCCGTTGACGCATCCCCCGCCCGTCGCGCCGATGCCGCAGCCCGACAGGCCGCCCCCGCCCAGCGCTGCACCGGCGGTGAAGTCGGTCGGCACCGATTGCAGCGCGCTGGTCACGCTCGACCCAAAGCCCGAGATGCCGTCGTAAACCGAGACGTTGAGCGAGCTGCGCGTGTTGGGCGCATAGGAAAAGCTGCCGAAATAGGTCGTGCTGTCGTAGCGGCGCCCGACGAAGGCCGACAGCGAGGTGCGCCGGCTTGGCCGCCACATCACGCCCACGTCCCAAAACAGCCCATCGCTGTCGTAGGCGATCTGGCGCGGGCGGGTCTTGTCCGTCACATAGCGGCCATCGCCGCCGATCACCGGGTTACCGGCCGTATCCCGCACGGCATCGCGCGACGAGACCTGGACATGCTGCCAGCCGATGTCGCCGACGAGTTCGGCCGAGCGCGTCACCGGCAGGCTGGCCTGCAGGCCGACGTGCTTGTCGTCGATCCGCTGATCGAGGTTGGAAATGTCCTCGCGGTTCCACCCTGCGCTGGCCACGAGACCGACCGGCAGGACCACGCCCGGCTTGACCCCGGCCGAGACCTGCGCCGACTGGCTGACCGAGTGGTCGAACAGGTCGACCCGCGGTTGGCCGGCGAGCGGCTGGTACGCGTTCTTCTGCGTCAGCTTGGTATAACCCGCCAGATAGTTGGCATTGACCGCCAGTTCGCCGACATGCGTGGTCAGCGCTGGTCCTGCATAGACCGAATAGACCTGGCTGACCGAATCGTTGAACGACAGCGGATTGAGCGAGGCCGACCCGTTGGCCTCGACCCGCGTGCGCGCCGCGAGCGCGCCTGCTTCGATGCTCAGCGTGCGCGGTACGAGCTGGTGCGAGACGCGCGCGAGGCCGGCGATCGTATCCGAATCCCCGATCCGGCCCTTCTCGACGAAGCGGCGTTCGTAGCGGACCGAGACCTGGCCCTGCGTGCGGCGCCCGCCCAGCGTCGCATCCACCCCAGCGGCGAGCGTCGTATACGTGACGAGGTCATTGCCGGGCGTAACCTGTGCGAGCAGGTTCTGCGCCACCTCGATATAGGGGCGGATCACGGTGCGAACGCCCGAGGACCCGGCGCGCGCGACATGGCCGCGCGGCTGGACGCCCCCGCCTTCGGACGCGGCAGCACCGTCGTCGTCGGTTGACTGGTACGACAGCGACTGCGCCAGCGCGCCCGGCGCGGCGGCCAGCGACAGGCCGGCCATCACCACCGGCAGGACAATGGAACGAGTTCGTTTCATTCCTTGTATCCATAGTAGGTGCCGAACCGGCGGCCGGTGGGCGAGAAGCGCGTGCCGTTGAGCAGCAGCTTGATATCGGCGCAACCCGACAGGATGCCGACCGCATCGCGCAGCGCCGCTTCGCTGGTGACGTTGGCGCGCACCACCATGACCGCCTGCCCGACATGCATCGCCAGTTCCGACGCCGGCGAGGCGGCGAGCGCGGGTGGGCTGTCGAAAATCACGATGCGATTGGGCGCCTGTTCGGTCAGCCGGTCGAGGATGGCGCGGGTGCGGGCGGACGCCAGGTATTCGGTGTCGGACCCCGTCTGGTTGCCAGCCGGCAGCACCGACAGCCCGGGAATGTCGGTTGGAATGATGCATTCCTCGACCATCACCTCTGGATCCGCCAGCGCGTCCATCAGGCCGGGGCCACCGGGCAGGCCGAGCGTCGACAGCACCGAAGGCTTGGCGAAGTCGGCATCGACCAGCAGCACCTCGTTGTCCTTTTCCGCGGCGATCGACAGCGCGAGATTGACCGCGCAGAAGGTCTTGCCCTCGCCCGGATGGGCCGAGCACACGAGAATGCGTTCGCCATGCCGCGCGGTGCGGCCGGCGCGCGAGTCCGCGGCGGTCAGCAGCAGGTGCCGCTTCACGATGCGGAATTCCTCGAGCAGCGCGCTGACCGGCCCTTCAGGCTCGATCAGGCATTGCTCGCGCAGCAGGCGCCGGTCGATCGGGAGCGCGGGCTTTTTGAACCTCTGGCGCGACGGAATGCCGTCGAGCGGCGCTGTTTCATCTGCCGACGCAGGGACGAACACCTGCGGCGCGGCGGGCGCGAACGGCGCCGGCGTTGCTACCAGGGCTTCCGACGCGGGCGCCGGTTCGACGGCAGGCGTGACCACCGCTGGTTCCACGGGGCTTTGCACCACCGGAGTTGGCGCGGGGGTTGGCGCAGGCGGCGTCGGGCGGGCGGGCACGACGGGCGCGCGCATGTGCTTGCGGAAATCGAACGATCCGGCCGCCCGCTCGATCAGCGATGGCGAGCCGGCGGCCGGCGTGGCCCGGTCTTCGGGCGTACCGTCCGCCGGGGTGTTGTCGGGCGTGTTATGGTCGGTCATGTCCTGTCCCTTCACGCCACCATCCGCCGCTTCATGAATTCCACGGCCATCAGCACCATCAGCACGAGGACGAGCCCCGCCGTGGCGCCGCCGAACAGCCGCAACTGCTTCCACTGCCGCGCCTTTTCAGCCGAAGTCTGGGTGAGCGAGACCGATCCCAGCACCATCATGCCGGTCGCGCGTTCGAGTTGCCCGGTTGTGGCATAGCTGGCGCGCAGCTGGGCCATGGCGAAGGCCCCGCCGCACCCGGCGGCAACGCCGGCGATCAGCACCATCAACAGCAGCAGCGGGCGATCGGGCGCCGACGGGCCGCGCGGCGTCGAGGGCGGATCGATCACCTCGAACTTGACCGAATTGTGCTCGTTCTCGACCTGGCCACGCAGACGCAGCTGTTCGCGATCGCGCAGCAGCTTGTCGTACTGGTCCTTGAGAACGTCGTAGTCACGGTTGATCCGCGCCGCCTCGGCCGCGACCGCCGGCTCGGTATATTGCTGGCCGGTCAGCTGCGCGATCTCGCCCTGCAGAGAACCCTTGCGGGATTGCAGCGAGACGAGGCTGGCCTCGCGATCGGCCTTGATCGACTGGAGCGAGGCGTAGGCCGGATTGGGCGTGCCGGCATGGGCGCCTTCGGCCGCGGCCTGGCGCTGCAGACTGGTGACCTGCGCCTTGGCGGCCAGCACGTCGGGATGGTTGTCGGTCAGCCCGCGCGCCTTCATCGCGGCCAGATCGGCCTGCGCCTGGGCCAGCGCACCACGCGCCCCGCCCGACTGGCCGGGAATGGTGATCGTCGGCGGCGTGCCCGAAAGCTGGCCGTTGATCGAGGCCAGCGCACTCTGCGCCGCGAGCAGGTCGGATTCGACGCCGCGCAGCTCGGTGCGGGCACCCTCGAGGCGCGCGGTCAGCGAACCGGTACCCGGCATCAGGGCGGCGTTCTTGGCCTCGAAGGCCTGGCGCTTCTGCTCGGCGGCTTCGAGGTCCTTCTGCCGGTCGGCCAGCTGCTGGTCCATGAAGGCCAGCGAGTCGGTCATCTCGCCCCGACCGCCGGCCAGGTTCGCCTCGCGGAAGATGTCGATCATCTTCTGGACGATGTCCTGCGCCAGCTTGGCGTTCTGCGCATCGGTGTAGGATCCGCGGCCCGAGGTCGCGCTGATCTCGAACAGGTTGTCCTGCTGGCTCACCACCTTGATCTGGGTGGCAAGGCCAGCAACTGCGGACTCCATCTGCTTGTCGTTGGCGACCTTGTCGCCCAGCCGCGTCGCGCGCACCACCTTGGCGAGGTTGAGCGACGAGGTCAGCGTCTGGCGGACGCGCTCGATATCCTGCTTGGCGTTGCCGTCGATGCCGATCTGGCTCGACAACACGTCGTCCGCCTGGATGAAGATACGCGCCTTGGATTCGTAGGTGTTGGGCACCATGGCCACGACCAGCCAGCCGAGCAGGCAGACCACCCAGGCAATGCCTAGCGCCAGCCAGCGCCGATGCCAGACGCCGTAGAGGGCGATCCGCACTTCATCGAGAAGGTTGCTCATGCCCCTGCCCCGCCGCCGCTCAGAACGCGCTCTCGGGGATGATGATCACGTCGCCGGGGCGCAGCATCACGTTGGCGCGCGTATCGCCCTTGCGCAACAGGTCGGCGATGCGCACCGCATATTCTGTCTGCTTGCCCGTGGTCTTGTCGAAGCGCACCAGCCGGGCCCGGTTGCCCGCGGCATATTCCGACAGCCCGCCTACCGCGATCATCGCGTCGAGCAGTGTCATGTTGGCACGATAGGGAATCGAGGCTGGCTTCTCGGTAGCGCCGACGATGCGCACCTGCTGGCTGAACGTGCCGGCAAACTTGTTGACGATGACCGAGACGATCGGCTCCTGGATATACTGCGACAGCTGCAGCTTGATGTCCTCGGCCAACATCGACGGCGTCTTGCCGACGGCCGGCATGTCGGTGATCAGCGGCGTGGTGATGCGCCCGTCGGGACGGACCTGCACTTGCGCGCCCAGCTCGGGATTGCGCCATACGAAGATCGTCAGCTCGTCCAGCGGCCCGATCACGTACTGGTCGCCCGGCCCTTCCTGCAACGCGACGAACGCCGCGGGCGGCAGCTGCGGGCCACGGCCGGTGCTCGCGCAGCCGGTGAGCGCCAAGGATGCCAGCGCGGTCCCGATGGCAAGGCGCGCCACGCGGCGGCTGCGCGGGCCTAGCGGGGTCGGGGCATGGCCGGAAAGAGGCGGCATCAACAAACGTCCTTTACAAGCGCGTGCGCAAGCTATCCGTATTGTCCCTTAACGGGACCGGAAGGCTCGCGTCCTTCATCCTCGGCTATCGACAAAAAGGGTGAAGATACGGTTAGTCTTGTTCGTCCGCCCCCGCCGGGGCAAGCCGCGCGCGGGCACGGTCCCAAATCAGGACAGGCGCCGCGGCAGAGGTTAAGCGTTCGAATCGACCAGAATTTCGGTCGCCGGACCGTGACCGAGGAAGGCCGACGGGCTCGCGGTGGCGCCATAGGCTCCGGCGCAGAACACCGCCACCAGGTCGCCTTCGTCCGCGCGCGGCAGGCCGGCTTTTTCCGCCAACCGGTCGAGCGGTGTGCACAGGCACCCGACGACGCTCGCCGCCTCGGCAACCGGCTCGGCCATGCGGTCGGCGATCGCGAGGGGATAGTTGCGGCGCACGACGGTGCCAAAATTGCCGCTGGCCGCAAGCTGGTGATGCATCCCGCCGTCGGTGACGAGGAAAACCTCGCCGCGGCTTTCCTTGCGCTCGATCACGCGGGTCAGATAGACCCCGGCCTCGCCCACGAGATAGCGGCCGAGTTCGACGGTCAGGGCGGTCTGCGCCATCACCGGCGGCAAATCCGCCAGACGCTCGGCCAGGGCGGCACCGACTTTGGCCAGATCCAGCGGCATGTCGCCCGGGAAATAGGGGATACCGAACCCGCCGCCGAGATTGAGCGCGGGAAGGTCGACGCCCGCCTCGCCCGCCAGCCGCGCGGCCAGTTCGAGCGTCGCGGCCTGCGTCGCAATGACGGCATCGGCGTCGAGCGCCTGGCTGCCGGCAAAGATGTGAAAGCCGCGCCACTCGGCCTCGCTGTGGGCAATGTGCCGCGCGAGTTCGGGCACGCGTTCGGCATCGAGGCCGAACTGGCGCGCACCGCCGCCCATCTTCATGCCCGAGCCGCGCAGATCGAAATCGGGATTGACCCGGATCGCCAGCCGCGCCCGCTTTCCTGCAGACGGCGCAACCGCCAGCGCGCGCTCGACCTCGCGCGCCGATTCGCAGTGTAGCGTCACGCCGGCCGCAATCGCCGCCGCCAGTTCGGAATCACGCTTCCCAGGGCCCGCAAAGCCCGCGCGCGCCGGGTCGATGCCTTGCGCCGCGATGATAGCCAGCTCGCCTGCCGAGGCGATGTCGAACCCGTCGACCAGTCCGTCGAGCAGGGCCAGCAGCGGCCCGAAGGGGTTGGCCTTGACCGCGTAATGCAGGCGGATCCGCGCCGGGAGTGCTGCGCGCAAGGCCGCCACGCGGGCGCGCACCGCACCGGCATCGTAGACGAACAGCGGCGTACCATGCGCCTCGGCCAGGCTTTGCGCGGTACGGCCGCCGATGAGCAGGTCGTTGCCGGCGCTGGCAAAATGCGGGGGGATCGGTCCAAGCGGTTTCATGTCGCCTGCCTTAGTCGTCTTGCGTCAAGGCAAGGTAAAGCCCGGCGCGATCGAGCTTGCCATTGGCCGACAGCGGCATGGTGTCGCGCCAATGGATCGCGCGGGGCAGCATGAAGGCGGGAAGATCGCGGGCCAGAGCGGCGCGCAAGGCATCGTCGTCCTGCGCCATGCCGGGGCTGGCGCGGCAGACGAGGTGAATCGCCTGCCCCAGCATCGGATCGGGCAGGCCCAGCGCGACGACTTCGGCGACCAGCCCCGTGGCCAGTGCCGCGTCCTCCAGTTCCTGCGGGCTGACCCGGTTTCCCGAGGTCTTGATCATGGCATCGCGCCGACCGACGAAGTGGAGCAGCCCTTGCGTGTCGCGGCGCACCCGGTCGCCCGACCAGACCGCCACGCCGCCGGCATGCACGAAGCCGGGCGCGGGGCGGAACCGCTCAGCGGTGCGCGCGGCGTCGCGCCAATAGCCTTGCGCCACCAGCGGCCCGGCATGGACCAGTTCGCCCTCTTCGTCAGGTCCGGCTTCGTCACCGGCATCGTTGACGACCACGACCTCGGCAAAAGGGATCGCCGTTCCGATCGAGGTGGGGTGCGCATCGACCAGCGCGGGATCGAGGTACGTCGAGCGGAACGCCTCGGTCAGCCCGTACATCGCGAAAAGCCGTGCGTCGGGCGCTATAGCGCGCAGGCGTCGGACAAGATCGGGCGTCAGCGCGCCGCCGCTGTTGGTCATGCGGCGCAGGCTGGCGGCCGCACCCTCGGGCCAGGCCTGCTCCACCAGCTGCAGCCAGAGCGGCGGTACCGCGGCCAGGGTGGTGATTGCCTGGCGCTGCACCGCCTTCACCACGTCGCGCGCCATGAGGTAATCGAGCGGTACCGCGCAGGCCCCGGCATACCAGGCGGACAGCAACTGATTCTGGCCATAGTCGAACGCCAGCGGCAGCACCGCCAGCACGCGATCGTCGTCCGCCAGCCCGAGATAATGCGCCACGCTGACCGCGCCGAGCCACAGGTTCGCCTGGCTCAGCATCACGCCCTTGGGCTTGCCCGTCGATCCGCTGGTGTAGAGAATGGCCGCGAGGCTGTCGGGCGCGGCGCTAGACGGCGGCAGCGGCTGCAGCGCATCGAGCGCGGCAATCACGGCACTGTCGTCGTGCACCGCGGCGTCGGCGGCATCGCCGTCTCCAAGCGTCTCGCGCCGGCCGGCATTGGCGATCAGCAGCACCGCGCCGCTGTCGGCCAGGATATGCGCGGCCTGTGCGCGGCGAAGCACGGGGTTGATCGGCACATGCACCAGACCGGCGCGTACCGCAGCCAGCGGCATGAGGCAGGCGACAAGGCCCTTGCCCAGCCAGGTCGCGACGCGCGCGCCCGACGCCGTGCCGGGCTGTGCGGCCAGCCATGCGGCGAGCTGTCCTACACGCCGATTTAACGTCTCGTGGCTAAGTACCTGATCCTTGAGCACCAGAGCCGGCGCTTCCCGCTTGCCGCGCAGGGCCAGATGGTCCAGCGGATGGACGGTCGGATCGGGCTGGTGGTTGGGTGAAACGGCGATCACGCGGCTCCTCGCGCGGGCTGGATGGACATGACGGGGGAAATGCGCCGCCGATGACAGTGCGGGTCTATCATGCCGAACTGGCCGAAGCGCAAGCCCATCCGCGCCTTGCCGCGCTGATGGGGCGCGGGCGCGCCGCCGGGCCGTTCGACCGGGCCGACTGGCTGGCGCTGCTGGCGCGCGAATGCCTGGCGCCCGCACGGCCGCTGCTGGCCGTGGCCGAAGACGATGAAGCGATCCTGGCGCTTCCACTGCTCGCCAGCCCCGGCGGGCTGTCGGCTTGCTCCAACTGGTACAGCTTCTGGGCGCGGCCGCTGACTGACGCGCCCCACCGCGCCGAGGCGCTGCTCGTGCCCCTGCTGCGCAGCCTTGCCGACCATGGCGCGCTCGATTTCGCGCCGCTGCCGCTGAGCGAGGCCGGCTGGATGGCGCGCGCGCTCGGCCAGGCCGGATGGATCTGTGGGGTGGAGCCGGCGCACGGCAACCGCTTCGTGGCGCTGAACGGACAGGATTTCGCCGGCTGGTGGAAGACCCGCCCCGGCACCCTGCGCGCCACCGTCAAGCGCAAGGGCGCCAAGGGGCTGGTTTACTGCCGCATCGCCACGCGTTTCGACGCCGCCGACTGGGCGGCCTACGAGGCGATCTACGCCGCCAGCTGGAAGCCGACCGAGGCCAGCCCGGCCTTCCTGCGCGCCTTTGCCGAGGCCGAAAGCGAGGCGGGCGCCTATCGCCTCGGCCTTGCGACGATGGGCGGAATGCCGGTCGCCGCGCAGTTCTGGACCGTCGAGGGCGGCACCGCCTTCATCCACAAGCTCGCGCACCGCGAGGACGCGCGCGAGGCATCGCCGGGCACGCTTCTGTCGGCTGAACTGTTCAGGCATGTGATCGACGTGGACCGGGTCACGGCCGTCGACTTCGGCACCGGCGACGATCGCTATAAAGCGGACTGGATGGACGATCTGCGCCAGCGCTGGCGCATCCGGGCGTATTGGCCTGGCGCGGCCCGGCATTGGTCCGGGCTGGCGCGGCTGCTTGTGCAACGGGCGCGGGGGCGCAGCCGGCTTGCCCCGTGGCACGGCGCCGACTAAGGGACTGTCCTCATGACCCTCCACAGCGCTTCCACTGATGCCGACCTGCGCGCCCTGCTGGGCGAGGTGCTCGGCCTGAGCGCGGCGCGTACCGCCGCCTTTACCGACGAGACCCCCCTGTTCGGCGCCCTGCCCGAGCTGGACTCGATGGCCGTGGCCGGCCTGTTCACCGCACTCGAGGATCGCTTCGGCTTCATCCTCGAGGATGACGAGATCGACGGCGACCTGCTGGAAACCTTCGGCGCACTGCGCCGCTTCGTCGCCGCCAAACGGGGCGATGACGGTGGCGACGGCGCCTGACGCGATCCGTCCGGTCCGCTGGCCCTGCCCCGGTGGCGGGGACCAGGGGGACTGGGCATTGGCGGCCGATCGGGGGCGCCCGCATCGCATCCTGATCGTCCCGCCGCTGTTCGACGAGATGAACCGCTGCCGGCACATGCTGGTCGACCTGATGCGCCGGCTCGACGCCGCCGGGATCGACAGCCTGCTGCCTGACCTGCCCGGCTGCGGCGAGAGCCTGCAGGATTTCGCCGACCAGAGCCTTGGCGCATGGCGCGGCGCGATGGCCGCCGCCGCGCGCCACTTCGCCGCAACCCATGCCTTGAGCCTGCGTGGCGGCGCGCTGGTGGTGCCGACCGTGCTGCCGGGCTGGACGCTCGAACCCTCGGGCGGCCATGCCATCCTGCGCACCATGCTGCGCGCCGCCAGCATGGCCGCGCGCGCTGCCGGCCAGCCGCAGACCACGGCACAATTGCTCGAAGCCGGGCGTGAACGCGGGCTGGAACTGGCCGGTTATCCCTGCAGCGCTGCCCTGATCGCCGGCCTTCACGGTGCCGAGCCGGCGAACGAAGGCCATGCCGTGCTGGCGCTGTCCGATCTCGGCCAGCCCGCGCCCTGGCTGCGCAGCGAGCCTGCCCCCGCGCCTGCCCTGGCCGAGGCGCTCGCGCGCACGCTGGCCGATCGGCTGGCGGCATGAACCGGCAGGTCGTGACGTTCCCCTGCGCGGGCGAAACGCTGCTTGGCACGCTCGACATGGATGGCGCCAGCGGCGCGACCGGGCTGCTGATCGTCTCGGGCGGGAACGAGATCCGCGCCGGCACCTGGGGCGGCCAGGCCCGGCTATCCCGCCAACTCGCCGAAGCCGGCGTGCCGGTATTCCGCTACGACCGCCGCGGCGTCGGCGACAGCACGGGCACCAATCAGGGCTTCGACGCCAGCGGGCCGGACATCGCCGCCGCCCTGGCCGCCTTTCGCAGCGCCGCCCCCCATGTGAAGCGGGTGGTGGCCTTCGGCAATTGCGATGCGGCGAGCGCGCTGATCCTCCACGCGACCAGCGGAATCGCATCACCCCCGGATGCGCTGGTGCTCGGCAATCCCTGGACCATCGACCAGGAAGGCGACGGTGGCGACGTGGCCGATGCACCGCCCGTCCATTCCGCCGCGGCCTTGCGCCGCCACTACGCACGTCGGCTGGCCGATCCACGGCAGTGGCTGCGATTGCTGGGCGGCAAGGTCGGCCTTAGCGGCCTGGCCCGCGGCTTGCGCACCGCGGCCTCGGCGCAGGCCCCCTCCACGCTGGCGGAGCGGATGCGGTCGGCGCTTGCCGCCTACACCGGCCCGGTCACGTTTCTGGTCGCCGAAGGGGACCGCACCGCGCAGCTGTTTCGCAGCCATTGGGGCGCGGATGCTCGCATCGTCGCGCATCCGGGTGCGAGCCATTCGTTCAGTGACGCGCGTGAATGGCTATGCGAACAACTCCTTGGCGCCTGCCGCTAAACCACCGCGATCCCGTCGCCCACGCGGATCAGGCCGGGCGCGTCGGGAATGGCATTGACCCCGAAGATCGGCTGACGCTCCCACACGCGGCCCATGGCGCGCAGGGTCCGCAGCGGCTCCGGCCCCAATGCCTCGCCGCTTTGCGGATCCTGCGTGGTCACGACGCAGCGCGTGCAGGGCTTGGCCAGCCGGAACGTGATCGCCCCGATGCGCAGGCGCGTCCAGCCATCTTCGGCAAAGGCCGCCGGCGCACCCCGGATCACAAGGTTGGGCCGAAACCGCGCCATGGTCACCGGCTCGGGCAGGTGCCCGTTCAGCGCATCGAGCGATTCCTCGGTCGTGACAAGCAGCGGAAACCCGTCGGCGAAGCTGACCTCGTCGCCCTGTGCGCCATAGGCGAGGTCGACCGGACGCCGCACGTTGTCGGGCATATGGACGAGCCGGACCGCGCGGCCCAGCCGCTCAGACAACCAGGCGTCCGCCTCGCCCCCAACGGTGGCGGCCGTGACGGGCTGGCGCCAGACCGTGACGTCGCGCCGCGGGCCGTCCTGCAAGGCGACCCCGATCCGCGCCCCGTCGGCATCGCTCAGCACCAGCCCGCCATCGTCGTCGACCCGCGCCTGCAGCCGCGCCATCGCCGGCACTTCGCGGCGAGTGACGAAGCGCCCATCGGGCGAAACCACCATCCAGCGCCGGTCGCCATTTAGCCCGCGCAGCGCGACCGGCGCGGGGTCGAGCGGCTCGCCGCCCAGCGACTTGACCGGATAGCGCATCAGCGCGGCCACCTGCATCGTCATGTCATTCCGCTCTCGTCCAGATCCACGTTCCGCTCAGCGCCATGACGCCCAGCGGGATCAGCACCCAAGGCCATCCTGCGGTCAGCGCGGTGACCGCGACGCTCACTGCCATCGTCGCCAGCGCGGCGATCTTGGCGCGGCGGGGAATGGCGCGACGTTCGCGCCATTCGCGTAAAGGCGGTCCCCATTTCGGGTGCGCCAGCAGTCGCGCCTCCCACGCCGGATTGCCGCGGGCGAAGCAGAACACCGCAAGCAGCAGGAAGGGCACGGTCGGCAGCAGGGGCAGGAACGCGCCCACGGTGCCGAGACCGACGAAGAACAGGCCCGCGCCGGTCCACAGGTGCCGGCGCATTGCCCCTCCTTCAGCCCGCCGCCGCGAGCCGCGCCGCGTGGTCGCGCACCAGCGCGATCATGTTGGGCAGGCCCTGCGTGCGGTTGGACGACAGTTGGTTCTTGAGATTGAACGGGGCGAGCCGTTCGGCAATGTCAGCTTGCGCGACCTCGTCGGCCGGCTGGTCCTGCACCGCGGCGAGCACCAACGCGATGATGCCCTTGGTGATCGCGGCGTTGCTGTCGGCCAGGAAATGCAGGCGGTTGCCCTCGCCTTCGGTGGGATAGACCCACACCGCCGCCGAACAGCCGCGCACCAGCGTGGCATCGGTCTTGAGCGCATCGGGCATGGGTTCGAGTTCGCGGCCGAGTTCGATGAGTAGGCGATACCGCTCGTCGCCATCAAGGAATTCGTACTCGTCGAGAATATCGGTCAAGGTGCGCATGGCCCGGCCTTAAAGCGCCGGACCGGCGCGCTCAACCCTCATGGTTCAACGATCACGCAGCGACTCGATCTCGCGCGCAAGGCCAACGGTTTCGCGGTTGTCGGTCAGGATGCGTTCGAGCACTTCGACGCGGGCCCGCAGCGCGGCGACCTCGCGGGTCAGGGCGGCGGTTTCGGCAGGGTCGGCGCCCGTCATGCCCTCGCCCGAGTGGCCCTGATAGCGCCGGTGGCGCAGGCTCGCCCATGCGAGGATGGCGACGATGGCAACGAGAGTAGCTCCAAAGCTCACGGTCGGGATCTTTCGTGAAAAATGTCGAGGACGGTCAGTGTGCCGGGCAATCGGCGTCGCGGCGCGCGGCGGCCAGCCCTTCGAGCACCCGCACGCGCTGTTCGAGGCGAGCGGTCTGCGCGGCATATTGGGCGGCCTGCTCGATCGTGGCCCTTGCGGTGACCTGCAGTTCGCGGTCGCGCTGGTCCATGCGCCGGCTCCACATCTGCAGGGTCACCGCCATGGTGCCCAGCGTGGTGACGGGCATCGCCAGGCCCACGACCATCAGCGTGCCGTCGGCGATCATTGCAGCGATCCGGGCAACGATCCGGGGACCGGTGCCGAAGCCCTCTGCGCACCGGCGTTCTCGACGCGCGCGGTATCGCGCAGCGCCTCGATCTGCAGCGCGACGTCGTAACCACCATCGGTCACGATCCGCTCCAGCACGCGCACCCGGTCTTCCAGTGCCTGGTTCTGCACCGCGTATTGCGCAGCCTTCTCGGCGGTGGCGCTGGCCTGGATTTCGGCGAGGCGACGACTGTGCCTGGTCCAGATCGCGAGCCCCGCGATCATGAACGGTGCCAGCGGTATCAGCAGTGCCAGAGATTGGTGGTCCATGATGTCATCCCCTTGTTGACGTCAGATCCTGACGTTGGCCTTTGCGGCCCTTCTCCCCTATGCGTTGACTGGGCGCGCCGGGCGGGCGCGCTGCCGGTCAGCGCAGGCTCTCGATTTCCTGGGCGAGGCGCGGATTGTTCGAGACGTAGAAGTGTTCCACTTCGGCGAGGCGACGGTCCATGTCGCGCAGCGAGGCGCGGACTTCGCGGGCCGAACGGGCCGGCGACTGGCGTACGCCTTGCCAGAACTTCTGCTCCTCGCGGTCGGTATAGAGCGCGGCGGGCTTCTTTTCCGACAGGAAGCCGAGCGCGAAGTAGACGATCGGCAGGAAGCCCAGGCCGCACAGCGTGCCGACGACCACGGCTAGGCGCACCCAGAGCACCTCCAGCCCGGTGTAGTCGGCAATTCCGGCGCAGACGCCCATGAACTTGCCGTTGGCCTTGTCGCGATAGAAACGGGTGCGGGCAGTGGTCATTTCACGGTCCCCTTGGTCTTGGCGATCAACCGGTCGAGCTCGGACAGATCGTCGTCGTGTGCGCTACGCTCGGCGGTCAGCGCGGCCGGGCGGAATTGCGGATGTTCGGCCGCGACCAGGCGCTCAACCGTATCCATGCGGTCTTCGAGCCGGCGGGCAACGCGGTAGAGTTCATCGAGCAGCTGCTCATCGCCGCTGGTCAGCGTCGCGGCGGTCTTCCACCGCGTGACGTAGTGCAGGATCACCCAGGGCAGGCCGACGAAAATTGCGCCGATCGCGAAAACGCCTTCGAGATCCATGGCTTCAGCCCTCCTTGCCCATGGCGCGCTTCATCGCGGCCAGTTCCTCGTCGATCTTGTCCTGGCCCGCCAGCGCGGCGATCTCGTCGGACAGGCTCGGCGTGCTGCTCTCAATGCCCAGGGCATCGGCACGGCCTTCGGCATAGTCGACGCGGCGCTCGAGCTGGTCGAAGCGCGACAGCGCCTCGTCGACCCGCTCGCTCGTCATCAGCGCGCGCAGGCGCACGCGGTTCTCGGCGCTTTCGAGGCGGGCGGCGATCGCGGTCTGGCGGCTGCGGGCTTCGCGCAGGCGGTTCTGCAGCTTGTCGATGTCCTGCTCGTACGCACGCATCGAATCGTCCAGCACGCCGATCTCGCTACGCAGCTGGTCGGCCATGTCGCCGGCCTTCTTCTTCTCGACGAGCGCGGCGCGGGCCAGGTCCTCGCGGTCCTTCGACAGCGCCAGGTTGGCCTTGTCGGCCCAGTCGGCCTGCAGGCGATCCAGCTTGGTCACGTGCCGCTGCATTTCCTTCTGGTCGGCGATGGTGCGCGCGGCAGAGGCGCGCACTTCGACCAGCGTTTCCTCCATCTCGAGGATGATCATGCGGATCATCTTCGCAGGATCGTCAGCCTTGTCCAACAGGTCGTTGAAGTTGGCGGCAATGATGTCGCGGGTCCGCGAAAATATGCCCATCAGGTTGGCTCCGTTGAAATAAGGCTTGGGGTCTGCCGCGGGCGCATCGCCAAACGTGCGATCGGCACGGGCGGCGCGCAATGCGGCGCTGAAGCGGGTGGATTCGCCGGCCGGCATGGTGTCGCGCATCGCGTTCATGCGATACCGCCGGTCACGGCCGAGACCGAGGCATTGATACCGGTTGCCGAGGAGGAAACGTGCGACATGCCCGGCAGTTCGGGCACGTGGCGCGCCAGCACCACCAGGTTCATCGCCAGCATCGCGGCAATGCTGACCAGGGCGGCGCGGCCGAGGCGGGTGGTGAAGAAAGGGGCGCTCGTCATCTTGGGTCTCCAGTGGGATTGTTCATAGCACAGCAAGCCGCGTGCCAATTGCCCAAAGTGGCCCAAACGCGACGCTTTTCCGGAAATCGTGGCGGCCCGGATGTAGGGCGCCTTGCCCAAGGTTGGGAAAATATGCCAAGTCTTGGGCATGGAACGCGACGTCCAGTTCATCGGCCAATCCGGCGCCTTTCTCGACGCGGTGGAACGCGCCAGCCGTGCCGCCCCGATGCGCCGCCCCGTGCTGGTGATCGGCGAGCGCGGCACCGGCAAGGAGTTGATCGCCGAACGCCTGCATCGCCTGTCGACGCGCTGGCAGGAACCGCTGGTGACGATGAACTGCGCGGCACTGCCCGAAACGCTGATCGAGGCCGAACTGTTCGGTCACGAGGCCGGCGCCTTCACCGGCGCGACGCGCGTGCGTGCCGGGCGGTTCGAGGAAGCGGACAAGGGCACGCTGTTTCTCGACGAGCTGGGCACGCTGTCGATGGGCGCGCAGGAACGCCTGCTGCGCGCGGTCGAATATGGCGAGGTCACGCGCATCGGCGCCAGCAAGCCGATCCGGGTCGACGTGCGCATCGTCGCGGCGACGAACGAGGACCTGCCGCGCATGGCCGAACAGGGCCGCTTCCGCGCCGACCTGCTCGACCGGCTGAGCTTCGAGGTCATCACCCTTCCCCCCTTGCGCGTCCGCGAGGGTGATATCCCGGTCCTGGCCGACTATTTCGGAAGGCGGATGGCCGCCGAGCTGCAATGGCCATCATGGCCGGGCTGGAGCGCACACTGCGCCGAACAGCTCGAGCGCTATGCCTGGCCCGGCAATGTGCGCGAGTTGCGCAACGTGGTGGAGCGCGCGGTCTATCGCTGGGACGATCCCGACCGCCCGATCGCGCACATCCAGTTCAATCCGTTCGAAAGCCCGTGGAAGCCTGCATCACCCTCGCAGCCGGCGCCGTCAAATACGGGCTCCCCAGCGGGCAACACGTCTGGCGGCGGGGACGTGTGCGCGACCGTGATGGAGCATGCGGCCTCCCCGGCGGCCTTCGATGCCATCGCGGATCTGCGCGCCGCGGTCGAATCGCACGAGCGCGCGATCCTCGAGCATCATCTCGGCCGCAATCGCTACAACCAGCGGCAGACCGCCAAGGCGCTGGGCGTCACTTACGACCAGTTGCGCCATTGCCTGAAAAAGCACGGGCTGCTCGAACGCGGTCAGGTCGAACGCGCCTGACGCGCGTCGAGCCAAGTCAGATCACCTGGCCCCGCGCCGCCAGGGCACGCGCGATCGCCCTGGCCTCGGCATCGCGGCCCGCGCGGCGCCATGACGCGGCCAGCAGACGCATCGCGACAAGGCTGGCGGGGTTCTGCGCCAGGTAGCGCGCGGTCATCGCATCGGCGGCCGCCCCCTGCCCCGTGGCGCGGAGCGCGGCGTCGAGCCGGCGCAGCACCGGCTCGTTGAAGCGGATCGCCGCGCCGCGCTGGTACTGTCCGAGCGCCGCGCGCGGATCGCCCGCCATCATCGCCGCATCACCCGCAAGGAGCCAGGCCTCGCTCGCGCCGGGATTGGCCGCGCGCAGACGATCGGCCACGCCCCGCGCCTCGCCCGGCTGGTTGGCCAGCAGCAGGCCGCGCACATAAGGCACCGCGGTCGCCGCAGAGTTGGGCGCGTCGCGGTAGCGTTGCGCCAGCACGGGCAGCGGCAGATCGGGTGGGATCGTCGCGATCGGCTGCATAGCGCCGGGTCGCGTGCGAAGCGCGGATGCCGTCAGCAGGCTGCGCGCGCGCTCGGGCTGGCCGAGCGTTTGCCATGCCCGCGCGACCGTGACTTGCAGGTAAGGTGGCGCAAACGGTTGGCGGGCGACGCTGTCCCACCGCCACGCCACCTGCCGCCGATCCCCTTCGCGCGCCAGGGCGCGCGCCAGCAATTGCTGGGCCTGAAGGTTGTCGGGCTGCAGCCGCACCAGCCGGTCGAACAGGCCGCTGGCGGCGTGGATGTTGCCGGCGCGAAATTCGAGCACGCCCGACAGCAGCATGGCCGCAGGCATGTCGCGCAGGGCGCTGCCGGTGCGCTGGAGGATCGCGCGCGCGAGGTCGTCCTTGCCCGCGCGCGCCGCGATCACCGCCTGCAGATAGCGCGCACGGATGTTGCCGGGATCGACCTCGACCAGCTTGCGCACGACGACCAGCGTCGCGCGATTGGCGCCGATGTCGCCCAGCGTGGCGGCATATTCCACCAGTAGGTCGGGATCGCCCGGATGGATACGCAGAGCCGCCTCGAACCACGGCAGCGCCGCGCGCAGGCCGAACTGCTCGCGCACCAGGGCACCGCGCAGCGCCAGCGCGCGCGGGTTGCGCGGTGCCAGCGCGACCGCACGATGCGCAGCCACGACCGCCTGCGCCTGTTCCCCGCCGGTAAAGCGCAGCCGCGCGATCGCGACCCACAGCTCGGCATCGTCGGGCGTCTGGCGCAGCGCTTGGTCAAAAGCCTTTCCGGCATCGCCGAGACGGCCGTCAGCCAACGCGAGTTCGCCACGCATGCGCCAGCCGAGCGCGGCGCTGTCGGGCGTGAACCCGCCGTCATCGAGCACAGCATGTGCCTCGCCGCGCGCGCCGCGGGCGAGCAGCGCGGCGCCAAGGTCCGCGCGCAGGGCATCGGCGGGCGCGCCCTGCCGCAAGGCGCTGCGCAAGGCGACTTCGGCACTGATCGGATCGCGCCGCGCCAGGGCCGCCCGCGCTTTGCCGCGCACGGCATCGAGCGCGGGCGCGTCGGCGAGCGCCGGCATGGCCCCTGCCAGCAACGCCAGCACGGCGAACGTAAAGCGGCGGCGGCGTTCAGCCATGCAGGTCGTACTGCTTGAGCAGATCGTACAGCGTCGGCCGGCTGATCCCCAGCAGGCGCGCCGTGTTCGAGATATTGCCTTCGCTGCGCGCCAGCGCGTGGCGGATGGCCTTGCGATCGGCCGCCTCGCGCGCAGCCTTGAGGTTGAGAAGATTGTCTTCCGCCTCCGCCGCGCTGCCCGGCAGGTCGAGGTCGGCGGCCGCGACGAGCCGGTCGTCGGCCATGATGACCGCACGCTTCACCCGGTTTTCCAGCTCGCGCACGTTGCCCGGCCAGGTCCAGCGATCGATCGCCGCCAGCGCATCGGCGGTGAAGCCCTTGACCGCCGGGTTCATCTGCGCGGCGAAGCGGCCGAGGAATGCCTTGGCCAGCAGCGTCGCATCGCCCGGTCGCTCGGCGAGGCCGGGAATGCGGATGACGATCTCGGCGAGGCGATACCACAAGTCCTCGCGAAAGCGGCCGTCGGCGATCATCGCCTCGAGGTTCTGGTGCGTGGCGCAGACGATGCGCGTATCGACCGCGATGGCGCGGCGGCCGCCGATCCGCTCGATCGTGCGCTCCTGCAGGAAGCGCAGCAACTTGACCTGCAATTGCAGCGGGATGTCGCCCACTTCGTCGAGGAACAGCGTGCCGCCGTCGGCCTGCTCGATCTTGCCCTCGGTCGTCTTGACCGCGCCGGTGAACGCGCCCTTTTCGTGGCCGAACAGCTCGCTTTCCAGCAGGTTTTCCGGGATGGCCGCGCAATTGATCGCCACGAACGCCCCGCGGGCGCGCGGCGAGGCTTCGTGCAATCCGCGTGCGAGCAGTTCCTTGCCGGTGCCGCTGGCGCCCAGCAACATGACGGAAACGCTGGTGTTGGCGACGCGCTCGATCGTGCGCGCCACCTTCACCATTTCGGGTGCTGCGGTGATCATCCCGCCCAGCACGCGGTTGTCGGCCGGCGCGCGCGCGGCCAGCGCCCGGTTCTCCGCCTCGATCCGGTGCAAGTGCAGCGCGCGGCGCACGATCAGGCCGAGGGCGTCGATGTCGACCGGCTTGGGATAGAAGTCGTAAGCCCCCTGCGCCACTGCCCGCAGCGCGGATTCGCGCGCGCCGTGCCCAGAGGCGACGATGACCTTGGTATCGGGCTTGAGCGTCATGATCGCATCGAGGACGGCGAAACCCTCGTCCACGCCGTCGGGATCGGGCGGCAGGCCGAGGTCGAGCGTCACCACCGCCGGCTCCTCCGCGCGTAGCAGGGTAAGCGCGCTGGCGCGATCGCCGGCGATGAACACCTCGAAATCCTCGAACGCCCACTTGAGCTGCGCCTGAAGGCCAGGATCATCCTCGATGATGAGCAGCTTGGGCAGGGCCGCAAGACGAGGTAGGGCCGCAGGGCGGGGTTCGGTCATCAGGCCACTTTCTGTCGCGTGTTCATGAGGGCGCCGGGCGCGGGATCGTTAGTCATGGCAGCCTCGCTGCCGGCGAGCGGGAGGCGGATGGCAAAGCGCGTGCCCGCGCCTTCGCGGCTCTCGACCTCGAGCCGGCCGCGCATCGCCTTGACCAGTTCGCGCGCCTCGAAGGCGCCGATGCCGAAGCCGCCGGGCTTGGTCGAGACGAAGGGTCGGAACAGGGCATTGCGCACAAATTCGGCCGACATGCCGCTGCCGGTGTCGCTGACGGTGATGCGCCCCTCGCCCGCCTCTGCGGACACCGCCAGCCGCACCACGGCATCGGCCGGGCTGGCATCGACCGCATTCTGCACGAGGTGCGTGAGCACTTGCTCGAGCGCCTCGCGCGGCGCGCGCACGGGGCATGGCGCGTGGCCGGCATCCACCGTGACGTGCGCCCTGCCGGCCACGCTCGGCCAGCGCGCCGCGAGGCCCTCGACCACGCCGCGCGCATCGAGCGGGGCCGCCGCGTCGCCCGACTTGTCGCCATGACCGGTACCGTAGCGCGAGAGGCGCGACAGCAGGGCGTTGAGCTTGTCAGCAGCGTTGCCCAGCGTCAGCAGCATGTCCTGGCGGAAGGCCGGGTTGTCAGCGTGCCGCTCGGCATTGCGCGCGAGCAGGCTAAGCTGGCTGGCGAGGTTCTTGATGTCGTGCATGACGAAGGCGATGCGGCGATTGAACTCGTCGAAGCGCGTCGCGTCCATCAGCGCCTGCTGGCCACTGGCCTCGGCGATGTAGCTGGCCAGCGTCTGCCCGACGACGCGCAGCAGATCGAAGTCTTCCCAATCGAGCTTGCGCGCCACGGGCGGGCGGCCGAGCACGACCAGCCCGACCAGCCGGTCGAAGTGCAGCAGCGGAACCAGCGCCCATATGGTTTCATCGGCGACCAGCCACGGCGGCGTCGCCAGCAGCTCGCCCTCGTGATCGACACCGGCGCGCAGTTCGTCGAGGTCGACGATGAAGCCCTGCCGTTCGAGAAAGGCCGCGCTCGCCGCCGGGATGCCGCCCGCCGGCACATCCAGCGTCGGCCATTGCCAGCGTGCAGCCAGGACGAGTTCGCCTGTGTCCCCCGGCACCAGCAGGGCACCGCGTGCACTGTCGGTGATATCCGCCACGGCCTGGACGACGCGGGTATGGAGCGGCAACTCACCCTCCCCGCTGCGGCCGATGGTGCGGGTGAAGCGCAGCCATTCGGCGCGATAGTCATACCGATGCTGGAAGAAATGCTTCGCGAGCATCACGTTGAGCCACCGCCGCAGCCGGGCCGACGGCATCAGCGCGAGCACCAGCATGGTCGTCGCCAGGGCGAATCCCAGCTGGACGACCACGCTGACGCTGCCGCCGAGCCAGGCGATCGACTTGGCGAGGCCGACCATCGCCAGCATGTACCCGCCGATCACCAGCAGCGACAGCGACTGGAACGCGACCGTGCGCGACGGGGAAAAGCGCGCACCCGTCTCCGCCCGGAGCGCGCCGGTGGCGACGAGAGCCAGCGCGAACAGCGCAACGACGCCGCGCATCGCCACGAGTTCGACCGGCCAGCCCTGCACGATGTAGGCGATGGTAAAGAAATTGAGGTCGTAGCCCCACAGCAGCGCGAGAGCGCCGCAGGTCCACCAGATGAGCGTGCGATGCCCCGCGATCGCCCCGGCATAGAGGTTGTGGACCAGCACCAGTGCGCCGGCGATCACCAGCAGCCGCTGCAGCACCGCAATGCGAAAAACCACGGCCTGCACCGCCATCATGCCCTCGCTGCGCAGGACCAGTACGAGCAGCACCACCTGCAAAGCCTCGACCAGGGCAAGGACGACCAACACCGGGCGCACCGGGCGAACGCTCTCGTGTCGGCCGTCGCGCGCGAAGAGGGCATGGACCACCGCCAGCCAGGCAAGGTTGCGCACCACATCGGCCAGTTGTGTCGGCACCGCGGGGGCGCCGAGCGCGGCCTCGAGCAGGGCCCATACGGCGCTGGCGAGGACGGCGACGATCACCGCGCGGCTGGTCGGGCGATGTCGGCGCCAGCGCTCGATCAGCCACATCGCCAGGACCACGGCGGCAAAGGCCGCCAGTCCAAAGGCCGTGTGCCCCACCCAGGTCCAGACGACGCCGGCTTGCGTCATGGCGCGATCAACGCGCGCCTTCGTGCCAGATGACCACGCGCAGCGTCTGCAGCAGGATCAGCAGGTCGAGGAAGGGCGAGTAGTTCTTGGCGTAGTAGAGATCGTATTCGAGCTTATGCCGCGCATCCTCGATCGAGGCGCCATAGGGGTAGTTGATCTGCGCCCAGCCGGTGATGCCCGGTTTCACCATGTGCCGCTCGGCGTAATAGGGCAGGTGCTGCTCGAGGTCCGAGACGAACTCGGGCCGCTCGGGGCGCGGGCCGACGAAGCTCATCGCGCCTTTCAGCACCGTCCAGGTCTGCGGCAGTTCGTCGATGCGCAGCTTGCGGATGATGCGGCCGACGCGGGTGACGCGCGGATCGTTCTGCGTTGCCCATTGCGCGCCGGCGGCCTCGGCATCGATGCGCATCGAGCGCAGCTTGATGACATCGAAGGCCTCGCCATAGAGCCCGACGCGGCGCTGGCGGAAGAACGCCGGCCCGCGGCTGTCGACTTTCACCAGGATCGCGAAGACCACGATCAACGGCAGGGTCAGCGTCAGCAGCAGCAGGCTGGCCACGATGTCGAACGCGCGCTTGACCGCGCCGCTGATCATCCGCCCCGACGAGAAACCGTCGGAAAAGATCAGCCAGCTGGGGTTTACGGTGTCGAGGTCAATGCGCCCGGTCTCGCGCTCGACGAAGGTCGAGAAATCGTTGACGTGAACGCCGGTGGTCTTGATCCGCAGCAGGTCTTTCAGCGGCAGCGCATTGCGCCGCTCCTCCAGCGCGAGCACGACTTCGGTGACGCCGAGGTTCTCGACGAACCGCGTGAGGTTGGGCAGCGCATCGCGGCTGATCGCTTCCTCGATCAGCGGCGGCTGGCCGCTCATCGCCACGTAGCCGACGATGACGAAGCCGGCCTCGGGCCGCTCGCCCAGGTTGCGCAGCCGGTTGGCACGATGCCCGGCGCCAAGCACCAGCACCCGCCGGCGAAACGCCGCCGTGCCAAGGAAACCGCCGAGGATCACGCGCGCCCCCACGAGCAGCACGAGCGTGAAAACCATCGCGTAGAATAGATTGGAGCGCCACAGCGTGCGCCCCGGCAGCAGGAAGTAGACCACCGACAAAGCGATGATGCCGAGGCTTACCGCCACCATCAGCCGCGCCGTCGCATAGCGCATCGAGCGCAGCGCGTCGGAGCCATAGACCCCGACCGAGACCATCGCCGTCTGCACCAGCACAGCATAGATCAGCAGCGCCGCGAGACGGCCATCGACCTGCCCCACGTCCATCCCGATCTGGTGCGCGCGGACCACCCAGCCCAGTTCGCCCGCGATGATGAGCAGCCAGAAGTCGATCATGCCCAGCAGGAAGACTGCGTTGGGGATGTAGTGTTTGAACAGTCGGATCATCGCACCACACGGTTCCTGCACGGCCCCATGCGGGCCTTCGATCGCAGCGATAAGGCTGGACGGGTAAATTGTCGGTGAATCTGACAGCCCTGGCGGGGGATTGTCGATCCCCTTTACAGGTTAGCCATCCGAGGGGAAGCGCCGTGCCACTGGCGAGGGCGGGCAAAGCCTGTCATGCTGCGCAGCATGCGGCACAAAGAACTGCGACTGGCTCTGGTTTCCACCGGCGGCATCAGCCTCGCGGTCTACATGCATGGCGTGACCAAGGAATTGTGGCACCTCGCGCGCGCCAGCCGGGCGTTCCATGCCGATGCCGCGCCCGCGCCGGCCGCGGATAGCGCATCCCCGATCGAGGCCGTCTGGCTCGGTCTGCTCGAGACGATCGCCAGAGAGCGCGGCCTGCGGCTGCGCGTGCTGATCGACATCCTGTCGGGCGCCAGCGCAGGCGGGATCAATGCGGTGTTCCTTGCCCAGGCCCTGACCACGGGCCAGAGCCTCGACCCGTTGACCCGGCTGTGGCTGGCGCGCGCCGACAGCGACGTGCTGCTCGATCCCGATGCCCGGCCCTGGGGCCGCTTCGCCAAGTTCTGGGCGCAGCCGCTGGTCTGGGCGGTGCTGCGCTGGCCGCTGCCCCGCACCAAGGGTAGCCGGCTGATGGCGGGCGTCGGGCGCGAGACGCGCGGCGAAGTGCGGGCCAAGGTCTCGCGCCTCATCCGCGCGCGCTGGTTCGCCCCGCCGTTCAGCGGCATCGGCTTTTCGCGGCTGCTGGCCGAGGCGCTGGACGCCATGGCACGGAGCGGCAACGGCCCGCCACTGCTGCCCCCTGGCCACCCGGTCGATCTGATGGTCACGGCGACCGATTTCACCGGCCACCCCGAGCCGTTGCGCCTGCACAACCCGCCGCTGGTCGAGGAAAACGAACATCGCCTCGCCATCGCCTTCGGTGCCGAGACGCGCAGCCATACCGGCGAATCATTGGCGCCCCTGCCCGAGCTGGTCATGGCCGCCCGTGCGACTGCGAGCTTTCCGGGCGCCTTCCCGCCGCTGACCGTAGCCGAGATCGACCTGTTGGTACACGAACGCGGAGAGGCCTGGCCGGGGCGCGCCACATTCCTTGAGCGCATCATGCCGCAGCGCTGGCGGCGCGGCACGGTGGCGGCGGCAGCGCTGGTCGATGGCGCCGTGCTGGTCAATCGCCCTTTCGCGCCGGCCATGGCGGCACTGACCAACCGCCCCTCGCGCCGCGAGGTCGATCGCCGGTTTCTCTATCTCGATCCTGCCCCCCATGCGCCGGACGATACGGCTCAGGCATCGGGCCCCGCCGCCCCGGTCGGGTTCCTGTCGGCGATCTTCGGCGCGCTGTCGACCATCCCGCGCGAGCAGCCGATCCGCGACAATCTCGAGGCGCTCGAGCGCCAGTCGCGCCAGCGCCTGCGGCTGCGCGCCATCGTCGATGCGCTCGAGGGCGAGATCGAGGAGACCGTGGCCCGGTTGTTTGGTCACACCTGGTTCTTCGATTCGCCAACGACCCGGCGGCTCATCGCGTGGCGCGCCCGCGCGCAGCAGGCCGCGGCCCAAGGGGCGGGTTTCGCGTTTCATGGCTATGCGCAGGTCAAGCTGGCGGGCATCGTCGAGGACCTCGCCGCGCTTATCGCCAGCGCGCTTCCCGGCGAGGAGGCGAGCATGGCGGAAGAGGTGCTGTGGCGCCATCTCCATGCACAGGGCCTCGACACCGTCGGCGCGCCGAGCGGCGGGGCAAGCGCGGCCGCGATCGCGTTCTTCCGCACCCACGACCTCGGTTTTCGCATCCGCCGGCTCAAGCTCCTCGCCCGGCGGCTGACCACCGACTGGGAAGAAGCCAGCGACATCGCGCCCGCGGCGCGCGAGGCGGCACGCGACGTGGTCTATCGCGCACAGGCGCTGTACCAGGCGCGCGGCACGTTGTCGGGCCTCGGCCCCGGCTTTGCCGCGAGTGCCGCGGTGCTGCGGGAAGACCCCGGCGCAGTGCTGGCGGCGATCGCCGCACGGCGCGATCTGGCGCGGCTGGACGACGAGGTCGACGCGATGTTCGTCCATGCGCTCGCCGCGATGGACAAACCGCTGCGGCGCCGCTTCCTCCACGCCTATCTCGGCTTCCCGTTCTACGATGTTGCCACGCTGCCGCTGTTCCAGGGCGACGGGCTGGGCGAATTCGATCCCGTCAAGGTCGACCGCATCTCGCCCGAGGATGCCACCGCGATCCGCACCGGCGGCACGCGCTCCTGTCTCAAGGGCATCGCCTTCACCTATTTCGGCGCCTTCTTCAGCCGCGCCTGGCGCGAGAACGACTATCTGTGGGGCCGCCTGAACGGCGCCGAACGGCTGATCGACATCGTGTGCTCGGCCCTCGATACCCCGCTCGATTCCACGCTCGTTGCCGCGTTCAAGCGCGACGCGTTCCAGGCGATCCTCGACGAGGAAGAGCCACGCCTGCGCGCCGAGCCGGACCTCGTGGCAGGCCTGCGCGCGGAAGTGGCGGCGCGCTTCGACCTGCAGCCCTGACCATTGCGCTCAAATCGGTGGCTTGCAGCGCCGGCGGCGCCTATGCGCCATCCATGGCTGAAAAATTCGAACGACACCGGCAACCGTGGAATGCGGCGGAACTCCAGAAGCTGCACACGCTGGCCAAGAAGGGCATGGGCCTCAAGGCCATTGCCAAGGCGCTTACCCGCACCGAGGAGTCGGTGAAGGACCGCGCCAAGGTCGACGGCCTGACGATCGCCAAGCTGCGCTGATCGTCGCGCGTGGCGGCGCGGCTCGGCAGGTCATCCCCTCGCCAATCCGCCGCCTTTGCCCTAACGCCCCGCCATGGCCCTGACCCGCCTCACCTTACGCGATTTTCGCAACCATGCGGCGACGCGGCTCGACGGCATGGCGCAGTTCAACGTGCTGGTCGGCGAGAACGGCGCGGGCAAGACCAACGTGCTCGAGGCGATCTCGCTGCTGGCGCCGGGGCGCGGCCTGCGCCGTGCCCAGCCCGCCGAGTTGGCCGCCCGCAGCGGTGACGGCAGCTTTGCCGTGGCGGCGGAGATGGAAGACGGCGCGCTGGTGCTGGCGACGCAGACCCAGCCGCAGGCGCCCGGCCGCCGGCTTGTGCGGATCAACGGCGCCGACGGTCCCGCCACGCGGCTGGCCGAATGGCTCTCGCTCACCTGGCTGACTCCGGCGATGGACCGGATCTTCGCCGAAAGCGCTGGCGGCCGGCGACGGTTCCTCGACCGCCTGGTGCTGGCGCGCCGGCCCGACCACGCGCGCACCAGCACCCGTTACGAAACCGCGCTCCGCGAACGCAACCGCCTGCTGGCCGACCTGCGCGAGCCGGACCCGACCTGGCTCGATGCGCTAGAGGTACAACTGGCCGAAACCGGCGCCGCCATTGCCGCCGCACGGCGCATGCTGGTGGAGGACCTGACCGCCGTGCTGGCCACGCTGCCCGAACAGCCCTTCGCGCGGCCCTCGCTGGCCTATGCCGGCGATACGCCGCCCGACGAAGACGCGCTGCGGCGTGGCTTGCGCGACAGCCGCCGCCGCGACCGCGCCGCCGGGCGCACGCTGGTCGGCCCGCACCGCGACGACCTCGCCGTCCACCTCGCGGCCAAGGACGCGCCGGCCGCCGAATGCTCGACCGGCGAGCAGAAGGCCATGCTCATCGCCATCGTCCTCGCCCATGCCCAGCTCACCGCCGGCGAACGCCCCCGCCTGCTGCTGCTCGACGAGATCGCCGCGCACCTCGACCCGCTGCGCCGCGCCGCGCTGTACGAGCGGCTGGAAGCATCGGGCGCGCAAGTGTGGATGACCGGCACGGAAGCAGCCCCCTTCGCCGAGATCGCCGGCCAGGCTGCGCTGTGGAACGTGGCTGACGGGGTGGCGATCAGGGCGGACTAGCCTGCCCGTCGCGCCGTCTCGTCACCCCGGGCGAAGACCCGACGAAACCTACCGCAGCGCCTTGGCCAGCGCCTGCGCCACGGCCGGCTCGGTCGCCGCGACGATTGTGTCCACGCCCTTGGCAGTGGGGTGGATATGGTCGGGCAACTGCAGGCCCGGCTGGCCCAGGATCGGTGCAAGGAAGAACGGGACCAGCGCCGCATCGTACTTCTTGGCGAGCGTCGGCCAGATCGGGTTGAATGCCCGGCCGTAGTCGGCGCCGAGGTTGGGCGCGGCTAACATGCCGGTCAGCATGGCGGGAATGCCGCGCCGCTTCAATTCGGCAAGGATCGCATCGAGGTTGGCGCGCGTCTCTTCGGGCGGCAGGCCGCGCAGCATATCGTTGCCGCCGAGCCCGACCATGACCAGCGCGGGCTTCGCCGGCTGGTTGTCGAGCGTGAAAGCCAGACGCTGGCGGGCGGCAGCCGTCGTGTCGCCCGAGACGCCGGCATTGACCACCCGCGCCTTGACCCCGGCCGCGTTCAGCGCGGCCTCGAGCCGGGCGGGATAGCCCTGTCCCGGATCGAGCTGGTAGCCGGCATAGAGGCTGTCGCCGAACGCGAGGATCACCGGTGCGTCGGCCGGCACCGGCGCCTGCGCGCCAGTTGCCGCCGAGGACCGGGTTTCGAGCGGCGCGGGCGCCTTCTCGGCCGAACAGGCCATGACGAACAACAGCGGCAAAAGGGCAAGAGTGCGCATGAAGGCTCCCCAAAGGGTGGTCGAGCCCTCATGTCGTTGGTGGAATGGGCAGTTGCAAGCCCAGGCATGGCTGTGCCACCCGTCATGGCGTGAACGCCCCCTCCCCGCTGATCCGCGCCCGCTCGCTCACCCTCTCCCTTGGCGACGGCACTGCCCGCGTCGACATCCTCAAGGGCATCGACCTCGATGTCATGCCCGGCGAGACCCTTGCGCTGCTGGGGCCATCCGGCTCGGGCAAGTCGTCGCTGCTCGCCGTGCTCGCCGGCCTCGAGCGCGCGAGCGGGGGATCGCTGTCGGTGGCGGGTGAGGATTTCGCCGCGCTCGACGAGAACGGTCTTGCCACCGCGCGGCGCGGGCGGATCGGCATCGTGCTCCAGGCCTTCCACCTGCTGCCGACGATGACCGCGCGCGAGAACGTCGCGACGCCGATGGAACTGGCCGGCATGGCTGGCGCCCTGCCGCGCGCGGAGACGGAACTGGCCGCGGTCGGCCTTGGCCATCGCCTCGATCACTACCCCGGCCAGCTTTCGGGCGGAGAGCAGCAGCGCGTGGCGATCGCCCGCGCGCTCGCGCCGCGCCCTTCGCTGCTGTTCGCCGACGAGCCGACCGGCAACCTCGACGCCGCGACCGGCGCCGCCGTCGCCGACCTGCTCTTCACCCGCGCCGCCGAGGCCGGGGCCACGCTCCTGATGGTGACGCACGACGAGGCGCTGGCACTGCGCTGTGGCCGCGTGTTGCGGCTGGCGGATGGCCGGATCGCCTCGGACGAGCGGCGATGAGCGAGCGAGGGGCAAGCTCGCTGGGCTGGCGCGGCGCCTGGCGGCTGGCGCGCCGGGGGCTGGACTGGAAATTCCGGGGCCTGCGTCTCCTGGTGGTGTGCCTTGTGCTCGGCACCGCCGCGCTTGCCGCGATCGGCACGCTCACGCATGCGGTCGGCGACGAGCTGGGCCAGCGCGGCCAGGCGATGCTGGGCGGCGATGTCGAGGTAGAGTTGGCCACGCGGCAGGCCTTCGCCGCCGAATTGGCTGCGTTCCGGCGCGCCGGCACGCTGTCGACCGGGGCCCGCTTGCGCGCCATGGCCGTAGTGCCCGGCGGTGACGGTCGCGCGGTGCCGGTCGAACTCAAGGCAGTCGACGGGGCCTGGCCGCTTTACGGCACGTTCACCCTCGCCGATGGCCGCCGCGCCGGTGCGCCGCCGGCCGACACCGCCTGGATCGCCTCGGGTGTGGCCGAGCGGCTGGGCGTCGCGCCGGGTGGGCGCCTGCACATCGGCAATGCCACGTTCCGGATCGGCGGCGTGATCGCCGACGAGCCCGACCGCCTCGGCGAAGGCTTCGCGCTGGGGCCGACGGTCATCATCGGCACCGCCGGCCTCGAGACCACCGGCCTCGTCCAGCCCGGCGCGATGGTGCGCTGGAAATATCGCCTGCGCCTGCCGCAGGCCGCGCAGCCACAGGCCGTGGCTGACGGCCTCAAGCGCGCCTTCCCCGAAGCTGGACTGGAACTGCGCACGCGCGACAAGGCCTCGCCCGGCCTCGATCGCTTCGTGTCGCGCATGGGCCAGTTCCTGGGGCTGGTCGCGCTCGCCGCGTTGCTGATCGCGGGGATCGGCATCGGCAATGGCGTGTCGTCGTACCTCGAGGCACGGCGCGGCTCGATCGCCACGCTCAAGATCCTCGGCGCCACGGGCGGCGACGTCGCGCGGGTGTTCCTCTTGCAACTCGCGGTCGCGGCCGTGCTGGCCATCGCTATCGGGTTGATGCTGGGCGTCGCCGCCACCCCGCTCGTCGCGATGGCCCTCGACGGGCTGTTGCCGGTGAAGCAAGGGCTCGCACTGGCGCCAGCTGCGCTGGCAATCGCGGCACTGCAGGGCCTGCTCATCGCCCTCACCTTTGCCGCGCCGCCGCTGCTGCGTGCACGCAGCGTTCCGGCGATGGCGCTGATGCGCGCCGGGCTCGTCGTACCGCGCGAAGGCTGGCGCCTGCGGGTCCTGGTCATGGCTGCGGGCCTGGCCGCGATTGCCGGGATCGCCATCGCCACGGCGCAGCAGCCGCTGCTGGCGGCAGAATTCCTGGGTGCTGCGGGCGCGGTCATGCTGCTGCTGGCTGGACTCGGCCGCGCACTGGTGTGGGTCGCCGCCCGCCTGCCACGCCCGCGCAGCCCGATCGCGCGCATGGCGCTGGGCAACCTGCACCGTCCCGGTGCGCAGACCGGCGCGCTGGTGACGGCGCTGGGCTTCGGCCTCTCCGCTTTCGTGCTGCTCGCCGGGATCGAGACCAGCCTCGATGCCAATATCGCCGCGCGCGTGCCCGATCGCGCGCCCGACTATTTCGTGCTCGACGTCCCACCCGCCGCGCTGCCCGCGTTCGAGCGGGTGGTCCATGGCGCGGCCCCGCAGGCACGCATCCGCAGCGTGCCGGCGATGCGCGGCGCGATCGTCGCGTTCGGCCCGTCGACGCACATGATCCGCGTGGCCGACCTGGTCAAGATCCCCGACGACGCTTGGGCGCTGCGCGGGGACCGCGGCCTGACCTTCTCGGCCGCCGTGCCCGAGGGCAACGTCGTCACTGCCGGCCGCTGGTGGCGTGCCGACTATGCCGGGGAGCCGCTGGTCTCGGTCGACGAGCAATTGGCCAAGGCCATCGGCCTGAAGCTGGGGGATCGGCTGAACGTCTCATTGCTGGGGGTGGAGCGCAGCGCGAGCGTTGCCTCGTTCCGGCGGATCGACTGGGACAGCTACGGCTTCAACTACGTGCTGGTGTTCAGCCCCCAGGCGCTGGACGGCGCGCCATACAACCTTGCTGCGACGATCGAGCTGGGCAAGGGCGAAAAGACCGAAGGCGTGGCGCGGCAGATCCTGTCAGGCCTGGTGCGCGCCATGCCGTCGAGCTCGGTGATCGAGGTCGGCCCGGTGCTGTCGCAGGCGCGGGCGATCCTGGGGCAGATGGCCATCGCGATCTTCGCCGCGGCCAGCGTCGCAATCCTCGCAGGGCTTGCTGTGCTCGCCGGCGCCATCGCCGCCGCGCGCGAACGGCGCCAGTACGATGCGGTGGTGCTGCGCGTGCTCGGCGCCGGCACGGGGCAGTTGCTGGCGCTGGTGCTGCTGGAACAGCTGTGGCTTGCAGGCCTGCTGGCAGGCGTCGCGCTGGCGCTGGGCACCGCAGGCGCCTGGGCGGTGGTGACGCAGTTGTTCGAATTCGCCTGGTTGCCCGGCTGGGGCACGATCCTGGCGGTGCTGGGCGGCGGGCTGGCAGTGGTGCTCGCCATGGCCCTGGGCGGATCGCTCGGCGTGCTCCGCACCCGGCCGGCACAGGCGCTGCGCGAATTGTGACAGTAACAGGCCGGTGCGCGAGGCTGTCCCCGCGCACCGGATCTATTGTCAGGCGAAGACGTCGACGTCCGCCGGGTTCTTGGGGTCAGATCCGAAGCGATTGGAGCCGCGCGTGCCGTCGAGGCAGTAGAACACCAGCAACGTGAACCAGCCGATGATCGGCAGGAAGATCAGCAGCAGCCACCAGCCCGAGCGGTCGATGTCGTGCAGGCGCCGCACCGCGACGGTGACACTGGGAACCAGGCTGAAGAGTCCGAACAGGCCCGACACGATATCACCGGTCGTATTGAGCTGGGTCGATACCCCGGCGTACCATCCCATGGCGGTATAGGCCGTCCGCCCGAACATCACGGTGATGGCGGCGTTGACCAGCATGCCGAACAGCGTGAACATCCAGAATTCCATGCGGCGCGAGCGTCCGGCGATCTCGAAATATCGGCGGTATGGCAACAACATCCAGTTCATCGGCAGCCCTCCTGTTACCTCAGTTGAAACAGAGAGCCAGAAAGCCGGGCGCAAGACAAGCAAAAGCCGGACAAGAAAAAGGGGGCCTGGAAGGCCCCCTTGAAGTCATGCGCCGGCAGTCCGGGTCAGGCCTGCGGCGCGACCTGCACCCATGGTGCGCGGTTCGCGAAACTCGTGGTGGCGATGGTCCGGCAAAAGCATCGTCGTTGCATCATCAGGTAGCGTGATTGGTGCCGTGCACAATTGGTAATACGGCCAAGAGTGGACGCGACCCGACCAACGACTGGGTATTTTTGCCGCACTGTGGTGCACGGGCAACAAATAGCGCGGCCAGATGCGATTTTCGCACCGGACTTGTGGCAACACACAATGTCGAGTAAGCGCGCGGCCAAGAGCGGTCCGACCGGGAAAACGGGATTTTCCCCAAACGTGGCTGCCGCCCAGCTGAATCCCGGTTTTTTCGAGAAAGCTTTTCATGCCTCTGCCCTTGCGCAACATCGCGATCATCGCCCACGTCGACCACGGCAAGACCACGCTCGTCGACCAGCTTTTCCGCCAGTCCGGCACGTTCCGTGACAACCAGCGCGTCGAAGAGCGTGCGATGGATTCCAACGACCTCGAAAAGGAACGCGGGATCACCATTCTGGCCAAGTGCACCTCGGTCGAATGGACGAGCCCGGCCACTGGCGAGACCACGCGAATCAATATTGTCGACACCCCGGGCCACGCCGACTTCGGCGCCGAGGTGGAACGCATCCTCTCGATGGTCGACGGCGTGATCCTGCTGGTCGACAGCTCGGAAGGCGCGATGCCGCAGACCAAGTTCGTCACCGGCAAGGCGCTGGCGCTCGGCCTCAAGCCGATCGTCGTGGTTAACAAGATCGACCGTCCCGACGGCCGCCCGCAGGAAGTGCTCGACGAAGTTTTCGACCTCTTCGTCAGCCTCGACGCCAATGACGAGCAGCTCGAATTCCCCGTGCTCTACGCCTCGGGCCGCAACGGCTACTCGGGCACCGACGAGACCGTGCGCGAAGGCACGCTCGAGCCGCTGTTCGAGAAGATCGTCGCGCATGTTCCGGCGCCGTCGCTCGACGTCGACGGTCCGTTCAGCTTCCTCGCGACGCTGCTCGACCGCGACAACTTCATGGGCCGCGTGCTGACCGGCCGTGTCCAGTCGGGCACGATCAAGATCAACCAGCCGATCCACGCGCTCGACCGCGACGGCAAGGTGCTCGAAGTCGGCCGCGCCTCGAAGATCCTCTCGTTCCGTGGCCTCGAGCGCGTGCCCGTCGAGGAAGCCCGCGCCGGTGACATCATCGCGCTGGCCGGTCTCGAAAAGGCAACCGTCGCCAACACCGTCGCCGATCCTTCGGTGACCGTGCCGATCGAGGCGCAGCCGATCGACCCGCCGACGCTGGCGATGCGCTTTGCCGTCAACGACAGCCCGTTTGCCGGCCGCGAAGGCGACAAGGTGACGAGCCGCATGATCCGCGACCGCCTGCTGCGCGAAGCGGAAACCAACGTCGCCATCCGCGTCACCGAAAGCGCCGACAAGGACAGCTTCGAAGTTGCCGGCCGCGGCGAACTTCAGCTCGGGGTGCTGATCGAGACGATGCGCCGCGAAGGCTTCGAGCTCGGCATCAGCCGTCCGCGGGTGTTGTTCGGCACCGACGAGAAGGGTGGCCGCACCGAGCCGTACGAAACCGTCGTGATCGACGTGGACGACGAATTCTCGGGCACGGTCGTCGAGAAGATGCAGCGCCGCAAGGCCGAGCTGACCGACATGCGTCCCTCGGGCGCCGGCAAGACGCGCATCACCTTCTCGGCCCCGTCGCGCGGCCTGATCGGCTACCATGGCGAGTTCCTGTCGGACACGCGTGGCACCGGCATCATGAACCGCCTGTTCGAGAAGTATGCCGCCCACAAGGGTCCGATCGAGGGCCGCCAGAACGGCGTGCTGATCTCGAACGCGACCGGCGAGGCCGTGGCCTATGCACTCAACAGCCTCGAGGACCGCGGCGTGCTGTTCGTGCGCCCGCAGGACAAGGTCTATGAGGGCATGATCATCGGCGAGAACGCCAAGCCCGACGACCTCGAAGTCAACCCGATGAAGTCGAAGCAGCTGACCAACTTCCGCTCGACGGGCAAGGACGACGCGATCCGCCTGACCCCGCCGCGGATCATGACGCTGGAACAGGCCATCGCCTACATCGACGACGATGAAATGGTCGAAGTGACCCCGCAGACCGTACGTCTGCGCAAGGCGATCCTCGATCCGAACGAACGCAAGAAGGCCAGCCGCAAGAAGGAAATGGCCTGATCGCAGCGCCCTTTGCGGGCGATCGGACAGAAGGGCGCTCCCTCGCGGGGGCGCCCTTTTTTGTATGTCAGGTCGGAAGGCCCCTCCACCGCCGCTTCGCGGCGGTCCCGCTCCCCGCCTGCGGCAGGGAGGATCTTTTCGGTTCCTCCCCATCGACGGGAGGCAGCCACACCGGAAATTCCCTGTATCAACTCCATTCGTCGCAAATCCTGCCCGCCCCTGCTGCCTGAACGAAGGTTTCATCCACCGTTCAGAGCGTGTTGCATAAGGTTTCCCCAATGGATCCGCCGCGAGGATGAGAACTCGGGACAAGTGGGCGGGTTTGGAGACGAGCCATGAAGCTGTTGAACAAGGTTATGCTGGCCGGCGCCCTCGGCGCCACTGCCCTCGCTGCTGCTGCGCCCGCCGAGGCGCATGGCTGGTATCGTGGTGGACGCGGCAATGGTGCCGCTGTCGCCGTCGGTGCGGGCATCCTCGGTCTTGCGGTCGGCGCTGCCATCGCCTCGGACCGTCCGCGCGGGTATGTGGTGGAACGCGACTACGTCGCTCCGCCGCCGCCCCCGCCGACCTATTATTACGAAACGCCGGGTTATTACCCGTCGTATGACGGCTATTACGCCCAGCCGGTCTATCCGCGCGGCTACGTCTATCGTGACGTCTACCGCGGCTACCGCCCGGCCCCCGGCTACTACCACTACCGTCGCGGCTGGTAAGCCGAAGCCCCGAACCCTTCGGGCAGCTCGATCGGGGCACGCAAGTCCAGGCGACTTGCGTGCCCCGATGCGTTTGCGCGACCCCTCCGTCGGCTCTCGCCTTTGGCCGGCGCGCTCGCTATGGCCCGGGCCATGAACAATTCGCCCCTGCAGCACCCGCAGGACGGTGCGCCGCAACTCCGCCTCGACGGGCTGCGGATCGCGCTGTTCAGCGGCAACTACAATTACGTTCGCGACGGCGCCAACCAGGCGCTCAACCGCCTGGTCGATTACCTGCTGCGCCAGGGGGCACAGGTCCGCGTCTATTCGCCCAAGGTCGCCCGCCCGGCGTTCGAGCCGACCGGCACGCTCATCGGCCTGCCCGCACTCGCGGTTCCCGGCCGCGGCGAATACCGCGTGCCGCTGGCGTTGTCGCCGCAGGTGCGCCGCGATCTCAAGGCCTTTGCGCCCGATGTCGTGCATGTTTCGTCGCCCGATCCGGCCTCGCACCGCGCGGTCTCCTGGGCCCGGCGCCGCCGCATTCCCGTGCTGGCCTCGGTCCACACGCGCTTCGAGACCTATTTGCGCTATTACAACATGGCCTGGCTCGAGCCCGCGATGGTGGCGGTGCTGCGCCGTTTCTACCGGCGTTGCGACGCGCTGGTGGCACCATCCGAATCGATGGCACAGGTGCTGCGCGAGCAGCGCATGAACTACGACATCGGCATCTGGTCGCGCGGGGTCGACCGCGAAATCTTCACCCCCGAGCGGCGCAGCATGGAATGGCGCCGCAGCCTCGGCATCGGTGACGACGAGGTGGTGTTGGGCATCTTCAGCCGTCTCGTCATGGAAAAGGGTCTCGATGTCTTTTCCGACGCGATCGACGAACTCAAGCGCAAGGGATCGCGCTTCCGGGTCCTTGTGGTGGGCGAAGGTCCGGCGCGCGAGTGGCTCGAGAACCGCCTGCCCGACGCGGTCTTCGCCGGGTTCCTGTCCGGGCCCGACCTTGGCAAGGGCGTGGCCAGCATGGACGTGCTGTTCTTCCCCTCGGTCACCGAGACGTTCGGCAACGTCACGCTCGAGGCCATGGCCTGCGGCCTGCCCGTCGTGGCATCGGCGGCGACCGGCAGCCAGAGCTTGGTGGATGACCACGTCTCGGGCCGGCTGATCACGCCCGGCGCGGTCCACCAGTTTGCCGAGGCGCTTCGGGCCTATGTCGAGAACGCTGATCTGCGCGCGGCCCATGGCAAGGCGGGCGAAACGCGGGCGCAGGAATTCGGCTGGGACAAGATCAACCAGGCCGTGGCCGATACCTATGTTCGCCTCGTCCGGCAGCGCCAGAAGCGCGGCCAGAAGCGCGCCGGCTGACCCTCAGCCGGCGATGGCGACCAGCGCCGTGCGATCGAGGATCGCGACATCGCGCCGCGCCGGCAGGTCGATCACGCCCTCGGCCTTGAGCTTGGTGAACTGGCGGCTGACGGTCTCGATCGTGAGGCCGAGCACGTCGGCGACCTGCTGACGCGAGAACGGCAGCGTGAAGTGCTTGGCCGGCCCTTGCGTGAGCGGCTTGCAGCCCTGCTCCGCCAGTCTCTCGGACATTTCGAGCAGGAAGGTCGCGATCTTCTCGGGCGCGGTCTTGCGCCCCAGCAGCATCATCCACGAGCGCGTACGGTCGAGCTCGGCCAGCGTGCGCTCGAGCAGCTTGTGCTCCAGCTCAGGATGAGTGCGGGCGAAGCGGTCGAAATCGTTGCGCGAGAACACGCAGACCCGCGCATCGGTCAGGGCGACGACGCTGGCCTTGCTGGTCTGGCCGAAGGGGCGCCCGATGAAGTCGGACGGATAGGCCACGCCGACGATCTGCTCGCGACCGTCCTCGGTGCTGGTGGTGAGCTTGAGCACGCCGTCGATCACGTTGGCGACGAGCAGCGAATCGTCGTCTTCCCAGATCAGCGGTTCGCCGGCCGAGACGCTGCGTCGGCGGCCGATCGCGTTGAGCGCGGTGAGTTCCCGATCATCAAGGCCGGCGCAGATGGCGCGGTTGCGGACGACGCATGTTTCGCAAGTGGACATAGGTGCATGAATTATCACCAAGTCGTTGCCAAGACAACGCGGTGACGTACCGGGATCAGCCTAAAGTATGACGGGGCCTCCCACAAAAAAGGGGGGCGGCCAGCAAAGCAAGCCGCCCGAGTTGGGGAGAAATCACACGAAACGAACCGACCTTCCGGGTTGGAGCGGTCTGTCCCCTTCGGCAATTACGGTTCTATCCCCAGGCCGGGCGACATGCTTTGACCAAAGTCAAACCCGCACGATTTAGGCAATTGTGCAGGTCAGACGCCTTGTGCGATCTCGACCGCGTCGTGGTACTGGCCGCGGAAGAACAGCAGCGGCGTACCTTCGGCCCGCGCGTCGAGCGCTTCGACCGCGCCGACGACCAGCCAGTGATCGCCGATGTCCTCGACACGTTCGATCCGGCAATCGATCCACGCCAAGGCATCGTCGAGCAGCGGCAGCCCGGCCGGGCTGTGTCCATGGGCCAGTTCGGCGAACTTGTCATCGGCGCGCGAGGCGAAGCGGCGACACAGGTCGAGTTGGTCGGCACCGAGCACGTTGACGCAGAAGCGGCCGGTCTCGGCGATGCGCGGCCACGAGCTCGACCGCTTGTCGGGGAAGAAGCCGACGAGCGGCGGATCGAGCGAGATCGACGTGAACGAGCCGATCACCAGCCCGGTGCGCAGGCCTGCGGCATCGACCGAGGTAATGACGCAGACGCCGGTCGGATAGGCACCGAGCACGGTGCGGAAATGCTTGGGATCGATCATCAAGGCCCTCGGATCAACAGGTGTCAGCCTCCATTGCCGATCCCGGCGGCAGGCTCAAGCGCCCGTTTGGCCCGTCACGCCATCCTGGCAAGCTGCGGGTCAGTCGAAGAAGGCGATGCAGCGCACCTCGATCGAGTGGCGCGTCCTGGTATCCGGCAGGCTGGTGTCGTGAAACGCGGTATGCGGGCAGCGCCAGGTCACGCTCTCGTCGCTGTCGTTGAACTTGAACAGCAGCACGTCTTGCGCCGTCATGTTAGCAAAATACCACCAGCGATGGTCGGGCCGGTACCGGAAGATCGTGGCGGCAATCATGTCCGCCTCGCCCTCGACGGGTGCAGTCAGCGCCTCGCCTTCCGGGAATTCGTCGACCACGAACAGCGTGTTGGATGCCGTCTCCGCCTCGCCCACGCTGCGCCCGTCGCAGACCGCCAGCGGCCAGTCCTGCGGCCCCGGCGAGAAGGTGCGCCATAGCGAAAAACAGATGGCGCGGCTGTAGCCCGCGTGGTCCCCAAAGCGCTGGGCGTGGATGCGGGCTGCCGCCCGGCGCGCGGTGGGGCGGTTGTAGTCGACATGCGCTTCGCCGGCGGGGGGCTGGATGCCGCCGTTGTGCTGGTAATTGGCGACCTTCTCCTGCGCGCGCTGCGACAGGTCGGCGGAGGTACGGATCATCCACCCTTGCGCGGCGACCCGATCCGCACCCGAGAGCTGCGCGACGAGCGCCTCCACCTCGGCCAGATAGCCTCCATCCACCGCGGAGCGATCGGTGAAGTCGGCAATTGCCGAGTGGTGGCGACCCAGCATGAACCCATGCGTGTCCAGCGCGAAGTGGTCGCGGATCGGCATGCCGTCGCGGACCACCACGGCGTGGTCGGTATACGTCCCGGTGTTGATCTCCGCGCCCTGGCTGACATAGCGCCGGGTGACGAAGTCCCCCTCGCTAAGGTAGCGGATGATGGCCGGGGCTGCCCGTGCCGTCGCTTCTAGCGGGTCCAGCGGGACGGTGAGCGTGTCGGGCGCCGACGCGGCGGGCATCGTGACTGCGGACATGGGCGATCCTCTCGAAACCTCGAGTCCGCGCGCGGCCCGAGTTGATTAGCCATGCTAACAATTGTGATCGTGCCTGTCGAGATGCAGACATGATACCCGGAGCAGGGCCGCCCTTCCCCGCCCTCGGCCAAGCCCCTATCTCAGTATGATGACGGACCCAGCATCGCCCACCGCCCCTTCCGGCCCCTCCAGCGACCGCGCCCGGCTCGCCGAGATCGGCGCGATCCTTGCGCGCCATGGCCTTGGCTGGCTGGCGGCGCGGTTCCTGCCGGGCAGCGGCGCGCGGGGCGATGACGAGGCGCAGCCCGACCTGCCGCGACGCGTGCGCCTGGCGCTCGAGGACCTCGGGCCAACCTGGATCAAGCTGGGCCAGATCCTGGCGACGCGCGCCGACCTCCTGCCGCCGCCGTGGATCGCCGAACTCGAACAGTTGCAGAGCGCCGCGCCGACGCTGCCCTTCACGGACCTGCGCGACGAAGTCGAACGGGCGCTGGGCGCTGGGGTCGCGGAGTGCTTTGCATCGTTCGACGAGATACCTCTTGCCGCCGCCTCGATGGCGCAGGTCCATCGCGCCACGCTGCCCGACGGGCGGCCGGTAGCGGTCAAGATCCGCCGCCCTGGCATCGCGCCGCGCATGCTCGCCGACCTGCGGCTGATCGCGGGTGCCGCCGCGCTTGCCGAGCGCACGCATTCCGAAGCGCGCCGCTTGCGTGCCGGCGCCATGGCGCGCGAACTGGCCGACAACCTGCGCCAGGAACTGGACTTCACGGTCGAAGGCCGCAACGCCGATCGCATGCGCGCGGACTTTGCCGGCAATCGCCGCGTGATCGTCCCCGAAATCCATTGGCCGCTGAGCAGCGAGACACTGCTGGTGATGGATTACATCGACGGCATCGCCCCGCTCGATCCCATGATCCTGCGCGCGGCAGGGATAGACCCGGCGAAAATTGCCGCGCTGGGCGCCGACGTGGTGCTCGACATGGTGCTCATCAACGGGCGCTTCCACGGCGATCCGCATCCCGGCAACCTGCGCTGCCTGCCGGGCGACCGCATCGCGCTGCTCGACCTCGGGCTGATGGGACAGGTCTCGCCGCGCCGGCGCGAGGAATTCATCCGCTTCACCCAGGCGCTGATCGCCTCCGATGCCGAGGCGATGGGTGCCGTGCTGGCGACCTGGGACGAAAGCGCCGGCGCGCCGCGCACCGCAATCGACGCCGCGGCGGCCAAACTCATCGCACGGCACGGCGGCACGGCGCTCGACCTGTCAGCCATGGTCGCCGACTTCCTGCCGCTGCTGCGCGAGACCGGCATGATCATGCCGTCCGACTTGCTACTGATCTTCAAGGCGCTGGTGACGATCGACGGCGTACTGGCGCGCATCGAGCCCGGCTTCGACCTCGCCGCCGCGCTGCGTCGCTCGACGCTGCGGCTGGTGGCGGCCCGATTGGCGCCCGACCATTGGCAGCCGATCGCCAAGGCGCTGGCGCTGGAACTGGCGCATCTGGGCGACGACGCACCGCGGCTGGTGCGTGCCCTGACGGCGAAGCTGACCGAGCCGGCGGCGGTGACCGACTGGGCCGCGGTTGTGCGGCCGATCACGCGCGCGGTGTGGGGTGCGGGCGTGCTGGTGGCGGCGGCGGTGGTCGTGGGGTGGTTCGTTTGATGGGGGTTTTTGGGGCCCCTCCACCAGCCTTTGGCTGGTCCCCCTCCCCATTGAATGGGGAGGATCTGGGTTGTGCCAGGATCCTCCCCACACCGTGGGGAGGGGCACCGCCCGCGCAGCGGGTGGTGGAGGGACCGCGCCCCAAACCCTACTCCGTCGGCTGCTCGACCCCCGGAAAGCCGCCCTGCACCACCACCGAGCGAGTCGGCAGGGCGATGGCGATGCCCGCGGCCTCGAAGCGCTCCATGATGGTCAACAGGATCTCCTGCCGCGCCTCCATCGCCTTGTTGTAGTCCGGACCAGCGAGATAGGACCACACGTCGATGGTCAGCGCATTCTCGCCGAAGTTGGTGAACGTGGCGCGCACGCCGTCGTTCAGGATCATGTCGTGCGACAGCAGCGTATCGCGAACGATATCGACCGCCTCGCGCATCTTCTGCGCATTGAGGCCATAGCCGACGCCGATCGTCGGGTTGAACAGGAAGCGGTCGCGGGTCGCGAAGTTCTCGATCTGGCGCGCGGCGAAATCGCCATTGGGGATGGTCACCAGCGTGCGGTCGTTGGTGCGGATGCGGGTGGAGCGAATGCCGACGTCCTCGACCGTGCCCGATACGTCGCCCACCTTGCAGAAATCGCCTACCTGTACCGGCTGGTCGGCGATGACGGTCACGCTGCCCACGAGATTCTCGACCGTCTTCTGCGCGCCGAGCGCCAGGGCAATACCGCCGATGCCCAACGCGGCGATGCCCGTGGTCACGTTGATGCCGAAGGTATCGAGCACGCCGACGACGGTGAAGGCCAGCAGGAGGAGTTTCGCCGCGCGGCGCAGCAGGTTGACCACCGAGATGACCTGGCGGCGCTGGTGATGGCGCAGGCGGCGCGTCGCAACCTCGGCGATGGCGTCGATCAGGCGCAGCGCGAACCACACCAGCGCCACCAGGGCCACGGTGCCGCCATAGCGCAGCAGCGTTTGCCGCGCGACGATCGCCACCGGCAGGCGATTGGCCCAGATGAAGAAGATCATGATCGAGAGGAACAGGCTGAGCGGCGGCAGCGCGGCCTGCAGGAAGCGATAGACCGGGCTGGTCTGGCACTGGGGTATGGCCTTGCGCACCGCCAGCAGGATCAGCGCCGCAAGAACGCGGAACAGGGCAAAGCTGATCGCGGCGAGGCCGAACAGCAGCATCCAGTCGCTGACCGGCGCACCACCGATGATCCAGCCATCGGGCGTGGTGCTCGCCGCCGGCTCGTCGCGCGGGACGCTGGTCGCGGCCAGGACCTGCAGCGTCTCGGGCGCCACGCGCCAGACCACGACATTGCCCTGCTGGCTGCGCGCGAGGGTCACCGGAACCTTGTTGTCGCCCACGCGCATCGTGCCGACGACTTCGCGATCGAACGGCAGGTCGTCGTTGAGCACGCCGACCGGATCGTTCGACAAGGCGCCGAACGCGCGCAGGGTGCCGCCCTTGTCGAGCAGCACCTGCAGGCGCCGCGCCAGTTCTTCCGACCCGTTCACCAGCCGCGGATTGTCCATGCGCACGGCCATGTAGTGCGCGGCGCGCTCGTAATCGCGTCCGGCCAATGCCTGGATCAGGCCCGCCACGGCGGAGCGCGGCGTTTCACGGCCGTAGGGGTCGGTCGGCGCGGCAGGGGTCGATGGCGCCGCAGGCGTCAGCTGGGCATGGGCCGCGGGCGCTGCGCAGAGCGCGAGGGCAATCAACAGCGAGCGAAACAGGCGCAGGATCGGCAAGTGGCCTCCGGTAGGACTGAGGTTTGCTGCAGGCGCGAAAATGCGCCTGTTCCCTCAACCGGACGACTTGCGGTTAGGTTCCCCGGACGGTCCTGCCAACAGCGCGCCGTGCGGAAACGGTTCGCGCAGAGGCGCAAAGGCGCAAAGGGCCTTGCCCGATCATTGCGCCCCCGATCATTGCGCCTTCGCGCCTTTGCGTGAACCGAACGCTGAAAAAAGGGGGCAGTACGCCCCCTCTCCTCTTATTCCTCGCCCATCCGCAGCGCGGCGATGAAGGCTTCCTGCGGGATCTGCACGTTGCCGTACTCGCGCATCCGCTTCTTGCCTTCCTTCTGCTTTTCCAGAAGCTTCTTCTTGCGGCTGATGTCGCCGCCATAGCACTTGGCGGTCACGTCCTTGCGCATCGCCGCGATGGTTTCGCGCGCGATCACCTTGGCGCCGATCGCGGCCTGGATCGGAATCTTGAACAGGTGGCGCGGGATCAGGTCCTTGAGCCGCTCGCACAGCGCACGGCCGCGTGCCTCGGCCTGGCTCCGGTGGACGATCATGCTCAGCGCGTCGACCGGCTCGTTGTTGACGAGGATGTTCATCGTGACGAGGTCGCCCTCGCGCAGACCGATCTGCTCGTAGTCGAAGCTGGCATAGCCGCGGCTGATCGACTTCAGGCGATCGTAGAAATCGAACACCACTTCATTGAGCGGCAGCTCGTAATTCACCTGGGCGCGGCCGCCGACATAGGTCAGCCCGGTCTGGATGCCGCGACGATCCTGGCACAGCTTGAGGATCGAGCCGAGATACTCATCCGGCGTGTAGATCGTGGCCTTGATCCACGGCTCTTCCATCGTGTCGATCTTAACCACGTCGGGCATGTCGGCCGGGTTGTGCAGCTCCTGCGTGGAGCCGTCGGTCATGGTCAGGCGATAGACCACCGACGGCGCGGTGGTGATGAGATCGAGATCGTATTCGCGGCTGAGGCGCTCCTGGATGATTTCCAGGTGTAGCAGACCGAGGAATCCGCAGCGGAAGCCGAAGCCCAGCGCCGCGCTCGATTCCATCTCGAAGCTGAACGACGCGTCGTTGAGGCGCAGCTTGCCGATCGAGTCGCGCAGCTTCTCGAAGTCTGCCGCATCGGTCGGGAAGAGGCCGCAGAACACCACCGGCTGCACTTCCTTGAAGCCTGCCAGCGGCTCGGCTGCGCCGCCCTTGACCGTGGTGATGGTGTCACCGACGCGGGCCTGCGCCACTTCCTTGATCTGCGCGGTGATGAACCCGATCTCGCCCGGCCCGAGTTCGGCCAGTTGCTCGATCTTGGGACGCATGCAGCCGACGCGGTCGATCAGGTGGTCGGTGCCGCCCGCCATGAACCGAACCTGCAGGCCCTTCTTGATGACGCCGTCGATCACGCGCACGAGAATGACTACGCCGAGGTAGGGATCGTACCACGAGTCCACCAGCATGGCTTTCAGCGGTGCATTGCGATCGCCGCCCGGCGCGGGGATGCGCTCGACGACCGCGTCGAGCACTTCCTCGATGCCGATGCCCGACTTTGCGCTGGCCAGCACGGCGTGGCTCACGTCGATGCCGATCACTTCCTCGATCTCGGTCTTGACCTTTTCCGGCTCGGCGGCGGGCAGGTCGATCTTGTTGATGACGGGCACGATCTCGTGGTCGTGCTCGATCGACTGATAGACGTTGGCGAGCGTCTGCGCCTCGACGCCCTGCGCCGCGTCGACCACCAGCAGCGCGCCCTCGCACGCCGCCAGGCTGCGGCTGACCTCGTAGGCGAAGTCGACGTGGCCGGGCGTGTCCATCAGGTTGAGCTGATAGGTCTTGCCGTCCTTGGCCTTGTAGTCGAGCCGGACGGTCTGCGCCTTGATGGTAATGCCGCGCTCGCGCTCGATGTCCATATTGTCGAGCACCTGCGCGGTCATCTCGCGCTCGGCGAGGCCGCCCGTGTACTGGATCAGGCGGTCGGCCAGCGTGGACTTGCCGTGATCGATATGGGCAATGATGGAGAAATTGCGGATCAGCGCGAGGTCGGTCATGCGCGCCCGTTAGCAGCGAGCGGGCGCGCTGTCATCCCGTGGTAATCGACGCAGCGCCTCGGCCATCGGGGCAGGTGCGCCGCCCCGGCCAGGTCGTGACCCGGGCCGGGGCGGCGCGCGCCTCGTCTTACTTCGACAGGTCGGTCAGCAGGCTGGTGAAATAGACCACGCCCGGCTTGATGTTCGAGAGCGGCACGCGCTCGTTGAGGCCATGCGCAAATTCCTCGCTGCCCTTGATGAGCACCGGGCTGGCGCCATAGGCGTCGACGCCGTTGACGCGGTACCACATCGAATCCGACGCGCCCGAGGACTGGGCCGGGATCACCATGATGCCCGGATAGGCCTGGTGGATCGCCTTGTCGGCAGCCTTGAGAAAGTCGGCGCGCATCGGGCTGGCGGGCGACGCGGTCGAGCCTTCGGTCACGTCCGAGAACTTGACCACCGGCGCATCCGCGACCTTGACCAGCTCGGCCATGATGTCCTCGCGCTTGTGCCCGGGGAAGATGCGGCAGTTGATGTTGGCCGTGGCGCGCTGAGGCAACGCGTTGAGCGCATGGCCACCGCTGAGCATGGTCGGCACGCAGGTCGTCTCGATGCGGCCGATCGTTTCGGGATGGGCGCGCAGCGTCGCGATGGCAGAGGCGTCGGTCGGGTCGGCCGCAAAGGCCCGCATCGCGCCGGCAATGTCGGGCTCGGGCGTGATCTTGGCCGCGCTTTCGAGGAAGGCCTTGGTCAGCGGGCTGACTTCGGGGGTGAAGTGATAGGCGCCGATCCGCACCAGCGCCTGCGACAGCTGGACGATGGCGTTCTCGGGACGCGGGGCCGAGCTGTGCCCGCCGGCGTTGGTCACTTCGAGCTTGAAGTCGGCGTAATTCTTTTCCGCGCCTTCCCAGGTCCAGGCCAGCGGCTTGGCGCCTTCTTCCGACAGCATGCCGCCGCCGCCGTCGACGTTGATGACGATATCGGCACCCTTGAGCCGCTCGGCCAGGATCTGGCTGGTCTTCATCGTCGTTTCCTCGTCACCCGAGAAGGCGATGACGATCGTGCGCTTGGGCTTGTAGCCGGCCTGGCGCATGTCGATCAGCGAGGACACGGCGAGCGCTGCGTTGAACTTCATGTCGAGCGCACCGCGCCCGTAGAGGTTGCCGTTCTCGACCACGGGCACGAAGGGATCACGCTCCCAGTCGGCGCGCTTGGCCTCGACCACGTCCATGTGCCCCGAGACCACCAGCGGCTTGAGCGAGGCGTCGCTGCCCTTCCACGTGGCGACCATGTAGGCGGTGTCGCCCACCGGCACGATCTCGATGTCGCTGGCGGCCCAGCCGCCCTTGACCAGCGCGTCGCGGAACACGCCCGCAACCTTGTCGGTCTCGTTGCCCGGTCCCTGCACCGAGCGCAGCGCGATGACCTGCTTCGACAGCTCGAGCGTCTGCGCCTCTGCGGCGGCGTGGCCCTTGCCGGCCGCAAGAGCAGGCGCTGCGGCAAGAGCCGTGCCGCCGGCCAGGGCAAGCGCAAGCGCGGTGGCGCGCATCAGGGGCGAAGTGGTGGGCTTGGGCATGGTCGTCAGGCTCCCTTGGAATCCGCGCGGACCGTGACCCCTATTGGTTTCCGAAACAACCGGTTTTTTTGCTATCTACGCAGGATCATTGCGCAGCTTGGGGCCCCAAGGTCGGATCGAGGTCGCGCGGGCGCGTCAGCTCGACCAGCCGGGCGCAGCCATTGGCGATATCGTCCCAGCGGTCGATCGCCAGTTCCATGACCGCGTACGTCGCGGTGGGAAACTTGGCCTCTACCACGTCGCGCAAGGGACTGGTGCCGTCATCGGGCACGAGATCGAAGATCAGGTCCTCAAGTCCGGGATTGTGTCCGATCATCAGCACGCTGGCCGGATCGCCGGCCAGCTCGCGCAGCAGGTCGATCAGCGTGGCCGAGCTGGCGAGATAGATGCGCCGGTCCCACTCGACCGGGAACGAGCGGCCCCAGGCGGTGCTGGCATATTCGATCGTCTCGGCCACGCGCACTGCGGGCGAGGCGATCACCCGCTCGAACATGCGGCCCGTGTCGCGCACGTGTTCGCCCATGGCCACCGCGCCTCGCTGGCCACGCGCATTCAGCGGCCGATCGAAATCGCGCGCGCGCGCGTCGCTCCAGTCGGACTTGGCATGGCGGAACAAGGCGAGCGTTTTCACACGTGATTCTCGGGAAAGGGGCTGGCGTGATGCGGGGCCTGTGCCGATTCCTCAACACGCGCCGACAGCGATTGTAAAGCCTGATCGAGCGTGACGCGCCGCACCGGGGTTCCGGCCGGGAAGGCACTGAGCAGGCGCGAGGGAAAGGCCGAGGACAACACCACGAAGTGCCCGCGGTCGTCGGCCGAGCGGATCAGCCGTCCGAACGCCTGCGCCAGGCGCGCCCGGATGATGCGGTCGTCATGGCCCTGCGCCCCGCCCTCCTCGCGCGGCGTGGCGAGCCGGCGCGCGCGGTGCAGGATCGAGGGCTTGGGCCAGGGCACCTGCTCCATCACCACCAGCCGCAGCGATTGGCCGGGCACGTCCACCCCGTCGCGCAAGGCGTCCGTGCCCAGCAGCGAGGCGCGCGGATCGTCGCGGAAGATGTCGACCAGCGTGCCGGTGTCGATCGGATCGACATGCTGGGCATAGAGCGGCAGCCCTGCCCGCGCGAGCCGGTCGGCGATGCGTCCGTGCACCGCGCGCAGCCGGCGAATCGCGGTGAACAACCCGAGCGCGCCGCCCCCGCTCGCCTCGATCAGCCGGGCATAGGCACCCGCCAGCGCGGCAATGTCGCCCTTGGGCACGTCGGTGACGATCAGCACTTCGGCCTGGTTGGGATAGTCGAACGGGCTGGGCGTCGCGAAGACATGCGGCTTTACCGCGAGCCGGGCGGCGCCGCTGCGCGTGATCGCGCCCTGCCAGTCGCCGCCATCGGTCAGCGTGGCCGAGGTCATCAGCACCCCGTGCGCCGGGGCCAGCACCGCATCGGCGAAGGGCTTCATCGGATCGAGGTGGTGGCGGTGCAGCCCCATGTCCCACTCGCGCCCATCCGAACGATCGAGCGCCAGCCAGTCGACGTAATCCGGGTCCGCCGGTCCGCCGAGGCGCCCGAGCAGCGCGATCCAGCCGGCCAGCAGGTCGGTACGCCAGCCGATCGCGCTGCGAGCGCCCTCGATGCGCGCGCGCGCCTGCCCGTCGAGCCAGTCCGGCCCTTCCTCGATGATCGCTTCCAGTCGCAGCCCGAGCCGCAGCAGCGGCTGGCGCAGGTCTTCCAGCCCCTCCAGCGCCCCCGCCACGGCTTCGAGCAGAGGCCCGTCGAGCTGTGCGGCCTCGGTCTCGAGGCCATAGCCGGCCTCGGTCCCACCGCTTTCATCGCGCGCCAGCACCGTGGCCCGCACCGCCGCCAGCAGCCGTTCCAGCGGGCCATCGGGCGTGCCCTCGCCGATCCGCGCGAGCCAGCCCTCGGCGGGCAGCAGCTCGGCCGCCTCGCGCGCCTGGGTGATCGCGACCGCGCCCTCGTCGTCGTAGCTGGCGACATCGGCCAGCCGTGCGGCCAGCCCCCGCCGCCGCCCGCGCGACTTGCCTTCAGGGCCGATCACCCAGCGGCGCAGCTCGATCGCCTCCATCCCGGTCAGCGCGGCGGCAAAGGTGCTGTCGGCGGCATCGAAAACGTGATGGCCTTCGTCGAAGACGATGCGCGTCGGCCGCTGCGCCACGTCGCGGCCGCGGGCGGCGTTGACCATGACCAGCGCGTGATTGGCGATGACCAGTTCCGCCTCGGCACTGGCCCGCGCGGCACGTTCGATGAAGCATTTGCGGTAATGCGGGCAGCCGGCATAGACGCATTCGCCGCGCTGGTCAGTCAGTGCCGCGATGCCGCGCTTGCGGAACAGCGTGCCCAGCCAGCCCGGCAGGTCGCCGCCGATCATGTCGCCGTCCTGGCTATAGGCGGCCCAGCGCGCGACCAGCTGCGCCATGATCGCCGGCCGTCCGGTAAAGCCGCCCTGCAAGGCGTCTTCGAGGTTGAGCAGGCACAGGTAATTCTCGCGCCCCTTGCGCACCACGACCGCCGCGGGCGCCTTGCTGCCCGGTGGGGGCGGCGCAAAGGCGCGCGCGCTTTCGCGGCGCAATTGGCGTTGCAGCGCCTTGGTGTACGTCGAAACCCAGACCGTCCCGCCCGAACGCTCGCTCCACAACGAGGCCGGCGCCAAATAGCCCAGCGTCTTGCCCGTGCCCGTGCCGGCCTGCGCGAGGACGACATGCGGCTGGCGCTGCCCGCGACGCGGTGCGAACATCTGCGCCGCGGCGCTGGCAAAGGCGCGCTGGCCCGGCCGGTCCTCGGCCCCGGCACCGGTCAGCTGCTCCAGCTGCCAGCGCACCGCGGCGTCGTCGAGCGTCACTTGCGCGGGCTGCGGGCGCTCGCCGGTCTCCTCCCACTCGGGCAGGCGCGTGAACAGCCAGCGCTCGGCCCGCTCGGGCCGCGCGATGCGGCCGCTGAGCAGCGTCGCCCAGGGCCAGCGCAGCTTGATCATCGACTGCAACGCGCTCCACGCGCCTTCGCGCTCGGGCCAGTCCGGCGCCGCAGCCGTCGCCAGCAAGGCCTCCGCCGCCTGCTGCAACAGCAGGGGCACATCCGCATCGCCGGTCGGCGCCGCCAGGCCCAGCGCCACCGCCAACCCGCGCGGCGTCGGCACGACGAAACGCGCGGGATGGATGAAGGCATAAAGCTCGAGCAGGTCGAGGCCCGAGAGGTCGGGATAGCCCAGCCGGCTCGCCACCAGCGGGGCATTGAGCATCAGCAGCGGGGTATCGGCCGCCGCGACGATCGCCTCGCCCTTCCCTACCGCGCGCGTGGAGGAAAACATGTCCATCCCGCGCAGCCAGCATCCGCCGTGGCTGGCGTGAATCGCGGGCAGGTTCAGCACCGGCGGCACCCCGTCGGAGCCGGGAAACGAAGCAGGATCGGCGGGGTCGGCCATCCCGATGCTGTGAACGGAAATGGAACAAAGGGCAAGCCGGTCGTACCTTTGGGGGTTGTGTGTTGCGTTGGCGGAAGCCCTGGCCCCTCCGTCAGCCCTGCGGGCTGCCACCTCCCCCCGATGTGGAGAGGATCATGGCTCCTCCCTGCCCGCAAGGGTGGGGAGGAGGACCGCCGCGAAGCGGTGGTGGAGGGGTCATCGCAACACCCCTGCCCCGCCCTTAAACAATCCCCCGCACGGCCGTCTTTGCATCCGAACCGGTGAGACATGTGCCCCGGATCGTCACGCAACCCATAGTGGAGAATGGGAAAATGGCCGTCATCAACACTAATATCTCGGCAATCCGCGCCGCCAATGCCTCGATCAGCGCCTCGCAGATGGCAGGCGTCGCCATGCAGCGCCTGTCCACCGGCAAGCGCCTCAACAGCGCCAAGGACGATGCGGCAGGGCTTGCGATCACCACCACCATGACCTCGCAGATCCAGGGCATGCAGCAGGGCGTGCGCAATGCCAACGACGGCATATCGATGGCGCAGACCGCCGACGGGGCGCTCAACGAACTCACCAACATGCTCCAGCGCATTCGCGAGCTGGCGGTGCAGTCGAAGTCGGAAACCTACCAGACCTCGGATCGCGTCGCGATGCAGTCGGAAGTGTCGAACCTGGCCGCCCAGGTGTCCGACGTGCTCAACAACATGAAGTTCAACGGCAACAACGTGTTCAAGGTGTCGGCCAACGATCCCGCCTCGACCACGCCGGGCAGCATGGTGTCGGACGACAACGTCAGCCTGGTCATCCAGACCGGCGCCGAGACGACCGACACCGTCACGCTGGTCAGCACCGCGTTTGCGGGGGCCTATCTGTTCGGCACGGACTCGGGTGGCAACAACCTGACCAGCTATTCGACCGATCCCACTGCCACCCAGGCGCTCGATGTCTCGGACCCCAGCAAGGCTTCGACGACGATGGATAACATCGACGCCGCGCTCAAGGCGGTTTCGGCGACGCGTGCCTCGCTCGGTGCCGGGCAGAACCGGCTGCAGTCGGTGGTCAACAACCTCAACGACAACGTGACCAACCTGTCGGACGCGCGCAGCCGCATCCTCGACACCGATTATTCTGCCGAGACCACCGCGATGGCCAAGGCGCAGATCCTCGCCCAGGCATCGACCGCGATGATCTCGCAGGCCAACCAGAACCAGCAGAATGTCCTCTCGCTCCTGAAGTAACCCCACCACCACGCTTCAGGAGCCTCCACGGAAATGCGGTGCGGTCCTTTGCAGGAACGTGCCGCATTTTCGCTTTTTCTTGCACTCGCCCGGCGGAATCGCGAAAGGGCGAAGCATCATGACCCAGACCGACAGCACCGCCGCCGCCCCGACCGCTGACTCTGCCGCTGACCCTGCCGCCGCCGCGCTTTCCGCCGAGGCCCTCGCCAGCGCCGCGCAGGCGTCCAAAGCCTGGCCGTTCGAGGAAGCCCGCAAGCTGGTCAAGCGCTTCCCCGGCGGCAAGCGCGACGCCGCGGGCGAACTGGTGCCCGTGCTGTTCGAGACCGGATACGGTCCCTCGGGCCTGCCGCATATCGGCACGTTCCAGGAAGTGCTGCGCACCACGCTGGTGCGCCGGGCCTACGAAGTCCTGACCGGCGGCCACCCGACGCGCCTCGTCGCCTTTTCCGACGATATGGACGGGCTGCGCAAGGTGCCCGACAACGTCCCCAACAAGGACATGCTCACCGCCCACCTGCAGGAGCCGCTGAGCCGCATTCCCGACCCGTTCGGCAAGTACGAGAGCTTCGCGCACCACAACAACGCGATGCTGCGCGAATTTCTCGACCGCTTCGGGTTCGACTACGAATTCGTCTCGGGCGCGGATCGCTACAATGCCGGCGAATTCGACGAGGCGCTGAAGGGCGTGCTGCGCAACTTCGACGCGATCATGGCGATCATGCTGCCGACGCTGCGCGAGGAACGGCGCAAGACCTACTCGCCGGTGCTGCCGATCTCTCCCAGCAACGGCCAGGTGCTGCAGGTGCCCATCGAGGTGGTCGATGCCGAGGCCGGCACGATCCGCTTCACCGACGTGACCGGCGAGACGGTCGAGCAATCGGTGTTGGGCGGCAAGTCCAAGCTGCAGTGGAAGGTCGACTGGGCGATGCGCTGGGTCGCGCTCGGCGTCGACTACGAGATGTGCGGCAAGGACCTGACCGACAGCCTGACGCAATCAGGCCGCATTGCACAGGTCCTCGGCGGCCGCCGCCCGGAAGGCCTGATCTACGAGCTGTTCCTCGATGAGAAGGGCGAGAAGATCTCGAAGTCGAAGGGCAACGGCCTGACGATCGAGCAGTGGCTCGATTACGGCAGCGAGGAAAGCCTCAGCTTCTACCTGTTCCGCGAGCCCAAGAGCGCCAAGTCGCTGCACGTCGGGATCATTCCGCGCGCGGTGGACGAATACTGGCAGTTCCGCGAAAAGCTGCCGACGCAGCCGATCGAGCAGCAGCTTGGCAATCCCGCATGGCACCTGCTGCGCACCAATGGCTATGCCGGCGGCGCGGGGGATTCCCTGCCGGTGACCTATGGTCTGCTGCTCAATCTCGTGGGCGTGCTGGGCGCCCGTGCCACGCGCGAACAGGTGTGGTCGTACCTCGCCAACTACGTCAGCGACGCCGATCCCGCGGCACACCCGGCGCTCGATGCGCTCGTCACGCGCGCGCTGGCCTACAACCGCGACTTCATCGCCCCGACCCTGCAGCGCCGCAAGCCCGAAGCCGGCGAAGCGGCGGCTCTGGCCGCGCTCGACGAGGAACTGGCCGCAACCAGCGAGGACGCGACGGCCGAAGAGCTGCAGAACATGGTCTACGAAATCGGCAAGGACCCGCATTACGGGTTCGAAAGCCTGCGCGACTGGTTCAAGGCGCTATACGAAACCCTGCTGGGTTCGTCGCAAGGCCCGCGCATGGGCAGCTTCATCGCGCTCTATGGCGTGGCCAATACGCGCCGGCTGATCGCCGAGGCGCTGGAGGGATAAGCCGAGCTTTCCCATACCTCCCACTCCCGCGGGCGGGAGGGGTCGGGGGCGAGCCTGATAAGAGCCCACCCCCAACCAATCTCATTACGGCATCAGAACCGCGTCGACGACGTGGACGACACCGTTCGACTGCGGCACGTCCGCGATCGTGACGGTCGACTTGCCGCCCTTGGCGTCGGTCAGCACGACCTTGCCGTCGACGATGCTAGCCGTCAGCGGTTCGCCTTCGACGGTGGTCAGCGTGGCGGTGCCGCCACCGGCCTTGATCTTGGCCATCAGCTGCGCCGCGGTCACCTTGCCCGCCACGACGTGGTAGGTCAGGATCTGGGTCAGCTGCGCCTTGTTCTCGGGCTTGAGCAGGGTGTCGACGGTGCCGGCCGGCAGCGCTGCGAACGCCGCGTTGGTCGGCGCGAAGACGGTGAACGGACCCGCGCTGTTCAGCGTGTCGACGAGGCCGGCGGCCTTGACGGCTGCGACCAGCGTGGTGTGGTCAGCCGACTGCGACGCATTGGCGACGATCGTCTTGGTGCCGACCATGGCTGCACCGCCGACCATCTTCGACGCGGCGGCCTGAGCCGCGGGCACGAGGACAGGGCTGGCGGACAGAACGAGGCCGGCGACGGCCATCACTGCGGTAAACTTGCCTTTGAGCATGGAAACTCTCCACTCGGCTGCATTGCCGCCGCTTGAATGAGGGCGCCTGCGAGTGGTTCCATGGCGATTCGATGGCATCTGCACCGAAAAGGCAGGTATCACGCTGAAACGAAACGTGAAATTCAGCTGGAAGTAAAGTCGTGCCCTTTTGGACATGACCCGGTGGGCAGGCAATTCACGCCGCCCTCCCCGCCCCTGAACGGCAACTCCGGTGGATCAGGTTTCCGGCTCGTCGCTCAGGGCATAGGCCAAGTTGCCGCGTATCGCCTCGAGATGCACGCGCAGCCGCGCGATGGCGGCAACGAGTTCGCCTTCCAGCCCGGGCACCGAATGGCGTTCCGCGCTCGGATCGGCGACCGCCTGCGTCATCACGCCACCCTCGCCCACAGCAGGCGCCGGCGGCGCCATGCCGCCGCGGTCGAAGCTGACGCTCGCCCCGCTTTCGATCGCCTGGCGCGCGCCGCGCACGGTGTAGCCCTCGCGATTTAGCAGGCGATCGATGGTCGCCAGCAGCGCCACGTCGGCGGCGCGGTAATAGCGCCGGTTACCCGCACGCGTCAGCGGACGAAGCATCGGGAAATGCTCTTCCCAATAGCGCAGGACGTGAGGCTTCACTCCCAGGATGCGGGCCACTTCGCCGATGGTGCGCAAGGCATCGGGTGCCTTCCCGTCACCATATGGGCCGTCGTCATAACGACCTTCGGCGTATGGGCTGTGGCCGTTATCCGTCATGTAACATGGCTATCAGGCTTCTTCGCAAATGCGGTCCTTGAGCATCTGGCTGGCCCGGAAGGTCAGCACGCGACGCGGGGTAATCGGCACTTCCACGCCGGTCTTGGGATTGCGTCCGATCCGCTCCGCCTTGTCGCGCAACAGGAACGTGCCGAACCCCGAAATCTTGACGTTCTCGCCTTCGGCCAGAGCCTCGCTCATGTGACCGAGGATAGCCTCGACCATTTCGAGCGAGTCCGCTCGAGAGAGACCGACACGGCGATTGATGCTCTCGGCAAGATCAGCACGAGTCAGCGTACCAACAGAACGCATTTGGTTTTACCCCCCGGTAAAAGTTCCCATCCCGAAATCACAATAGCGGCATTTGTCCCGCAGGCAATGCAATCCATTGCCCGTGTGCGACGTGCCGCCCCGTATCTGCCCTGAAATCAGACAGATGACCGTCCGGCGCCGGTGAGGTCCCCACCGCCCGGTGCCGTATACAGCGAATCATACCCTCGCGAGTGCCGCGCCCCAGGTGAAACCGCCGCCCATGGCCTCGAACATTACGAGCTGCCCGGGCTGGATCCGGCCGTCGCGCACGGCAGTGTCGTAGGCCAGTGGCACCGAGGCGGCGCTGGTGTTGGCGTGACGATCGACCGTCACCACCACCTTCTCGGCCGGCAAGCCGAGCTTGCGCGCAGTGGCATCGAGAATGCGGTAATTGGCTTGGTGCGGTACGACCCAGTCGATGTCCGCGGCGGTATGGCCGCTCTGGCCGAGCACTTCCTGCAACACGCTGGCCAGGTTGGTGACCGCATGGCGGAAAACCTCGCGGCCCTTCATGCGCAGCTTGCCGACGCTTTGCGTGGTGGACACCCCGCCATCGACATAGAGCAGCTGGTTGTGCGCGCCATCGGCATGAAGGCGCGATCCGAGCAGGCCGGGCGCCGCCGGGTCGGCCGGATCGACGTCGCGCGCTTCGAGCACCATTGCGCCCGCGCCGTCGCCGAACAGCACGCAGGTCGCACGGTCGTCCCAGTCGAGGATGCGGCTGAAGGTCTCGGCGCCGATCACCAGCGCGCGGCGCGCCATGCCGGTGCGCAGCATCGAGTCGGCGGTGGCCATGGCGTAGAGGAAGCCCGAGCACACTGCGGCGACGTCGAACGCGATGCCGCCGTTGCAGCCCAGGTTGTGCTGCACGATCGTGGCTGTGGCGGGAAAGGTCTGGTCGGGCGTGGCGGTGGCCAGCACGATGAGGTCGATCGACGCCGCCTCGATCCCCGCCGCCTCGATAGCCCGGCGCGCAGCTTCGGTGGCCAACGAGGAAGTCGTCTCGCCGTCGCCGGCGATGTAGCGGTTGCGGATGCCCGTGCGTTCGACGATCCACTCGTCGGAGGTGTCGACCATCTCGGCCATTTCGGCATTCGAGACGGCGCGCTTCGGCAAGGCCGAGCCGCTGCCGGTAATCACCGAACGCAAAGTCACAGTGCGGTTTCACCTTCTTGAGTGGCCGCCTTGCGCCGTGAGGGCTGGCGGATGGTATCTGGATCGACGGCCGCGATGTCGGCGGCGATGCGCTCGATCAGGTTTTCCTCGATCAGCCGCGCGGTGACGGCGACGGCATTGGCGACGCCCATCGCCGAGGCGCTGCCGTGGCTTTTCACCACCACGCCATTGAGGCCGAGGAAGATCGCGCCGTTGTGGTTGTTGGGATCGAGATGATGCTTGAGCAACTCGGTCGCAGGCTTCGAGATCAGGAAGCCGACCTTGGAGCGGAGCGAGCTGGAAAAGCTGCGGCGCAGCAGGTCGCCGACGAAACGCGCGGCCCCTTCCATCGCCTTGAGTGCGATATTGCCCGAGAACCCGTCGGTCACCGCCACGTCGAAGTCGCCGCGCGGCAGCTTGTCCGCCTCGGTGAAGCCGTCGAAAGTCAGCGCCAGCGCGGTCGCATCCTTGAGGAGCGTTGCGGCATCACGCAGGTTTTCGGTGCCCTTGGTCTCTTCGGTGCCGATGTTGAGCAGGCGCACGCGCGGGCTTTCCAGCCCGTTGACGATGCGCGCATAGGCGGCGCCCATGATCGCGAACTGGAAGAGATTGCGCGCGTCGCACTCGGTATTGGCACCGAGATCGAGCATGACGAGATCGTTGTCGCCGAGCGTGGGCACCAGCGCGGCCAGCGCCGGGCGATCGATGCCGGGCATCGTGCGCAGGGCAAGCTTGGCCATGGCCATCAGCGCGCCAGTATTGCCGCCACTCACGGCAGCGCCGGCCTCGCCGCGCTTCACCGCATCGATGGCCAATCCCATCGACGTGGTGCGGGCGCGGCGCAGGGCCTGGGTCGGCTTTTCGTCGCCGGCCACGGCTTCGGGCGCGTGGAGGATCTCCGACGCGGCCCGAAGGTTGGGGTGATGCTCGAGAGCCTGCTTGATCCGCGCTTCGTCCCCGACCAGCAGGAACTTGAAGCGCTCGTGACGACGACGCGCGAGAGCCGCGCCTTCGATCATCACGCGCACACCCTCGTCGCCGCCCATCGCATCGACGGCGATTCTGGGCAGGCTCATGATCCGATCACCCCTCCGTCAGATCGACTCAGGCGCCGACGGCGATGATTTCGCGACCGTTGTAGTGACCGCAAGCGTTGCACAGCATGTGCGGACGCTTGAGTTCACCGCAGTTCGAGCATTCGTGGAAGGCTTCGGCCTTCAGCGCATCGTGGCTGCGGCGCATGCCCCGGCGGGAGGGGCTGGTCTTTCTTTTGGGGACGGCCATTTCGGCACCTGTTCCTGAAAATAACGTCTGTTGCGGGCGCGATAGGGAAAACAGGTCCGCCGCACAACCCCGCATCTCACGACGAGGGGTTCATACGGTTTCCGTTCGACGAGAGCGGGAGGACCGGCATCGCCTATCACGGGCGAAGGCGCGCCTATACGGATTTTCTCGTGCTTTGCAAGCTTGGCCTCGCTAGCAAGAAACCCGGATAATATGCACGAGAGGGGAACTGCATGCCGATCATCCTGCCCATCACGCTGGCATCTGCCGGCGCCGCGGCGATTCTCAACATCTGGCTGATGATCCGCATCGGCATGGTGCGCCGCGCCACCAAGATCTTCATGGGCGACGGCGGCAACCCGGCGCTGATCGGCCGGATGCGCGCCCAGGCCAACTTCATCGAGAGCGCACCGATCGTGCTGATTCTCGCCGGCGCGGTCGAACTGGCCCGCCCGGGCAGCATCTGGTTGCTGGGCGCCATGGGCATCTATCTGCTCGGTCGCGTGGCCCACGGCGTGGGCATGGACGGCGGCAAGCTCATCAAGCTGCGCATGATCGGCACGATGACGACCATGACGGTGCTGCTGGGCCTCGCCATCTGGGCCGTATCGATCGCGGCGGACGCGTGATTGACCCTGCCCCCCATTTCCGTTCGCCCTGAGCCTGTTGAAGGACCCTAGGGCTGCGCTTGCCAGCCGGACTTCGACAAGCTCAGCCCGAACGGGACTGGACTACTGAGGTCCTTCACCAAGCGCCGTTCGCCCTGAGCCTGGCGAAGGGCCCCAGCGCTGCGCTTGCCAGCCGGGCTTCGACAAGCTCAGCCCGAACGGGAGTGGACT
>NZ_DAIRTS010000012.1:0-115676 GCF_036803765.1 Novosphingobium sp.
ATCCGGTTGTTGCGCCTACACCACGCATCGAACGCCTCGACGTCGGACTTGAGCGCACGGATGCTATGGGGCGATGAAGCGGCCTGATAGGCGGCGATCAGGCCCTCGTTGACGGTGATGCGCTCGCCGGCGCGCATCTGCACGATCGTCCACGCAAGGTCGGCCGGCGCCCTGACGGCCGGCAGGACAGCCTCAGGCGGCGCTACGGGGATTTCTGGCCCTTCCCGGGCGGTTTCGGTGCTCACGACGCGCCTCGCTCCTCAGCCGCGCTTGTAGCCCACCTTATAAAGAACGGTCAAATCTGCTTATGTGATAACTGCAATTATCGCATGTTCCGTTACCAACCATCCGAGCAGTTGTGCAGTGTTCTAGCATTCACTACATACTCAACATGGAGCGCATTCATCCCCTCGCCGCCGATGCGGATGTTTCGCCCGAGGAGCTTGCCGTGGCACAGGCCGCAGGCGCGCTGGCGTTCGGCCGGCTCGACGGACTCCTCGCCGGCCTCACCGATATCGAAAAACGGCTGTTCTGCGTAGGACTGCTGCGCGAGGTGCTGCTCGCGGCCCTGGCACAAGCGGGGTTCACCGACGCGACCTTGCGTTTCCACGCATGGTTCGCCGGGCTCGACCGCGGGCCCCAGGAGACGCCCCTCACTTGCTGCTCCGCCTATGCCGTGGTCCGCGCCCTGCTGGGCGAACTCAGCCATCATCCGTGGGAACCGCTCGCCGACGCCGCGCAGACCATCACTCTGGCCGCTCGCTTCGGGGCCGACCGTCCAGCCCATGCCGAAGACGCGCTGGGGGACGAGGCGCTGGCAAAGGCCGCCGACCTGACCAAACAGGCCAGCATGAACGACGATTCCGCCCTGCCCTTCGCTGGTCTGGCCCGTCTCAACGCCCTGCTGCGTGCCGATCCCCTGTTCGCGCCGGTGGAGCGCGCGGTGCGGAGCTTTTCGCTCGGCGGGCGCGAGGTCGCGGTCGAGCAGGCAGCCCCACGTACCCCGCTCTGGGCCGTCGATGCGGCGCTGGGGCGCGTGTTGAGCGCGAGCGGGACGTGGGTCCACGCCATCCCCTGCCCCGGCGCCGTGACGGCTGAGGCGCTTCAGCCGCAGCTGTGGCCCGGCGAACGCGCACTGCTGGCGGTCCGCAGTCTACATCTTAGCATTACGCGGATTTGTGCGCTGGTCGACCAGGCGCGGAGGCGCGCGGCGATTGTGGGCGGGCAGCTGGGGCACCTGCGCTCGAGCGCCCGAGCCCCGCAGGTGTGGATCTTCCTCGCGGCATTCGCGCCGCTCGGGCTCGATCAGATGGTCTCGGCCTTCGGGGTCAGCCGGCGCGGCACCTACGCGATCGGCGACGCCCTAGCCGCAACGGGCCTCGCTCGGCGCGCGAGCATCAAGGGCAAGGTGCTGCTGGTCGCCGAAGAGCGGCGACATGTTCCTGGAGAGATACCGCAGGACCAGGGCTCCCCCCTCCCCCATCCGGCGCTGGCCGAATTTGACGCGGCGATGGCCGAGATCGACCGGCTGCTCTCCAGCAATTCGGGCCAACTTTAGCGGGGAGCTTTCAGGGCATCGTCAGGATCAAGGACAGTCAGCGCGGCTCCTTCCCCTTGAAGACCCTTCTCATGCCATTGCCACAGCACCAGGTTCCGACCACCGGGATTCTGGACCGACGGCACAAGCGCGCCTTGCGCACCCGCCGCGATCAATTCCTCTGTCAGCGCCCAACTCGGCGGCGTCTTGCCATCGAGCAACGCCATCGCCTTCCAGTTCGCAGCCAAGGCCTCGGCAACGCGCGCATCGCAGGGGCCGGCGGTAGCATTGGTGAGATCCGTGATCGCCGATGCGTCGAGGTGATAAGGGACAAGCGTCCCGGGCTTGGGCAGCCCTTGATAGTATTCAGCCACGGCTGTGACCGCATCGGCCGCCAGATAGAGCGCTGAATATCCTTTGCGGTTCCAGCGGCCCCCATAGAGCCGCGCGCCTTCTCCGGACGTCGGACTGAACTGATGGCGGATCCCGATCATCCGCCAGAGCGGAAGCGACAACGGCGCAAGAGCATAGGTCATTGCGCCGCACTATCAGCGTGCGGAAACATGGCCACGGTCAAGCCTGTGAACCAGAGTGAACCGCGTCAGGAATAAACACCGGCGGCCATACGATCGAGATCCTCGATCACGACATCAGCATGGCCATCCTCGACCAATTCCTCAGCCGTCTTGCCAAATCCGGGCAGAGGCTGATGCTTGAACCAGATGATCGCCTTGCCTTCATCGCCCGCGAGCTCAGCCGCTCGCGCGATGATCCGGGCAATTTCCCCCAGCTTGGCCTGCACAGCCGGGCTGCCGGGGTGTGTGGTCATGGTGTTGCGATTGAGGTGCGCAAGTCGCGATAGACGCGTCATCGGTAGGCGCAGGCGTTCCGCCATGCGGCGCGGCGCGATCATGTCGCCATCACGAATATCGTCCAAAAATGCGGCAAGCATGAGTGCACTCCTTGCCTCTTATATGCACCCAAATCCATATCGTTTCAATGAATCAATCGGCCTGTGCAGATCACAACGCCTCCGCGGCCGAGTTCACGGTTTCAGCACGCCGAAGAAAATCAGGCCCAATGCCGATCCAGGAGCACTTTCAACGCGGCCTCCGCTTCAACTCGCGTGCCGCCCCCATGCGGAAGCAGGGTGAGCTTGAGCCCCTTGCGATCCACCGCCTCCACTTTCAGCAGCGGTTTTCCCCCTTCGGACACGATCGTTTCCGGCTTTCCTGACTTCTTGGGGGAACCTGACCTCTTGGGGGGATCGGCGGCCAAAGCGAGCGCGCGGATGACGTCAGGAACCGGCATCGGCACCCCGCGATTGGCCTGCGCCTCCGCGAGCCGCGTCGCCTCAGTAAATACACGCTGCCGCCGGTCCTCCGGTTTCAAGAGAGGCTTGATCGCGGTGACATGCTTAATCCTGAGATCCTGCGGGACGGCGAAGGCCACCATCAGTTCCGCCGGGAGCCGAGCAAGGTCGAGATAGCGGCTAAGCCAGCTTTCCGTGACGTTGATTCGCTCGGCCATGACCTTCTGGCGCCCCTCATAATAGGCGTCGAGGGCGCGCAAATAGTCGCGCGCGCGCTCTAGGTCGGTAAGATCATCGCGCGCCCGGTTCTCGAGGTCCGCAAGCCGGAACGCCTCCTCATCCGTCAAGCTACGGATGTCGACGAGGAAGCGAAAATCCGGATAGTTATGAGCGCGCAGCCAGCTGATCGTCCAATGCCTGCGCGCGCCGCAAATCACCTCGAAATCGAAAGCAGGATCGTCCTTCACCCGCCGGACGATCGCAGGCATTTCCTGTTTGCCTTGCGCCTTAATGCTCTCGATGAGATCGGCGCACCCCTCCTCGTTAAGCAGCGCATATTCGCGGTTATGGCCCACCCACATCCGGCAGCGTGCCGGATCAACGAGTTCATGGGTGCGTGAGACGACACTGCCCGTCGCCAATTCGGCAAGCCGGCTTTCCCGGCCCGCCAGGACGCTCGCACCGATGCCCGGGCGCCGGGCCGCCGGGGCTTGCGCCCCCGGGTCGATTCCGGCGACCAGATCAGCCGCGAAGTTGGCGTTTTTCTTGCTCATCATCCACCCCTTCTACCCGGAATTGCACCGGTGCAATTTTGCTCGCATCAAGCGAGGCCCTCCTTGCGCAAGCGCGCCAGATGGCTGGGCCACATCGACCGGATGTCGAACTCGATTTCACTGTTCACGCCGTCGAGATAGGCGAGGCAGCGGTTGCGCACCGCCGAACTGGTGACAGGTCCGTCAAGCTCATAGACGGTCATCAGCCGCGCCGTCGCATTGTCGATTTCCGCCGAATCCTTGAGCGGTGTGCGCACGATCGCGTGGCCGAAAAGGGTCCGCATCAGGTTGAGCAGTTCCTTCTGCATCGACTTGTTCTCGTCGACCTTGGATGCGACGAAGCGCAGGAACTGCAGCGACGGGGCCAAGCCGCGATCGGCCAGGGTCTCGATGGTCTCGTCGAGCATGGCGAGGAAGGCCGCGGTCGACGAGAAGTCCATCACCGTCGGCGGCACCGGCACGACCAGCGCATTGGCCGCGCGCAGCACCGAAAGCGAGATCGCGCCAAGCGCTGGCGGCGGATCGAGAACCACCACATCGAACCGATCGGCAATGCTCGCAATGCCTTGCGCCATGCGGTCGATCAGGTTCCCCTGCCCCCGCGCCATGCGCGCAGCGATTTCATATTCCGACTGGAAGAGCCGCAGATTGGCCGGGACGAGTTCGAGGCCGTCGAAGTGGGTCTTGCGCAGGGCATAGTCGAGCGACTCCATGTCGTCGTGCCGCAGGAACGGATAGAGCGTGTCCTCCTCGGTTAGGTCGAGGTCGGGAACATAGCCGAAGAGGGTCGTTGCCGACGCCTGGCTGTCGCAATCTATGAGAGCTACCCGGTAGCCCTTGATCGCGAGATATTGGGCCAAGTGCACCGACAGGGTCGATTTCCCCACCCCGCCCTTGAAGTTCTGCACCGCGATAACGCAGCAGGGGTCGGTTGCAGCCCGCCAGGGCCGGGTGCCGAACAATCCCCGCATATCGTTGAGCTGCGCCAGGGTATAGCCGACACGCCGATTATTCTCGGTTCGCGGAGGCGGCGGCAAGCGGCCGTCCTTCTCGGCCTCACGAATGGCCGCCGGGGTTCGGCCGACCAGTTCGGCCGCTTTACCGATCGGGAAAGTGGGCTCGCGCCGCTCGTCCGCCCGGGCGCTCCGCGCAGAGTCGCGGAGCCGCTCGAGAACAGAGCTGGTCCGTTGTGCGAGCGTTGAGACGGACAGCAGATCCTGCGTACCTTCGATATCGAGTGATGCAGCCAAGAGAGGCCCCCTTGCGAAACTGAACGGGGCATAGCTCAATTTGCACTTTTAGGTCAATCAGAGGCTGATTTTCGCAAGTCGCTTTGGCACGACAGGGTGATTTGGCCGCAATCGGCGCCGCGGACCTCTGCGCACACCTTAACCTGACCTCTTGGGGGCTGTTCACCCCGAAATTGCACCGGTGCAATTTCGGCTCAGGGACGCCCGCGCCGCGCCAGGAAACTCTCGCAAAAGCCCGTCCAGGACGCGATCAGCTTGGCACCCTTGAGCTTTGCCAGCCTCTCGCCCATCTGCGCGCGATAGGCATCGGCAATGAGATCGATGTCCCAACCGCCGCCCGCCGAGCGCGCGATCGCGGCAAGCGTATCGGAGCCAAAGCGGATCGTGCCGTCCGGGAAGGTGACCTCCCCTGCCCCGACCTTCTCCGTGGACACCAATGCAGCGACGGCGGCCTTCGTCACCGCCTCGACGGCTACGGTCTCGACATCGCCGTCGCGCCTTGCCTTCCTCCCCGCCGAGTGACGACCGATCTCCTCTACGGTCGCGATCTGGGCCGGGGCATCCTTGGGCTCAAAGCGGAATTCGATTTCGGTGACGGTTCTGCCCTGGCGGATCTCCCGCCACTCCACGCGAAAATGGGCGAGCTGATCTATTTCGGCCTTTGCCTTTTCGAGAACCTTGCGACGCAACTGCGCGAAGTCCTTGTAGACGTCCGGCGCGATACCGAGCAGCGCACGCAGCGCCGTCATGTCGCCCTTCCAGAGCGACTGGCGCCTATGCAGCCGTAGCGCCCCGATCTCGTACAGCTTGAGCGCATAGGTTGAACGAAAGCCGAGCACTGCCTGCCGGTTCAGGACCGCATAGGTCTCCGATTCCTGGATCAGTTTTCGGGCCTCGGGCGTGAACTCCCATTCAATCCACCCCGCGTCCGCGCCCTCCTCGTCTTCCGCTTCTTCACGCGATGACGAGATAAGCGAAAAGCGCAGGGTCGCCTTCTTGCCGCGCCAGGACTTGTCATCAACCGCGAAAAGCGTGCGATGGAGTTCCTCGAGCATATCCGAGATGCGTTCATTGCCTTTGTGACCGCGGCGAATGTCCGCCTTTCGCATCTTGTGCGGACGGTCCTCCCAAGCATCACCGCCCGCAGTCAAAATCATCAGCGCGAGCAGGCGCGAAGCGGTCAGGCTCAGCGACTGGCCTTTGACGAACTTGACCTCGACGATGCTGCCGGGCTTGGCGAACTCGTCACCGCCCTTGGCCTGCAGGGCGGCAGCCACCCGCATCGCCCGTCCCGGAGAAGCATCATCACCGGTGGGAGAGGGCGTTACAGCGTGGTCTAGGGCTTGCTCGTCATCCATGCCATGAAATCTGCACCGATTCGTCCGGCGTGGGAGAAAATCTGCCTGACCTGTCCTCGTGCGTCAAGTCAGGGCAGGATAGATGGCGGTTTCGGCCCCCAAGAGGTCAGGATAGAATTTCGCCCCGAAGTGGCAAAACATGAGGAAGTGCGCCGAGTCGCATTTCAATGCGCCCTTACGCACGCAAACGGCCGCACGTAGGCCAAAGAAGGTCCCTGACGAGCGGCATGGCGGACGAATCGTCCCCGAGCGAGGGTGGCCCCCATGCGGTCAGGAAGGCCCCAACCGGTCAGGTTGCATCCCCCGACCGGTCAGGGAAGCGCCCCCACAAGGGCAGGCAAAATCCCCCGTCCGGTCAGGATAAGCTTGCTCAAACCTGCAGAAATGCTGTGCTTTCGGCCCCGTGAATCTGAATCCTTTTGAATCGGAAAAGCTTCCGCTGCGAGCAGCGGCGTTTTGATTCTTTTTATTTTGAGAAAGAGATCCGCGTCGCGCCTCATGCAATCGTTCAATCCCCCTGCCTGGAGGGATACGCGAAGTCGGCCCTCGACGATAGGCTGCCGACCAAATGACGTTGCGCATGGAGGGTGCATGATCAACTTCGCCAAGTTCGAGATCATCGGCCGGATCGGAGAAATCGACGCACGGCCGAAGGTCACCCTGCTGTCGGTTTGCGCGAATTATCGCCGCAAGGGTGACGATAACGAATGGCAGGAAGACAGCCACTGGAACCGGGTCAGCGTGTTCAGCGAAGGCCAGCGGAAGCATATCGCCGACCGGGCTCAAGTCGGGGATCTCGTGCGCATAGCCGGGCGGCTCAAGGACAGCTCCTATGAACGCGACGGCGCGACGCACTACACAACCGATCGCATCGTCGAGGAATTCGGGATCCTGGCATCCAAAGGCATGCCGGGGTGAAATACCGGGGAGGGGAGGGCGCAATCAGCAGCGGCGCTCCACCACTTCCAAGGATTAGTCGATGCCCATAGCTGCTCCCCATCGCGCCAAAGCCATTGTCGAAGCCCTGGGTGGGACCTGGCGCGGTACGCGCGGCGAATGCCGGTGCCCGGCACATGACGATCATGGTCCCAGCCTGTCGGTACGCCTGGGCGAGCGGGCGATCCTGTTCCACTGCTTTGCCGGCTGCGACACGCGCGATGTTCTGGCTGCTTTGCGCCGGCGCAAACTTCACGATGCCGAGCCGCTCACCATGCCGCGCCCGAAGGCGGCCGCGGACCATCGCGCTCTTGCACTTCGCCTATGGAAGGCGAGCCAGCCTATCGCCGGCTCTCCAGCGGCCGAATACCTGGCGGCGCGCGGTCTGCCGCCTCCCTATCCGCGTTGCCTGCGCTACAATCCGCGCACCATCGTCGGGGCCGGTGAGCGCCGCCGGTTCTTTCCCGCGATGATCGCCGCGGTCGAGAATGATCTGGGCGTCGTGGCCGTCCAGCGGACCTGCCTCGATCTCGCCGACATCCTGCACAAACCCTTGCCAAAACCGAAGATTGCCCTTGGCCTTCTCGGCGACGCGGCCATTCGTCTGGCGCCGGCCGGCGAGGAGCTTGGCCTTGCCGAAGGCATCGAGGACGCCCTTTCAGCAATGGCCTGGTTCGGAACGCCGACCTGGGCGCTGGGCGGGGTCGAACGCCTTGGGCTTGTCGCCATCCCCGAACGGGTCAAGCGTATCATCGTCTATGGCGATCGCGGTGCCGCCGCTGCCGCCATGCTAAAAAAAGCCCGCCCGCATCTCACAGCCAATGGACGCGAAGTGGTGCTTCGGCTGCCGGAACGGCACGCGGACTGGAATGATGCTTGGCGTGTCCGCCGGGCCGCCGAGGCGGCCTGAGAGGGGAGGGGGCCTTCAGACTGATGACCTGGCGCTGATGCCAGGTGTCAGACCTGGAGATGCCCCATGGCCACACAACCCCTCGCGCTCACGCTGCCGCTCGATGATCCCGCCCGTATCGCTGCTCAAGGCATAGCCGACCGGCTGTCCGAAGGACGTCCGGTTGCACGTAACGACCTCCTTGCCGAAATGGCCTCCGCCTTCGGTGGCTCGAGCGCCGATGGCCTGTGGTCATTGCGCGACGCCTACGATGTGCTCGAACTCGCGCAGGTCCTCCATCTGAAGAACGCGACGCTCCCGGCAGATGCGAATGCGCGGCTCGCCCAGCTGATCGCCATGACGGCAGCGCTTCCCACGCAAAGCGTGCGTAGCGAAACGCAGGTCGCATTCCAGCAATTCTCGACACCGGCGCCGATCGGTTTCCTTGCCGCCAAGGCAGCCGCGATCACGGCACACGATATCGTGCTCGAGCCCTCGGCCGGGACAGGCCTCCTTGCCATAGACGCCCATCTCGCCGGCGCGCGCCTCCTTCTCAATGAGATCGATGCCCGGCGCGCGCGTTTGCTGCGTCACGCCTTTCCCGAAGGCAGGCTGAGCACGCATGATGGCGAACTGATCGACGATATGCTCGATCGGCAACTGGTGCCGAGCGTCGTACTCATCAATCCGCCCTTCTCGCGAAGCCAGGGGCGGGGGCGCGATCGACATGCCGCGCTTCGCCACTTGCGCTCCGCGCTGTTGCGGCTTGCTCCAGGCGGGCGCTGCGCCGTTATTCTCCCCGACCGCATCGAGACTGGGGACGCGGATTGGCTGCACGCCACCGCGGGCGCGCATGCCCGGCTGCATCTCGACCTGCCGCCCAATGCCTATGCCAAGCACGGCACCGGCCAGGCAGTCCAGCTCATACTCCTCGAAAAGGGCGGGGCAGGGGTCCCGGTCCCGCGCCAGACCTGCACGACGCTCGGCGCTGCGCTTGCGGTCATCGATGCGATGGCGACCCCATGCGCGCCGCAGCCGCAGCCGATCTCCCGCCCCAGCGGATTGTTCCGGGGCCTCACGCGGCGGACCCGCCCCGTAGGCTCGCGTGTGGCGGTGACCCTGCCCACGACCCGCGCGGTCGCCTATCACCGTCTCGACGCGCCGGCGCCCGCGGGCGAACCGCAAGGGATTTACCTGCCCTATCGGCCGAGCCGTCTGCTGATTGCCGATGCCCGTGAGCACCCAAGCGCGCTGGTCGAATCGCAGGCAATGGGATCGATTGCCGCACCCCCGGTCGCTTATGAACCCGTGCTGCCGGCCAGGATCTTGGACGACGGCCTGCTCTCGAACGCGCAGCTCGAAACGCTAATCTACGCTGGCGCGGCGTTCGAGCGCGATCTTCCCGGCCGGTTCGCATCCAGCGAGGAGGGTCTTTCGCTGTCGCCGGCAGAGGCCGGCAACGCCTATCGGACCGGCTTTTTCCTTGGCGATGGCACGGGCGCCGGCAAGGGACGGCAGGTGGCAGGCGTCATCCTCGACCAGTGGTTGCGCGGCAACCGCCGCCACCTCTGGATATCCAAGAGCGAGACGCTGATCGAAGACGCTCGCCGCGACTGGTCGGCGCTTGGCGGCTTGCCGTTCGACATCCAGCATCTCAACCAGTGGAAGCTCGGCACCCCGATCGCGCTGGGCGATGGGATCCTCTTCCTGACCTATGCCACCCTGCGCTCCAACCGCGGCGACAGGGGCACGCGGCTGCGCCAGCTGATCGAATGGATGGGCGAGGATTTCAGCGGCGTCATCGTCTTCGACGAGGCGCATGAAATGGCCGGGGTGGCCGGCGGCGAGGGCCGGTTCGGCGCCACGAAAGGGTCCGAGCAGGGCATCGCCGGGGTCCGTCTGCAAAATCTCGCTCCGCGCGCCCGGATCCTCTACGCCTCGGCAACCGGCGCCTCGGACGTCAACAACCTCGCTTATGCGACACGCCTCGGATTGTGGGGACCGCAGACGGCCTTCGCCGACCGGCGGGCCTTCGTGGAATCCCTGCGCCGCGGCGGCATCGCGGCGATGGAATTGATCGCCCGCGACCTCAAGGCGCAGGGCCTCTATGCCGCGCGGGCGCTCAGCTTCGCCGGCGTCGAATATGACATCCTCGAGCATCGGCTCAGCGAAGAACAGATCGCCGTCTACAATGCCTATGCCGATGCCTGGGCGATCATTCACAACAATCTGCAGGCCGCGCTCGCCGCCACGCGCGTCACCGACGGCTTCAGCGGTGCCACCTATAATAGCGGCGCGAAGGCCGCGGCATTGTCGATCTTCGAATCGACCAAGCAACGCTTCTTCGGCCAGATCCTGCTGTCGATGAAGCTGCCGTCGCTGATCCCGGCGATCGCCGCCGATCTCGCGCGCGGCGACTGCGCCGTAGTCCAGCTCGTGTCGACCTCGGAAGCGATGCTCGATCGTGCCCTTGCCGACCTGTCCCCCGAGGAGCGGGCCTGGCTCGATATCGAGCTGTCCCCGCGCGAATTCCTGGTCGATTATCTGACGGCCGCCTTTCCGGTGCGCCAGATGCGCACCTATACCGACGATAGCGGCACAGTGCGCTCGGAACCGATGATCGACGAAGCCGGGCAGCCGGTGCTGTGCCGGGAAGCGATCGCCATGCGCGACCAACTCCTCGAGCAACTCTGTGCGCTGCCGGTGGTCGGCTCGGCGCTCGATCACATCATCGGGCATTTCGGGACGGAGGCAGTGGCCGAGGTGACGGGTCGCAGCCGGCGGATCATCGTCGATGCCGACGGACGTCAGCGGATCGAACGGCGCAGCGCGCGCACGAACCTCGCGGAGACCGACATCTTCATGCGCGGCGAAAAGCGCATCCTGATCTTCTCCGACGCCGGCGGCACGGGGCGGAGCTACCACGCCAGCCTCGACGCGCCCAATCAGAGCCGTCGCATCCACTATCTGCTCGAGCCCGGTTGGCGCGCGGACGCGGCGATCCAGGGGCTGGGCCGCACGCACCGCACCCACCAAGCCTGCCCGCCCTTGTTTCGGCCCGTTTCCACCGATTGCCGCGGCGAACGGCGGTTCATCTCGACCATCGCCCGGCGCCTCGACAGCCTGGGTGCACTGACCCGTGGCCAACGCCAGACCGGCGGGCAGGGACTTTTCGACCCCCGCGACAATCTGGAGTCCGACTTCGCGCGGGAATCGCTCGACCAGTGGTTCCGCCTGCTGTTCCAGGCAAAGCTCCAATCGGTGCGCTTTGATCAATTCCAGTCGCTCACCGGTTTGAACCTGGCCGGGGAGGGTGGGGGGCTCACCGAGACCTTGCCCACGATCCAGCGGTGGTTGAACCGCATCCTGGCACTGCGCATCGACCTGCAGAACGCGATCTTCGACGAATATCTGGGCTTGATCGAAGCACGGGTGGAAAAGGCCCGCGAGGCTGGCACCCTCGACCTTGGCGTCGAAACGATCGCGGCCGACCGTATTTCGATCCTCGGCCGGACGGTGATCCGGCGCGATCCCGTGAGCGGCGCCGAAACCGAGATCCTGCGTATCGAAACGGAGGAGCGATATCGGCCGCTGACCCTGGAGCGAGCGCATTGGCTTCTGGCCGACCCGGAAGCGCGCGGGTTGATCAACCCGCGTTCCGGCAAGGCCGCCATTTGCCGGCCGACTTTCTCGCTGACGGACGAAGAGGGGCGGACCGTGCGCCGCTATGAGCTGGTGCGGCCGACGCGCACCGAACGGCACAGGCAGGACCTCTTCGCCGAAACCCATTGGACCGACGTGGACCGCGCGAGCTTCGACGAAGTCTGGCAGGCCGAATGCGAGGCGATGACCGCGCAGACGCGCACGCAGATCATCTATCTGGTCACCGGCCTGCTGCTCCCGGTCTGGGGCAAGCTGCCCGACGATCATGTCCAGGTCTGGCGGCTGACGAGCGATGACGGCCAGTCGCTTCTCGGGCGTCTTATTCCGGCGCCGCTGGTTGAGCGGATTGCCAGCGCATTCGGCATCTCGGCCCATGTCGAGATCGACCTCGGCGCGCGGGTCGAGCACGTCCGCACCTCGGGCGAGATCATGCCGATCGGAGCGCTGCGGCTGAAGCGCGCCTTGGTCGCCGGCGATCAACGCCTCGAATTGCTCGACTGGAAGCCCGAGGCGCTGCCTCATCTCAAGGCGGCGGGCTGCTTCACCGAGATCATCCAGCACCGCACGCGGCTGTTCGTTCCCCCGAGCCGCGCCCTCGAGATCCTCGCCAGGATCACGGACTGACCCGCGGCCGCGCCAAGCGACCGAAGAGAGGGGAGGGGGCCTTCGGCCGGGTGGGCCTGAGTGGCTCAAGCCGGCCGCCGAGGTCGGCGCAACCCTCGAAGGAGACAACCGATGATCCAGTCCGTGAAGGTCAAGAACCTCTCGCTCTCGAAGGACAATGTCCGCAAATCCAATCGCGATGCCGACCTCGACAGCCTCGCCGACAATATCGCCGCGCATGGCCTGTTGCAGAATCTCGTGGTCACGCCGCTCAAGAAGGCAGGACATTTCACCGTCAAGGCGGGTGGCCGCCGCTTGCGGGCGCTCCAGCGCCTGATCGATTCAGGGCGGCTTGCCGGGGACCATGAGGTTCAGGTGCTGGTGCTCGAGGATGATGCCGGATCGGCCGAAGCGAGCCTTGCCGAGAATTTCCACCGCGTCGCGATGAACCCGGCGGATGAGTGCTCGGCTTTCAAGCACTTCCTCGACAAGGGCGCGAGCGCCGAGGATGTGGCGAAACGCTTCGGCGTCACGACCCGCTTCGTCGAGCAGCGGGTACGGCTTGCCGAACTGGCTCCCGCAGTTTTCGCGGCGCTGGCGGCGGGCGAGATCACGCTGGGGGTCGCCCAGGCTTATGCCGTCACGCCCGACGTCGATCGCCAGGCCCGCGTGTTCGAGAGCATGAGCCGGTCCTATTATGGCGACAATCCCGACAATATCCGTCGTGCGCTCCTCAACGGGACGGTCAAGGCGACCGACGCCAAGGCACGGTTCGTCGGCCGCGACGCCTATGTCGGCGCGGGCGGCCGGATCGAGCGCGACCTGTTTGGCGAAGATGCGGACGAGAGCTGGATCGACGTGGAGCTCATCGAGCAACTGGCCGCCCAGAAGCTTGAAGCGGCCGCGGAAGCGCTCGCTGCCGAACAGAAGCTGGCGTTCGTGACGCCAGTCCTCGCGACGCATGTGCCCTATGATATGGAGTGCCAGCTCCACGAATATCATCCGCCGCTGCGCGAATTGAGTGGGGACGAGCAGGAGCGCGTCGATAGTCTCTCGGATGAGGGCGACGCGCTCATCCGCGAACTGGAGACCGACCTCGAGGATGGCACGCCCGAGGCCGAGGCAGCGTCGGCGCGGCTCGCCGACATCGAGCGGGAACTCGATACGATCGAAGCGTCGCGCACGATGGTCGACGATGCGATCAAGGACCAGCTGGGCACCTTCATCTATCTGGCGCCCGATGGCAGTCCGCGGGTGCACAGCCGCATGTTCAGCGAGCGCGCCATTCGTCAGGCGGGCGAGGACGCAGAACCCGAAGCACCGTCCGGCAAGGTCGCGGCCTCCCGGCTCAGCGCGACGCTGGTTGACGAACTCGCGACCCAGCGCCGGCAGATCCTGGCGGCCCATGTCGCCTCGGATGCCGGGTTCGCGCTCGATCTCACGATATTCCTGATGGCGCACCGGACGGTGTTCGCCAGCAGCTATGTCCGGGACCACTCGACGCTGCAGGCGGCGGCCGCGAGCTTCCCGATCGCCAGCTTCCGCGATGAAGGCAGCGCGGCGAGCAATGTCCTGACCGAACAGCGCCAGGCGCTCGATGTGAGCTGGGCAGGCGGGAACACGCTGTCGTCCCGCTTCGATGCCTTCCGGCAACTGGATGAACAGGCGCGCGCCGATTGGCTCGCCCATGTTCTGGCGCAGACGCTCGAGCCGACACTCAACGTCGACGATGGCGGGCGCCGCAACGGCTTCCACGATCATCTCGGACGGCTGCTCGACATTGATGTCGCGCAATGGTGGCGGCCCGATGCCCAGAACTTCTTTGGGCGGGTGAAGAAGGACGTCATGCTCGAAGCGCTCGACGAAATCGGCGGGCCGGTGCTGCGCGGCCGATACAAGGACGCCAAGAAGGGTGACCTTGCCAATGCCTGCGCTGCGCTCTGTTCGGGGCAGGGCATCGTCGAGGCCGAAGTCCGGGAAAAGGCGCTTTCCTGGCTGCCCGACGAGATGCGGTTCGGCGGGATCGAAAAGCCCGAAAGCTTCCGGAGCTATTCCGCTTTCCTCAGCGATGAAGACGACAGCGACGGCGGGGCAGGGGAGATCGCCCGCGATGGCGATGCTGGCGACCTCGAACAGGCCGCCTGAGGCGAACGCCTAACGGCGGGCGGCGCTTTCGTGTCGCCCGCCGCCCTTCATCGGCGGCGCTGAGGCAGCCGCTTTTTCACGGAGTATCCACCATGACCCAATCATCGGGCCGGCCCTCGCCGGCCGAGACCATCACGCGCGCCATCATCGACCGGCTCGAGGCCGGTGTGCGTCCCTGGGTACGGCCCTGGCGATCATGCGCCGCGCAAGGGCGCCCGCTGCGCGCCAATGGCGAGCCCTATCGCGGCATGAACACCTTCTGGCTATGGCTGGCCGCCGAGCAGTGCGGCTATCGGTCCCGCCATTGGATGACCTACCGCCAGGCGCAGCAACTGGGCGGGCAAGTCCGCGCCGGCGAGCAGTCGCAATTTGCGATCTTCTACAAGGCCTATTCGAAGAAGGTCGATTCCTACGAACGTCCGGGTGAGCTCGTCGATGAGCAGCGCCGGGTCATGCGGTCCTATGCGGTCTTCAATGCCGACCAGATCGACGCACTGCCGGGCGATTTCTATCCCGAAGCCCTCTCCCTCGTCCCGCCGGGCGACCGGCTCGGTCCGCGGGCGGAGCGCTTCGTCGAACGGCTGCCCGCGCGGCTGCGATGTGGCGGCGATCGTGCTTATTACGATCTGCGCCAGGACGTCATCACCATGCCGCCGGTCGAGCAATTCGACACGCGCGCCGCCTGGGCAGCCACCCTCGCGCATGAGGCCGGCCACTGGACAGGCCATCCAGCCCGTCTCGCCCGGTCGTTCGGGAAGCGCTTCGGCGATCACGCTTACGCCTTCGAGGAGTTGGCCGCCGAACTGACAGCGGCGCTGGTGGGGGCAGATGTGGGTCTCCCAACCACTCATCTCGACGATCACGCGGCTTATATTGGTTCCTGGCTCGACATCCTGCGCCGCGATAATCGCGCTCTGCTCACGGCGGCGGCGAGGGCCGAAGAAGCCGCCGGGTTTCTGCTGCGGGCAACCGATCTCGCTTGCGAGGATGATCTGGACGAGCAGGCGGCTGCTTGATCTCGCCATGTCGCCGATTGCACCATATCCATATATCCGCTATCGTGGATATATGGATAACGAATCTGTCATCGTCGCGTTGGGCGCGCTTGCCCAAGCCACGCGCCTCGACGCCTTCCGCCTTCTGGTGCGTCACGAACCCGAAGGCCTTCCTGCCGGCGAGGTCGCCAAGGCGCTGGATGTCCCGCAGAACACGATGTCGGTGCATTTGGCGACCCTGGCGCGTGCCGGCCTGGTCACATCCGAGCGGCGTAGCCGGATCATCAACTACCGCGCCGATCTCGATGCGCTCCGCTCCGTGATGCTGTTCCTCGTCAAGGACTGCTGTGGTGGCCGGGCCGAGCTCTGCCATCCACTTGCGGATGAACTGCTTGCCTGTCGTGCTGCCTGAAAGGACATCAACATGACTGATCGCCTGTTGAACGTACTGTTTCTTTGCACGGGCAATTCCGCCCGTTCCATCATGGCCGAGGCGATCCTCAGCCGTGAAGGGCTAGGCCGTTTCAAATCGTTCAGCGCCGGCAGCCAGCCCAAGGGCGAGGTCCATCCGTTCACCATTCATCTCTTGGAGAAGCTGAACTACGACGCAAGCCTGTTCCGCTCGAAGAGTTGGGACGGGTTTTCCGGCCCCGATGCGCCGTCCTTGGATTTCGTGTTTACGGTCTGCGACAATGCCGCCAACGAGCTTTGCCCGGTTTGGCCGGGGCAGCCGCTGACCGCCAATTGGGGGGTGCCCGATCCGGCCGCTATCGAGGACAGCGAAACGGTGCAGCACGCGGCCTTCTTCGATACTTACAGGATGCTGTTCAATCGCATCTCGCTGTTCACCAACCTGCCGTTCGAAGGCCTCGACAAGATGAGTCTGCAGAACCGGCTGAACCGGATCGGCAAGGAACAGGGCCACGCCGACCTCCCAAGCGAAAAGGTGCCGGGTGCATGAGCAATGCCGCAATCGATATCGTCATCTATCACAATCCCGAGTGTGGGACGTCGCGCAACACGCTGGCGATGATCCGCAACGCCGGGATCGAGCCGCATGTGATCGAATATCTCAAGACGCCGCCCAACCGCCCGCGCCTGGTTTCGCTCATCGCCCGCATGGGCATCAGCGCACGCCAGTTGCTCCGCGAGAAGGGCACGCCCTTCGCCGAGCTGGGTCTTGCCGATCCGACGCTCAGCGATGACCAGCTCATTGATGCGATGATCGAGCATCCGATCCTCATCAACCGGCCAATCGTTGTGTCGCCGCTCGGCGTGAAACTCTGCCGTCCATCGGAAGAGGTGCTCGATCTTCTCCCGTCCGCCCAGCGCGGGGCTTTCACCAAGGAAGATGGCGAGCAGGTCATCGACGCCGCCGGCAAGAGGATCGGGGCGTGAACGCGACCGTTGCGGCACGACCCAAGCCGGCGATCAACAGCTTCGAACGCTATTTGAGCGTCTGGGTGGCGCTCTGCATCGCTGTCGGCATCGCGCTCGGCTATTCGCTGCCGAATCTGTTCGCAGCCATCGCATCGGCCGAGATCGCGCGCGTGAACCTGGTCGTGGCTGTGCTGATCTGGCTGATGATCGTCCCCATGCTGCTCAAGATCGACCTCGGCGCGTTGGGGTCGGTTCGCCAACACTGGAAGGGCGTCGGCGTCACCCTCTTCATCAACTGGGCGGTGAAACCCTTTTCAATGGCGCTGCTCGGCACGCTGTTCCTGGGATGGCTCTTCCGGCCGCTGCTGCCGCAGGGCGAGATCAACGCCTATATCGCGGGCCTCATCCTGCTGGCGGCAGCTCCCTGTACAGCGATGGTGTTCGTCTGGTCGAACCTGTGCGACGGCGAGCCGACCTATACGCTGAGCCAAGTCGCGCTCAACGACGTGATCATGGTCTTCGCCTTCGCGCCGCTCGTCGGACTGCTGCTCGGCGTCGCCTCGATCACAGTGCCCTGGGACACGCTGCTTATCTCGGTCCTGCTCTATATCGTCGTGCCCGTCATCGTCGCGCAGGTCATCCGTCGGGCGCTGCTATCGTCAGGCGGGCAGCCGGCGCTCGATCGGCTGCTGGCGACGCTCGGGCCGCTCTCGCTGGTTGCGCTGCTGACGACGCTCGTCCTCCTGTTCGGCTTCCAAGGCCCAGCGATCCTTGCTCATCCGCTGGTCATCGCACTGATTGCCATTCCCATCCTCATCCAGGTCTACTTCAATGCGGGCCTGGCCTATTGGCTCAGCCGGCGCTTCGGCGTGGCCTGGTGCGTCGCCGCTCCGGCCGCGCTGATCGGCGCGTCCAATTTCTTCGAGCTCGCGGTTGCAGCCGCGATCAGCCTGTTCGGCCTCAATTCCGGGGCCGCGCTCGCGACTGTCGTGGGCGTCCTGGTCGAGGTGCCGGTAATGCTGTCTGTCGTCAGCATCGTGAAGAAGACGCGGCCCTGGTACGAGCAACGCGTTCCTGCATGATCGCTACACTGCTGGATCCCAAATCGGTTTCCGACCTGATGGCGGAGCTGAGCGCGGCGGGTCTGCCTGCCAGCGATCTCGCCGAGGCGGGACGCCGCTTCTTTCGGTTCGAGGATGATGCTGGCATTGTCGGCTATGGCGGGATCGAAGGCGACGGCTCCGACCGCCTGCTGCGCTCGCTGGTCGTGAAGGCCGATCGGCGCGGATGCGGATTGGGCGGTGCCATTCTCGCGGCGGTCGAACGCGCTGCCGCGGATGAGGGCGCGACTAGCCTGTACCTGCTCACCACGACCGCCGAGCCTTTCTTTCGCCGTAACGGCTATGAAACAGCCGAACGGACCGACGTTCCTGCCGTCATCGCGCAATCGGCCGAGTTCCGATCGCTATGCCCGGCGAGCGCCGCCCTTTTGTACAAATGGATCGCCTGATGTCGCGTCTTCGTATCCTTCCCGAACCCGATCACATGCCCGCGCTGGACCGCGCAATGATCCGGACCGATCTCGCCGCCGGGCTCGGCGCGCTTGAGCCGAAACCTCGCATCCTCCTCCTCTACGGCTCGCTGCGCGAGCGGTCGTTCAGTCGTTTCGCGGTCGAGGAAGCGGCCCGGCTTCTCATCCTCTTCGGCGCCGAAGTGCGGATCTTCGATCCGTCAGATCTCCCGCTCCCCGACCAGATCAAGGACGATGACCACCCGGCAGTGCATGAGCTTCGCGAGCATGCGCTCTGGTCCGAAGGTATGGTCTGGTGCAGCCCCGAGCGGCACGGCCAGATCACCGGCATCATGAAAGCCCAGATCGACCATTTGCCGCTCGAATTCGGCGGCATGCGTCCGACCCAGGGCCGGACCCTGGCCGTCATGCAGGTTTCGGGCGGATCGCAGTCGTTCAACGCGGTCAACACGTTGCGGCTGCTCGGGCGGTGGATGCGCATGTTCACCATCCCCAACCAGTCAAGCATCGCGATGGCGTTCAAGGAGTTCGACGAGGACGGCCGTCTCAGAGCCTCAAGCTATTATGACCGGATCGTCGACGTCATGGAGGAGCTGGTGCGCTTCACGGTGCTGACACGTAGCCATGCCGATCAGCTCGTGGACCGCTATTCGGAACGCAAGGCGGCAGCCGCCAAGCGCGACGCGGCACAAGATCTGGCCTCACGGTCGACGGCCTGACGGCCGGGCTCTTCCGACGCGGCGAGCGTGGACGCCGCTTTGTCCCTGTCGGGAGCCCGGTTCGCGGAAGCCCTTTCTTTAGGCTTCTCCGCGCCCTGAATGCCTGACGCGACAGGGCCTTCGCGCCTTTCGCCAGAGGATGCGGCACATGGGCCATCGCGCTGGCGGCGGCAACCCGAACGGCCCGGCCGTGTTGGCGCGCCGAGGCGCGCCTGCCCGCACCACCCGGACCTTATCGGGTTCCCCTTGGGCGTTGCCCGGCGGTGCCGCCGCCGCTTTTTCGATGGCCCGGAGGGTGCGCATCCGGCGGGAAGGCCGCCGGCCCTGCGACACGGAAAGGCAATCCCTCATGACCAGCTCCCTTTCAGCAGTGCTCCAAGCACTCGAACTCGGCCATCTCGACCTAACGGGCGACCAACGCTCGATGGAAGCGCCGCCACCGGCCGAGGCGCTCGAACAGACCGTCAGCGCCATCTGGAGCGATCTCTTCGCGCTCTTCCCCTTCACCGCGCTCGAACGCGACATCGAGGATCTGGGCTGGGGCTTCGTCAATCTCTTTCACCGCGCGGCCGCCAAGAAGCATCAGCTGATCGACCGCCTGACCGACGAGATCCGGCTCCTGCTCGCCGAGCAGGACGGGTCGGAGATCGCGACCGCCGATCTCGAGGACAAGATCGATCTCGCCCGCAAGGTCGAGCAGTCCGCCCAGGCCTATGAGGGGATGCGCGACACCGCGGCGCGCCACTATCTGCACGAGACCGGTCGCTCTTGGGTGCCCGCGACCGGCAACCGCATCTCGCTCGGCACGACCGCTGCGATCGTCGATGGCCGGGCCTATTTGCAGGCGCGGCGCGAGCGGGTGCGCGATGCCAATATGGTCTATGGCACGCCCGTGGTCTTCGCCGGCGGGCGCCTTCGCTTCGCCAGCGATGACGAGGCTAAGCAGTTTGCCGACAATCTGCTGCGGACCCTCAAGGCCGTGCGCGAGCGTGTGGGCGACATGTATCTCGTCCATGGCGGCGACATGAAGGGCATCGAGCGTCTTGCAGCATCCTGGGCCGAGCAGAACGGCATCCAGCAGCTGCGGTTCGGCCTTGATCGCAAGCTCGGCGATCGTGCCGGCTTCCGGCGCAACGAGCAGATGCTCTCGGTCAAGCCGCGCTACGTCATCGCCTTCCAGGGCAACGGCGTCACCGAAAGGCTGGTGATCGAGGCCAAGGCGCGCGGCATTCATGTCGTCGATCGCCGCGGACCACTCGGAACGCCGCCGGCGGCTTTATCCCGCGGCTGACCGCCGTGCCGGCCGCTTCGGCGGCCGGCTTTTCTCAATCTCACGAATGCCGGAGGGGAGGGGGCGGGGTGGATGCGTCCCTTGTTCCCTTTCGGAGGTTCCGCATCATGTTCATGCCCGATCGCGCCAGTGCGTGCGTGCTCCTTGCCTTCCGCGCCGCGCATGGCCGCCACTGGAAGGCGAAGCTGCTGTCGTTATGGTCGACAGGCCGCGATGTGGGCGAAGCTGATGGCGCCTGCCTGCGGCATCTGCGCAACCGGGCCGGTCCCTCCTGGCTCCGCCAACTGACGCCGCGCCGCTGGCGCGCGATCGAAAGATTGGCGGCGCCCGGCGATCCGGTGCTTGCAGCCGTGTTTCTCGATCGTGCGCGCGCGTTTCATCGCGGCGCGCAGATTGGCGCATCTATTGCGCTTGCGCCGACACTGCACTTGCTCGCGATCTCCTGCGAACTGGGTTTGAAGGCGCATCTTTTGGGTCATGGCTGGACGGACGATGCGCTGGTCCGCGATATCCGTCATGACCTTGTCCGCGCCCTCGACGAGGCGCGGCAGCTAGGCCTGCCGGCGCCCGGTCGTCCGCTGACCGATTTCATCAAGAGCCTTGGCCCGGCCTATGCCGTGCATCGGATCGACGCGCTGGTGGCAGGTGGCTATGCCTGCGACATCGGCACCGTGCTTTGCGAGACCACGCAGCTCCTCGATGCTGTGGCGGCCTGCCTGAGCCCAGCCATGCCAGGCGCCGCCACCTTGCCCACCTCCTCCTCATCCCCCTCCGCGTGATTGTGCAACGGACATCATGTCGAGCCCGCGAGAGGCCATGCGAAGGATCTACAATCCCGTCCTGCGGCTCAAGGGACGGGCAGCTAAGGCACGGGCGTAAGGTCCGCGAGATGCCGGATCGGCGAGCCCAGCAAAGCCGGCAATATCGGCGGTTTCGATGGGTGGGCTCCGCTCATGGTCCAAGCGACGCACCGTCCTTCTCCTCATCTGACCCCTAAGCCGGCCGTCCGCCCCATCCAACCCGCGAGCCATCGGGCCGAGTTGCCGTGTGCCACGGCTGCCCGCACCACCCCTTGTCTCGGGGTTCCCCGGCGCTGCGCTGCCGGTGGATGGGCCGTCCTGTCCGCCTTGGCCGGGGATCAGTCGAAGGGACGGTCCCTTGGACCCATATCGAAGGAACCCAGGCCATGCAGAACCTCGTCATCCTCGCCGGCAATGTCGGTGGCACGCCGGAAACCCGCACCACCCAGGGCGGCACCCGCATCACCCATTTCAGCCTCGCCACCTCGCGCCCGAAGCGCGACAGCAACGGCAAGATCCTGCGCGACGACAACAATCGCCGCCTCGAGGACACCGAATGGCACCGGATCACCTGCTTCAACGGCGTTGGCAAAACGGTCGAGCAATATGTCGACAAGGGCATGAAGGTCATGGTCCGGGGCCGTATCCACTACACCCGCTGGACCGACAGCGAGAATATCGAACGCTACGGCGTCGAGATCATCGCCGACGAGGTTACCTTCCTCACTCGCGCCAAGTCGAACGAGAATAGCGGCGGCGGCAACGAGCCCGAGGACGATGAAATCCCCTTCTGAGGTCGGACAGGGCGGCCCGGCGGCATCGCCGCTGGGCCTCTTATCCTGTTCAGGCGCGGCATGGTCCCAAACGGATCAGCGGGATCGGCATCGCCCCTTGGCATAGCGCTCCCAGCGCAGCACGGTGCCGGTCGCAATCATCGCGCAGCTGAGATCGCCGATGCCGGGCGCGTTGCACCAGGCGCCGGTCCGGTTGCCCTTGGCCTCGCCGGTCGAGACGCAGCGCATGGTGGGGCCAGCCACGCGAATATGCCCCGTGGATGTCTGGCCGCGCGGTCCGCCAAGCAAGCGCACCAACGCGTCGCGAGCGGCCGGGCCACTTGCTCCCGGACAGGGCTGGCCGGGGCGGCAGCTGTTGTCGATCTCGCGCGCTGCAATGCCGGCGAGCCGCACATGGGCGCCCTCGCGGCACCAGATCGGGCCATCGCCATCCCAGACGCGCGTCGGCGTACAGGCGAAGGTCTGACCATTAGGAACGACGGCGGCGGCAAGCAGGAGCGGGAACAGCATCCGACGGGGCTAACCGACAAGCGGCGGTCTGTCATCCGGACCCCGTTGAAGGGAGCGGCAGGCAGGGCAAGGGGTGGGGCGGGACATCGGCGGGGACCTGGCCTCCTGGCCGGCGGGTTCGCCCGCTCTCAATCGGCGCGATCCTTGGTCCACCCGGTGACCTTTTGCGATCAACCCGCAAGGGGTCCGGTCGCTTCGCTACGGCTTTTTGGGCCTCCAGCCAAAAAAGTGATCGCGGCCACCGGCCGGACACATCGGGCGCCTGTCGAGCGGGACGAACCCGCCGGCGCGCAAAGGAGCCTCGACATGTTCACCGACATCGCAATCGCTCGCCGCCACGCCTTCAGCCTCTCGCGCAGCCTCATGATGGTCACCTTCGTCATCGCGATCGGGCAGCATTACGGGGTCATCACCGCCGAAGACGCCGACGGCAGCGTCGCCATCGTCACCGAATTCGATCCCTTTACCTGACGGCTCGTCCGGGAGCCGCTCGGCTCCCGGCTATTCCCCTCGCTTCGATCGCGGCTTGCGCCGAAGATGAGAACCGATTGTTCAGATGCCGCGCCTATGCTGCGATAATGACGATTGAGGCTGAGATAGCGAATGCTGGCGATGATGCCCTGTGGGCGCGCGTCACCCAGGAGGTGAACGCCTGGCGCGGCGCCTGTCTGCAATGCTTCGCCTCGGTGGAGGTGGCCGTTACCGAGACTTTGCTGCATCTGAGCGCTCACCCGGGACGAGGACAGTCGGTGAAGCTACGGCATTTGGTCGGGCAACGGCTCGATGACCTGGCTGCACTCGTCAATGAGGGCGGCCCCTTTTCCGTGGAGGGAAAGGGTGTCGCGAGCCTGCTGGCGGAATTTCGGCACCAGGAAGGGCTGCGCACGATGCTCGCCCATGGCCAGGCGAAGCTGACAGTCGAACGGACCAGTCGATGGGCCGCCATCTTTCGTGTGATCGCGATCCGGGCACGGCAGGCTGATCGTTCGACGCTCGTGATCGAAGAGAGCGAGGCGGTGGAGAGGCCTCAGCAGCTCCGTAAGGTATCGCAGAAATTGTGCTCTGCTCTTGGCAATTTGCGCCGGGCGGTTGCCGTCTGAAAGTCGGGATTTCTTTGCATCTATGCGCTGAGAATGGCGGCTCCGGCGCGGCCGGACCGGGCTCTAGGCTTCGCCCTGAGCCTTGTGCCAAGTCTCAGCCCATTCGGGTGACGATCCCTGCCGTGGCTGCTCGCACTTCTCAACCCTGCGCGCAAACTATGGCCCGGCCGGTCGCGCCGCGCGCTGGAGGGCAGTTGGCCAGGCCCGCACGCAAGTGCTCATCGTGCAGCATTATGTGCCAGGGACGGTCATGGCCGCGCGCCGCGAGATAATAAGCCGCGCCGTCGCAGCCGACCATGCGGCATCGGGCCTGCCGGTCGATGAGGCTGGCGCCTGCTCCATGGAGCCCGATCAGGGCATCGACATCCTCGCGCATCAAGGCACCGCAGCGGCGGCATTGCGATCGGACGAGGATCTGGCGCAGCCGCATCGCCTGGAGTGACGCGGTCCAGGCCGGGGCAAGGCGGAAGAGAGTGGCGCTGCTCGTCATGACGGGCAGAGGATAGCGCCGGGCTCTCCGCGGAGCCAGAGGATCAGGTTACCGCGATCACCTCTTTGCGATTCCGCCCGCCAAGACCTTCCTCCTGTCGGCCTGCCTGGCCGGCGCGCGCGCCCGCGCAAGCCCGCTTTGCGGGCTTCTCCACTGCCGTTGCGACCCTGCGGGTGCGCGGCCGCGCTCTGCCGCCGGCCCTTGGCACGCCTGTCGGAAGGCCCTGGCGGGCGGGGCCGGACAGATCAGGAGCGTTCTCATGTCCCAATCCTCCCCGAATGCGATGAGCCAGGCCGAGCGGATCGCCCGCGTCGCCGAACTCAATGACGCGCTTCGCCGGTCCATCCATAGCCCGGGCCGTAACCAGATCGTGATGACCGCTGGCGTTGCGGCGCTGATCGGCGACGTCGCCCTGTTCCGCGGCTTTCGCCGCCGCGCGGAGATCATCCGGATCGTGCGCGACTATGACAGCTTCACGCCCGACAACGATCCGGTCGGCGAGCATGATTTCGGCCGCTTCGAGTTCGAGGATGCGATCCTCTACTGGAAGATCGACTATTACGACCTCGAGCTCGCCTATGGCTCGGCGGATGCTGCGAAACCCGAGGTCACGACGCGCGTGCTCACCATCCTGCTGGCCGACGAATATTGATCCGGCGCAGCCATCCCCCCGACCGGGGGGATGGCCCGCCCAAGTCTGCTTGAGCAGACTATGCGGGCAACGGACGCCGCATCCGCAAATGTGGGAGGGGAGGGCGCGGGTCTGAGATGCCGCGCGATTGCGCGTGGTCGGCGCCAGTGGCGCCGTTCGCTTGCCCGTTCACTGGCTCCAAGGAGACTTATCATGGCCGCATATTTCGCCGCGCATCCCGATCACGCGTTTCTCTTCGCGTTCGGCTGCTTCGCCCTCACCGTCTATCTGTTCCGCTATGTCGGTCCCGGCATTGGCGGTGGCGGCGACTGGTCCTCGCGCGATCATTATGAGCGCAACCTGCGCGATGGTCCGGACGACTATTGCTGAGGTGCTGTGGTCATGAAGACGATCGTCGTCAGCCTGCTCAAGGGCGGGGTCGGCAAGACCTTCCTCGCCACCCATCTCGCCTGGTATCTCGCCGAACCGCCTGAGCGCCGCGTCGCCTTCGTCGATCTCGATCCCCAGGGCAGCTCGACGCGGCGCCTGGGCGCCGAGCGGCAAGGCGGATTTGCCGCCGACCTGTTCGACCCTGCCGCTACCCTGTGCGCCGATGGGCAGGCCGGGCTGACCGTGCTCGGCGCCGATCCTCGCCTCCAGATGGTCAAGGCGGCGCAGGATGTGCGGGACTTCATCGGGCGCTTCCCGGCGCTCCGCCCGCATTTCGACTATTGCGTCATCGACACGGGGCCGAAGTGGGACGAGCTCACCTTGAGCGCGATGGCGGTCGCCGATGCCGTGATCGCGCCGGTGCAGGTGGCTGAGGATTCGGTCCAATGCGCCAAGATGCTGCTGACCGCGCTGCGCAAAGCCGAGGCCGCGCGCGCCGGCCGCAAGATCGCTTTCCTCGGGCTCCTCCCCTCGATGGTCAATCCGTTCGACCGGCGCGAGATGGAGAATGCGGTGAAGCTCGCGCATGCGGTCGGCGAGAAGCTCATGTTCCCGGCCTTCATCAAGGCACGGCCGACCTACAAGCATGCCGCGGAAAATCATCGTCCGGTATGGCAGGAGACTGGCAGCGGCGCCAAGGCTGCGGCCGAGGAGATCCGCGCGGTGCTCGCTGAGATCGAGCGGCGCATGACAAGCCAGGAGGTCGCGGCCGCCTGATGGGCAAGTTCGACGAACGCATCGAGGAGTTCGGACTTCTTGTCGGCGGCCATGAACGGGCGCGCCGGGTCGAGGATATCGAGCTTGCGCGCATCCTGCCCGACCCCGGCAATCCCCGGCGCAGCTTCGACGATGACGCGCTCGCTGAGCTGGCCTCCTCGATCGCGTCGCGCGGCGTGCTGCAGCCGATCACGGTCACGCCGCCTGACGCGAACGGCATGCACCGGATACGTCTGGGCGAGCGCCGCTTCCGCGCATCGCAGCTGGCGGGCCTTGCCACGATTCCCGCGATCGTCGTGCCGGTCGGCGAGGGGGTGCAACTGCTGGCCGACCAGATCGTCGAGAATGACCAGCGCGCCAATCTGTCGTCGGTCGAGCTCGCCCATGCGATCGCCCGGATGCTCAAGGGCGGGATGAACCAGGTCGAGATCGCGGCGGCACTCGGCCGATCCAAGCAGTTCGTCTCGCTCTATGCCGCCTATGGCGACATGCCGGCCTATCTCAAAGAGGCCCTGCCGTTTGCGCCCATTCGCCTTCTCTATGATCTGCACCGGACGGCGAGGGACTACCCTGCCGAGGTCGAGGCCTATGTCGCCAGCTGGGGCGACGCCGGGGCAACGCTCGCCGCAGGATCGCGCTTCATCGCCGAACTCAAGCAGACGCACCCGGCGCCGGTCCCTCCGCGGGCGCCTGTGGCAAAGCCATTGGGGCCCACCGACCGCGATCCGGTTCGATCGGGCCTCACGGACAAACCCTCCGCGCCGATCCGATCTCCGAGACTACCGGTTCTGGTCGACGGATTCCCTGCGTGGCTCCCGCTGGCGCCTTTGGTCACGGTGATTTTCGAGGATGGCCGCGAGCGGGAGGTCGCTGCCTCGTCAATCGGTCCGACCGGCGAGAGAAGCGAGGCCTTGCCAACAACTGACCCGCCTCCTCCGCGTTCGTAATTTATCTTGCATGATGATTTGGGCCGTACCCTTCGGGGTGCGGCCCTTTTCGTGTCGACGGGCGGGGGCGGCGCCGAAGGCGCTGCCCCTTGCTGCGCACGATCGGAGTTCGAGAGGGTTCGCTGGCCGAAGAGCGATAGTCTGCCTAAGCAGACTATAAGATGAGTTGAGTAAAGGTGAGGGCCCGGATAGGCTTGGCGCCGGGGATGTATGACAATAGCGTTGGGGACATGCCCGTCCTCACCTTTCGGCTCGACGATGATGTCGCCCAGCGCTTCGCCGCGCTCGCGGCGGCATCGGGCGGCCGCTCGGCGCTGCTGCGCCGCTTGATCGGTGACGCCTTGGCCATGGAGGCGGGGGAGGGGCATCAGGCGCCGCGCGCCCGCCAGCGGGCAACCTGCCGGGTCGAAGTGCGGCTGATCCCCGAAGAAATCGCCGCGCTCGACCGCGAGGCGGATGCGCTGGGGATGAAGCGCACCGACTGGATCACCACGTTGCTGGCGCGGCGATTGCGCGCGAACGCGCCCTTGCCGCGCGAGGAGCGAGCGGCCGTCGCGCAAGCCTGGCGCGAACTCAACCGGATCGGGATCAATCTCAATCAGGCGACCCGCGCGCTCAATGCCTCGGTTATGGTCGAATCCGGGCTCGACGTCGCGCGGGAAGCTGCCAGGGTTGCAAGCTTTAGGTCCGAGATCGTTGATGCGCTGGCCGGTCTCGGTGCCGCGCTCAAGGGCGACCTTCGCTACTGGGACATGGCCGATGCGTGAGGAGGAGGGAGTTCTGCCGCTTCCCAGCCTGATGGAAGCCTGGCGGCCGCCCAGCGGCGGCAAGCGGACCCTGCGCGGCGCCTATGTTCGGATCAGACCGGGGGGAAGCGGGGGCGGGACCGCCCGCCCAATGGCCATGGGCCAGGCCGAGGCACGCGCCAAGCTCGAGCGGATCGTTCGCAAGGCGCCCGAGGTGATGGTGAAGGTCTCCGGCAAGCAATATGGCGCCACCCATGTCGCCGAGCATTTCGGCTATGTGGCGCGCCACGGGAAGCTCGCCGTGCGATCGAGCGAGGGCGAGGTGATCACCGAGCCCGGACGGCTCAAGGAGATTGCCCGCGACTGGGCGATGCTCGACGAAGCCATGAACGAGCATGGCCGGGACCGGCCGACGTCGATGTCGCTGGTGCTGTCGATGCCGGGCGGATCGACCGACGCCGAGACCCTCCATGATGCGGCGCAGGCTTTCGCGCGGATCCTCTTCGAGGGGAACCATGCTTATATGCTGGCGCTGCATACCGACACCGATCATCCCCACGTCCATCTGACGGTGGCGACGGAAGGGGCGGACGGAACACGCTTCAATCCGCGCAAGGCGGATCTCCATCATATGCGCGAGACCTTCGCGCAAGAGCTGCGCGCGCGCGGCGTCGCGGCGGAAGCGACCCCCCGGCGCGCACGCGGTCATGTCCAGAAGCGGGTCCGCTCGGCGGCGCTCCATCTCGATGTCCGGCTCGGAACCGAGGGGCGCAGGCTCAATCTCGAGCAGCTGAACGAGCTGCGGGCGCAAAGCTTCGTGCGCGCGGCCGACCAGGAGCGCCGACCGGAAGATGTGATGGCGCTTTCCCGCCAGAAGCAGATCCGCGGCGCCTATGCCGAGGCCGCCGTCGCGCTCGTCGGCACGGGGAAACCGGAAGATCGTGCTCTGGGGCAAGAAATCGCCAGCTTCCTGGCGGCCATGCCGCCGGCGGTGTCGCGGCGCCTCGCGCGTGCTCGGGAGATCCTGCAAGCGGTGCGGCCGCCGCAGGATCGTACACGCCCGCCGCAGGATGGCTCTGCGGGGACGGACGAGCGGCAGCCGCAAGGCCGGGACCGCGAGCGATGATGTCGGCCGCGCCGGCTTCGCCGACTCGGGCAGCTTTCCAGCCTTGCCGACAAAGGGAGCAATCCTATCTATAGGTGTGAGGGAATTTCCCGAAAAACAGGGATATTCGACGTAAAACCGTGCTCATAGCTTGTTAGAAAAAACCATGCTATTATCTAACAAAGAGGAGCATCGATTCAATGTCTGCGGTAGCCGATCGGATCATGAAGCGTGTGCGCGGCAAGGGCCGCGGCTGGGTGTTCACGCCCAAGAGCTTCGTCGACTTCGGCACGCGCGGGTCGGTCGACATGGCGCTGTCGCGCCTCGCGAGCGCTGGCGACATCCGGCGCATCGGCCGAGGCCTTTATGACTATCCACGCCAGCATGACAAGCTCGGCGCGCTCAGTCCCGATCCCGCCAATGTCGCCAAGGCCCTCTCGACGCAGAGCGGGGATAAGCTTGCGCCGTCCGGAGCGACGGCAGCCAACAACCTCGGCCTCTCGACCCAGGTGCCGGCCCGGGCCAGCTATGCCACAACCGGGCGGTCCCGGGTCAGGCAAGCGGGCGGGCGCAGCCTGACGCTCAAACACAGCCGCGCACCGGTGCTCGACAATGCGCCTGACTCGGTCAACGCAATCGTGCAGGCGCTCGCGCATCTGGGGAAGGACAATATCGACAGCGGCAAGATCCGGCACTTCGCAACGCGGCTCGATGATCGCGACATGCGGATCCTCATCCAGGCCCGGCCGGCGATGCCCGGATGGATGGGCGACGTCGTCTTAAAGATCGGCGCCGCCCGCAATGGATGAGTTCGCGCGCAGACCCGCCGAGGACCGGCGGGCCTACATTGATGAAGCCGCCGCGCGGCGGGACCTCACGCCCATCATCATCGAGAAGGATTTCTGGGTCTGCTGGACGCTGCGCCGCCTGATCATGTGCCCCGACCTTGTCGGTCATATGACCTTCAAGGGCGGAACGTCGCTGTCGAAGGCCTATGGGATCATTGCGCGGTTCTCCGAAGATATCGACCTCACCATCAGCCGCTCAGCGCCGCTGCTCGATAAGGTCGCGTCGCCGATGGACGACGACATTACCGGCAAGGAGCGCGAACGCCGGACCAAGGCGCTCAAGGCGGCGGCGCAGGCCTATGTCGCGACCGTCGCAATGCCGATCCTCGCCCGCGAAATCGAGACCGCTCTCGGCACCGGCGAGGGCTGGAGCCTCGCCCTTGATCCCGACGACAAGGACCAGCAGACGCTGCTCTTCGTCTACCCGCGCAGTTCGGGCTACGGGCTCGCCTATGGCGAGAATTACGGCGGTGCGGACGAAAGCGGCTACATCAAGCCGCGCATCAAGCTCGAATTTGGCGCCCGCGGCGATACCGAACCGTTCGAGCTCCGACCGATATCATCCTATCTGGCCGAGGACTTTCCCGAGGAGTTGCCGAATGCGCTGACCGAGGTGCCGACGCTCGCCGTCGCGCGGACCTTCTGGGAAAAGGTCACGATCCTTCATGCGATCCATCATAACGGCAAGCTACGCGAGGGCATGTCGCGCCATTATTATGACGTGCTGATGCTTGACCAGGCCGGCATCACGGCCGAGGCGCTGGCGCGGATCACGTTGCTCGAGCAGGTCGTGCACAACAAGAGCCTGATGTTCGCCGACAAGTCGGCATCCTACGAGACGGCCGTGCCTGGAACGCTGCGCCTGTCGCCTGATGGCGCCACCCAGGAAAAGCTCGAGCGAGACTATGGCGCGATGTCTGAGATGTTCATGGCCGCGCCGCCGAAATTCGATGCGCTGATGAAAGGGCTGGCGGCGATAGAGGCGGCGATCAACGGGCGCTAATGCCCGGGGGTTGCGAAAGAACTATCCAACTAAGTATTTGAAATAAAACGATAAAAGACTGATAATAATGATTATGTTAAATCGCAGATCGCCACGTCACAGCGAGCGATTGTGTCACGCACCGAAACGGCGTTTCCGAGACCAGCTCCGCTCAGGCCGTGGTTCTGAAAGGTTACAAGCGTTGGGTGCCTAGCTGGGTTTCGTGCCCGCACAAAGATGGGCTAAATGCGGGGCCAATGAAATCGAGCGAGTGAAGCTGCAATGATCACCGCCAAGCACATCGCTTGGGAGCCGATCGCCACATTGCCGGAAGACCGGAAAGATGGCCGTCGCTTGCTGCTCTGGGAGACAGACCTCCCTGTGATCGGGCGATGGGATAGCCACCGTGAGGGCTGGGAGGATCCCGAAAGCATGCACATCCTGGAAGAAGTCACCCACTGGGCCGACATCAATCCACCCGCGTGATGGGCGGATAGCAAAGGGGCTGGCCGAGCCCCCCTTTGCGGGCGGGCGCTTCATGCCGAACGCTAACTAGAAGGATCGCAGCAGCGGTAGCAGGGGCACCTTCAACAAGCGCCCGAAATCCTTCGGCAAAGCGGTCGTTCGAGGACCAGTTTGACACCCATAATTAGCTGTCCTTCGTTCATCGCCTCGTTATCGTTTGGGCCCGGGGCGAGGATATGACCCGGCGACAGTGTTCAACTCTTGGGCAAGGCAGGCTTTCTCGTTCCGATGTCATCCATGATGCCTGCACCCTCGATGCTGCGCGGAGCGACGCCCATGATTGGCAGGGGCTGCATGAGCAGCCCTGCCTGGGAGGTCAGAGTGGCGACCAGGGTTCGAAAATAAGGATAGGTGGCGATCTTTCCGACGCGCTCTAGAAAGAGTTCGCAGGCATCGCCATCGCAATCGCCTTCCACCCGGTAGTTGGTCAGGTAGGTCGCGCTGATGCCGAGCACGCGCTTGCGTCCCTGACGGCAAACCACATCGAAAGCGAATATGCCGTATAGCGAGCCCGATTCCGCCTCGAGGAAGCTGTGCGCCAAGGCGGCGCTAATGCCGTTGCGCCAGCCATCGGGATCAAGCCCCAGCGCCTCCGGCTTCAGCTCGAACTTGCTGGTGGTCAGCCGGATCGTCCGGAGATGCGCGCGCGACACCAGATTGTTGTAGACGGTAGCGTCGGCTGCGTGAGGATCCTGGGCCAAGTCGTGCTCCTCAAGCGGCTGCAGCAGCGGTGCGTCGTGGTAGCGCTGCCTCGGCGCGTAGCCAGCGCTCAAAAGAAAGGTGCGAAGCTGGTACGTCGGCAACGGTAGGCGCATCGGCCAGTGCAACGTCGCCTGCCATCTGGAATTTATCGGACTCCAGACCGATCACGGTCCAGCGGTGTGTATCGTCGGCCTGCGCGCCGCGCGCGTCTGCGAGCTGCCGTTCAAACTCTTCGAGTGTGGTCAGATAAGCGGTTTCACCGAGCTGATGGAACACGCGGGCAACCGTTTTGATCGTCAGGTTTGTAGCCGTGTCGCCAAACATTTGGCTCACGCGCGCTTCGGTCACGCCCATCCGCCGCGCAAGATCACGATAGCGCAGGCCTTTGCGATTCATGATCTTTTGCATCTCGGTCTGGGCGAGCAGGATGAACGCGGCCTCGGCCGCCTTCGCGGCATAGGTGTCGGCATCGCATTGGCTGATGCTGTTGGCCTCTTGTGATTTCATCGTTCTGCTCCTCTCGAATGGCTGTGATGGAAGGGCAAATCGCCCTGAACCGCGCGTGGCGCTGCCGCCGCCGCGGGTTCGGCGGCAGCGCCACGCACTTCCGTCACAAAGAAAGTCCGAATCGGCTCTTCGGTGGCGCGGCGACCGATCACATGGACGCCGAACGCGACAAACTCCTCCAACCGCGCGGATTGCGCGCCAGGGACGGGGTGAAAAAGCTGCTCGGGCAGATTGTCGCCGCCATGGGCGCAAAAGTGGTCAAGCGCACTGCGCAGACGAAAATGGGCATCTGCGGGAACGGCGGTGTTGAGCTTGTTCCAATCGGAATTTCGCATGGCGATGCGCCAGCGCCGGCCGGACAACCGGACCTCATACAGTTCACCAGCAATGCGCTCGTCCGCATCCAATCGCCACCTCGATGGCTTAATCTATAACTTAAGGCCGCGACCGTCTAGCGCAAAGCGGCATACTAGATTTTCTGGTTAACATTAGATATATGTAATGTTCAGACGACGCTCTCGTAGCAGGGAGACAGGGCGCCGCCGAAGCGCAAGCGATTGAAAGGGAATTCGAAAATGGCGGCAACTACCACCCACTTCCGAGTCGGCAACGGAGACATGACCCTCGTCGAGCTCGAAAGCGGACGCACGATTCTGATCGACATCCGCATCCGCGCGGACGCGGACCATCCCGACGGTGAGGCCTCCGATGTCGCGGCCCAGCTGCGCAGCCGGCTGAAGCGGGATGCGGCGGGCCGCCTCTATGTCGATGCCTTCTTGTTGACGCACCCCGATGCCGACCACATCTGCGGTCTGCGCAATCATTTCCATCTCGGGACGCCGGAAGGCTGGTCGAAGTCGAGCGACAAGATCCTCATCCGCGACATGTGGTCGTCGCCGATCATCTTCCGCCGCGCCAACCGCAAGTCGCACATCCTGTGCGACGACGCCGCCGCATGGGCCACCGAGGCGCGCCGCCGCGTCGCCTATTTCAAGCAGTGGGGTTTCGCGAACACCGGGGACCGTATCAAGGTCCTCGGTGAGGATATCGACGGCAAGACCGATGCCCTGGGTGCGATCCTGATCAAGGTCGACGAGACCTTCTCGACGATCGACGGCGCTTTTGACGGCAGCTTCTCGGCGCGATTGCTGGGGCCGCTTCCGCCCGCGGACGACGCTGAGGAAGAGGTGCTGTCGAAGAATGACTCGAGCGTTATCATCCAATTGACGCTCGCGTCCGGCACCCAGCCGCAGGCCGCTCGCTATCTGGTCGGCGGGGACGCGGGAGTAGCGATCTGGGAGCGGCTGTGGACGAAGCACAAGCTGGCCCCCGAGGTTCTGGCCTACGACATCCTGATCGCGCCGCACCATTGCTCGTGGCGCAGCCTGTCCTGGGACAGCTGGTCCAAGAAGCGCGAGGAGGCAAAGGTGTCGTCCGACGCGCGATCTGCGTTGGCACAGGCCCGCCCGGGTGCGGTCGTGATCGCCAGTTCCAATCCCGTCAAGGATGACGACAATGATCCGCCGTGCATCCGCGCGAAGCGCGAATATGTGGCGATCGTGAAGCCCGTCGGCGGCGAGTTCCGTTGCGTATCGGACGGCGGCGGCGACGAGCCGCTGGTGATCGAGACCAACTGGGCCGGCCCCAAGCTCAAGCGGGCCAGCCTGATCGGCGCCGGCCTCTACGCGACCGGGGTTGGCTCCGAGGCTTTGGCTCACGGGTGACCGAATCGAGCGCAGCGCCCACGGCGCCGATCCCCATCCAGGTTGCCCGCGCGCTGCGTCAGGCAAGTGTGCACCCCTCGGTTGTCGGCGTGAAGATCGTCGCTCGCGACGACGATGAGCTTGTCTGCGCGATCGACATTCGCACCGAAATGCCGGCGACGTGGCGCGCCGCAGGCCAGAGTCCCATCGGCGTCAAGATCGTAGAGGCGGTGACGGTAACGTTTCCGTCGCTCTATCCCGTGTCGGCGCCGCTGATCGAGCTTCGTGCGGATTTCGATCGGTCACATCCACATCTCAACCCGGCGCAGGCTGGTGCGCCGCCGGTCCCCTGCCTTGTCGCTGGAAGTCCGCGCGAACTGATCCAGACCCGCGGCTTCATCGGGCTGATCGATCAGCTGGTCGAATGGCTGGAGAAGGCTTCGACGCTGGAACTCAACAACCCTGCGGCGGGTTGGGAGCCGGTCCGCCGCGACCATATCCACGATATTTCGGTTGTCGATTCGGCCGCATTGCACGCTCTGGTCGAGCGCAAGGGCGGCGCTGCCTATATGTGGGCCCCGTACATCCATACCCGCGGCGACATCGGCCATTATCGGTTGCATGTTCCGATCGAACCGGGTCCCTTCGGCCCAAACGACACGCGGCTCTTCGCGCGGCGCAATTTCAGGTCTCGCGAGGACAGCGGTCTCGGCCTGGCGATCGCGGCGTGGGCCGGCAAGGGGCCGGACGGCCAGCTGCAAGTAGCTGACGGTTACAGGCCCGAGGACGTCGCGACGCTGGCCGATCTGCGGGCGCGTGCGGCGGAGTACGGGTGCCTAGAATTTCTGGATGCCAAACTCAAGCATGTCGCATCCCGGCTGACAGCGCAGCCGATCGGCATCATGGTGCCGATCGTAGTGCTGCTGTTGCCGCGGCGCCCGTACCGCGTGGTCGGCACGGACAGCAACATCGAGACCTGCGGTTATCTCGTTGAAGTCGGCGAGGGCGCTGACCTGCTCAATCCGAAGACGGCGGTCCGCCTTCTGGGTCATCGCAACACGCCGTCGGTGTCGGTCCTGCGGCGCACCTCGGGCGATGATCCGGCCGCTGCGACACTGCCATGGACCTTGATCGGCTGCGGGAGCGTGGGGTCGAAGCTCGCGCTTCACCTGACACGGGCCGGTCGGGCGCCGGGTATTTTGGTCGATCGTGATTTGCTGGAGCCGCACAATTTCGCGCGCCATGCCGCGCTGCCCTTCGACGGCGAGCGGCATTCGCTCTATATGATTTCGAAGACGTACAGTGTCGCGGAGATGGTGCGCAGTCTCGCCCTCGAACCCAAGCGGCTCGATTTGGACGCGCTTTCGCTGGCGCTCCACGCGGACGGCCGGACCGCGGTTGCGCCGCCTGGAACAGCCATGATCGTCAACACGACGGGCTCGGCAGTCCTGCGCGAGGTCTATGGGCATGCCGATTGGGCCGACCGCCCGCCGCTGGTCGAAGCCTGCCTGTTGGGAGCCGGCAGAGCCGCATTCGTGGGGATCGAAGGACCGGGGGCCAATCCCAACGCAAGCGATCTGATGGCAGAGGCGTACAATGTGATCCGGCAGGATGACGGGCTTGCGGAGATCGTCTTTAGCGCCGAGGCGGAAGCGATCCAGATCGGTCAGGGCTGCTCGACCTTTTCTTTTGCGCTGTCCGATGCGCAGCTTTCTGCGTTCACCGCGTCCATGGCGATGGTGGTCGCCGAGGGACAGCGCGAAGGTCTGCCGCAGGGCGGCGAGGTCCGGCTGGGTCAGCTTGGGGATGACGGCATAAGCCAGAGATGGTCGCGCGTTGCGGCGGCACCATGGATCCTGGTCGAACGCACAGTCGCCGACCAGCCGGCAATTCGTATCCACCCCCGGGTCCACGCAGCGATCGAGGCAGACATCGCTCGATGGCCGGGCGTCGAAACCGGCGGTGTCCTGATCGGGCGTTTCTCGCAGATCGGCAATTGCTTCCAGGTCGTCGATACGCTGCCGGCGCCGGAGGACAGCACCCGCTCGGCCGCCGAGTTTGTCCTGGGAACGCGCGGGCTCAAGACGTCGATTGATTCGCTCGTTCAATCCAGTCGCGGAACGCTGCAAGTGGTCGGGACCTGGCATAGCCACCTGCAGCCGAGCGGTCCGTCAGGGACGGATATTGCGACAGGGTCGTTGCTGGCAACGCACCAATTGGGGCCGCTGCTCATGCTGATCCATACGCCTGGAGGTTACAGCGCATTGACGGCCGAAGCGGTGGGCGGCGGCAAAGTGCTGTCCATGGCGGCGGCGAGGGGGAGCGAGAGCAATGGCACTTGATGCGGTTATGAAAGAGCTCAATTTCGATCGCTATGATCGCAACGCAAGGTTGCGCCCGGCGCTTTTTACGATTCTGCCGATCCTGGTGTCGATCGCGATCTGGTATCCAAAAATCTGGAGCCTGTTCGGTGCCCTGGCGTCGCTGCTTGTCACCTGCGGCGTGACCTTTCTGTTGGCACAGCTCGCCCGTCAACGTGGGCGGCGCCTTGAAGCGCGCTGGACGCCGGCGATCGGCCGCCCCCACAGTGCCAAGCTCCTCAGCCATGCCGATCCGAAGCTGCCCGCGGCGACGAAGGCCCGGTATCATGCTTATCTTTCGAGCCATGGTGTCGTACTCCCGACCGTCCAGCAGGAACGGCGTGATCCTGCAAAGGCGCAGGATCAATATCTCTCTGCGGTCATGTGGCTGCTTGAGCATACGCGGCAAAATGCCGACAAGTCGCTGCTGCTCGACGAGAATATCGCTTATGGTTTCCGGCGCAATTTGCGGGGGCTCAAGCCGTTCGCGCTGGCCATCCTCGCGCTCGCGCTGGCGGCGAACGTCGCGCTGGTTTGGCGAGGTGGGTGGGCATCACCGATGCTCGAGACGGGCGCCATGCTGGGCGGCGGGCTGGCGCTGGTGACGCTGATCTGGATTTTCTATATTACGAAGCCCTTCGTTGAAGATGCCTCGTTGGCCTACGCTCAGCGGCTGCTGGCGCAAAGCGATGTAACCGCATCCGCCGCTGCTGCGAATGGAGCGCAAAATCGCTAACAGGACCGATCGGCGAACAAGGGGACATGCGAGGATATCATCCTGCGCGATGAGGTGGACCCGAACCCGGCAATCGAGCAACGAAGGCCGCTATGCGGGTCATCATCTGCAGGGCCCGATAGTCTTCAACCGAGACCCCCCGCCGATCCGGCAAAACGTAAATGCTCGATGAAGCGTCGGATTGCCTGCATCTGAACGGCGTGAAATGAAGAAAGCACCTATCGGCTGCGAGACCGTTGAATAGTCGGACGAACTTTCGATGCTTCTTGTCGGCTGAGCTCAGCGCCGACAACTTTCCCTTCGCGCCCTTCCCTGACCATAGCAGAACGAATTTGACGACCCTGTTCGATGTGCCCCTGCAGCTTCGTGGCCGCGACCTTCATCACACGCGAGATCGCCTCGGGATTGTCGAACAGTGCGGTTCGCACCACGGCTTCGATCACCCGCAACTGACTTTGTGCGGCTCGCTCGTTTCTGCCCCCGGACGCCGCAGCTCGGGATCGAGCCGAGCGCTCGTGAGCCTGTGACTGATCTCCGCCGGACTCCCGGCTGACTGACGGAACGGCCGCCGGCGCGATGCTGTTGCGGCTATTGCCAAGCTTGAAGCGATCCAGCTCCTGCAGATCGCGCTCGTTCGGGCGATATCCTCGAACTTCCAAACCTTGGCGGCTGGCCTCCAGCCATGCTGCCCGGCGGAAGGCCTCGCTGCCAGTGACGTGAACATTCGTCCACCCGCGATGCCGGGCGATGGCGACGAGATCACGCACGACCTCCTCACTCTCGTTTGACGTGACGAGGCGCCGCCCCTGGTCCCGAAAAGCTGGCTCCTTGGCCTGGGCCGTCGTGAAGTAGGCCGGTTCACCCGACCATTTGCCGGTCGACGAAAAGTAACGCTTTTGCAGAGGCTCCGGTATGTCGCCGGCGGAAACAGATCGGGGCTGAAGTCCGGCCCGATCCTTGTGTTTGCTAGGGGTGTCGGGATCCTTGGGAATGTCGTCACGCGTGTCTTTCCCAGCACGTGGTGCGGACTGACCTTCACCGATTGAAATGGCATTGGCGCGCTTCTTGCTGCCCCGCGAATTCTCGGGCTTCTCACCGGACATGGGCCGACCTTTCCTGGATCATGGATGGGGATGGCGGCGCGGTCGGTGGCAAAACTGCCCGTTCGACCATCGCCGTCACGAAGGCGATTGCGGCGGCCTCGTCGCCTGGCGGCGGCAGTTCGGCCAGGTCGCCAAGTACCAGCATGTCATCCGTGATCTCGGCCGCGCCTGCCAGCTCGGCGTCGGTCATTTCCCGCATCACAACTTCCTCCTGCATGGTCCCGCCCGAGCTTGTCGCCGGTTGCTGTTGGGTGACGCTCAGCCCAGGCATGCCAGCGCCCTGCTGCTCTGAAGCCCGCGCAGGGGCAGAAAGCGTCGCTGCGATGGGACGTGCGGGCAGCACGGGCGGAGTAACCACCCGCCGCGTGAAGCGCGGCATCCGGTAATAGGCGATCTTGCGCCCTCGAATCGGGGGGATGCCGGCGCGGAGGAGCAGTAGCTCGTTCTTCGGCATCTGCATCAGCTCCTGCGGCAACAGAAGCGCGCGGCGCTGGTCGGATTCCGAGATGCTTCGGTTCGCCAACAGGCCGTGGATGGTGCGGCTGCGGGATTTCACGTTCATCGTGAAGAATCCAAGCCGCTCGGAAAGTTCGTTCACGACCTTCAACTCCTTGGGCGTGAACACCACCTCCAGGCCGCAATTGGCGATGATCTCGTCGGTGACATCGGGACCGTAGATTGCGCGAAGCTGGGAGCGGCTCTGAACGACCGGAACCAGGCGCAGGCCGTAGCCGGCGACGTAGGAGAAGCCTCCAGCAATCACCGAGGCCTTGCCGAGCCTGGCGAACTCGTCGAGCAGGACCAGTACAGGGACATTGCTCGCGCCATCAGGAAGGTCCCGAGTATTGAGATCCACAAGCTGTTGCAGGAACAGGCTGTAGATCGGCGCGATGCGGTCGATATTGTCGGGCGACACCCCAAGGTAAATCGACATGCGCCGACGCCGCACCTCGCGAAGGTCGAAGTCACTCTCCGAGGTAGCAGCATCCACCATGGGGTTTAGCCAGAGGTTGAGACGCGCCGTGATCGTCTGCTTGATGCCCGAGAATGTATTGTCCGAGGCCGAGGCAAAATCCTGGATCGCGGACACGCACGCTTGGCTGAAGCGCTGGCCTACCCTGCGGGCCTCCTCGAGCGTCTTGGGAAGGTCGCTTTTTGGGTCACCGGTCGTAAGGCGGCGATAGATCTCGCCGATCGTGAAAGGCAGGCCGGGATTGGATGCGACCAGGGCGCCGACGCCGATGAAGGCCGCTCGCGCGGCCTCCGCCCAGAATGGATCGGATCGCTCCGGCGCCGGAAAAAGCATACCCGCGATCTTCTGCAGCTCGTTGACGACCTCGGTGTCATCGATCCGCCTGATGTGCGCCAGGGGGTTGTACCGCGCCGTCCGCCCCTCCGCATCGAGCGGATCGAACAGATGCACGGCTTGGCCGGCCCGTGCCCGATAGCCGGCGCTTGCGCCCCAGTTCTCCCGTTTCACGTCGAGCACGACCACCGAATCTGGCCAGGTCAGCAGATTGGGAATGACGACGCCCACGCCCTTGCCCGCGCGTGTGGGCGCCTCCAGCAGAACATGTTCGCTCCCGCCGAATATCAGGAAACGTCCAGCTTTGCGGCCGACAACGATGCCGGCAGCGGCGCGAAGGCGCTCCCGCCGGATCTCGCCTTCGCGCGCAAACCGCGCGGTGCCGTGCAATGCCGGCCCGCGGCGCAGAATCCCGATTGCGAGGAGCCCGACCACAACTGCGCCCGCCAGCGCCCCGCGCTTTAGCCAGAGAATGAGCAGCGGGTCCGCCCGATAGTACCACAGCCATGCGGGCAAGGCCGTGAGGTCGGTGTGAGAGCCGATCTGGCCCAGCCCAAAGAGGGCAACCAGCACGGCGATGGCGCAGCACAATAAGGTGCCGCCGGCAACGGACAGGCCGATCATCCAGAAGTTACGCTGCACCGGCATCGCCCACCTTCGGGTGGAAGTAGACCTCTTCGACCTCAAAGCGACCGCCATGGCGCCGGGTCTGGACGACCACATCGATGAGCATGCGCAAAAGTCCGCGGATATCATCGCGCGCGAGATCGCGGCCGCCCTCGGATTCCTTGACGAGCAATGTCAGCTGCTCGAAGGCGCCCGCCGCAGAGCCAGCATGGACGGTGGTGATCGAACCAGGGTGTCCCGAGTTGACGTTCCGCAAATAGAAGAAGGCGGTGCCGTCGCGCAGCTCCTGCAACAGGATGCGGTCCGGGCGCATACGCAGCGCGCTCTCGAGCAGCTGCTTGGGACCGACCTTCGCACGGCCCTGCCCTTCGCTCGAATAGACCATGTGAACGACATTGCGATGGGGCACGATGAGTTCGCGCGTGTCCTCGATCGTAAGCAGCCGCTCGTTGGGCGGGATGAGCTGGATGAGCGCTTTCGCCAAAGTCGTCTTGCCGGACCCGGTCGCCCCGCTGACCAGGATATTCTTGCGCGCGGCGACTGCAATCTTGAAGAAGGCCGGCCAGTCGCCCGCGTCGCGAAGTGCCACCAACGCAGTGTCGGTTTCGGTAAGGCCCCGGGCGCTCGCACGCGTCGTGTCAAAGAGGCCAGCGCGTGCGAGCTGGTCGATCGGCAGGGTTACGGTCGAGGGCTTGCGTATCGTAAAGGACGGGCAGCCGCTCGGCGTCACCGACGGGATCACGATCTGGCAGCGCTCGCCGCCTGGAAGGACGGTCGAACAGATCGGCGTCTGCCCATCGATGTCCTGGTGCGTGAAGCTTGCCGCGGCGACGGCGAGCGTTCCAAGCCACTCGCTGTCCAGTTCAGGCAAGTCATGCCATCGCCACCCCTGCCGGTCCTCGATCCCCGCCTCGCCCGGGCGGTTGATGACGAGCTCGGTTACATCATCCGGCTCCAGCAACGGAAGAAGCGGTTCGAGATAATGGCGGAGGACGGCGGTATCGCGCATGGCTTACCGTCGCAGTTCCAGATTGTAGACATCGGCGAAGTTGAAGTCCTTGGCGACGAAGATACCGACCTCCTCGCCCTGGTTCTTTTTCAGCACCGGCCGGATGTTGATGTTGTTCTGGAGCGCGATCGCGGCCCCTTCGCTCGGCGCGCGCGTGACATTGTTGAAATTGCCGTTGCCGCTCGATGCGGCCTGCCCGGCAATATAGGCGGCGTCATCGACGAGCGAGAGCAGGAGCGCGCCGCCGAACCGTGCCCAGAAGAAGCTGTCGACCGCCCCGGCGAGCCCGGCGCGGCCGAGCGCGTCTGACCCAGGCGAGGCAAGGTCGATGCGGACGCCTTGCGGCGTCACCGCCCGCGTCCAGAGCACAAAGAGGCGATTCTGACCCTGTTGGATGCCTCCGCGATATTCGCCGAGCACGCGCGTTCCCTTTTCCATGAGCACGACCCGGCCATTCTCGGAGTAGACATCGCGGGGGATTAGGCAGGACGTATATCCAGGCTGTGCGGAATTGATGGCCGTCTGAAGGACGCAAGGAATCAATGTCCCCGCAGTGATCAGAAAATTGCGATTGGGGAGCATCGAGGCTCGCGCTTCGCCTACGGCTGAGCTTTGCCTAAGCAAATCCAGCGCATTGGGCGCCCCGCCCTCCGTACTCCCTGGCGTTCCTGAATTTTCGGTCGGTTGCGCGCCCGAGGCCGCCGCCGCCGGGCCTTGCGAGGTCTCCCCACCGAGATCGCGCCCGCCATAGGCGATGAGTGTCGATCGTCGCGCCTGGTCCGCCAGATTCGGCTGGGCGCCCGTCCCTCCGGTCGGTCCTGGCGCCGCACCGGGCTGCATGGCAGGGACCATCTGACCGTCGGGGCCAGGAACCCCTGCTGCGGGATTGAGCACCGGTGCGTTGGGGTCGCTCCCGCCTGCGCCCAGCGGTCTCGGCTGCGGCGCGACCGCCGCGTAATCGACGGTTTCCCGCGCCACGATATCGCGCCGCTCTTGGGCCGCCCCGCCCGGGGCAGTGAGGTCACGATTGGAGGCCTGTTGGCTCGTCCCGGAATTAACCCACAGGATGCCGAGTACCATCGCCGTGCCGGCAAAGATGAGGGCGGTATTACGCTTGGAAGGCGTCATCCCCCCGATCGGCTCGATACCGCGCTCGTGCAAGATCTCGTCTTTTTCCGGCGTGAGATCGGCGCTCGGCAGAGGGCGCGAAACGGAGGATGGATCTTCGACCATGGCTCATTCCTGCGGATGTGTGATGGCGCGCTCGACATGGGGCGACCCGGTGTTCGTCCCATGATCGACCCCATAGGGTTCTGGCGCCTGATTATAGATGCACAGCACCTCGCCGCCTCGCCGAAGGCGCAGCTGACGTGCCACCAGATGGACGACGACGAATTCGTCGCGGACGTCAAAGGGGACCAGCGTCTCAGACCCGTCCGGTCGCACCAGATAAATGGCCGGCACCTCACGGTTCGCGGGGAAGCGCAACACCGTGAACTGACCGTTGTCGGAGACCTCCGACGGCTGAAGCTCGCTGGAGCCCTGCACCTTGTAGTTCATGTTGCGAGGCCCCTCGACGACCGCATGATCGAGGGCGCCGCGAACGGCCCGGCCCTCCAAGGCCGCTGCCTGCATGGCAATCTGTGCAGCCCTGAGACGCTCGGCGCGGTCGGCGTCGTCCCTGGGATACCGGAACCTTACTTGAAAATAGGCTTGGCCGTTGCGGCCCGTGATGGGGCCGCTGCGAGCGGTCAGCTCGAACGCATAGCTGCGCAATTCGCCTCCGCGCGACGTGGTGACGATGAGATTGGTCGGTCCGGCACGCTCACGCGGCTTGAGGAACAGGATGTGCCCGGCGACGGCGACCTCCCAAGATACGGTGTCGCCCAGCGCGACGTGCTGGATCGTTTCATCGTCGCTCAGGACAATCTGTGTTGCGGCCCGGAACGTGCCGACGATCCGATAGACCTCGGTCTCTTCATATTCGACGAACTTGACGCGCGGGTCGGACGGACCACCTCGCGGAACTTCGACCGCGTGCGCCGCCGTTACAGGCACCAGCGCGCAAATGATGGCGGCGGAGAGCGCCCTCATCGGATCACCTCCGGATCGGCACGATAGTTTTCGACCTGGAATCCCAGCGGGTTCCGGTAGCGATCGCCTTCCGCCATGGGCGCGTTGGCGTAGGCGAACGTGATTGTGGCGATCCAATCGCTGTTCTGAACGTCGGTCTCGGTCTGGACCGTCCGCGTGAACCGCACATTGGCGACGCGATCATTGATGAAGGCGATGTTGCGCACGCGCGCTTGCACGACCGCATTCTTGCCCCAGACATTTTGGGGACTTGCACCATTGTTGCTGCTATAGAAACGCGCCCAGCGCTGCTGTTCAGTCGGTTGCGAGAGGATCGTCACGAACCGAAAATTTTCTTCGGCCGCTGCCGGGATCCAGCTTTCGCGGGTTCTCACATACTGGGCGAGGAAGTATTTGGTGACCGCCTCATCGTAGCGCATCGGCCGCTGGGTGAGCGCGGTCTGGACATCTACTGCGCCGGTGGTCTGGTTGACGCGAATAACATAGGGGACGACAGTCTTGAGAGGCGTCAGAGCCGCAACTGCAAAGATCGATGCTGCGGCCAGGAGTGAGGCGATGGCCGCGATGCTCCAAGCGATGCGGGTCGAGCGCAGCGCGTTTCGGATCCTGTCCTGATCCCAGCTTCGTGCGTCCCGGAAATAGCGCTGCAGCCCCGACGCCGGCACCGCCTCCGAGCGGTCATCAGCAGCTCGCATAGTGCGGTCCCCTTGGTGCGAACGAGATCTTGTCGTCCGAGGTAGACGGCGACGGCACGGCGGGCGGCGGGGGCGGATCGCCGTCTCGTGGGTGGGACAGGGGTGGTATGGGCGGCGCAGCTCTTGGTGCCGTGGTGGCAGGCACTGGCGAGCCAGGCAGGACGCTTCCGTAGATGTTCACGTCTCGCAGGCGATGACCATTGCAAACCGCGAGCTTCTTGGGTCCGGAAGCACAGCCCGCGACGCCGAGCACAGCTAAGCCACCGACCAGGCAAGCGACGCTGCGGCGGAAGCTCGAGGCGGAAATTCGCGGAAAAAGGAAAGTCATGATGATGCCTCACTACGCCGCTTCGATGGTGCCGCCGCGACGAGCGGCGCGCTCCAAGTTGCGGCTGTTGCGCATGACGCGACGCTGTCGGAAGGGAGATGCCATTGTGCCCCAGGCCGTTCCGGCGAAAGCGCCCACACCTGCAGCGGCGCCCCCGGCTATTCCCGTCGCGATGGCGGGCGCTTGGAAGAAGAAGATAGTTCCTAGAAAGAGGTAAACTGCGAACAGAACCGCACCGATCGTCACATCGGCCTTTGATTCAGCAGCGGCGATTGCGATGGTGCCCAGATCCGAGATGAGCGTCGTGATCGCAATGATAACGCCCATGAGGACGATGTAGTTGAAGGCTTGACCCAGCCATCCATGGAAGAAGCGACGCGTCGGCTCAAACAATGAGAGCGCTATGAAGATCGGACCCAACGCAATGATGATTGCGAGGGCAATTTTTGCGAAAATGGTAATTGCGAAGCCGATTGCAGCTGACAAGCCAGCCAACGCATAGATTCCAACGGCTAGCGCGATTAGCACCAAGCGCATCGGGTTTATCTCGATGTATGTAGCGGCCTTAGCGCGGATTATGAGAACTATACTATCCGCTTGATTGAAATAGTCGTCGAACGCAGCGCCGACGCTTGTGATCGTCCTACCGGAAAGCGCTTGAGAAAGAGCATCCGGCATCCCATGGAAGAGCGGCGTCGTGATCCAATCGGAATAGGCGACCGTCGTCGCAGCAACATACAGCAGACAGAGCTTCACCATCCGATAGAAAAGCTCGCCCCAAGGTTCGCTGATGATACCCCGCATCACCATGTAGCCGAACAGGGCAATGTAGATGACCAGCCCGACCGCAAGTGGGCCGCGAACAACCTCAACGACATTTTGGAGACGCTCGTTCAGGAACAGGTCGAGCTGATTGTCGACCTGCAGATAGAAATCATTGAAGAGAGTAGAAGCCATCGAGAATTCGCCAGACGTCAAAGAGACCGTTTGAGGTCATCAAGATCTTTTACATCTTGCGCATTTGTGCACTCTCGGGAGCTCAGATGGGTGCCGTTCGCGCAGTTCCGGAGGGTTTCGTTCCTCAGGTTAGTATCACGGCGATACTCATCCTTCCCGGTCGGCTGTTTGCAACCCACTAATGCGGACGCCAAAATAGCGCTGGCGACGATCGTGCGGAGCATCACTCGCCACCCAAACTTGTCGTCAGGTCGGCCAGGTCCTGTTCGTCGTCACGTTGAATCCGAAGCCGACGTTGCGACTCTTGCCGCATCCGCAGCGCCTGCAATTGCAAGGCGTCGTTCTGGATATGGGCATTCTCGACCCCTACCCTCGCCTGGATATCCATGACCTGCTTGGCGTCCGAAGCCGTATCCAGCGAGGTTCTCAGTTCTTCGAGCCCGGCGGTACGCTGGGCCGACACGCCATAGGCCGCCTCCGCGATCGCGGCATCGCGCGCTGCGAGGTCGCCGTTCCGCAAGAGGTTGTCGCGGGAAGCGCGCTCATACGCCGACGCACCTGGTCGCAATTCCGGCAAAGCGATACGGTTGGCGTCCCGGATACGGGTCGCGGAGCTCCCGAGCGAGCCCAGGCTGGCATTGTCCGACGACATCAGCCGGCTGATGTCACGGGCCTCCCGCGGCAGAAGGTGGCGCATGGCATCGGTGGAAAGAGATGATGCGATGCCGTTGACGTCGGTGACCTGGTTGAAGCTGCCATAGAGCTGCTTCGCTTCTGCGATCTGCTCCTTCCCCTGATCGATCATCGACAGGGTGTTCTTCACCGTGGCCAGCGCCTGCAGATAACCGGAGCTGTCGTAGACGGGGATGCCTTGCGCGACTGCAGGCCCCGCCATTCCTAGGGCGATGGCGCCAAGTGCTGCGTATATGCCCTTACCCATAGCTCATCCTTTCCTGGTCGATGCAGACCGACGCTGCTGGTGAAAAAGAGGCAGCCATTTCGCCGGGTCGTCGCCGACATCAGCGCGAATGGCATCGAGGAGCGTCACGGTTTCCGTGGTGCCCGAGAGCACCGCGAGCTCGTCGGTGAGGCCGCCCAGGTCCAGTTCCACCACGATCGAGTCATGACCCTGCTTGATGAGGAAGCGGCGAGATTCGGGGTTCAGGTCGTGACGGATGAGCTTGAATTCCGCCTGGGTCAGGCCCAGCCCGTCGATATAATCCGTTTCACGCCCATAGGGGTTGGGCAGCAGGATCTTGGTCGCGACCTGCTCCATGATACTGTGTGAGATATCCGAGCGCAGCGCATCGGCCGGGCTCTGCGTGCCGAAAACCAGGAAGGCGTTCTGCTTGCGGTAGGTCTTCAGGCCATCCTGGGCAAAGGCGCGGAAAGCGTCATCACCCAGCGCCTTCCAGAACTCATCGATGTCGATCACCAGTCGGCGGCCATCCAGAAGGCCGTCGATGCGATGGAACATGTACATCATGATCGGCGTGCGAACTTCCGGATTGTCGAGGAAATCGGTCATGTCGAAGCCGAGGAACGGCGCATCGAGCGACAAAGCATCGATCTCGTTGTCGAACACCCAACCCAGCGATCCGCCTCGCGACCATTTCTCCAGCCGAGCGCCGATGCCTTCCGGATCGCGCTGGCCGAGCAGCTGGCGCAAGGCCAGAATGGATCGGTTCTCCGGCGCGAGCCGCCCGAGCGACGCCAAGCCTTCGTCGATCATGCGCTCCTGGGTGACGCCCAGCGTGCCGCCGGGCGGCGTCACCAGCTGCCGGATCAGACGACCGAGAAAGACGAGGTTGCGCGGTCCATATTCGAGCGCCCGCAGCGGCGCGAAGCCGGTTGGCTCCGCGTTCTTCAGCGTCAGATAGATCCCGCCAGCAGACCGCACGTAGATCTCGGCGCCGCGATCCTTGTCGATGAAAATCTGCTGAGCGCCCGTCTTCTCGAGCTGCGCCATCAGGAAGTTCTGAACGACCGTTTTGCCCGCGCCCGAGGGACCGATGATGAGCGTGTGGCCGAGATCCCCGACATGGAAGTTGAAATAGTAGGGCGATTGCGCGGCCGTCTTCATCAGCGCGATCGCCGGACCCCAATGATTTCCGCTCGGCCGGCCTGCGGGATAGGTATGAAAAGGCGCCAATGCGACGAAATTCCGCGATGTGATTGCCGCCGGCCGCGCCCGCCACGCGAAGTTACCGGGAAGCTGAGCCCAGAAGGCCGCCTCGAGCGCCGGCCCTTCCCTCGCCGATACCAGACCAGCGTCCGCGAGCGCCGCCCGCGCGGCCGACAGATTATCGGCGAGCCGTCTCTGGCTCTCGGCAAACACCCCAAGCGAGAAGTGATGTTCGCCCAGCACGAACCGATTGCTTTGAAGATCGTCGGCGGCGTCTTCAAGGTCGAGCGCCTGGCTTGCCGCCGCGTCCTCGGTCGAAGCCATCTGGTTCTGTCGCCGGCGCAGCCTTTCGGCCGCGCGCGCCTTCCCCATGAAGGTGAAGGACTGCGAGACGACGAATGCGAAATCCTGGCCGAGCAGAGCGTTCATCTGACCGGGGCGGGTGAGCGCGGGATATTCCCGGATGCCGAAAATCCCCAGCCAGCGGCTCGCATCATGGGCGCGGATCTCGACCGTCTCGCGTCCGAAGATCACCCGCTCGCCGTAGAGTGCGGATCCAAGATGGCCTCGGACCAGCGGCACCTTGGCCTTGGCGCCCATCATGACTTGCTCGAGCACTTCGAGCGGCCTGGAGAATAGGAGGCCATTTTGCTCATAAAGAGCGAGCCGCGCGGGGCTGCAACGCCGAAGCAGCTTTTCGATATCGCGCGCCTTCTCCTCGAAGCGGGCCAACTCGTCGGGGTCGACCTCCTCATCGGCCGCCCTGGCCTTGGCGATGCGCTTGAGGAGAAGCCCGGTCCGATCGGCCGAGCCGACCGCCGGTCGCATGATCAGCGTCAGATAATGCTCGTTGACGAACATGCGCTTGGCAGTCACCCGCGCACGATATTTTTCGTCCAGTTCGGCCGCGAAGTCCGAGCGGAATTGGCCTTCGGGATAGTCATCGACCGGGCGGCGAACGATGTGGGTCCAGAGCGCGAGCCGGTCGTCGGCAATGTTGCGCCAGGTGCCGTTGAGCTTCTCATGCCAGTCGTTGAGGTGGATCGGATCCGCGGTCTCGAAGGCAAGCCCCTCGAGGCGGAACATCATCATGAGGTCGCCGCTATCGAGCGCGATCACCTCGGACGTTACATGGCGCGCGTAGGGCAGATAGCGTCCAGGCTCGGCCTCTTGCCGCAATATACGCCACGGCGTCTTGCGCGGCGGGAGCTGGGCAGCCGCACTAGCCACGCGCAAAGCCCTTGCGTTTCAGCCCCGCGACCGGGAGCGGCGAATAGGAACTGCCGCCCCACCAAACGCGGTTCCGGCTTCGCGCCTTGGTCATGGTCCACAGCCACAGCAGGCGGAAGGCATTGGCATCATGCCGCACGATGAGCCGTGCAACAGCAAGACAGGCGCCTCCGATGGCGCCGGCATAGAGCGGGTTGCCGCTGACGATCAAAGTGAGACAGGCGGTGAGCGCGATCGGCAACGAGGCTTCGAGCGGCACGCCGAGCCACATCGTCGGCCGCGTGACCGCCAGAAACAGCGTCTCCTCGCGCAGCCGCTCGTCCAGGGCGGCGCTCTCCTTCACGCGCCACCCGTGATGGTGTCGACGATCCACTGCGCACTGAAGACGATGAAGATGCCAACGATGACCGTCACCAGAAGGCCGAGGCTGGCACGCCCGGTGAAAAACATGAACCCGACGATCACGACCGCGATCACGGCGATGGTCTTGGCGAAGGTCCCGGTGAGCCAGGTTTTGATGTTCTCCGCCATGGACGTGATGCCGTCGGCACCTTGCGCATGGGCGGGATCGCTCAGCAGCAATGAGAGAAGCACCGCCAGACCGACGATGCCGGCGATGCGCAGCAGAAGACGCGCCCATTGGGGCTGGGAGCCCAGGCGAGCGGTGATCGCTGTCATGGATGCTGTCCTTTCTGAGAAGCCGCCCCGTCCCCGAAGACCATGAGCGAGGCCTGCCGGGCATTGGCGGCGGTGTTCCAGCCGACTGCCTGCATCGCCACGAGCGTTTCGGGTTGCGGATTGGCGATCGCCGCGTCGGCAAGCGGGGCACGTGCCAGCATGACAGGCGCTGGGAGCCTGCCCCGGATCAGGGGGATGACGGTCGACGCGCTGGCATAGACCCTGGCGACATAGCCGTTGCGAAAGCCGCGCTGCCGGTCGCCCGTATTGTACATCGACAGGGCGGTCGCGATCGCATGATCTCGGCTCGGGGCAAGGCGCGCGACCGCCTGGTAGTTGGTCGCGATGACGCGGGCGGCGGCGGCCAGATTGGAGCAGGGTTCGAATGCATTTTCCACCGAAAGCCCCAGCCATCCGAGATTGGCGCTGTTGATCTGCCCTAGGCCGAGATCGATGTTGTAGCCTTGACCAATCAGGCTGCGCGCCGCTGCGATTGCCTGCGCCTTGGTCGCGGGCTTTGGCGCGCGCACGCCGGGACTGTTGACGCCGATGGCGAGACTGTTGAACCGGCTCTCGGTGTGGACGATCGAGATCAGAGTCTCGGGCGCCACCGTTGGTGCGCACGACCCTGCGAGCGAAAGAAGGGTGGCGACATCGAGGATCATCGGCCGCCGCCGTTCAGGCGCTCGATGCCGGCCAGCGAGTAGGTCTGGCTGCGGCCGTCGTTGAACGTGATGACCACCCGCCGGCGAGCTGTGGAATCGCGATCATAGACCTTCGTGCGGGCGACGCCGCCGCCGCCACAGCCGGGAAAGGAGCCGCCGGTGGCCAAGCGTTGCCAAAGCTTGGTCATCGGCGACACGCATTGCGCGTATTGGGTCGCGCCACCGGGATTGGAAAGACACAGGAGAACCTGGCAGCCCAGGTCATTCGCCGCTGCCGGTGCGCTTGGGAGGGCTGTGGCGAGGGCGAGCATCGCCATGCCGAATATCGCACGTTGCATCGGGTCTTCCCCCGCGAGAGACAGCCCCCGCGTCGGGAAATGCCGTCAGCTATCCGTTGGACTTCACCTCTCTTTTGTTCCGGCCGCGCTCGATTTCGGCAATCCCCCCAGCCGGGGGGAGTTGATCGGTTTGCTGACGGAGGAATTCGGACAGAGCGCCTTCCTGGTCGGGTCGGAGAGCATCGATTGCGGCGAGATGGTCCGGCGGATCGCCGCCGAGCAGGATGGACGGGCACTGCCCGTCATAATTGCCGAGATTGGGGCGGTGCTGCTGGTAGCCGACCAGCGCGGCAAGCTCGGGATCGAATGCGCTGGCCACCTCGGGCGGATAGGTCAGCCACTGGTTCTCATAGGGCTTCAGCCAGCCGAGGCAGTAGCTGACGATGATGCCTCGGCGCACCGCGTTTGAATGATTCGAGCCGGCGCCATGGAGGGTCGATCCCAGAAATATGATCGCCGATCCCGGATCGGCTTCGATGGCGACCGGCTCCGCGCTGTCGTCACCCTGCCCGCCATTGTGGCTCCCCGGCCAGACCAGCGTTGCCCCATTTTCGGCCTTGAACGGCGAAATCGGCCACATGACGTTGACGAGATATTCGAGCTCGCCGGTCGGACCGCGCCACATGTCTTGGTCCCTGTGCGGAAATTGCGCTGGCGCCCCCGGGTGCAGCTCGAGCGCTTGCGTGAGGTTGAGCTGGACGGTGTCGCACCAGGGCTCGAGGATAGCGTGGACGAGGCGCATGACGGCAGGGTTTTGGACAAGACTTTCCACCGCCGGCGCGCGCTTCAGCAGGCCACCGAAGCGTTTTGTCCGAGGGCCGTAGAATCCGCCCTGGCAGAAAGGCGTGGCGGCAAAACGCGGATGGAGGGATCGATCGATCTCCTCGATGCGCGATCCGGGCTCGACGTCGCGCAGGATACAGAAGCCGTGCTGCCGCAGCTTTTCGTCGGCTTTGGTCGCGGCGGAGATGTCGCGCCGTGCGATCGTGGCCATGATCACCCTCCTCACGCTGCTGCGGGAAGATCGGCAAGGCCGACGGTGCGGAAAACACCGCTCGCGCGCAGCTGCTCGCGCGTCCGGTCGTCCACATCGATTTGCAAGGCGACGAGGCTTCGCCCTTCCTCGGACGTGGGAAGACCCAATGGTCGGCAAGTCCAGCCGAAACTCAGGATCTGCTGGAACCACGGCCACTCGGCGACCCCGGTGAAGCTGTGGATCTGGTTGGCGAGGGCATATTCGACGAGCGCGGTGACCAGCTGATTGCGCACCTCGAGACGCTCCCGGGCACGCAATTTTCGCGCAAGGCAAAAGCGGGTGATTTCCAGGATTGCACCGCCGCGCGGCGGCGCTTCCTCGCAGAGATCTGGGAAGATCGTGCCGAGAATATGCTCGTGCGTGGTCGGCAGAAGCCGTGCGGATGCACGGTGTTCCCCGTCGTCCCCGGTAACAACGATGTAGACGGCGCGATCATTGTCGAACTGATCGATCTCGTAGCGACCGGCGATGACCGGAACGTCCCAGCGAAGAAGATCGACGAAGACCCGCTTGCGCTCCTCGAACATGGAGCGAAACAGGCGGTGTTCCATGGCTTGCGAAAAGCCGGTCCCGATGTGCATGACAGCCTCCTTTTGTGAGGCCTGTCAGTCGATCAGAGGCGGCTTTCTTGCGTTATCCCCAGTTCTGGGGAGATCATCGGCCGAACACATCGGCGAAGCTGATTTGCCCGTCGAACAAGGCGCGAATGGCAAGCAGGGTGCGCTTGGTGACACCATAGCGGTCGCGCGCATCCTTCACATGTTGGATCACCGTTTCCTGGCCAATGCCGAGAATCTGGCTGATCTCCCAATCGGTCTTGCCCCGCGCGACCAGCGCCACGCATTCGGCCTGCCTTTCGGTCAGGCTCGGGCATTCGGATTGCGGCGCGTGGATCCGGGAAATCTTGCGTGCCGCTTCGAACGCGAAGCTGCCGACGAGCTGCACGAACGGCAGCTGCCGATGGTCGAGCATCTCGCCCGCCGCCATCGCGAAGGAACAGGATCCATTGAGCTCGCCAGGAATATGGGCCGGAACGGTGAAGCCGTCGCCCAGCCCGGCCTCGTAGGCTTCTGCCAGGATCGAGCGATCGGCGGCCGTCAGAGAGATGATCGACTGAACCGCCGACCAGGCAAAGCCCACATTGGTGCGATGGCTGGCGCGGTGGATCGGGTCGCTCGCATAGAGGCGTCTCGCCTGGAAGCGCTCCACCCAGTCTTGCGGATAGTCGACGATGTGGACCGAGCGAACCGCAGGCTTCAGGTCGACATGATGGACCAGGGCATAGTGCCGAAAGCCCATGGCCTTCGTGATTTCGGCCATCAGGTCAGACAAGGCCGTAGCGTCCTTGATCGCGCCAGCGACAGCGCAGAAATCCTGAACTTGCCCAAGCCCGATCATCATATGGCCGGCGAGATCAGAGCAGCGCTTCCATGTTGAGATGACCATCGCGAACCGCGCGCAGCACCAGCTGCGTGCGTCGTCGCACGCCATAACGCCTGCGGGCCGATTCAACATATTCGTGCACGGTGTCGCGGCTGAGGCCGAGGATCTGGCCGATCTCCCAGTCGCTTTTGCCTTGCGCGACGAGCGCGATGCATTCGACCTGGCGAGGGCTGAGAGGGACGCAGGCCAATGGCCCTGCCCTTTCGCCAAGCAGCTCGCGCGCCCGATCATAAGCGACCGAGCCGAGCAGACGGGCGGTCAGAACCTCCTCTGCGCTGAGCGGCTCGTCGCGCGATCGGGCGGCGGTAAAGATCGCCTCGGGTTCCCCCGGGGTCCGGATTGGCAAACTGTAGCCGGACGCAAGGTCATGGTCCCTGGCGCGGTCGAGGATGCTTCGCTGGCGCGGCGTGAGCTCCAGCACGTCGCCGATCCGGTCCCAGGCGAGCCCTGACGGGGTGCGAGCGCAGGCCGCATGGATCGGATCTTCGAGATAATGGCGTTCTTCGAGAACTTCCTCGAGCCAGGCCGATGGATAGGTTGTGAGGAACAGGCTTTGCTCGCCTCCGCGCCGAAGGTCGATATTGTGAAGCAGCGTGAACCAGCGGAAGCCAAGATCGCGCACGGCGGCATCGATCGTGCCATGTAAATCGCCAAGGGTTTCAGCACGCTGACAGTCCGCCGCAAAGCGCGTGAGATCATCAAGGCGGCCGCAGTCTTTTATCCTGTTCGCCATAGGCGACGGAAGCTCGTCCGCGAGGAGACGGCTCGTCCAGACCTAAGCGGCGAGCGCCATGATTATCAGGATGAGTTGAGAACGATTCGCAACAATCTACGATTAGAATGGATCGCCTATGACACTTTATCCGCCGGCAAAGTGTCATAGCTGACAACCCGTCTGCGGCCGCCGATTTGGGATTCACATTGATCCTGCTTTGTGCTTGATTCCATCATGTTATGTTTCATGCAGGCAAGCCTCTTGAACCCTCCATTGGCTGTGATGTCGCGGCCGTGCTCGAGACGCTGGCGACCGTATCGAGCCGGCCCCGTTATGCCTTCATGCTGCTCAACCTGATCGCCCAGGTGGCGGGGCCAGATGGAAGCGCCGGTCCCTGGGTCAGGCGGAACGATGGGCTCGTTTCCCTGCGCGATTGGCTATGCGACGCATTGACCCCGATGGCCCAGCGTGGTCCGCGCAGCATTACGCTGGCCGAGCGGGTCGAGAGCGACCTCGCTAGAAACGGACTGCTCCCCGGCGATCTGGAGAAAAGGCGCGGCGTGATCGCGGAGGAAATGCGGGCACGCATTCGCACAGCCGGCAAGAGTAATCTCAGTCGCGCCGTTTCCGAACTGGTGAATGCAGGCCTGCTCCGCCGACATTATCAGGGCTATCGCGTCGACCATCGGAACCGTGGCGGCCAGCGCCACGCCGTCTATACCTTGATCGGCGATGCTCTGCGTCTAGTGCCGGGCATCAGCTCCACACCGAATCTGCCCGTGCAAGGCGAACTTGCCCTCCCAAGATGATTGCGCAGTCGAACCGGGGTTGCTGCAGTAGTGTGCTGTGAGGTCGGGTAACGATGTCCGAATAATAAGGCCAGTCAGAACGTCAGCATTGACCTTGCCGGCAATTACATCAGCCATTCCCGTCAAAGGATCGCCATGGCCTTCTTCGACGCGAATGGATTGTCAGATTCGGAATGAAGCCGGGCACGCGAGCCATATAATCGCGGTAAACCTCGCCGAAGCTGGCTAGAGCCTCCTTTTCCTCATGCCGAGCCAGCCGAATATACATCACGACGAGCACCGGAAACATAGCAAGGGTCAAAAGGGTCGGCCATTGTAGCAAAAAGCCGAGCATGACGAGAATGAAGCCGACATATTGCGGGTGCCGGATCCGGGCATAAATCCCAGTAAGGGCCAATTGGTGTTTGCGCTGACTCAAGTGAAGGGCCGTCCATGCAACCGAGATCAGCCAGTAACCCACGCCGATCAGCACAAAGCTGGCGATGTGGAATGGACCGTAATGGGGATTAACTCGCCAGCCGAACATCATCTCCAGGAGATGTCCAGCATCGTGGCTCCACCAGTCGACAGCGGGGAAATACGACTGGAGCCACCCCGAAAGCACGAAGATCGTGAGCGGGAAGCCATACATTTCCGCGAAGAGCGCTATGATGAAAGCGCTGAACGCCCCCAAACTGCGCCAGTCTCGTTTAGTTGCCGGCTTGAAGAAGCTGAACGCAAAGAGGATGAAAACGGCGGCGTTAACCAGCGCGAGCCCCCACAGACCATAGCCATAGTCGGCGTGCGTCATCGCGAATCTCCTTCGATGCGGCCGTTGGGATTGGCCGGTAAGCCGGCGGGTGCCTGACCGGGCTCATGGCCATGCTGATGCCCACCATGGCCGCGGTGCATGAACAGGTGCATGAGCGGGCAGGCGAGCAGGATGAGATAGGGCAGCACACCCAGGAAGTGCGCGGTATGCTCGGTGAGGAGGAAGAAGCTAGCGACGAGCAGGAAGCCGATCAGAACGATCTTGCCGCGCTTGCGCATGCGATGGTCATGTTCGCCCATATGCCGTCCTCTTCTGGTCAACGTCCGGGCAGCATAGGCTCGAGTCCAAGGAGCAAGGTATAAGTAGAGACCGAAGTCCCCCGGGCATCGCGCAGGCATGGGTAAGGCGATCGATGGGATCGGCCATCGGCGTTCGGGCGACGCAGCTGTCGGGGAGCAGCAGTCGTGCTGCGGATTTTGCGTATAGGCGTGCGGCGTCCGCGAACCAATGCTGCGCTCACGAACATAATCGTGAGAGGCAGGCCCGCGTCCATGCAAAAGAGAAAGAAACGGCACCATTCCCGCGTGACCATCTTCGAGCGTGAAGCAAGGATCGATCTGGCCAAGCGCCCGGCCGATGGTCTCGGCGTTGCCTTTCTCGGCGGATCGGGAACGGTCACAGGGTCGCGTTATCTGGTGGACGATGGTGAAACTCAGATCGTGGTCGATTCCGGCCTGTTTCAGGGACCCAGGGATCTGCGCCGCCTTAATTGGGCGCCAATTCCACCCGAAGTCGCGGATGTCGGCCAGGTCCTGCTGACCCACGCTCATCTCGATCACTCGGGGGCGCTGCCGCGCATGGCGCGCCTGGGCTGGGACGGTACCGTCCTTGCAACGCGGGCGACCGCGGCCCTGTGCGAGCTCCTTCTTCCCGACAGCGGCCATCTGCAGGAAAAGGATGCGGAGTTCGCCAACCGGCACGGCTTCTCAAGGCACCAGCCGGCGCTGCCGCTCTACACCCAGGCCGACGCGCGTCTGGCATTGCAGCTCTTCCGCCCGATCGAGTTCGGAGCGTGGCATGCAGTCACGGACGGCATCAGGGTGCGCTATCATCGCGCCGGCCACATCCTCGGCGCGGCGTCGATCGAGATCGACTGGAAGGGGCGGACAATCCTCTTCTCAGGCGATATCGGCCGTTACGGCGATGCGGTGATGAAGGATCCCGAGCCGCCCGCGCGCGCCGACTATGTCCTGGTGGAATCGACCTATGGCGATCGGCGCCACGAGCAGGTCGATCCGACAAAGACGCTTGGAGATCATGTCGAGCGATGCGTCGAGAGAGGCGGGACGGTGGTGATCCCGGCCTTCGCCGTGGGACGGGTTCAGTCGCTTCTCTATCATTTCTCGCGTCTGCGCGCGCAGGGACGCCTCCGCGACATCCCGATCTTCCTCGACAGCCCGATGGCGATCAACGCGAGCGGGCTGATGTGCGATTTCATGGACGAGCATCGCCTGGCTCGCGCCGAGTGCGAAGCGGCGTGCAGCGTCGCGCACTATGTGCGCGAAGTGGAGGAATCCAAGGAACTCACCGCCAACCCCGCCCCCAAGGTCATCATCTCGGCCAGTGGAATGGCAACGGGCGGCCGCGTGCTCCACCATCTCAAGCGCTTCGCGCCGGATGGGAAGAACCTCATCCTCTTCTCGGGCTTCCAGGCGGCGGGCACCCGCGGCGCCGCCATGATCGGCGGCGCCCGGACGATCAAGATCCACGGCGAGTATATCCCGGTCGAAGCCGAGGTCGCCAACCTGACGATGCTCTCGGCGCATGCCGACAGCGACGAACTCATGCGCTGGCTCGGGTCGCTGCACGAGGCCCCGCGCCACGTCTATGTCACCCATGGCGAGCCGACCGGCGCCCAGGTCCTGGCGAAGCGTGTCTCGGAGGAACTGGGTTGGGCATGCAGCGTACCGGCGCTGGGTAGCTGGGGCATGCTCGCGTGAAGCCCGGGATCATCGAGGACGCCGAAGCAGAGCCTGTCGCGACGACGCTGCGGGCACGCCGCATCGGCCTGTCGGCTGCCGGAAGCGATCTGATCGCGGTCATGCGCCACGACTGTCCCGTCTGCCGCTCGGAAGGTCTTGCGTCCCGCGCGCAGGTCGCGCTGCGCGCCGGCGGGCGGGAAATCGTCGTCTCGCTGCTGCACAGCTCCGCGGAGACTCCAGCGCCCGGCGAGATCGGCCTCTCCGAATCCGCATGGCAGCGGCTCGGCGTCAGCGATGGCGATCCGGTCGAGATCGCGCACGCCCAGCCTCTCGCCTCGCTCGCCGAAGTGCGTCGGCGCACCTATGGCAATCGTCTCAGTGACGGGGCTTTTTCAGCGATCATCACCGACATCGCCGAGCGACGCTATAGCGATGTCCATCTCTCGGCGTTCGTCACGGCCTGCTCAGCGGTCCCGCTCGATACGGACGAAACGATCAGCCTGACCAGGGCGATGGTCGATGTCGGCGAGCGATTGCAGTGGCCCGGAACGGTCATCGTCGACAAGCATAGCGTCGGTGGCTTGCCGGGCAATCGCACCACGCCGATCATCGTCTCGATCATGGCCGCGGAGGGCCTGATCATGCCCAAGACATCGTCGCGGGCGATCACCTCACCGGCCGGCACGGCGGACACGATGGAGGTGCTGGCACCTGTCGACCTCGACGTTTCCGCAATCCGCAAGGTGGTCGAGCGCGAAGGCGGCTGCATCGCCTGGGGCGGCGCCGTCAACCTCAGCCCTGCCGACGATGTGATCATCGGCGTGGAACGGGTGCTCGATATCGATGCCGTCGGGCAGATGGTCGCCTCGGTGCTGTCCAAGAAAATCGCGGCCGGTGCGACCCATCTGGTCATCGACATCCCGGTCGGGCCGACCGCCAAGGTACGCGGCGCCGATGCCGCCGACACGCTCGAGCGGGCGCTGAGCTCTGTCGCCCAAGCCTTCGGGCTTCGCACGCGCGTGATGCGCGGCCCCGGCGCCGAGCCGATCGGACGGGGCATCGGTCCGGCGCTCGAGGCGCAGGATATCCTTGCCGTGCTCCAGGGGCAGCCGGGCGCCGAGGATCTCGCCCACCGGGCCTGCGAGCTGGCGGGAGGACTGCTTGAGCTCGCGGACGCAGCCCCGGCCCGCGAAGGTTATGCGCGTGCGCGGGCGTGCCTCGAAAGCGGCCGGGCCTGGGTCAAGTTCCAACGTATCTGCGAAGCGCAGGGCGGCATGCGGGCTCCACCGGTCGCCCGGTTCCAACAGGATATGATCGCTCCCTATAGCGGCCGCCTGGTGAGTATCGACAATCGCAAGCTCGCGACGGTCGCGAAGCTTGCCGGCGCGCCGATGGCCAAGGCCGCCGGCGTCGCGCTGCAGTGTCGGCTGAACCAGATGGTGGATGCCGGGGCTCCCTTGTGCACCATTCATGCCGAGAGCCCGGGCGAGCTCGACTATGCGGCGGCCTATGCGGTGAGCGACGGGCCGATCTTCGGGATTGAAGCGCTATGAACCGTCCCGTGCTGTTCGCGCTGTCTGGCAGCGAGGCCCTGGCACAGCCGCTATCCGCCGCGCTCGATGCAGAGGTCGGCACGATCGAGCATCGTCAGTTTCCTGACGGGGAAACCTATCTCAGGGTCGTAAGCGACATCAGCGACCGCGAGGTCATCCTGCTGTGCAGTCTCGATCATCCGGACGCCAAGCTGTTGCCGCTGCTGTTCGCAGCCGACACCGCGCGCGATCTGGGCGCTCGCAGGATCGGGCTCGTCGCCCCCTACCTCGCTTACATGCGCCAGGACATTCGCTTCCATCCCGGCGAGGCGGTGACGTCGCGAACCTTTGCCGCGATCCTGTCTCGCCATCTCGACTGGCTGGTGACGGTTGATCCGCATCTCCATCGCTATCATGCGTTGTCGGAAATCTACCGCATCCCGACCCAGGTCGTTCATGCCGCGCCGCTTCTGGCCTCGTGGATCAAGCGCAATGTCGCTCGTCCGCTGATCATCGGTCCGGACCTGGAAAGCGAACAGTGGGTCTCGCAGGTGGCGGCCGATGCCGATGCTCCGTTTCTCGTGTGCGAGAAAATCCGGTCCGGCGACCGTGACGTCACCATCTCGATTCCGAATGCCCCAGCGTTTCTCGATCGCCAGCCGGTGCTGGTCGACGATATCGCCTCATCCGGCCGAACCCTCGCCGAGGCGGCGCGCCAGCTGGTCGACATGGGGTTCACGCGACCGGATTGCGTGGTCGTGCATCCGCTTTTCGCCGGCGATGCAGCGCAAGTCCTGGGTGGGCTCGTCGAGAGGATCGTCAGCACGAACGCTGTTGCACATACTTCGAATGATATCGACGTGATGCCGGCGATTGCGGAGTCCGTTCGCCGCGGGATCTGAACGGTGCGCTGCGCGTCAGTTCTTCAGTACTCAATGCTCAATGCACGATGAAAACGAACGCCCGCCAAACGCCGGGCGCATTCCCATTCATTGAACCTAAGCGAGTCCGAACCAATCTTCTGGGAACTCCGCTTTCGGAGAAAGTCGCGGCAGGAAAGGAGGATATGTCATGTCGCACACACGCTCGTTCCTTTATCCCTTCATCGTTGCTCGGCACCCGCAGCTTGAGCCCGAAGTGAAGCCCGCCATCCTTGCATCCTGGGCGTCCGATCGCTCCGCCGTCGAGGGCCAACCGGCCCTCCGTCGCCCGCCAGCATCCCGGTGCCGGTCGACGATGTGATGGCAGCGCTGCGCTGGCTCGATCGCGCTGAGCGCGGCGCGGGCCTGGCATCCTTGGTTCGTCAGGAACAACCCGGTATCGGTGCCATCCTCGCCGGGAATATCGAAACTGCGACACGGAAGGCGGGCGATCTCTGCGATGATCAGCCTTCGATCTCACAACCCTATGATCACCGGTTCGTGCTGAATCGGATTCGCCGTGCCGTAGCGGCGCGCGAGCGGAGCTGCGATCCGCCCCGGACATCGGCGTTACGGCGCGCTGCTGACACAGAATAGCGATTATCAGCTTCTTGCCATGACAACATGACGCGTCGAGCTTAGGAGCAACCAGCGCGCTCATCCCCCAAGAGGCGTGCCCACTCCCGGCGGCAGCGTCTTGCGGCGCCTTGCCGCCGGGAGACCAGAGGGAGCGCCGCCCCGTTCGCAAGAGCGGTCATCTCGCAAAGTTCGGCACATGATGCCGGGTCGCTTACCCCCCTCTCGCCGAGCACCTGCCTTGCCTGTTGTGATGCGGCGGTATTTCGGCCTTGACCTTGGACCATGGTCCTACCCGTAGAAGGTCTCCCCTTTGAAGCTGTGCCCGCTGGGGTGCGCAGCAATGCCAACACGTCCGGGGGGCCATGGAGAGCAAGCGCGTCGTTCATGTCATTGATGACGAAGAAACAATCAGGAAAGCTGTAGGATTCACATTAAGGACAGCGGGATTTGCCGTCGAGACCTATGGCTCGGGAGTCGACTTTCTGAAAATTGCAGATGAAGCTGAAAGAGGTAGCATCGTTCTCGACATGCACATGCCGGACATGAACGGTCTACAGGTTCAGGCAGCGCTGACGCAGATGGATATAAGCATGCCAGTCGTGATGCTGACCGGCAACGGAGACATTGCGCTTGCTGTCCAAGCGATGAAGGCGGGTGCTGTCGATTTCCTGGCCAAACCTATCGAACGGGCGCTGCTGCTCGATGCGATAGACCGAGCGTTCGCGCGCATCGACACGGCCGAGGGGCGCGCTCTCGACGAAGCCGAGGCATGCCGACAGGTCGATCTACTGACACCGCGCGAACGGGATGTTCTCGAAGGCCTTGCGCAAGGCCTTCCGAACAAGACCATCGCCTATGATCTGGGCATTTCTTCACGGACGGTCGAAGTCCATCGCGCGAGCATCATGTCCAAGCTTGGAGTCCGTACCCTTGCCGAAACCTTGCGGATCGCCTTTGCGGCTGGAATGGGAAGGCCGCTGTAGGTAAAGGCGGCCAGGGCTGCTGCGGTTGAATCTCTGCGTGTCACCTGATGGCGCGGACATAGTGCCTGCCGGGATGCATCGACGTTGTTCATCAGCTTTTGGCGGAATTTTCGTGAGCCCAGGCGAAGGGTCGCGCTTGATTGCTATCGCGAAAGGAGATGAAACTCTTCCAACAGCTGGGCGATCTCTGTGCCTTCAAGCTTCTTCATCAACAGCTTGCGCAGGAAGGACGGGCCGGGAATGTCGATCCCTTTGCTATCCCTAAGCGGCCCGATTGCGGCCAGAAGCGTGCGGATATCATAGGTTGAGTTGAACACTTCCGGCACGCCGCGTTCGACCTTCATCAGGGTGTAGACGGCCTCCATCGGCGTGCGCACCGAATATTCCGTCGTGAAGATACAATCACGCTGCTTCGACTCGGCAAACTGGCCGACAAAGGCGAAGTTGACCGCGCCCTCGGGCACCACGTCCGGCCGGTCGCCGGCCTGGCGCGGCATGAAGAAGGCGGTGATGTAGGGCATCATCACCGGCACGGTCTTCGCCCCCGTCGCGGCGAGGCCGGGGATGTCCTCGACCGGCACGCCGAGATGATAAAGCCATTCCTGCGTGATCTCCTCGCCCGTGCAGTCCTGCATCGGCTTCTTCACATAGTCGCCCGGCCGGTCGACGAACAAGGCATAGAACCAGGCGACGATCTGGTCCTTCGGCTGTTTCCTGAAGTGGGGTTGCCGGCTGACCGTCCAGCTCAGCAGCCAGCTCGAGTCCTTGACCGTGACGATGCCGCCAGTCACCACCGTGCCGCTGAACGGATCGCGCCTGGCGATCTTGCGAATGTACGCCGGAATGCGCGCGTCGAGCGTGGTGATGGTCGCCGACGCCCATTTGGTTTCCGGGATGTGCGATCCGAACACGTCGGGACGACCAAAGGCCGGGTCCTTGGCCGCGATCCGGCGCCACAGGTCCCAGGCCGGCGCCGGCCCCTCATTCAGCCTGGCCGGTGTATGATGATCGCCATTGTCGGAATTTTCGGTCAGCGATCCGATGGTGATGAAGACGAGATCATCGGCGCCGAGATCGACGCCGCCTTCGACGCCGTTTTCGATCCAGGCAATCCGGGTCGCCTGCTTGCGGCCGGGCTGGATGTCGAAATCGACGTCGGTGACCTCGACGCCGTAGCGAAATCTGACACCGCGATCCTGCAACCATTTGACCAACGGCAGGACCATCGATTCATATTGGTTGTAGCGGTTGAACTTGAGCGAGGAAAAATCCGCCAGACTGCCGATATGGTGGATGAAGCGATGCAGATAGAGCTTCATCTCGAGCGCGGAATGCCATTCCTCGAAGGCGAACATGGTGCGCCAGTAGAGCCAGAAATTGCTCCTGAGGAAATCATCGCCGAAGACTTCGTTGATCCGCTTGTTCTCCATCTCCTCCCGCGTCGCGAGGAAGACGGAGATCAGATCTTTTTGCGCGCGACCGCCGAGTGTCAGCAAAGCCTTGTCGGGCACATCCTGGCCCTGGTTCTGCGTCACGCGTTGAAGCGAAAAATTGGGATCGTCCTTGTTGAGCCGGTAGAATTCGTCGAGCACACTCGCATCCTCGATCTCCAGCGAAGGGATCGAGCGATAGAGATCCCAGAGGCATTCGAAATGCTCCTCCATCTCGCGCCCTCCGCGGATGACGAACCCCTTTTCCGGGACGTCGAGGCCGTCGAGCGCGCCGCCGGGAACATGCAGCTCCTCAAGGATGGTAATATGCTCGCCGGCGACGCCGCCGTCGCGGATCAGGAACGCCGCGCCTGCCAGTCCCGCAAGACCCGAGCCGACGAACCAGGCCGTCTTCCTGTCAGCGCCCTCAGGTTTGCGGGGCCGCACGAAAGCTTCGTAGTTCCCGCTACTATAGTGCATGCTCAACTCCATCCTTGATCCCGACGACAATGGCGGTTCTGCGGTTTCTTGCTGAACAGCAGAAATGCCTGCCCTGCATTCATTCTCGCCGATGTCGCCCGCCGCTCAGTTCGACGACTTCACTGGTGATCTGATCCTGACGCGTGAGGCGCTCCTCGAGGCGCAGGGCCTCGCCCTTGCGATCGATGTGGCTGCGGGCGGTCGCCATGGTGCGCAGCCGTGCCTCATTCTCGGCGACGAACGTCTCGACCGCAGCCGCGCAGATGTGGGCGAAGACATATTCCGCGGTCAGGTCGCCGATAAGGTCCGCCGCGTTGATATTGACGAGCGGCGGCAAATCCGCCGTGGACGCGGGGAAAGTGTCGAGGTCGAGCGGCAGGAGGCTCGCGCGCACGATCGAGACGCCCTTTCCGCTGCTCCAGACCGGATAAGCCATGGTGATGGGCACCGCGCCGACCTCGTCCAGATAGTCGTACAGCGCGTCGATGATGCTTGTCGCGAGTGCGGGCAGCGCATCGGCCTTGCTCGGCATGCTCGCGCTCCATGCGATGCGCAGACCGCGCTCGGCCGCAAGCGTGGCCGTGCGCGCGCCAATCAGAAGAATATGCCTGTCCTGCATGTCGGCCGCGGCGCCGTCGAGCAGCTGCTCCGGAAAGGCCCCGGCAAAGCCTTGCTCCGCACCGAACAGGATAAGGCCGCCTCTCGCACCACCGACCGCCCGCGCCGGAAAACGCGCCAGTGGCTCGTCAAGGCGGCGCGCCTGGCCAATGGCGGTGCGGGCGGTCTCCGCATAGCGTCGCACCGCAGGCAGCAGCGCGCGCGCCTGATGCGCCCGCTGCGCGGCGATGCCCTGCATGGCGTTGACCACCGCACCGAGCTGGCGGACGGTCTCGATCCGCTGGCCGATCTCGGCGAGGCGATCGCTCATGATGCAGAACCGGCCGGCTGGCTTTCGATCAGCGCTTTCACCGTCGTCATCAGAGCGGACCGCTGCGCGGTGTCGATCTGTCCAGTCCGCTCGATCTGCGCGCATAGATCGGGGACGTGATCGTCGATCCAGGCGGGCAGCCGCGTGCGGAGCGACGATATCTCCGAGACCGCCATGCCATCGAGCAACCCTTCGCCGAGCGCCACGACCAGCGCCACCTGGTCGACGACCCGTAGTGGACTCGACAGCGGTTGCACGAGCAAGGCGCGCAAGCGCTTGCCGCGTTCGATCTGGGCGCGGACACGCGGCTCGGGCTGCTCGCCGAAGCGGGTGAACATCTCGAGCTCGAGGAACTGCGCATAGTCGAGGCGCATGGTCCCGCTCGCGTCGCGCAGGACGCGAAGCTGCGTCTTGCCGCCGACCCGGCTCACGCTCGTGCCCACATCGATGGCGGGCTTGTGCCCCTGCGCGAACAGCTTCGCGTCGAGAATAATCTGACCGTCGGTGATCGAGATCAGATTGGTCGGGATATAGGCGCTGACGTTGCCGGCATCGGTCTCCGCGATCGGCAGAGCCGTGAGCGAACCGCCCCCCTTCTCCGTCGAGAGACGCGCCGCACGTTCGAGCAGGCGGGAATGGAGGAAAAAGACGTCGCCGGGATAGGCCTCGCGCCCGGGCGGCTGTCCGGTCAGCAGGGCGATCTCGCGATGGGTCGCGGCATGCTTGGTGAGATCGTCGAGCACCACCACCGCATGGCCGCCACCATCCCGAAAATACTCGGCCATCGTGAAGCCCGCGAACGGCGCGATCCATTGCAGCCCCGGCGCCGCGGCGGGGCTCGCCACGACGAAGATGGTGCGGTCCGGCGCGCCATGCCGCCGCACCTGGTCGACCACGCGCGCGACCGCCGAGCTTTTCTGGCCGATCGCGACATAGACGCAGATCATGTCGCTGGTGCGCTGGTTGATGATCGTGTCGACCGCGAGCGCCGTCTTGCCTGTGGCGCGGTCGCCGAGAATGAGTTCGCGCTGCCCCCGGCCGATGGCGAACATCGCATCGATTGCGAGCGTGCCGGTCTGCACCGGCTGGACGACGAGGTCGCGTTCGATGATCGCCGGCGCCGGCCGTTCGACAGGATCGAAGCGCCTGGCCCGGATCGGCGCGCCCCCATCGAGCGGACGGCCGAGCGGATCGACGACTCGGCCAAGCAATGCCTCGCCAACCGGCACGCGCACCACCTCGCCCGAGCCGGTTACGGTGTCTCCTGCCTCCACCTGGGCGGCATCGTCGAGCAGCACGCAGCCGATCCGGTCCCGGTCGAGCGTGTGGACGAATCCGGTCTGGCCCCGGGCGAAATAGAGCAATTCGTCGAGGCGCGCGTCCGGAAGGCCCGAGACCATGGCAACGCCGTCGCCGATCGATTCCACCCGGCCAATTGCATCGACACGCGGCCCGAGATTGGCGCGCGTGATGCAGCTCTGGGCCTGCGTCAGCCAGTCTTCAGGCGATCCGGCCATGATCGTCTTCATTGAGGCTCTCAACCATGGCGTCGAGATCGGCGCGCCAGCTGTTGCGCACGACGGCGTGGGGCGTGCGAAGCTCCGCGCCGGCGATGAGATCTGGATCGACTGCGAAGATCGGGGTCGCGGTATCCGGCAGGATTTCGCCAAGCGCGCGCGCTACCTGCGTCTGCAGATCGGCCGTCAGCGGCGCGGGCGTCGCGACGGTGACGGGCCCGGCGGCCGCCAGGCTGCGGCGATCCGCCTCGGAAAGGTCTCCGAGCCGCGCCTTGAGCGCGTCGACCATGGCCTGCACCGTCTGCTCGGGCGGGAGACGAGCGAGCAACGTGCCTGCCATCGAGGCGGCGAGGTTCGCTGCCTTTTCCCGCCACTGCGCCGCCACCCGCCCGCGTTCGGCATCGATCGCCGCATGGCCTTGCTCGACGACGGCGTCCGCCTCGAGCCTGGCCTGCGCGAGGAGGCGCTGGCGCTCCGCTTCGGCCTCGGTCCGGATCTCGGCGCGGCGAGCCGCCGCATCCGCGACGAAGCCGTCATTCTGCGTTTTGAGCGCCTGCGCTTCGGCCTGTGCCCGGTCCTTTGCCTCCCGCGCTTCGTCGAGCAGCGCCTGGGCCGATGCCTGGCGGGCAGCGATGGCATCCATCACCGGACGGAACAGGAAGCGTCCGAGCAGCCACACGAGGATGAGGACATTGACCGCCTGCAGCGCGAGCGTCCACCAGTCGATCCGCATGTCAGGCGAACGGGTTGGCGAAGAGCAGCAGCAGCGCGATCACGAGGCAGTAGATCGCCATCGTCTCGATCATCGCGAGGCCCACGAACAGCGTGCGCGAGACGGTGTTGGCGGCTTCGGGCTGGCGCGCGATCGCGTCCATCGCGGCGGCGACGGCCCTGCCCTGCCCGAGCGCCGGGGCGATTGCGCCGATCGAGATCGCGAAAGCGGCTCCGAGGATGCTGGCGAGATGGATCCAGTTCATGCGGGGGACTCCTGTTTGGATGGCGGGCGGGCGCCGTTCTCGCTGATAGCGCTCCCGATAAAGACCATGGCGAGCGCGCCGAAAATGTAGGCCTGGACCGCGCCGGTCAGCATTTCGAGCGCCATGAGCGGGATCGGGACGAGCAGCCCGGCGAGGCTCAGCACGACGCCGATCATGAAGACGCCGCTCATGACGTTGCCGAACAGGCGCACCATCAGCGAGAAGCTGCGGGTGAAGAGCTCGACGATATTGAGCGGGGCGAGCAGGATCGAGGGGCGCGCGAAGGTCGCGAGATAGGCCCTGGGCCCGAGCGCGCGGACGCCGAACCAGAGCGTCGCGCCGAAGACGATCAGCGCCAGCGCCGCGTCGGTTTCGAGGGTCGCGGTAGGCGGCTCGACGCCGGGGATCAGCGACGACCAGTTGGCGACCAGCAGGAACAGGAACAGCGTGCCGATCAGCGGCAGATAACGCTGCGGTTCCGCCTCCATCGTCTCGCGGATCTGGCCGGCGACGGTCTCGACGACCAGCTCGAGCGCCGCTTGGGCTCGGGTTGGGCGTAACGCAAGGCGGCGGGTCAGCAGCCAGCTTCCGATTGTAAGGAAGGCCATGATGCCCCAGGTGGTGGCGACCGGCTGGCTGATCGGCACCGGACCGATCGCGAACAGCACATGGCTTTCAAGTGGTGACGCGAATTTCATCGGGCGCCTCCGAGCCGGTGGAGCATGATCTGGCGCCCGCCCATGAAGCCGGTTGTTGCGGCAAGAAGCGCCGGCCACCCTTGCCGGCTGGCGATGACGAGAACCAGAATAGTGACGGCGAGACGCCCGAGCCTGAGCAGGATCGCGCGCGATGCCGGGCCGCCATGGGTGACGAGGTCGGCTTCTCTGGCGATGGCCGCGAAATGGGCGAGGCCGACCGCAAATCCGAGGGCCAGGAACAGGATGGGGGAGAGCTGGCTCATTGCCGGTGCATCCAGCGCCAGCCCGACCAGCAGCCGAGGGCGAGCCCGACGAGCAGGAGCGGCGCGGTCCAGAAGATGCCGCTATCCAGCCGGTGGTCGAGCCAGCGGCCGATCGCGAGACCGACCAGCGCGGGCAGGACGATCTGCCAGCCGAGCACGCCGATCTGGCCGAGATTGCGGGCGACGGAAGGAAGCCGCTGCGCAAGCCGCCGCCGTTCCGCGCGGGTCCGGATGGCTTCGACGATCGGCTGCTCGGGCTTGTCCGCGGTCACAGACCAAGCTCCCGGCCACCACCCTGCAGGGCCTCGACCATATGGCGGATCGCCTGCATCCTGAGCTTCGCCGACGCGGTCCGTTCGGATCGTTCGCCCTCGTCGCGCTCGCGGTAGCGCGCGAGCACGTCATGCTCGAGCGTTCCGAGGTCATCGCCGACATGGCCTTCGCGCGTCGCGACCGCGACCCCCGTGCCGTGGCTTACGGTCAGAATGCCGTTGCGCACCGCGCAATAGCCTGGAGCGCCATCGGCGCCCCGCCAGGAGACGATCGAGACGCCAAGCGCGGTCAGGAAATCGGCGTGGCCCGACAGGATGCCGAAACTGCCGCTGGCATCCTCGGCGCGAACCGACCTGACGTCCGTGTCGACGAGGATCGCGGTCGGATCGGTGATCCGCAGCTTCATGCGCCCTGCCCCACGCGAGAGCGTGCCTCTTCAATATCGCCTACCATGTAGAAGGCGCTCTCGGGCCAGTCGTCGGTCGCGCCGGCCAGGATGGCCGTGACGCCCTTCAGCGTATCGGCCAGCCCCACAGAACGGCCGGCTTGCCCGGTGAAGGCCTGGGTCACCATGAAGGGCTGGGTCAGGAAGCGCTGCAGCCGCCGCGCCCTGCCGACGATCAGCCGATCCTCGCGGCCCAGCTCCTCGATACCGAGCAGCGAGATGATGTCCTGGAGCTCGCGATAATGCGCGATCGTCTCCCGGACCTGCTGGGCGAGCGCGTAATGATGATCGCCCACGACCTGCGGATCGAGCAGGATCGACGAGGATCCCAGGGGATCGACCGCGGGATAGATGCCTTCGGCCGCCATGGCGCGCGAGAGCAGAATGGAACTGTCGAGATGGGCGGAGATGGCGGTGACCGCAGGGTCGGTGAAATCGTCGGCGGGCACATAGACCGCCTCGATCGCGGTCACCGCCGCTCCATGCACCGAGGCGATGCGCTCCTGCAGCGCGGCCACTTCGCTGGCCAGCGTCGGCTGGTAGCCGACGCGTGAAGGCATGCGTCCGAGCAGGCCGGAGACTTCGCTGCCGGCCTGGACGAAGCGGAACACATTATCCATGAGCAGCAGGACATTGCGCTTCTGCTCGTCGCGGAAATATTCGGCGATGGTGAGCGCGGTCAGCCCTACCCGCCAGCGCGCGCCCGGCGGCTCGTTCATCTGCCCGAAAACGAGCACGGTCTTGTCGATCACGCCCGAGCCGCGCATGTCCGTGAGCAGCTCATGGCCCTCGCGCGATCGCTCTCCGATGCCGGCAAAGACGGAAACACCTTCATAGCGCGCGACCATCGCGTTGATGAGTTCCATCACCAGCACGGTCTTCCCCACCCCCGCGCCCCCGAACATCGCCGCCTTGCCACCCTGGGCGAGCGGCGCGAGCAGATCGATGACCTTGATGCCAGTCTCGAACATCGCCGTCGCCGCGTTCTGGTCTTCGAGCGGCGGGGGTGCGCGGTGAATGGGCCTCAATGGAACATCCGGCCCAAGCGGCGCGCCGCCGTCACCCACCTGCCCGGTCGGCGTAAGGAGCCGCCCCAGAACCTTGTCTCCGACCGGGACCGCGATGGGGGCGCCCAAGGCCGTCACGCCGACATTACGAGCGAGACCGGAGGTCGGCTGAAGCGCGACGGCGCGGACGGTGCGGTCATCGATATGGCTCTGCACTTCCGCGACCAGCGGGCCTGACGATGCATCGACGCGCAGCGCTTCATTGACCGCGGGCAGCGGCCCTTCGTCGAACTCGACGTCGAGGACGGGACCGCGCAGCGCCGCAATCCGGCCGAGCCTGGCTATGGACGGTATCACGCCCATGCCGGTTGCCGGGTCAGACCATAATCATGCCCGACCGTGCCGCGATCATGACGGGACGGGTAGAAGTCGCTGCCCGCGGGCACGACATGGACGACAAGCCAAAAGTGCATTGGCTGAGCGTCGCAGGCAAGCCGCAGATTCGGCATACGTAGAGTTACCGATTCTCTCTGATTCAGCCTCGCCGAATAACGGCGGCGCGACGCGATGGGCCTCAGGCCAGGGCGCTATGCCCGATATGCCAGAGCTCAAACGCGAAGAGAAAGGTTCACCGTTTCATGCCCTATCCCGTTGATCAACTCGCCGCGCTCGCCAAAGCGAATGTCGGCCTGATGCTGAAGCTCGCCGAAGTCGCCCGGAAAGGTGGCGAAGAGTCGCTCGAGGTCGGCAACCGCGCCGCCGGCCGCTTCGCCGAAGAGGCGCGTGCCTCGATTGCGGGCGCGACGGACAAGACGTCGGACGCCGGCGCGGTCAGCCCGGCCGGACCGCGGGCACTGTTCGAGGACATGGCCACGGTCCGCGAGCATATGATTGCCGGCACAAGATCGGCGTTCGAGGAATGGCAGCAGGCCTGGCAGGCCGTCGCGAGCGCTCCGACGGCTCCCGGGGCGCTGGATGCCTTTGCTGCCATTGTCGGACCATGGTTCGGGCAGAAAAGCCCGGGCGACGGCGAGAAGCAGGCCACCAGCGACAAATAGGATAGCCCCCGATCGCGGCGAGCCGCCCTAGCCGAGCAGGTGCTGACCGCCATCGACCGGAATGATCGTGCCGGTGATATGGCGGCCGGCATCGCTCACCAGAAAGGCGGCGAGCCCTCCGACATCCTCGATGGTCACGAGCTGGTGCTGCGGGACCGTCGCCGCGGCCCGTTCGAGCAGCTCGTCGAAGCGGTCGATGCCGCTGGCAGCGCGGGTCGCGATCGGGCCTGGCGAGATCGCATGGGCGCGAATGCCCTTGGGGCCAAGCTCAGCCGCGACATAGCGGGTCGCGCTTTCGAGGGCCGCTTTGACCGGCCCCATCAGGTTGTAGTGCTCGACCACCCGCTCCGACCCGTAGAAGGTGACGCACAGCAGGCAGCCGCCATCCGACATCAGCGGCTCGGCGAGACGCGCCATGCGCAGGAAGCTGTGGCACGAGACGTCCATCGCCAGCGCGAAGCCTTCGGCCGAGCTGTCGACGACGCGGCCGTGCAAATCCTCCTTCGGCGCGAAAGCGATCGAGTGAAGCAGGAAATCGAGGCCGCCCCATTCGGACTTCACCCGCTCGAACAGGGCCTCCACTTCGCCCGGCACCCGGACATCGCACGCGGCGAGCCATTCGACTCCTAGGGTCTCCGCGACGGGCGCCACGAACGGCTCGGCCTTTCCGTTGAGATAGGTCGCCGCCAGTCTCGCCCCACAGTCGTGAAAGGCCTGGGCGCAACCCGCCGCGATGCTATGCGCGTTGGCGATACCGATCACCAGGCCGCGCTTGCCAGTAAGATCGACGAGAGGTTTCATGCTTTCGGCTCCTCACGCAGCAGATCGGCGGCGTGGATAGCGATCATCCTTTCCTCATCGGTCGGGATGACGCGGACGGCGACACGGCTGGACGGCGCGCTGATGACTGCATCTCCTCGGAGGTTCGCGTCCGCGTCGAGGTCCACGCCGAGCCAGCCGAGCCGACCGGCGACGCGGGCGCGAATTTCAGGCGAATTCTCGCCGATCCCGGCAGTGAACACGAATGTGTCGAGACCCCCGAGCGAGGACGCGAGAGCGCCGGCCTGGCGCGCGATCTGCCAGACGAAGAGCTCGATCGCTTCCCCAGCGGCGGGCGTTTCGCTGCCGAGAAGCGCGCGCATGTCGCTGGAGACGCCGGACACGCCCAAAAGGCCGGACTCACTGTAGAGGAGATGCTCGACTTCACGCGCCGTCATGCCCCTCTGCTGGAAAAGATAGAGCACCGCGCCCGGGTCGAGCGCGCCGCAGCGCGTACCCATCACCAGCCCGTCGAGCGCGGTGAACCCCATCGTCGTGTCGATGCTGCGCCGCCCGGCCATCGCGCAAAGGCTGGCCCCGTTGCCGAGATGCGCGGCGATCGTGCGGCCACCGCCTGTATCGGGATCGATCGAACGCAGCTGCCGCGCGATATATTCGTAGGAGATGCCGTGAAAACCGTAGCGCCGCATGCCCTCTTCGCCAAGCGCGCGCGGCAGCGCGAGGCGCGTCGCGATCGGGGGCTGGCCATGATGGAAGCCGGTGTCGAAGCAGGCGACTTGCAGCACAGCGGGGCGCAGCCTGGAGACGGCGCGGACCGCGGCGAGATTATGGGGCTGATGCAATGGCGCCAGTGGGCAAAGCGCCTCGAGCGCGGCGAGGAGTGGCGCGTCGACCCGCGCCGGCGCTGAATAGTCGGTGCCGCCATGAACGATCCGATGGCCGACCGCGATCAGATCGTCGCCGACCGAGGCTTCGATCTCCCGCAGCAAATCCTCGAGCAGCGTCTCGTGCGTGATCGTGCCGTCTTTCGTCCAGCGCCGCTCGGCAAGGACATCCCCCTTCGCATCGCGCGCGATCAGGTGCGGCTCAAGGCCGATATTCTCGATCTTGCCGCTCGCCAGCAAAGAGGGCTCATCAGTGCCCGGCTCGGCGTAGAGCGCGAACTTAAGGCTCGACGAACCGGCGTTGAGGCACAGGATTTCAGCCATCGCGGCGCTGTCCCGCAACGCCGGGAGCCGCCTTGGTCGCAGCCCGCGCCAGCAGCACCGCGAGCGCGCAGGAGGCGAGGCGCGTGCGCACGCTGTCTGCCCGGCTGGTGAGGATGATCGGAGCGCGCGCGCCGAGCACCACGCCTGCGGCATCGGCGCCGCCCAGGAAGGTCAGCTGCTTTGCGAGCATGTTGCCGGCCTCCAGATCGGGCACCAGCAGGATGTCCGCCTGGCCGGCGACCGGCGAGACGATACTTTTCTCGCGCACGGCCGCCTCGCTGATCGCATTATCGAGGGCGAGCGGGCCATCGAGCAGCGCGCCTTCGATCTGGCCCCGGTCCGCCATCTTGCAGAGCGCCGCGGCATCCAATGTGGTGCGCATTTTCGGATTGACCGTTTCGACGGCGGCGAGGATCGCGACCCTGGGCTGTTCGATCCCGATCACATGGGCAAGGTCGATCGCGTTGCGCGCGATGTCGGCCTTGTCCTCAAGCGTCGGCTCGATGTTGATCGCGGCGTCGGTGATGATGAGCGGGCGCGGATAGCCGGGCACGTCCATCACATAGGCGTGGCTGATCCTGCGTTCGGTCCGAAGGCCCGTGACGGACGATACGACCGCGCCCATGAGCTCGTCAGTATGAAGCGAGCCCTTCATCAGCAGCGCGGCTTCGCCGGCCCGCACGCGCGCGACGGCTTCGGCGGCGGCGGCGTGGCTGTGCGGGACGTCGATCACCCGGAAGGCCGCAATATCGACACCGGCGTCCTTCGCCGCATTCGTCATACGCGCCGCAGGGCCGATGAGAATCGGAACGACGATGCCGGCGTCGGCGGCCTCAGCCACTGCGCGCATGGCGTCGGCGCTGCACGGATGGACCACGGCCGTGACGCACGCAGATCCGTCCTTGGCGCGCGCCATCAACTGGCGGAAGCGGTCGTGGCTGGCGATCCGCACGTCGGGAAGCGGCATGCGGGGCCGGCTGACTTTCTCGGTGGGCGCCTTGACCTCGGCCTGGCCGCTGATGACGGTCTCGCCCTTCTGGTTCACACAGGTGCAGTCGAGAACGATGACATGATGCTCGGCGCGCTTCTGCGCGACGGTGACGCAGGCCGTGATGGTGTCGCCGACGCCCACCGGGCGGGTGAAGCGAAGCGATTGGCCGAGATAGATCGCACCGGGCCCTGGCAGCTCGGTTCCCAGGATCGCCGAGATGAGCCCCGCGCCCCACATGCCATGAGCGATGACCCTGTGGAACATGTCCGTTTCGGCATAGACAGGGTCGAGATGCGCCGGATTCACGTCGCCTGACACCGCCGCGAAGAGCTGGATGTCGTCGGCGGTCAGCGTGCGGGTGAGGCTGGCCGTATCGCCGACGGCGATCTCGTCGAACGTGCGGTTCTCGATGAGGTTGGCGGCGGCCATGGCTCAGCGCTCCAGCACGTAGCGCCCGGGGGCATCACCGAGCGGCGGATAGTTCCGTTCGGGCGCGCCCATCGCCGGTGGGGCCGCCGCCTCGCCCGAGTGCGATCCAAGCCATGAACTCCATTCCGGCCACCACGACCCTTCGCGCACCTCGGCCCGCTCCAGCCAGGCATCGGGACCTGGCGCCGGGCCATCCTGCATCCGTGTCGCGATGCGATAATGGCGATGAGGATGCCCGGGCTCGGAGACGATCCCGGCATTGTGGCCACCGCTCGTCAGCACGAAGCGGATCTCCGCGCCCGTCAGCATGTGGAGCTTGTGGGTCGAGCGCCACGGCGCGACATGGTCGGTTTCCGTGCCCACCATGAAGATCGGCATGCGCAGCCCCGAGAGCGAGACCGGGTGGCCGCCGGCCTCGTAGCGCCCTTCGGACAGGTCATTGTCGAGGAACAGGCGCCGAAGATATTGCGCGTGCATGGCATAGGGCATGCGGGTGCCGTCGGCGTTCCATGCCATGAGGTCGGTCATCGGCTCGCGCTCGCCCATGAGATAGGTCGAGAGGATGCGCGACCAGAGCAGATCGTTGGACCGCAGCATCTGGAAGGCGCCGCCCATATGGCTGCTGTCGAGAAAGCCGCGCGCCCACATCATCGCATCGATCAGGTTGATCTCCGCCTCGTCGATGAACAGACCAAGTTCGCCCGGCTCGCTGAACTCGGTCTGGGCGGCGAACAGCGTGACGCTCGCCAGACGCTCATCTTCATCGCGCGCCATCGCGGCCGCGGTGATGGCGAGCAGCGTGCCGCCGATACAATAGCCGGCCGCGTGGATCTTCTCGGTGCCGGTAATCGCCTGGATGACATCAACGGCGGCCATCGGCCCAAGCAGGCGATAATCCTCCATGTCGAGATCGCGGTCGGCGCTGTCGGGATTGTGCCAGGAGATGCAGAACACGGTGTAGCCCTGCCCTACCAGCCAGCGGATGAGCGAATTTTCCGGCGACAGGTCGAGGATGTAATATTTCATGATCCATGCCGGCACGATCAATATCGGCTCCGGACGCACCGTCTCGGTTGCGGGCGCATATTGGATCAGTTCCATGACCCTGTTGCGAAACACGACCTTGCCAGCCGTGGCTGCGACCTTCTCGCCGACCCGATAGGCCTCCGTGCCCGCTGCGGGCTCCCCGCGTACCAGGCGTTCCAGGTCGTCGCAAAAAAATCGCGCACCCTCGACAAGGCATTGTCCTCCGGTTTCGAGGATGCGCTGCTGGAGCACGGGGTTGGTCGGGATGAAATTGGTCGGGGACACCATGTCGAGCATCTGGCGGGTCGCGAACTCGACGATCGCTTCGTGGTGCCCGGTGACGCCGCTCACGCCGGTCGTCGCGGCATGCCACCATTGCTGCTGGAGCAGGAAGGCCTGCTCGATCAGGTCGAACGGATGGCGCTTCCAGGCTGCGTCGGCGAAGCGCCGATCCTGGGGCAGCGGATCGATCGCCGGCTCGGGATCGCTGCCGGATGCGCTGCGCATGGCATAGTCGGCGAGCCGCATCAGCTTGCGCCCGCCCTTGGCGGCGAGCTGCAGCTGCCTGCCTGGCGAGCAGAGAATGTGCGTCCACCAGTCGGAAAAAGACTGCGCCAAAGTGGCGGGCGACTGGCCTGAAGTCAGCTGCGCGATGGCGGCGAAGCTCGACCGATCCAGCGTCGTGGCCAGACCGTCCAACGGGTCAGGGATATTGCTTCGACTCTGCACATTTTCGCTCCTGCTGCGGTGCAACAAGCCCTGAAGCGCAGGAAGCCTCTGCGCACTCCGTAGTCCTACGGAGGGATTGCCTCGCATATGCCAGCCCCAGAAGTCAGAGCTCAGCACGACATTGCTGTATGAAAAGCGGCCAAATACGATCAGGAGGCTCAGTGCGGTCGCACGGGCGAGCCAGCTATCCCGCCGAACCAGTCCCGCAATACCGGCGAAAGGGTCTGCGGGTTGCCGCCGATATGGCGAAGATCCTCCGCCAGCAGTGGCGGGCGGACTGCGAGGAAATATATCGCGAGGCCCGTCGTGAGAATGCCAAGTGCGATCAGCACCCCGGCCGCCAGAGCGGGTCTGGTCCGAGAGGCGGCCGGCGCTAACATTTTCTGTCGAGACTCAGTTCGGCGATGATGGGACAATCTGGCCGCTCGTCGCCATGACAGCGCTCGGCGAGATCGACGAGGGTCTCGCGCAGGGTCGTCAGCGCTTCGGCCTTGCGCTGCAATTCCTCCGCCCGCGCCAACGCGACCCGCTTTACATCGGCGCTGCTGCGGCCCGTGTCGGCCCACAGGCCGAGCAGGGTCCGGATCTCCTCGATCGGAAAACCGAGATCGCGGGCATTGGCGATGAACCGCAGGCGATGGAGGTCACTCTCGCCATAGTCGCGATAACCCGCTCCCCGGCGCGGCGGCGCCGGGATGAGGCCGATCTTCTCATAATGGCGGATCATCCGCTCCGAGACCCCGCTTTGCTTCGACGCCTCCCCGATGTTCACAGCGCTTTCCGGTTGAGGCGCAGCGCGTTGGTGACCACGCTGACCGAGGAGAGCGCCATGGCGGCGGCCGCGATGATCGGCGAGAGCAGGATGCCGAACAGCGGATAGAGCGCGCCCGCCGCCACCGGCACCCCGGCGACATTGTAGATGAAGGCGAAGACCAGGTTCTGGCGGATGTTGGACATGGTCGCCTGGCTCAGCCGCCGTGCCCGCACGATGCCCATGAGATCGCCCTTGAGCAGCGTCACGCCCGCGCTCTCGATCGCGACGTCGGTGCCCGAGCCCATGGCAATACCGACATCGGCGGCAGCCAGTGCGGGGGCGTCGTTGACCCCGTCGCCGGCCATCGCCACCACGCGCCCCTCGCTTTTCAACCGCGCGACGACGGCACTCTTCTGGTCGGGCAGTACCTCGGCTTCGACATCGTCAATGCCGAGCCGCCTTGCCACCGCCTCTGCTGTGGTGCGGTTGTCGCCGGTCAACATCACCACGCGAATGCCTTCGGCCTTGAGTGCGGCCAGGGCCTCCGGCGTCGTCTGCTTCACGGGATCGGCGATTGCAAAGGCGCCGCCGACGGTGCCGTCGACGCCGATGAAGATCGCGGTGGCGCCATCCCGGCGCAGGGCGTCGGCCTGCTCCGCCAGCGCGTCGGTTGCTATGCCCTCTTCCGAGAGGAACCGCGCATTACCGAGCACGATCCGGCGGCCGTCGACGGTGCCGAGCGCGCCGCGTCCGGTGGGGGAATCGAAGTCGGTGACGTCGCTCGTGGGGATGCCGCGATCCTTGGCGGCCTCGACGATCGCCAGCGCGAGCGGATGCTCGGAGGCCCGCTCGACCGAGGCGGCAAGCCGCAGCAGTTCGGCTTCGTCGAAGCCGGGCGCCGGCACGATCTGGGTGACGGCAGGCCGGCCTTCGGTCAGCGTGCCGGTCTTGTCGACGACGAGCGTGTCGACTTTTTCCATATGCTCGAGCGCTTCGGCATTCTTGATAAGGACGCCGAGTCCGGCGCCGCGGCCGACGCCCACCATGATCGACATCGGCGTGGCGAGACCCAGTGCACAGGGACAGGCGATGATCAGCACGGCGACCGCCGCCACCAGCCCATAGGCGAAGCGCGGCTCGGGGCCCCAGATACCCCAGGCGATAAACGCGACCACCGCAACCGCGATGACCACGGGCACGAACCAGCCCGACACCTGATCGGCCATGCGCTGGATCGGCGCGCGCGAGCGCTGCGCCTCGGCGACCATCTGGACAATCCGCGCAAGCATGGTGTCGCGTCCGACCTTGTCGGCGACGATCACCAGCGCACCGGTCTGGTTGAGCGTGCCGCCGATCACCGTGTCGGCCTTGGCCTTGGTGACGGGCATGGATTCACCGGTGACCATCGACTCGTCGAGCGAGGAGCGGCCGTCCTCGACTACGCCGTCGACCGGCACCTTCTCGCCCGGCCGCACGCGCAGGCGGTCGCCGACCGCGACCAGATCGAGACTGATCTCCTCTTCGCTCCCGTCGGCGGCGATCCGGCGCGCGGTCTTGGGCGCGAGGTTGAGCAGCGCCTTGATCGCGCCCGAGGTCCGCTCACGCGCGCGCAGTTCGAGCACCTGGCCGAGCAGCACGAGAACGGTGATCACCGCGGCGGCCTCGAAATAGACGGCAACCATGCCGTCCTCGCCGCGGAAGGCAGGCGGGAACAGCTGAGGCGCGAGCGTCGCGACGACGCTGTAGATCCAGGCGACCCCCGTCCCCATCGCGATCAGGGTGAACATGTTGAGGTTGCGGGTCTTGAGCGAGGCCCAGCCACGCTCGAAGAACGGCCAGCCCGCCCAGAGCACGACAGGCGTCGCCAGCACGAACTGGATCCATACCGAGGTCGACATCGGCACGAGGCGATGGATCACAGGAAACAGGTGCGCCCCCATCTCGAGGATCAGCACCGGCAGGGCCAGCACCAGGCCAACCCAGAAACGCCGCGTGAAATCGACCAGCTCGTGGCTGGGACCGCTGTCGGCGGTCACGGTCGCGGGTTCGAGCGCCATGCCGCAGATCGGACAGGACCCGGGATGGTCCTGCCGGATCTCGGGATGCATAGGGCAGGTCCAGATCGTGCCCACGGGCGCTGCGAACGGCGGTGCCGGCGGGCCGAGATAGCGCTCGGGATCGGCGATGAACTTTGCCCGGCAGCCCGCGCTGCAGAAATGATAGCGTTCACCGCCATGATCGGCATGGTGCGCGGTGGTCGCCGGATCGACGGTCATGCCACAGACCGGGTCCTTGATGCCGGTCGCCGCTTTCGCGCCGCCGTGGCCGCCGCAGCAACCGCCGCCATGCGCCGCTCCATGTGTCTCGTTCATCGCCTTGCTCCTTTCGACGCCTGACGATCTAGGGTCTGACACCGTGTCAGGGTCAATACGTAATCGCCTAAGCGGCCAAATCGGCGTACCCGGTCGCTCGGCCGGGATCAGCCAAGGTCGTTCGCAACCGTAAGGCCCTGGGCCTGCGCCGGTCGATGCGCGGTAAGCAATTCGATCGCGCCGGTGATGGTCAAGAGCCGAAACGTCTCGGCCACATGCCTGAAGCCGGCCGCCGCGATCAGGCCGGGGAGCACGCCGTCGGCGTTGGGTCGGGTATCATCGATGCCATCGAGTCGCTGCACGGTCAGGCGAAAGGCGAGCCGCATGAGACCGTGCTGGCGGCCATAATCTGCGATCACCAGGCGGCCACCCGGGCGCAGCATGGCGAACATGGCGCGCAGGGTTGCCGCCTTCTCCCTGACCGGCATCTGATGCAGCACGAGACTCGATACGACAGCGTCGGCGGTGCCCGGGGCCACGTCCCTGGCAAATCCCTGACGCCAGTCGATATCGGCCTGCCGCGCAGCGGCCTTGTGCCGCGCGATGTCGAGCGCCTCGGCATCGGGATCGAGACCGATCACCTGCGTCCTGGGCTCGGCTTGCTTGAGCATCAGCGCGAAGCTGCCGGTGCCACAGCCGACGTCGACGACCGTCTCACCGGCTTTGGGCGCCAGGGCGGCGAGCATGGCGGCACGCCACCGCTTCTCCCGCGTCCACAGGCGGATCGCGCGATCATAGTCTTTCGTCGATCCGGTCCCGAGCGGCGGGGTGTAGGATTGCATTGGCTTCTCCCAACGCGAGGCGTCCGAAACGATAAGCTACATCGACATGGGCGGCGATAGTGTCCCCAGCCAGGCGACGAGCCCGAGAATGACGATCGCAAGCCCGCCTTCGACGAAGAGGCTCGCGCGCAACAGCGCCTGCGCCCGTGGCGCGTCCTCTTCCTCGATCGCCTGTGCCAGTGCCGGGGTCAGGCGGTAGCGGTTGAGCGCGGCAAGGCCCAGCATGCCCCCAAACAGCACCAGCTTGGCGATGAGCAGCAGGCCGTAGCTCGACTGACCGAGCGAGGCGATGTTGCCCGGGCCGACCAGAAACCAGCCGTTCACCGTCCCGGTCAGGATCAGCAGGGCGACGATGATCGTGCCGACGAGGGAGAAACCCCGCAGGGCTTCCTCGGCCAGTGTGACCTGGTCCATGTCTTCAGCGGCGACATCATCGGTTGCGAGCCTGGGAAGAACCAGCGCGAGGAAGGCGGCAAGCGCGCCGACCCAGGCGCCGGCGGCGAGCAGATGGATGAGATCGGCCAGCAGTTGCAGCCAGCCCGCCTCGCCTTCGCCGGCCGCGCCATGCCCGCTCCAGGCGAGGGTCGCGAGCGCGACCGCGCCCGCCAGAGTGGAGGCGATGAAGGCAGGACGGGATTGCCGGCGATAGAAGGGGATGCAGAGCAGAAGAACGAGGAGCGCGACGAGGCGCGCCTTCAGCGCCGTTCCCATGGAAGTGCCGTTGAACAGCTCTGCGACCATGGAAAGATCAGGCTGGGCGAGTGGCAGCCCGGTCATCGCCGCAGCCTGCAACGCGAACCCCAGCGCCGACAGCAGGAGGGCGAGACAGGCGAGACCGGCCACCATTGCCGCCATCGGCAGATGCCGCTGCACCATCCGGCCGCCGCCGGGCGCATAGAGCGCGAACAGCGGCAGGCCGAACAGCAGGCCGAGATCGACGTAGAGCGCCCAGCGGACGGCGACGAGTGCCACGTCGTTCATGGCGTCACTTGACGGTAAAGGCGAGATTGCCCTGGATGCGGTGCGTGTCGGTCGAGACGACGTGCCAGGCGACCTGATAGCTGCCCGCCATGAGCGGCTTGGCGAGCGTCAGCACGAGCGTCTTGTCGCCTTCGACGGACGTCTTGAAGCCGGTTACCGCCATGCGGTGGTTGGGCATGCCGGGCATGCCGGTCATCACGATCTCGGCGCCCGACAGCTTCGGCATCAGACCTTCACTGAAGGTGAGCGTTATACGCGACGGCGCCGGGACGCTGGCGTTGGCGGCGGGCGTCGAGGACACGAGCTTGGGATGGGCGTAGGCCGGAGCAGAAACACTCAGGCCGACGGCGGCGATGGCTGCGAGCGGCGAAAAGAAGCGCATTTGGACATTCTCCTGTCAGTGACATGAGAGAATACGCAGCCGCGACCTGCACCCCTCGCAATTTTCTTTTTGTTCCCGGACAAGGGTTAGAAGACCACCCTGCGTATTGAGAAGAGAAGACGGAGAAACATCATGGACCACCTCGACGACATGCTCAGCCGGTTGCGGGAAGCCCCCCTCGATCCCCGGCTTGCCGGGCTGGACAGCCGCGTCATGGCCGAGATCGCCCGGCTCCAGGCCATGCCGCGCCTGAGCGCCACGACCTTCGGTGTCGCAGCCGCGGTCGCGCTCTTCATCGGCATCGCCGGTTCCGCGGTGCCAGTGCGTTCGGCAGATGCTGCGGCATCGCCCTTCGACGCGCGGCTCGCGCTCGCTCCTTCGACGCTGCTGAGCGCGCAATGATGCGCGATCGCCGCGGCCTTCTCCTTCTCGTGCTGCTGACGTTTGTTGCGGCAGTAGCGGGGGTCGTGATCGGCCGGCTCTATGTCGTGCCGGCGCCCCCTGTCGAGAATGAGCTGCACGACCTGCTCCATCGCGATCTCAAGCTGGATAGCGCGCAACATGCACGGCTCGAGGCTATCGAAGCCCGCTACGCCATCCGCCGACAGGCCCTGGAAGCGGAACTGCGCGCCGACAATGCATGGCTCGCGCAGGCCATCAGGTCGGAACATGGCTATGGGCCTCAGGTCTCCGCCGCCGTCGACCGGTCACACCAGGCGATGGGCGCGCTGCAGAAGGAAACGCTCGAGCATATCTTCGCGATGCGTGCGGTGCTCCGCCCCGACCAGACGGTGAAGTTCGACGACGCCGTCGTGAAAGCGCTGACGGCCGAGAAAAAATGACGCTCCACCTCCCCGACTGCTCGGACGGGGAGCTTGCGGCTCTGGCGCTGGGGGGCCGGCAAGCGGCCTATGGCGAGCTGGTCCGCCGGCATCAGGGCTGGGTACACCGTCTCGTGCGCAGCCATGTCGGTAGCCCCGACGAGGCGCTCGACGTCACTCAGGCGAGCTTCGTGGCCGCCTTTTCCGCGCTCAGCCGCTATGATGGGACGCGGCCCTTCCCGGTCTGGATGTCGCGGATCGTCATCAACAAATGCCACGACTGGCGCCGTCGCCGTGCGGTCCGCAATTTCTTTTCCTTCGCCCTTCCTCTGGGCGAAGCCGAACATATCGTCGACGACGCCCCCTCGGCCGACCGCGCCCTGGATGCCGAACAGCAACTCGCCGAGGCGATGACGGCGATCGCCGCCCTGCCCGCCTCGCTCAAGGACACGCTCATCCTGCGGACGATCGACGAGAAATCGGAAGCCGAAACCGCCGAGATCCTCGGCATCTCCCAGAAGGCCGTCGAGACCCGCCTCTACCGCGCCCGGGCGCGCCTCGCGGAAAGTTTGAAGAAAGTTTGAGGGGCAGGCGGGTGGGCTGCGTATTTCCAATAGGTCCGCCCTCTTTCCGCAAGCTGAGACAAACCGAATGATTTCTGCCCTCGACCGCCGCCAGTTCCTTCGCGGCGCGGCCCTCGCCGGTGGTGGCGCCGCATTATCAGCCTGGCTGCCTGCCTGGGCGCAGACCATCTCGCCGGGGATGCGACCGACGCTACCGACCGTGTCGGGCGAAGACATCACGCTGACCATCGCCCGGCAGTCGATGAGCATCGACGGGCGCCAGTTCCGCGCAATCGGTCTCAACGGCACGGTCCCCGCCCCGCTGATCCGGCTGCGCGAAGGCCAGCGCGTGCGGCTCAACGTCGTCAATCAACTCGAGGAGGACAGCTCGATCCACTGGCACGGGCTGATCCTGCCGGCCAATATGGACGGCGTGCCGGGCGTGTCTTTTCCGGGCATCAAGCCGGGATCGAACTACCTCTACCAGTTCCCCGTCGTGCAAAGCGGCACCTACTGGTATCACAGCCATTCGGGCCTGCAGGAGCAGGAAGGCCATTACGGCCCGATCATCATCGACCCCGCCGGTGCCGATCCGGTCGCCTATGACCGCGAGCATGTCATCGTGCTCGCCGATCACAGCGCACTCTCGCCGCAGGCGATCTTCCGGCGTCTCAAGGTCAACCCCGGCCATTTCAACTTCCAGCGCCAGACGCTGGCCGGGCTGCTCTCGGGCAAGGACCAGCCACTCAAGGACCGGCTCGACTGGGGCCAGATGCGGATGGACCCCGCCGACATCTCCGATGTCACCGGATCGACCTACACCTATCTCGTCAATGGCCATGGTCCGATGGACAACTGGACCGCGCTCTTCACCCCGGGCGAGCGGGTGCGGCTGCGCGTCATCAATGCGTCGGCGATGACCACCTTCAACGTCCGCGTACCCGGCCTGCCGCTCAGCATCGTCCAGGCCGACGGGCAGAATGTGGTGCCCGTCACCGTCGACGAGTTCCAGATCGGTGTCGCCGAGACCTACGACGTCGTTGTCAGCCCAGGCGAGGACAAGGCCTATACTCTTGTCGGCGAGGCCATCGACCGCTCGGGTATGGCGCGTGCCACGCTCGCGCCGCGCGCCGGCATGGCTGGCGAGGTGCCTCCCTTACGCAAACGGCCGCTCGCCGACATGAAGGACATGGGCATGGACATGTCCTCGATGCCGGGCATGGAAGGCATGGATATGTCGGGCGGCGCTATGCGGGGCGTCGATCCGACGGCCGAGAAGAACGCGTCCGCGCGCCTCGCGACCGGCGCGGCGGCAGCGATGGCGACCATGGACAACAGCGCCATGGCGGGCATGGACCATTCGGGGATGGATCATGGATCGATGGCCGGCATGGACCACGGCGCGATGGGCGCCGATGGCCAGATGGCGGGCATGGATCATGGCGGGCACGCGATGGGTTCGATGAAGATGCGCGACTTCTCGAACGCGCCGCAGGTGAAGCGCGATCCGAGCGTCCAGACCATCTCGCCGATGCCCGTCGACCGCACCGGCGAGCCCGGCCAGGGCCTCACCGACGTCGGCCACAAGGTGCTCGTCTACAAGGATCTGATGGCGCTCGAGCGCAATCCAGACGTGCGCGCGCCGAGCCGCAGCATCGACATCCACCTCACCGGCAACATGGAGCGGTTCATGTGGTCGTTCGACGGCGAGAAAATGTCGGACCATCACGAGCCGATCCCGTTCATCGAAGGCGAGCGGGTGCGCGTCAATCTCATCAACGACACGATGATGGGGCATCCGATCCACATCCACGGCCATTTCTTCGAGCTGGTGACCGGGCATGGCGACCATGCGCCGCGCAAGCACACCGTCATCGTCCAGCCCGGCGGCAAGGTGAGCTGGGACTTCACCGCCGACGCGGTCGGGGACTGGGCCTTCCACTGCCATCTCCTCTACCACATGCATGCAGGGATGATGCGGGTCGTGAGCGTGCGTCCGAAGGGAGACGCGCAATGACCCGCATCCTCACGCCGCTGGTGAGCGCGATCGCCCTTCTCGCCGCCGCACCCGCCTTTGCCCAGGATCATTCGATGCACGACATGCCCGGCATGGCGCCGCCGGGCGGGGCGCGGCCGGCGCAGGAGAAAAAGAAGGACAAGGCCGCCGCGCCGCGCCCCAAGCCCACTGCCAGGCCGCGCGCTCAGAAGCCAGCGCCGGACACCATGCCGGCAATGGACCATTCGCAGCACCAGACCACTCCCGCGGCGCAAGCAAATGCGGCCGGTCAGCCGCAATCCACGTCTCCCGCAATGCCGGAGATGCCGGGCATGGACCACTCCCAGCATCAGGACGGCGCGATGCCCGACATGCCCGGGATGGACCATGCGCAGCATGGCCAGACAGCGACGCCGGGAACGCCCGCCATGCCCGGCATGCAAATGACCGGCACCGCACTTCCGGCCGGCAATGCGCCCCCGCCGCCGCCCCCAGGCGACCACTTCGCCGATCGGGATTTTCCCGGCGGCGAGATGGCGCGCTCGCGCGACATCATGATGAAGGACAGCGGCGGCAACAATTTCGGGCAGGTGCTGCTCAACCTGTTCGAGTATCAGGCGCATAGCGGCCGCGATGGCTATCGCTGGGATGGCGAAGGCTTTTACGGCGGCGACATCAACCGCCTCTGGCTCAAGAGCGAGGGCGAAGGCGAGTTCGGCCGCGGCATCGACAGCGCCGAGGTGCAGGTGCTCTACAGCCGGGCCATCGACCCCTATTTCAATCTTCAGGGCGGTATCCGCCAGGACTTCGGCCGCGGGCCCGACCGCACCTACGCGACGATCGGCGTCGAGGGCCTGGCTCCTGGCATGTTCGAGGTCGAAGGCGCGCTGTTCCTCTCGACCAAGGGCGATGTTCTGGGCCGGGTCGAGGGCTATTACGACCAGCGCATCACCCAGCGCCTGATCTTGCAGCCGCGCGCCGAGGTCAATTTCGCCGCGCAGGATATTCCGGAGAACGACATCGGTTCGGGGCTGGTCAACATAGAGCTCGGCGCGCGCCTGCGCTACGAATTCAGCCGCCAGTTCGCACCTTACATCGGCGTTTCCTATCTGCGCAAAGCCGGAGACACGGCGCGGCTGTCGAGGCTTGCGGGCGAGGACGTCCATGCCACCAGCTTCGTCGCCGGCGTTCGCTTCTGGTTTTAGCATCAGGACGGCTGATGGCGGGGGCGAACAAGAGAGCGGGGCGTTACACTCATACCCAGGTCGGCCGGCGCCGAGCGAAGGAGATACGCCATGGACCATTCGTCCCACATGAACACCCGGAAGATGGGTGCCTATTGGAGCCTTGCCGTTCAGACCGTCATCAGCGGCGTCATCATGTATCTGGTGATGTTCGTCATGATCGACGGGCTCGACAGCTTCTACAACAACCTCAACATGCTCTACATGACGCTGATGATGGTCGCACCGATGGTGGTGCTGATGATCCTCGCCATGCGACACATGTTCGTGTCGAAGGCCGCCAACATCGCGCTGATCGCCGCGTCGCTGGTCGCCTTCTTCGGCAGCTTTGCACTCATCCGCACCCAGACCACGATCGGCGACACGGCCTTTCTGCGCTCGATGATCCCACATCATTCCGGGGCGATCCTGATGTGCCAGGAAGCAAAGCTCAGCGATCCGGAAGTCATCCGGCTTTGCGAAGCGATCAAGCGCTCGCAGCGGCAGGAAATCGACGAGATGAAGGCCATACTCGCGCGGCGCTGAGTGGCACGGTCGGGCTACGCCCGGATACGTGCGCCCGGCCAGGTATGTGAGCCGGCCGATGGTCGACACGAGGCGCGGGGCGGACGAGATTGCCAGGGAGGTGGTGCGGCTTGCGCCGTTGTTCCTGCGACAGGCTGGCGGCCATGTCCTGACGCTGCTCGATCCTGCCGGGATCGTGCTGAGCTATAATGAAGAAGGCGAGCGTGCCGAATGCTGGCCCCTCGATCGCGTCCTGGGACAGCCCCATGACCTGTTCTACCCGCCCGACGAGATTGCGGCCGGCCGCCCGTGCGCAGACCTGGCGGCCGCCCTTCACGAAGGCACGCTGGAGCGCGAAGCGTGGCGGGTCTGCGAGAACGGAGCGGAGTATCTCGCGCGCCTGACGATCAGCGCCCTGTTCGAAGGCGACGCACATCGAGGCTTTGCCTGCATCAGTCGCGATGTCACCGACGAGGCGGCGGTCCGGGCGTCAATCGAGACCCGCGAGCAGCATCTCCAGTCGATCCTGGCGACCGTCCCCGATGCGATGATCATCATCGACGAGACCGGCGACATCACGTCGTTCAGCGCGGCCGCCCAACGCCTGTTCGGCTATTCGGAAACCGAGCTCGTCGGCCGCAACGTCTCCTGCCTGATGCCCCAGCCCGATCGCGACCGGCATGACGAATATATCGCGCATTATCTCCAGACCGGCGAGCGCCGGATCATCGGCCTCGGCCGCGTCGTGGTCGGCCAGCGCCGCGACGGCTCGACCTTCCCGATGCAGCTGTCGGTTGGCGAGGCCGGTGAAGACGGGCAGCGGTTGTTCACCGGCTTCATCCGGGATCTCACCGCCAAGGAGCAGGATGAGCTCAGGCTCAAGGAACTGCAGGCAGAGCTGGTCCATGTCTCCCGGCTGAGCGCGATGGGCACGATGGCCTCGACCCTCGCGCATGAGCTCAACCAGCCGCTTGCCGCGGTCGCGCTCTATCTCGAGACGATCCGCGACATGCTCGACGAGCGGGACGACGAACCCTTCGTGTCGCTACGGTCGGTGATGGATGATGCGGCACAGGAAACGCTGCGGGCCGGCCATATCGTCCGGCGCCTGCGCGATTTCGTCGCCCGCGGCGAGGTCGACAAGAGCCTCCACGATCTGCCGCAGGTTGTCGCCGAGGCGAGCGAGCTCGCGCTGGTCGGTGCACGCGAGCGCGGCATCCGCAGCTTCTTCGCGGTCGATCCCGCCGCGACGCCGGTTCTCGTCGACAGGGTGCAGATCCAGCAGGTGCTGGTCAACCTGATGCGCAACGCCATCGAGGCGATGGCGGCGTGTCCTGTTCGCGACCTCAAGGTAGCGACCAGGTTGCGCCCTGACGGGCTGATCGAGGTGACCGTGGAGGATACCGGCCCCGGCATCGCCGACGAGGTCCGGGAGCAGCTCTTCACGGCGTTCAAGTCGACAAAGGCCGACGGCATGGGCCTCGGCCTTTCGATCTGCCGGACCATCATCGAAGCGCATGGGGGCCGTATCTGGATGGAGCGCCCCGACCGCGGCGGCGCGCGCTTTCATTTTACCTTGATCCATGCGCGGGCGGAGGAGGAACATGGGGGATAGACGCGTCATCCATCTGGTCGACGACGAGGAGAGCATCCGCAAGGCGGCGAGCTTTGCGCTCAAGACCGCGGGCTACGACGTCGTGACCTATGCCTCGGGCGTGGAGTTTCTCAAGGAGGCGAAGTCGGCGGCCGTCGGCTGCGTCATCCTCGACGTGCGCATGCCCGAGATGGACGGTCTCGAGATTCAGGCCGCCATGGCAGCACGCGGGGTCAATATGCCGGTCATCGTCCTGACCGGCCATGGCGACGTGTCGGTTGCGGTGCAGGCCATGAAAGGCGGCGCGGTCGACTTTCTCGAGAAGCCCTTCGAGAAAGCCGCCCTGCTCGGCGCCGTCAGCCGCGCGTTCGCGCGTCTCGACGATGTCGACCTTCGCACTCTGGAAACCTCTGAAGCCGGCGTGCGGGTCGCTGCACTGACGCCCCGGGAGCGTGATGTGATGGAAGGGCTGGCGAACGGCCTGCCCAATAAGACGATCGCCTATGACCTGGGCTGTTCATCGCGAACGGTCGAGGTCCATCGCGCGAGCCTGATGGCCAAGCTCGAGGTCCGCAATTTGTCCGAAGCCCTGCGGATCGCCTTTGCCGCGGGCATGGGCCGCAAGCCGAAGTGACTGCGACCTCTACGTAGCGACGGGACGAGGCGCGATATGCGATCGATGGTGCAATCGTCACACGGGTGTCCGCTTCTCGCAATGCCATCGGTCCGTTCCACTCAGCATGATGGCAGATACACCATCCTCGTCTCCGACGACGATCCCGGCGTGCGGCGTGGCCTCCAGCTGCTGCTGAGATCGCGCGGCTATGCCGTGTGGGGATATACGACCGGCCACGCGCTGTTGGCCGACCCCCGCGCGAAGGAGGCAGACTGCGTCATCCTCGACTATCGCATGCCCGACATCGACGGATTCGCGATGCTGCGTCACCTTCGCGAGATCGGATGGTCGGGACGCGCGATCATGATCTCAGGCTTTCATGACACGCTGCTGGCCTCGCGGGCCGCTGAGGCGGGCTTCGATCATGTTCTCGCAAAGCCGCTGATCGGCAGGGCTTTGCTCGAAGCGTTGGACCGGCACCGCATCGAGACGCTTCGAAAGCATTGAATTGTGGCGGCCGGCCCCCGGCAGCCTCAGCCCGGCGCGATGTGGAAAGCCGATCTGCGCCGTCAGACTCTTCGATGCAGGTTCGGGACAGCCCATCCCCGATTTGAGCGAGGCACAAATCCGCGCCGCCGCTCGGCGCATCTACAGCGGCACCGGGGACATCGTCGCAGCCCGGCTGCTGACGACGGCGCCACTGGAAATGCAGGCGCGCAAGCCTCCCTATTGGCAGGTCGAATTCGATGCCTGGAACCGGCCAACCCTGTATCTCTCTCCGCAGACCGGTGAGCTGATCTCGCGCCGCCATGCGCTGTGGCGCGTGTTCGATTTCGCGTGGATGCTGCACATCATGGACTATGACGATCGCTCCGACGTCAACAATCCGCTGCTGCGCGTGGCGACCTGGAGTGCCCTTGCCATGGCGCTGGCCGGGGCTTGGCTGCTGCTTTGGTCGTTCCCGCGGCGCAGGAAGAAGGCATGAAGAAAATCCGGTTCACCCCGCTCATTTTTCGGCGCATCCACAAATGGGTCGGCCTGATCCTGGGCGTGCAGTTTCTCCTTTGGGCTCTGAGCGGCTCGATGATGGCCTTGCTCGATCAGGAGAAGGTCGGCGGACACAGTGCGCAGGCCAGCCATCAGCACGCCCTACCTGCCGGTGACTATATTGCGCCGGCAAAGCTCGCTCTTGATGGTCCCGTGCTCGGCATCGCCTTGCGGTCCCTTGCCACACGCCCCGTCTACGAGCTTCGATCCACCACGGGCACGCGGCTAATCGACGCGACGAGCGGCGCCCCGGTTCGGGTCGACGAGCAGGTCGCGCGCGACGTCGCGACGATGGTGAATGAAGCACCGATCCGCAAGGCAACGTTGCTCGCCGAACCGAATGTGGAAGCGCGCGAGCACGAAGGCACCATGTGGCGACTGGATTTCGCGGACGCAGAGAACAGCAGCGCCTACATCTCCGCCGACACCGGCCGATTCCTGGTCATGCGCGGCGACACATGGCGCACCTGGGATTTCTTCTGGATGCTCCACAATATGGACTATATGAACCGCACCAGCTTCAATCACCCGCTGATCGTCTTCGTTGCGTTCGGTACTTTGTGGCTGTCGGGGACGGGCTTCTACCTGCTGTTTAAGAGCTTCAGTCGCGCCGACGTGCGATGGTTGCGGCGCAGGCGCAAATCGGCCGTCAAGTTGGGCGCGGGCTGATCGCTAGGTCCCAACAGAAAAAGCCGCCGATAGCTCGAACCGATTGCCCGGGTGCGTGAGCCAAGCGTGCGATACGAGACGTCCGCGACTCCAGGTTCTGCGCGTCATCATTAGCACTGGTTCTCCTTCAGCGAGGCCCAGCATTGTTCGCATGGCTGTATCCGGCATCGCCGCGCACACCCGGTGCTCTACTCGCTCGAGCGGGGCAACACGTGTCAGATATTCATTCGGCGTCGAGGCGCTGAAATCCCTCTCTCCGTAGCGTGGCGCAGCAGATGCCAGCACAAAGCGCTCCTCGACCTGAATTGGGAATTCGGTCTCGTGATGGACGATAAGCGAATGGAAGAGGCGCGTGCCCAAGCCGACTTCCAGCAGAGCTGCCCTTTCCGCATCAGCCCGTATCTCGATATTATAAATGACGCGCGCGCGATAGGCGTGGCCCCTGCCGCGCACCTCCTCCGCGATGTTGCGGATCTCGATCAGCTGCCCGATCGGCCGGGGCTCGGCGACAAAGCTGCCCCGCCCCGCCCGCCGTACCACGACACCGGCCGATTGCAGTTCCCGCAACGCCCGGTTTGCGGTCATGCGCGAGACTTTGAACGTCTCGACGAGCTCGGCCTCTGACGGCGTCTGGTCGCCGGGCTTCAGGCGACCTTCCCGGATGTCCTCGAAAATGCTGTCTTTGATCGCCACATAGCGAGGTTGCTTCTCCGCACCGGCAGCGTCGACCGCGGGTTCGCCCACAGAAGCAGCTTTCGTCCGGGGAGCGGATGCGCGGCTATGGGGGCGAGCGGGAGCATGCATCAAATGACTATACAGGTGGGGGCGAGCAAGTCCCAGTCATTCAAACAGGAAATCACCAGCGAGAGCCGAGGCGTGCGTGATCAATGCCGCGCGAAGACCTTCTGGCCCGAACTGCCGAACGACACCACCGCATAGGGTTGGCGGGCGGCGCCTGCCACTTCCATGCCCTCCGAGCCGATCGGCATCCCCGCCACCGCAATGCCTCTGACGCCTACGGGACGGGTTGCCAGCAGGCGCTTGATATCGGCGACCGGGACATGGCCCTCGATCAGATAGCCATCAACCATCGCGCTGTGGCAGGATGCCAGCGTGCCCGGCATGCCGGCCCTCCGCTGAAGCGCCCCGCGCGACGCATCGTTGCGCATGACGACCGTGCGGCCCAGCTTCGCGCGAAGCGCCTGGGCCCACTTCTCACAGCATCCACAACCCGGGTCCCGGTGGACGACGACATCATTCGCCGCAAGCGCTGCGCCGGGCAGGGCGAGGAACAGCAAGGCGGCAGAAAGACGGGTCTTCATGAACGGCTCCCGGAAGCATGCGATAGGGTTCCTAATGATCTATACGCATTGATGCCCCCTACCCCTCATCACGCTGAAGATTTCACGATGGCGCGCGGCCTCCAGGCGAGCGGCAAGGACACAAGCAGCGCCAGCGACAGACCACCAATCCCCCACAAGACTAAGTGCTGCGCCCCGGGAGCGACGACGGCGATCGCCAGCGGCGCGAGCGCCTGCCCGATGCTGGCGGCGGAATGCTGGAGACCGAGCTTCAGACCCGAAGGGGCTGCCGCACCGCTGATCCAGAAGCTGGTGACCAATCGAAGGGTTGCCGAGCTCCAGCCGGCAGCAACGATGATCCCACTGAGTTCGGCCATGCTCGCGGCGACAGGGAACAGGAAGAGCGCCGCAGCCAGCAGGCCGAGCGTCAGCCCCGCAAGCCGCCTCGGCATGGTCACCAGCCAATCGAGCCTCGCATGGAAGATCTGTGCTGCCAGCATGCCCAATCCGCAGAGACTGAGCATCCAGGCGATCTCTTCGCGGCTCAGCGAAATGACGCTCCGCGTCACCAGGAGATTGACATGCATCGCCGCCAGCCCGCCGCCCGCGACGATCGTGACGAAAAGCAGGATCAGCGTCGCGCCGAGCGTCGGCGCGGGCAGGTCTCCGCCATCGATGCAAGGTGCACACCAGCGCGGCAGACGCACGGCGCAAAGCGCCGCCCCGACGGCACCGATGCCGAAAGCGAGGATCATGAGGGGAGCGCGGGGCAGGATCGCGGCCGAGACCTCCGCCACCAGCGGACCGGCGAGATCGCCCAGAAACAAGAAGGCGGTCAGCCAGGTGAAGCGCCGCGCCTGGTCCGCGCGCTCGTTTGCGGCAAAGCTCGCGCAGAGCAAGCCCAACGGTATGATGGCGGCCGACGCCATCCCCGCCACCAGGCGCAATGCATAAAGCTCAGGCAGCCCGACGAGGCCGATCGGCGCGGTCACCAGGGCGAGGATGACCAGCGCTGCGCGCAACATCGCCCGATAGTCGACCCGGTCCGCGATCCAGCCCCAGAGCGGCGCCGCCAGCAAGGCTGCCAGGGGATGGACCGCGGTCAGGCTCGCGACATGAAAATCATGAGCGCTTGACGATAGCGCGCCACGAGCCGGGTCGACCAGTGCCGGAAGGAAGGCGAGAATGGCCGTCTGTCCCGCCGACGCCGCAGCCGCCGCGAGCAACAAGACGAAAAAGGAGGCCGGCCAGCGACCGTTGGCTTGCGATCCAGCCTTGTCACGCGGCGCGTTCGCGGTCGACCCCTCGAGTGGCCATCCGCGGATCACCACCAGGCGCGCAAGCCGATCACCAGCCTGTGTTCGGAAGGCCCTTCCCCGCGCAGGCGACGGAAATCGGCCGTGCCGTCAAATGCGCGCTCCCAGACGAAGCCGATATAGGGCGCGAACTTGCGCGACACCTCGTAGCGCAACCGTCCGCTCAGCTCGACATTGCTGAAGCCGCTGCCGAGCTGCCGATCGCTCGACCGCTTCGAATAGATATTGGTCTCCACCTGCGGCGTAAGGATCAACCGATTGGTGAACAAGACCTCATAGGACGCCTTGGCGCGCGCCGCGAGACGCCCATCGGTTCCTACATAGCCGGTGAGCTGGACGTCGAACCAATAGGGCGCCAGTCCCTCGACGCCGGCGGCCAGCCAGGTGGTCGCACCCTTGCCGAGATCCTGCCTGACCCCGAGCAGCGTGCCCCAGAACGGGTTCTTGCTGTGCCACCACAGCGCCTCGACGCTGCTCTCCGGATCGAGACGTTGGTCGCGGGAGTTCTTGAGCCCCTGGCTGCGCAGCCAGAGCTTGTCATTGTCCTGACCCTTGGTGACGAGCACGGTCCAGCCCACGCCCTGACCCTCGTTGCCGCTGGTGAACTCAAGCTCATCGACAAGTATCTTGGGGATTGAGAGCTTGTCGGCCATCTCATAGCCCGGCAGCGTCGAGTTGCGGTAGCCGTCGGCATAATCGTCCGAGTTGCGCGCGTCCGGCGGGGCCTGGCCGCCCTGCATCGAGCCCATGTCCATCGTGGCGCCGTTACCGGACGCCTTCGTGTCGGTCATATCCATGCCCGGCATGTCCATGCCCGCATGGTCCTGAGAGCCTTGCGCGGAAGGGGTGTGCTGAGCGGGAGTGGCCGTTTGGGCAGGGGTGGCGGCGGGCGACGGGGGCGAGGCATCCTGCGCGAGGGCGGGAGCCGTGATCGCCGGCGCCAGGAAGAGGGCAGCGCCAAGAGCGATGCCGCGCGAGGGGAAAATCCGGATCATGCGACCACCACCTCCCGGAACATGCCGGCCGCCATGTGATAGAGCAGATGGCAGTGGAAGGCCCATCGGCCCATGGCGTCGGCGGTGACGCGGAAGCTCACCCGCTGGGCGGGCTGGACCACGACCGTATGCTTGCGGACCTGGAAGGCGCCGTCCGGGCCTTCGACATCGCTCCACATGCCGTGCAGATGCATCGGATGCGCCATCATCGTGTCGTTGACGAAGGTGACGCGCAGCCGCTCGTTTGGCTTGAAATGAAGCGGCCTGGAATCGTTGAGCTTGATGCCGTCGAGCGACCAGATGAACCGTTCCATATTGCCCGTCAGATGCAGCTCGATGTCGCGCTCGGGCTCGCGCGGGTCGGGATCGCCGCCCGGCGTGCGCAGATCGGCCAGCGTCAGCACGCGCCAGCCGCGCCCGCGCAGCCCGGCGCCGGGATCGTCGAGATTGGTGCGCGGATAGTCGACGCGCATGTCGGTATTGGCGCCATATTCGGTGCGGGCGTGCCGTGCCCTGGCCGGCATCTCGGTCATGCCGTGCCCGGCATGCGCGTCGCCTCCCATTGCGCCCATCGTCGCCATCGCGCCCATCATGTCGACCGGCTCGAGCCAGGTCCGGGCATCGAGCGGCGGCACGGCTGCCGCCATGCCCGGGGCCGGTGCGATCGTGCCACGCGCATAGCCGCTCCGATCGATCGCCTGCGCGAAGATGGTGCGGGCGCCGCCCTCGGGCATGGTGAACTCGACGTCGTAGGTCTCGCCCGGGCCGATCCGGAATTCCTCGACCGTGACCGGCTCGACCGGCTGCCCGTCGGTCGATACGACCGTCAGCTCGACCCCGGGGATCCGCACGTCGAAGAACGTCGCCGTCCCCGCGCCGACGAAGCGCAGGCGCACGCGCTCGCCGGGCGCGGCGATACCGGTCCAGTTGCCGGCGGGCGGCGCGCCGTTCATCAGATAGGTGTAGGTCGCGGCAGAGACATCGCTGTAGTCGGTCGGGTTCATCCGCGAGCTGTTCCACATCCGCCGCCGCTCGAGCGCCTTGCCCAAGCCCATGGTGCCGACATCCTTGAGGAAATCGCCGGCGGTCGGCTGCGCAAAATTATAGTAGCTGCTCTGCTTCTTGAGATTGAGGAAGATCTGCAGCGGCGGCTCGTCCGACCAGTCGCTGAGCACGATGCAATAGTCGCGATCGGGCGCCCGCGCCGTCGGCACCTGTTTTGGCTCCACGATGATCGCTCCATAGAGTCCCGTCTGCTCGGCGAGCGTGTGAGCGTGATACCAGTAGGTTCCGCTCTGGCGGACCTCGAAGCGATAGGTGAAGGTCTCGCCCGGCGCGATGCCGGCAAAGCTGATGCCGGGCACGCCGTCCATCTCCGCCGGCACGATGATGCCGTGCCAATGGATGCTCGACATCTCCTTGAGGCCGTTGCGTACGCGCAGCGTGACCGTGTCGCCTTCGCGCAGGCGCAGGACCGGCGCGGGCACGCTGCCGTTCACGGCGGTCGCGATACGGCGTTTGCCGGTGAAGTTGACCGGCAGCTCGGCGATCTCGAGGTCGAACTCGGTCCCGCTCAGCTCAGCGGGCAAGGTTGGTGCGGATCGCGCGAGAAGCGCCGGGGCGAAACCGGCGACCGCGCCGCCGATCGCCAGCCCCTGGACGAAACGGCGCCGCGCGATCGGCCGGATATGTAAGGGAGACATGAACTGTACTTTCGCGAAGTCGGCTTCAGGCGAGGTCGAGGACGATCCGGCCCTCGATGTCGCCATGATGCATGCGGGAGAAGACGTCGTTGATGTTCTCCAGCTTGTCTGCATGGACCGTGGCCTTGACCTTGCCCTCGCCGGCGAACGCCAGTGCCTCGAGCAGATCGAGCCGCGTGCCGACGATCGAGCCGCGCACGGTAATGCCGTTCAGCACGGTGTCGAAGATCGACAACGGGAAGTCGCCCGGCGGCAGGCCGTTGAGCGCGACCGTGCCGCCGCGCCGGACCATGCCGAGCGCCTGCTGGAACGCCTTGGGCGAAACGGCGGTCACCAGCGCCCCGTGCGCGCCGCCAATGGCTTTCTTGAGCGCTGCCGAAGGGTCCTCGTTGCGCGCGTTGACCGTCAGTGTGGCGCCAAGGCGTGTAGCGAGGTCGAGCTTGCTATCGTCGATGTCGACCGCGGCCACATTGAGACCCATGGCTCGGGCATATTGCACCGCCATGTGGCCGAGCCCGCCAATGCCGGAGACGACCACCCACTCGCCGGGTCGGGCCTCGGTGGCCTTCAATCCCTTGTAGACGGTGACGCCCGCGCAGAGGATCGGCGCAATGTCGAGGAAGTCGACATTGTCGGGAAGGTGACCAACATAGTTGGGATCGGCGAGGACATATTCGGCAAAGCTGCCATTGACCGAATAGCCGGTGTTCTGCTGTTGGTGGCAAAGCGTCTCCCAGCCACCCAGGCAATGCACGCAGTGCCCGCAGGCGGTGTAGAGCCAGGGCACACCGACCCGGTCGCCTTCCTTCACATGGGTGACGCCGGCACCAATGGCGGCGACATGCCCGACGCCCTCATGGCCAGGAATGAAGGGCGGGTTGGGCTTGACCGGCCAGTCCCCTTCTGCCGCGTGCAGGTCGGTATGGCACACGCCGGTTGCCGCAATCTTGACCAGGACCTGCCCGGGGCCGACCGTCGGGATCGGCGCGTCCTCGATGACCAGGGGCTTGCCAAATTCGCGGACGACCGCCGCCTTCATGGTTTTCGCCATGTCCGTTTCTCCTTTTAAGCGGGGGGTCAGAATAGGCCGAGCGCGTGCTCGTCATAGGAGACGAGCAGATTCTTGGTCTGCTGATAATGATCGAGCATCATCCGGTGGTTTTCACGCCCGAAGCCCGATGCCTTGTATCCGCCGAAGGCGGCATGGGCGGGGTACTGATGATAGCAGTTGGTCCAGACCCGCCCGGCCTCGATCGCGCGGCCGAGCCGGTAGGCGGTGTTGCCGCTCCGGGTCCAGACGCCCGCGCCAAGACCGTAGGCGGTGTCATTGGCAAGTGCGATCGCCTCCTCGACCGTCTTGAACGTGGTGACCGACAGGACGGGACCGAAGATCTCCTCCTGGAAGATGCGCATGTGGTTCTGACCCACGAACACGGTCGGCTGCACGAAATAGCCCTGGTCGAGCGCACCGCCCGGCAGCGCCCTGGCGCCACCGACCAGACACTGCGCGCCCTCGGCCTTGCCGATATCGATATAGCCCAGGATCTTGTGGAGCTGGTCCTCCGACGCCTGCGCGCCGACCTGGACCGACGGGTCGAGCGGATCGCCCTGGCGGATCGCGGCGACGCGCGCCACGGCGCGCTCGATGAAGCGGTCGAAGATCGACTCATGGATCAGGGCGCGCGACGGGCAGGTACAGACCTCGCCCTTGTTGAAGGCGAACAAAGTAAAGCCTTCGAGCGCCTTGTCGAAGAAGGCATCGTCCTCGTCGAGCACGTCCGCCATGAAGATGTTGGGCGACTTGCCGCCAAGCTCCATCGTCTGGGGGATCAGATGGTCCGCCGCGGCGTGCATGATCTGCTTGCCGGTGACGGTCTCGCCGGTGAACGAGACCTTGGCGATGCGCGGATTGGCGGCGATCGCCTGGCCAACGGTCCGTCCCGGGCCGGTAACGACATTGAGCACGCCGGGCGGCAGGATGTCGGCGGTGAGCTCGGCGAACATCAGCAAGGTGAGCGGCGTCTGGGATGCGGGTTTGATGACGGTGCAGTTGCCCGCCGCCAGCGCCGGGGCGATCTTCCACGCCGCCATCAGCAGCGGGAAGTTCCACGGGATGATCTGGCCGACGACGCCGAGCGGCTCGCGGAAATGATAGGCCATGGTGTCCGCATCGATCGTCGAGATGCCGCCTTCCTCCGCCCGGATGCAGCCGGCGAAGTAGCGGAAATGGTCGATCGCGAGCGGCACGTCGGCAGCGCGCGTCTCGCGGATCGGCTTGCCATTGTCGATCGTCTCGGCAAGTGCCAGCAACTCCAGATTGTCTTCGAGCCGGTCGGCGACGCGATTGAGAATCCTGGCGCGTTCGGCGGGCGCGATCCTTGCCCATTGATCCTTGGCGGCGTGCGCCGCATCGAGCGCGCGCTCGACATCTTCCGGCGTCGACAGCGCGAACTCTGCGATCTGGGCGCCATTGATCGGGCTCGTGTCGGCGAAATACTCGCCGCCCGCAGGAGCGCTCCAGCGGCCTCCGATGAAATTATCATAGCGGTGTCGGAAGGAGGCCGCCGCGTTAATGGTCCCGATCGCCTTCTCGAACATAACCTGACTCCATCTCTATCGATGGCCTGACGGAGTAATCTCTTTGCCCGGGTGGCCTATAAGTAAGTTCCGCAGAAGGTAGTCTGGTATCGGGGTCGCGGGCTTGAGGGTCAGACACGCCAACAGAGCCGATGACTATTCATCGACTCCTGAACGTATTCGCGCACGCCTGATCGGAATTATGCCGAGACAGGCGTTACTCGGCCGAGTCTTCTTTTGGCGAGGGCGGCGCTTGGCATTCCAATTCTGGCGTTACGCCCGGACGCGCTTTAGGCTCACCCAATCGCCTTTCTGAAGCGTCCCGTCCCTCACGCGGAAATGAGCATAATGGTCGTCGAAAATCTGGTCGACTTCGACATGACCGACAAGACGGCGGTGGCGCGGCGTTGCGTGATAGACTTCGAGTATCTGCCCGATGTGCGCGCCATCGGCCTTACCCAGGCAGGCCACTGTGCCGCCCGCATCCATACGGACGATCTTGCCGCGCATGAACAAGCTATGGCCGATACCCTGTGCGAGGAGCGGCGTGCTGCCAAAGAGCAGAAGCCAACAGCAGCACCGACGCCAAGATGTTTTCGCATCGCTGTTTCCTCTGTCAAGTCAGACGCTCGGACCCGGTTTTGAAAGCTGGGAGCACGGGGCGACGCTGGGCATCGTCAAAGAACTGGCCCGCCGCGGGGGAACGGCGGGCCCTCAGCCCCTGGGGTCTGTTCTCGGGGCTGGAAACCTCACATGTCGCTCATCGGCTTGTCGGCCATGGGCTTGGCGGTCTTCTTCTTCGCCGCCGGCTTGGCCTTCTTCATCGGCATCTTGCAGCAGCCACTCTTCGCCTTACCGGCCATGCCCGAGCCGTTCGATGCAGGCGAGCCGCCGGACATGCCGGCCATCCCCGACATGCCCTGTTGATCCTGCTGGGCCGGTTGCCCCTGCTGCTTCTGCGCGCCGGCCTGATGATCCTTCATCATCTGATCGTGCATCTGCTGCCCGCCATGATCCATGCCCTGCTGGTGGGCATGGGCCGGCGCAGCCTGCGCGGGCGCGGGCGTCGACTGGGCGAGAGCGGTGCCGGCGGCGAAGGTTAGCGTCGCGAAGAGGCTGACGGGCGCCGCGAGAAATGTCGTCTGTCGCATTGAGGGTCTCCGAGTGTTCTTCCTGTTGCCCGATCGACGTTCCGATCCCGGCAATTCCGAAGCTTCAATGCTGCTAGCGAGACGCTGTCTGTATACGTAAGTTACGAATCGAAATCCGATCGGCCGTGTGCCTGCTGGAGCAGGCGCGTAAAATGATGATCCGGGATCGATCAAAAATGTGACCCGGCCTGGTTTTCTCGTCCTGAGACCGGCCAGAAAAGCGATTGGCCCGCCGTGGGAACGGCGGACCAAGGCTTCGGTTGAAAGCGGCCATGATCTTGTCCGTCAACCTTGTCGTCTGATGGAATGATGGCAGGGTCAGCAACCACCGTCCGACCTGTGTGACATGCCGGAGGCGCCGTCCTGGTCCTGCGAATCCCGCATCGCCATTCGATGGCCCTGCATCATCTGGCCGTGCATCTGCTCCTTACCGTGAGCCATGCCCTGCATGTGGGCAGGATCGGGCTGGGCAGGCGCCGGCCTGGCCTTGAGGGTCTCCTCAAGATCGGGCATGCCCGGCGGCATCCCGTCCGCCAGCACCGGTCCGGCACTGACGGCGAGGAAGCCGAGAGCTGCGAGCGAAGCGATCATTGCCGTCTTCTTGCGCAAGTATCCATTCCTTCAAGTCTGGGTTTCCCGTTCGATCGAGCATATGCCCGGTCGATTGTCGCCCCTTCCGGAGCTTGCCCGTGAAATGGTGTCACCTTCCGCCTTGCTGTATACGTAATGTGCGAAGTCCGTCTCTGAGATGGCCATAAATTATCGCACTGGCATCGTTGTTGTGCCGATGTGTAACTATGGTTCGGACTCGAGAGCAGGACAGGTCGGCAACAGTGACTAATCCATGGCGGCCAGCAGACGCTCGAGAGGAATAGTGGCAAAAGTGGTGAAGCTGTCAGCAATGGCATAAGGCAGTACCAGCACCCGATTATGTACCATCGCGCCGCAGCTGTAGGCTACGTTTGGCACATAACCTTCGCGCTCATCCATGTCCGACCGCAAAAGCGGTAGCTTCGTCCGCGCCAGCAGCTTCGAGGGATCGTCACGGTCCAGCAGGCACGCCCCGATGCAATAGTTCCGAACGGCGCCGACTCCATGAGTTACGACCAGCCAGCCTTCGTCGATCTCGATCGGCGATCCGCAATTACCGATCTGGACAAACTCCCAAGGCCAGCGAGGTTCGATGGCTTTCGCTCCGCCACTCCAGTCGTGAATGTCCGCGGACGTCAGGAACCAGATATTTTCGTTATCCTCGCGCCCAAGCATGGCAAAGTGCCCGGCAATGCGTCGGGGGAAAAGCGCCATGCCCTTGCTACCGGTGGCATCCCCACGCAGCGGTCTGAGTTCGAATGTCCGGAAGTCCGGCGTGGACAACAACTCCTGCCGGACGGACTGGCCGCTAAATGCCGTATATGTACCGAAATAGGTGGCTCGGCCATCGTCGTCCAGGAAGCGGACCAAGCGAAGGTCTTCGATGCCACCACGCTGGCTGGGGGTTGTCGGAAAGATCACGATCTCCGAGAGATCGTGGCTGCCATCGCACTTGATCCGAATGCCCGCGTCCGGCCCGTCCTCGCCGGAGATGTTTTCAGTCTCCAGCACGAGCGGCATGGGGCTCGGAGGATTGATTGCTATGGTTCCGTCCGCGGCGCAAAACCCGGTGCGAAAGGTGACGGAGGAGATATGCCCCTCGCCCACGCCTCGCAGGGAAAGAATGAATCGGAGAGAGTTTTCAGGTACAGCAGACTGATCAGGATGCAGGACGATGCTCGGATTGAAAAGCGCTGCTGCCTCATAGGAATATTCGTTGCAAAAATGGGCACCGATCAAGAGCGCCTGTTCATGGGTGACCTCGCAATCACAGACGATGATGCCATCAACCTCGTGGAACCGCCGCAAAAACAGGGACGGAACCTCACGATGCCTTCCCGAGAAATCATCAAGAATGCGTTGCAACTCATCGTGGAGCGATGCTGGGTCGAGCGCCAGGACGCGGTCGGCGATGCGCTGCGCACGTGGCTGATCCGGTACCGCATATTTATAGGTTTCCGTCGACGGCATATAGGGTCTGATCACTACCCTTGCTGGATTGGGGCGGAGCAATTCGGGTAGCCGGTTGACAAATTCGGCGGTTGACACTGACTTCTCCAATACAGATCGACCGTGGAGCGTTCACGCAATCGTAAAGATGGTGCTCGGCATTACCCGACTATCGGGTGGCGGCACGGAAGGCTCCGGCGATGGCGGGTGCGATGATTTCCGCCGTTGCCGGATACTCGGACTTTGTGCCACGTGCCATGATCGCTGTCCTGGCGTAGTTGTCGGACACACAAGCTGTGACCGGGGGCTCTGGCCTGAACGTGACTATGTGGGGCACGTGCGAAGCGCGCCGCTCAGCTCGACATGTCCGCCATCGTTCGGCAGCTCGCCGCGCATTTCTTGCAGGTGGCCGAGCAACGCGCGATCCGCTGGTCCGCGCTATGGCGTCCGCATTCCTCGGCGCAGCGCTCGCAAGCGTCGGCGCAGGCGCGGCAGACGATGCGGTGCAGGGCAGATTCCCGCAGCATCGAGTTGGCGGTCGCCTGGCACAGTTCCGCACAGTCGTTCAGCATGGCGATCAGCGACGCCGTAGCTGACGCGCCGCCTTGCTTCGTCAGCCAAGCGGCGGTTTCCAGGCACATGCGGTGCGAAGCCACGCAATCGTCGATGCAGTCCGTCATCGACATCGCCATCCCTTCCATTCGATGCTGCTGCGCCGCCGCCGGCACAGCCAGCGTTCCGGCGGCGGCAAGGCCGGCGCCGGCCATCAGCAATTCGCGTCTCTCGATCATCATGCACCTCCCATCTGCTATCCCTTGAGCGCTGTGCCGCATCCGGCGGCCTCAGCCGTCGCAGGCGACCCATCCGACGCCGCACGCGCCTTCTCCCGCGCCATCCGGGTTTCCTCCCAGGGCCAGTGGCCGTTGATCTCGACCCCGAGCGAGATGCTCAGGAAGGTCCGCACCAGCACCAGCCCGGCCAGAACGATGAGATCGTCGAGCGTTGGGTTGATCACCAGCGACTTGACGATGTCGCCGGCGACCAGAAATTCCAGGCCGAGCAGGATGCTGCGGCCGAGCGCCGAGCGGAACGCGCTATAGGCCTCGGTTCGGTCGCCCGCCCTCGCCCGCCGCGCAAACAGAAAGGTTGCGAGCCCCGCGCCGACCAGGATGGTCAGCGTGCCCGCCAGTTCCAGGCCGATCACCGCGAGCCGGAAGAAGGCGCTCAGCCAGTCGGCCTCAATGGTGATCATACCAGCCTCGCTTGCGGATATTGTTGAAGCTGTCGGTGGCGTGACAGGCATAGCATTGGTCGACGCGCGCCTTCGATCCGGCTGCGCGCTGCGAGACCATGCTGAAATGCTCCATGAAGTGACTCGGCGGCGCCTTGTGGCACTCGGCGCACTGCGTCGAATTGACCGATGGATGGCGGTAATTGGCGATCTTCCAGCTGTCGGTCTTGTGGCAGCTCGCGCAGTCGGTGCCGAACAGGCCCTGGTGCGGATCGCGGAACGCATGGCAGCTCGCGCAATTGAGCGCGGTCTCGGGGGTCAGGCTTCGAGTGTTTGTCGACATGCCCGCCAAAGGCTGCCGCCACTTCGCCATGTCGAGCAACGCGGCGTGATCCATGCGGATGATGCCGCGCTCTCCCTCATGTTCGACGTGGCAGGAGGTGCACTGCGTCGCTTTCGCGTGGAACTGCGTCGACTGCTTCGTCCCGAAATCGGTGCCCGCATGGCAGGTGAGACAGGTCCGGGTTTCGACGCCCTTGCCCGGCGTGTGGCAGGCCGTGCATTGGCCGGCAAAGGACTGGTGCGCGCTCGAGAGCGGGCCGGGCGAGACGAGCTGCGCCACCAGGCCGGCATCCCTCGGCGCGTCCGATCGCATCCGGATCGCGACCGCGGCGACCATCACCAGCAGGGCTGCGATGAAGACGGCGTAGGAAAGACGCTGCCAGCTCATAGCCAGCGCAGCCCGTAATAGATCGCCGCGCCGACGTGGAGCGCGAGCAGCGCGAAGATGAGACAGCCCAGCAGGATGTGCAGGAACCGCCACCGCGCGAACAGGGTGTTGGTTGCCTCTTCGGCACGGATCGCGAATTCGGTATCGGCCAGCGCTGCGGCGATCCCCGCCTTGTCCTGGGGGCGCTGGCCCGCGGACGCATCCCCGGCGACGAACAGATAGCGCTTCCAGCCCGACAGCGGCGGGGCTGCGGTATCGGCCTGCGTCGGCGCCGCCGGCTCCTCGAGGAAGGCGGCGCGAAGCGAGGCCAGTTCTGACCTGCGTCCGCGCAGCGCCCGACCAAGCTGGGCAAGCAGGTAGCGGCCGATGAAGCCGGTGATGACCGTCATCAGCAGGAGGACGGTCAGAAGCAGGCCGACCGGGCTTTCGAGCTTGTGCGCGGCGTGGACCAGACCCAGGATCGGCGCCAGCACGCCGGCATAGACGTGGATGGCGAGCAGGGTTGGCTTGCTGACGACCCGGGAGAGCGCCTTGTCGACCCAGGCGATGTGCTTGGCCGCGACATAAGGAAGCGTCAGCAGCATCAGCACGAGCGCTGCGATCCCGATGATCCCGCCGGCCAGGCTACCCGGAAAGCGGGGCGACACATGCACGAGATAGCCGAACGGGAACAGCAGCAGGAACGCGACCAGCAGGCCCACGGCAATGTCGCTGCGTTCGCGCATCAGGCTTCGACCACGAGCGGCGTGCCCGTCCCCTTCGCCTGGCACGCGAGCACATAGCCTTGCGCCTTGTCGGCGGGCGCAAGGCCGGATTCGACCTCCATCGTCACTTCGCCCTGCAGCAGCTTGACCACGCAGGCGCCGCATGTGCCCGCACGGCATGCATAGGGGATCTCGACGCCCGCGCCCTCGGCCGCCTCCAGCACGGTCTCGTCCGCGGGCAAGGCCGCCGACACCCCCGACACGGAGAAGGTCACCGTGCTCGGCGCCACCTCGGCGCTCGGGGCCGGCTTATCCGCTGGCGGGGGCGCGGGCTTGACCTCGAGATCCTCGTGGTCGGCCGGCAGCGAGGCCGGACCGAACGCCTCGGTGTGCAGCTGCGCTTCGGGGACGCCGAGTTCCGCCAGCACGCCGCGCATCGCGCCCATCATCGCCGGCGGGCCGCACATATGGATGCGCCGGCTCGCGATCTCCGGCACCGCGGCCAGGATCATCTCGCGCGTGATCGGCCCTTCGGGGCCCATCCAGACGGTGCCGGGCGCGCGCTGCATCGCGGCGACGACATGGAGGTTGGGAAAACGGCGTTCGAGCCGCTCGAGCTCGTCGCGGAACACGAATTCCTCGGTCGACCGTGCGCCGTAGAAGAAGAAGATATCACCCTTCCACGCGGTGTCGGTGAGATAGCGCAGCACCGACATCATCGGGGTGATGCCGACCCCGCCCGCGATCAGCACGATGCTCTGGGCATCCGTTCCCGTGAAGGTGAAGGCGCCGAACGGTCCGCTGACCTTCAGCAGATCGTCGGCGACGACCTTGTCGTGCAGGTATCGCGAGACCACGCCCTGCTCCTCGCGCTTGACCGTCAGTTCGACATAGGCCCGCTGGGTCGGCGAAGAGGCGATCGTGTAGGAACGGCGCGCGGTCTTGCCCGCTTCGGGCTCTACCTCGACCTGCAGGAACTGGCCCGGCAGGAAGTCGAACGGCAGCCGGTCGGCGGTCGGGTCCGCGAGCCGGAAGGTCAGCACGCTCGGCGTCTCTCGCACGATCTGGACCACGCGCAGCTGCCCCGCCCAGCTTTTGGGCTTGCGCAGCGACGCCCCAGCGGGTGCGGCCGCATTGCTCGGCGCGAGCCCGGCGCTGTCGGCAACGGGTGCAGGCGCGGGCGCAACCCTGGTAGCGGGAGGGGCAGCCTTCGGCTCCGGCTTTGCTGGAACCTTGGCGGTGGCGACACCGCCGGCGATCGCCCCGATCCGCCGCAGGCGGAAGATCTGCAGCGCGATAAGCGTGGCGCTCACCAGCCCCAGGAACAGCATGAGAAGGAGGTGCGAGGGCGAGATGCCGAACCAGTGATCGGCATGGCCGGGCGCGGCCTGGTCGATGTCGAGCTGATCGCGCAGCCAGGCAAGCCCGACCTCCCGGGGCGGCTGCAAGCCCCCGATCGCGCCCTGCGCGGCGGTGCCGGAGCGGAACAGGTCGGTTCCCTCGCGCAGGCGCCGCGCCGCATCGAGCCGGGCCGAGACCGTGGTCGCACGCGCGCCGTCGGCCGAGGCGGCGTTGATCATCGCCAGACCCGTGCTTACCCGTTCGCCGGCCTGCGCAGCGACCCGCTGCCTTGCCGCTTCGTCAAGCGCGGGAAAGGCGAGCAGCTGCGAGATGAAGCCGGTCCGGCGCGATTCGTGGCCGTGCTCATTCTCCCCTTCCCCATTGATCATGCGATCCATCATGGGGTTCATCATCTTCGCCATGTCCGACGACCCCGGCTCTGCCGGTGCGGACATGCCCCCGCCGGCCGGCATGCCTGCGCCATGATGCGCGGCATGATCCTCGCCCTCCTGCGCGCCCGCGCTCGCGGACAGGCTGAGAGCGATTGCGCAGCCGAGGCTCAAGCGTCGAAGGCTGATCCGCCTGGACATCCTCATCCCCTTAGTGTGCGAGCCTACATATCCTTCATCGGCATCGCCGCATTGCCCGGCGCGGGATCGGGTGCCGGCGCGGTCTGGTTGCCGGCCCCGGCGCGCATCGCGTCATGGTCCATCGCCTGACGGTGATGCCGCTCCATCTCGGCCTGGTTGCTCATCGCGTCCATCGGCGCCGCGTCTGCAGCGTTGCCGCTGTCGGTCAGGACCGGGGTGGCGGCGACGCTGTTCGCCGCGGGCGGCACCGTCTGGTCGGCCTGGCGGTCGCAGCCCGAAAGCGCGAGCGCCAGCAACAGGCTTCCGCCGACAAGTGGAAGGGCTTTCTTCGCATGGTCGATCATGGCTTTGCTCCTTGGCTTGAAAACTGTGTCCGGGCGCCATCCCTGGCGTCCGGACCGGCTCATTGCGCGCTGCGCAGAATCCGGAGACACCGGTCGTGCGAGAGGTTCATCGGGTTGCGCCCCTGCCCCTTCATCTCGCCATGATCATGCGGCGTCTGGAGACCCATATTGCCCTCCATCGCCCGGCAACTCTCGACCTGCGCCGAGGTCGGCCGCGTGGTCACACAGGCGCCTAGAAGCAGCGCCGGCGTGAGGACGGCGATCAAACGCATTTTCTTCATGACAAAACCCCTTTCGCTCGTGGTGATCGTTCGTCCTGCGCTGCCTGATGTTTCTTGTTATGCTGCTGGTCTTTCCGCCGCGCCGTCAGGAAGGCGAGGATCGGGCAATCGGAGACCGGCACTTCGCCCGGGCATTCGTCGGCGAGCATCCGCAGCATGTCGCGGATATCCGACAGGCGCTCGAGCCGGGCTTCGGCGTCCGCGATCTTGGCAAGCGTGATATCGAGCACGGCCTGGGCATGCGCGGTGTCCGACGCCCTGAGCGCCAGCAGCTGCCGGGCCTGTTCGAGTGTGAAACCAAGCTCCTGCGCCGAGCGGATGAAATTGACGCGCTCGAGGTCGGTCGCGTCGTAGAGCCTGTAGCCCGCTGCCGTGCGCGCGGGCTCGCGCAGCAGGCCCATCCGCTCATAATAGCGGATCGTATCCCGCCCCACGCCTGCGGCCGCGGCCAGTTCGCCGATCTTGAAATTGCCCATGTCATCCGCTCGATCATGCCGGTTGGACCATGGTCCAGGGTCAAGCGGTTTCGCTTTGACCCCGAACGGTCTCCTCGTCGCCGGCGGCCCGCTGCCCCGACGCGTCGCAGGGCAGCCCGTGCCGCCGGGCCACCGGCTTGTCAGTTCTTGCGAAGCTCGACGATGTCGTGCCTGGCAGGCGTGCCGTCGGCGACGGACACGTGCGCGAAGTGATCGTCAAAGATATGGTCGATCGTCACATGGCCGACGAGCTGGCGGTGATAGGTCGGCGCCACGCCCTTGGACGGACCCGGATGGGTCACGACGCGATAGACCTCGAGCTTCTGGCCGACCTCGGCGCCATCGGCCTTGCCGATGCAGACGACCGTGCCGTTGCTGCCCGTGTCGACGATCGAGCCGCGCATGAACAGGCTGTGCCCGATGCCCTGGGCCATAGCGGGGACGGCAGCAAGCATCGAAATGCCGGCAAGCGCGACCATGAGAGTTTTTCTGACCATATTCACCTCCTTGGATGGTAAGCCACCGCCCGGACTTTGCCGAGGGGAAGAGCGTCTCTTCAGGCTTGGGACTACGGTCCCGGGTCCAGCCTCGATATACGTAGAGGCCGCAGCCGATCTTCTTCCCCGGGCCGGATCTTTATTGACGCGGAGTTGACGGAATCAGCCGTCAGCACTTCAAAATCCGCGCGGCGCGAGACTTTGGTTGGCTGCGCCCGCGAAACCCGCTAGATATCGAGGCCCGTGAAACGCCTGCTCGCCCTCCTGCTCGTCATCGGAGCGCTGTCCGGTCTCTTCGGAGCCCAGATGGCGGCCGCGCACAGCGTGCCGCAGGCGGCAGGCGCGCCGCTGGCCAAGGGCATGGATGCGGACTGCATGGCGATGATGGCCAAGCAGCAGCCTGCGCCCAGCGAAAAGCCCTGCAAGGGCCTGACGCTCGATTGCATCGCCGCGATGGGGTGCGTGATCCCGCTGGTCGCAGCGGACCTGGCAGGCGGCGTTGCGCCTGCGCGTCTCTACGACGCGCCCAGCTTCTGGACGACCGACACGATATTGACCGGCAAGGCGGTTGCGCCCGAGCCGGATCCTCCCACCAGCCTTGCCTGATTGAACGAGCACGGGCTGCGCGCATCGATCGATGCGTGCGCGCCCGGTTTCCTTCTTTTCAGTCAAAGGTTTTCGTGATGATCAAACTGCTTCCGGCCGCCCTTGTGGCGGCCCTCAGTCTCGCCGCGCCTGCGCTTGCAACCGACGCGAGCCGCACGCCGCAAGGCCATTGGGAATGGCGGTCGGCGCCGCAATATGGTCCGCGGGCGACTGGCCCTGCGCGTGTCCGCATATGGGTGCCCGACAGCCGGGACATGGCCAGCTGCGATTGCGCGATGATGCAGGCAAGCGCCGCCGACTGCATGCGCGGCGCAGTCAGGTCGGACAAGGGCTAAACCCGCTCCGGAGCGGCGCGTCACATCTTGGCGCGCCGCATCTGTCATGAGGGGATGATATCCATGATCATGATGCCGAGGCGCGCTGTGCGACGCCTGTTGCTCTCTATCGGTGCGACGCTTGCGAGCGCCTGGGCCGTGCCGGTGTCGGCCGGCCCGCTCACCTACGAGCAGGCCGTGAGGCTCGCTGCCGCCAACGCGCCAAGCCTCAAGGCGCGCGCGGCGGCGACAGCCGGCGCCCGCTCTTCGGCGGTCGCGGCCGATCGCCTGCCCGATCCGACGCTCGACCTGGGCCTGCAGAACTTCCCGGTGAGCGGCCCCAATGCCGGCAGCTTCACGCGCGACGATTTCACTATGGCGACGATCGGGTTCAGCCAGACCTTCCCCAATCTCGCCAAGCGCCATGCACGCGCCGCGCGCGCCGCGGCCGATATCGGTATCGCCGAGGCGGGCGAGCTGGTCGAAGGCCGCAACGTGCGGCTCGAGACCGCCCTCGCCTGGGTCGATCTCTATTATGGAGAACGCCGGCTCCGGCAGCTCGACCTGCTCGATGCCAGCCTCGACGACCTGCAGAAGACCGTGACCGCACGCCTGGCGTCGGGCAGCGCGCGCCCGAGCCAGGCGCTCGAGCCCGACCAGCTCCGCGCCGCCATCGCCGATCGCCGCGCCGAGATGGCTGCGGTGGTGGCGCAGGCGCGGGCCCGGCTCGCGCGCTATACCGGCGACCCCGACCCGCAGGCGACGGGCGACCCGCCGATGCTCGATGTCGATCCGATCCGGCTACGGGCCGGGATCGATGCGCTTCCCGCCCTGCGCGCGCAGGACGCGCGGATCGCAGTCGCCGAAGCGGACGTGCGTCTCGCGCGCGCCGACAAGCGCCCCGACTGGAAGGTCGGCGTCACCTATGGCCGGCGCGATCCCATGTACGGCGACATGGCCTCGGTCGGCGTGTCGATCGACCTGCCGCTGTTCGCCGGCAAGCGCCAGAACCCCAGGATCGCTGCAAGCGAGAGCCTTGCGCAAGGGGGTCGGTTCGACCGCGAGGCGATCCGCCGCGAGCTGGTGGCGCAGCTCGACGCCGATCTCGCAGACCATGCCATGCATCTCTCCCGGTTGCGCAATGCCCGCGAGACGCTGGTGCCACTCGCCAGGCACCGCGCCGAGCTCGACCGCGACAGCTATGGCGCCGGCAAGCTCGACCTTGGCGCCGCGCTGCTCACGACGCTCGGGCTCGCGGAGGCCGAGGTCGAGGCGCTCAACCGCGAAGCCGACGTCGCGCGCGACGCGGTCCGCATCACTATCACCTATGGGGAGGAGCGGCCATGACGCTCGATAAATCCGCGCTGCGCTGGGGCGCATCGATCCTGGCTGTCGCGCTGCTGGCCGGCGGCACAGGCTATTGGGCTGGCCATCGCCAGGCACCGCAATCGGAGGCGACCACGCCCGCCGGGGCAGGCAAAGTCCTTTACTGGTACGATCCGATGTTCCCCAACCAGAAGTTCGACAAGCCCGGCAAGTCGCCCTTCATGGATATGCAGCTCGTGCCGCGATACGCGGACGGAGGAAGCGCCGGCGCGGCCCCCACGGTCGCCGTCGATCCCGCCGCGCGGCAGAGCCTGGGATTGCGGGTCGTCGCGGCGAAGATGGGCAGCCTTGCCTCGGCCCTCGAGGTCACCGGCACGATCGACTTCAACCAGCGCGACGTCGCCGTCATCCAGGCGCGTTCGGGCGGGTTCGTGAGCCGCGTCTATGCGCGAGCGCCCGGGGACGTGGTCCGCGCCGGCGCGCCGATCGCGGACCTGCTCCTGCCCGAATGGGGCGGCGCGCAGACCGAATATCTGAGCGTCAGGCGGCTCGGCAAGCCCGACCTCACCGCGGCCGCGCGCCAGCGACTGCGGCTGATGGGCATGTCCGACGGCCTCATCGCCAGCGTCGAGCGGAGCGGACGCCCGAACGGCGTGGTGACGATCACGACGCCGATCTCGGGCACGATCCAGACGCTCGACGCCCGTGCCGGCGTGACGCTCGCCATGGGCCAGACGCTCGCCCAGGTAAGCGGGCTCGGCACCGTCTGGCTCAATGCCGCGGTGCCCGAAGCGCGCGCGGGCGATGTCCGGGTCGGCCAGAATGCCAGCACCACGCTGGCGGGCTTCCCCGGCGAGCGCTTCGCCGGCCGGGTGATCGCGATCCTGCCGACCACGCAGGCCGACAGCCGCACGCTCACCGTGCGGATCGAGCTGCCCAACCGGGACGGCCGGTTGCGGCCGGGCATGTTCGCCAGCGTCGCGCTTGGCGGCGATGCCAAGCCGGCGCTGCTGGTGCCGAGCGAAGCGGTGATCCGCACGGGCAGGCGCACGCTCGTCATGCTGGCCGCAGGCGACGGGCGCTATCATCCCGCCGAGGTCCGCATCGGCCGCGAGGCAGGCGGCGAGACCGAGATCCTTGCCGGCCTGTCGCCCGGCGAGAACGTCGTCGTCTCGGGGCAGTTCCTGATCGATTCCGAGGCGAGCCTGTCGGGAATCGAGGCGCGGCCGATCGGCGGCGGTGCGGCATCGGCGACCATCGCCGCGCCGGCGTCGAAAGCCACGCTGTACGAGACGACGGGCAAGATCGAGCGGATCACGGCCAATTCGGTGACGCTCAGCCACGAGCCCGTTCCCGCGCTCGACTGGCCGGCGATGACGATGACCTTCGCGCTCGCCAATCCGGGCATCGCGCGCGGCTTCAAGGCGGGTGACCGGGTCCGGTTCGGGTTCGACCGGCCCCCGGCGGGACCGACGCTGCGGCATATGGCGAAGGTGGCGGGCCAGTGATCGCCCATCTCATCCGCTGGTCGGTGAGGAACCGCTTCTTCGTCGTGCTCGGCATGCTCGCGCTGGTCGGCGCGGGCCTGTGGGCGGTGCGCTCGACCCCGATCGACGCGCTGCCCGATCTTTCCGACGTGCAGGTCGTGATCCGCACTTCCTATCCGGGTCAGGCGCCGCAGATCGTCGAGAACCAGATCACCTATCCGCTCACCACCACCATGCTGTCGGTGCCCGGCGCCAAGACGGTGCGCGGCTATAGCTTCTTCGGCGACAGCTTCGTCTATGTGATCTTCGAGGACGGCACCGATCTCTACTGGGCGCGCAGCCGCGTGCTCGAATATCTCAACCAGGTCCAGGGTCGGTTGCCGGCCAGCGCCCGCAGCGCGCTCGGGCCGGACGCGACCGGGGTCGGCTGGGTCTATGAATATGCGCTGGTCGACCGCACCGGCCGGCACGATCTCTCGCAGCTTCGCGGGTTGCAGGACTGGTTCCTGCGCTACGAGCTGAAGACCGTGACCGGCGTGGCCGAAGTCGCCAGCATCGGCGGCATGGTCAAGCAGTACCAGGTGCTGCTCGATCCGGTGAAGCTCGCGGCCTACGGCGTAACCCACGCCCAGGCAGTGCAGGCGATCAGCCAAGCCAATCAGGAAGCCGGCGGCTCGGTGCTGGAAATGGCCGAGGCCGAATATATGGTCCGCGCCTCGGGCTATCTGAAAACGCTCGACGATTTCCGGGCAATCCCGCTCAAGACTGCGGCGGGCGGCGTGCCCGTCCGGCTCGGCGATGTCGCCACGATCCAGGTCGGCCCCGAGATGCGGCGCGGCATCGCCGAACTGAACGGCGAAGGCGAGGTCGCCGGCGGCGTCGTTATTCTTCGGTCAGGCAAGAACGCGCGTGAGACCATCGCGGCGGTCAAGGACAAGCTCGCCGATCTCAGGAAAAGCCTGCCGCCGGGCGTCGAGGTGGTCACGGTCTATGACCGCTCGCAGCTGATCGATCGCGCGGTCGAGAACCTCACCCGCAAGCTGGTCGAGGAGTTCATCGTCGTCGCATTGGTCTGCGCCCTGTTCCTCTGGCACGTCCGCTCGGCGCTGGTCGCGATCCTGACCTTGCCGCTCGGTGTGCTGGCCGCGTTCGTCGTAATGCGGTTCCAGGGGGTGAACGCCAACATCATGTCGCTGGGCGGCATCGCCATCGCCATCGGCGCGATGGTGGATGCGGCGGTCGTCATGATCGAGAACGCCCACAAGAGGATCGAACGCTGGGAGCAGGATCACCCGGACAGACATCTCGATGGCGAGATGCGCTGGATCGTCGTCACCGAGGCGGCGGCCGAGGTCGGGCCGGCGCTGTTCTTCAGCCTGCTGATCATCACGCTGTCGTTCATTCCGGTCTTCACCCTGGAGGCGCAGGAAGGCCGGCTGTTCGCGCCGCTCGCCTTCACCAAGACCTATGCGATGGGCGCGGCCGCGATCCTGTCGGTGACCCTGGTGCCGATCCTGATGGGATGGCTGATCCGGGGCCGCATTCCGGCCGAGCAGGCCAATCCGGTCAATCGCTGGCTCACCAATATCTACCGGCCCGCGATCGACTGGACGATGAAGCGGCCCAAGGCAGTGCTGCTGATCGCGGCTCTGGTGTTCGCCACCACGGCCTGGCCGCTCAGCCGGCTCGGCGGCGAGTTCATGCCCAATCTCGACGAGGGCGACCTGCTCTACATGCCCTCGGCGCTGCCGGGCCTCTCGGCCGCCAAGGCGAGTGAGCTGCTCCAGCAGACCGACCGCCTGATCAAGACCGTGCCCGAAGTCGAAAGCGTGTTCGGCAAGGCCGGCCGCGCCGAGACCGCGACCGATCCCGCGCCGCTCGAAATGTTCGAGACGACAATCCAATTCAAGCCCCGCGACCAGTGGCGGTCGGGCATGACGCCCGAACGCCTTGTCGACGAGCTCGATCGCCGGGTGAAGCTTCCGGGTCTCGCCAATATCTGGGTGCCGCCGATCCGCAACCGCATCGACATGCTCGCGACGGGCATCAAGAGCCCGATCGGGGTCAAGGTGTCGGGCAGTGACCTCGCCGAGCTCGACCGCATCGCGCATGATGTCGAGACCGTGGCCAGGAGCGTGCCCGGCGTCAGCTCGGCGCTCGCCGAGCGGCTGACCGGCGGACGCTATGTCGATGTCGACATAGACCGCGCCGCCGCCGCGCGGTTCGGGCTCAACATCGCCGACGTCCAGGCCATCGTCTCCGGCGCGATCGGCGGCGAGACGATCGGCGAGACGGTCGAGGGCCTCGCCCGCTATCCGATCAGCGTGCGCTATCCGCGCGAATTGCGCGACAGCCTCGAAAGGCTGCGGGCGCTACCGATCCTGACGCCCGCGGGCCAGCAGATCACCTTGGGCACCGTGGCAAACGTCTCGATCGCCGAGGGACCGCCGATGCTCAAGACCGAGAATGCCCGGCCTTCGACCTGGGTCTACGTCGATGTGCGCGGGCGCGATCTTGCCTCGGTGGTCGGCGATCTGCAGCGTGCGGTGGCGAAACAGGTCAGGCTCTCGCCTGGGGTCAGCATCGCTTACTCTGGCCAGTTCGAATATCTCGAGCGCGCGGTCGACCGCTTGAAGCTGGTCGTGCCCGCGACGCTGCTGATCATCTTCGTGCTGCTCTACCTCATCTTCGGCCGCTTCGACGAGGCGGCGCTGATCATGGGGACGCTGCCGTTTGCGCTGACCGGCGGCATCTGGACGCTTTATCTGCTGGGGTTCAACCAGTCGATCGCCACCGGGGTCGGGTTCATCGCGCTCGCCGGCGTCTCCGCCGAGTTCGGGGTGGTGATGCTGATCTATCTCAAGAACGCGCTGGCCGAGCGCGGCGCACATCCGGACGCTGCCGAGGTCGAGGCCGCCGTGCGCGAAGGCGCGCTGCTGCGCGTCCGTCCCAAGGCGATGACGGTGGCGGTGATCCTGGCCGGCCTGCTGCCGATCCTGCTGGGATCAGGCGCGGGTTCGGAGGTCATGAGCCGGATTGCCGCGCCGATGATCGGCGGCATGCTGACCGCGCCCTTGCTCTCAATGTTCGTCCTGCCCGCCGCCTACCTGCTGTTGCGCCGGCCCAAGACCGATCCCATCCCTCAACCCGTTTCATCATGAAGGAGAAGACGATGAACCATGCACGACTGACCATTGCCCTCGGCCTCGCCGCCCTGACTGCCGCGTGCGGCAAGAAGGCGGAGGCCCCCGTTGCGACTGAGACCAACGAGGCGGCGCCCGCCGCGACCATGAGCGGCGACATGGGCAACATGTCGATGGCGCCTGACGCGAACGCCGCGATCAAGGCCAAGGGCCATGGCACCGTCACCGCGATCGACAAGGCGGCAGGCACGATCACGCTCGATCATGGTCCGATCCCGGAGGCCAAGTGGCCCGCGATGACGATGGCGTTCAAGGCCGCGCCGTCGATCACCGATGCGGTCAAGGTCGGCGACAAGGTCGATTTCGACCTCTCGCTCAAGGGCAGCGATGGCGAGGTCACCGCGATCGCAAAGCAGTGATCCGCTAAGTTCGACCGGAAAAAGCTGGTTGCGTCGCCGCTCCCGGGCGGCGACGCCCGTGCCGGCCGTCTGCCTGGCTGTGCGCCCGGTCGACGGTTGCGACCGGCAACGCCCAATGCCAGCGGCGTTTCCCTGCGCGATCACCCACAATTTGAGCACGCTTCGCGGATCGCACATTGAACGTGCAAGCCGCCCTTGCTCGCGATAGCCTGAACGGCAAGGAGCCCAGTTTAGATGACCCAGCCAGTATGACCTTGTTACCCGCGACACATCATGATCTCGTGAGCGAGCTTGTCCGTCGTTGGCGAGACGATCCCGGCGCCACCTATCGCTCCTGGTTTCTGTGGGACGAACGGCTGAAAAACTTCCGCTCCATCCGTCGCGGGCTGCAGCAGGTGGTCGCAGAAATCGAAAGTGGGCGGTTCGGCGTCGCCTATCGCGGCTCGTCACTGGAAACGGTTGTCCACTCGATCGCCGAACAGCGGCAGATCTTCAAGGGCGCCGACCATGCCTGGCTGTGGAAGCCCAAGCTGCGCATTCCAGACATCTACGAAAGCCCGGACAACCAGCGGGCGTTCGGTCGCCTGCTCGACAATTGCTCGTGCTGCGATACCGCCGAGGAGATCATCAGCCACATCCGCAGCATAGACGCGCTCAAGATCAAGGGGCTGGGGCCGGCGGCGGCCAACCTGCTCTATTTCCTTCACCCGACGCTGGTGCCGCCCTTCAATACCGCGATCGTCAAGGGCTACAATGCCGTCACCGGCGCCAAGGTGAAGCTCGGGTCATGGGATCATTTTCTCGCCATGCGCGCCGGCATCCTCGACCTCAACGACCGTTACCGCGAGTTGCTCTCCAACGATCTCGGCGCGATCGGCGGACTGTTGTTCGACATTGGCTCGGGCCGCTATCCCGCGCCACCGCTGGAGGATGACGCAACGGCGGCCGACGACTGGCTCGGCAGATTGGAACATGCCAGAGCGGAGGCAAGCCGGCTCGACAAGACAGCCGCCGCGCAGGGCGAAACCGATCGCACGCACGCCGAAATCCAGGCCTGGCTGCGCGACCTCGGCCATGCCCTCGGTTACGATGTGTGGATCGCCGCCAATGACCGCGGTCGACTTCACGCTGGCTGCCCGCTTGGACAGGGATGCCTCGAGCGCCTTCCAGACGCCATTGCGACCTCTCCCGGAGCGGACTCGATCCGCCTCATCGACGTGTTGTGGCTGGCGAAGGGTGGCGACGGCGTCGCCGCCGCGTTCGAGGTTGAACATTCGACCTCGATCTACTCGGGGATCGTGCGCATGCTCGATCTGGCGCTGTCGGGGAGCGATCTGCACGCTGCCGCCGGGCTATTCCTGGTCGCACCGAATGCGCGCGAGCAGGACGTTCGCGCGCAACTCCGTCGCCCGGCTTTCAGCCGTATTGCCGATCTCGACTTCGCCTATCTGCCCTATGGCGAGCTGGAGAGAAACAGGGACGCGATCGCTCGTTTTGGAACGGGATTGAAGGCCATCAAGGCGATCTCAAGCCCCCTTCCCTGAAAGGGGGCGTTTGCGGGAGGGGGCGGAATCCTACGCCAAGCTCGCCCAGATAGCCG
>NZ_DAIRTS010000013.1:0-113308 GCF_036803765.1 Novosphingobium sp.
ATCGAGGGCGGGGCTTCCGCGCGCGTGGTGGCCGCGGCCAGCGCCACATCGAGATCCTTGTTCTTGCGTGCGGCTTCGGAGAGCGCGTTCATGTCCACGCTGCCCGTACCGAGCGGCGGGCAAACACTGTCAGCCATCTGGCTATCCTTTCTTCGGGGTCAGAAGGTGTTGCCGCCGGGGCCAACGATCGTGAAGTGATCGTTCCGGGGCGTGAAAAACTGGACCAAGAACTGGATCGACGCTGAGCCGACATCGCGGCCCATGGCCCCGGCTGGCGCGACATCCACTTCCTGAATGTCCTGCACGATGCCGCCGATGGTCCTATCTGCGCCGATCGCGCCGACGACGTGAGCGAGGGCCGCCTGGTTTGCGCGGTTGATCGTACCGACGGCTCGGACCTGGCTGACTGATTCCACATCGATCTGCGCGGTGTGGAGCGTCATCCAGTTCTCGTCTGCCACATCAAATTTATAGGCGACGCTCGCGATGACGATGGTGTCGTTGGTCCCTTCCTCCAAGGCGACATCGCTGCTCTGACCGGTCAGAACCGTGAAACCGGAAAGTGCGGGCCAAGCGCGCAGGACGCCTGCGATCGCGTCTTCGACCTTGGCGATAGCAGGATCAGGCAACGACCTTCTCCAGGTTGAACGCCCAATGCCGGCCGTCTTCGCTGCGCACGATGTCGATCGGCTTGAAGACCAGGCCGGGCAGGGCATTGATGGTCAGGCGAGCAAGTCCAGTGGGTCGGGCGGGGCAAGTCGCGATCGGCAGCTCGACGCGGATGTCTTGGGCGATGACCTTGCCGGTCTGTATGTCCTGCTGCTGCTCGCCGAAATCGACGTACCCGCGCATCGGCAGTCGCTGCCCGCCGGGAGCGGCGTAGAACAGGCCATCGCCAAGAATGTCGGCGCTGCTGGTCGCCAAGTCATCCAGCATGTCCTCGAGGCGAGGGCCTGTCCAGGTCACGACGTCGGAGCCTCGTCGCTGCTCTCATTGGTGTTGGCGTCGCCATTCGGCCCGGTGCCGTCGGGCGAGGGCGGGCTGCTCGTGGGCGCAGCGGCCGGTTTGTTTTTGACCGCGGCCTTTCCAGCTTTCGCCGGGCGCCCGCCTCGCGCGGCCTTGGGCAGGACGGGCGGCGCATCGGCGGCGGCCGTGACATCTGCCTCGTCGAGATCGTCGGCAACCCAGCCCCGGCCTACCAGCACTTCGATCTGGTCTTCCGGCAGCGCCGGGTTGCGCGTCTCGAACTTGCTGTTCTCGGGGTCGAAATGCACTTGGCCGACGCCCGGCACGAAGTGGGTGCGGGCGCTAAGCGCCCGGACCCGGCGGAACCCGTCAGGGACCGCCATGTTACTTATTGCCCTGAAGCAGCGCTTCAGGGCGCGTGCAGATCGGGAGGCGGTGGGACTCGATTTCGACGTCGGCCCATTCCTCGCGATCCTTGTCGACCACGATGCGGCTGTACCATTCCTGGCCCAGCGTGTTGACGAAGCCGAACGTCGGCGCCGGCGCGAACGCTTCCTGGAACAGGTTGCGGACGCCGACCGGAATGAACTTCACCTTGTCGACGCCGATTGCCACCTTCGAATTGTCGTCGGTGCCGCGGTAGTTGACCCAGGTGACGCCCCAGGCTTCCACCGACTCGAATGCCGTGTCTTCGAGCAGCTTCGACGCCTTTTCGGTGTTCTTGTAGGTGTCCCGGTATTCCCCGTTTTCCTGCAAGTCGTCGAAGAAGTCGTCGCCGCACAGCGCCATGATCCGCATTCCTGCAGGAGCGACCCCGCCGAGCGCGCGAAGGATAGGGCGCTTCACATTGTTGGCGACGAACTTCTTGCAGCCAGTGCGGGCCGACCAGTTGAAGTCGATCTCGGCCGGCTGCGAGAACCCGAAGGTCTGGTAGTAATCGTAGATCACCGTGTCGTCGGCATCGCGCAGAACGCCGTCGATGCACGAGAGGTAGAGGCGCTCCTTGGTGGTGGAGAGGTCATCGATGATGTCCTGCTGCCGTTCGGCGACCTCCTTCTGCAGCGTCTTCAGTTCGGTTTCCGATCCGAAGGCGCGAATGCCCTGCAGCTGCTCCGCCGTGATGGTGCTCGCTTCCTCGATGCGGCGCACGCGCAGGTCACGGATGTCGCCCTTGTTGTTGGCGCGGCGAGTGCGCGGCGCGCCCGGCTCGCTCGTCTGGATGATGTTGAGGGTGTTACCCTTGACCTCGACCGCAACGGTGCGCGTGCGTACCGGCTTGGGGGTGAACAGGCCCAGGGTGCCGAGAAGACCGGGGATGGTCTGCGAGCGGCGAACGGCCTCGGTCAGCGAGATCGCCGAGAAGGCGTCCTGCTTGAAAACGTCCATGGTAAGCATGGGAACTCAGTCCTTTCAGAGTATCGACGCAGAAAAGGCGCCGGAGCCATGCCCCGGCGCCTATCGGGCGCTCGACGTTGCTTGGCTCAGCGCAGGATGATGCCGCGGCGCTTCAGGTCGGCAGTGCCCTTCGCTTTCTGGGTAGCGGTGATACCGCTCTTCCAGACCACGATGTCGGCGTTGTGCTCGCAGTTGCGCTTGTACGCGACGCCGCGCGCATCGGCCGAGGCGGCATTGACCGCGCCATAGAGGATGCCGGTGGCGATCTGCGAGCCATCGCTGCCGGCCGGATTGTATTCGACTTCCTTCTCGACGATTGCCGAGACGGTGACATCGAAGCCGTCGCCGACCACGAAATCCGTGGCCCCGTCGGCAAGCACACCCTTGATGTGTTCGGCAACGGCGCCAGCGCCGGCGGCCATGACGATGTCGCCCAACACCACGCCGTCCGGATCCTCCAGGCGGAAGGTGCCGTTGTTGGCGGCGGCAGCGATGCACCGCAGGGTGTAGATGCCCAGCTTGGCACCGAGCAGCAGGGGCGTGGTGCCGTCGAGGGTGAAGGTGCCGTTGCCGGTGTTGCCGCCCGACTTGGCAGCCGAGGCGACGGCGCCCGAGACGATCGTGGCCAGGATGGCGCACGACTTCAGGTTCTGGCCCGACTTCACGGTCACGGATTCGCGGCTCTGCTCGCCGGGAGCCTCGCTGATAAGCGATTCGGTCGGGTAAATGCCTTCGGTCAGGGTGGTCATGGAAAGGTCCTTCCTTCGGACTTGGGCTTACCGGCCGCGGCGCTCGCGGATTTCAGCGTGGATGTTGTCCCAGCCATGGTTGGCTTCGGCCTTGGGCTTGCCGCCGCCGGCATGGCTGGTGTCGGGATTGCCGAGCGACTTCATCGCCGCGAGCATCGCAGCCCCGGCGGCGGCGTCGCCTTCATCGCCGGCCGCCGACGGCGCGGCAGCGGCAAGCATGCCCACGATGTCGTCGGCGCTCAGCTTGTCGTTCGCCAGCATCTTGGCGGCGAGGGCTTCGCGCCCCGCGTAATGCTCGCTCGACATGACGGCGGTGTAGCGGGCACGCTCTTCAGCGCGAGCCTGGGCGACAGGATCCGTGGCGGCGGCCGATGCGCTCGAGTCCGGTGCGCACTTCTGGCATTTTCCGTCCTTCATCGGCTCGGAACACTTCGAGCACTTCTCGTCTTCGCCCGGCTCGCCCGGAGCGTTTCCGTCCGGTTCCATGTCGCTGGCGTTGGCGCCGGGGGCGGGTGCCGGCGCAGGCGCGGCGCCAAGCTGGGCAAGTAGGCCGGCCTTCTGCTCGTCGTTCAGGCTCGCCAGAATGTCGGTTGCCGCCATCTCGCCCAGCGCGACGACGGTGCCACTCGCAGAGCGCGCGAGCGCCTGCCGCAGCCCGTTTGAGGCTTCGGACATTGTCTTCTCCTTATTGAGTGTGTTCAGCGGGCGAGTTTCGCGACCGCATCGAAAATGGCCTCGGAGGAATCGACCGCATCGACGAGACCAAGGCCGAGTGCGTCGTGACCAGTGAACCAATCCCCTTCGAGACTCAGCACGGCCTTCTCGGAGATTGGGCGCCCCTCTGCGACGAGGGCGGCGAACATGTGCCAGGTCTCGTCGACCCAGGCCTGAAGCTTATCGACCGTTTCCTTGTCGGCGTGCTCGTAGGGACCGCCGCGCGCCTTGCGTTCGCCGGCTCGGATCATCGTCGCCTCGATGCCGCCCTTCTGGAGGCCCTTGGTCATATCGACCAGCATGGTCCAGACGCCGATCGAACCGGTAATGCCGGTACCCGTGGTCATGATCGCATCACAGCAAGAGGCGATTGCGTATGCTGCAGAGCATGCCATCTCATTGGCAAAAGCGATGATCGGCTTGCCACCACCTCGCGCGCCCATGCCACGCAACTTTCGGCAGAAATCGAAGCACCCGGCGACCTCACCGCCGCCGCTATCGATCTCTGCCAAGACGGCGCCGACCTCTTCGTTGGCTTGGGCATCAGCGACGATCCGTTCGATCTGATCGTAGCCCACCATTCCGGAGTAGGGTTCGACGCCGCCGAGCTTGTGCACCGTCGTTCCTGAGATCGAGACCGTCGCGACCCGATGGCGAACTTCGTACATATCCCGCGCCGTCTTCGGCTTCGAGTACCAGCCGTCGTCATCCATCGCCATTTGGCGCAGCTGCGAGGCGCCGAGCGAGCGCCCGTCGATCGTGTCCAGCTTGGCGATGCCAAGGCGATCGACGAGGGCCGCGCAGAGCATCTCGGCTTTCTCAGGCCGCAGCATCAGGGGCGCGTTGAAGAGGCGACCGGCAACGTGGGCGAACTTGCTCATGCTTCGGCTCCTGCCATTTGCGCCGGATCCTGCGGCTGGCTGTCGGCGCCCTTTCCGCCCTTGAGCGGCACGAACGGATCGAGCCCCATGCGTTCGCGCAGGCGCTTGTCACGAGCTTGGCCCAGCAGAACCCGGCGGTGGTCGACGCCGTTGTCGTCGCCAATCATGCCCAGATTGGTCGTGCCGGCGTTCATCTCGTACTCGTTGGCCTGCGCTTCCTTGAGAGGATCGACGGTGCCGCGGCCAGGGCCCTTCCACTCGCACATCGTCAGCTCGTCTCGCCACCGGAAGAACGCCAGCGGCCCGCCCGGCACCTTCACTCGGCCGATGGCGACAGCTTCCTGCAGCCACGCGGCATAGACCGGGGTGCAGAAGCGAGTGACGAACTCGTAGCGATCGTGAAGCAGACCGCGCCAGATCTCGTTGAGCATCGCACGGGCAGAGGAATAGTTGATGTCGGACCAGTCTTGGAACACTTGGGCATAAGACAGGCCGAAATTGGCCGCCATGCTGCGAAGTCCGGTCTTCTGAAACTCGGGGTAGTTGGCACTTGGGCGCTCGGCGCGCGCGAAAGTCAGCTTCTCGCCGGGCAGCCCGTGAATGATTCGGACGCCGTCGACCTTGACCGAATTCTCCATCCGGTAATTGAGCTGCTTGTCGAAAGACCAGGCATCGTCGCTGCCCTCGGCACCTGTCGGCGCCTGCATTGCCCCCTGCACATCGCCAGTGGGGAAGGGGCTTTCCATGAAGCCCGCCATGACGGCGTTGAGCAGCGCCGCTTCCACTTCAGCGTCATCGTAGCGATCGAACATTTTCATGCGCTTGATCGCGGCTACAAAGCGGCTGATGCCACGGCGCTGGCCGCCAATGTTGCGCTTGAAGGCATGGACCGCGACGGGACGCCCGGTCTTGTCGTAACGCGGAACCCGCTCCCACCGCATCGTCTCGGCATCGGCACGGCCCCACTCGGCCGGGTGCGCGCAGCGAATGTGGTAGGCGACTGGGTAGCCATCGGGGTGGATTTCGACGCCGCCGATGACACGGTTTCCGTTCCCCAGCGTCATGTTATCGGCCACCCCGTCGGGGTTCGACAGCCGATCCGGATCGATGACCTCGACGCAGGTCTGGTAGTTTGCGCCGCGCTCGAGCAACTTGACCACGCCAAGCGCGTCGCCATCGGTCCACCAATGTCGATAGGCGGTCTCCACCACACCACCGAACGTCGTCGTCATTTCGACGTCGGCCGTGAAGCGGTGGTTCTGTGCCCAGACCCGGAACTGCTCTTCCGTGTTGGTGGCCCAATCGTCGGCCCATTCCGGGCTTTTGCCCATAACCTCGAAGGCGGGCTGCGCCTCGAGCCGGATCTCCGGTCCGACGACCGTCTCGGCGCGGCGGTCGATCGCCCCGGCGATAACCGGATGGTTGCGCGCCATGTCACGCGCCCGGTCCTGCACCTTGTCCCGGTTGTCCAGAATGTCGGTGTTCACCCAGGAATGCGGGGGGTGCCACGAGGCCATTTCACGGCTGCTCGCCCGGCCGGCATCATAGGCGCCCCACCGGCCGGTGCCGCCGGTGGCCAATGCCATCGGGCGCTTGCTGGCGCCGAACTGGCGTTGATAGTCTTGCGGCTGCATCAGAAGAACGTCCCGATCGCGCGCCGGCGCGGCTTGCCGTTCTCGGCGGCTTGGGCCTGGGCCAGGTCCTCTTCGCGGCGCTGGATATAGGCATCGAGTTCCGTAAGCGTCATCACGGCGAAGCGCATGAACCGGTTGCCGCGGCCAGCCTGCTCGACCATCTTGCCCGTCGCACGCTGTTGACGCGCGGCGTAGAGGTCGGTCAGCTCCGACTGGATCTCCGCGGCTGACTGCGCCATCAATCGTCTCCTTCCAGTGCCTTGTGCTTGGCGAAGAAGCCCTTCGGCTTCGGCTCATTCGTTCCCGCTCGTGGCTGCGCCGCTTTTGCCTCGACCGCTGGATCACCTCCTTCCGAATGGAGGGAAACCGGACGTGCCCATGGCGGGAACTTTGCCGGGTCATCCCAGCAAATACCTTTCCGATCCGGCTGCAGCATCAGGCGGCCGGCTTCGGTGTAACCGTAAAGATCGAGCGTTTCGTTCGGCCCATTTCGGACCCAACTGCCGTCGATCAGAACTTCGTTGAACAGCTCCTGGTAGGCTGCGTCCGGCGTGTTGAGCGCGAAGTAGCACTGGCCGGGGCTGCCATCCTCGATGGCCAGGTCAGCGACCGTATCTTCCTTCAATTTGTGGACGCCTAGGGTGTGGAGAGTGACCACCGGCAACACTGGTTTGCCGTTGCTGTCCTTCGAAATCTTGGCGGGCGCCGGCGGCAGCGGCTCCGCAGTGGCTCTGGTCGATCCCTTGATGCAGCGCAGTTTCCTCCAGGCAGCCCAGCGCATGCCGTCCATCCGGCGGGCAAACTCGTAGGCCTTCCATGTGTGCTTGCCGCTCGATGCGTCGATCGTGACCACCGCCGGCCGCAGCGCCAAGCCGGGATCGGATTGCAGCGGGTAAAGCCGTTCGATCTCGTCGGCCAGAACCTGCCAGTCTTCCTGCGAGTGGGCCGGCGCAATATCGCGCAGGACGGGCCCGTCCCACCGCTGCCGGATCGTACGGCGATCAATCAACCATGACCGTCTCTGCAGATCCCAACCTCGGGCGAGGATGTCGAACTTGTGATCGCCAACGTCGATCGCAACCGTGATGAAAAGCACGCCATCGGGCACTTCACCCATGCGGTAGGCGACCGGTTCGGCACCATCCCGCGCGTGCGCCAGGTCCTTGGTCCGCATGCTCAGGTTCTGGGCGTCCAGGCCCTGCGCTTCCCCGGCGCCCTCGAACACCTCGCCGAAGGTGCGAACCATGACCTGCTTGAGCTTGTCGGTCTTGCCGGTGCGATCCTTGTGCTCGATCGCCCCTTCAAGTTCCTTGGCTAGCTCGCCCAGGCCGACCTGCTTCGACATCAGGACGTGGATCCAGAAGCCCCAGGTCTTGCTGCGGTTCGGATCGCCAACAATGCCTGCGCGAATGTCGAGCGCTTGGCCCTTGTGCATGTAGCGCCCCTCATCGACCATTTTGGCACGCTGCGTCTCGTCCAGCCCGGCACCGCAATGAGGGCAGGCCATGCACGCCGTACCCTCTGCCAGTGCCAGGCGCTCATCGAGCGGCGTGCCTTCAGGGGCCTTCGTGTAGCCCAGCCGGAACCGCCGTACTTCCGGCCAATACTTGGTCGGGTAGGGCGAGGCGTGGTCGCCGCATTCCGGGCACTGCATCACGAATATGCCCTGCGTCGAGAGCGTCCACGCCTGGGCTATCCCTCCCGTCCACCCGATGTCGGGGTGCGCGCAAGCATAGATCAGGCGGTCATTGCCCAGCATGCGCTGGCGCTGCCGGCCCTGCTCCAGGAAGTTGGAGCGGAAGTCTCGGTGGTAGCTGTCAGGCTCATCGAAGACGATGTAGGCGGCCTGCCGGTTCGTCGTCGTTGCCTTGCCCATGACCATCAATTCGAGCGTGGCACCGGCAACCCGTTTCATGGTTTTCTTGTTGTCGCTGGCCGATGTGCCCAGCCGGCTCGCCACGCCGCTGTGGTCCTCGAACAGCGGCGTGAGCACTCGGTCGGCATAGGACCGGACTTCTCCCGGCCCCGCCAGATACCACATGATATCGCCAGCCGGTCCATTCTCGAGCCGCTTCAATGCATGGTTCTCTGCTACGACCGTGCCGCCGCAGCGACCCGGCTTCGGCGCGATAATCTCAAGAATCTCGGGATCATCATGCGCGTCCATGATCGGCACCAGGTACGGCGTCAGATCCTTGGACCAGTTTGTCTTTGTGCCATCCGGCTTCCGGATGACGCGGCGGCTCTCCGAATATTCAAGCGTTCTGAGGCTTTCGCGCGGCAGCAGGCTATCCAGCTTGGTATTGGCCAGATCGGCCGGAGCCCTGCAAAAGCCATCTGCAGCCAGCACTCGTGCCTGCTCAGATAGCTCCTGCCTGGATAGTACCCGCACGGTTTTCCTCGATGAAGCGCTCGGCCTCACCGTGGACTTCGGTTGCAACCGCGCGCAGGTGTTTGTCGATTTCCGCCCGTACCTGGGGCGGCAGCTTTCCATTCGGATCCATGCGGGTGCGCACCCCCATGATCCCCTCCACCACGCGCCGGTTGTAGCGGTCGATGAAGTCGAGCATCTGCTCGGTCGGCGTGTATCGGCCTTGCTTTTCCTGCGCGGCCACCACGGCCAGCGTCAGGTTCACCAGATCCTTCGTCTCAGCCAGGCTGGGCGCGGCCTCATCCGGCGAAAGGCTGACGCCGATCGCCCTGCTGATTTCGCGGCTTTTGCGCGCCTGTCCGTCCCTCTGGCTCTTCATCGCCTTCAGGATGATGCGCACGGTCGGGGCCGGCTTAAATTCCCACTCGATTCCGTTGCCGCCGCGGACGACAGCGCCAGAAGCTTCAAGCTCGTGGAATTCGTTGCACCATTCGCGCAACGTCGGCCAACTGACGCCCAGCACCTCACACATCGGGCGAGAGGCCAGGACGCTGCCCCTCGGAATTTTTTTCGCACGTTCGCTGGCGGCTTCCAGTTTGGCGATGCGGGCGTTGATGCTTGTTCCTGGCCTACCCATCAGAAACCCCTGATTTCAGCCGTTTGCCGGAACGAAAAAGCCCCGCATGTGGCGGGGCTCTGTTCGTTGGGCATACCTGTTCCGTCGGCACAAATGAATCGATTTTCTCCCCGTGTCAAACGCCAATGTCCTCTTTTCGTTCCTCTAACTCCACCTTGGCAGTTTCGATGTGCGACAGCAGGTCTTGGCATGCTGCCAGGAAGCGCTGGAATTCTTGGCCATTGCGGCACCGAATGAACCGTCGTGCGCGGCTGAGCGGCATATCGTGGAGAACGATCGAATCGAACATCTTCAGCAAGACTGGCGCCACGGCTGCCGACGCTTGGCGGAACGCGTCACGGGCCTCCGCTTCGCGTTGCTGGATCGCCATCGGAGCCTGACCCATGCCACCGCCGCCGCCGGTGTTTCCGGTGAGACTGATGTGGCTCGAATTGACGCGGCCGACGAGGCCCGCGGCTTCCCACGTGTCGCGGTACCACATGCAGGCGGCGACTTGATCGTCGTTCATCCTGCCGGCCGACCAGAACTTCATCACCATCGGCACGCTGACGCGGCGATATGCCTTCACCGTTCGGACGGTCCCATCTTCCAGGCGGGGCGTGAAGGTCCGGACCGGACCTTTCGACATCCATTCGGGCGTCGGATCGATGATGGCCTCGCCAATATTGACCGTCAGGCCGGACGCCACATCAAGCTCCGCCGCCTTGCGATCCTGCTCGGCGATGCGCTCGGCCTTGTCGCGCTTGATGAGATCGGCAACGCGGGCCTTCTCGGCGGCGATCCCCGCTGGCTCGGTAACGCCGACCAAGCCCGCATCGACGAATTTCTTGCCGATCTCCCCGCTGACGCGCTGGAGCGAAACGGCCTCGAAATGCTCGATGAAGGCCTCTTCATCGGGTGCTTTGGTGTTCTCGTTCATCGTCGACCCCCTGGGTATTATGCTCGCTTGCCGTACTTCTTGTCTGCGATCGCGTGGATGAGCTGGCGCTCAAGGCCATCCATCTTCTTCAGCTGCTCTGGGAAGAGCACGACGATCCCATGGTGGACCCAGGCCTCGCGCGCCGCCTTCGTTGCGCCGTTAGGATCCGGTTCCGCCATAAGATGCGCGAAGCGGGTCAGGCTGGTGCGGCCCCGGCTCACAGCAAGCCCTCCGCCTGCCAGCCGGCCACCAGCTGGCGATGTTCTTCGACCTGCTCGTCGCTCATCCAGAGAAAGTCGGGCCTGGCCCGATATGCTCCGTCCTTCAGCAACCAGAGATGGCCAGCTGTGACGGCGTGACGCTTCCACTTGTCGGGGAGGGCGTCGATCTCGGCCTGCGACAGCTCGCCCTTACGCAAGGACCGCATGGCATCCTCGAACCGCGCCTGCTTCTCGCGCTTGATCCTGCTGCCGGCGATGTCCTTGGCGTGGCGCTGCTCCGCGGCGCGCGAAGTCCATTCCGCGATGATTTCGTTGCACTCAGCCACGGTGGGAAACCACTTGAGCCGGTCGATCGATGCGCTCCAGAGATGGTCGATCGCTTCCTTGGGGTGCTTCGACAGCTTCAGCACGTACTGGCGAAGCATGACGGCGCTGCTGACCGCGTCCTTCCCCTGACGGGGGAGAGCTGCCATCATGGCCATCAGCGCTTTATCCAGGTGCTGCGGCGGGCACGCCTCAGGCTGAATAGCCGGGCAGGAAATGACCGCCTCCAGCTTCTGCATCATCCCATCGTCCAGCCTCTCCGGAAGGGTCCGGATCTCCCGCAAGCCCCAGACGCTGCTGGAGGATGGCCATTGCGGCATCCGGCTCGTGGCGGCGGTCAGTTCTTGCCCGGTTGCTTCGGTCATATGCGCCCTCGATGAGCTTCAAGAAGGATTTGGGTTGCAGCAGGAAATCCAGGTCGGCTTTCCAGCCTCGGTCGTTCTCACCCCGCAGGAACCGGGATCGCATGATCGCCCTGATCGCGGCCCTGAACCCTTCCTCACCGTGTTCCCGGATCAGCTTGGCAGCGTGGCGACGCCGAGCGTCGGACAGCTTCGCGGCCTTCGGCAGGTCGATTTGGACCGCTGCGCGGTTCCACATTTCGAGCACCTGCTGCGGCCCGAATTCGCTTCCGAGCGGAACTTCCTCGCGTGCGGGTAGAATATCCGGGTGGGTATGGGTGGGGGGGTTAGAGTTTTTCTCATTGGGGGGGAGGGAAAGGGCGACCGGCGTGACGGGTGTTGCGCCGCCGTTATGCTCAGCGTCACACCCACCGTCACTTTCAGCGTCACGCGTGACGTCACAGACCGTCACAACCCCTGTTTCTTCAGCCTTTTTCTTCTCGCGGTAACGCTGCTGGCGTAACGCCCCGGCGGAGCGCCTCCGCGCTTCCGAAACAGGCATAGCGGCCATTGCTTCAGCCAAAGCGGCATCACGATGCTCGATCGCGCGCACTGCAATCAGAATGGCCTCAAAGGGCGCTCCGGCCTTCGCCATCGCCTCCATGAGTTCGGACGTTGTCATGGGCACCGCCCGTGCCATTCGCTGGGCAGCCGATCTGACTTGCTGGAGTTGCATGGGATGCAGCAGGCGACGAGGTTGCTATCCAGATTTGAGCCGCCACGGCTCAACGGAATGATATGGTCGACGCACATGACCGGGTCGCTCGCCAGGCAATAGCCGCAGGTATAGTGATCGCGGCGCAAGACTTTCGCGCGTAATTCTAACCATTCCTCATGCGGGAGCCTGGGGGTTTGGGGGCCGGCGTATCCCCATCGCTCAAGCGGTCCGGAAGGCTTGGGATGCCTTCGCCGATCGTCAAATTGAATTCGTGGGGCATCGCACCCAGCTGCCTCCATATCGGCAATGGCTTGCACGAGTGCGCTGCCGGTCACACCGGCTGCAATGAGATGTTCGACGGCCGCCGCAATTACGCCCATGGCGGATCACCATGATCGTCGATCAATGCGGCCCGCTGAGCCATGTCCATGCGAGCGGCCTTAGCTGCCTCAGCAGCTGCCAAGTCGGTGGGGAAGGGATCAGTCGAGTAGGCCAAAGATCGACCGCACGAGCAGATCAGATGCCAGCGCCAGCCGTCATGATGCCGGTGCACCTCAAAAGGCGCCGGAATGTTCACCGTTCCCGCCTCCTGAGATCGTAAGCATGATCAGCATTTCGGCTCAGCTTCCCACCGCGCTGCCAGAACACCACGCGCTGCCGTATGCCGGTTGCTCCGCCCGTCTCGAGAACGACGCCGCGATACAGCCCCCTGTGACGATGCAGATCCACCACCGTCAGGCCATTGACCGTCTTGCGCCCCTCCAGGCGTTCTTCGTCTGGGCAGCAGCCATCCTGGCGCTGGTCGATGTCAACGGCCATTGGCTTGGCCCTCCAGAAGGGCGCGAGCGTCAGCGGCCGACATATGCCGGCGCAGATGACGGAATTTGGTGCGGAGGTGATCCGGAATGTCAGGCCATGCCCTGGGCCGTCGGCCCTGTCCCGTGAAGGGCAGACCGTATTCCCGCGCGGATTCGTGCACCACGCTGTAGCTCACCCCGAAGTGTGCCATTGCTTCGCGTCGCGACATTCCGCCCCGCAAGGCTTCGGCGATCGCCTTGCGACGCCTCGTCCGCGCCACATGCTCCATGACCACCGGCCCGCGCATCATACCGCCCCCGCCACTGGCAGTTGCGCCATCCAAGGCATGAACACCTGCTCGCGCAGGCAGGCATAGGTCAGGATCCCCAGCGCCTCCGCATCGTCGTGGCGCTGGGGCTTCAGCCCAAGCTGGTGGCAACGCTGCAGCGCCATCTGCTTGAGGTCGGGCGACTTCGTGCCGCGCGGCATGCGGCCGAGAAACTCTCGGCGCCAGCGCGCCTGATGGACCCAGGTTAGACGGACGCTCATGGTGTGGCAGAACAGCTCGATGGACGCGCCCATGCCGATGGCGGTCCAGATGTTTTCGGCCTGCGTTGCCACGGTGCCCGGCAGCAGGTTGATCGGCTCTTCGGCGAAAACCTGCTCGAAGCCGAACACGGAATGCGCGTCGAGCATCGCCTTGTAGGTGTTGTAGAAGATCGAGCCGCGCGATGAGTATTCGCTGGCGATCCGATCCCAGACCCCGTGATGCGGCTTCACGTCGCCTGCGCCATAGAAGGCCCAGCCGGTGTTCCGCTTGCTCGGGTCCAATGCAAAGATTTTGGTCATGGTGTACCTCGCGTCATCAGGACAGTGGAGGGGACGGGCCCCACCACCGCCGCTGGGATGCGAGGGTCACTTGGTCTTGCCGGCATCTTTCATGGCTTTGACCGCCGCCGCGCCGCTCCCGTATGCGGGCTCGGCCCCATCGTCCTTGGCCTTGCGCGCCTTGCCGCGCCCGGCCTGCTTGTTGAGCTCTTCCGGCGTCGCCTCGAACGGGTTTTCGGTGCCGATCGGGTTGGGCACAGTATTGGCTGCATCCGTCAGGTCGGTTTCGGTGCCGTCTGCCACCGGAGCATCCGCTGCCGGCACGACAACCAGGTTTGGCCGCGGCTTCGCCTGGGCGCTGGGAATCACCGAAGTCCCGGCACTGCCCTGTGCCTGGTCGACGAGATCCGCAGCGATCACGCCGATGCCGAGCTTCTGCAGCAGGCCGTTCAGCGCGCGCAGCTGGACATCACGCTTGGTGTCTTCTTCCTCCGCGAGGCGGAAGCAGAAGCGCGCGATCGAGGGGGGAATGTTGCAGTGCTTCTTGATAGCCTTGTAGGCCGTGGAGACTTCTTGGGCATGCTCGCCCACCTTGGAAATCGCCGGCTTGATGTCTTGGCGGTAAAGGCTGACGGCCTTGTCGAAGTCCATCGATTTCAATTCGCCGCCGCTGTCGTGGTCGTTCTTCTTCGGTCGGGCCATCTCGGCCTCCTTCTGCAAGAGGGTTCGGGGGAGAGGCTTTCACCGCGGACCCTCGGGAGGTCCGATCCAGCCGGTGCTGCAATGGGGTATCGCCTTCCCACAGCCGCTCTTTGACGCGCCCCCGCGCGCGCAGGATCTCAGGTGATGGCGTGTCGGCGCGTGCCGGCGACCACTTCGTTGCGCGGTCGCAGCACGATTTTGTCCAGCGCGGCGACGGTGTTCATCCGTCGCGCCTGCGCAATCTCTTCTCTCTTTGCCTGCGCCGCGGCACGACGCGCAGCCTTACGGGCGTCAGCATCCGCGGACGGCTGAGCCAGCCGCGCATCGCGAGCTTCGATCTCTTGTGTCAGCTCGAAGACGATCGCCCGCTTGTCATCGACTTCCTGGTACGCTTTGGCCAAGGCCTGCTGCAGGTTGCTGACGTGGATCTGGCTCGTATAGTGCTCGGCGCGCAGCGATCGGTTCTGCCGCCGCGCTTCGATCAGCCGGCCGGTTCGGAAGCTGGCGGCGAGAGTGAAGCCGACAGCTGCAGCGCTCACGACGTAAAGTGCCATCATCGTTTGGCTCCTTCAGCTCTTGTGCAAACTGGAAAGGGGGAGAAGGCGGGCGATCATTTCGTCGGCCGCCTTGGTCGTGACAGGCTCTTCGGTGTGATCGATGCGGCCATCCTTCGCCGCCTCGCCGATCACGCTCAGACCGGGCAGAAGGTCGGCGACTAGGTTGCGGATGTCGCCCTCTTCGACATCGTCGATCCGCGCCGCACCGCCGTAGCCGATCAGCGCCAACAGGCCGTTCACATGCGAAGTCCCCATGGCGTAGCAGAGCGACAGGGCGACGCCGGCGCCGACCTTGCGCCGCCCGCCGTCAGTTTTTCGGATGGCGTCAAGAACGGACGTGGTGATCCCGGCTGCCCGGGCCAACTCGTCACGCGTCATCGCGCGCTCGACGTTGATGACGCGGTGGATCTGCGACCGCAGCCATTCCTGAAGCCGCTCGTCCGAGACAAGCCCATCAGTTGAGACGTTTTTGCTCTGCAACATGGTTTAGTTCGATCCGAAGAAGGAGTGATTGGAATGGAAGCGGGGACGGCAAATTCGTGGAAGGAGATCGCCGCCCCCGGCCCGTGGTGCGACCCGTCGGGCTGTGCTAAGCGGGCACCTGCTGCTCGACAGCGGGTTGGCCGCTGCCAGGCGGGAGCCATATTTCAGTTGGAACGCGACCGTTGGTTGCCCGCTCGATGCGGTGAGCCATATCCAGCGAAGGCCGCAAAGTGCCGGCGCAAAACCGAGAGATCGTGGCGGGGGAGGTCTGAACGCGATTGGCGAAATCAGACTGCTTCTCACCAGTCTCGTCGAGGTAGGATCTGAGGTCGGTCATGGAGCGTAAATTTACGCATGACGCAAATTTGCGCAATAAGAAATTTACGCACTGGGGCATGGAAAATAGTTGCGCAGCGCGCAATCGAGTTCTGATGAAGCGAATCGGCCTGATCCAAGCGCGAAAGCGCCTCAAGCTCACTCAGGAGAAGATGGCTGAGCGGCTGGGCATATCCATTGCCCAGGTGTCACGCTGGGAAACCGGCGATGATGGGATCCCGAGCCATCGCGTTAGCTCCATATGCGAAGCCTATGGGGTGACGATCGCTGAGATCTTCAATGCCGACGAGGCAGTGCCGGAAGCGTCTCCCCCTGAGAGTAACGCGAGGGTAGTTCATTTCGAAGGGGCATCGAATGAGCGCATGCACCAAGACGTTCCAATTCTCGGCACTGCGCTCGGATCAGATCGAATGGTGGATGATCTCGCAGTGGAGCAAACGTACCTGTACAGCGACGATGTGATTGGCCGAGCAAAGCGGCCAGTCGTGTTAGATGGCCGGGCTGATGTGTATGGCATTTACGTTCAAGGCTCATCGATGGACCCCGCATTCGAAGACGGACAACTGATCTTCGTAGAAGGACGTAGGCAGCCCCGCGTCGGTGAGTACGTGCTGGTTTATCTGCGCCGTAATGGTGGGGACCAGGAAGGCGATGATGGCGAGTCTGCCCGGACCGTGCTTGTTAAGCGCCTGACGAAGCGATCGGCTTCATTCTTGGAGCTTGAGCAGTTTAATCCTCGCGCGAAGTTCACAGTGACGACCGCCGACGTTCTGAAATACCATCGGGTAATTCCTTACACTGAACTGCTCTCATAATCGGAGAAGGAAATGCGTCTGCTGGCTGCTGGACTCGTATTCGCCTTTTCACAACCTGCGGCAGCTCAGCCGAAGTTGGAGATTTGGCACCATCTTGCAGTCGGAGACACCCCCGAAGAGGTGTCGCAGAAGCTATTGTCCGAGAATGAGATAAAATCAGTCAAGGTTAAGCGGGTGAGCCGGACCGGGGACGTACATCTCGATATAAAATATACGGGTTATGGCATTCAGGTGCTCGACCAGACTTTTCAAGTTACGCCAGTCTTTGAGAAGGGTGTGCTTCAGCGAGTTACCCTGCAGACGCAGTCTGTCTGCGCTAACTATGCCAGGCAACAGTTCAGACAATTCGCGCTGATTCTGAGTCAAAAGTACCCGGAAACGCCGGTCAAATTCGGGGTGTCGGACGAGCAGCAGGTTTCAGACGCATACGCAAACGGGACCGACGAGCATCCAGCCATCGCAGGGCGAGTTTTCCGCGGGAATGGCGTGACCGTGATGTACCGCCAGTCATTCACCAGAGCGGTCTGGCCACTCCCGGCCTACGTCGCCCCTCGCGCTGCTCCGTTAGCCGGAGCGCTCTTGGGGTACTATGGCGATGAAGCGCGGGCATGCGAAGGAACCGGTATTCATCGCATGGTCCACTCGATCGATTATCTGGCCAATGAAGATTTTGACGCGGTTTCTAACAGGCTGATGGATGTTCGGGCTGCAGAAATTTCCGCAGCGAGGAACGCGCTCTGATGTCGGAGCCGCAGAAATTGCGGGTTACGTAAAAAATAGTCTTGCGCAAATTTGCGCATTCCGTAATTTCGTCTTCAGCAATCCGCTGGAGGCGACATGCATTCCTACACCCCACAGACCCACCGGGAAGACCAGGCCAAGGCTTCCATAAAGCGCGCTCACGATACGCTCTCGGCCGAGCGCGCGGCCGATCCGAAGGCTCATGAAGAGGCAGCCGCGCAGTCGCGAGAGCGGGCGGCGCGCTACCAGCGCATGGCCAAGGGTGGCCGGGCATGAGCGCCGTCGCCACCGCCGAACCGGTGATCGAAACGACCCAAGCCGAGGTTCTGCCCCCGGCGACCGACATCATTCAGGCCGTTTTCGACAACCCTGAAATTGCGCTGCTAAACCCCGAGCGCCGCGCCGCGTTCGTCGCGAAGGTTCGCGAGGCATCGCGGATCGCCGAACCGGACGCCGGCACCGCTAAGGGCCGTGACGAGATCCGGAAGGCGGCATCGAAGGTCACGCGCACCAAGACGATGCTCGATCAGGCCCGCAAGGACCTGACCGCTGAGTATCGCAAGAAGACGGCCGACATCAACGAGGCAGGCAAGGTTGTGGTCGACCAGCTCGATGCACTGGCTGACGAAGTGCGCCTGCCGCTGACTGAGTGGGAAACGGCAGAGAAGGCGCGCGAACAGCGCTGCACCGAGATCCTGACATGGCTGCAGAATGCCAGCGTTGTCGGGATCGCCGAGACATCTGCCGACATTCGCAAGCGGGGCAATCAAGCGTTCGGCCTTGAGATCACGAAGGCCGAGTTCGGCAAGCGCTACGACGAGGCCTTAGCGCTGAAGGACGTCGCCGTGATGGCGCTGCGCGTGGCGCTAGAGACAGCCATTCAGCGCGAAGACGAGCAGGCCGAATTGCAGCGCCTGCGCGAGGAAGCCGCTGCGCGCGCTGAGCAGGACCGTATCGAGCAGGAGGCGCGCGAGGCCGAGGCCGCCGAGGCTAAGCGCAAGGCAGACCAAGAGGCCTCTGAAGCCCTTGAGGCCCAGCGTATTGAGAAAGCGAAAGCAGATGCTGCCGACGCCGAACGCAAGAAGATCGAGGCTGCAAAGCAAGCCGAGATCGATGCGGCAAACGCCCGTGCTGACGAAGCCGAAGCCCAGGCCAAGCGTGTTCAGCAGCAGTCTGAATATGCTCGCAATGTGATCCAGCATTGCCGCGATTGCGCCAGGGGTTTTATCGGCGGGCAGCCTTATCCGTTTGCCCTTCTCCAGCACGAGCTGGAGCACAAGGTTCGCGTTTCGGAAGAGGATTTCGGCGAATTTGCAGCTGAGGTCGAACAGGCTCGCAAGGACGCACTCGCTGACCTGATCGAAACCAAACGCCGCGGCGATGAAAAGCGTGCCCTGGAGCAGGAGAAGGCCGAGCGCGAGCAGCAGGCCGCGGCTGAGCGCGCCGAGCAGGAACGCCGCGAGCGCAGCCGCAAGCATCGCCAGTCGGTGATGACTGCCATCAAGACCAAGCTGATCGAGGTCGCCTCGATCGACGAGGGCCAGGCCACCGCCATCGTCAAGGCGCTGGTCGGCGGCCAGGTTCCGCACTCAATGGTGGAATTCTGACCGTGGCCGTCAAGAACCCTTTTGCCGAAGACTTCGATCCGGCCGCCACGCCTCCGGCGCCGGCGTCCCCGCCGCCTTTCCCCTTTGGCGGCGGGGACAACCTTTCGCCCTTCGATGAGGGATGGGTAGAGCCGGAGCCTGCTGCATCGGTGAAGTTGCCGCTCATAACCGAGCCCGGCGCGTATCCCGACATCGATGGCGACCTCTACCACCGGGTCGAGATCTGCGACGCCCCGTCGATCAGCTCCACGGGTTTGAAGCTGATCGAGGAAAAGAGCTGCGCGCACTACTGGCACCAGTCTCCGCTCAATCCTAACCGACCCGTCCAGGAGCAGAAGACCCATTTCAACGTGGGGAAGGGGGTTCATGACCTGCTTCTGCTTCAGGGCCTGTTCCCGAAGCACTACCTGATCCTGCCGGACGGCTACGACGGCCGGTTGGCGCGGTGGCGGGACGCGAAGGACGAGCGCGCCGAGGCGATGCGATCCGGTGTGCCGGTGCTGAGCGCTGAGCAAGCGCGGCTTGTCTATGCGATGGCCGAGCAGGTCGAACGAGATGAGCTCGCGAAGGCGCTCATCGTCTCCGGCATCCCGGAAATGACGCTGGCCGCCAAGGATCCCGAGACCGGCGTTTGGATCCGCTCCAAGCCCGACATTCTGCCTGACACCACGGACATCATTCCCGATGTGAAAACGGCAATCTCGGCGCACCCGGAAGCGTTCGAAAAGGCGGCGACGCGCTTGGGCTATTTCCAGTCGGCTGCCCACTACATGGACATCGTCGACCTGCTTTACGGCCCTGCCGGCGGGAAGCGGCGCTTCGTTCTGATCGTGGTCGAAAGCACGCCGCCGCATCTCGTGCAGATCTACCATCTCGATGACGAAGACATCCAGATGGGCCGGATGCTCAATCGCAGCGCGCTGAACAAGTTCGCTCGCTGCCTGCGGACCGGCGTCTGGCCCGGATATTCGACGGCCGAAAGCCCGATCCTGCCCCTTCAAATGTCGCCTTGGGCAAAGGCCCAGATCAACCGCCGCATCGATGCCGGCGAACTCTCGTGGGAGGGCTGACATGCTCCTTTTTTTCTTCGACACCGAAACGACCGGGCTCCCCGAGTTTCGTCTTCCGTCCGATGCCCCCGAACAGCCGCACCTAGTGCAGATCGCCGGCATGCTGACTGACGAGGTCGGCAATATGGTCGACGAGTGGTCGACCTTGGTGGCGCCCGGCGTCGGCGCAGTTATGCACCCCAAGGCTTTCGAGGCGCATGGCATCTCGCTGGAGCGCGCCTGGGATGAGGGCGTCACCCTTGCTGACGCCTGGGATCGTTTTGTCAGCATGGTCGAAGCGGCCAACGGCGTGATCGGCCACAACGTGCCGTTCGACATCCGCATCATGCGGATTGCTGGATCGCGCGCCACTGGCATCAAGTGGGACTGCCCGCTGCCGCATCGCTGCACGATGAAGATGGCTACGCCGATCATGAACCTTCCGCCGACGGAGCGGATGCGGGCGGCCGGCTTCCTCAAGCCCAAGGCGCCCAATCTCACCGAATGCATGCGGTTCTTCTTCGATGAGGACCACAGCCAAGCCCACGACGCCCTGGCCGACGTTCGCGCCAGCAAGCGGGTCTATTTTGCCATCAAGGAAAGGCTCGTCCGATGAACGCCGTCACCCCTCAGCAGATCCACCAACAGGCAGGCCGCGTACCGGTCGGCAGCCAAGCCACCAACATCGAGCAGGCCCGCGCCATTGCCGAAGTGCAGGCGATGTTCCTGGTGGCAAAGCAGGCGCCTCGCGACGAAGGCCAAGCGATGCAGCGGGCTATGGCTGCATGCGCCGAATTCTCGGTAGCTTCGCGGGCCTTCTTCTCGTTTCCCCGCGGCAACGAGAGCGTAACCGGCGAGTCAATCGTCTTGGCCACCGAACTCGCTCGGTGCTGGGGCAACATCGATTACGGCATAATGGAACTGGCCCGCGATGACGGTGCCGGCCACACCGAAATGCTGGCATTCGCCCGCGATCTCGAAACGAACACGAGATCGAGCCAGACCTTCATCGTGCCGCACGCTCGCGATACGCGCAGCGGCAAGCGCGCGCTCACCGACATGCGCGACATCTACGAGAACAACGCCAACAATGGCGCGCGCCGGCTGCGCGAATGCATTTTCCGCGTGCTGCCTTCGTACGTGAAGAATGCCGCCGCCGATCGCTGTCGGGAGGTCCTCGAGCGCGGGCAAGGCGATGTTCCGTTGCCGCAGCGCATTGCCCACGCGATCGAGGCATTTGCCGGAATCGGCATCAATCTCGATCGGCTGATCGCCAAGCATGGCGCTACCAGCAAGTGGACAGGCGTCGAGATCGCCAACTTGGAAATTGCTTTCCGGTCAATCAAGCGGGGCGAGAACAGCGCCGACGAGGCATTCCCGCCGGTTGAAACGACCTCAGCGGTCACGGACGAGGTGCGCAAGTCCGTCGCGCGCAGCAAGGGCGCCAAGGCTAATGACGCCAAGCCGGATGCTGCACCCGCCAATGCGGCGCCTCAGCCAGCCCAGCAGGACCTCGGTTGGATGGATCACTCCACCCGCCTGAGTGACGCGATCTTCCTGGCCGGCGATGAGGCTGCCCTGAAAGCCGTCGAGGATGAATTCCTCTCGCTCGCCAGCACGTTCCCCGAAAAGGAACGCGCGGCCATGCAGGCCGAAATCGACAAGGCCTTCAAGGCGCTGGTCGACTGAAATGGCACACGGGCCCATTCCAGCTCTGCCACCGCTCGACGCGCCGGACGATATTGTCACGGCGGCGCGGGCAAACTGCGCCCAGCGCAGCCGTGACCGCGGCGACCACGAGACGGCGGTCCGCTTCGAACAGGGGCTTCAGGATCTCGGCTGGGCATTCCGCCATGAGGTCATGAAGCTGCTCGCCGAGCGAGGGCAGGGCGCGTGACATGCCGCTCCAGACCAATCCTGGTCGGCTGCCTGACGACTGCGTCATTCTCGACGAGGAGGGCAACGTCACCGGCTTCCACAAGGTGCATGTCGTCACCTTCCGCGGGTTCAGTACCCGCGCAGCTGACCATGCACCGTGGCCGGCGGGCGGGGGCAGGCCGCCCACCAATTGGGCGATCAGCACGCCACCCCACGATTCCGACATCCAGTTCTACGAGGTCATCTGACTATGACACGCGAACAACTCGATATTCCGCTCATCATCTTTGCCGCGGTGGTGGTGGTGTGCGTTCTGGCGGCCCGTGCTTGCGCATTGCTGGGCCTGACCTGGCTCGAAACCGTATCTGCCGTTTGCTTCATGCTGGCTTTCGGTGCCGCCGCTGGCTTCGTGATCCGGGCATATCTGCTGTGAGCGGGCCCGCATACGCCAACTGCGGCAAGCAGGTCCTCCGCAATGGCGATCACTTCATCGACGCCAAGGATCCAGATGTCGCCGGCGCCCTGACGCTGCTGCTGAACCATGCGCGCGTTGCGGTGTGCCCCGGCCTGCCGATCGAACAGGTCGAGCGGATGAAGGAGGTGCTTTGGTCATGAAGGGCCTCGTTGTCGACAATTTCGCCGGCGGCGGCGGTGCCAGCACCGGCATCGAAGCAGCTCTTGGCCGCGCGGTCGATCTCGCGATCAACCACGACGAAGAAGCGATCCGCATGCACGAGGCGAACCACCCATGCACCATGCACATTCGCAACAACATCTGGCAGATCGATCCCCGCGACGCGGTGGCATCGCACCCGTCGGGTTTGCGTAAGGTTTCGCTCGCGTGGTTCTCGCCGGACTGCAAGCACTTCTCCAAGGCCAAGGGCGGGAAGCCCCGCGAGAAGTCGATCCGCGACCTTGCCTGGGTCGTGGTGCTGTGGGCGCAGCGCGTCCGCCCGGACGTGATAATGCTCGAAAACGTCGAGGAGTTCCGGACATGGGGCCCGCTTTGCGAAGAGGGTCGTCCGATCAAGGAGCGTGCCGGCGAGACATTCGAGCAGTGGTGCAAGGAACTGCGGAAGGCCGGCTACAAGCTCCAGTTCCGCGAGCTGCGCGCCTGCGACTATGGCGCGCCGACGATCCGCAAGCGGTTCTTCATGATCGCGCGCTGCGACGGCCGGCCGATCGTCTGGCCGGAACCAACTCACGGCAAGCCAGGGTCTCCCGAGGTTCTTTCCGGCAAGCGCAAGCCGTGGCGCACGGCGGCCGAGATTATCGACTGGTCGATCCCATGCCCGTCGATCTTCGAGCGCCCGAAGCCGCTGGCCGAAAAGACCCTGCGCCGGATCGCACACGGCATCATGAAGTTTGTGGTCAACAACCCAGCGCCGTTCATTGTGCCGCTGACGCACCACCAGGCTGGCGCCCGCGGTACGCCGATCGACCAGCCTGTGCCAACTGTCACCGGGGCCAACCGTGGCGAGCATGCGATGGTGACGCCCTATTTTGCGCGAACCGCGCATGGCGATGTCAGCAAGTCTGGCAAACGGCGGGGGCAGCCGTGTCATGGGCCGGAAGAGCCTTTCCCGACCGTGACGCAATCAGGGGATAGCGCCCTGATCGTCCCGCACATCACCAAGTTCCGAAATGGAGCAGTCGGCCATGGCGCAGACGAGCCTCTTGCGACGGTCACCGCCAACAGCTTCGTGAAGCGTCCTGGGGGCGCTGCGCCACTCGGCGTGGTCGAGGCCGAACTGGCGCCGATCGTGACCTATGCCCAGCAGGGTGGCGCGAACCGTTCGGCTGAGAATCCGCTGCACACCGTGTGCGCCAACGCCAAGGACCAGAACTGCGTTGCCGTGACAAAGCTGATGGCCGCTCACATTGAGCAGGCCAACGCTGGCCCGAACAACGAAGCGCTGGCCGGACGCGCGGCGGATACGCCGCTCTCGACCGCTACCGCGTCAGGAAGCCAGCAGCGCATCGTAACGTCGAACCTCGTGAAGCTGCGCGGCACCAGCGCCGCGCACATAGAGGCGAGCGCGAAAGGCGCCGACGAGCCGCTCGGAACAGTCAGCGCCAAGGGCAACCACATGGCCGAGGTCCGGGCCTTCCTGCTGAAATACTATGGCACCGATCAGGACCCGCGCCTTGACGATCCGCTCCACTCGGTGACCACGAAAGACCGGTTCGGCTTGGTCACCGTCACGATCACCGGCGCGGAATACGTCATCGTCGACATCGGAATGCGGATGCTCACCCCGCGCGAGCTCTTTGCCGCACAGGGCTTCCCGGCCGACTACATCATCGACCGGGATGCCCAGGGTCTGTCCGTCACGAAGACGGCTCAGGTGGCCCGCTGCGGCAACAGCGTATGCCCTCCGATCGCCGAAGCGTTGGTGCGCGCGAACATGGCGCACGAGATTGAGGCACTGGGGGTGCAAGCCGCATGATCGCGTTTACACACGGCATACGCGCCGCGAGTTGCAGTTCACTGATTATTGGCTGCCCACTCGGCAAACTCCGCAGTTTTGGCGAAATCCTGCAATTCGGAAAACCCGAAGATCTTGTCTTCCGCGACTGCGTGATAGCGCCATTCATTGGCCGGGTCGTCGCGGAGCATCTCCGCAATCGCGAAACCAAGCGCAATGGAAGTTTCCGGCAACGGAACAATCTGCGCGTTGCTCGCCGAACCCTGCGACAGCTTCGCATCCGGCACGCGGACCAGCTTCACCTGGGTATCGAAGAAAGAATCGGTCATGGCTGATCGCCTCATCATTTTCAGCGCGCCGATGGTGCGCGCCCTGCTCGACGGGCGCAAGACCCAGACCCGGAGGCTTCTTCCTCCTGATCCGGTCGCGGGTCTCTTAGGAGGTCTGAAGCAATGACTGGAATTTCGCAGTGGGTCCACGAGCGTTGGAGCTCACTTTGGCGCTTTATCCATCGGCGGGTCGGGTATTTCGGCATGGGGGCTTTGCTCCTTTCGAGAGGCTATGCCGGTACCTCAACCCACATCGTCGATCGGGGCGGTTCTCATAGCCATGCCGCCATTTTGCCCATCCCGATTGGTGGATCCTCTTGTGGGATTTCACTCCTGAGGGTGGCAGGGCTATGATCGTGAGCATCGGCCCAGCCACCCTCCACCTGGGAGACGCTTATCAGGTTCGACCCACGCGCTGCCTCTGGCGCCGGTGGGACGCGGCGGTGCGCCTGCTGAGCAAGCCGGAGAGCATGATGCGGGATGGCGTGCCGGCGGCGATGACCGAGCAGTTGCGGCGGGAGGGGCTGCTGTGACCCATCGCGTCATCCATGGCGACTGCATCGTGAAGCTGCGCGAATTGGCAAGCGAAGGGCTGTTGGTCGACTCCGTCTGCACCGATCCGCCCTATCATTTGGCCTCAATCGTCGCTCGGCTCGGCCATCCGGGTGCCGCGCCAATCCAGTCGGGAGCCACCGGTGTCTATGCTCGATCAAGTCAGGGCTTCATGGGCCAGCAATGGGACGGCGGGGATGTCGCCTTTCGCGCTGAAACGTGGCGCCGCGTGTACGATGTGATGAAGCCCGGTGCGCACCTTGTTGCATTTTCCGCGACCAAGGGCTTCCACCGCATGGCCTGCGCCATCGAGGATGCTGGCTTTGAGATCCGCGACATGATTGCGTGGCTCTATGGCACCGGCTTTCCAAAGTCTCACAACCTTGACGACGAAGGGCCATGGCTAGGCTGGGGGACCGCGCTCAAGCCGGCGATCGAGCCGATCGTGTTCGCGCAGAAGCCCTGCAGCGAGGATAGCGTCGCGGCAAATGTTGCGCGTTGGGGTGTCGGCGCCATCAACATTGATGCAAGCCGGATACCGGGCAGCGAAAAGGGCAAGGTTGGCGCTGGAAAGCTCTGGTCGCATTACCGCGGCCGAGACGGCGAGGCTTCTGCAGATCGCCGCTATGCTGACCGGGGAGCAACCAACTTCTCAGCAAAACCAGGCCCGCGTGGTGGCGATGAAAAAGGCCGCTGGCCGGCGAATGTGTGCCACGACGGCAGCGACGAAGTGCTGTCGGCGTTCGCTGAATATGGTGAGCGTGGCGCCCTAGCTCCTGTCCACCAGCGCAGCGCCGACAAGTTGCGCAACGTCTATCGCGGATCGTTTGCGGGCAACATTGATGAAGCCGGATCTACCTTTCAGGGAGATACCGGCACAGCTGCGCGCTTTTTCTACAGCAGCAAGGCCAGCCAGGGCGAACGCATCTTTGAGTGCCGCGAATGCGGCGCACACCAGATCGGCAAACTGAATTGCGGCCATGCCGATATGCGCACCCATCCCACGGTGAAGCCGCTGTCCCTAATGGAATGGCTGGTTAGCATGGTCACACCGCCCGGTGGCCTCGTGCTCGATCCGTTTGCAGGTACAGGCACAACGGCTGCGGCGGCCAGCAAACTTGGAATGCAGTCACTCTCGATCGAGGCAAGCCCCGATCACATCCGCGACATCGCAGTGCGTCTTGGGCTTGACCCCGCCGAGATGCTGGCAGCGCACGTTGCTCCATTCCCGGTCACGCAAGAACAGCAGGGGGATATGTTCCTATGACAGGAGACACCAAGCCCGAGCGCCCAGTCCTGCGCTGGCACGGTGGCAAGTGGCTACTTGCTCCTTGGATCATCAGCCATTTCCCTCCGCACCGCGTCTATGTCGAACCGTTCGGGGGGGCGTGGTCTGTCGGCTTCCAGAAGGAGCGCGCCTATGCAGAGATTTGGAACGATCTCGATGACGAACTCTGGAATCTGTTCCAGGTCCTGAAGGATCCGCGCCGCGCGCAGCGCCTCGTGCATGCCTTGGAACTGACCCCGTTCTCGCGCGCGGAATTTGAGCAGGCCTATCGCTCAAGCCGCAATTCCGTAGAGCGGGCGCGCCGGCTGCTGGTGCGTTCGTTCATGGGCCACGGCAGCGATGGCGGCTCAGGCGTCTATCGGACTGGATTCCGTGCTGCCTCCAACCGCTCCGGCACCACGCCAGCGCATGATTGGGTCAACTTCACGCCTGCGCTTGGAGCAATCATCGACCGCCTGCGCGGCGTGGTGATCGAGCATCGCCCGGCATTGCAGGTCATGGCCAGGCACGATGCGCCCGACACGCTCCATTACGTGGATCCGCCATATCTCGTTTCTACGCGCTCCCGCGCCGCGCGCCGTCCTGACAATGGTGGCGTCTACCGGCACGAAATGACTGAGCAGGACCACGTCGACTTGATCCAGGCTCTCGACTCGCTTGAAGGCATGGTGGTGCTCAGCGCCTATCCGGCGCCGATTTATGACCGACTTCTCGCGCCCAAGTGGACCCGTATCGAGCGCAAAGCCTTTGCGGATGGCGCGCTTGAACGCACCGAATGCCTCTGGCTCAACCCGGCAGCCTGCCAGCGCATGGCGGCAGGGCCCCTATTCGAAATGGTGACGGTATGACCAACAGGCTTGTGACCAAGGACGGCATCTGCGCCTACCTCGGCGCGATCAGCCACGCCACTTATGACAACTGGCACAACCGTGGCATCGTGCCCGGCCCGGTGCCTGGAACAAATCGCTATGATCTGCGCGCGCATGACGCCGTGCTCGATCGCATCGCCGGCATCGATCGGGCTGCCGGGCCGGCGACGCATCTGTCGCCGTTGGAGCAATGGGAATGCGGGCATGCAGCTTAAACTGAAGGGCGTCTACCAGAGCCGGAAAAAGGACCGGCTCGGAAGGCTGAAGACCTATTTTTACCTGCGCGGCTTCGGCGCGCTGAGTCCGCTGCCGGGCGACGAGGATGAGGACTTTTCGCTCGGTAGCCAGGCCTTCATGCGCTCGTACCAGGCTGCGATTGATGCACCCCGTCGCGCCCGCGTCACTGGCACTTTGCAAGAGGTCATCGACGGGTATCGCAAAAGCCCGCAGTTCCAATCCTTGGCCGACCGGACCAAGAGCGACTATCTCGGACACTTGGACAAGATCGCCGCGGCAAAGCTCACGCCCAAGGCGCCAGCATTCGGCACCTATCCCTTGGCGGTGATCGAGGATCCCAAGATCCGTAAGCGCCTGCTCGACTGGCGCGACGACATGGCGCTGTCATCGCCCAGGCAGGCGGATGCTACGTTCGGCGTGCTGCGCATCATCTTGGAGTGGGCGCGCGATCGCGGGATGATCGCCCACAACCATGCCACCCGGCCCAAGAAGGTCTATAAGGCCGACCGATCGGACAAGTTGTGGCTGCCCGAGCATCTGGATGCGTTCCGCCAGCATGCCACGCCCGAAATGAGGCTGGCGCTCGAGCTGGCGCTATGGACTGGTCAGCGGCAGTCCGACGTGCTGCAACTGGCATGGACCTCGATCAAGAACGGCCGCCTCACATTCCGCCAAGGCAAACGCCGGCGCAAGGTCGACATGCCCCTGCCGGCGCCACTCAAGGTCCTGCTCGACGCGACGCCGAAGCGTGCCGCCACTATCTTGGTCACCGACAAGGGTAAGCCTTGGACAGTGAAGCCTCGGCCGATCTACTTCATGCACAAGTGGCGCGACGTGGCACTAAAGGCCGGTCTGGATGGTCTCCATTTCCATGATCTGCGCGGCACCACATGCACCATGCTGGCCGACGCCGGATGCACCCCGTCGGAGATTGCTGCGGTGCTGGGCTGGACCGTAAAAACGGTCATGGAGATGATGGATCGTTATCAAGCGATGACCGCCACCCAGAGCAATTCTGCGGTGGCAAAACTGGAGGCTAAGGCACAGTGACTGCGGAAAATGCTGCGGAAAACACAACCTGTGCTGGGTCGAGGAAGTCCGCGAATCGGCGGAAATCCTTGGCTGGGGCGGCAGGATTCGAACCTGCGAATGCCGGTACCAAAAACCGGTGCCTTACCACTTGGCGACGCCCCAACAGGAGGCGCGCTTATAGCGGGCGCGTGGTGAATGGGAAGGGGGTACTTGGGGATAAGTCCGGGGCTAGGAAGGCGCAGGTTGTGGACGGCAAAAGGCCCCCGGAAAACTGCCTTGGCGGTCTTCCGGGAGCCCCTGGGGTTGTGTGCGGAGCAGTTACTGCGTGACGGTCGTCGTCGTGGTGACCGAGCCGCTGGCCGAAGCGGTGCGGACCGGGGTGCGCGTCGTGTGGCGGGCAACCTTGCGCGGGGTGACCTTGCGCACGGTGGTCTGACGGACCGGGACCTTCGCCGCGTTCTGGGTGGTCACCGTGGTCTGCACGGTGGCAGGCTGGGGCGCGGCAGCGGCGACGGCGGCGGCTTCACGCGCCGCGGCGGCATCGGCGGCCGACGACTGTGCGGCTGCCGTGGCGACATCAGCGCGGGCATTTGCGGCGTCGGCCTGCTGCTGCGCCATGGCAGCCTGCGTCTGGGCATCGGCGACCGCGGCGGCGTGATCGGCTGCGGTGCGGTTGGCCATCTGCTCCTTGTGCTTCTGCATCGTGCCGATCGCGGTGTCGGCCAGCGCCGAGGCATGGATCGCGTCATCGATTGCCTCGGGCTTGTGGCCGGCCGCGAGGTTTTCCTTGGCGTGGGCAAGCGCGGCGCGGGCCTGTGCGGTTTCGCCCGGCTGCGCTTCGGCGGTGCCGAGCGAGTCCGCGGTCTGCAGCTTGGCTTCGGCGGCGGCGATCGCCTGGCGGGCGCGGTCGGCTTTGCCCTCGGCGTGGGCGGGGGCGGACATGCCGGCGGCCAGCATGGTGGCGGCGAGCAGCGGGGCGACGATCTTGATCTGTGACATCGGATTGCTCCTGTTCTATCGGGTCAGGCGGCCTAGGATGTGGCCTGTTGGCTGCGGCAACCCGCGTCTTGGGAGCCCGTTCCGCGCTCCACTCGCTCCAGCGCCGCACAGGCTCGCACCATCCCGGCGCTGTGCAGCCGTTGCGGTGGACGGAAGGCGAAGGCGGCCTTCACGGCCCGATCGAAAAGAAAGAATGCCTAGTTCCAAACTAGAGATTGGCGCATCAGGCATTGCCGAGCAGTGCCGCTGGCCTTTATGGCCGTGCGCACCGGGCTGAGTTGGGCCCTTGCCGGCCGGAGGGTTGATGCTGGAACATTTCGACGCCTTGCATGCGGTTGCCGGCCTGCTGGTCGGCTTGCTGGTCGGCTTGACCGGCGTGGGCGGCGGATCGCTGATGACGCCGATCCTCGTGCTGATCTTCGGGGTCAACGCGGGCACGGCGGTCGGCACCGACCTGCTTTTCGCCTCGCTCACCAAGGTCGTTGGCTCGACCGTGCACGGCAAGCGCAACAGCGTCGACTGGAAGATCGTGCGCCGGCTGGCGTTGGGCAGCGTGCCGGCGGCGGTCCTGACGCTGGTCGTCATGTCGCAGCTCGGCCGCCCGCCCGAAGGCACCAGCCGCGTGGTCCTGATGGTGCTGGGCATCATGCTGATCGTCACCGCGGTCGCCACGCTGTTCCAGAAGCAGATTGCCGCCTTCGCCCAGGCACGCGAAGACAGCACCACCGCCGAGGCGCGGGCACCCTGGGCGACCGTCCTGCTCGGCGCCGTGCTGGGCGTTGCCGTCACGCTGTCGTCGGTCGGCGCGGGCGCGATCGGCGTGACCGCGCTGCTGCTGCTTTATCCCGGCCTGCGCATCGCGCGCATCGTCGGCAGCGACATCGCCCATGCCGTGCCGCTGACCCTTGTGGCCGGCTTCGGGCACTGGGTGATCGGCGATGTCAACTTCGCGCTGCTGCTGGCGCTGCTGCTCGGATCGGTCCCCGGGGTGATCGTCGGCAGCCTGTTGTCGACGCGCTCGCCCGATCGTATCCTGCGCCCGGCGCTCGCCGCCGTGCTGCTCGTTTCCGGGATCAAGTTGCTGACGTGATGGACAAGACGACCGAATTTTACGCAGGGTTCGACGGGGCCCGGCTCGCGCTGCACCGCATGGGGGCAGGGCGCCCCGTCATCATGCTGCACGGGCTGTTTTCCTCGGCCGAAGTCAACTGGATCAAGTTCGGCACCGCAGCACAGCTCGCCGCCGCCGGCTTCGAGTGCCTGATGCCGGACTTGCGCGCCCATGGGCAGAGCGCGGCGCCGCACGATGCGGCGGCCTATCCGCCGGATGCCCTGGCAGCGGACCTGCGCGCGCTGGTCACGCACCTCGGCGTCACCGACTACGATCTCGTCGGCTTCTCGCTCGGCTCGCGCACTTCGGCGCGCGGCGTGATCGGTGGCCTGTCCCCGCGCCGGCTGGTGCTGGGCGGCATGGGTTTGGAAGGGCTGGCCGGCTGGAACCATCGCGCCGCGTTCTTCCGCGAGGTGATCGACGGTTTCGGCACGTTCCGGCACGGCGATCCGCACTATATCTCGCAGCAGTTCCTCAAGAGCAGCGGGCTCGATCAGCACGCGCTGCGGCACCTGCTCGGCTCGATGGCCGATACGGCGCCGGCCGATCTCGTGGCGATCACCATGCCCACGCTGGTTCTGTGCGGCGACCTCGACAACGACAACGGCTCGGCCGATCGCCTGGCCGAGGTGCTGCCCGATGCCCGGCGCGCCACGGTGCCGGGCACGCACATGAGCAGCGTGACGCGGCCCGAGATGGGCGCTGAACTGGTTTCGTTTTTGACCAGCTGAGCTTGACCTCGCCCCGATAGGACGGCACCCCTGCGCCACGATCCGCGCGCCATGCAGCGCGCGGCATTGCGATCAGGGAGTGTTCCGACCCATGAAGATGCTCGTTTCCTCGCTGGCGCTGGCCACGGCCGCGCTGGCCACGGCCGCGCTGGCCAGCCCGGCGTTCGCGGCCCCCGCCGCCGCTGTTGCCCCCGCGACCGGCGCGACCACCGCTGCGGCCCCCACAGCCGCTGACGTCGACGCCTGGCTTGCCACCGCCGACAAGGCCTATGCCGCACAGACGGTCACGTCGGGCCGCGCCGAGTGGGTCTATGAGACCTTCATCACCGACGACACCGCGCAGATCACCGCCGACACCGGCGCCGCGCTCAGCAAGCTGCAAGTGCAGCAGGCGACCCAGGCGGCCGACTATGCCAAGGTCCCGGGCCTTAGCCCCGAGACGCTGCGCAAGCTGACGATGATCCGCACCCAGATCACCAGCCCGGCGCCTTCGACCCCCGGCGCGGCGGAGCAGTTCTCCGCGCTCCAGGCCAAGATCCAGGGCATCTACGGCAAGGGCCATGGCACGCTCGACGGCAAGCCGATCAACGGCAGCGACATCGAGGCGGCGATGGCCACCAATCGCAACCCGGCGCAGCTGAAGGAAATGTGGCTGTCGTGGCATGACAGCGTGGGCACGCCGATGAAGGCCGACTATGCCAAGATGGTCGACATCGCCAACGCGGGTGCGCGCGAACTGGGCTATGCCGATACCGGTGCGCTGTGGCGCGCCAACTACGACATGTCGCCCGATGATTTCGCCGCGCTGACCGAGAAGGTCTGGGGCGAGGTGCGCCCGCTTTACCAGCAGCTGCATTGCTACGTGCGCGGCAAGCTCAACGCGCAATACGGCGATGCCGTCCAGGCCAAGACCGGCCCGATCCGTGCCGACCTGCTGGGCAACATGTGGGCGCAGGAATGGGGCGGCATCTACGACATCGTCAAGCCGCAGGGCGCGGGCGATATCGGCTATGACCTCACCAGCCTGCTGACCGCGCAGAACTACGACCCGATCAAGATGGTCAAGACCGGCGAGGGCTTCTACACCTCGCTCGGCTTCAAGCCGCTGCCCGAGACGTTCTGGCAGCGCTCGCAGTTCACCAAGCCGCAGGACCACGACGTGGTGTGCCACGCCTCGGCCTGGGACCTCGACAACCGCGATGACCTGCGCATCAAGATGTGCATCAAGGTCGAGGCGAGCGACTTCGTCACGATCCACCACGAACTGGGCCACAATTTCTACCAGCGTGCCTACGCCGTCCAGCCCTCGCGCTGGTATCAGGAAGGCGCCAACGACGGCTTCCACGAGGCCATCGGTGATACCATGGCGCTGTCGATCACGCCCGATTACCTGGTGAAGCTGGGCCTGCTCGACAAGGCCAAGGTGCCGGGCCCCGACAAGGACATCGGCCTCCTGCTGCGCCAGGCGATGGACAAGGTCGCCTTCCTGCCCTTCGGCCTGCTGATCGACCGCTGGCGCTGGGGCGTCTTTGCCGGCAAGATCACGCCCGATACCTATGAAAAGGCGTGGAACGACATGCGCCTGCAGTACCAGGGCATCGTCCCGCCGGGGCCGCGCGGGGCCGACGCGTTCGATCCGGGCGCCAAGTACCACGTGCCCGCCAGCGTGCCTTACACGCGCTACTTCCTCGCGCGCATCCTGCAGTTCCAGTTCTATGAAGCGGCGTGCAAGGAAGCCGGCTGGAAGGGGCCGCTGCACCGCTGCAGCTTCTACGGCAACCCCAAGGTCGGCGCGAAGCTCGACGCGATGCTGACGATGGGCGCGTCCAAGCCCTGGCCCGATGCGCTGCAGGTCTTCACCGGCACGCGCGAGATGAGCGGCGGGGCCATGCTGCGCTATTTCGCGCCGCTTTCGGCCTGGCTCAAGAAGCAGAACGCCGGCCAGGACTGCGGCTGGTAAAAACGGTCTGGCCCGTCGCGCGTGGGCGTGACGGGCCGGTGCCTTGCGGGTTTCAGAACCCCTTGACGATACCCTTCAGCGCCTCGGGCGGCAGGGTGTCGAAATCGGCCGCGCTGTGGCGCTCGGCCAGGCCCTTGCCGCTGTTGACGAGGCGGCCGCGCAGCACGCCGGGGCGCTGATCGATCTCGCCGACCCAGCGGCCGACATGCTCGTACTCGTGCATCGACAGGAATGTCGCCGCATCGCCATAGGCCTCGCCGCGGTAGAGGTTGCCCATCCAGGTATAGGCGGCGATGTCGGCGATCGTGTACTCGTCACCGCCCAGATAGCGCGCCTCGGCAAGGCGGCGATTGGCGACGTCGAACAGGCGCTTGGTCTCCATCGCATAGCGGTCGATTGCATATTCGATCTTGAACGGAGCGTAGTTGTAAAAGTGGCCGAAGCCGCCGCCCATGAACGGCGCGGACCCGACCTGCCAGAACAGCCACGACAGGCATTCGGCGCGCGCGGGGTTGCTGGTGGGCAGGAACATTCCGAACTTTTCCGCCAGGTGCATCAGGATCGCACCGGATTCGAACACGCGGAACGGCTCGGCCCCGCTGCGGTCGACCAGCGCCGGAATCTTGGAATTGGGGTTGATGTCGACGAAGCCCGAGGAGAACTGGTCGCCGTCCATGATGCGGATGATCCAGGCGTCGTACTCCGCCTCGCGCACCCCGGCCTCGAGCAGTTCCTCGAGCATGATGGTCGCCTTCTGCCCGTTGGGCGTGGCCAGTGAATAGACCTGGAACGGGTGCTCGCCGACCGGCAGGTCCTTGTCGTGAGTCGCACCCGCGACCGGGCGGTTGACGCTGGCGAAGGCCCCGCCGTTGGCGTTGCTCCAGGTCCAGACCTTGGGCGGCACGTAGTCTTCGGACATGATCGTTCCTCTGCAATGAATTGTTAGGTTGCCTACCATTGTGCCGGGCCGCGCGCGGAACTGCAAGGCCACCTGTGGCGTTGCCCGGCCTATGGAGAGGAAAGCCGTTCCGTCGCCGCTGGGCAAGTCCCGTCTGGTCTATGTCGATGATTCCGTGCCCGGCATCACCCGCCGGCGGGCGGGGCGCGGGTGGTGCTATCGCACCGCCGATGGCGTGCGCATCTGCGACCGTGACGAGATCACCCGTCTCAATGCGGTCGCGCTGCCGCCAGCCTATCAGCAGGCGTGGTTCTGCCCCATGCCGCACGGCCACATCCTGGCAACCGGCATCGATGCGCGCGGCCGCAAGCAGTATCGCTATCACCCCGAGTTCCGCAGCGCGCGCGAGGCGGAGAAGTTCGAGGGCTGCACGGCCTTCGGGCTGGTCCTGCCCCGCATCCGCGCGCGTGTCGAAGAGGCGATGGCCCAGCGCGGGCTGGGGGAAGAGCGGTGCATCGCCTCGATCGTGCGCCTGCTCGATACCGGTGCGATCCGGGTGGGCAACGAGGCCTATGCGCGCGCGAACGCGAGTTTCGGCGCCACCACGCTGCGCATGCGGCACGCCGAGGTGAAGGGCAATGCCCTGCGTCTGCGCTTCAAGGCCAAGTCGGGCATCGCCCGCGACATGCGCCTGACCGACAAAGGGCTCGTGCGCTTCGTACGCAAGATGCAGGACCTACCCGGCCAGCACCTGTTCCAGTACCTCGATGACGACGGCACACCGTGCCCGGTCGGCTCGGGCGAGGTCAACGCCTGGCTGCGCGAGACGAGCGGCGCGGAGGTCACCGCCAAGCATTTCCGCACCTGGCACGCCAGCGTCCTGGCCTTCGGCTTGCTTGCGCATGCCAAGGAAAACGTCTCGCTCAAGGAATTGCTGGCCGAGGTGTCCGACCGGCTGGGCAACACGCCGACCGTCGCGCGCCAGAGCTATATCCACCCTGCCGTGCTCGCGCTGGTGCCCGACCAGGCCGCATGGCGCGCGTCGCTCAAGCTGCCGCGCGACACCCGCTGGCTGAGCCGCGACGAGCGCGGACTGCTCGCGCTTCTCGAGGTGGCGGCATGACCGATACGATCGACACGCTCACCGCCCGGATGGAGGCTGCCGCCGCCGCGCTCGATTTCGAGGAGGCGCGGCGGCTGCGCGACCGGATCAACCTGCTGCGGGGCGGTGCCGCGCCCGACGCGGCGGCACAGGCCGACACGGCGGGGCTGACGCGGCAAAAACCCGGTGCGATGGGTCTTGGCACCAGTCAGCAGGCCGTGACCCCGCCCCCCGGCTGGCGCCCACCGCCCAAGCCCGATCCGATGACCCGGGGGCGGGGGCGAAAGCGTGGCAGCTGAGGGACGGGGGCTACCCTGATCTGGCGGGCGTCAGGCCGGCTGCTTCATGCCTTCGGTGATCTTCTGCGTCTCGGCCGAGGTCGAGGCCGGGCCGGTGTTGCGCTTGTAGATTCCGCCGAGGCCGGCCTGGCGGTTGAAGGCCGGCACATCGCCCTCGCGCTCGACCAGGCCGAACAGCGGGAACAGGCCGGGATGACGGCCAAGGCCGCCGTAGAGATCGAGGCAGCGGTCGAGCCAGTCGCGCAACGGATCGTCGTTGACCAGCACCGGGGTCTTACAGACCGAGCTGGTGAAGAGGAAGCCGCCGAGAATGCGATAGTCGGCATAGTTGGGGCTGCTGCCGCCCAGCCACTGGTGCTGGCCGAGGGCCGAGCGCAGCGGTTCGAGCGCGGCGGAGATGCCTGCCAGGCGATCCTCGCGGCCGGCCTGGATGTCCTCCAGCTTGCGGCCCAGCATCTTCTCGCGCGAATGCGTGATGTATTCATGGTCGGCAGGCACCGACAGGTCGCGATAGTCGGCGCAGAAGCAGCGCATCCACGGCCCGACCGCGGCGCCCCAGAACCAGTGGTCGAGCGCCTTGACCGTGGCGGCCACACTCTCGTGCGGGATCAGCGCAGGGCGGTCGGGATAGGTCGCGTCGAGGTATTCGATGATCCCCCAGCTATCGAGCACCCACTTGCCGTCGTCGACGATCGCGGGAAGGCGCTCGGTGTTCCCACCGGTGCGCTCGAGAATGCCGGTGAAGCCGCCGGGCACGACGTCGAGGTCGAAGCCCTTGTGCTTGAGTGCGTACTTGGTCGCCCAGACGAACGGGCTGATCGTCGCGCCGGTGGAAATGGCGAGATCGTAGAATGTGATGGTGTTGTTCTGGGCCATGACGGCATCCTCTCGTTGGCTGCCGCGATCATGCCATCAATTGTTAGCAAGGCAAACGAATTTTGCCTTTGAGCGTGATGACGTTTCAAGGAAACGCCATCACGCTCTAGATATTTGTGGTCGTGCAATTTTTGACAAAAACCGGTTCCCACTTTTTGTAATTGCACTTTAAAAACGCAAAGGCGCCGGCCTCTGTCGGGGAGAGACCGGCGCCTGCGTTCCATGGCGCACCAGGTGCGCCGCGGCTCGCTAGTTCATACGCTTACTTCTGGGTGCGCCAGCCGTCGGCGTAGTTGTCGCGCGCCACTTCCGAGTAGGGCACGGGGCTGACCACGGCCTTGATCTCGGTCTGGACGTGCGGTTCGACGGTGGGCTTGGTCGTGCCGCCGTTCGGCTCGCCCCACAGCAAGCTGACTTCGGTGCCGACGACTTCGTTGCCCGGCTCCATCATCGCCAGCGTCAGGAACTTGCCCTCGTTGGCCGAGTAGCCGATCCAGGTCGACAGGCCGACCATCTGGCCGTCCTTGAGCACCTGGTCGAACGGGTGCATCGCATAGACCGAGCTGGGGTATTCCATGAACTTGGCGCGGTCGCCCTTGCTCAGCGCCGACGATTGGACGCGCATCACGTCCTCGTTGTCGAGCGCCAGCGTCACCTTGACGCGATGGTTGCCGGCGGCGTGCATCTTTTCGAGGGCGGCACGACCGATGAAGTCATGGTCGAACTTGACGAACGGGCCATAGCCGAGGTCCCACGGCGTGGTGTAGTAGCCCTCGACGGTTTCGGGGACGTAGCTGCCGCCGACCGAGCACTTGGCCTCATACGCGTTGGCCGAAAGCCACTCGCGATAGGGAGCCAGCGCTTCGCCGGTGTAGATCGCCGGGAGCGGCGAGGGGATCCAGCCGGATTCGAGCGTGTTCGACGAGTAGGCCCGGCCGCCGACGAGGGCGAGACCGAATTCCTTGCCCGCCTCGACCAGTGCGGCATGGACCGCGCCATAATCTTCCCAGGGGCCGAACAGTTCGAAGCCCGGCTGGCCGGCCATGCCGTGACGCAGTGCGCGCACTTCCTTGCCGCCGATGGTCATGCGGGTCATGTGGAAGAACTTGAGGTCAGGCGGGGTGGTGCCGGTGGCCTTCTCGATGATCTTCATCGCGTTGGGGCCCTGGATCTGGAAGCGGTAGCTGTTGCGCTTGCCGTCGCTGCGCATCGCCCAGCGCTCGTCACGCTCGACCGTCACGTTCCAGTTGCCGGTGGCGGCGTGGTATTCCACCCACTCGATCGTCGGCGCGCGGCCCACGAGGTTGAATTCGTTCTCGTCGAGATAGAACAGGATCACGTCGCCGATGACGTAGCCGTCGGGCGTGACCGGCACGAACTGCTTGGCGCGCTCGGGCTGGAAGTTCTTGAAGCTGTTGATGCCCAGGTGCTCGAGCATCTTGAACGCATCGGGACCGCGCACGGCCAGGTCCACCATGTGATAGCTCTGGTTGTAGAGCACCGCAGTGTGGCCCCAGGCCCACTGTTCGGCCCGCCAGTTCGAGTATTCGGCCGGAACGCCCGGATAGACGTTGGGGCCAACCTGCTGGTTGCGCAGGAAATCGACGAGGTTGGGCTGGGCGCCGATCACGCCGGCAAGGCTATCGCTCATGGCAAGGACTCTCCCGATGGGTTGTGGGAGCCTCCATGCCCGAAATTCGCCTCCATGAAAAGTTCACAAGCGCGAATTGCGTAAAAAAGTTTGTGTTACATACAATCAACCTCCCCTCCCGCATGCGGGAGGGGAGAAGCTGCGAAGCTGCAAGAAACGAAAAGGGCCGGCCCCCTTGCGAGAGCCGGCCCTTTTCAGGCGTTCGTGACGAAGGACGATCAGCCTTCGACGTGTTCGGCCAGCACGGTCAGGCCCTTGGCCGAGACTTCTGCGAAGCCGCCCTGGACCTGGATTTCCTCAGGCGCCGCACCCTGGGTGCGATAGACCTTGAGGGTGCCGTCCTTGACCGTCGACATGAACGGCGCGTGGCCTTCCAGCACGCCGAATTCGCCTTCGGTGCCGGGAACGACGACCTGCCACACCGCTTCCGAGCGGACGAGGCGAGCCGGGGTGACGAGTTCGAAGTGCAGCATGGCTATCTCTCAGCTCCCCTCCCGCATGCGGGAGGGGCTGGGGAGGGGCTGTAACCACATCGGATGGAAGGTGCCCCTTACAAGCCTTCCCCCGACCCCTCCCGCGAGCGGGAGGGGAGGTGTGCGCCGATCAGGCTTCGGCAGCCAGCTTCTTGGCCTTCTCGACGGCTTCGTCGATGCCGCCGACCATGTAGAACGCGGCTTCGGGCAGGTGGTCGTACTCGCCGTCGACAACCGCCTTGAAAGAGCGGACGGTGTCTTCGATCTGCACGAACTTGCCGGGGATGCCGGTGAACACTTCGGCGACGTGGAACGGCTGCGAGAGGAAGCGCTGGATCTTGCGGGCGCGAGCCACGGTCAGCTTATCTTCTTCCGACAGTTCGTCCATGCCGAGAATGGCGATGATGTCCTGCAGCGACTTGTACTTCTGCAGGGTTTCCTGGACGCGGCGGGCAGTCTCGTAGTGCTCGGCACCGACGATGCGCGGCTCGAGCACGCGGCTGGTCGAGTCGAGCGGGTCCACCGCCGGATAGATGCCGAGTTCCGAGATCGCGCGGTTCAGCGTGGTCGTGGCGTCGAGGTGAGCGAACGAGGCGGCCGGCGCAGGGTCGGTCAAGTCGTCGGCCGGAACGTAGATCGCCTGGACCGAGGTGATCGAGCCCTTGGTGGTCGAGGTGATGCGTTCCTGCAGCGCGCCCATGTCCGTCGCCAGCGTCGGCTGGTAGCCCACGGCCGAGGGAATGCGGCCGAGCAGTGCCGACACTTCCGAGCCGGCCTGGGTGAAGCGGAAGATGTTGTCCACGAAGAACAGCACGTCCTGGCCTTCCTGGTCGCGGAAGTACTCGGCCATGGTCAGGCCCGAGAGCGCGACGCGGGCGCGGGCGCCCGGCGGCTCGTTCATCTGGCCGAACACGAGCGCAACCTTCGAACCGTCCGAGGTGGCGTTGCCCTCGGCGTCCTTGGCGATGACGCCGGCGTCGAGGAATTCGTGGTAGAGGTCGTTGCCCTCGCGGGTGCGTTCACCCACGCCCGCGAACACCGACACGCCGCCGTGGCCCTTGGCGATGTTGTTGATCAGTTCCTGGATGAGCACGGTCTTGCCCACGCCCGCGCCGCCGAACAGGCCGATCTTGCCGCCCTTGGCGTAGGGAGCGAGAAGGTCGATGACCTTGATGCCCGTGACGAGGATCGCCGCTTCGGTCGACTGCTCGATGAACTCGGGCGCCTTGGCGTGGATGGGTGCGAACATGTCGGCGCCGACCGGGCCGTTGTCGTCGATCGGGTCACCGACGACGTTGAGGATGCGGCCGAGCGTCTTGGGGCCGACCGGCACCGAGATCTGCGCGCCGGTGGCGGTCACCGGCTGACCGCGGGTCAGGCCGTCGGTCGAGTCCATGGCGATCGTGCGCACGGTGTTCTCGCCGAGGTGCTGGGCCACTTCGAGAACCAGGCGGTTGCCGTTGTTGGTGGTTTCCAGGGCCGAGAGGATGGCCGGAAGTTCGCCGTCGAAGCTGACGTCGACGACGGCGCCGATGACCTGGCTGATCTTGCCGGTCGAAGTGATGACAGGTGCGGTTGCCATTCTAGTCTTTCCTTGCCTGCTGTGTCGTCGTCAAAGCGCTTCGGCGCCGGCGATGATTTCGATGAGTTCGGTGGTGATCGCGGCCTGGCGGCTGCGGTTGTACTGGATCGTCAGCTTCTTGATCAGGTCGCCGGCGTTGCGCGTGGCGTTGTCCATCGCGGTCATCGACGCGCCCTGTTCCGAAGCCATGTTCTCGAGCAGCGCACCGAACAGCTGGACGCGCAGGTAGCGCGGCAGCAGGTCGGCGAGGATCGCTTCCTCGTCGGGCTCGTAGTCGACCACGGCGCCGCCATCGGGCTTGTCCGCAACCGCCTTGGGGGCGGGGACGGGGATGATCTGCTGATCGGTCGGGATCTGGGCCAGCGCACTGCGGAACTGCGCGTAGAACAGATGCGCCACGTCGAACTTGCCCGCCTCGTACATGGCGAGCAGCTCGTTCGCGATCTTCTCGGCTTCGGCGAAGCCGGCCTCGCGCACGGTCGTCGTGTCGAACCCGCCGACGATCGCGTTGGGAAATTCCCGGCGGATCGGCGCGCGGCCCTTGCGGCCGATCAGGTAGAACAGCACGGTCTTGCCCTGGGCGATTAGCGCATGCGCCTCGGCCTTGGCGGCCTTGACGATGTTGGCGTTGAACGCACCGCACAGGCCGCGGTCCGAATTGGCGACGACCAGCAGGTGAACCTGGTCCTTGCCGGTGCCGGCGAGCAGCTTGGGGCTGCCTTCGCCGACCTGCACCTTGCTGGCGAGGCTGGCCATGACGTCGGCGAGGCGACCGGCATAGGGGCGGGCGGCCTCGGCGGCGGCCTGCGCCTTGCGCAGCTTGGCCGCGGCGACCATCTGCTTGGCCTTGGTGATCTTCTGGGTCGACTTGACCGAGTTGATCCGCAGCTTGAGTTCCTTGAGCGAGGCCACTCGTCTATCTCCACTTCATCTCCCCCTGCGACGCGTGGCGCGCCGGCAGGGGGGACGAGTCATGCGTTATCAGGCGAACTGCTTGGCGAAAGCGTCGAGCGCTTCCTTCAGCTTGGCCTTGGGGCCGTCGCCCAGGTCCTTGGTGTCGCGGATCTCGGCGAGCAGGTCGGCCTTCTGCGTGCGCAGGAAGCTGAGCAGCTCGGCCTCGTACTCGGTCACTTGGTTGACCGGCACCGAGTCCAGGTAGCCCTGGGTACCGGCGAAGATCACGCAGGTCTGCTCCTCGAAGCCCAGCGGGGCGAACTGCGGCTGCTTGAGCAGCTCGGTCAGGCGCGCACCGCGGTTGAGCAGCTTCTGGGTCGAGGCGTCGAGGTCCGAACCGAACTGCGCGAAGGCCGCCATTTCGCGGTACTGCGCCAGCTCCAGCTTGATCGAGCCGGCGACCTTCTTCATCGCCTTGGTCTGTGCGGCCGAACCGACGCGCGAGACCGAGAGGCCGACGTTGATGGCCGGGCGGATGCCCTGGTAGAACAGGCCGGTTTCGAGGAAGATCTGGCCGTCGGTGATCGAGATCACGTTGGTCGGAATGTAGGCCGACACGTCACCGGCCTGGGTCTCGATGATCGGCAGGGCGGTCAGCGAACCGTTGCCGTTGTCATCGTTCATCTTGGCGGCGCGCTCGAGCAGGCGGCTGTGCAGGTAGAACACGTCGCCCGGATAGGCTTCGCGGCCCGGCGGGCGACGCAGCAGCAGCGACATCTGACGATAGGCGACGGCCTGCTTGGACAAGTCGTCGTACACGATCACGGCGTGCATCGCGTTGTCGCGGAAGAACTCGCCCATGGTGCAGCCGGTGTAGGGCGCCAGGTACTGCAGCGGAGCGGGCTCCGACGCGGTGGCGGCGACGACGATGGAGTATTCCATCGCGCCGTTTTCCTCGAGCTGGCGCACGATCTGCGCGACGGTCGAGCGCTTCTGACCCACGGCGACGTAGATGCAGTAGAGCTTCTTGCCTTCGTCGGTCCCGGCGTTGGCGGCCTTCTGGTTGATGAAGGTGTCGATCGCGACGGCGGTCTTGCCGGTCTGGCGGTCGCCGATGATCAGCTCGCGCTGGCCACGGCCGACGGGCACGAGCGCGTCGATCGCCTTGAGGCCGGTCTGCACGGGTTCGTGCACCGACTTGCGCGGGATGATGCCCGGAGCCTTGACTTCGACGCGGCGGCGCTCGGCGCCCTCGATCGGGCCCTTGCCGTCGATCGGGTTGCCCAGCGCGTCGACCACGCGGCCGAGCAGGCCACGGCCGACGGGAACGTCGACGATGGTGCCGGTGCGCTTGACGGTGTCGCCTTCCTTGATCTCGGCGTCCGAGCCGAAGATCACGACGCCGACGTTGTCGGCTTCGAGGTTGAGGGCCATGCCCTTCACGCCATTGGCGAATTCGACCATCTCGCCGGCCTGGACCTGGTCGAGGCCGTGGATGCGGGCGATGCCGTCACCGACCGAGAGCACGGAGCCGACTTCCGAGACCTGGGCCTCGGTGCCGAAGCTGGCGATCTGGTCCTTGATGACCTTAGAGATTTCAGCGGCGCGGATTTCCATCGTTCAGCCTTTCGTGCAAACTTTTTGGCTTCAGCCCTTCATGGCCTGGGCGAGCGAATTGAGACGGGTGCGGATCGAGCTGTCGATCATCTGGCTGCCGATCTTGACGACCAGCCCGCCGAGGATCTCGGGATCGACCGACGTGCGCAGCTTGACCGACTTGCCGGCGCGAGCGGCCAGCTTCTCGGTAAGCGCTGTGACCTGCGCGTCGTCCAGCGGGTGAGCGCTGGTGACTTCGGCGGTGACTTCGTTGCGCGCGGCAGCCGCGATCGCGGCAAATGCGCGAGCGACATCGGCGAGCGAGGCAAGGCGACGGTTGCCCGCCAGCACGCCGAGGAAGTTGCCGGTCAGCGGCGAGACGCCGAGGACCTGGCCGACCGCCGCGACCGCACGAGCCGCTTCGTCGCGGCCGATCTGCGGGTTGCGGACGAGTGCGCCGAAATCGGCCGATTCGCGCAGGGCATCGGCAAGGCGCTCGAAATCGCCCTCGACAGTTGCCACCTGGCCCTGTTCATTCGCCAGTTCGTAAAGCGCGGAAGCGTAACGCCCCGCCAAACTGGCCGTGATGCCGCCGGAATTCTCCACGCGCCTCAGTCCCCTTCGTCCAAGGATTGCAAGCAAGGCACATGACGCGCAATAATTGCACGTGACGGCCCGCAGTCCCGGCGCGCCTAGCAACGTCACCGCCATATGACAAGCCAAGACATGGCAAGCCCTGTTGATCGATCCGCAAACGTATGCGCGAGGGCCACCGGAATCGTATCGCGGGCGGGACGATCGGGCCTGTTCTATGATGCTCAGGCCGGGGTCACGGGCATCCGCGACCCGCGCCAGAGCCATGCCCCGCCATAGCAGAGTGCGAGCAGCGCCATCACGGCCAGCGGCATGGCGGCTTCGGCCAGAGACGCGCCCATCTGGTTGAAACGGATGAACAGGTGCATCGCCGCCGTTGCCGGGGAAAGCCAGGCGAGCGTGGCCAGCCAGCTCGGCATGGCCGAGAGCGGCCAGGCAAATCCAGCGAGGAAGACCAGCGGCACCGACGTCGGCATGAGCAGCTTGAGCGCGTCATCGCCGTTACGGAACACGCTCCCCAGCAGCAGGCCGAGCGCGGCCACGGCAGCGGCGAACAGCGGCAGCGCGAGGAGCAGGCCGACGGTGTTTCCGCCCCGCGGCACGTCCTGCAGCCAATAGGCGAATCCGAACACGAAGGCGCCGGCCAGCAGGCCCACCAGGACGAGGGCAGCCCAGGTTCCCAGCGTCCCCGCCGGGCCGCCCCACCGATGCCCCCGCCGCCGGCGCTCGGCGGCGAGGCGCGCGGCGGTGAACATCAGCGTCTGTTGCAGGATGACGTTGGCGACGGCGGGGAACACATAGTCGCGGTAGCCGCCGGTGGTGTTGAACAGCGCCTGCACCTTGATCGGCACGGCTGTTTCCCTGAGGCCGCGCGACAGGCCAAGATCGCGCGCGACGCCGGCGGCGACCTCGGCCAGGGCCTTGGCGATCGTCTCGGCGCGCACGAAATAGCTGGCGTTGACCACCAGCGCGATCCCGGCGCCGGGGCGCTGGGTCTGCAGCGCGGATGACAGCCCGCGCGAGAGGACCAGCATGCCCACGGCGCGGCGCTCCTCGACCACAACGCGGGCTGCCGCTATGCTCGGCACATGGGCCACGACCCTGACCGCTTCGGTCTGGTCGAGCCGCCGCACGACCGCGCGCGACAGGGCGCTGTCGTCGGCATCGACCACCACGAGGGGGACGGCCACGGCGGCTTGGCGCGAATAGGGGGCGGGGTAATAGAACGCGTAGAACAGCACCGATACGATCGCGAGCGAGAGCAGTTCGCGGGTGGTGAGGATCTCCCAGAGGGTCGCCTCGGCGGCGCGCAGGAACGCCCTCATCGCGAACGCGCCACGAGCCAGAGCCCCAGCGCGCCGGGCAGCAGAGGATAGAGCAGCAGCGCACCGGCCTCGACCAGCAGGGGACGCGGGGCGGCCCCCATCACCGCGTCCATCTGCAGGCGCAGCCCATGCGTCAGCGGCAGCGCGGCGTTCCAGATGCGCGCGAACAGCGGGGCCCCCTCGATCGGCAGCGAAGCCCCTGAATAGGCGAGGGCGGATCCCGCGACGATCACCGCGCCCGACAATGCCGTCGCCGGCTCGCGCACCAGCGCCAGCAGGAACAGGGCGATGGACACTGTGGCGGCAAACAGCAGGGCATAGCCCCCGACCAGGGCCAGGAGGCTGCCCTCGACGCGATAGCCGCGCGCCAGTGTCAGCCACAGGATCCACGCCGTCGCGAGGATCGTGCCGGCCACGACGTGGGGTATCAGGCGCCCGACGATCTGCCGTGCCGCACCGGGGGTCTCGCGCACGAACGATGCGAACGAGCCGTCGCGCAGCAGCGGGGCGAGTGCGCCGATCGCGGTGACGGCGATGGCGAGGTGCAGGATGCCGGGGCCGAGCAGAAGCCCGAGATACCACTCGAGGCTGGCACCCGGATTGCCGAGCAGCGCGACGTGGACTCCGGGCAGGCGCGACGGGTCGAGGCCGAGGCGCTCGACCGGGCGCTGCGCCAGCGCGCCTGCGACGGCCAGTTCGGCGGCGGTCTGCGCCAAAGCGCCGGTGGCGAGGAATTGGGCAGAATAGAACACCTCGACCGGCGGCATCCCGGGGCGGCGGTCTCCCACGCCGCGGGGCACCACGACGATGGCGATGGCCTCCTCGCGCCGCAGCGCGGAGAGGGCCGGGGCGATCTGCCCGGTCACGCCGACGAGGCGGAGCTGCTCGCTTGCGCCCAGCTCGCGCGTGATGGCGCGGGCGAGCGGTCCGTGATCGCGATCGACCACGATCACACCCAGGCCCTTGGGCGAGCCGCCGAACAGCATCGCTGCCATCAGCGCCAGCATGATCACCGGGACGATCGTGAGCAGCGCGAGGTCGAGCCGGTTGCGCCCGAGCCGCGCGATCTCGGCGTCGAGCCCCGCCAGCACGCTCATGCAGCCCAGCTCACGTCGGCCATCCGTTCATTGTGGCCGGCCGTTCATTGCGGCCAGGCAAACAGGACGGTCATGCCCGGGCGAAGGCCAGCGACTTTTTCCGCGGGGCGCAGCCGAACCTCGATCGCGCGGACGTCGTAGCCGCTGGTGGCGCGCGTGGCGCGCGAGGTGGCGAATTCGGCCTGTGGGGCGATCCGTGCGACGCGGAAGCGCACGGTCCGGCCGAGCGCCGGCACCTCGCCATTGAGGATGCGCCCGGCGGCCATGCCGCGATAGACGGTCTCGGGCAGGTTCACGCTGACCCAGGGATGGTCGATGTCGATGACCTGCAGCGCGGGCAGCACCGGGCTGACCAGTTCGCCGGGCTGGACCAGCCGGCGCACGACCTCGCCGCCGATCGGCGAGACCAGCTGGGTTTCGGCTCCCAGCGCTCCGGCCGTGGCGGCACCCGCAGCGGCGATGCGCACCTGTGCGGCGGCAAGGGCGCGTGTGGCGGGGCGCGGGCCGGCCAGCAGCTTGTCGTATTGCGAACGTGCGGCGGCGGCGGCCTGCGCGCTGCTGTCGCGCGCGGCGTGGGCCTCGTCGCGGCGCTGCGCGGCGATCACCCCTTCGGCAAAGAGCCGGTCGGCGCGCGCGCTCGAGGTGCGGGCGAGGTCGGCGGCGGCCTGTGCGGCGAGCCATGTTGCGCGAACCGAGGCGATGTCCTCGGCGCGGGCGCCTTCGTCGGCCAGCGCCTGTGCCGCACGGGCGCCATCCAGCGCCGCCTCGGCCTGGCGGCGGCCATTGGCGATCTCGGGGCTCGACAGGCGTGCGAGAACCTGCCCTGCGGTGACGCGGTCGCCTTCCTCCACGGTGATCGCCTCGACGCGGGCCAGCGCCTTGGTCGCGACATTGATGGTGTCGGCATCGACCTCGCCCTGCAGCGGCGGGTCCGAGGGCCGCGCCGCCAGCCACAGGCCGATGCTGAGCAGGACGATGACCACCACCAGCCCGCCGAGCAGGAACAGCCGGTTACGGCGTCGGGTGCGCGGGGCGACCGGACCAACGTCAAACTGGGCGGGGTGGTCGGTCATGGCGTCGTGTTCCCGGCGGATGCGGTTTCGGGCAGCAGGCGGATGTCGGCCCCGGCAATGGCCTCGTCGAAGCGGTCGAGGCGCCCGGCGGCGGCGAGCAGCCCGGCCAGCGCGAGGTCGTATTCGTAGGCCGTGGCGATGCGCTGGGTGCGCGCCGTCGCCAGCGCGGCTTCGGCGCCGAGGACCGCGGTCAGGTTGCTCTCGCCCTCGCGGAAGGCGACGCGGCGCACGCGCAGGTTCTCGCGCGCGGCGGCAAGGTTGGTCTCGAGCAGCAGGAACGAGCGACGCGCGCCCTCGGCAAGCGTCCAGGCCCGATGCACGGTCGTCTCGCCGATCCGCCGCGCCTCGCGCGCCCCGTCGCGGGCGGCGGCCTCCTGCGCACGCGCCGAGGCCAGCAGGTGGCCGCGATCGACGTTCGAGAGCAGCGTGATGCGTGCGCCGACGCCGACGATCCAGTCCGGCTCGGTCGGCAGCGCCTGATCGCGGTTGAGGTTGTATTCCCCGAAGGCAAAGGCCTGCGGACGATAGCGCGAGCGCGCCAGGTCGACGCCGGCTCCGGCCAGGCGGGTCGCGGCATCGGCCTCGCGCGTGCGTGGCAGGCGATCGGCATCGACATAGGCCTCGACCGGATCGAGCGGCCGGCTGCGCACGAACAGCGGCGTGACCGGTTGCACCGCATCGGCGTCGAGCGCGAGGGCCAGTTCGTCGCGCGCGGCGCTCTCCTCGAGCAGGGCGCGCTGATAGGCGCGTTCGGCGGTGTCGCGCGCCACGGCCGCCTCGAGCGTGGTTGAATGCGGGGTCACGCCGGCGCGCTCGGACTTGGCGGCATCGTCGGCGAGGCTGCCCAACGCCTCGCGCGTCTCGCGCGCCGAATCCACCAGGGCGGCGGCGGCGAGCTGGCCGAAGTAGAGCCGGACGAGGTTGATCCGCGCGGTGTCGCGCGCGCTGGCGACCCGCGCCTGCGCCAGGTCGACCCCCGCCGCCGCGGCGCGCTGGACCGCGGGGAAGGCGCCGCCGGAATAGATCGGCAGCACGCCCTGCACGGTCGGATGGAAAAGCTCGTCGCGATAGCGATACGACAGGGTGTCGGGGATCGCGGCAAAGAGCCCGGGCAGCGCCTGCGAGATGCGCCCGACGATGCCGCTGGCGATGTCTTGGAATGCGGGCGGCAATTGCCCGGGCAGTGCGGTGAGAAACCCGTCGACGTCGGAACGCGCCTGCTGTTTCGGGCCGCTCAGGTCGACGCTCAGGGTCTTCTGGTAGGCGATGTATTGGGCCGAGGCGCTGATGATCGGGCGATGCAGCGTCGCCACGGCCGCCTGCGCCTCGCGCGCGGCGTCGACGCCATGTTCGAGCCCGGAGATGGCCGGCGAGGTCCGGTCGAGGCGGGCCTGGGCATCGGCGAAGGTCAATTGCACAGGCGCCGATGCCAAGGGGGGCGATGCCATCGGCGTTGAATCGGCCTGTTGCGCCCACGCCGCGCTGGGCATGGCAGATGCAGCAAGCACGACCGGCCAGACCGCCTTCTTCACGTCAACAGGCCCCCCTGTGGTGGGAACCGGATCGGTTCCACCGGCCTCGCTACGCACGAACCCGCATCGGGTTCCCGACGTCGTGAATCGGCACTTAGGTGGTGGCGGATGTCAGGGCTGCGGCTGGCAGTTGTAGCGCATGCGTTCGTTGGGCTCGGCAGGCAGAAGTGCGCGGATCGCTTGCTGGGCTTCGCCGAATCGGCGGGCTTCGGCCTCGCCGGCGCCGCAGGCCGGGGCGACGATCGATTGCCGCGCGGCCCGGGCCTTGTTCATCGCGTCGAGGCCCATGAGGTAGCGCTCGACGGTATAGGCGCGCGTGGCGGGATCGAAATGCGTGACCGCGATCGTGTCCTCGGTGCCGGGCACCAGCACGCGCGACCAACCGTCGGAGGCAAGGCCGTACTGGCTGCGTTGGTTGACGCAGCCATCGGCGCTCCATTGCAGCGGAACATCGGTGATGTCCGACACGGTGACGCGGCTGCGTTGCGGGTCGAACACGCAGATGAACTTGCCGCTTCCCGCCTGGGCCGTCGCAGTGCCCGGCTTGACCCCCGGGGCGGGCGCTGCCGCGACCATCGCCTCGGCGCGGCTGTCGATCGTCTGGAGCCCGGGGCGCAGCGCCCAGGCAGCAACCGACCCCAGCAGCAAGACCAGCGCGGCGCCACCGGCGATGCGGGTCGTGCGGGTCTGCCCGCGCTGGGCATAGATGAACGCCGCGCCGCCCGCGCCGAGCGTGGCGACGAGGAGCAGCACTGCGATGGCCATGCCGTTGTCGCGCTCGGTCAGGATGTCGATCTCGGCCTGGCGCCGCGCCAGTTCGAGTGCCCGCAGCCGCGCGTTCTGCTTCGCCTCGATCTCGGCGCTCTGGCGGGCTTGTTCGCTCGCCGCGCGCTCGGTCTCGGCACGGTCGAGGTCGGCGATCGAGGTGCAGGGGAGGTCGCTGGCATGGGCGGGTACGCCCGCCTGCTGTAGGAAGCGCGACAGCTCGCGCATCGAGATGGCGAAGTAGAAGGCCGAATCGGTGCCGTTGTCGCTGACCGTGCCGAACGAATTGACCCCGACGACGCGGCCGCAGGCGTCGAGCAGCGGCCCGCCCGAATTGCCCGAGCCGATGGGCGCTGTGTGCAGGATCGTGTCGAATTCCCTGGAACTGCGCCCTGCCGAGACGTAGCCGCGCGTCTTGACCGCGGCCTGCGGGCTGACCAGGTCCGACAGCGACAGGCCCTGCGCCAGATCGACATTGCCGGGATAGCCGACGGCGCTGACGTCGGCGCCATCGCTGACCTGGCCGGCATAGAGCGCCAGCGGCGGCAGGCGTCCGCCGCCCTGGATCTTGAGCAGGGCAAGGTCGTTACGCGGGGAATAGGCGACGACGCGCGCCTCGAAGCCCCCGCGGCCCTCGGGCGGGACGACGCCGGCGATCAGCGTGTCGTCCTGGCGCAGCGCCTCGACGACATGGGCATTGGTGACGACATATTCGGGCGTGACGGCAAAGCCGCTGCCATGGCCGATCATGGTCGAGCTGCGGCCATTGGTCTGGACGATCACCACGCGCACCACGCCGCGGCTGGCGGCGGCGATGTCCGCCGGGTCGGCACACGCAGGCGTGGCCCCGGCCAGAATGCACAAGGAAGCGAGGATCAGGGCAACGAAGCGGCGGGGCGTCGACATGGGCATGGTCATTGCCGGGTTTTGGTTTGATCGCAAGGCGCGGGATGCACCGTCGCCAAGGCAGTGGCATGACGGGGCCAGACCCGTGTAGGATATGCCCCATGGCCCAGGCTTCGCTTTTCGATCCCGTCTCCACCCTCGATCCGGACACCTGCTGGCAGGCGGTGCAGGCGCGCGACCGGGCGTGGGACGGGCACTTCGTCACCGGGGTACTCACCACCGGGATCTATTGCCGCCCCTCGTGCGCGGCGCGGCACCCGGCGCGGGCCAACGTGCGGTTCTTCGGCGACGGGCAAGCGGCGCGTAACGCCGGCTTGCGCGCTTGCCTGCGCTGCCGCCCCGACGATCTGGCGCGCGATGCCGCCGCCGTTGCCGGCGCGATCGCGGCCATCGACGCAGCAGAGGTCGCCCCGGCGCTCTCGGCCCTGGCGGCGGCGGCCGGATACAGCCCCGCACATTTCCAGCGCCTGTTCACGCGCCATACCGGCCTGTCGCCTGCGGCCTATGCCCGCGCGCGGCGGCGCGAGCGGATGGCGGGCGAGCTGACCGGCGCGCCGAGCGTGACGGCGGCGATCCACGATGCGGGATACGGCGCCGCCTCGCGGTTCTATGCCGAAGCCGACCGGCTGGGCATGGCGCCTTCGGCCTGGCGCAGCGGCGGGGCAGGGGTGACGATCCGCTGGGCGGTGGTTGCGACCACGCTCGGGCCGATGCTCGTCGCGGCCACCGACAAGGGCGTCTGCCGCCTCTCGTTCGACGAAGGGTGCGAGGCGCTTGCCCAACGCTTCCCCCGCGCGACGCTGGTGGAGGGCGGTGCGGACTTTGCTGCGCTGCTCGATCAGGTGATCGCGGCGGTCGAGACGCCAGGGCCAATGGATCACATCCCGCTCGATGTGCAGGGCACGGCGTTCCAGGAGGCAGTCTGGCGCGAATTGCAGCGGATCCCGCGCGGTGAGACGCGGTCTTACGCGCAGATCGCGGCGGCGGTCGGGCGGCCGGGCGCGGTGCGCGCAGCGGGCAGCGCCAATGGGGCGAACAATGTCGCGGTGCTGATCCCGTGCCACCGCGTGGTGCGCAGTGACGGCACGCTGGGCGGCTATGCCTATGGCCTCACGATCAAACAGGCGCTGCTCGACCGCGAGCGCGGCTGACTGGCGCCTTCAGGCGCCGTGTTCGATGATCGTCTCCATCGCCACGTACGTGGAGGTGCTGGCGACGTTGGGCAGGCTGGAGATATGCTCGCCCAGCACGCGGCGGTAGGCGAGGATGTCGGCGGTGCGGATCTTGAGCAGGTAGTCGAAGTTGCTCGCGATCATGTGGCACTCCTCGACTTCCTCGACCTGCAGCACCGCGCGGCGGAACGCCTCGAGCGCTTTTTCGCGAGTGTCCGACAGCTTGACCTGGGTGAAGGCGATATGCGCCAGGCCCAGCTTCTGCGGGTCGATCACCGCGCGAAACCCGCGGATCACGCCATCGGCCATCAGCCGCTTGAGCCGCGCCTGGCACGGCGTCTTGCTGAGACCGACGCGCCGCGCCAGCTCGCTGATTGAGAGCCGTCCGTCGACGCGCAGTTCCTCGACGATGCGCGCGTCGATCCGGTCGAGCGGCTCGATCGGGGCGTCGGAAGCGGACGTCACGGGGCGATCCTCACAGGCGGCTGGCGATCAGGGCCGGGTCGAGCCGCGCACGACCATACGCACCGGCACGCGCCGGGCCGTGGTGGTCTCGCCCGCGATGACGCCAAGCAGCCGATCGACCAGCAGCGAGCCGGCGACCTCGAAGTCGGACTCCACGGTGGTGAGCGGCGGCGTCGACCAGGCCCCCGCACGCACGCCGTCGAAGCCGACCACGCCGACCTGGTCGGGCACCGCGATGCCGCGCACAGCCAGTTCCTTGAGCGCACCCAGCGCGATCTCGTCGCTGACGCCGAACAGGCCATCGAACGGCTGGCCGCTGTCGATTAGGGCCGCGGTCGCGCGGCGGCCCTGTTCCTCGCGCGGCAGGCCACGTTCGATCCGCTGCAGGACCGGCTCGAGGCCGGCGCTTTCCATCGCCGCGGCATAGCCGTCATAGCGTTCCTTGAACTGGCGCTGCGGCGAGGTCTCCGAACCCAGGCAGACGATGCGGCGATAGCCGCGCACCAGCATGTGCCGGGTGGCGAGCGCCGCGCCGGCATGGTTGTCGCTGCGCACCCAGGGGAAGTCGTCGTGCGTCGCGCCCCAGCAGACCCAGTGGGTGCCCTCGGGCAGCTTGCCGAAATAGTCCCACGCCTCGGTGTTCTCGCTCGTGCCGATGACGATCATGCCGTCGGCCTTGCGGCGCTCCTGGTAATGGCCCCAGAAATTGGCCTGGCTGTCCTGGAACGACACCAACACCTCGTAGCCGCGCGCCGAAGCCGCCGCGCATGTGCTGCCGAGCATGGCATAATAGAACGGATTGAGATCCTTGCGGTCCTGCCCGGGGCGGCACACCATGACCACGGCCAGCGTCCCGGTCTTGCCGCGGCGCAGGCGGGCGGCGTTCTCGTCGACCTGGTAGTTCAGCCGCCGTGCCGCCTCGGTCACCCGCTCGCGCGTCGGCGCGCTGATCGAGGGATCGCCGGCCAGCGCGCGGCTGACGGTGGACTGGCTGACGCCCGCCGCCTCGGCCACGTCGAACGAGGTCACGCGCGCCAGCCGCCGCGGCGATGTGCCGCGCGACGCAGCCGCACGGGCGGGGGCGGGGCTGTCCGACGCGCTCATCGAAAACCATCCTTGGCGGCGCGCAGGGCGGCAAAGGTCGCCACCGCGTCGCCGCAGCCCCAGCGCGCCTGCAGCGCCGGGTCGTCGGCGCGCAGGAACGGGTTGCACGCCAGTTCGCGGTCGAGCGGCATGGGCACGGTCGGCAGGCCGATCGAGCGGCGTTCGGTCACTTCGGCGGCATAGGCGGCGAGCGCAGCATTGTCCGGGTCGGCGTGAACGGCGAAGCGCGCGTTGCTCTGGGTATATTCGTGCGCGCAATGGATGCGCGTCTCGGGCGGCAGGGCCTTGAGCCGGGCAAGGCTGGCCCAGAACTGTTCGGGCGTGCCCTCGAACATGCGCCCGCAGCCCAGCGCGAACAGCGCATCGCCGACGAAGGCAATCCCGGCCTCGGGCAGGTGATAGGCCACATGCCCCAGCGTATGCCCGCCGACGGCGATGACCTCTGCAGTCAGCGCGCCGATCGTGACGGTGTCGCCGCCATCGACAGTGCGGTCGATGCCCTCGATCCTGGCGCTATCGCCGGCCGGCGCGGTGATCGTACAGCCGGTGGCCGCCTTGACCGCCAGGTTGCCGCCGGCATGGTCGGGATGCCAGTGCGTGTTCCAGACCTGCGTGATCGTCCAGCCGCGCGCACGGGCTGCTGCCAGGCAGGCCTCGGCATCGGGCGTGTCGATGCACACCGTCTCGCCGCTCGCACGATCGTGCACGAGGTACCCGTAATTGTCGGACAGGCACGCAAACTGGTGCACTTCGATCATGGCCCAAGCTCCTCCGCCTCTCTCATAGCGCAAATGCTGCAAAGCAAAAGAGGCGCATCAGGAGCGGTGCGTTTCCCGGTCCGCCAGCGCGGCCACGTGGGCAAAGGCCTCCCTGGCCCCCGAGATGGCTTCGGCTTCCCCATCCTCGTCCAGTTCGGCTGCATCGAGCGCGCCGACGAACTGCTGCCAGTGGCGCGCCGGCCCGGCGCCGGCGGGGGCGAGATGGCGTGCGCCGAAGTGATCGCCGAGGCCGAAGCCTGCGACGAGCTTGCGCAGGACCGCCGCGCCGAGGGTAGAGCCTTCGGCCACGTAGAGCCAGCCCAGCGCGGCCGCCGGCGTCGGCATGTGACCCGGCCCGAACAGCGGTGTGACCTGCGTCGCGGCATCAAGGCCAAGGTCGGCCATGTCGGCCGCGATCGCGGGCAGGCGGCGGCGCGTGGACAGGCCGGGTATGAGGCGCGCCAGCGCCGGGTCCTGATAGAGCGCGTCGATATCGTGGTGGAAGGCGTGCTGCATGGCGAGGAACGGGCGATAGCCGGCCTCGCTGGCGAAGCTGCCGCGGTCCATCAATGCCTGGTCGAGCTCGGCATGGGCCTCGCGCGTTGCCTCGCGCAGCCGCAGGGCGCGCGATGGTTCGGTTACGGCGGGAGAGAGCGGCAGGACCATGGCCGCGCGCATAGGCAGCCCTGTCGGTGCGGGCAAGCAAAAGGCCGCCCGGCATGCGCCGGACGGCCTTTCGATGGTTTGCGAACCGGTGGCCGGTGCGGTCTGAGCGCGATGCTCCGGCGCGCCGGCCAGCAGGATCAGCCGCGAGCCTTGAGGGCTTCGCCGAGGATGTCGCCGAGCGAAGCGCCCGAGTCCGACGAACCGTACTGTTCCACCGCTTCCTTCTCTTCGGCCAGCTGGCGGGCCTTGATCGAGAAGTTGGGCTTCTTCGAACGGTCGAAGCCGGTGACCATGGCGTCGATCTTCTGACCGACCTGGAAGCGGTCCGGACGCTGTTCGTCGCGGTCGCGGCCGAGGTCCGAACGCTTGATGAAGCCGGTCGCGCCGTCTTCGCCGGCCTGCACTTCGAGGCCGCCATCGCGGACTTCGAGGACAGTGACGGTGACGACTTCGCCGCGACGCAGCGAGCCCGAGGTGGCGGCGCCGCCGGCAGCCGGAGCACCCTTTTCGAGCTGCTTCATGCCGAGGCTGATGCGCTCCTTGTCGACGTCGACGTCGAGCACGACGGCCTGGACCTGCTCACCCTTGCGGTGCAGCGCCAGCGCGTCTTCGCCCGAGATGCCCCACGCGATGTCGGACATGTGAACCATGCCGTCCACGTCGCCATCGAGGCCGATGAACAGGCCGAATTCGGTGGCGTTCTTGACTTCGCCCTCGACGACCGAGCCAACCGGGTGCTTCTCGGCGAAGCCTTCCCAGGGGTTCTGCTGGGCCTGCTTGAGGCCGAGGCTGATGCGACGCTTGTCGCTGTCGACCTCGAGAACCATGACGTCGACGCCCTGGCTGGTCGAGACGATCTTGCCGGGGTGGACATTCTTCTTGGTCCACGACATTTCCGACACGTGCACGAGGCCTTCGATGCCGGCTTCGAGTTCGACGAACGCACCGTATTCGGTGATGTTCGTGACGGTGCCGTGCAGCTTCGCGCCGACCGGGTACTTGGCGGCGACGCCATCCCAGGGATCGCTCTCAAGCTGCTTCATGCCGAGGCTGATACGCTGCGTGTCCTGGTTGATGCGGATGATCTGGACGCGCACGGTGTCGCCGATGGCGATCACTTCGCTCGGGTGGTTGACGCGCTTGTAGCTCATGTCGGTGACATGGAGCAGGCCGTCGATGCCGCCGAGGTCGACGAACGCACCGTAGTCGGTGATGTTCTTGACGACGCCGTCGATGATCTGGCCTTCCTTGAGGTTCTGGATCAGGCCCGAGCGCTGTTCGGCGCGGGTTTCTTCCAGAACGGCGCGGCGCGAGACCACGATGTTGCCGCGGCGGCGATCCATCTTGAGGATCTGGAACGGCTGCGGCATGTCCATCAGCGGGGTGACGTCACGCACGGGGCGGATGTCGACTTGGCTGCCGGGCAGGAAGGCCACGGCGCCGTCGAGGTCGACGGTGAAGCCGCCCTTGACGCGGCCGAAGATCACGCCTTCGACGCGCTTGCCTTCGCCGAATTCGGATTCGAGCTTGTCCCACGCGGCTTCGCGGCGAGCGCGGTCGCGCGAGAGCATGGCTTCGCCGTCGGCGTTCTCGACGCGGTCGACGAAGACTTCGACTTCGTCGCCGACCTTGAGGCCGTGCGGCTGGCCGGGCATGGCGAATTCGCGCAGGGCCACGCGGCCTTCGCTCTTCAGGCCCACGTCGATGACGGCCTTGTCGTTTTCGATGGCGGTGACGGTGCCCTTGACCACGCGGCCTTCAAAGCCACCGGTGGCGCCGGCGCCGAGCGATTCGTCGAGCAGCGCGGCGAAATCGTCGCGCGTCGGGTTGGTCGACATGAAAAGTCTTCCTCAGGTATCGATGTTTCCGGCCAGGCGGTTGGTTCCGCCGGTCTTTTCTCCACCGCCTGCCCCATGCAGGATGGTGGGCCAAAAGGGCCGATCCTCCCGCAAGGGCCGGATGCCCGTGCGAGGCCCCCGTCGGCAGGGCCGGCAGGAACCTGGCGCGCTTAGGCTCGCGTGGCCACAAATGCAAGCGGAACCGCGTGTTTGCAAAGGTGTGCGTGCGTTTCGGGCAGGCCTGGTGGGGTGTACGTCCTTCGACGAGCTCAGGACGAACGGCGGTGGAGGTGGGGGAGCGTCCTTCGCCAGGCTCAGGACGAACGGAGGTAGGCTGGCTGGTCTTTGTCATCCCCGTTCGCCCTGAGCCTGTCGAAGGGCCAGGCCGGCACGCGCCCGGTGCCGCTTTGCGCAAGGTCAAGGCGCGCGTGGTCGAGCAGGTCTAGCGGGAAAGGGCAGGCGGCATTGCCTTGCCGCGCCCAACCGGAGACCCCGCCATGACTGCTGCCACCACGCTTGCCGATGCCACCCGTGCCGTGACCGTGCCGACGCGCAGCGGGGTCGCGCTCACCGTCCGGGCCGCCCATGCCGAGGACGAGGATGCGCTGGCCGCATTCTTCGACGCGGTGCTGCCCGAGGACCGGCGCTTCCGCTTCCTGGCCGCCGCGGGCCATCTCGATCACACGCGGCTGCTGCCGATGACGCAGGTCGACCACTGGCGCACCGAGAGCTTCCTCGCGTTCGACCAGGCGACCGGCGAACTGGTCGGCTCGGCCATGCTCGCCTGCGATGCGGCGATGGAGACCGGCGAAGTCGCTGTCTCGGTGCGCGGCGACTATCGCGGGCGCGGCGTGGGCTGGGCGCTGCTCGACCTCGTGGCGCACGAAGCGGCGCGGCGCGGGCTGGAGCGGGTGATCGCGATCGAGGACCGCTGCAACCAGGCCGCGATCGACCTCGAGAAGGATTACGGCTTCGTCGCCCACGGCGTCGAGGGCGACCCGCACCTCGTCATGCTGGAGAAAGTCCTGGCCTGAGCCGTCAGGGCAGGCGGGCCAGCACCTCGCGCGCGAAGACGGTCAGCGTATCGTCGCGTGCGCCCATGATGACGATGCGATCGCCGGGGCGGGCGAGGGCCGCGAGCCGCTCTCCCGCCTCGACGCGCAAGGCGACATGCTCGGCATGCCCGCCGTGCGCGTTGACCAGCGCGACGATCCGTTCCGACCCTTGCGTGCGATCGACCGTGCCGCCGAAATAGACCGGGTCGGTCAGGATCACGCGGTCGTCCGCGCCGAGGCGCGTGGCCAGCACTTCGGCGAGTTCGGCACCCATCTGGCGCAAGGGCCCGTAGCCGTGCGGCTGGAACAGAGCGAGCACGCGGCCGGAATGGGCTTTGAGCGTATCGAGCGTGGCGGCGACCTTTTCGGGGTTGTGGCCGAAATCGTCGATCACCGTCACCCCCGCGGGGCTGGTGCCGACGACATCGAACCGGCGCGCGAGGCCGGCATAATCGCCCAGCGCCGCGGCCGCCTCGCCAAGCGCAACGCCGGCGGCGCTCGCGGCGGCGAGGGCTGCCAGCGCGTTCGACAGGTTGTGGCGGCCGGGCACGCGCAAGTGCAGCGCTGCGGTCTCGCCATTGCGGCGGTCGATGATCGTGGCGGCGATGCCCAGCGCCTGTTCCTCGATGCTGCCGGGGACCACGCCGATCGTCGCGCTCTCGGCAAGGCCGAAGGTGAGCGCGTCGGGCGCGCGGGGCAGCAGGGCCATGCTCTCGGCATCGTCGGCATTGATCACCGCCGCTTGCGCCGCGCCCAGGAAGTTGCCGAACAGGTCGCGCAGTTCCTCGAGGCTCTTGTGATCGAGGCTGACGTTGTTGAGCACGGCGATCCGCGGCGTGTAAAGCGCGATCGAGCCATCGCTCTCGTCGACCTCGGCCACGAAGGCGCCGCCTTGCCCCACGCGGGCCGAGGCGAACGGCGCCTCGGGCGTGGCGAAGTTCTTCATCACTGCGCCGTTCATGATCGTGGGGTCGCGCCCCAGGGCGGTGAGGATCCAGCCGATCATGCCGGTGACGGTCGACTTTCCCGAGGTGCCTCCCACGGCGATGGCGAAGGCGGCGGCGTTGAACAGGCGGGCCAGCAATTGCGCGCGGGTGAAACGCGGGCAGCCCAGCGCGGTCGCACGCACGACTTCGGGCACGGTGTCCTCGACCGCGGCGGACGCGACGAGCACCTGGTCGGCCGAGACGATGCCGCTGCCGTCCTGCGGATGGAGCTCGAAGCCCAGCTGTTCGAGCCAGGCGAATTTCTCGGGCGTGCGGCCCTGGTCGCGGCTGCGATCCGACCCGGCGACGCGGGCGCCTGCGCCGTTGAGGATGAGGGCCAGGGGCAGCATCCCCGATCCGCCGATGCCGCAAAAGAACCAGGGATGGGCGTCAAGCCTGTCGATCGTGCTCATAGCGCGAGGCACTATAGAAAACGGTCCGGGTGGCAAGACCGGAGCGCTGGAGACAGCGTTCGGCCAAGCCACCCGGCGAATGTTCGGCGGATTGAAACAGCACCGGAGCGATCCGCCGGGGCGTTCGTTCGGTCCTGTCGAGGAGCATAACACCCCGCACCGCGAAACCTTTCCCGAAGTCCGCACCCTAAGGGTTCGGGTAAGGTTGCGGTAACCACGTCCATTCAAGGCATGGCGAGGGCTCTCGCCGGTGGACGAGGATCGGCGCTGCGTCTACCAAGCCGCGATGGTCCACATTGCCGTCTGTGCTCCGTCCCGCCCGCTGCCTCGTGCCGATGCCGATCGTCTCGCTGCGCTGGTGGCCGACTACCCGCAATTGTCGCTCCAGCTCCACGAACAGTGCTTTGCCGAGGATGGCCACATGGCCGGCACGGACGAGGCGCGCGTGGCGGCTTTCGTCGAATGTGCCAATGATCCGGCGGTCGACGTGGTCTGGTTCGCGCGTGGCGGATATGGCGCGGGGCGCATGGCCGAGGACGCCGTGGCGCGGCTGGGGCCGGCGGCGCGCACCAAGCAGTATTGCGGCTACTCCGACGGCGGCACGCTGCTCGCTGCGCTTTACCGCGCCGATATCGGGCAGCCGGTCCACGCCCCGATGCCGTCCGACCTGGCGCGCGAGCAGGGCGAGCGCGCGGTGCGTCGCACGCTGGAATGGCTGGCAGGAAAGCGCGAAGGTCTCGAACCCTCGCTGGCCGATGCCGGCGTTCCGGTCGTGGCCTTCAACCTGATGACGCTGGCGATGGTGCAGGGCACGCCGCTGATGCCCGACCTTGCCGGGCATGTCGTGATGGTCGAGGAAGTGGCGGAGTATGCCTATGCCGTCGACCGCCTGCTGTTTCATGTCGTGCCCGCGCTGGCGGCGATGGGCGCAGCCGGATTGCGGCTGGGGCGGGTGACGCAGGTGCCCGAAAACGACCGGCCGTTCCCCCATACGCCCGAGGCGATGGCCCGCCACTGGTGCGCGCGCGCCGGGCTGCCATACCTCGGCGCGGCGGACATCGGCCACGACGCCGACAACCGCATCGTGCCCTTCGGGCTTGCAGGATGCGCCCGCGGTCAATAGGGCGCGCGCCACATTTGAGGAGGCTTCGAGCAATGCGGGCATTCGTTTTTCCGGGACAGGGCAGCCAGAAGGTCGGCATGGGCGCAGAGCTTGCCGCCGCCAGCACTGCCGCGCGCGAGGTCTTCGAGGAAGTCGACGATGCGCTGGGGCAGAAGCTGTTCCAGATCATGACGCAGGGGCCGGACGAGGCACTGACCCTGACCGAGAATGCCCAGCCGGCGATCATGGCCCACGCCATCGCGGTGCTGCGCGTGCTCGAAAAGGAAGGCGGCATCGCGCTGGCCGACAAGGCCGATTTCGTCGCCGGGCATAGCCTGGGCGAATATACCGCGCTCTGCGCTGCCGGGGCGTTTTCGCTGGCCGATACGGCGCGGCTGCTCAAGCTGCGCGGGCAGGCGATGCAGGCGGCGGTGCCGGTGGGGCTGGGCGCCATGGCGGCGCTGCTCGGCGCCGATATCGATAAAGCGAGCGCACTGGCCGAAGCGGCGGCCGAGGGCGAGGTCTGCACCGTCGCCAACGACAACGACCCGACGCAGGTCGTGCTCTCGGGCCACAAGGGCGCGATCGAGCGCGCCGTCGCGCTGGTCAAGGATCACGGGATCAAGCGCGGCGTGCTGCTGCCGGTTTCGGCGCCGTTTCACTGCCCACTGATGCAGCCCGCCGCCGACGCCATGGCCGAAGCGCTCGCCGCCACCCCGCCGCAGGCGTTCCGCGTGCCGCTGCTCGCCAACGTCACGGCCGCCGTGGTGACCGACCCGGCCGAGGTGCAGCGCCTGCTGGTCGAACAGGTCACCGGCCGCGTACGCTGGCGCGAAAGCGCGATCGCGCTGAAGGACGCCGGCGTCGAGCACTTCGTCGAACTGGGCGGCAAGGTGCTGGCCCCGATGATCACTCGCTCGGCCGGCGCCGACGTCGCCGTGACCAGCGTAGTGACCATGGCCGACATCGAGGCCTTGGCCAAGCAGTTGTAATATTGGTTCACGCAGAGGCGCAAAGGCGCAGAGAGAGGCCCGGTGCAAAGCGTCGATGTGATCAGCGGCGACGTGGTGGATGCGGCGATTCGCATTCATCGTGAATTGGGGCCGGGCCTGCTGGAAAGTGTCTATGAAACCGTTCTAGCGGGAGAATTGCATCGCCGGGGTTATGCGGTCGACCGGCAAAAGCCGGTCGATATCAGCTTCGACGGCTTGCACTTTGCTGCTGCGTTCCGAGCAGACCTTGTCGTGGAAGACAGGCTGATTGTTGAAATCAAATCCGTCGAACGGATTACCGGCGCGCATGGGAAGCAGTTGCTGACGTATCTGCGTCTGATGAAACTTCCGGTCGGCCTGTTGCTCAATTTCTCGGGAGAGACGATGGAAGAGGGTATTCGGCGGGTCGTGAACAACCATTGCCCAAAGCCCTGAAACCCTCTGCGCCTTTGCGCCTCTGCGTGAACGAATAAAATGGAGACGAACATGGAAAATCGCCTTTTCGACCTGACCGGCATGACCGCGCTGGTGACGGGTGCTGCCGGCGGGATCGGGTCGGCGATCAGCCATGCGCTGGCGCGGCAGGGGGCGCGGCTCGCGTTGTCCGGGACCAACCCGGCCAAGCTGCGCGCCTTCCGCGAGGAACTGAACGACACCTATGGCCATGACCACGTCGAGGTGACCTGCGACTTGTCGAACGCCGAGCAGGTCGAGAAGCTGGTGCCCGCCGCGCTCGATACGCTGGGCAAGATCGACATCCTCGTCAACAACGCCGGCATCACCCGCGACAACCTGACGATGCGCATGAAGGACGAGGAATGGGATGCGGTGATCCGCGTCAACCTCGAGGCGGCGTTCCGCCTGATGCGCAGCGCGACCAAGCCGATGATGAAGGCGCGCTTCGGGCGCATCATCTCGGTGACCAGCGTGGTCGGTGCCACCGGCAATCCCGGGCAGGTCAATTATGCCGCCGCGAAGGCCGGCCTCGTCGGCATGTCGAAGAGCCTCGCGCAGGAACTCGCCACGCGCAACGTGACGGTCAACTGCGTGGCGCCGGGCTTCATCCGCACCGCGATGACCGACGTCCTGCCCGATTCACAGAAGGATGCGCTCAACGGCCGCATCCCGATGGGCCGCATGGGCGAGGGGCAGGACATCGGCGCGGCTGTCGCCTATCTCGCCAGCAAGGAAGCGGGCTACGTCACCGGCCAGACGCTGCACGTCAACGGCGGCATGGCGATGTTCGCATGATCCGACGGGCGGGCATCGCGGGGCTGCTGGCGATGGCGCTCGTCGCCGCGCCGCCGGTTGTCGCGCGCCCGCCCGACGTCATGGCCTGCGCGATCAAGGCCGCGCCCGAGGGTCTCGAGGCGCGCGTCGGGGCGGCCATGCTGGCACCGAGCACGCCGGCCGCGGCGCAGACCCAGGCCGACGTGCGCGCGCTCAGCGATGCCTGCGCCTATGAACAGCTGCTCAGCGATGTCCAGCGCGAGGCCTACTTCGGCTATACCTGGGGGCGCATGGGGCGCGATGCGCTCGACGGGCGCATGGCCGCGCTCGGCATATCCGCGGCGCTGATCGACACCGCGCTCGACATCGGCCCGGGCAATACCAACAACCCCGCCGAGCAGGTCACGCGCGGCGACCTCAGGCGCGTGGGAGAGGCGCTAGACGCCGCCGGCAAGCCGCAGGCCAGCGTCACCAGCGAGGGGTGGCAACTCATCACGGCGTGGATCATGGCCACCGCGCAGATGTTCGACGGGCAGCGCCAGCTCGACTGACCGGCCAAAACAGGCCCGAAACCTCCTTTTTTGCAGCATTTATGCACAGTTTACCCGGGCTGGTGCATGGGGAGCCTTGTCGCCCGGCCGGGCCACGCTAAGAAAGGTGGTCCGAAGAACGCATCGCGTGCGAATCCGCGCGTGTCTGGCGTTCGCTGTCGGCCGACCGGTATATGCCCGTGCGGCCGGGAACGAGACTGGGGATAGAGACGAGAATGAAGGCGACCATCGAACGCGCGACGCTTCTGCGCTGTCTGTCCCATGTCCAGTCGGTCGTCGAGCGCCGCAACACCATCCCGATCCTCTCGAACGTGCTGATCGAGGCGGCGGCGGACAACACGGTGCGCCTGATGGCGACCGACCTCGACCTGCAGATCGTCGAATCCATGCCGGCCGTGTCGGTCGAGGGGCCGGGCGCGATCACGGTGTCGGCCCACCTTCTGTTCGACATCGCGCGCAAGCTGCCTGATGGCTCGCAGGTCAGCCTCGAGACGGCGGACAACCGCATGACGGTCAAGGCCGGGCGCAGCCGCTTCCAACTGCCTACGCTGCCGCGCGACGATTTCCCGATGATCGTCGAAGGTGACCTGCCGACCAGCTTCGAGCTGCCGGCGCGCACCCTGGCCGAACTGATCGACCGCACCCGCTTCGCGATCTCGACCGAAGAGACGCGTTATTACCTCAACGGCATCTTCTTCCACGTCGCCGACGAAGTGCTCAAGGCCGCCGCTACCGACGGTCACCGCCTTGCGCGCTACACCCTGACCCGCCCCGAGGGCGCGGAGGGCATGCCCGACGTGATCGTGCCGCGCAAATGCGTGGGCGAACTGCGCAAGCTGCTCGAAGAAGTGCTCGACACCAACGTGCTCGTCGACCTCTCGGCCAGCAAGGTCCGCTTCACGCTGGGCGGCGAACATGGCGTGGTGCTGACGAGCAAGCTGATCGACGGCACGTTCCCCGATTACAGCCGCGTCATTCCGACCGCCAACGACAAGCTGCTGCGGCTTGATCCCAAGAGCTTCTACGAGGGCGTCGATCGCGTGGCGACGATCGCCACCGAGAAGACCCGCGCGGTCAAGATGGCGCTCGACACCGACCGCGTGACGCTGTCGGTGACCAGCCCGGACAACGGCACCGCGGCCGAAGAATTGCCCGCCGACTATACCGCGCAAGGGTTCGAGATCGGCTTCAACGCCAATTATCTCAAGGACATCCTCAGCCAGATCGATGGCGACCTGGTCGAATTGCACTTGGCCGATGCCGGTGCGCCGACCCTGATCCGCAAGGACGACAAGTCGCCCGCGCTCTACGTGCTGATGCCGATGCGCGTCTGACGGGTGGCGGGGCGACAGGCCCCGCACCCCAAGACATGCCGGCCCCTCACGTAATCGGTGACAATCGTGCTGATCCGGGTGAACACCTAACAGGTCGTCGTGCACCTTTTGACAGGTTGCGACCTAGAACCGCGCATCTTCCCGACGCGAGGTTTGCGGTTATGGCACTGTCTCAGCAGGACATCGACGACAAGGTATCCTTCTTCAATATCCGTGCCGCCGATGTCGCCCGGTTCGGCCAGATCGGCGGCGCGGTCGCCGCACTGGCGCCGGCGGCGCTCGGGCGCCTCTACGATACGATCGCCATCAATCCCGAAACCTCCAAGTATTTCGGCTCGCGCCAGGCGATGGACCATGCGCGCGACAAGCAGATCGATCACTGGGCTGCCATGTTCTCGGGCCCTCCCGGCCTCGACTACGCGGAACGGGCCCAGCGGATCGGTGATGTGCACGCGCGCATCGGGTTGTCGCCCGGCTGGTATATCGGCGCGTATGCCACGGTGCTCGACGACGTCATCGTCCGCTACCTGACCAGCGGCATCGGCCGGATCGGCAAGGGGCGCGCGCGCGCGGTCGGCACGCTCGTCAAGATGGCACTGCTCGACATGGAGGTGGCCATGTCGGCCTATTTCGAGGCCGAGGAGAACAAACGGCAGGCGGTGGTGGAGCAGGTGGGCTACACCGTGCGCAAGATGACCGAGGGCGATTTCACCGTGGCGCTGAGCGGGCTGCCCGAAGCCTACGCGACGCTCGAGCGCGATCTCGAGACGATGCGCTGCAAGGTGCGCGATGCGCTGCGCGATGTCGGCACCGGCGCGCGCGCGGTGGATACCGGGGCGCAGGAAATCCGCCAGGCGTCCGACGATCTGGCCCGGCGGACCGAACAACAGGCCGCCTCGCTCGAAGAGGCATCGGCCTCGATCACCGCGCTCGCCGGCACGGTACGCATGACGGCGGACGATGCCACCGGGCTCCATGCCTCGGTACAGGAGGCGCAAAGCGATGCGCGGGCGGGCGGAACCGTCCTCGAGGAGGCGGTGCAGGCCATGAACGACATCCATCGCTCCGCCTCCGAGATCGGCAAGATCATCGCCGTGATCGACGGCATCGCCTTCCAGACCAACCTGCTGGCGCTCAACGCCGGGGTCGAGGCCGCGCGCGCAGGCGACGCGGGCCGCGGGTTTGCGGTGGTCGCCACCGAAGTGCGCGCGCTGGCGCAGCGGTCGGCCGAGGCGGCGCTGGATATCAAGAAGCTGATCGGGCAGAGCTCGGCGCAGGTCGGGCGCGGGGTAACGCTGGTCGGCCAGACGGGCGAGACGTTCGAGCGGATCGTCGGCCGTGTCGGGGCGATCGCCGGGGTCGCTAGCGCGATCGCCGAGGGTGCGCGCGAGCAGGCGGGCAACATCAAGCTGATCCAGGAAGCGGTTCACCAGCTCGACATGATGACGCAGCAGAACGCGGCGATGGTCGAGGAGGCGACCGCCGCCTCGCGCAGTCTCGCCGCCGAGGCCGACAGCATGGCCGGGTTGGCGCGCAAGTTCCGCCTCGACGGCGAGCCGACGCGGATTGCGGCTGCGCCCCGGCGCGCGGCGTAGCGTGTCTGCCGCCCGCCGCGGATGCGCCCGTCAGGCGGCGTCGAGGAAGGACCGGAGGCTGGCGGCAAATCCTTCGGGATCGGCCAGCATGAACAGGTGACCGCCGCCATGGAACCACTCCAGGCGGCTTCCGGGGATCGCGCTATTGAGGAACTGCGCGTTGGCCGGGGGAATCAACTGATCTTCCTCGTCGTGGAGGATGAGGGTGGGAATATCGAGCAGCGGCAGGAAGCCCGCGCTGCTCCATCCCGCGAACGCAGCCATCTGACAGGCCCAGCCGACGGGTGACGGCGGCGTTGCCGCATTGAGCGAAACGGCATGGCGACCGCCGCCGTTGTAGAGCATCGCCAGGTTGCGCTGCAGGGTGCGCGCCACGGTATATTCGAGTGGATCGGCCATGTGGCTAAGCAGGGCGGGGTTGCCCGGCACCATCGCGGCCCCAGCAGCGGTCGCGGCCAGTGCAAGACGGCCGGTCCGGGCCCGATGCTGGAAGGCGAACTGCTGCGCCACCGCGCCGCCCCAGCTGATGCCGAGGATATCCACGGCATCGAGGTGCAGCCGGTCGAGCAGCGCGGCCAGCGTCAGTGCCATGCAGGGGATGGTATAGGGGAAGATCGGATCGGGCGACTTGCCGATGCCGGGCATGTCGAAGCTGATCACCCGGCGGCAGGACAGGGCCTGCGCCACCGGCTCGATCAGTTCCATGTTCATGCCGATGCCGTTCAGCAGGACGAGCGGGCGCGAACCGGTGGCGCGCGTGTGCCACTGGCCGAGCCGCAGGCGCCGGCCGGCCACCCCGATCATCGCGAAATCCGCTGTAGAACTCGCCACTTGTGTAAAAACTCCCGCGCCCGCCGGCAGTCGGCGGGCCGATGACCCCGCGCGCGGCCTAGCAGCTTCATATCGGTGGTAAAAGTGGGCACATTTCGCGGCGGCGGATCAGGTCTGCTTAACGGTTTCTCAAAGCCGTTCAGGCATTGCAGGCCGCATGGCAGACGCATCCCTAACCACGCCCGACGAGACCGAAGCGCCGATGGCGGACCGCCGCGACTATGCGCGCACGCAGCGCCGTCGCGAGCGCGTGCCCTCCAGCTATGCCCCGTCACAGCGGCGCGGGCGTGCCCTGGTTGCCCGCGAATGGCCGCAGATTGCGGTTCCGATGGTGGTCGGACTGATCGGACTGTCGGCGTTGAACGGCACCTTGCCCGACAGCACCGTGGTCTCACTCGGCGCCACCTCGGCCGTGCTGGCGCTGCTCGGTGTGCTGGCGGTCCGGCTTGAGTCGCTGATCGAGAGGAGCACGGCCGCGCGCATGGTGCTGATGGCGCTCGCCGTCGGCATGCCGATGGTGCTGTTCGGTGCCGCGGTCGGGCACTGGGCCGAAATGGGCGGTATTCCCTGGCTTCAGGCGCTGGCGTTGCTGGTGACCGTCTCGCTTTTGGCGACGGTTTTCGAAAGCGGCCAGCTGGCCGGCTTGCTGGTGACGCAGGTCTCGATCTGGGCGGGCGTTGCATGCTCGGCGAGCCGCCTCGGCGGCATGATCACGCTGGGCATCGGCGTCGCGGTCGCGGTTGCCGCCTATTTCCGCCAGCGCGAGGTCGAGCAGCGCGAGCGTGAGCAGATGGAGATCGAGACGCGCATCCAGACGCGCGCCCAGGAAATCCTCGCCGATTACGAAGAGACCGGGCAGGGCTGGTTCTGGGAAACCGACCGTCGCGGCCAGATCACTTATCTGTCGCGCCCCGTCGCGCAGATCCTGGGTCGTAGCGTCGAGGAACTGATCGGGCGCCCGTTCCCCGAACTGTTCAACCTGGCCGACCAGGCCGGCGAGGGCGAGCGGACGCTGGCCTTCCATCTTTCGGCACGGTCGAGCTTCAACGAGCTGGCGGTGCGCGCGGCGACCGACATCGAGGAGCGCTGGTGGCAGATCAATGGCCGCCCGACTTACGATACCTTCAACAATTTCCAGGGCTTCCGCGGCTCGGGCACCGATCTGACCGAAAAGCGCCGCTCGGCTGAGTATGCGACGCGTCTGGCGCAGTTCGATTCGCTGACCGGCCTGTCGAATCGCCTGCGCATGTCGCAGACGCTCGAGAAGATCCTCGTCGCGCCGCAGGTGCAGCACCGCGCCTGCGCGGTCTTCCTGCTCGACCTCGACCGGTTCAAGCAGGTTAACGACACGCTCGGCCACCCCGCGGGCGACGCCCTGCTCAAGCAGGTGGCGCAGCGTCTCGAACGCGTCATCGGTAACGTCGGCCGGGTCGGTCGCCTGGGCGGCGACGAATTTCAGGTCATCATCCCCGGCAAGGTCGAGCGCGAGCAACTCGGCTTCCTCGCCGGCCAGGTGATCGACCAGCTGTCCGCGCCCTATTCGATCGAGGGCAGCCGCGTGATGATCGGCGCCTCGGTGGGTATCGCGCTGGCGCCCGACGACGGCGTGACCAGCGAGGCGCTGATCCGCAATGCCGACCTTGCGCTCTATGCCGCAAAGGATGGCGGGCGCGGGCGCTATCACTTCTATGCAGCCGACCTGCACAGCGATGCCGAGGAACGGCGCCAGCTGGAAGAAGAGCTGCGCGACGCGGTGGCCCATGGCGGGCTCGAGCTGTTCTACCAGCCGGTTGTCCAGACCGCGACGGAGCGGATCACCGGCTTCGAGGCGCTGCTGCGCTGGCAGCACCCCGAGCACGGCTTCATCCCGCCAAGCAAGTTCATCCCGATCGCCGAGGAAACCGGCCTCATCGCCACGATCGGCGAATGGGCGCTGCGCACCGCGTGCCAGGACCTTGCCAAGTGGCCCGACAACGTGCGCGTGGCGGTCAACGTCTCGACGCTGCAGTTCGCAAACCCGCAGCTGCCGACGATCGTGACCTCGGCGCTGGCTCATGCCGGTGTCGATGCCGGCCGGCTCGAACTCGAAATTACCGAAAGCGTGTTCCTCAACAACGACGAGGGCACCGACCAGATGTTCAAGCAGCTGAAGGCGATCGGCGTGCGCCTGGCGCTCGACGACTTCGGCACCGGGTATTCCTCGCTGGGCTATCTGCGCTCGGCGCCGTTCGACAAGATCAAGATTGACCAGTCGTTCGTGCGCGGTGCGACGCAACCGGGCAGCCGCAACGGCGCGATCATCGCCTCGATCGTCAGCCTTGCCGAGGCGCTCGGCATGGAAACCACGGCCGAAGGCGTCGAAACGCTCGATGAACTCGACCTCGTGCGCATGCTCGGCTGCAGCCATGTCCAGGGCTACATCTACGAACGTCCGCTGTCGGCGATGAACGCCGCCGCGCGGCTGTCGACCGGCCTCGTCGCGCTGGCGCAAGGCCCGCGTTCGGCCCGCGCCAGCCGCCAGTCGATGCTGCGCAAGGTCGTGCTCGAGAACGGCGGGCACAGCTACAACGGCATGATCCGCAACATCTCGATGACCGGCGCGCTGGTCGAGGGGCTGTGGAACGTGCCGGTGGACACCGTCTTCCGCATCCAGCTGGCCGATGGGCACAGCGTCAACGGCACCTGCCGCTGGAGCAACGACGATCGCATGGGCATCGAATTCACCGTGCCGCTGCGCTCGGGCGAAGACGGCCGCATCGCCGTGACGCAGGTCAAGCCCACGCCCCCGGTCGCCGAGCGGACGATCCAGCGCAAGGTCGGCTGACCGGCACGGTTCGATGATCCTCCCTGCCGAAGGCGGGGAGGGGGACCGCCGACGAAGTCGGTGCTGGAGGGGCGAGTTGCGCAAGGCTTCACCCCTCCGTCAGCCGCTGCGCGCCTGACACCTCCCCATGGAATGGGGAGGATCTGGGTTGTTATTTGATCCTCCCTGCCGAAGGCGGGGAGGGGGACCGCCGGCAAAGCCGGTGGTGGAGGGGCGCGTTGCGCAAGGCCTCGCCCCTCCGTCAGCCGCTACGCGCCTGCCACCTCCCCATGGAATGGGGAGGATTTGGGTGCAAAAATTAACCGTCAGGCCTCGGCGCACAGTCCGTTGAGGAATCGCTGCGCGATGGCGCCGGCTTCTGCGCTGTCGAAGCAGTCGGGCGAGAGGCACAGCTCCAGCCACAGTCCATCGACGAGTGCGGTCACCGCAATTGCCGCGTGGCGCAGGTCCGGCGTTGCCACGCCGGCGGCGGCGAGCAGGGTTTCCAGTCGCGAGCGGTAGCTGGCATATTGCTCGTCATGCTGGCGCGCGATCTGCGGCTGGCTCGTCACCAGGCTCCAGAACGCGATCCAGGTCGAGAGCAGCGCGGGCTCGGCGATGGGGGCGGCAAAGCTGGCGGTGACGAAGGCATCGAGCCGCGCGCGCGGCGTAGGCCCGGCGGCGGCGACCGCATCGTCGAGCGCCTGCGCGACCATCGCGTCGACATGGGCATAGGTCTCGGCAATGAGCGCGTCGACGCCCGCGAAGTAGTGACTGACAAGGCCTGCCGACACGCCCGCTTCCTGCGCGATGGCCCGCACGCTGGCACCGCCCGCCCCCGCGCGCGCCAGGACGCGCATCGTCGCCTCGATCAGGCTGAGGCGCCGGGCGTCGGGCTCGGCACGACGGCCCAGTGCCATGGGGGCAGGAGCAGCATCCATCTTGCGCAATTCCAAAGTTGTTGTACGTTCGTTCAATAAGCGGGCGAGTTGGGGACCGAGTCATGGCTGATCTTGCGCTGGAAGAACACCGCCAATCGCGGATCGCGCAATGCGCGGGAGAGGGTGCGCCCGATCCCGATGCGGACTGGAGCCTGCCCGGCTGGATCTATACCGATCCCGAATTCGCCGATCTCGAGATCGAGCGGGTCATCCGTCCCTCGTGGCAGATCGTGTGCCACGCCAGCGACATCCCCAACCCCGGCGACTGGCGCACCATCGACTATTGCGGCGAAAGCGTCGTGGTGGTGCGCGGCGACGATGGCGTCATCCGCGCGTTCCACAATGTCTGCCGCCATCGCGCGATGCGGCTGGTCGAGGGTGAGGCGGGCTGTTCGCGCAAGTTCATCTGCGCCTACCATGCCTGGGCTTACGAGACCGACGGGCGTCTGACCGGGGTGCCGATGAAGCGCGACTATCCCGCGCTGCGCCTCGAAGACAACGGACTGGCGCCGGTCGCGCTGGAAGTGTGGCATGGCTTCGTCTTCGTCCGGCTCGAGGATGCAGGTTTTCCGTCCGTTGCCGCGATGATGGCGCCGTACGAGGCCGAAGTCGCACCGTACCGTTTCGCCGAGATGGAGCGGATTTCCGACGTTCGCCTGCGCCCGCGCAGCGTGAACTGGAAGAACGTGGGCGACAATTATTCCGACAACCTGCACATTCCGGTGGCGCACGACGGGCTGACGCGGATCTTCGGCAAGTCCTACGAGATCGAGGCCCAGCCCTGGGTCGATCGCATGAAGGGCGACCTCGTCGACCAGCCGAGCGCGCATTTCTGGGAGCGGTTCTACCAGGCGCACCTGCCGCGCGTGCCGCACTTGCCCGAGGGCGCGCAGCGGCGCTGGCTCTATTACAAGCTGTGGCCCAACATGGCGTTCGACATCTACGCCGACCAGATCGATTTCATGCAGTGGCTGCCGACCTCGCCGACCACCTGCGTGCTGCGCGAAATGGCCTTTGCCTTGCCCGATCGCTACACCCCGCCGGGCGAGGAGCGGCGCATGAAGCTGGTGCGCTATGCCAACTGGCGGATCAACCGCGTGGTCAACCAGGAGGACACCTGGCTGATCGAGCGCGTCCAGCAAGGCATGCATTCGGCCAGCTATGGCGCCGGGCCGATCGGGCGCAGCGAGGTGTGCCTGCGCAGCTTTGCCCGCAAGATCCGCACCCTGATCCCCGAGGCACGGTTGCACCATGCGCCGGGGGCGGGGTGGAGCCGGAACGCTGCCTTGGGGGTGGGGGAAGCCACGCCTGACATATCCAACGGAAAGGAAGCCCCACGATGAGCAACCGCTACGACGCCCTGATCATCGGCGGCGGTCACAATGGCCTGGTCTGTGCGTTCTATCTCGCCAAGGCGGGGATGAAGGTGCGCGTGCTGGAACGCCGCGACATCGTCGGCGGGGCCTGCGTTACCGAGGAATTCCACCCCGGCTTCCGCAACTCGACCGCCAGCTATACCGTCAGCCTGCTGCGTCCCAAGGTCATCGCCGACATGAAGCTGGCCGATCACGGCTATCGCGTGCTCGAGCGGCAGATCAGCAACTTTTTCCCGTTCGAGGACACGTACCTCAAGCTGGGCGGTGGAACCGCGCGCACCCAGGCCGAGTTCGCACGCTTTTCGCAAAAGGATGCAGACGCCTATCCCGCTTATGACGCGGCGCTGGAGCGTGTTGCGCAAGTGCTGCGCGACCTGTCGCTGCAGACCCCGCCCAATGTCGGCGGCGGCATCCACGCGCTGGCGGCGGCGGCGCGGCAGGGCTGGCCGATGGCCAAGATGGACCTGGCCGCACAGCGCGACCTGCTCAACATCTTCACCCGTTCGGCCCGCGATTTCCTCGACGAATGGTTCGAGGACGACCACGTCAAGTCCGCCTTCGGCTTCGACGCGGTGGTCGGCAACTTCGCCGGCGTGTCGACGCCCGGCTCGGCCTATGTCCTGCTGCACCATGTCTTCGGCGAAGTGAACGGCAAGCTCGGCGCCTGGGGCCACGCGGTGGGCGGCATGGGTGCGATCACGCAGGCCATGGCCAAGGCCTGCGAACTGGCTGGGGTGGAGATCAGCCTCGAGAGCCCGGTCGACAAGGTGCTGGTCAACAACGGCAAGGCTGCCGGCGTGAAGCTGGCGGGCGGCGAGGAGCTCTATGCCCCGATCGTCGCGGCCAACGTCGGCCCGGCGCTGCTCTATCGCCAGCTGGTCGAGCGCAGCGACATGGAGCCCGACTTCGCGCGCGCGATCGACAACTACAAGACCGGCTCGGGCACGTTCCGCATGAACGTCGCGCTGTCCGAACTGCCCGATTTCACCGTGCTGCCGGGCAAGGAATTGGCCGAGCATCACACCGCCGGCATCATCATCGCGCCCGGCATGGACTACATGGACCAGGCCTATGACGACGCGCGCGTCCACGGCTGGTCGAAGAAGCCGATCGTCGAGATCAAGATCCCCAGCACCGTGGACAAGACGCTGGCGCCCGAAGGCTGCCACGTCGCCAGCCTGTTCTGCCAGCAGTTCAGCCCGCAGCTGCCCGACGGGCGCAGCTGGGACGACGTGCGCGAGGAGGTGGCCGATCACGTCATCGACACGATCACGCAACACGCGCCCAACTTCAAGGGCGCGGTCATCGCCCGCCAGATCCACTCGCCGCTCGACCTCGAGCGCAAGTTCGGCCTGATCGGCGGGGACATCTTCCACGGACGCATGAGCCTCGAGCAGCTCTGGGCGGCGCGGCCGGTGCTGGGCCACGGCGATTATCGCTCGCCGATCAAGGGCCTCTACATGTGCGGGTCGGGCACCCATCCGGGCGGCGGCGTGACCGGCGCGCCGGGGCACAACGCCGCGGCCGAGATCATTCGCGACCGCTCGCTGCTGTGGAAGATGCTGCACCGGGGCTGATGGGGGCTGGGCCGACTGGGGCTGGGCTGAGAGGGGCGGGGCTGGGAGCCGGAGCAGCCGGCTTGTTCGCGGCTATCCAGGCGTGGACCTTGTCCTCCAGCACGGGCAGGGGCAGGGCGCCGCTGTCGAGCACTTGCGCATGGAAGGCCTTGAGGTCGAAGCGCGGGCCCAGCTGCGCCTCGGCCTCGGCGCGCAAGCGCTGGATGGTCAGGGCGCCGATCTTGTAGGCCACCGCCTGGCCGGGATCGGCGATGTAGCGATCGACCTCGGCCTCGGCATCGCTGCGGCCCATGCCCGAATTGGCGAGCATGTAGTCGAGCGCCTGCTGCCGGCTCCAGCCTTGGCTGTGCAGGCCGGTGTCGACCACGAGGCGCATGGCGCGCAGCATTTCGTCGTCGAGCGTGCCCCAGTGCTGCATCGGGTCGGCATAGAAGCCCATGGGATAGCCCAGCGTCTCGGCATAGAGCGCCCAGCCTTCGACATAAGCGGTGTTGCCGCCGAAGCGCTGGAAGTCGGGCAGGCTCGTGTCTTCCTGCGCGAGGCTGATCTGGAAATGATGGCCGGGCGCGCCTTCGTGCAGATAGAGCGTATCGATTCCGGTGAGGAAGCGGCTCTTCAGGTCGAAGGTGTTGAAATAGAACACCCCGGGCCGGGTGCCGTCGGCGCTGCCGGGGCTGTAGCTGCCGCCGGCCTCGAAGCGTGCGCGGTAAGCGGGATGGGGCGTAATCAGCAGCGGGGTGCGCGGGATGCGCTGGAAATAGCGCGGGGCCTGCTCGGCCACGCGCGTCGCGACGCTGCGATAGCCGGAGGCGAGGTCTTCGGGCCGGCGCGGATGATAGTGGGCGTCGCTGCGCAGCGCGGCGAAGAAGTCGGGCAGCGGGCCACTGAAGCCGAGCTCGGTCTTGACCGTGTCCATCTCCCGCTGGATGCGCGCGACTTCGGCGCGGCCGAGGGTATGGACCGCGCCCGGGTCGAGATCGAGCGTGGTATGATGGCGCAGCAGCGCACGATAGAGCTGGGCGCCGCCGGGCAGGGCGTCGATGCCGACGCTGGTGCGCGCCGCAGGCATGTATTCGTCGGCCAGGAAAGCGCGCAACCGCCGATAGGCGGGATAGACGGCCTTGACGGTCACGGCGCGATAGGCTTGCCAGCGACGCTGCCGCAGGAGCGCGGTCTGCTTGCGGCTGCCCCCCGCCTTGTTGCCCGTGCTGGCCGGGGCCATGAACAGCGATCGCTCGGGCGCGCGGGCCAGCACGGCATCGATCTGTCCGATCAGCGTTTTGACCACCGGAGCCGGGCTGGTCACGCCGCGGGCCATGCCCTCGCGATACCGGGCGATCACCGTGTCGAACACGCGGGGCAGCGCGCGGTCGCGGGCGAGCGTCATTGCATCGTCGGCCTCGTCGGGGCCGGAGGTCGATGCCAGGGCGGGATACTCGACCTGCAGCCCGCCGACCGGATTGAGCGGGGTCAGCGCGAGGGTGTCGGCCACCGCGGGCGAGAGCATCGCCTCCTCGTCGCGCAGCACGGCGGCATAGGCCTTGGCGGAGATGCGGTGGCGGGCATCGAGCGAGGCGGGATCGATCCGCGCGAGACGGCCCAGCGCAGCGGCGTTGCGTGCGCGCTGGGCTGCGGTCAGCGCTGGTTCGAACAACGAGACGAAGCGCGTGGCCGGCAGGTCTTCGCCGCGCTCGAGCGTGTCAATCGGATCGAGCGCACGGCGGGCGGTATCGTCCTGTGCGAGGAAGGCGTCGAGCGCCGCGTCGGCAAGCGGCTGCGACGGGGCTGCGGAGGTCGCTGTCGTCGGCACGATGGCAAGCATTGCCGTGCCCATGAACAGCAGCACCGCCCAGCCCGGCCGGGAGCGCCGGCCCAGGGTCAGAACCATGGGCGCGACCGGTACCACTTCGTGACCACGTACTTGACCCCGCGCACCACGGGCCGACCGGCATGGAGGCTCTTGGGGTTGGGGCGGCCGTCCTCGCGCATGTTGTTCCACACCAGCAGCGCGCCCGGCTGCGGCGGGATCGACAGCTCGACCTGCGGGAACTCAGTGCTGCCGCCTTCTTCGACCGCGTTGAGATAGGCCATCGCCGTCCAACTGCGCTGCCCTGCGCGCGCCATCTCGTCCTGCCACATCGGGTCGGAGGGGCGGAAATGATCGAAGTGCGGCTTGAATTCCTGGCCCGGCTGGTAGCGCTGGCCCTGGATCGTCTCGCCGCAGGCCGGGTCCAGCCCCGTTAGGTCGTCGAGCCGTCGCTGGAGCATGCGGATAAAGGGATCGTGGGGATCTACGTCGCCGCTGTAGCTGGTTCGGCCGGCGTCGGCGCCGTATGTGGACGAAGGCCGCGCGACGCCATCGACGATGGCGATGAGGCGCTCGCACTCCACCGGGCTGAAGAATTGCCCGACGGCGTAGATCTCCAGTCCGGCGACATCGAGCCGGTAGGCAAGCGGGTCGGCATCGAGCCGGGCCCGTACGGCGTTGCCGGTGCGTTGCAGGTCGGCCCGCTCCTGGTCACGATCGCGGGGGAACGAAATCATCATCAGCGGGTCATGTACCATGCCCGGCCCGGCGGCAAGGCGGCGTGCTGCATCACAAGGGGCAGGGCCACCGAATTCCGGGCAGGAATTTCTACGACCGAACTTTTGATCCAATTCGGAGAGAAACGGTCGAAAACTGGGATTAAAGTTTTAAAAGAAACTGATGCGCCGCTTTGCCGGGGGGTAAAGCCCGGCAAGGCCAATTCATAATCGGACAGAGCCCTATTGCGCCACAGATTGTTGGAATGGGGTTTGTTTAGGCCGCCTGTTTGTTGACAGTTGGTCGTCCTGTCACTGCAACAGAAGGGCCGGTTCCGTTGGATGTCTTGGTAGATTTGGATGCCGATGCCTTGCGCGTCGCCAAGGCAGTCTATGCCGTCCGGCGCAGCCGCGATGCGATGACGCCCGTCAAGGGGCTGTTCGGTGAACCCGCATGGGACATCATGCTCGACCTGTTCATCGCCTTCAAGCGCGGGACAGATCTGCAGGTGTCGAGCGTATGCATCGAGGCCGGCGTGCCTTCGACCACGATCCTGCGCTGGATTGCCCGTCTTGAAAACGAGGGCCTGCTTTATCGTGCATCCGACAGCACCGACTTGCGTCGTCGCTACGTGCGCCTGACCGATGACGCCCTTGCCATGATGCGAAGCATTCTGGGCGCCATGGCCAACGTCGGCTGATCCGGGATCGCAACGACCTTTCAACAGAAAAGCGCGCCATCCGTTCGGGATGACGCGCTTTCTTTTTGCATGGCCGGCAGTCTTACCAGAAGAAGTCGTAGATCACGTCGACCACCTGTCCGGTGTAGGTGTCGATGAGCACAACGTCGTCGTAGTAGCGCACCCAGCGGTACGGCGGTTCGGCCGGCGGGAGGCGGTAGGCCCAGGGATCGCTGATCCAGTACTGCTGCGCGAAGAACGGCGCCCCCAGATAGAGGCCTATATTCAGGCGGCTGTAGCGGTAGTTGGGGATCGGCGAGTAGTAGCGCGGGCCGCGGAAGATGTCGCGATGGCTATCACGCCAGCCGCGCCAGTCGTAGCGACGGTCCTGCCGCCACTCGTTGCGCCAGCGGTTGTCACCCCAACCCGGCCGGCCATTGTTCCAGCCCGGACGTCCGTCGTTCCAGCCGGGGCGGCCGTTGTTCCAGCCTGGGCGGTTGTCACCGGGGCGACCGTTGTTCCAGCCCGGACGGTTGTCACCGGGGCGACCGCCGTTCCAGCCCGGACGGTTTTCGCCAGGGCGGCCACCGTTCCAGCCCGGACGGTTGTCACCGGGGCGGCCGTCGTTCCAGCCCGGACGGTTCTCACCGGGGCGGCCACCGTTCCAACCGGGGCGCGCCTCACCGGGGCGCCCGTCGCCGGGACGATTGCCCTGCCAGCCCGGCTGCGGAGCCGGGCGATCCGGGCGCTGGCCACCGTTCCACCCCTGGCCGGGGTTCTGCGGCGGGGCAGGCTGCGGGCGGGCAGCATCGGGGCCGGGGCGACCACCGCCACCGTTCCAACCGCCGCCCTGCGGGCCGCGCGGCATTTCGGGTGCCGGACGCGCTTCGCCGCCGCCGGGACGCATCCCGTTCCAGCCGCGATTTTCACCGCCATGGCGATCGCCACGTCCGTCGCGCTCCTGCGCGAGGGCCGAGACCGGGATCGCCGAGGCGAGGGTGGCCACGGCTATCGCCGCGCCGATGCTCTTTTTCCACTTCGTGCTGGCGGCCATGGCCGTCTCCCTAAAGTTCGCATGTCGTCATGCGAGATTGCTCAACAAACGTATGGCGATGGCAGATTGTTTCCCATCGCTTGCCATTGTTGCTACACCCGGAGCGCTGTCGCGGTGCTGAACCGGGTTGATGCCCTGTCGTTCATCTTGGCGCCGTCTTTGATGAAGGCCAAGGCCAAGCGATGGATACTTTGCCCGTGCTCTTCGCCGATGCCGAAGCTCGTCTCGTGGCGGCCGTCGCCGATCGCCATGCCCCGATGCACACGCCGGTCGTCGGCACCAGGGACGGTGAGCTGCGCATCATGGTCCTGCGCGCTGTCAGGGCCGGGATTTCTGCCCTGCGCTTCCATACGGATTCGCGCGCGCCCAAAGTTGCAACAGTGCGCGAGCACGGCCGGGCGACGGTACTCGCCTATGATCCAGCCGCGCGGGTACAGCTGCGCCTGTCAGGGGTGGCGCGCATCCAGGCGGATGATGCCCTGGCCGATGCGGCGTGGGACAGTGCGGCGACGTTCAGCCAGCGCTGCTATCTGGCCGAGGCGGGCCCGGGCACGCCGCGCGAATCGGCGGGCAGCGGTTTGCCCGAGGCGGTGGTGGCGCGTCGGCCCACTGAGACGGAAACGCGCGAGGGGCGGCGGAATTTCGCGGTCCTGCTGATAGAGCCCGATCGGCTGGACTGGCTGCAACTCGACGCCACCGGGGGACGGCGGGCGCAGTTCGCCCGCCACGAGACGGAATGGCGCGGGACCTGGGTGGTCCCGTAAGGACCTGCGTCGATCAGGCGGTGCCGCGGGCGAGGAACGGGCGCTCGGCCGCAACGGTGCCTTCGAACGCGCCGATGGCGGCATCGCGGGCCAGCGTCAGGCCCACTTCGTCGAGGCCGTTGAGCAGGCAGTGCTTGCGGAACGGGTCGATTTCGAAGGCGAAGCGGTCCTGGAAGGGTGTCGTGACGGTCTGCGCCTCGAGGTCGATCGCGATCGGGTCGGTCTGCGCGACTTCCATCAGGCGGTCGATGGTTTCCTGTGGCACGACCACGGTGAGGATGCCGTTCTTGAAGGCGTTGCCCGAGAAAATGTCGGAGAACGACGGAGCGATAACCGCCTTGATCCCGAGATCGAGCAGCGCCCAGGCGGCGTGCTCGCGGCTGGACCCGCAACCGAAGTTGTCGCCGGCAATGAGGATCGGCGCGCCCTTGAAGGTGGGGCTGTCGAACAGGTTCTCGGGATCGCTGCGCAGCGTCTCGAAGGCGCCGCGGCCGAGGCCCTCGCGACTGATCGTCTTCAGCCACTTGGCCGGGATGATGACGTCGGTGTCGATGTTCTTCCGGCCGAACGGAATGGCGCGGCCGTCGATGTGGTGTACCGGTTCCATGGGCCCGCTATAGCCGCCGCCGCGTCCGGCGCAACGGCGGAAATAGCGGCGGATATGTCCCGGCCTCAGTCGGTTTCGGGTGCGTCGCCCAGCGGCGTGGTGTCGGCAGTCTTGGGCGCCTTGTCCTTGCGGCGATTGCTGTAGAGCAGCGCCGCCGCCAGTGCCGCAGAGCCCACGGCCGCCGCGCCTGCCAGAACCGCCGTTCCCGCCCAGTTTTCCTTCTTGGACACGCTTACCTCCTCCTGATGGGCCAGAAACCATCGGCCCGGTGACCGGCGATTGCAACGCTCATTCCGCCCGATCCTTGAGGAAATCCCCAAGCACGAGCCATGCGCGCTGCTTGTCCGCCAGCGAGACCGCACAATAGGCGGCGCTGCTTGATGGAAGTTGAATGGCAGAAACAGTCGGGAAATCCGCAAGTTGCGTTCGGCCGTGGCGCGCAGCGGTCGCACCGTTGAAGCCGACCGCGCGCAGGGCCGGCAGAGTGCGCACCAGCGTGGCAAGCGGGGCAGGGGCGACATCGCGGATGGCCGCGTCGAGGCTGCCGGCCCGCCTGGCGCTGGCAATAGTGTCCCACAGGCCCACACCCGCACCGCGCAGGGCATCGAGCCGGGCATCGTAGTCCAGCGACACCAGGTCGCGGCCGATCACGCCGCCGATCAGCCGCCAGAACTGGTTCGCGGGGTGGGCGTAATAGCGCGCCGCGGCCAGCGAGGCCTCACCGGGCAGGCTGCCGCAGACGAGGACGCGCGTGGCCGCATCGACCACCGGCGCGAAGGCCGACTTGCGCGGATCGCTCAGGCGAGTTCGCGCACGTCGGTCAGCCGGCCGGTCACCGCGGCGGCGGCGGCCATGGCCGGGCTGACGAGATGGGTGCGAGCGCCGGGGCCCTGACGGCCAACGAAGTTGCGGTTCGAGGTGGAGGCACAACGCTCGCCGGCAGGGACCTTGTCAGGGTTCATGCCGAGGCAGGCCGAGCAGCCCGGCTCCCGCCATTCGAGCCCGGCGTCCTTGAAGATGGCGTCGAGGCCCTCGTCCTCGGCCATCGCCTTGACCAGACCCGAGCCCGGGACGACGATCGCCCATTTGACGGTGTCGGCCTTGCGGCGACCCTTGAGCACCGCGGCGGCGGCGCGCAGGTCCTCGATGCGGCTGTTGGTGCAGCTGCCGATGAACACGTTCTGGATCTCCACCGACGCGAGCGGCGTGCCGGGCTCAAGGCCCATGTATTCCAGGCTCTTGCGCGCGGCTTCCTGCTTCGACGGATCGGCAAAGCTTTCCGGCGCCGGAACCTGGCCGGTGATCGGCAGCACGTCCTCCGGGCTGGTGCCCCAGGTGACCGAGGGCGCGATGTCGGCCGCGTCGATCACGACGACCTTGTCGTATGGGGCGCCGGGATCGGTCGCGAGGCTCTTCCACCAGGCGATGGCCTTGTCCCAGTCCGCGCCGGCCGGCGCGTAGGGGCGCCCCTTGACATAGGCGAAGGTGGTCTCGTCCGGGGCGATCAGGCCGGCGCGTGCGCCGTGTTCGATCGCCATGTTGGAAATGGTCAGCCGGCCCTCGACCGACAGACCGCGAATGACCGAGCCGGTATATTCGATGACGTAGCCGGTGCCGCCGGCCGCGCCGAGCACGCCGGTAATGTGCAGAACGACATCCTTGGCCGAAACGCCCGGGGTCAATTCGCCCTCGACGCGCACTTCCATCGTCTTGCTGCGCTTAAGCAGCAGGGTCTGCGTGGCGAGCACGTGCTCGACCTCCGAGGTGCCGATGCCGAAGGCCAGCGCGCCCAGGCCGCCGTGGCAGGCGGTGTGGCTGTCGCCGCAGACGATCGTGGCGCCGGGGAGCGAGAAGCCCTGCTCGGGGCCGACGACGTGGACGATGCCCTGCGAGCGGTCGGCATCTCCGATGTAGCGGATGCCGAATTCGGGCGCGTTGCGTTCGAGCGCGGCAAGCTGCTGCGCGCTTTCCGGATCGGCGATCGGGATGCGATGGCCGTCGGCGTCGCGGCGCGCGGTCGTCGGAAGATTGTGATCGGGTACTGCGAGCGTCAGATCGGGGCGGCGGACCTTGCGCCCGGCCATGCGAAGCGCCTCGAAGGCCTGCGGGCTCGTCACCTCGTGGACGAGATGGCGGTCGATGTAGAGCAGGCTGGTGCCATCGTCGCGGTTCTCGACGACGTGTGCGTCCCAGATCTTTTCGTAGAGCGTCTTGGCGGTGCTGGTCATGGCTTGCGGTTAAGCATCGCCCCGATGCTTTTCAAGCCACAAAGGGCCAGCGGCATCGGGGCGACACGACATTTCATTTCACAGTGCAAGGCTGCACGCGTCGCTTACCAGCGATCGCGATCCCAGTCCGCGCGTTCCATGTGCAGGTTCATGCGCACGTCGTTCACGCGGCTGGCGAGCCAGCGCACCTCGTTGCGGCTGAGCCCGTCACGGGCATACATGCGGTACTGCGTCTGGACGACACCCGCCTGGCGACGCAGGCCCATGGCTTCGCGCGGCGAGATCGTGCGGTTGCGCTGGGCGCGGTCGATCTGCATGCGCAGGCGGTTGATGTCGTTGCGGATGGCCTGGTCACGACCCGGGGTCATCCAGCCGGCTTCGCCGCGACCGGACCAGCGCGGGCCATCGTTCCAGTTCTGCGCCATCGCAGGGGCGGCCACGGCCATCGTTGCGGGGACGAGGGCGGCGAGGATCAGCTTTTTCATGGGCCTGGTTCCTTTCTCTGTGTGCAGCCGGATCGCTCCGTCTGCTGCGAATCACGTTTTGGCACCGTGTTGCTGAACCAAACGGGAGTTGCCCGTTCGGGTTTCAGCAAGAAAGCCGTCGCCGCCGCACGCAGGCCTCGCTATATCGCGCGCATGGGTACCGTGATCGCCATCGCCATCGTTTTTGCCACCGTCGCCGCCATGGAATTCGTGGCGTGGAGCAGCCACAAATACATCATGCATGGCTTTGGCTGGGGCTGGCACCGCGACCATCACGAGCCGCACGACAACTTTCTCGAGAAGAACGACCTCTACGCCGTGGTCGGCGCCGCCATGTCGATCTCGATGTTCGCGGTCGGCAGCCCGCTCATCATGGGCGCCAATGCCTGGTGGCCGGGTACGTGGATCGGCCTCGGCGTGCTGGTATATGGCCTGATCTACACCTTCATCCACGACGGGCTGGTGCACCAGCGCTGGTTCCGTTGGGTGCCCAAGCGCGGGTATGCCAAGCGGCTGGTACAGGCGCACAAGCTGCACCATGCGACGATCGGCAAGGAAGGCGGGGTCAGCTTCGGCTTCATCGTTGCGCGCGATCCGGCGGCGTTGAAGCGCGAGTTGAGGGCGCAGCGGTCGGCGGGGATCGCCGTGCTGCGGGATGCGGTGGATTAAGTAGCGTTTTTGGTGGCATCCCCCACCCCCAACGCCCTCTTCTTCAGAGGAGGGGGCGGGGGTTGTGGAAGCCTAAGGCGACCGGCTCAGGCCTCGGTCAGCTGCTGCATGGCGAAGTCCAGCTCGGCGACGAAGCGCTCGGCGTCGAGAGCGGCCATGCAGCCGGTGCCCGCCGCGGTCACGGCCTGGCGATAGGTGTGGTCCATCACGTCGCCGCAGGCGAAGACGCCGGGGATCGCGGTCTTGGGTGTGCCCGGCGCCACGACGATGTAGCCGCTCTCGTCGAGTTCGAGCTTGCCCTTGAACAGGCTGGTCGCAGGGGCGTGACCGATCGCGACGAACGCGCCGTCGGTCTCGATGCGGCTGCCTTCGCCGGTGACGGTGTCGACCAGTTCGACCGCCTTGAGACCGCCGGTGGCCTCGCCGGTAAAGGCGGCGACCGCCTTGTTCCACAGCACACTGATCTTGGGATGCGCGTGGAGGCGTTCCTGCAGGATGCGTTCGGCGCGCAGGCTGTCGCGGCGGTGGATGAGCGTCACGTGCTCGGCATGGTTGGTGAGGTAGAGCGCTTCCTCGACCGCGGTGTTGCCACCGCCGATGACCACGACCTTCTTGCCGCGATAGAAGAACCCGTCGCAGGTGGCGCAGGCCGAGACGCCCTTGCCCGAATATTCCTCTTCGCCGGCAACGCCCAGCCACTTGGCCTGGGCGCCCGTGGCGATCACCAGCGTATCGGCTTCATAGACGTCGCCACCGTCGCCGATGGCGCGGAACGGCGGGCCAGCGAGGTCGATCTCGGTGATCGTGTCCCACAGCATCCGGGTGCCGACGTGTTCGGCCTGGGCCTGCATTTCCTGCATCAGCCAGGGGCCCTGGATCACGTCGCGGAAACCGGGGTAATTCTCGACATCGGTGGTGATGGTCAGCTGGCCGCCGGGCTGGAGACCCTGCACGACAATCGGCTCCATCCCGGCGCGCGCGCCATAGATCGCGGCGGTGAGGCCAGCTGGGCCGGAACCGATAATGAGCATGCGGGTCTTGTGCGTCGTCGCCATGGAAATGTGTCCTCCGATGGCGCGCGAAATAGGCACTGGCAGAGGAAAATGCCAGTGCCTGAAATATCCGGGTCTTGCGTGGTGTCCTGGCGGATCAGGCCTGCTGGCGCTGCGTCACGCCTTCGAGGGCGCGGCTGACGACCACGGCGGCCGGGGTCGGCTTGGGCACTAGCACGCCGCCCAGCTTGCGCACCGCCTCGTCCATGCGGTCGAGGTCGCCGGTGTGCAGGACATAGGGGACGCCGCGCTCGGCCAACGTACGGGCGACAGGCGCGCATGTCTCGCCGTGCGAAAGCGAAACGTCGAGGATAGCGGCGACGATCGATTCATGCTCGGCGATGGCGAGGGCTTCGGACAGTTCCAACGCCGTGATCGGGATGCAACCGGCGTCCTCGACCGCGAATTCGAGATCTAGCAAAATCAGCGGTTCGTCGTCCAGCACCAGAATGCGGCAGTCCATACCAGCGGGGCAGCAGGCTTCGCTCATGCTGCATCCTCGCGCAGGGGAACGCGCAGGCGCGCCCGCAAGCCTTCGGGGTGCCAGTCGCGCATGATGTTTCCTTTGGCCATGGTGAGCACACGATCGACAAGTCCGGCCGTCGGCACCGCTTGCGTCTCGGGAGGGGGAGTGACGGCCGGGCCGCCCGTTTCGATCCAGTCGATGACGATGGTCGGCGACTCGGTCGAACCGTTGCGCTGCCAGGCGACGGTGACCTTGCCGCCGGCCTTGCTGAGGGCGCCATGCTTGACCGCATTGACCGCCAGCTCGTGCAGCGACAGCCCGAGGACGGAAACCGCCGAGAAGTCGCTGCGCAAACCGTTGCCGACGAAGTTAATGCGATGTCCTTCGGGGTCGTAGGGCGACAGCACCGAACGAATGGCCGGTCCGACCTCGATCGACCCGCTCGACGCCTCGTCGAGGGTGGTCTCGTAAGCGCGCCCCAGCGCCTGAATCCGATCGTTGATCTCGCGGGCGTGCGGTTCGATCCCGCGCGAGCGTCCGGTGAAGTTGACGATGCCGCCAATGACCGCGAACATGTTCTTCATGCGATGCGACAGCTCGCGGGCGAGTTCGCGGGCATGGCGCTCGTCGGCACGCGCGGCGCGAACGTCCGAGACGTCCCACTGGCTGCCGAAGAAATAGAGCAGTCGACCGTCGGCGTCGTAAATCGGGCCAAGGTGCAACGCGTTCCAGAACGCGGTGCCGTCCTTGCGGTAGTTGAGCAGCTCGACGACGACCACGTCCTCATTGCGCAGGGCATCTCGGATGCGCGCGACGGCGGCCGGGTCGGTCGCAGGGCCTTGCAGGAAGCGACAGTTGCGCCCGACGATTTCGGACTCGTCATAGCCGGTTAACCAACGGAAGGCCCGGTTGGCGAAGACGATGGGAATATCTGGAGAGTAGGGGTCACAGAGGCAGATCGCCATGCGCGTCTGCGCCATGGCCTGCTCGAACAGCACGCCGGACGATCCGGCGAAGGCACTTTCCGGGTGATTGGCCCGGAAGCGATCCGGGCTGTCATCATACTCGCCATTGGCGAGGCCGCCAACGGCCTGGCTACGCTCAGATGGGTCTACCCTGTCACTCGACAAAACGCATAATCCTGATCACATGACCCGAACCTGCCGAGCCTCGCGCATTTGGGCCAAAAATGCACAGATGGTGCAAGTGGTTCCGACCTCGCGCAAAAAAACTTTGTGCCCGCCAAAAATAGCTTCCAGCTTACGTCAAATTCGGCAGTTTTGCGCCATGTTTGGTTGCATCATGCGATAGGATGGGGCACCGTCGAACGGTATGCCAGCGCCCCAGCTCAAGATTTTGTGGTCCAGCCTGAACGTGACGGACCGCGGTCCGGCGCTGCGCTACGGCATGGCCGTTGCCTTGTTCGTGATCGGCCTGGTCATCCGCATGGCATTCAACGCGCTGTTTCCGCCCGGCTATCCATTTCTCACGTTCTTTCCGGCGGTGATCGTTGCCACGTTCCTCGCCGGGCGCGGGGCGGGCATTCTCTGCGCCATTCTCAGCGGTCTCGGCGCCTGGTTCTTCTTCATCCCGCCCCAGTGGAGTTTTGCGCTCGACGGGCAGGTCGCGACGGCGATGATCTTCTACAGCGGTGTCGTCACGGTCGACATCCTGCTGATCGACGGGCTGCTCAAGCGCCAGCGCCAGCTCGAGGAGAGCCAGGTGCGCATGCGCGAAATGGCCGACTACCAGTCGCTGCTGTTCAAGGAGCTGCAGCATCGCGTGGCCAACAACCTGGCCTCGGTTGCCTCGATGCTGCGCCTTCAGCGGCGCCAGATCGAGCGTGACCCGACCACCGCGCTGGCGCTGATCGACCGCGCCGACGAGCGGATCGAGCTGATGGGCCGCGTCCATCGCCAGCTTTACGATCCCGCCGCGCAGACCTTGCGGTTGCAGGATCACCTCGCCAATGCCGTCGAGCAGGCCAAGGACGTGTCGGGCGCGCAGCATATCGCCGTGCGCCTCGTGGTCGATGACGTGCGCGTGGAGGTGGGCCGATTGCTGACGCTCGTCCTGCTTCTGACCGAACTGCTCACCAACAGCTTCAAGCATGCCTTCGAGCCGGGCCAGCACGGGGTGGTCGACGTCCGGCTCGAGCAGGCCGAGGGCAGCATGCTGTGCCTGACGGTTGCCGACAACGGGCGCGGGCTCGCGACCGATGATGCGACCGGCCGTGCCGGGGCGGATGTGGCGGTCGGCGTGCGGCGGCGCAGCCTGGGCTCGGCAATCATCGCCGGCCTCGTCGCGCAGCTCGGCGGGATCAGCCATACCCGCAACCGCAACGGGGTGACGACGACCGTCATGTTCCCGCAGGTCTGGCGCGACGCCGGCTGAGAGCCGAACGCCGCGCCATTCTTTGAAACCTGCAGGCCGGCAGTCTCAGTGCGCCGGGGCAGGGCTCGCCGCGATCGGTTGCGGGGCATTGGCGACGATCTCGAGCGTACGGGTCCAGGCCTCGACGTTTTGCGCCAACATGGCCGGGTCGATCTTGTCCAGCGTATCGTCGGGCGTGTGGTGCAGGTCGAAGTAGTGCGTACCGTCCTGGTTGAGATCCACCACCGGCAGCGTCTGGCGCTTGATGATCGCGCCGACATCGGTACCACCCTCGACCTCGCCTTCCTGCGCGACGATGCCGAGCGGGGCGAGCGCAGCCACGAGCTGGGCCTTGGTCGCGGCGGCGGAGGGCGCAAAGTTGGTCACGACACGCCACACACGATCGGCGCCGAAGTCGCTTTCCATGGCCAGCGCATGCGGTTCGCTGCCGTGGCGGGCGGCATAGGCTTCGCCGCCGAACCCGCCCAGTTCCTCGCTGCCGGCAAACAGCACGCGGATCGTGCGCAGCGGCTGTTGCTGGCGCCGTGCTTCCAGCGCCGCTGCCGCGACGATCGCGCAGCCGGCGCCATCGTCGATCGCGCCGGTGCCGAGGTCCCAGCTGTCGAGATGGCAGGCAACGAGGACGGGCGGCAGCGAGGGATCACGGCCGGGCAATTCGCCGACGACATTGCCCGAGGGGGCGCCGTCGATGATCTTGCCGGTCAGCGTGAGGTGCAGGGTCAGCGCCTTGCCCGCGGCGGACAGGCGCGCCACCTGGTCGGCATCGGCGCTGGCCACGGCGCCTGCTGGGATCGGCTTCATGCCCTTGGGCCAGCTGATCGCGCCGGTGTGCGGGTTGCGATGATGGTCGGTGCCGATCGAGCGGATCACCACCGCCAGCGCGCCCTTGTCGGCGGCGATGCCGGGGCCCTTGCGCCGCACGTTGCCATAGGGACCATAGCCGCTGCCGTCCTGCGTGGGCGCCATGGCGTGGTCGATGAAGGCGATCTTGCCCTTGAGCGAGCCGGCAGGCGCAGCCTCCAGCGCAGCAAGCGTCGCGAAATAGACGAGCGGCGCGGTCACGCCGGCCTCGGGCGTTGCGCCGGAATAGCCGAGTGCCGTGATCGCCAGCGGCTGCGCGGCGGTGCCGACCAGTTCGGCCTTGTCAGTGCCGCGGCGATAGGCGCGGATCGTGAACGGCTCGATCCCGACATTGGCAAAGCCCAGCGCCTTCAATCGCTCGGCTGCCCAGTCCCGCGCGCGAGCCTCGGCCTCGCTGCCGGCGGGGCGGGGGCCGATGTCGGTGGTCAGGTCGCGGACCAGATCCCATGCGACGCTGCCGGGCGCGGCGTTGCCGGGGGATACGGCGGGCGCGGCGGTGGCGGGCGCTGCAAGAAGGGCCGCGGCGAGCGCGGCGATGGAGAGGGACCGGGCAAGAAGCGATGCGGGCATGGGGTGTCCTGAAAAGCGAGGGATGTGAGCACTCTTGCCCGTTCTGGCGCAAAGTCAACGCCGCGCCGGCGCAAGCGGGAATGGAAGCTGCGGCGAAGGCGATGGGGCAGGTGATAGGGTCAGCCAATGGGGTTGGGTGATCGCCACCCCTGCCGCTTGCCCAAGACCCGCGCGCCCTGTAGAGCGCGGGGCAAACCCACCGAACACGCAACGCTATAGCCTTAGCGCAAGGACCCCAAGATGGCCGCCCAATACGCCTACGTCATGAAGAACATGACGAAAACCTTCCCCGGCGCGCAGAAGCCGGTGCTGAGCAACATCAACCTGCAGTTCTACCAGGGTGCCAAGATCGGCATCGTCGGCCCCAACGGCGCGGGCAAGTCCACGCTCATGAAGATCATGGGCGGGATCGACAAGGACTACACCGGCGAGGCCTGGCCCGGCGAGCACATCACCGTCGGCTACCTGCCGCAGGAGCCGCAGCTCGACCCGACCAAGACCGTGCTGGAAAACGTCAAGGAAGGCGCGCGCGAAGTGGCCGACCTCGTCGACCGCTTCAACGAGATCAGCAACATCATGGCCGATCCGCCGGAAGACGTCGATTTCGACGCGCTGATGGACGAGATGGGCGACTTGCAGGGCAAGATCGACGCGGTCGACGGCTGGACGCTCGACAACCAGCTCGAGATCGCGATGGAAGCGCTGCGCTGCCCGCCGGGCGACTGGTCGGTGGAAAGCCTCTCGGGCGGTGAAAAGCGCCGCATCGCGCTGACACGCCTGCTGATCCAGAAGCCCTCGATCCTGCTGCTGGACGAACCGACCAACCACCTCGATGCCGAAAGCGTCGAATGGCTGGAAAACCACCTCAAGGAATATGCCGGCGCGGTGCTGATGATCACCCACGACCGCTACTTCCTCGACAACGTGGTGGGCTGGATCCTCGAGCTCGACCGCGGAAAGTACTTCCCCTACGAGGGTAACTACTCGACCTACCTGGAAAAGAAGGCCAAGCGCCTCGAGCAGGAAGACCGCGAGGCGACCGGCCGCCAGAAGGCGATCAACGACGAACTCGAGTGGATCCGCGCCGGCACCAAGGGCCGCCAGACCAAGTCGAAGTCGCGTATCAAGAAGTTCGAGGAACTGGTCGCCAGCCAGGAAAACCGTTCGCCCGGCAAGGCCCAGATCGTCATCCAGGTGCCCGAGCGCCTTGGCGGCAAGGTCATCGAGGCGAAGAACATCTCGAAGGCCTATGGCGACAAGCTGTTGTTCGAGAACCTCTCGTTCATGCTGCCGCCGGGCGGCATCGTCGGCGTGATCGGGCCCAACGGCGCGGGCAAGTCCACGCTGTTCAAGCTCATCACCGGCCAGGAAACGCCCGACAGCGGCGAAGTCGACATCGGCTCGACCGTGCGCCTCGGCTATGTCGACCAGAGCCGCGATCACCTCGACCCCAAGAAGAACGTCTGGGAGGAAATCTCTGACGGGCTCGACTACATGAAGGTCAACGGGTTCGACACCTCGACCCGTGCCTACGTTGGCGCCTTCAACTTCAAGGGCCAGGACCAGCAGAAGAACGTCGGCAAGCTCTCGGGCGGTGAACGCAACCGCGTGCACATGGCCAAGATGCTCAAGCAGGGCGGCAACGTGCTGCTGCTCGACGAACCGACCAACGACCTCGACGTCGAAACGCTGGCCGCGCTCGAAGAAGCGATCGAGAACTTCGCGGGCTGCGCCGTGGTCATCAGCCACGACCGCTTCTTCCTCGACCGTCTCGCCACGCACATCCTCGCCTTCGAGGGCAACAGCCACGTCGAATGGTTCGAAGGCAACTTCGCCATGTACGAGGAAGACAAGCGCCGTCGTCTGGGCGATGCCGCCGACCGGCCGACGCGCCTGGCCTACAAGAAGCTGACGCGCTGATTGCGCAGAGGGGCGGCCGTTGTCGAAAGACGCGGCTGCCCCGCTACTGCGATGGGTGGGCGTGTTCGGATGCGGGGCTTGCTAATGGCGGGCCTTCGAGATCGCCTGCACGAGGTTCGGATGCTTATTGCCCTGCTTGTCATCGTTGGCGTCGTCGCAGCTATCTCCCTGATTTCAGGCACGGTAGCAGCCGTTAGCCGCATCGCTACGCAGCGTAACTCTGTGTCGATAGCGATCGGAACGCTGACGATGCCGGCACTGATCTGCCTATCGTTCGGATATTGGGCGCTCACGATGGAGGTGGACGATGCACCACCGGGCAACGTGCTGATGGGCTCTTTGACCGCCGTTGCGGTGGTCACACCATTCGCGCTGTTCGCCAGTCGTTTTACCGTCATGTTCCTGTCCCGGCGCGCTTTGCGGGAATGACGGGTTTGCGGCAAAAACGACGTCGGCGCGCGGGATGTCGAATCCCGCAACCCAGCTCGATCCTGAACCGCTCATCTCACTCGCTCGCGCCCTAGGCCCCGACCACCTCGCTTTCGGGGCGGACATCGACCGAGACCGCGACTTTCTGCGCGCCGCTGCCGTGGAACACGCCGTCCATCGGCGCCACGTCGGCATAGTCGCGGCCCATTGCGGTGAAGATGTGGTCGCTCGAGGTCAGCACCGCATTGGTGGGATCGAAGCCCACCCACCCCAGCGCATCCCCGCACCACAGTGCCGCCCAGGCATGCGTCGCATCGGCGCCGACGAGGCGGGGGCGGCCGGGTGGGGGCAGGGTGCGCAAGTAGCCGCTGACATAGGCGGCGGGCAGCCCGTGCCCGCGCGCCGCCGCAATCATGACATGCGCGAAATCCTGGCACACGCCGTGGCGGGCGCGGAACGCGACCTCGGGCGGGGTGTCGGCGGTGGTGGCGCTGCCGTCGTAGGTGAACTCGTCGTGGATCGCGTGCATCAGGGCGAGCGCGCCCTCGACCACGCCGGCGCGCGGGGAGAGGAAGCGCGCGGCCCACGAGACGATCTCGGGTGCGATGGGGGCAAGCAGCGAAGGATAGATGTAGCTGGCCGGGCCCATCGCCGAGAGATCGCGGTGCGCGGCGGCACGTGCGGCCACCTCGGCGATGGTCGGGGCGGGCTGGCCGATCACGTCGAGCACGGTCGGCGCCACATCGACGCGAAAGCCGCTTTTGACGGTCAGGCGGTCGATCGGTTCGCGAATGATGAGGCGGCTGCGGTTGACGCGGAACGGGCCGCTGTCGTCCTCGATCATCCACGGTTCGGGGTCGACGGTCAGGCGATAGCGGCTGACGGTCTGTCCAGGCCAGGGGGCAGGGCGCAGGCGCAGGTTGAACCGCGCCAGCCGTACCGGGTTGGCGTAAGTCACCGTGGTCACGTGGCGGATGTCGTAGATCATCCCAGCAGGCTACCCTTGATCGGCTCGGTCTTCTCGAACTGCAGGAAGTAGCGGGTGGCGATGGTGTCGGACAGGGCAAGGAGGCGCTGTTCAGTCTCGGCGATGCGCGCCACGTCCCAGTCCGCCACGGGCAGGCTGGCGAGTGGGGCAAGCAGCGCGCGGGCCTCGAGCAGGGGAGGCTCGGGCAGGTTGCCTTCGCCCAGCGCCGGCAGTGCGGCGATGTGCCCCAGCAGCGCCTCGGCCTGGAACGCCAGCGAGCGCGGGTTGGCGGGATCGAGCAGCAGCATGTCGAGCACCGGCGCGAGGCTTGGCGCGGCGAGATAGCGCGCGCGATAGGTGATCTGGCTGTCCGACAGGTCGAGCAGCACGCCGAGCGCCTCGGGTGTCTCGATCTGCGGGGCGAGCGCGCGCACGGTCTGGCACAGCGCCACCGCGCGTTCGAGCCGGCGGCCCATGTCGAGGAAATGGCGCGAGGGGCCGAGCGTGAAGTTTTCCGCCAGCAGGCCCGACAGCGCCGACAAGCGTTCGACCAGCTCGCGCGCGGCGCGCAGCACGACACCGGGGCGATGCCCGTCGGTCGTCGGCAGCGGGCGGCTGGCGATGCGCCAGAAATCGCTGGTCAGCCGGTCGCGCAGGGTAAGGCCGGTGGCGCGCAAGGCGGCGAACAGCGCGCTGACCGATCCGTCGCGCGCGGCATCCGTCAGCGCGGCGTGGCAGGCCTTGGACACCGGGCCATCGGCATCCTCGCGCGCGATCGCGCCCCAGCTGACCAGCAGGTCGACCAGTCGCGCGATGACCTCGGGATTGTGGCCCGCGCCGGCGTCCGCCTCGATCGAGCTGCCCAGCACGGCACGGACCAGCCGCACGGTGGTTTCGGCCCGCTCCATGTAGCGGCCGAACCAGAACAGGTTGTCTGCCGCCTGGCTCGCGAGGATGCCCCCGCCGCGCAGAACGGTTTGGGGCAGAGCGGTTTGCCGGGGGGCGGCCGCCGCCTTGGCGATGGGCGTGCCGAATGCCGTGGCATCGGGCCTGTCGACGATGCAGACGTCGGCCGACATGTCGCCTTCGCCCATCAGCGTGGTGCGGATCTCGCCCGAGGACGACAACCGCGCGAAGCCACCGGGCATGACCGTCCAGGCTCCGGCAGCATTGCGCGCGACGAAGGCACGGACGGTGAAAGCGCGCGGGGCGAAGCTCTCGCCCACCAGCGCCGGCGTGGTCGACAGCGTGACGATCTCCTGCCCGCAATAGTCGACCGGGCGCCGCGCCATGGCGGCCAGCAGCGCGGTGCGCGCCGCCGGGTCGAGCCGCCGCACGGCCACCGGGCGCCCGCCGGGCAGGCCCTCGACCGGCTGGCCGAACGCCGGGGTGATCATCAGGTCATCGAGGCGGGCGCGCACGTCCTCGGCCTCGCGCGGCTGGCCGCACCACCAGGTCGCGACATTGGGCAGCAGCGGGGCTTCCCCCAGCAAGACCTCGAACAGGCGCGGCATGAAGGCGGCGAAAGCCGGAGCCTCGAGCACTTCGGCGCCCGGCCAGTTGGCGAGCGTGACCCCGCCATGCTCCATCGCCTCGAACAGGTCGGGCACGCCGATGGCCGAGCGCGCGTCGAACCGCAGCGGGTCGAGCGCGTTGGTGTCGATCCAGCGCCACAAGGCATCGACGCGCTTGGGGCCGGCGATGGTGCGCACATAGACGCGCGCATCGCTGACGGTCAGGTCGCGCCCCTCGACCAGCGGGAAGCCGAGATAGCGCGCAAGGTGCGCCTGTTCGGGATAGGACTGGTTGAAGCGGCCCGGCGTCAGCAGCGCGATGCGCGGGTTCTCGCGCTGGCAGGCGCGGGCAATGCCGCCGCGAAGGTCCGAGAAGAACTGCGCCACGCGGCGCGCTCCGATCTGGGTAAGCAATCCGCCGGTGACGCGCGAGAGGGCCAGCCGGTTTTCCAGCGCATAGCCGGCCCCGTTGGCCAGCCGGATGCGATCCTCGAGCACGCGCCATTGCCCTTGCGGACCGCGCGCGAGGTCCACCGCATAGACGTGCAGGTGCGGGGCGTTGCGCGGTGCCACGCCGACCATGCTGCGCGCGAAATAGCGGCTGCCTGCCACGAGCGCGGCGGGCAGGTGGCCATCCGCCACGAGCCGGCCTTCGCCATAGATGTCCTCGACCACGGCCTCGAGCAGGCGCGCGCGCTGGATCAGGCCGCGCTCCACCTCGGCCCATTCGCCCGCCCCGATGATGAGCGGCATCGGCGAGAGCGGCCACTCGCGCTCCTCGTCCTCGCCGGTCAGGCGGAACGCCATGCCGAGGTCGAGGATCTGGCGTGCGACCAGTTCCTGCACCGCCACGCCCGATTCCTCGCGCAGCGCCTGCAGCCCCTGCGCCGTCTGGCGCCATGCCGCCGCGACTTCGGGGGCGGCATCGCGATAGAGATCGCCCGCCGCGACATCGGCCGGATAGCCGGCAAGGCCGGCCGGCAGGGTCTGGTCGTGCGCGGTGGCCATGCGATCAGGGCAGGCCGGCGGGACGGCGCAGGTCGAGCGTCAGCGGGAATTCGCTGGGGTACTCGGGTGCGGGGACAGCCACCGGGCCGGGCGAATGGCCGTGATCCTGGAACCGCGCCTTGCGCCGCGCTTCGGCCTCGTAGCCATTGACGGGCACGGTGTCGTAACTGCGGCCGCCCGGATGTGCGATGTGATAGACGCAGCCGCCGAGCGAACGCCCGCTCCAGGTATCGAGGATGTCGAAGGTCAGCGGCGCATGCGGCGGCATCATCGGATGCATGCAGTTCGCCGGCGACCATGCCTTGTAGCGCACCCCGCCGACGCCCTCGCCGGGGGTGCCGGTCGGCGTCATCGGCACGCGGCGGCCGTTGCAGGTCACGACGTGACGCCCCGGGACGAGGCCCTCGGCGCGGACCTGCAGACGCTCGGTCGAGCTGTCGACATAGCGCACGGTGCCGCCGATCGCGCCGGTCTCGCCCAGCACGTTCCACGGCTCCAGAGCATGGCTGATCTCCAGGTGGACCCCGCCGCCCGATACCGCGCCGTGGACGGGGAAACGGAACTGGCGCTGCGCCTCGAACCACGCGGGGTCGAAGTCGTAGCCGGTGCCCCGCAGGTCTGTGAGCACGTCGAGGAAATCGGCCCAGACGAAGTGCGGCATCATGAAGCGGTCATGCAGTTGCGTGCCCCAGCGCACCAGCGGCCCATCCACCGGCTGGCGCCAGAACCAGGCACAGAGCGCGCGCAGCAGCAGTTGCTGGGCAAGCGACATGCGCGCATCCGGCGGCATCTCGAAGCCGCGGAACTCGACGAGGCCGAGCCGCCCGGTCGGCCCGTCGGGCGAGAACAGCTTGTCGATGCAGATCTCGGTGCGGTGCGTGTTGCCGGTCACGTCGACCAGCAGGTTGCGGAACAGGCGGTCGACCACCCAGGCGAGCGGCTGCGGCTGGTCCGGCCCCGGCACTTGCGCCAGCGCGATCTCCAGCTCGTACAAGCCGTCGTGGCGCGCCTCGTCGATGCGGGGCGCCTGGCAGGTCGGGCCGATAAACAGGCCCGAGAACAGGTAGCTGAGCGCCGGGTGGCGCTGCCAGTAGATGACGAAGGACTTGAGCAGATCGGGCCGGCGGATGAACGGGCTGTCGAGCAGGCTCGGCCCGCCCAGCACGATGTGATTGCCCCCGCCGGTGCCGGTGGCACGCCCGTCGACCATGAACTTGTCCGCGGTCAGGCCGACCTCGCGGGCGAAGTCGTACAGCGTCTGCGTGATCTCGACCGATTCGGCCCAGCTTGCGGCGGGCTGGATGTTGACCTCTATCACGCCGGGGTCTGGCGTGACCTTGAGCACCATGAGCCGCGGGTCGGGCGGCGGGGGATAGCCCTCGATCCGCACCGGCAGTCGGGTTTCCTCGGCCACCGTCTCGATCGAGGCGACGAGGTCGAGGTAATCCTCCAGCGCCTCGACCGGGGGAATGAAGACGCACAAGTGATCGCCACGCGGCTCCACCGTTATGGCGGTTCGCACCGCGCCCTCGATCGCGACCTGCTCGACGCGCGACTGGCGCGCCTGGCCAGTGGCCTTGACGGCGAGGCTCGCCTGCTCGGCGGGAATGGGTGACGGGCTGGCGAGCGCCTCGCGCGTTTCGCTGCCGCGTTCCGCCGCCTGGCTGCGAAAATCGGCGAGCGGCTCGCGCGGCTCGGCGGTGTCGCGCGGGTGGATATAGGGATAGGCCGAGGGCGGGACGGAGGGCAGGGCGCTGAGCGGCAGGCGGTATCCCAGCGCGCTGTCGCCGGGCACCGCAAAGAGCGCGCCGCGCCTCACCCGCCACTTTTCCGAATACCAGCTGCGCTGGCCGGGCATCGCGCGGCCCTGCCAGGGCTGCTGGCGCTGCAAGGGCAGGACGTAGCCGACCGGGGTCGTCAAGCCGCGCTGGAAGGCGCGCACGAAGCGCTGGCGGACCTCGGGGTCCTCCAGCTGTGGGTCGAGCGGCGAGACGTTCTCGGGCAACTCGCCCTCGCGCACGATCCACTCGAGCGCGTCTTCATAGACCGGCGCGACGTTGTCGTCGGGCACGCCCAGGGTCAGCGCGGTTTCGCGCAGGAAGTTCTCCGCGGCCTCGGCGTCGATCGCGCGCGGTGCTTCCCCCGCGGGCGCCGGATCGCCGGCGATCAGGCTGGCATCGCGCCAGACCGGCTCGCCATCGCGGCGCCAGTAGATCGAATAGCCCCAGCGTGGCAGGCTCTCGCCCGGATACCACTTGCCCTGGCCATGGTGGAGCAGGGCGCCGGGCGCGAAATGGTCGCGCAGCTTGCGGATCAGCCTGTCGGCGTACCAGGCCTTGGTCGGCCCGACCGCGGCGCTGTTCCATTCCGGCGCCTCGAAATCGCCATCGGCGACGAAGGTCGGCTCGCCGCCGATGGTCAGGCGCACGTCCTGCGCAGCCAGATCGGCATCGACTTGTGCGCCGAGCGCGTCGAGCGCGGCCCAGCGCGCATCGGTGAACGGCTTGGTGATGCGTACCGCCTCGGCAATGCGCGAGACGTCCATGTCAAAGTGGAAGTCGGACTTTACCGGCTCGAGCACCGCGCCCTCGATCGGGGCGGCGGTGCGATAATGCGGGGTGGCGCAGAGCGGGATGTGGCCTTCGCCCGCGAACAGGCCCCAGGTCGCATCGAGGCCGATCCAGCCGGCGCCGGGAATGAACACCTCGGTCCAGGCGTGGAGGTCGCAGACATCGCGGGCGACGCCGGCCGGCCCGTCGACCGCCGCGACATCGGGCGTCAGCTGGATCGAATAGCCCGAGACGAAGCGTGCGGCGAAACCCAGCCGGCGCAGCAGGTGCACGAGCAGCCAGGCCGAATCGCGGCACGATCCGGTGCCGACGCCGAGCGTCTCCTCCGGGGTTTGCACGCCCGGCTCCATGCGGATGACGTAGCCGACCCGGGCGTTGACCGCCTGGTTGATCGCCACGAGGAAATCGATCGTCCCGCCTTCGTGGCCGGTGAACTGCGCCAGCAGCGCCTCGAACAGCGGGCCCTGGGCCTCGGTCTCGAAGCAGGGCGCGAGGTCGGTGCGCGTCTCGGCGGTATAGGCGAAGGGGTAGGTCTCGGCGTAGTCCTCGACGAAGAAGTCGAAGGGATTGATGACGACGAGATCGGCAAGCAGGTCGACCTCGATCTGGAAATGGTCGACCGGATCGGGAAAAACGACGCGCGCCAGCCAGTTGCCGTAAGGGTCCTGCTGCCAGTTGATGAAGTGGTTGGCCGGGCTGATCTTCAGCGAATAGTTCGGCACCGCGGTGCGGCTGTGCGCGGCAGGCCGCAATCGGATCACCTGCGGGCCGAGCCGCACCGGATGATCGTAGGAATAGCGGGTGAGGTGGTGCAGGCCGGCCTTGATCATGACGGAGGAGGGTGCCGCAAATAATGCTGCACCGCAACGTCAATCGCGCTCGACGTCGGCGGCGGCAAGGTCGCCGCCATAGGGCGGGATCGCCAGCTTGAAGCGGATTGCGGCAGCGCGCAGCGCGAAGCCGGCGGCGGCGGAGACTGCCCAGACCCAGCCCTTGGGCAAGTGCAGGGCCTGTCCCGCCGCACACATCGCCGAGGCCAGTGCCGCGGCCGTTACATAGAGTTCGGGGCGCATCAGGATCGAGGGCCGGCCCGCGACGACATCGCGGATCACCCCGCCGATGCAGCCGGTGATGCAGCCCATGATCATCGCGGGGACCGGCGGGATGCCGTAAGCCAGCGCCTTGGTCGTGCCGAGCACGGCATAGGCGCCCAAGCCGATCGCGTCTGCCCATTCGAGTGCGGCGCCCTGCCACCAGCGATGCGGAGTGATCCAGCACAGCACCGCGACCCCGAGGCACACCAGCGCCACCAAAGGGTCGTGCACCCAGAACACCGGCGCGCCGATCAGCAGGTCGCGCACAGACCCGCCACCGACGCCGGTGATGACCGCGAAGAAGCACATCGTCACCAGCGTCTGGCGCAATTGCGCAGCCACCAGCGCGCCCGAGATCGCAAAGACCGCAATGCCGGCGAGATCCAGCACGCCGATGACATGCGGCAGTGCCGGTGCCACCGCAGGAGCGAGCGTCGCGGGAAGATGGGTGGGCAGGGCAGGGATCAGCGGCATCGCCGGCATCCTTGCCCGCCCGCTCACCGCATGTCGAGAACCACCGTCGCCCGGCCCGTGCCTTCGACCGGCAGGTAGAGGCCCTGGCCGGCGGCCTTGAGTTGCCCGGTCTTTACGTCGTCGATCGCGGCGCGAATAAGGAAATCGCCGGTCCGCTTGTCGCTGATTGCGCGGCCGATCTTGCCCATCAGCTTGTCGTAGTCGCGCTCGAAGTTTTGCGCCAGCGCGGTGCCGATGGTCTGCGAGAGCCCGGGCGCATTGGCGAGCTGGAGCAGGACATCGCCGCCGGTGCTGTCCGTCACGCCCGACACGGCCAGGTTGCCGAAGCTCACCACGCGCGAATTGGCGGCGTTGACCGGGGTGCCGGTGAGCCACACCGTCCCATGGGCAGGGCCAATCGTGCCGTCGTCGCTCTTGCCTGAAAACGCTACGCCCACCGCGATCCGCCCGCCCGTGGTGCCATAGACGGTAACCTTGCCGAACTGCGCACGGATCGCGCCGAGGCCGGGCAGATCGAACGGCCGCGCCTGCCGCTTGACCAACGCCTTGTGGATCACCGGCTCCAGTTCGCGGTAGTCGGCGATCACCGGGATTACGAAGCGCAGCCGGCCGGGCGGGCCCTTGAGCGGCTGCATCGGCGGCAGCGGCGTCGAGGCCGGATCAGGTGGCCGCTTGCCGACGAAGGTCTCGGTCTGCGCCTGCATGCCGAGGCGCAGGATAAGCTTGCGCCCCTCGACGGCATAGCCGCCATAGGCGAGCGATTGCGGGGTCACGCGCATCCACACGGGCGGGTCGGCCTCGTTGAGTTCGAGCGAGGTGAACGCGCTGCGCCAGGCCTTGTCGATCTGCCGCTCGAGGTGCAGCTTGTCGAGCTCGGCTGGCAGCGTCCGTTCCAGCCGCGCGACCACGCCGCGCAGCTTGGCGTCGGCCTTGCTGGTGAAGGTGATCCGCTGGCCGAGGAAATCGATGCCCGGCTCGTTGGTCCAGTCGTAGGCGATGTCCAGCGCGGCGCGCGGTTTCCATTCGCGCGTCAGCGAGAGGCGGACATGAGCGCGCACCACGGCATCGCCGGTAGCGGTCTCCTGCTTGAGCACGCCCGCGATATCACGCGCGCGCACGGTGGCATGGATCGGCAGCGTGACCACGAGGTCCTGCCCCTGGCCGGACAGCGCGATGGCGCCGCGGGTGACTTCGCCGACGATGTGGCACTTGATGCGGGGCGTCTTGATCTTGACGCCGAGCACGTCGACCTTCTTCGAGGCCATGCAGTCCTGCCCGGGCTTGTCGATCGTCCACAGCGAGCGCGGCACTTCGCGTTCGAGCGCGGCGGACAACTCGCCGAGATTGGCAACGATGGGCACAGCGATGGTCGAGGACTGGGGCGGGACGCTGATGGTATCATGCGCGACGGGCGGCGCGGCATCGACCGCGCGGCGATGACACGCGGCCAGCGTGACGACCGCGGCCATCGTGCAGACAGTGCCGGCGATATACTTTCGTTGCATCCAAAAACCCCCGTTTGGCGCAACTACGCCCCATTTCGTCGCAGGTTCCCTGCGCCCTAAAGGCGCCATATTTTGCATGCAATCCTAGTATCTTGCCCGCGGGAGCCGACGACCGATGCCCGATGCTGCCGCGCCTCCACCCGCCATTTCCGCCCCGGCCGACCCGTCTGCCGCCGCCTTCGACCTGGCACGGATCGCGCCGGTCAAGCGCAAGTGCGGCGAGCCTGCCGCCGATGGCGCGATCGTGGTCTGTGCCGTCGATCGCGAGCAATTTCGCGTTCATCCGCTGACGAAATTCGAAACGGCGCCGGGCGTGGCGCAAGTCCAACTGGCGCCGGGCGTGAACGTGCGTGCCGAGGCCGTGCAACGCAGCCTGCCCGGAGCGAGCGCGCCGGCGGCAATGCTGACGTTGAAGATCGGTCTTTGATCGCAGGTCCGGACCAGCCAGGTCCGCTCGCCCTGGACGAGGCCGTCGTTCAGGCCGCCTGGCGCTGCCCCGTCAGCACCGCTTCGTAGCTGGCGAACAGTTCGCGGAAGTGGTCGTCCATCGTGCGCGGGGGCGGCAGGTCGGCGCGAGGGCCGTCAAGGCCGAGTTCGCGCGCGACGCAGTATTCGGCGATCGCGTCGGTCGCGGCGGCGGTATTGGCGGATTCGTAGATCCAGCCGTTCGAGGCGCGGGCCTGGTCGCTGGCGCCACCCTGGTCGGGCGCGATCAGGGGCAGGCCGCTGGCGCGCGCTTCGGCGGCGACCATGCAGAAGGTCTCGGCCTCGCAGCCGTGGACCAGGGCGTCGCAGCTGGCCATGACGCGTGCCAGTTCATGGCGCTGGGTGATCGGCGCGAGCACGCGGATGTGCGGGTTCTGGCCGATGCGCCGCTCGATCGTCTTGCGCTCGCGGCCCTGGCCCGCCAGCACGAGGCCGACGGGGCGGCGCGATCCGGCAGCCGTGACGGCATCGACCAGCATGGGCCAGCGCTTTTCCGGCGCGAACCGGCCGACGCCCAGCAACAGCGTCGCGTCCTCGGGCAGTTCGCACAGTTCGAGCATGCCGCGCCGCAGCGCCGTATCGCGCAGGGTCGGGGTGAAGATCCCCGGATCGACGCCCATCGGATTGGTGACCACGCGGGTCAGCCCGCCGCCGGTCAGCCGCTCCGAAAGGCTGGCGCTGGCGCTGACGATCATGTCGTAGCGCGTATCGAGCCGGCGCAGGTGGCGCCAGTAACGCTCGAACGCCTTGTCGATCGTTGGACGCGTGGCGACCGGGTCGAACCAGCGATAGGCATAGGCCGACAGCGGGTCGGCGTGCATGATGAGCGCGCGCGGCGTGCTGCCCGGCCATTCGGCGATCACGCTGGCGCTGCGCCACGGCGAGGATGCCTCGACAAAGTCGGGCTTCTGCGCATCGAGCGCGGCGTAGAGCGCGGGAATGTCGGAAAACCAGCGGTAATTGAAGTCGAGCGGGAAGAGCTGGCTCTTCAGCCAGACGATGCGCGCGTTCGGCCCGCGTTCCTCGACCCGGTCTTCCTGCCCCGGCGCGATGACCGTGACATCGTGACCCAGCGCAGCGCCGGCCTTGAGCTTGCGATCGACATATGTGCGCACGCCGCCGCCCTTGGGCGCGTAGAATGCGCAGACATCGACAAGCTTCATCACGTACCCTTGATTGGCCCCACCGACATCAGGCCGTTACGATAGTTCATGACGATCCGCAACGGCGTGGGCCCGTTGCCCGCCGTAACGGAGGCGCTTGCCGCCTTGGGCTTGGACCAGCCGAGGCGCGGATTGCCCGAGAAACCGATGCCGTCACGCTGCCAGTTGAACTTGCGGTTGTTGTCGCGGTCGTGGAGCACCGAGACGGTATAGCGACCGGGGCCCGGCAGCCGCACGCATAGGCGCGGCGTGGGATCGGCGGGCGTTGCGATCTCGACGCGGCGGAAGGTCTTGCCGGCCGCGACCAGGACGTTGTCGTCGGCGAGAAAATCCTCGTCGTTGGCGGGATAGACTTCCAGCTTGAGCTTGCCGGTATGATCCTTGAGGCCGAGCACCTCGACTTGGAACGAGGGGCCGCTCTCGCCGGGGCGGCACTGTCCCTCGGCCTTGCCCAGCTCGGGCGTCGAGGGCGGCAGCGGCGCGGCAAGCGCCGGCAGCGGCGTCGACGACAGCGCCAGTATGGGGGCGAGGAAGGCCAGCTTCTTCACGCGTTCTTCTCCTTCTGCACCAGATCGAGCAGCATCAGCGCGATGAACAGCACGACGTGGGTGGCGACGATCAGCATGGATATCATGGCGATCATGACCCCGGTCTGAACCTCGCGGCCGACGAGAAGCGCGGTAATGCCGGCGAACGCGAGATCCTTGTTCGGGATCAAGGGCAGGCGGGCGAGGAGCAGGCGGATCGTGGACAGCAGCAGCCAGGAGCCGATGCCCACTTCAGGAAGAATGAGGTGCCAGGCCAGTGCGGAGAGCGCGGTGCCGACGATGATGCGGACCGAGTGGACGTTGAACACGAACCACAGGTCGCGCCGCGGCAGGCTGAGCAGGCCATTGCGGAAGAACATGATGAGGCCGGAGGTGACCAGCACCACCACGATCGAGCCGACCAGCACCTTGCCGTCGGCGCCGAAGCCGAGCGGGCTGATAAGCGGCCAGGTGATCGCCAGCATGGCGATGGTGGTGATGTTGCCGGCCAGCGCGGACAGGATCGCCACGTCCTTGACCGCGCCGAACGGCGAGCCCTCCATCTTCACATGGCGGCGCGCCCAGTCGTAGAAGTAGACTTCACCGACATAGCCGAGCAGAAGTTCGTTGCCGACCAGCTTCTTGAGCAGGGGGGCAAGGCCCGAGAGCGGGATGCCCCAGAGCTTGCGGAAAATCACCCAGTCGGCGATCGGGCCGGCGAAATAGCTGGCGGCCAGCACCAGCCAGATCGTCGGCGAGCGCGGGATGATCGAGATGACCATCGGCCAGTTGAGCTGGCGCAACTGGTACAGCACGGCGCACAGGATCGCCACGGAGACGACCGGCCCCAGATAGGCGCTCCATTTGCGCAGGCCGCTCTCGACGGGGGCGGTTTCGGGAATCGCTGGTGTTGTCATTGTATCTCGTTCAGCCGCAGGCGGCGTTACCGCGAACCGGGGCGCGGCGCCATCGCGATTATCATCGCCGCTGTCGGGGGAGGCATCAGCCATCGACGAGGCGCTCCATTTCCTCGAGATAGCGCCGGGCGGCGATCTCGACGGTGAAGCGCCGGGCCTGCGCACGCGCGGCGTCGATGTCGAAGGGCATGGTACCGATGCGGTTCATCGCATCGGCAAGCGCGGCTTCGTCCCGCACGGGGACGAGCAGGCCGAAGCGGCCATGGCCGAGCAGATCGGCCATGCTGACGCTGCAATCGGTGGACACGATCGGCAGGCCCGCCGCCAGCGCCTCGGGCACGACGGCGGGGACGCCCTCGTAGTCCGACGACAGCACCAGCGCATCGGCGGCCAGCAGTGCATCGGCCACCGGGTTGACGTGGCCGGGCAGAGCAACCCGGTCCGTGATGCCGAGCGCTGCGGCGAGTGCCTCGAGGCTGCGCCGGGCACCGCCTTCGCCAAGGATCGCCAGCCGATCATCCGGCCGTGCCATGCGCGCAAAGGCCCGCAGCAGCAGCGGGAAGTTCTTCTGCCCTGCGAGCCGCCCGATGGCGAGGAAGCGGCGACCGGTGTAACCGGCGGGGCGGATCGCAGGCTGGTGCCGCGCCGTCTCGAGGGCCGCGACCTGGGCCTCGTCGAGCGCGGGATCGTCGATGATGGCGACGTGGTTTGCGGGCGCATGCATCAGCGTCTGCAGTTCTGCGCGCATCGGCTCGGCCATGCCGACGAGGCGGTGAAGCATCCGCCCCTGGATGCGCAGCCATAGCCGGTAGAACGGCCGCGCGGGCGCGGGCAGGTCGGCGCGTGACAAGTCGTTGCTGATCTTGGCGAGGATCGGCGGGCAGCGGCGTCCGAGCAGCAGCCGCATCGTCACGGCGACGACGGTATAGGAATTGCCTGCGCAGAACAGCACGTCGGGGCGATGGCGGCGGATCGCGCCGGGCAGGCGGCACATCATCCACAGCGTTTCCCACGCGGAGGTCGGCACGCCGATGCCGGGGAAGACCTCGAACGCCAGGCCCGGCCATTCGCGGCGCATCGCGCCACCGGTGCGGCCGAATACCAGCCGCGCATCCGCGCCCTGCGCCAGCCACGCGCCATGCAGGCGCAGTGCAACCCGCTCGACACCGCCCGGCTCGAAGCTGTGGAGGAAAGTCAGGATGCGCAAGGCGCGCCGGTCGCGATGCGTCAAAACAGTCCGGCCGGGCCGCTGAGGCCAGCGTAGCGCGACGGCTGGTGCGTGCGGGCAAAACCGGCCAGCGTGCGGTCGATCGAGGTCAGCAGCGCGGGCACGGTGGTGTCGCCGGGGTGAACCGCCACGCGCACGGTGCGGGTGAGCGGCAGGGCCTGGCGTGCCAGCGCGGAGAACCACAGCGAGGACCGGATACGCGCCTTGCTGCGGCTCGCCCAGGTGATGACCGGGCCCTTGGCCAGCACTTCGCCGCTGCCGGGGCGCCAGACCTTCATGTGATCCTCGGCCAGCGCGAAGCCGAGCTCGTCGAGCGCGCGGTGTGCGCCGTCGCCATAGAGCCAGGCCGGCGCGATGAACCCCGTGACCGGGCGTCCCAAGATGTCCTCGACCAGCGCGCGGCCCTCGACCATCCGCGCGCGGGCCTGCTCGTAGGGCAGGTTGAGGAACTCGCCCTCACCGGCGGTCATGTGCTTGCCTTTGAAGCCGGCCAGCCCCTCGGTCGCCGGGGTCTCGTCCTTGTGGCACCAGCCGTGCAGGAACATCTCGATCCCCATGTCGGCCCAGCCGCGCAGCCGCGCCTGGAACGCGGCATTGCCGGCCAGGGGCGCGCTGCGCCAGTGATCGGGAATGACCAGCATGGCAAACCGCCCGGTGCCGAGATGGCCGCTCAGACGCTCGGCCAACTGGTCGACCTCGCGCTCGAATCGCGGGCTGACGTCGTGAATCGAGGCCAGCAGCCGGCGGCGGGGTTCGGAAGTTTCGTGGGCGGTCATGCGGCGGCGCTACGGTTCCTGGGTGAGGCTTGTCGGTACAGGCGCTGCGGGGCCTGCTGCAATCCGGGGCAAATTGCAACGGGGCAGGCGGTTCGCCCCGCGACGCCCTCGCGAACCGGCCCTGCGCGGATCGGCGCAGGCCCGCGTCGCTTGAGCGATCGTCAATTGTCTATCGCGGCGGTTGAGTTACGTTTCGAAGGCTTCACGATGCCATGGCGAGTCGGTCAGCGGCGTCTTTTCGAGGGAGAGCTTGTATGGCGCATGAACATGCTGTTTCGCAGCGCGCCGATCCGGTCATCCTGACCGTGCCGGGCCTCTGCAATTCCGGCCCCGAGCACTGGCAAACCCGCTGGGAGCAGACGCTGCCCGACTGCCATCGCGTCGATCTGGGGCTGTGGGACGATCCCCATCGCAACACCTGGGTCAACAAGCTGGCGCTGGCGATCCAGCGCGCGCACGCCGTCGCCGAACGGCCAGTGGTGCTGGTCGCGCATAGCCTGGGCTGCATGGCCGTGGCGTGGTGGGCCGAATACGAGCGGCTGGCCAGCGGGCCGCGCGAACAACCGGTGATCGGCGCGCTGCTGGTCGCGCCGCCCGAGGTCGAGGACGCGGTCAAGGATCGCCGGCTGACGCGGTTCGCGCCGCTGCCGTCGCACGAGCTGCCGTTTCCCTCGATCGTGGTCGGCAGCCGCGACGATCCCTATGCCACGCCGGGTGCGACGCGGCGGATCGCGCGGCAATGGGGCGCCCGCTATGCCGACGCCGGCGCCGTGGGCCACATCAACGCCGATTCCGCGCTTGGCGACTGGGCGTTTGGACGCCTGCTGCTCAACCGGCTGCTGCCCCGGCCGCTCTCGCTCGACGACGCACCGGCGCGCTACACGCCCATCCCGCGCCCGACGCTCGATCCGGCGCTGCGCCGCTTGGGGGCCTGATCGCGCCGCTCTCGATGGTGTGGGTAGCGCCCGGCGATCAGCCGAGGCGCCAGTCCCAGCCGAGCGGGTCGCCGTCCATCGCCTCGACGCCCTGCTCGGCCAGCCGATCGCGCAGCGCGTCGCTGAGGCTGAAGTCCTTATCGGCCCGGGCGGCGGCGCGCTGGTCGACGATGGCGGCAATCTCCGCCTCGTCGATCGTCGCCGCCACCGGACGCAGGCGCAGGTCGGTGCGCGTCAGGTGGGCAAGACCCAGCCCGAGCACGTCGTCGAGTGCCGTGATCGCGGCCAGCTTGACGCCCGCGTCGATCTTCTTGAGCGCGATTACCTCGTCGAGCACGGTCAGCGCGACTGCGGTGTTGAGGTCCTCGCTGATCGCGGCATCGAAGCGGGCCAAGAGCGGCGCGACCTTGGGGTGCTGCGCCCAGTCCGCGGCAGCCACACCTTCGCCGGCGCGCTCGCGCAGCTGGCTGACCGCCATGACCATGCGCTTGAGGCGCGTGAGCGCGGCGCCCAGACCCTCCCACGAAAACTCCAGCTCGCTGCGATAGTGCGCCTGCAGGCACAGCAGGCGATAGGCGAGGGGATGATAGCCCTTGTCGATCAGCAGTTGCAGGCGCAGGAACTCGCCCGAGGATTTGCTCATCTTTCCAGAGCGTTCTACCAGGAAGTTGTTGTGCATCCACACGTTCGCGCCCGAATTGGCCGCGTCTGAAAGGCTGCCGGCGCAGCAGAACGCCTGGTTCTGCGCGATCTCGTTGGGGTGATGGATCTCGCGGTGGTCGATGCCGCCGGTGTGGATATCGAAGGGGAAGCCTAGCAGCTTGCCCGACATGACCGAGCATTCGAGATGCCAGCCCGGCGCGCCCTTGCCCCAGGGGCTGTCCCATTCCATCTGGCGGGTCTCGCCGGCGGGGGTCTTGCGCCAGATCGCGAAGTCGGCCTGGTGGCGCTTGCCCTCGACCTGCTCGATCCGGCCTTCGCCCTCGTCGGTGGCGGCGCGGGCCAGGCGGCCGTAGTCGGCCACGGTCGAGACGTCGAAATAGAGGCCGCCGGGCAGCTCGTAGCAGTGCTTGTCGGCGATCGACTGTGCGAACTCGATCATCGCCGGCACGTAGTCGGTGGCGATCGACCAGTGTGCGGGCTGGCGGATGTTGAGCGCGGCGATGTCGGCCCAGTAGGCCTGCGTGTAATGGCGCGCGATGTCCCAGATCGACTGCGCATTGGCGCGCGCGGCCTTCTCCAGCTTGTCCTCGCCGGCATCGGCATCATCGGTCAGGTGGCCGACGTCGGTGATGTTGATGACGTGCGTGAGCTTGAGACCCTTCCACGTCAGCGTGCGGCCGAGCACGTCGGCGAAGACATAGGCGCGCATGTTGCCGATGTGGGGATAATTGTAGACCGTCGGCCCGCACGAATAGACCCGCGCCTCGCCGGGATGGACCGGCGCGAACGGCTCGAGCGCACGGGTCAGGCTGTTGAACAGGACGAGCGGGGCAGCGGTATCGGTCATGGCTTGCGCCTTGCCCCGCCGGGGGGCGCGCGGTCAATCGGGTTGTGTATCGGGAGGCGCCGGGTGGGGCGGTCTTCCGTCGCGCTCAGCGGCCGACGATCCGCAGCCGGGTGAACAGCATGAAGCTGGTGGGATGCCCGCCGTATCGCGCCTCTGCCGCATGGGGCAGGGCGTAGCCGCTGACGAGCCCGCCGAGATCGAAGGCGAGCGGGCCGAGCGGGACGCTGTGATAGCCGCCGAGCGTCAGCTTGCTGACGTTGAAGCGCTGGCCGGCGAGTGGGTCGGGTTCGAGGAAGAGTTCGTCCTTGTCGACGTTCTCGGCGCGGCCGAACGCGGTCCAGCGGCGCCATTGCAGCGCGCTCTCGAGCAGGAAGGCATCGCTCGGCGCCTCATCCTGAGCAGCGTGGTGATCGCCGCCGCTGTGACGATTGCGCCCCCAGGCAAAGGTCGTCTGCCAGGTGCGGCCCGGCCCCAGCGCGCGATTCCAGGTGGCCGAAGCGGTGGTGCGATGCTCATTGTCGTCGGGCGTCAGCTGCTCGGGACTTTTGAGATAGCCATGGCTGACCTGCAACGAGAGGTTGTCGGTCGGATTGAACGTCACGCGGGCCGACCAGCTGTCGAACCGGGGCTTGTCGAAATTCCAGCGCTTCTGGTCCGGTTCGCGCCCGGTGAACACCGATCCTTCGAGCTTGACGCGGCGCGTGGTGAGCCCGGCCGTGACGACCCCGAACGTGACGTGCGTCGAATCCAGCCAGTGATGCGCGATCGGTGCTTCGGGATTCGCGATCCCCGAAAAGCGGTGCATGAAAGTGACCGGCCCCAGCGCTGGCTCACCTGGCATACCGGCGTAGACGAAGCCGCTGAGCCCGTCGGTCAGCGGATGCGAATAGGTGGCCGACAGTTCCATCAGCGCGTCATGGGGATGCTGGCGATCGATCAGCGGGGTGCGGCCGTCCGCCGTCTCGCCGGTCGCCAGCAGCAGCGGATAGCCGCTGCGACCCATGAGCGGGTCGAGGCTGCCCATGCCGCGCAATGTGAGCGTGCCGCCACCGAGCGGGCGTTGCGCCATGCCCATCAGCATCGAGGTGGAAAAGGTCTTGTCCGCGCCGCGCGGGCCGCCCTGTTTGTCGTAGATCAGCGTGACCATGCCGTGGATCATCGTCGACCAATCGCCGGTGTGGCCCATGATCGCCTGCATCGGCGCCGAATCCGCCTGCCATGCAGTGCCCGAGGCGTCGCGCATCATGCTATAGGGCCCGAGCATGCCCTTCATCCCGTGCATGGCGTCCATGCCGGCCATGTCGTGCGCGCTGTGGTCCATCGGCATGGCATGGTCCATCGGCATGGCATGGTCCATCGGCATGGCATGGTCCATCGGCATGGCATGGTCCATGGGCATCGTGTGATCCATGGGCATGGCGGGGTCGGCAGTCTGCGCGCCGGCAGCCATGGGCGCGCCGGCCACAATGGCGGCAAAGGCCAGGGCGAGGGGAAATGCGGACTTGTCGAAACTGGTCATGCGCGGCATTTACCCTCCGTACCACGGTACAGAGTCAAGGTTTGATTGATAGGGCGCCAGGTAATGATGAGCATAGCGTCGTCATCCCGGGCGGAGACCCGGGATCCCGCTTTCACTGGCGGCGCTCGAGGTTTCAAAGCGGGACCCCGGGTCTTCGCCCGGGGTGACGGAGTGGTGAAGTGATGAACGATGTGCAGGGTGCCACGCGGGCGATGACGATCGGCACGCTCGCGCGCCTTGGCGGGGTGGGGGTCGAGACGATCCGTTTTTACCAGCGGCGTGGATTGCTCGATTGCCCGCCACGCGGCACCGGCAGTGCGGTGGTCCGCCGCTATGGTGCGGAAGACTTGCGCCGTCTGCGCTTCATTCGCTCGGCACAGACCGCCGGGTTCTCGCTCGAGGAGATCGGCGGGCTGCTGCAACTCGACGCCCAGGCCGATCGGGCACAAGTCCGGGCCGTGGCGACGGCGCGGCTGGCCGCGCTCGACGCGCGGATCGAGGAATTGACCAACGCGCGCGCCGCGCTCGGCCGCCTCGTCGACGATTGCGCCACGGGCAGCGGCGGTCCGTGCCCGATCCTCTCCGCTTTCGAGGGGTGAGGACGCTATACTTGGTAGGCCATTTGCATCATCTGAAGCGATGTCATTCTTGCGGTGATGATGGTTGGTTCCAGTCTGATGGATTGCCGCCAGTTAACCACGACATCGCCTTTGAACGGTTTGGTTCGGCAACGTGTGCTAGCGCTGTGCTATGAAAATCCGGCGGCATTACAAACCAGGTAGGGTAGCCGTGCGACACTGGGTTGCCCGACGGTCGGTTTTCGTTTCCGTTCCACCTTATCAGCAACACCCGGTTGTCGTGATCGTCCCACGTTCCCAGTGCAAGAGACCAGTCTTTTGCCCAACGAAGAACGACGTGCAGCGATTTCAGCCGTGACCGGGGCGACAGAACGGTTCTCGGATCAACGCTCATCAGTCCACTTCGAACAGGTCGGCCAGCTGCTCGACGATCGTGCCGCCCAGTTGCTCGACGTCCATGATCGTCACGGCGCGGCGATAATAGCGCGTCACGTCGTGGCCGATGCCGATGGCGACCAGCTGTACCGGGCTCTGCTTCTCGATCCACTCGATCACGCGGCGCAAGTGCTGCTCGAGATAGCCGGCGTGGTTGACCGAGAGCGTGCTGTCGTCGACCGGCGCGCCGTCGGAGATCACCATCAGGATGCGGCGATCCTCGGGCCGGGCGAGCAGGCGGGTGTGCGCCCAGAGCAGCGCCTCGCCGTCGATGTTTTCCTTGAGCAGACCCTCGCGCATCATCAGGCCGAGGTTCTTGCGGGCGCGGCGCCACGGCTCGTCGGCCTTCTTGTAGACGATGTGGCGCAGGTCGTTGAGGCGGCCGGGATGTGCGGGCTTGCCACCGGCGAGCCAGGCCTCGCGCGATTGCCCGCCCTTCCACGCACGGGTGGTGAAGCCGAGCACTTCGGTCTTCACCCCGCAACGCTCTAGCGTACGCGCGAGAATGTCGGCGCTGATCGCGGCGATCGAGATCGGCCGGCCGCGCATCGAGCCGGAATTGTCGATCAGCAGCGTGACGACGGTATCCTTGAACTCGACATCGCGCTCGATCTTGTACGACAGCGAGTGCCCCGGCGCGATCACCACGCGCGCGAGGCGGGCGGCGTCGAGCAGGCCTTCTTCCTGGTCGAAGTCCCAGCTGCGGTTCTGCGCGGCCATGAGGCGACGCTGCAACCGATTGGCAAGCCGCGTGACCACGCTTTGCAGCCCCTTCATCTGCGTGTCGAGATAGGCGCGCAGACGCGTCAGCTCTACCTCGTCACACAGGTCGGTGGCCGCGATCACCTCGTCGAAGCGGGTGGTGTAGCTCTTGTAGTCGAAGTCTTCGGGCAGCTCGGTCCACGGCCGATTGGGGCGGGTGGGCAGCATGCCGTCCTCGCCCTCGTCGGCCATGTCGGCGTCGGCGGCGTCGTCCGGGCGGTCCATGTCCTCCTGCGGGTCGCCCTCGTCGTCGCCTTCCGAGGTGTCGCCAGCCTGCTCGATCGGCTGCTGTTCGTCGGCCGAGCTTTCAGCTTCCTCGGGCTTTTCGGTGCCGTCGTCTTCCTCGTTCTCGTCTTCGCTGTCCTCGCTCTCGTTATCCTCGGGGGCGGCGGCCTGCGTGAGGTCGAGATGGCCGAGCATGCTGAGCGCCAGATTCTGGAAGGCCTTCTGGTCGTCCAGCGTCTCGCCCAGCCGCGCGATGTCCTCGCCGGCGCGTGCCTCGATCCAGCTGCGCACCATGTCGGTGCCGACCTTCGCCAGCGCCGGCACCGGCTGCCCGGTCAGCTTTTCGCGCAGGATGAGGGAGAGCGCGGTGGGCAGCGGCACTTCCTCGGGCTTGGTCGCGCGCGAGATCGGATCGGCGGCGACGCGCAGCGCGGTCACGGCGCCCAGGTTTTCGCGCGTGCCGGCGTAACCGTCCGAGCCGAGCGCCTCGTAGCGGACGCGTTCGACCGCGTCGTAGCAGGCGCGGGCGAGCATGTCGGCGGGCGCGCCGGCCTGGTGGATGCTCTCGTTATGGTGCCTCAGGCGCAGCGCCATCGAATCCGCGGCGCCGCGCGCCTCGGCGACTTGCGCCTCGGGCAGGGCACGGCCGGGCATGGGCACGCGCATCAGCTTGCCGGTCTGGCTCGCCTGGTCCGAGGTCCAGGCCACTTCCACCTCGGGCTGCTCGGCAATCGCGCGCGAGGCGCCGGTGAGCACGGAACGGAAGGTATCGAGGGGGGATTCGGCAGCCAAGTCAGGTCCAGTAAGTCAGGCGCCCCGGCACGGCGGCCGGGGCGCATCGGTCATCATCAACCGATAGATTGGCCGGTCTTGGCCCAATCTGCAAGGAACCCTTCGATACCCTTGTCAGTCAGGACGTGCTTGAACAAGCCCTTGATGACCGCCGGCGGGGCGGTGATCACGTCCGCGCCGATGCGCGCGCTTTCCAGCACGTGAACGCCGTGGCGGATCGAGGCGACGAGGATTTCGGTCTCGAAGGCATAGTTGTCGTAGATCAGACGGATGTCGCGGATCAGGTCCATGCCGTCGAAGCCGTTGTCGTCGTGACGGCCGACGAAGGGCGAGATGAACGTGGCGCCGGCCTTGGCGGCGAGCAGCGCCTGGTTGGCCGAGAAGCACAGCGTGACGTTGACCATCGTGCCGTCGCCGGTCAGCTTCTTGCAGGTCTTGAGGCCGTCGACGGTCAGCGGCACCTTGATGCACACGTTGTCGGCGATCTTGCGCAGGATTTCGGCCTCGCGCATCATCGTCTCGTGATCGAGGGCGACGACTTCGGCGGAGACCGGGCCATGCGTCAGGCCACAGATTTCCTTGGTCACCTCGATGAAGTCGCGGCCCGACTTGGCGATCAGGGTGGGGTTGGTGGTGACGCCGTCGAGCAGGCCGGTGGCGGCAAGATCGGCGATTTCGGCGGTGTCGGCCGTGTCGACAAAGAACTTCATGGGTGCGAGCTTTCCTGCGGTGAAGGCGATTCCGCGGCCCCTATAGGCGAGGCGCCGCGGACTGTCAGGCCTTGTGACACATCATCCGCAATCTTGGGAAGCGGCAATTGATAGCGCTATCAAGAGGCATTGGCGCATGGTCAGATGAGCACCGGCATGCCGCAGCGCACCTGGTCCACCGCGACATTGGCCGCGCCCAGCCGCACCCCGAGCGCGGCGGTGAGGTCGTTGAGCACGCTGTCGAGGCCCGGCCCGAGCGTGCCGAGCGTGGTGCCGACCGCACTCGTGACCAGCGAGGCATTGACCGTCAGCAGGCCGGTGGCGACCGTCAGCTTGGTCTGTCGCAGCACGGAGGCGGCGATGCCGGTGACGATGTCGTCGGTCACCACCTGTCGCACCGCGCGGCGGTCGATCTCGGCGCGCGAGAACGTCACGGTCTGCGCATGCGTGCCGCCCAGCGCGACGTTCGAATAGCCGTTGATCTTGAGCAGCGTGATGTTGGCGAGCGTCGCCGTGCCAAGCGGCATCGGGCTGGTCATGTCGGTCATGCGCGTGCGGTCGTAGCTTGCGAGCGCGGCCGTGCCGACCGAGGGCACGACCGATAGCGAGACCCGGTCCGAGCCTGCCTGCCCGTTGCAGGTGACCGCCGAGAGCCGCGCGGTGGCGAGCGCGATTTCCACGAACAGCGGTACGTCCAGCGTCGCCAGACCGGGGATGCCGGCGACGCCGGCGCGGGCATCGAGCGCGATGCGGGTCTGCCCGGTGCGCAGCGTCACGGTCTGTGCGTCGGTCACGCTGAGCAACGGCGAATGGACGGTTCCGGGCCCGCCCGCGATGCGTGCGTTGACCGAGGCGAGGCCGGGCAGGGTGAGGCCGAGCGACACCTGCTGCGAGCGGCTGTCGGCGCCCTGCAGCAACGAGCGCAGCAGGGTATAGCTGTCGACGCTGGCGGTGAACCGGCCATCGACGAAATCGTCCTGTCCGAACTTGCCGAGGTCGATGATGTCGCCGACGCGGACCTGCCCTTGGACCTGGTTGGCGACGCTCGCGAGCAGGCGGGCCGTCTGCGAATCGACCGAGGCGGTCGCAGCCGCGCTGACGACGTCGGACAGGTTTTGCTGGCTGCCGAACACTTCGCCGAAGGTCGCCTGCGGCTTGCCCACCTGCACGCGCAGCGCGTCGGCAAAGCGCGCGACCTGGACCGACGAGCCGGACAGGCGCACGGTATCGTCGGCGGTGAGCATGAGATTGGTGCCGGCGAGCGCTGAAAGCAGCGCGGCGGGAATGCCGTTCGAGACCGCGAGCGCCTGCGAGCCGAGCGAGAAGGCGGCGGCATCGGCGCGCGCCGCGGTGGCGGTCGTGGCGACCTGCGTCGTCGGCCGGCCGGTTAGCAAGGTGCCGAAGAACAACGGCACGTCCTGGCGCAGTGTCAGCCGCAGGGCGCCGGTCGCCGACGGGTCGCTGGTGAAGCGCTGGTCGAGGTCGACGGCGGCGTCGCGGGTGTAGCGGCCGGGCTGGACCAGCGCCACGCCGACGTTGCGTGCCCCGCTCGCGGCGATCGAGGCCCGGATCGCCGCGTTGCGGCCGGCGGCATCGCTGCCCAGCGCCGAGAGCACCGCCGCGTCGGTGATGCCCTGAAGGCGCCGCTTGGCCAAGACCATCGAGCCGAAGTCGACCGCCAGCGCGCTCGTGCCCATCAGCGTGGTGAGTGCGAGGCCGAAGAAGATGGTGGAGGCGGCATCGGTGTCTCGGGCCAGCCGGCGCAGGAACATCCGCATGGTGGTCGCTCCTCGCTCAGGCGCCGTAAAGCTGCACGGTGGCGGTGCGGTGGATCGCCACCGGGATCGGCACGAGGCTTTCGGCAAAGAACGGCTGGTTTGAGAGGTCGTAGTGCAGCACCACGGTAAAGTTGCGATCGACCAGCGAGGTGGCCAGCTTCACGCCGCTCGCGGAAATGAGTGTCCCGGTGTTGGCGGTGATGGCGCGCTTGACGAGCCTCGTGCGCTCGCTGGCGTTCATGCCCTCGAGCGCGGCGCGGGCGCCTTCGTTGGCGGCCTGTTGCAGCGCATGGGCCATGCCGAACCACACGCCCCAGCTGATCGCGCCGTACACCAGCATGATCAGCGCCGGCATGATGATCGCGGTCTCGATCACCGCGGTGCCGGTGGTGTCGCGGATGAGGCGCGAGATGAAGGGAAGGCGGCCGGCATGGGGTGTGGCGGCGGCGGGGGGCGGGGCCTGTCTAACGGCCGGGGGGA
>NZ_DAIRTS010000014.1:0-96949 GCF_036803765.1 Novosphingobium sp.
CATCAGTGCACAGCGCGATCCTCATGCAGCAGCCGCCCCCACCGAGGCGGCTGCTGCATGAGGATCGCGCTGTGCACTGATGCCTGGCACCCGCAGGTCAACGGCGTCGTTCGCACCCTGGCCACCACGGTCGAGCACCTAACCGCGCGCGGACACGAGGTTGAACTGATCACGCCGCAACAGTTCCTGACCTGGGGACTGCCGGGCTATAGCGAGATCCGCCTCGCCCTTGCCCCGCGCTTCGGCACCCGGCGCACGCTGCACAATTTCGCGCCCGACATCGTCCACATCGCCACCGAAGGGCCGATCGGCTGGTCGGCGCGCGGATGGTGCCGCCGTTACGGCGTGCCCTTTACCAGCGCGTTCCACACCCGTTTCCCCGAATACGCCGCGATGCGCACCGGCCTCAGTCCCGAGACGTTCTGGCCGGTCATGCGCCGCTTCCATGCCGCAAGCCGCGCGGTGCTGGTGTCAACGCCGACCATGGTGCGCGAACTGGCCTCGCAGGGCATCACGCAAACGCGGCTGTGGTCACGCGGGATCGATGCCGCGCTGTTCCACGCCGGCCATTCGCCGCTGCCCGAACTTGCACAGCTGCCCGGACCGGTTCTGCTCTACGTCGGCCGCGTCGCGGTCGAGAAGAACCTCGATGCGTTTCTCGAGGCCGACGTGCGCGGAACCAAGGTGGTGGTCGGCGACGGCCCGGATCTCGTGGCGCTCAAGGCCCGATACCCGCAGGCGGTGTTCACCGGCGCACTATCGGGCGAACGACTGGCACAGGCCTATTGCGCCGCCGATTGCTTCGTCTTTCCCAGCCGCACCGACACCTTCGGACTGGTGATGATCGAGGCCATGGCCTGCGGCTTGCCGGTCGCGGCCTATCCTGTCCCGGGCCCGCTCGATGTGGTTGGCCGCAGCGGTCGCGGCGCGGGAGCAGACCTGGCGCAGCCGGTCGGCGTGCTCGACGACGACCTGGCCGCCGCGATCAAGGGGGCCTTGGCTTGCTCGCCCCGCGCTGCCGCCGCCTATGGCGCGAGCTATTCCTGGGAAGCGGCGACCGATCAGTTCTTGTCCGCGCTGACCGACGCGGCCACCGGCATGGCGATCCTCGCCGCCTGACCGGGTACGAAAGGGCAGGCCCGGCCGCCTGCCATGTTGCACGGCAACCAAATGAGCTTCGGCGGGTTAGGGCTGAAATCCTCGCGCCGGAGCTTCCTTCATGCCGCAACGCACCCTGATCCAGTTCTTCCATTGGTACACGCCCGAGGGCACGCTTTGGGCCGATGCCGCCAAGGAAGCGGTCGCGCTCGCGGGCATGGGCGTAACCGATGTCTGGCTGCCGCCGGCGTACAAGGGCGCGAGCGGTGCGGGCTCGGTCGGCTACGACACTTATGACCTCTTCGACCTCGGCGAATTCGACCAGAAGGGCACCATCGCCACCAAGTACGGCGACCGCGCCGGTCTCGAGCGCGCCTGTGCCGCGCTTCGCGAGGCGGGCCTGCGGGTCATTCACGATGTGGTCTTCAACCACAAGATGGGGGCCGACGACACCGAACGCGTGGCGGTTCACCGCGTCAATCCCGACGATCGCACCCAGATCGAGGACGAGACCTTCGACGCCAACGTCCACACCCGCTTCACCTTCCCCGGCCGCGGCGGCAAGCATTCGAAGTTCGAGTGGGATCACAAGTGCTTCAGCGGGGTCGATCGGCTCGAGGACCCGCAGGAAGACGGCGTATTCCGCATCGTCAACGATTATGGCGAAGGCGAGTGGAACGAGGAAGTCGACGAAGAACTCGGCAACTTCGACTTCCTGATGGGCGCCGACGTCGAATTCCGCAATCGCGCGGTTTACGAGGAACTCAAGTTCTGGGGGCGCTGGCTCGCCGAACAGGTGCCCGTCGACGGGTTCCGCCTCGATGCCGCCAAGCACATCCCCGCGTGGTTCTTCCGCGACTGGGTCGGCCACATGCGCGAAAGCCTGGCCGATGACCTGTTCGTCGTCGCCGAATACTGGCACCCGGACATGGACTCGCTGCTGACCTACCTCGACCGCGTCGACCAGCAACTCGCGCTGTTCGACGTCGCGCTGGTCCACCGCTTCCACGAAGCCGGGCTTGCCCATGGCGACTTCGACTTGCGCACGATCTTCGACGGCAGCCTGGTCGCCCGGGCGCCCGAGCACGCCGTCACCGTCGTCTCGAACCACGACACCCAGCCGCTGCAGGCGCTCGAGGCGCCGGTCGAGGACTGGTTCAAGCCGCTGGCCTATGCACTGGCCCTGTTGCGCGAGGGCGGCACGCCCTGCGTGTTCCACGCCGATCTCTACGGGGCGTCCTACAAGGATACCGGCGGCGATGGCGGGGAGTATCAGGTCGACCTGGCGCCTGTTCCCAGTCTTCCCAAACTTACCCAGGCGCGCCAGCGCTTCGCCCATGGCGCACAGACCGACCTGTTCGATGGCCCGCAATGCATCGGCTTCATCCGGCATGGCACGGCTGAAGCGCCAGGCTGCGTGGTGGTGCTGTCGAACGCCGGTGACGCCGGTGTCCGCGCCGAACTTGGCCCCGATCACGCTGGCGCCACGTTCGTCGATTGGCTTGGCCATCACGATGCGGTGGTGACGGCCGACGAGAACGGCGGCTTCGATGCGCCGGTGCACGGCGAGAGCGTTTCGGTCTGGGTTCGCCAGGACGTCGCGCAATAACAATTCCGCTGAACGGGGGCTGCAAATGCCCCCACCCAACGAAAAAGGCGCGAGCGTGCTCGATGTACGCTGCGCCTTTTTGTTCGGGTGCGTTACGCGGCCGAGATGTCGTCGCCCTTGGCGTTCATCAGCTTGAACGCGCGCTTGTACCAGTCGCTACCGGGATAGTTGTTGCCCAGCACGGCGGCGGCCTTCTGCGCCTCGTCGCGCACACCGAGCGCCAGGTAGCACTCGACGAGACGGAACAGCGCCTCGGGCGTGTGGCTGGTGGTCTGGTACTTCTCGATCACCACGCGGAAGCGCAGCGTGCCCGCCAACCACTTGCCGCTGCGCTCGTAGAAGCGGCCGACTTCCATTTCCTTGCCGGCAAGGTGGTCGTTGACCAGGTCCAGCTTGAGGCGTGCGTCGGTCGCGTAATCGGTGTTGGGATAGCGGCGCGTCACTTCGGTGAGTGCGGTCAGCGCCTGCTGGGTGATCTTCTGGTCGCGTGTCACGTCGCTGATCTGCTCGTAATAGCACAGCGCGACGAGATAGTAGGCGTAAGGCGCATCCTTGTTGCCGGGATGGATCGAAAGGAAGCGCTGCGCGGTCTGCACCGACTTGGCATAATCGCGCGCCACGTAGTAGCTGAACGCGCCCATCAGCTGCGCACGGCGGGCCCAGGGCGAATAGGGGTGCTGACGCTCCACTTCGTCGAACAATGCGGCGGCCTGCTTGGCATCGCCACGGTCGAGCCGATCCTTGGCGGTCATGTACAGCGTGTCGACGTCACGCGCGACGTAGGCCACGTCCTTCTTCGCCTTGTTGCCACCGGCACAGCCGGCAGTCAGGCCCAGGGCAGCGGTTGCGGCGGCAAGAACGGCGATGCGCAGCGGGCTGCGGGCAAATGCGGGAAGCGTCATGCGCCGTCCTATAACCAGCGCTCCGGCGAACGCCAAGTGAAGGTTGCGGGCCACCGGAAAACTTGCAGCGTGTTACGAACGGCGCGCAAGTATCGCCCCCAATGTGCCGTCAACTCAGGCGGCGGCCTCTTCCTCGAACGGCGGCACCAGGGCGATAGGATCGGCCAGCGTGACACGGTCGAGCAGGTCGGCCATTTCATCGCGCAGCCGGATCATCAGCCCACGCAGCCGGCAATCGGCCTCGGGCAGGCAATTGGGGCAATGCTCGTGCGCATTGCGCGAGGCACAGGGAACGAGCGCCAGGCTGCCCCGGGTCAGCCGGATGATGTCGCCATAGCGGATGTCGACCGGCGGTAGCGCCAGCTCGTATCCGCCATCACGGCCGCGCAGCGAGATCACCACGCCCTCGCGCGCCATCTCCGACAGGATCACCGTCAGGAACTTGCGCGGAATGTTCTGCGCCTCGGCAATGGCGTCGAGCCGCACCGGCCCCTGACCGAAAGTGTCTGCCAGATGCTGGAGCGCCCGGATCGTATATCGCGTCTTTTGCGAAAGCATTCTGTTACAAAAGCGCCCTCGCCGCGATTGTCAACGCCATTGGTGGAATTGTCCCGGTTGCAGCCTTTCGCTCAGCGCTGTGTGGAGATCACGACCGGACCGACCAGGCCAGACGGGCGCAACGGTGCATCGGCGCGATAGGTCGGAATGGCGGTCCAGGTCACCTTCTGCGCGCCGGGCTGCGCATCGCCGATCAGGCGGTTGACCCAGCTGTTCGCGACGCGCACCGCAATCGCGTTGTCGCCGCGCCGTGCCACCGCCCCGATGTCGAAACGATAGGGCGCATGCCATTGCGTGCCGAGATCGTGTCCGTTGACGGTGACTTGCGCCAGATCGTTGACCTCGCCGAGATCGAGCCACAGCGCCTGGCCGCGCTTCCATCCCTTGGGCAGGCGGAAGGTGCGGGTGTAAGTGGCGATGCCCGAGAAATAGCGCACGCCGGGCTCGGCCTGCTGGTCAAGCCGCGCCAGCGCAGGAAGACTGATCGACGCAGGCGCACCGCGCCCCGCCTCGAAGGCAACCTTCCAGGGACCCGCGACGCTTTCCAACGTCACCATCGCACGCTGCGGCAACTGCAGCGCGCTGGCGGTCGCCGGCTTGCGGAACATCACGATCGCGCTGGTTTCCGCCGCCAGCTGAAGCGGCACGATCGTCTCGACGCCGACGGTACGGTAGCTCAAGGGCTCGATCCGGCCGCTGTCGGCATGGAACAGTTCCGGCACCTTGCCGGTCACGCGGAAGTGGGCGTCGAACGTCTCGGCGCGATTGCGACGATTGACCACGTACCACGTCTCGCCTTGCGCGAACGTGCGGTGGATGAAGGGCAGGTCCGCGTCGGCTGCCGCGCCCGTGACGCGGAAATCCGGGGTGACGCCGAGACGGGCCAGCCCCGCATCGGCATCCGTCATCGCGATCACGCGCCCTTGCCCGACCAGGGCATCACCGCTCCCCGGCCACAGCCGCGTGACGAGCGAACGCCATTCGGCCATGCGCTCGGGCGTCGCATCGGCCTGCGCCGGCGAGGCCTGCGGCGCCAGCCCGATGACAGCCGCCCCGCCCTCGACCAGCGCCGCGAGCCGGCGCAGCGTCGGCAGGGTCATCATCCGTGACGAGCCGCCGAGGTAGATCGCGCGATAGCGCGCGCCGCCCTGGCTGACGAGTTCGTTGCCCTGGTTGACCAGCACGCCGCCGATCACATCGGCATTCACGTAGTCGAAGGCATGGAGCTTGGGCGCATCGGCCACCGGCGTCTTGCCGAACAGCCCGGTCAGCGGGCCTTCCTCGCCATAGAAATAGGCCAGATCGGCGACGTTGCGGCCCTGTTGGAGCACGAGCGCGGTCCGCGCCATGTAGTCCACCCAGGGCCGCGCCAGTTCCGCCCAGCTTTCATGCCGGTTGAAGAATTGGCCGAAGATCATCAGCGACAGGCCGGGGACCTTGTCGTCGGTCGGCTGGTGCACCGAGGTGTGGATCACCGGGCGGTTCACGCCGCTGACGAATTCCAAATCGATGAAGCGCCGCAGGTCGCGCGGCGTGTACGCCCACGGCGCCAAAGCCGAGGTCATCGATTCGGCGGCCACAAGGTTCTGACCGTAGACATGCGCGACCGACGCCGCGCCCTTCATATCTGCAAGATAACTCGGATTGGGTCCGGCCTTGCGACTGAAGGTCCACAGCGCTGCCATCGGAACGTCGGCACGCATGCGCATCTGCATGTCGTCGCCCAGCATCGGGCGGTTGTCTTCCAAAGCCTCGCCGTAGACCTTCAGGCCGTTCTCGTGCGCAACCTGCGCCACCATCCCGTAATGCTCGGACGCCAGCAGATCGGCGAGCGTCCGGCGCCAGTCGTAGAGGAAGCGATCAGCCTCGGTACGCGTGCCGATGAGCACGCCCGCCAGCGTCGGCAGCCATGGTGTCGGGTCATAGCCGCGCAGCCGCTTGAACTGCGCGATCATCTTCGGCGTCCAGTTGGCTGCGCCGACTTCGATCGAATCGGTGAGCAGTGCGGTCACGCCGTGCCGGCCGATCATTTCGGGCCCGGTCGCATCGCGATACATCCCCAGGTAATGATCCAGATAGCGACGCACCGCCGCGCCATCGAACTTGTCGACCTCAAGGCCTGTCGCCTCGGGTGCCGCCGGATGGTTGGTCGTGCCGAGCAGGCTCGCGCCGAACCGCAGGATGCGCCAGGCGGGTCCCGCCGGGGGCGTCCAGTCCAGAGTTCCGTCGGGGCGCAGCTTGCCGGTCAGGTCGATGACCTGCGCCGCAGAAGGCCCTGTGGCAGCAGCATCGGGCGTGCCAAGCGCGTAATAGTCCCGGGCCACTGCGAAACCAGCCTTGGCTTCGGCCTGATCAACGCGGGGCTCGGCATGCAGCGCGAAGTGCCGCAAGTCCCATGGCGCGCTTGCTCCCGCGGCCATCATTTTCATGAAACCGACATCGCTATCGGCCCCCGGCGCTGGATCGCCAAGATTAGAACCCGAAAACGGCAGCGGCTGAAGCACGATGCGGAATACGCGCGCGGTCACGGCCGGGAAGCTGACCGTCGTCGGCGCGCCGGTGACCGCGAAGTCTGCCACCTTGCTCCAGGTGCTACCGTCGGCGCTCGCCTCCAGCCGCGGCGCGACCACGGGTCCGCCGAACATGGCCTTGGCGCCGTGGATGTAAAGCGTGGCCGCGCGCACCGTCTGCGGTGCGTCGAAGCGTGCAACGACCATCGACGGCTGTTCTGCTGTCCCGTGCTGCAGCATCTGGCTGTTGCGATAGCTGTCGGCCGTCAAGGCAGCGGCATCGAGCGGCTTGCCATCGGGGCCGAAGATCCGGGGGAGCGGCAACGCCGCAGTGCCGGAAGGCACCGGAACCGCAAGCACCGCGATGTCGGCAGCCCAGCTTGGCGTGGTATGGGCATGAGCCGAGGCAAGGGCGGCCAGAGGATCAAACAGTTCGAGATCCTGGTAGGCGCCGGCGACCACCGGCGGCTTTGCGACCGCCGCCACGAGCGGCTGACCGCCCGGCACGACCATTTCCGTCCACACCACTTTCTTGAGCCCATCGGCGGGCGGCACCCAGGGACCGCCAGTCTCCGACCAGCCCGGCGACGACGCGATGGCCAGTTCCAGGCCCTTGGCATCGGCCGTCTGCGCCGCGAACCGGAACGCCTGCTTCCATTCGGACGACATGAAGGTCAGCCGCTTGGCGACGATTTGCGGCGCCTCGAGCCCGGCGTCGAAGGTTTGCAGCCCGCCAATGCCGACGCGCTGCATCCAGTCCATGTCCTTGGCGATGCCGTCCTCGGTGACGTTGCCATTCATCCAGTGCCACCAGACGCGCGGACGGGCACTGGCTGGCGGGTCTCGGAACTGCTGATCGAGCGATGCGGGCTCGGACGGCCTGGCAGTCGCAGACGGAGCCTCGGCGGGCACCAGTCCTTGCGCCACGGCAAACATCGGCGTCGCGGTCGCGGCAAGCAAAAGCCCGGCACGCAAGGCCCATCGATTCGAACGAGTGGTCGGTGGTGTCATGGCTGGGCTCCCGGGCGTTTTTGAATGTCAGGCCGAACCGCACTGGACATAGCGCGTGATCGTCGTTGCGCGTTTTTGCGCAATTTCGCGCGAAAATGAAAGCCCAAAAATCAAAAACCCGGCCATGCTGGGCACGGCCGGGTTCAGGAAGACGTTGGTGTCGATAGGCTATTTGGTCGCCTGCTCGAGATAGGCGATCACATCGGCGCGATCCTTGGGATCGTGCAGACCGGCAAAGGCCATCTTGTTGCCCTTGACGTAGGTCGACGGGCTTTCAAGGTACGCATCGAGCGAACGCGCGTCCCACGTCACGCCCTTGGCCTTCATCGCCTCGGAATAGGCATAGCCCGGAACGCTGCCGGCACGGCGTCCGATCACACCCTTGAGCGAAGGGCCGATCCGGGTGGCTCCGGTGCTGAGGTCGTGGCAGGCCAGGCACCGAGCCGCAACCGTGCGGCCATGCGCCGGATCGCCCTCGGCCGCGAGTGCGGGGGCTGCAGCGAGGCCCAATCCGGCAAGACCGGCGGCAAGCGCGATGGCGCGCCGATAGAACATGGAATCAGTCATCGAGGTCTCCCCGGGGCGGCAGTGGCCTTGCCCCATAGCATGCATCATGCGGCAAGGCGCCTGTCATGGCGCTGAATGGCACCGATAGCGCCCGTTCACGCGTCCTTGGCGGGGGCGGACAGGTAGACCTTCATGAGAATGCGGAACAGCTCGCTCTTCTCGCGCGCGGTCAGGCACGCGGTCAGTTCATCTTCGTGCGAGACGATCGCCCGCCGCGCTTCGGCCAGCGTGATCGCGCCGCGCTCGGTGATCCACAAGCCGCCGGCGCGGCGATCGAGCTTGGACGGCTCGTTCACGAGGTAGTCGTTGCGCATCAGCTGACGCACGAACTGGTGCACGGTCGGCCGCTCGATCTTGAAGAAGCGCGATAGGTCGGTCTGCTTGACGCCCGGATTGGCATTGACCAGCCACAGGATCGCCACCTGCTTGGGCGTGACGCTGAGCGGCTCGAGCTGGCGTTCCAGCCGCGAGACGAACAGCGTGTTGGTCGTGCCGATGTGCAGGCCAAGGACCGAATCCAGTCCATCCAACGCCAGTTCGGGCGTCACCGATTGACGGGTCAGGACATCCGCAGTCAATTTGAGGCCTTTCGCATGCGAGGCGCGGCACGGCCGCGTTACCGATTGGAGACCATTAGGCACACGAACGGATTTTTCGCAAACATTTTGCGGCGCAGCAGGCGCCCGTTCCCGCGAAGTCAAGCCTCGACCGGCGCCGTCGTCATGCCCAGCCCGGGAATACCGATGGACCGGCGCCCGCCGTAATCGGTGCGCACGACGATGAGGCCGCTCTTCTCGAGATGGTCCAGCAGCCGCCGGATACGCCCTGGCGAGCGCGTGCCATAGATTTCGGCAAGCCGCTCATCGTCGGGGCAAGGCGCACCCTCCACTGCAGCCACGGCCAAGACCAGGAATGGCGCCAGCACGTCGTCGGCAACGCCTGCCGCCAGCTTGAGCGCAGGCTGCCAGCGCGGCTCGCGATCATCGGGGATGCCGGCAACCGCCATCGCGAACCGGCGGCGGAATTCGGCCAGATCGATCCCCACCTGCCCCAGCCGCTGCATCCGGCAGCGCACCGTGAAATCCTGGAACAGCTGGGCGGCGGGCTGGAACGTGCAGTCGGGCTCTGCCGCCATGTCGGCCAGGATCGTCGCGATATCCGCCGCGGTCTCCTCGGCGGCGAAGAGGCTGGGCTCGACCGGCGGTTCGACCTGCTCGGCGGCGGGCACGCTGCTCTCGATCTGGTCGAGCAGTTCGCCGCTGTCGGGCGCGAGCGCCTCCGGCTCCGGCGGGGTCGGCAGGGGATCGAACATCAGCGACTCGGACAGCAGCAGCGCTTCCATCTCCGAGCCGGCGGCATTGGGCAGCGGCATCAGCCCATGGACGACATTGCGCGCGCGCGTCTCGACGTCGGCGATCTTCACGCCCACCGGCCGCCGACAGATGGCGGGGCCGAGCGCGAGGAAATGCCCACGCTCGAGATCGCGGATCTGTTCGGCCTGGCGCCGTTCCATGCCCAGCAAGTCGGCGGCGCGCGCCATGTCGATGTCGAGGAAGGTGCGGCCCATCAGGAAGTTCGACGCCTCGGCCGCGACGTTCTTGGCCAGCTTGGCGAGGCGCTGGGTGGCGATGATCCCGGCAAGCCCGCGCTTGCGCCCGCGACACATGAGGTTGGTCATCGCCGAGAGCGACAGGCGGCGCACATCGTCGGCGACATCGCCGGCGGCGGCAGGCGCGAACATCTGCGCCTCGTCGACCACCACCAGCGCGGGATACCACTGGTCGCGCGGGGCATCGAACAGCGTGTTCATGAACATCGCCGCGCAGCGCATCTGCGCCTCGAGTTCGAGCCCGTCGAGCGCGAGGATGACCGAGGCACGGTGCTGGCGAATACGCGCCGCCAGCTTGACGATCTCGGCGCCGTCATAGGCCGAGCCATCGACCACGACGTGCCCGAACGGCTCCGCCAGGCTTACGAAATCGCCTTCGGGGTCGATCACCACCTGCTGCACCAGGCTGGCGCTCTGCTCGAGGATGCGGCGCAGCAGGTGCGACTTGCCCGAACCGCTGTTGCCCTGCACCAGCAGGCGCGTGGCCAGCAGCTCCTCCACGTCGATGCGGACCGGAGTGGCCGACCGGTCGTCGGCGCCAATGACGATCGTTGCGCTCACGCCTGCGCTCTTAGCAAGGCTTGCCAGAGGGACAAGGGTTGGCGGGGAAAAGGTGTTGAAGGGTGCCAAGCAACACCCCCTCCCCCGGCCCCTCCCGTGAACGGGAGGGCAGAACTCCCCCTCCCGCATGCGGGAGGGGGTCGGGGGGAGGGATTGCTACGCCGCCATCAATGCCGGATCAGGTAATCGAATGCCGCCAGCGAGGCCTTCGAACCCTCGCCCATGGCGATGACGATCTGCTTGAACGGCACCGTGGTGCAGTCGCCGGCCGCGAACACGCCGGGCACGTTGGTGGCGTTATGCGTGTCGACCTCGATCTCGCCGCGATTGGTGAGCGCGAGGCTGCCGTTGAGCCATTCGGTGTTGGGCACCAGGCCGATCTGCACGAAGATGCCTTCCAGCTCGATGGTGTGCAGTTCGCCGCTCTCGCGGTTCTTGTACACCAGGCCGTTGACCTTGCTGCCATCGCCCAGCACTTCGGTGGTGAGCGCCGAGGTGATGATCGTGACGTTGGGCAGGCTGCGCAGCTTGGTCTGCAGCACCGCGTCGGCGCGCAGCTGGTTGTCGAACTCGATCAGCGTGACGTGCGAGACGAGACCAGCGAGGTCGATCGCCGCCTCGACGCCCGAGTTGCCACCGCCGATCACCGCTGTGCGCTTGCCCTTGAACAGCGGGCCGTCGCAGTGCGGGCAATAGGCCACGCCCTTGTTCTTGTACTCGTCCTCGCCGGGCACGCCCATCTGGCGCCAGCGCGCGCCGGTCGACAGGATGACGGTCTTGGCCTTGAGGCTCGCGCCGTTGGCCAGTTCGACATGGTGCAACCCGTCGCCGTTGGCGCGCTTGAGCGCCACCGCCTGCTGGGCGTTCATGACGTCGACCTCATAGTCCTTCACGTGCTGCTCGAGCTGTGCGACCAGCTTGGGGCCTTCGGTGTGCGGCACCGAAATGAAGTTCTCGATCCCCATGGTGTCGAGCACCTGCCCGCCGAAGCGGTCGGCGACGACGCCGGTGCGGATACCCTTGCGGGCGGCATAGATCGCGGCCGCAGCGCCCGCGGGGCCGCCGCCGACGACGAGCACGTCGAACGCATCCTTGGCCGCGATCTTCTCGGCGGCGCGCGCCACCGATCCGGTGTCGAGCTTGGCGACGATCTGCGCCAGATCCATGCGGCCCTGGCCGAACTGCTCGCCGTTCAGATAGACGGTCGGCACGGCCATGACCTTGCGGCGCTCGACCTCGTCCTGGAACAGCCCGCCCTCGATCGCGACGTGCGTCACGTTGGGGTTCAGCGCGGCCATGATGTTGAGTGCCTGCACCACGTCGGGGCAGTTCTGGCAGGTCAGCGAGAAGAACGTCTCGAAGTGCAGCGGCCCCTCGAGAGCGCGCACGGTGTCGAGCAGTTCGGCTTCCTCCTTGGGCGGGTGGCCGCCGACGTGCAGCAGCGCGAGGATCAGCGAGGTAAATTCGTGGCCAAGCGGCAGGCCTGCGAACACCGCTTCGGCGCGGCCTTCGTCGGCCCGGATGGCAAAGCTCGGGCGGCGCGCGTCGGTGCCGTCGAGGCGATAGGACACCTTGTCGCTGACCGCGGCGATTTCCTCGACCAGGCTGCGCGTATCGGCAGACTTGGCGCCGTCATCGAGGCTCGCGACCAGTTCGATCGGGCGACGCAGGTTGCCGAGCAGGCTCTTGAGCTGGGCGGTGGTAGGGGCATCGAGAATAGGCATGGGACGTTTCTCTCAGGCAGGAGGGTGCGTGCCGCGTGGGGCCGTGGACGGCCTCACGCCTGGGATGGGCGGGATCGGCAGAAATATGGGGCGGAAGCGGCGCGTCGGAAAGGGCGGCCCATCGGGCAGGCCGGCGCGGCATCGGATCATCCGCCGGGAAAACTTTGACCCGGAGATAACTCACCGGGTCCGGGGCGCCCGCAAGGAGCGCCCCGGGTATCACGGCAACAGGATCAGATCTTGCCGACGAGGTCGATCGAGGGAGCCAGCGTCTCGGCGCCTTCTTCCCACTTGGCCGGGCAGACCTGGCCGGGGTTCTCGCGCCAGTACTTGGCAGCCTTGATCTTGCGGACGAGTTCGGCAGCGTTGCGGCCCACGCCCTCGGGGGTGATTTCGACCAGCTGGATCACGCCGTCCGGATCGACCACGAAGGTGCCGCGGTCGGCCAGGCCAACGCCTTCGCGCAGGATGCCAAAGTTGTTCGAGATCGTGTGGTTCTGGTCACCCAGCATGTAGTAGTTGATCTTGCCGATGGCGGGCGACGAATCGTGCCATGCCTTGTGGCTGAAGTGGGTGTCGGTCGAAACCGAGTACACTTCGACGCCAAGGCCCTTCAGCTCTTCATAGCTGTCGGCAAGGTCTTCGAGTTCGGTCGGGCACACGAAGGTGAAGTCGGCCGGGTAGAAGAAGAACACGCCCCACTTGCCGAGGACGTCAGCGTCGCTGACATCGACGAACTTGCCCTGGAGGTAGGCAGTGGCCTGGAACGGCTTGAGCTTGGTTCCGACGATCGACATGGGTTCGACTTCCTTTTGGTTGGTCGTTAGCGTGATGGATCGCTGAGCGCCGGGTGATCGCTAAGCGACGAGAGTCTTTGCACAAGGCGTGCATCCAGACACCACATTGCGGGCCGTGAAGGCCGATGCAGCGTCCGTGATGGGGAAGTACGCACCCGCAGCACGGATTGCCAATGAGCAATTCCTTCCAGATTGATTGAAAGAACCGATCACACGAACAGCCGTGCCTCGCTCCACTGCGGATGGCATTCGGGGCGGCGGCGGGAACACAAGCGGGCGTCGGGGATTGCGACGGCAAAACCAATCTGGATCATGAACCGCGGCGCAGGGCGGCTGCAGCACGCCACATCCCCTCGTGCAAATGATGCGAGGCGTGATGGGGCCGGCGTCACGCAGCCGATACATCGCCATTCGGGAAATCGATCCTGACGATTGCATAATTTTCATGTTGGATTTGCAAACTTGCACTTGTTTCGCCGCACCAGCGAATGCATGTGCGCTAAATGGAACTGAACGGTCTCGTTCTATTTTCGCAGCGACAGGATGTCCCCGATGAGCGCCTCTTCCGATAAGCCTGAAACCGACGACGTCGCGCCCGAGCAGAAGCGCAGTCGCAAGCGCCTGATCGGCCGCATCGCGATCGGCGTCGCCGCGGTCGGGCTGGTCTATGGCATCTATGCCTTCATCGACTACCGCAACAACGGTCAGTACATCCAGTCGACCGACGACGCCTACGTCAAGGCCGATGGCGTGACCGTCAGCTCGAAGCTGGCCGGCTACGTCCGCCAGATCGGCGTGGCCGACAACCAGCAGGTCCAGGCCGGACAGTTCCTCCTGCAGATCGACCCGACCGACTACAGCACTAAGCTGAACCAGGCCGATGCCCAGGTCGCCGTAGCGCGTGCCGCCGAGCAGGCGACCAATGCCGGCATTGCCGAGGCGCAAGCCAGCCTCAATCAGGCGCGCGCCGCCCTCGCCGCATCGCAGCGCGATCTGGCCTATTACAGCAGCGAAGTGGCGCGCTACGCTCCCCTCGCCGCGTCGGGCGCCGAACCCAAGACCCAGCTCGACCAGCTGACCAGCGCGCGCGATAAGGCTGCGGCCGATGTGCGCGCCAAGCAGGCGATGGTACAGGCTGCGACCAGCAAGATCGCCACCACGCGTGCCCAGGTCCAGCAGGCCAATGCGCAGATCGGCTCGGCCGAGGCGCAGCGCCAGGCCGCCCGCAACGATTTCGGCACGACGCGCATCACCGCGTCGATCGCCGGCAAGGTCGGGTCCTCGGCCGTCCGCCTCGGGCAATATGTCCAGCCCGGGCAGCGCCTGCTGACGATCGTGCCGACTCAGGCAATCTACGTCGAGGCCAACTTCAAGGAAACGCAGATCGGCCTGATGCGCCCGGGTCAGCCCGTGACCATGCACGTCGACGCCCTTCCCGACGTCGACTTCCACGGCGTGGTCGACAGCATCACGCCCGGCACCGGCGCCAATTTCTCGCTGATCCCGCCGCAGAACGCGACCGGCAACTTCACCAAGATCGTGCAGCGCGTGCCCGTCCGCATCCGGATCAATGCGGGTGAAGAGAGCCGTAAGGTGCTGGTCCCCGGCCTGTCGTTGACCGTCAAGGTCGACACCAAGGGCGCACAGGGCGCGATCAAGGCGATCCGGGCCGAGCAGGAAAAGGGAACCAAGTAATGGCCGGCGGCGCAAGCGTGCCGGCCGAGGCCGATGCCCGAAAGAGTGGGGCCGGACAGGACGCCGCGCCCTCCACCGGCCGCACGGCGAACGGCAACGCGGACATCACCGCCTGGCTGGCGGTGATCGCGGGCGCCATCGGCGCGCTGATGGCCACGCTGGACATCTCGATCGTCAACTCGGCATTGCCCACCATCCAGGGCGAGATCGGCGCCTCGTCGACCGAAGGCACCTGGATCGCCACGAGCTATCTCGTTGCCGAGATCGTCATCATCCCGCTGACCGCGTGGCTGGAGCGCGTCTTCGGCCTCAAGCGCTTCCTGCTCATCGCCTCGGTGTTGTTCACCGGGTTCTCGATCGTCTGCGGCCTTTCGACCACGCTGACGATGATGATCGTCGGCCGCGTCGGCCAGGGCTTTACCGGCGGCGCCATGATCCCGACGGGCATGACCATCATCGCCACGCGCCTGCCGCGGCACCAGCAGCCGATGGGCACCGCGCTGTTCGGCTCGACGCTGATTTTGGGACCGGTGATGGGGCCGCTGGCCGGCGGCTGGCTGACCGAGAATTTCTCGTGGCACTATGCCTTCTTCATCAACATCCCGATCTGCATCATCCTGATGGTGTTCCTGATCGTGGGCCTCACCAATGCCAAGATGAAGCTCGAGGAGCTGTTCTCGGCCGACTGGATGGGGATCGCCGGCATGGCCCTGGGCCTCGGCGGCCTGACCGTCGTGCTCGAGGAAGGCAACCGCGAGCAGTGGTTCCAGTCCGACCTCATCTGGAAGCTGACGGGCGTGACCGCGCTTGGTTTCGTGCTGATCGCGCTCGGCCAGTTCTATGCCAAGCGACCGGTGATCAAGTTGGCCTTGTTGCGCAACCGCGCCTTTGCCGCGGTCTTCGTGCTCGGCCTGCTGATCGGCGCGGTGCTCTATGGCACGGCTTACGTCATCCCGCAGTTCCTTGCCGCGATCGCCGGCTACAATGCCTACCAATCTGGCCAGATCGTGTTCTTGTCGGGCATTCCCGCCGCGATGATGATGCCGCTGTTCCCGATCCTCGTCGCGCGGTTCGACCTGCGCTTCGTGGTGATGACCGGCATGCTGATAATGGCCGGATCGTGCTGGATGGACACGACACTCACCGTCAATTCCGACGGGTCGGACTTCGTGATCTCGCAGCTGATGCGTGGCCTAGGCCAGGCGCTGTCGATGCTGTTCCTCAACCAGGCGGCCATCGCCAGCGTGAAACCCGAAGAGGCGGGCGATGCCTCGGGCCTGTTCAACGCCGCCCGCAACCTCGGCGGCTCAATCGCACTGGCCCTGCTCGCCACGCTGCAGGAACGGCGCGAGGAATATCACCGCTGGACGATCCACGAAGCCCTGCCGGCCAATAGCGGCGCGGTGCAGGACTGGGTCTCCAGCCAGGCCGCGTCGTTCGGCGGAGGTCCCGAAGGTCTCGCTGCCGCGCTGCGCTCGATCGACGGCACTGTGCTCAAGCAGGCGCTGGTCATGGCCTACACCGACGAATTTATCGCGCTGATGGTCTGCATTTCGATCGTCATTCCGCTCGTTTTCCTTCTCCGCCCCCTTCCCCGGGGCCACCACAAGATGGCGATGCACTGATGCTGTTCACGAGCCTCCGCCCTTCGCGCAGCCCCCGGCTTGGCGGCGCGCCCATCCTTCCGGCAACGCTCGGCGCAACCCTTGCGCTGGCGCTTGCCGGGTGCACGACCGTCGGCCCCGATTTCAAGGGCGCCCCGGCAGCAGCACCCACGGCGGCCGCACGCGGTGCATTCATGCGCGCCGATCCGGCCCAGACCTCGGCCGTCGCCACCAGCGCCCGCTGGTGGGATACGCTGCGTGACGCGACACTTTCGCAGCTCATCGATCGCGCCCTCGCGGATTCGCCCAACATTGCGGCCGCCAATGCCCGCATCGCACAGGCCCGTGCCGGCCTCGCCGCCAACAAGACCGCGCTGATCCCGACCGTCAGCGCCTCGGCGGCAACGCCCTACATCAACGTGCCCAAGAACATCCTCGGCGGCAACGACAGCGGCCGGACGGACTCGCTGATCTACAACCTCGGGTTCGACGCCAGCTGGGAGATCGACCTGTTCGGGGGCACGCATCGCAAGATCGAGGCGGCCACGGCCCGCGCCGAGGCCGCCGAGGCCGGCGCCGCCGATGCGCAGGTCACGCTCTCGGCCGAAATCGCCCGTGCCTACGTCGCGCTTCGCGCCCGGCAGGCGGTCCTAGCACTGCTCGACCAGCAGGCCGCCGTAGATGCGCGCCTCGTCGATCTTGCTCAGCAGCGCCTGGCCGGTGGCACCGCGCCCGAACAACCGCTGGCCCAACTGCGCGGACAGGCCGCCCAGACCGAAGGCGATCGCGCCAAGGCGCGTGCCGACATCGTCGTGCTGATCGACCAGCTGGCGGTCCTGACCGGTGCGGAACCCGGAACGCTCGACGCCACGCTGACGCCGCCGGCACCGCTGCCCATGCCGCCCGCGAGCGTCGCGATCGGTGACCCGGCCACGCTGCTGCGCAACCGGCCCGATATCCGCATGGCCGAGCGCCAGCTGGCAGCGGCCAATGCCGACATCGGTGCGCAGATTTCGGAAGGGCTGCCCAAGATCAGCTTCATGGGCCTGCTCGGCCTTGGCGGGCCGAACATCGGTGACGTGGTCGATCCGGCCAAGATCATCGGCCTTGCCCTGCCCCAGTTGCGCTGGTCGCTGTTCGACGGCGGCCGCAACAAGGCGCAGGTGCGCAACAAGCGCGCCGCCTACGACGAGGCGGAGGCCAAGTACCGCAACACGGTGCTGACTGCCCTGCAGGATGCCGAAACCTCGCTGACCCGCTTCGGCGGCCAGCGGCAGGTCTATGGCAAGGCGCTCGACACGCAGGGCCAGGCCGCCCGCGCCGAGGATCTCCAGCAGCAGCGCGCCCGTGCCGGCACGATCGCGGCCAGCGACGCGCTTACCGCGCAGCGCCAGCGCCTGCTCTCGGCGCAGGCCAGCGCTGCGGCGGCGGCCGAGCTGACGACCGACTACATCGCCGTCCAGAAGGCGCTCGGGCTAGGTTGGCAGCCGCGCAGACCGGAGGCCTGAAATGGACCGTTCCCGTTCTGTTTATAGTGCTTTGCATCAATCCGGTTGTGTGGCAGCTTTTCCGTCAGCAGCGCCGCAAAGGCGCCACACCACTGGGTTGAGGAACGGGAACGATGGACTGGTTTACGCAGTTCGGGCGCCGCATTTTGGAAGCCTATCAGGAAGGTCTGGAGATGACCTGCGCGGCGCATTGCGCCAATGGCATGGCCCATCAATTCGGCCGCATCGACAATCCCTTGGGCACCACGCCGATGTTCACGGGCCCCACCGTGGAGGCCTCGGTGGCCATGATCGCGGCGGCGCGTATCGACGGGCGGCAGGATGATGTCGCACAGGCCATCCAGCCCGGATCACCCGTCAGACACTGACACCGGACACGCCGGCGGCGGCCCCGACGATTCGCCGAATTCGGCTGAAACCGCCGCGAAATCCCCCGCCGGGTCCCGATCGCCTGGCCGTTCCTGCGGCGCGGTGCGACGTGGACGCCCCTCTGTCGCGGAAGCCGAGCAGCTTTACGGCAAGATTCTCGACGCCAGCTGGGACGTCCTGCTCGAGGTCGGCTTCGAGGCCTTTACCTTCGACCGGGTGGCGCGGCACGCGCGGATCGGCAAGGCGACGATCTATTCCCGCTTTGCCGGCAAGCGCGAACTGTTCGAGGCGCTGCTTCATCACGGCATCGCCAAGCGCAAGCAATTCCTCGACGCCCAGGGCGAGCACCTCCCCGTCGCCGATGCCTTTCGCCTGCGCGCGACCGAGGCGATGGAACTGCTGTTCTCGCCCGACGGCAAGCTGATGGAACGGCTCATCGATGTGCTCGACAACGAGGCGGGGAGCGCGCAGGGCGGCTATCGCGCCTACGTCTATCGCAGCGCCGTCGAGCAGATCCGAGGACACCTCGAACGCGCGCAGCAGCGGGGGGAGATCCTCGTCGGCGACTGCCAGGCCGCGGCGCGCTTCTGGCTCGAGGGCGTTATCGGGCACTACAAGATGGCCAGCTCGGAGGGTGGCCAGACACGGGCGCGACACGACGACTGGGCCGAACGCTACCTCGCCTTCTTCCTCTCGGGTATCCGCGCGGGCGGATCGCCCGGCGGGCCCTTGGGCTGAGCCCCCCTCCAGGCGCCAGCGGTCAGGGCTGACGACGCGCCTTCAGCGCAAAGTCCACCGTCACCGCATCGAGCAGCGTATCGGTGCCGGCAAACTCCCCGGTCCCGACCGCGAACGCGCTGCGCGACAGGCTTGCCGTGCCATGGGCGTCGGCGGCGTCGCCCTTGACCGTCAGCACGAACGCCAGCGGCACGGGGCGGATCTTGCCATTGAGCGACAGCGTCCCTTGCGCGACGTAATGCCCCGGCGACTGCTCGCGGAAACGCGAGGCGGTATAGACCGCCTGGGGATGCGCGGCCGTATGGAAGAACCCGTCGCCCTTGAGCATGTCGTCACGCTGCGCATCGCCCGACGCGGCCGAGGCCAGGTCGATCGTGACGCGCAGGGTCGAATGCTCGAGATCTTCGGGTGCGAAGCGAATCTTCGCGTCCCAGCGGGAGAAGCTGCCGACGACGGCTTCGCCGGAATACGTGGCACGGAAGCCCAGCTTGCCGCCCGGCGCCACGCGCCAGTCGCTGGCCCTGACGCCCGGCGCAGTCGAAGCGGCGGCCGAGGCATCGTCGGCCGGCATGGCATCGGCAGAGGCGTCAGCGACTGCGGCAGTGGCCTCGGCATCCGGATCCACAGCGGGGCCAGAAGCTTCGGCCGCCGGGGCTGCGACGGCGGGCGCGGCAGCACCGAACGGCCAGATGCGCGCGAGCGGGAACATGCCGATCACCAGCACGAGCAGCACGGCCGTACCGATCGTCAGGCCCTGCCGCGTTCGCGACGGGACCATGCGGCCCATGAGATCGTCGCCCATGAAGTGATGGCGCAGCGCACCGGCCACGTGCAGCACGAAAAGGCCGAGCGTGACCAGCCCGAGTGCGCCATGGATCGTCTCGGCCGGCGCGTTCCAGCCCTGCCCCAGCGGCAGGTTGGGCATGGGCAGGCTGCCGAAGACCATGGTCTGCATGCGGATCTTGGAGGTCGAGATCATGATCCAGCCCGACAGCGGGCCGACGATCATCACCGCATAGAGCAGGACATGGACGACCTTGACCAGCAGCTTGACCGCGGGCGCACCCTCGGCCGGGGCGGGCCGCCGCACCACGAGCCGGATCGCCAGCCGGGCGAGGCTGAGCGCCAGGATCAGGAAGCCGACAGACTTGTGGAACTGGTAACCGGCGAACTGCGCCGTCCCTTCCGGGAGGTCTTCCAGCCGCCAGCCAAGCGAGACCTGGAAGATCAGCAGGGCCGCGATGGCCCAATGCAGCACGATGGCACCCAGAGCATAGCGGCGCGGCGCGGCGGCGCCAAACGTGGTCGTGGTCATGCGGGTGTTTCGTCCTGCCTGCGGTATGCCTCTCGCATATCAGGTCGCTGCCCATGTGCCTATGGGCCAATGGCTCCATGCACGAAGCGGGCGGCGCCGAACCCGACGCCGCCCGCTCCACGTGACATCGCAGACCGCGATCAGAACTGCGTGCGCACGGTCAGGCCGTAGGTACGCGGATCGCCGACTTGCCCGACGATCAGGCCGGTGTTGCCCGAGGCGACCGCCAATTGGTCGAAGTAGTGCACGTCGAACGCGTTGCGCAGCCAGGCATAGATGTCGATGCTGCCCTCGCGGCGCACGCCGAGGCGGAAGTTGGTCAGCGCATAGCCTTCGATCCAGGTATAGGCCGAGGGCGTCGGGTTCGACGAGAACCGTGAGCGGTAATTGCCATCGACCGCGACATAGGCCTGCGCTTCGCCGCCGAAGCCCTGGAACGGCAGGTTGGCTTCCGCGCCGTACGAGAACGCCCACTTCGACACGCCGGGCAGGACCTGCCCGGAAATGTCGCAGTTGGCCGGGCTGACGCCCCCCGGGGTGCCCGCCGGGCTGGTGGGACCGGTCGGATTGCCGTTGGCGTCCAGTGCCTGCGCGGTGCCGCCCGAAAGCTCGGGTGCGCACGGCGCATTGCGGAAGCGAACATACTTCGCGTCGGTATAGGCAGCGTTGCTGTAGACATTGAAGCGTTCGCTGGGACGCAGCGCAAAGTCGATCTCGACGCCTTGGGTGCGGACCTTTTCCGCGCTGGCGAGATAGCCGCGCAGCGCGCCCACAGTGTAGTTGGTGACCTGCGCCTGGTAGTTGTTGATCTCGGTGCGGAAGGCGGCGACGTTGAACGTGCCCTTGCGGTCCCAGAACTGCGTCTTGATGCCCAGTTCGAAGTGATTGACGCGTTCCGGCGCGATCGTCGCGAGCGAGGTCAGCGGGGTGCCGTCGGCATTGGCCGGCACGCCGTTGAGGTTGAGGCCACCCGACTTGAAGCTGCGCGCATAAGTCGCATAGGTGTGGATGTTGGGCGCCGGATCATAGGCCAGCGTCACGTCGCCCGACAGGTTCCAGTCGCTGAACTTCGAGGCGAAATACTGCGGGGCGAGCACCGCTAGCTGGGCCTTCTCGCGTGCGGAGTTGTTGGGCTTGAACAGGACCAGCGCGCCGGTGCCGTCCGTTACCACCGAGCTGTAGACGCCGTCCTTCTTGTCGTAATTCAGGCGGATGCCCGGCTGGATCGACAGGGTATCGGTCAGCTTGTAGCCGAACTTGCCGAACAGCGCCGCGCTGGTGTTCTTGAGCGTGATGTCGTTCGCGGCAGTCAGGCCATTGAGCACCGAAGGATCGTTCGACAGCGCATTGCTGGGCGCGATCAGGAACTTGCTGGCCGCGGGGCCCTGCTGCTGAACGCCGGTGGTGTGGATCTTCTGGTAAAAGCCGAACGCGCCGACGGTGTAGTTGAAGCGGCCGGTCTCGCCGGTCAGGCGCAGTTCCTGCGAATACTGGTCCTGGTGCGAGGGGTTGTTGGACTTCGTGGTGATCGGCAGGCCGAGGAAGTCGCGGTCGTTCGAGGGGTCCCAGTCCCAATAGCGCCACGCGGTGACCGAGGTGATCTGCCCGAGGCCGGTGTCGATCTTGGCGCGCAGCGATACGCCACCGATTTCGTTTTTGGCGCGCAGTGCCACGTCTTCGTCCGCAAGGCGGTCGAAGGGGTTCGTGCTGGGCACAGCATAGTTCTGCGCGGCGGCGAGGGCGGCGTACTGGCGGTTGAGCGGACGCTGGGTCGATCCCGTACGGACGTAGATCTGCGCGCAGCAGATCGGGTTCTGCTTGTTGTAGTCACCTGACAGGGTGAATTCGACACCGTCGGTCGGCTTCCACAGGAATTGGAGGCGCGCGCCCTTGTTGTCCTGCGAGTTGATCCACTTGCGCTGCGGGATGTTGTAGATCGTGCCGTCGCGCTCGGTGTAGGAGCCCGCGATACGCACCGCCAGCTTGTCGGTGATCGGGCCGGACGCAGCGGCCTTGACCTGGCGGAAGCCGAGGTTGCCCGCAGTCGCCTCGAGGCGCGCCTCGGGCTCGAACGTCGGGGCGCGCGTGGTGATGTTGAGCGCACCGGCGGTGGTGTTCTTGCCGAACAGCGTGCCCTGCGGTCCTCGAAGAACCTCGATGCGGCTCACGTCGAGGAAGTCGAACGTCGAGGATGCCGCACGCGCGTAGAACACGTCGTCGATATAGACGCCCACGCCCTGCTCGATGCCGTCGTTGGTCAGGCCGAGCGGCGCGCCGAGGCCGCGGATATTGACCGAGGTGTTGCGCGGGTTGGACGAGTAGAACTGCAACGTCGGCGTCAGCTGGGTCAGGCGGCCGACGTTGAAGGCGCCGTTGTTGTCGATGTGCGGCCCACCCACGACGGTCACGGCCAGCGGGACGGTCTGCACGGTTTCGGCGCGGCGACGTGCGGTGACGACGATGCTGTCGTCGATCGGCGGTTGGGCGGCGGCGCCCTGCGCTTCGGCTGCGTCGGCAGGTGCGGCGGCATCGGCGGCATGGGCCGGGGCAGAGAAAACGAGCGCGAGCGTGGTGGCGGCGGTGGCGGTGGCAAGGCTGTGACGAAGACGCATGGTCAATCCCTTCGGACATGTCTGCCCCTGCGCGGCGAGGAACCGTAGCGGAGGCAGCATGAAGTCTGGTTTTTCCGGGTGGTTGCAGCCCTCCCTCCGGGCCGTTGCGCAACCACGCCGTGTGCAAGGATCAGCCGGTCTTGAGCCGGCGCTTTTCGGTAATGTCGATCTGGGCGACGCGGCCCTCGTGGATGGTGATGCCAATATGACCGTAGCGCAGACCCACCAGTGCCTCGCGCACGCTGTCGAGCGACTGCTCGATCAGGCGAGCCGCTTCCGGATCGGACGAGACGGGCTTGTGGGACATGCGGAACTCCAGGACCTGTGCACGGCGGATGAACAAGTCCGGCCGCGCCACCCTCTTATACTCAACCATTCCGATAGAGTTAAAACGAGTTTTTCTAGGGGGGAAAGGGAAACTTTCGTCGCTTGTGTTCACCCCTCCACCACCGGCTGCGCCGGCGGTCCCCCTCCCCACCTTGTGGGAGGACCTAAGGGTCGATCCTCCCCACATGGTGGGGAGGTGGCAGGCCGTCAGGCCTGACGGAGGGCCTCTTTCTTGAAAGGGGCTCTGCAGCGGGCGGACATGCGCCACCCGCCCGCTGCAGATGATCCGGCGAGCGCGCCGTGGGCTGCGACTCACCGGGATGACCCAGCATTACCGGATGCTTCGGGCCGCAGAAGCCTCTCGGCGTTCAGCCGCGCGCGATTGTCGATGGATTGCGTAGAGTTTCGGGTGCCGGATCGACACTCTCTGACAGCACGCTGAAAGGCTTGCCATCCCGCCCCTCGCCAATGCTAGGGATGCTGGAACAACTCAGGTTAAAGCAAAGCGGGACCATGGCGCGCGATACCGGAAACTCGACCAGCACGAAGGCGATCATCGCGGACATGCTGTCCAAGGACGCGGCCGAGGAGCATGGCGAGGGCGAAAAGATCCTGCCCGATCTCGGCACCCTGGCCGAGACGCCGGTGCACGCGCGCTATTTCAACCGCGAACTGAGCTGGCTGAACTTCAACCGCCGCGTCCTGGCCGAGGCGCAGAATGCCAATTATCCGCTGCTGGAGCGGCTGCGGTTCCTGTCGATCTCGGGCAGCAACCTCGACGAATTCATGATGGTGCGCGTCGCCGGCCTTGCCGGACAAGTTCGGCGCGGCATCGACGAGCCGTCCATCGACGGGGTCAGCCCGGCACAGCAGCTGGTCCAGATCCACGACGCCGTCGAGGCGCTGATCCATGCCCAGCACGACGTGCTTGGCCAGCTGTCGCGCCTGCTGGCCGACGCCGGCATCCGGCTGCTTGGCGACAAGCCCCTCACCCGCCACGAAGCCGACTGGCTGGCGCGCTATTTCCGCGAACACGTCGTCCCCGTGCTGACCCCGCAGGCGATCGACCCTGCGCACCCCTTCCCGTTCATCGCCAACCAGGGCACCGGCATCCTGTTCTCGATGGTCCGCGTGGTCGACAACGACCCGATGACCGAGATGGTGCTGATCCCGCCGGCACTTCCACGTTTCGTCAAGCTGCCTGGCGACGACGGCGCCTGGATCGCGATCGAGGAACTCGTCCGCCGGAACGCGGCCGAAATCTTCCCGGGCTTCCGCATCCTCGGCTCGGGCACGTTCCGCGTGCTGCGCGACAGCGACATGGAGATCGAGGAAGACGCCGAGGACCTCGTCCGCTATTTCCGCACCGCGATCCAGCGGCGCCGGCGCGGCAAGGTCATCATGTTGCAGCTGCAGGACGATTTCGATCCCACCGCCGAGCAGCTGCTCCGCGACAAGCTGCGGCTCGACCATGCCCTCGTGATCAAATCGCCGGGCCTGCTTGCCATGAACGGGCTGTCGCAAATCGTCGACATGCCGCGTCCCGAATTGAAGTTCGAGCCCTACAACCCGCGCTATCCCGAACGCGTGCTGGAGCATGACGGCGACTGCTTCGCGGCGATCCGCGAAAAGGATCTGGTGATCCACCACCCGTTCGAGAGCTTCGACGTGGTGGTCGACTTCCTGCGCCAGGCTGCATCCGACCCCGACGTGGTGGCGATCAAGCAGACCCTCTATCGCGCGGGCAAGCAATCGGCGGTGATCGCCGCGCTGATCGCAGCCGCCGAGGCAGGCAAGTCCGTCACTGCGGTGGTCGAGCTGAAGGCCCGCTTCGACGAGGAGCAGAACCTGCATTGGGCCAGCCAGCTCGAGCGCGCGGGCGTCCAGGTCATCTATGGTTTCGTCGACTGGAAGACTCACGCCAAGGTCTCGATGGTCGTGCGCCGCGAGGGCGATGGCTATCGCACCTATTGCCACTTCGGCACGGGCAACTATCATCCTGTCACCGCCCGCATCTACACCGACCTGTCGTTCTTTACCGCCGATCCCAAGGCCGGGCGCGACGCAGGGCAGCTGTTCAACTTCATCACCGGCTACGTCGAGCCCAAGAACCCCGAGTTCCTCTCGATCTCGCCGATCGGGCTGCGCCGCACGATCTACGAGTGCATCGAGCGCGAGATTGCCTTCGCGCGCGAGGGCAAGCCGGCAACCATCTGGATCAAGCTCAATTCGCTGACCGACAGCCGACTGATCGACCGGCTCTATGCCGCCAGCCAGGCCGGGGTGAAGATCAGCCTGGTCATCCGCGGCATCTGCTGCCTGCGCCCCGGCGTGCCTGGCGTGTCCGACAACATCACGGTCAAGTCGGTAATCGGCCGCTTCCTCGAGCACAGCCGCATCTGGGCGTTCGGCAACGGCAATCCACTGCCCAACCGCCGCGCCAAGGTGTTCATCTCCTCGGCGGACGGGATGAGCCGCAATCTCGATCGCCGTGTCGAGGTGCTGGTGCCGATCCGCAACCGCACGGTCCACGACCAGATCCTCGACCAGGTCATGCTCGCCAACCTCATCGATACCGAGCAAAGCTGGACTTTGAACGCCGAGGGCGACTATCAGCGCGTCTCCGACAAGATCGCAGCGGACGAGAAACCCTTTAACGTGCATCGGTATTTCATGACCAATCCCTCGCTCTCCGGCCGAGGCGCCGCGCTTACCAAGGGTCGCAAGGTGCCCAAGCTGGCGCTGCGACGCGGCGGCGCGACGGTAAACTGACCGGCATGGTGTTAAGCAAGATCGGACTCGGTTCGGCCCGCGCCAAGGAAGCCCGCAACCGGGCGATCATCGACATCGGGTCCAACACGGTCCGCCTCGTGATCTACGGCGAGCCGCTGCGCGCGCCACAAATCCTGCACAATGAGAAGGTCACCGCGCGGCTGGGCAAGGGTGTCGCCGAAGCCGGTGACCTCTCGGCCAAGGCCATGGGCGTCGCCCTCGCCGCGCTGGCGCGATATCGGGCGATCCTCTCGCTCAAGGGCGTGACCGACATCGACGTGGTTGCCACCGCCGCCAGCCGCGACGCGCGCAACGGCGCGGCTTTTCTCGAGGATATTCGCAAGCTGGGCCTGACGCCGCGCCTGCTGTCGGGAGGCGAAGAGGCCGTGACCAGCGCGCACGGGGTCATCGGCGCCTTTCCCGGCGCCAAGGGCATGGTCGGCGATCTTGGCGGCGGCAGCCTCGAGCTTGTCGACATCGATGGCGAGCGATGCACGCACGGGATCAGCCTGCCGCTGGGCACGCTGCGGCTACCGGCGCTGCGCGCCGAGGGCCTGCGTGCATTCGGTCAGAAGGTCGGCAAAGCCCTGACCAAGGCCGATTGGCAGGCCGCGCCGGGCCAGACGCTCTACCTCGTGGGCGGATCGCTGCGCGCGCTGGCGCGACACATCATGGTCGAGACCGGCTTTCCCATCGACGATCCGCACGGCTACGTCGCCGATCCGGCTGTCGCGCTGCGGCTGGCCAAGGCCATGGCCCGGCGCGAAAGCGACGCGCTTGCCCCGATCGACGGGGTGTCGAGCGGACGGTTGGCCAGCTTGCCCGATACCGCGGCCTTGCTGGCCGTGCTGATTGCGCGGCTCAAGCCGGAAAAGCTGGTGTTCTCCGCCTGGGGCCTGCGCGAGGGCGTGCTGTGGGAGGCGATGCCCGCCGCCGTGCGTAGCCAGGATCCGCTGGTCGCCGGAGCTTCCGCCTTTGCCGAGGACAACGGCGTCGCCGCCAATACCGCGACGATGGTCGCCGGATGGACCGCCGGCATCGTGCCGGGCGACGTGCCCGACCGCCGCGAGCGCCTGCGGCTGACGGCCACGATGCTGTGCCTCGCCTCGGCCACTATCGAGCCCAACCTGCGCAGCGACGTCGCGTCCGAATGGGGCCTGCGCAAGCGCTGGATCGGCGCCACTGCCCGCGATCGCGCCATGCTGACCGCGGCCATGATCGCCAACACCGGCAAGCTGACACTGCCTACAAGCCTCTCGCAGCTGGCTAGCCCTTCCGCGCTGCGCGAGGCCCAGGCCTGGGGCCTGGCCACCCGCCTGTGCCGCCGTTTCAGCGTCTGTGCAGCACCGGCGCTCAACGCGAGCACCCTCGCCCGCGCGGACGACACGCTGGCGCTGACGGTCGACGACCGCCATGCCGCGCTGCTGAGCGACAGCGTGGTGCGCGATCTGAAAGCCTTGGCGACGATCCTCGGCCTGCGCAGCGAAGTGCGCCGCGAGGGATGATCGGCACCACGCGCCCTTGCGTCTCAGCCAATTTTCAGGCCCTGGACGCGGCGGAACAGCTCCAGGATCAAGGGGTCGCGTTCGGTGCTGCGGATCGCCGCCTCGAAGCGCAGCTGGCGACGCGGCGACGGCAGGATCGGGACCAGCGCACCGCTGGCCAGCTCGGCGCGGATCATGCTTTCAGGCAGCAAGGCGGCGCCGCTGCCCTGCACGACGATGTCAACCAGCGCGCGCACGTTGTTGCAGGTGCGCACCACCGGCGGCACGATGCCGTGGCGCGCCAGGCTTTCGGTCATGATGCCGTGGATCGGCGAATGCTCGGGGATCGACCACACCGGCGTCGGTCGCTTGAACCCGCCGGCCTCGACCGTGGCGCGGCTGGCCGCCCAGACGAGGTCGATCGCGCCCAGCGGCGTGGTGCGCACGCCCGGGCTGGCGACTGGGCCGGCGAGGAACACCATGTCGCTCGTGCCTGCCAGCAACTGCTGCAGCATGCGCGCGGTCAGGTCGAGTTCGATCTCCAGCGTCACGCCCGGCAGGTCGCGCTCCACCCCGCAGACGAACGCCGGCAGGCAGCTGGCAGCCGCGATTTCTCCCGTGCCGATCCGCACGATGCCGGTGGCGCCGCCAAAGTCGCTGGCCTTGAACAGGGCGCGTTCGAACCCGGCCCATAGTGGCTCGAAATCGGCAACCAGCGCGCGCCCGCGGGCGGTGAGCACCATGTTGCGCCCCTCGCGCTGGAACAGCGACACGCCGAGCTGCTCCTCGATCTCCTTGACCCGCGCGGAGATTGCCGGCTGGGTCGTGTTGAGGCGATCGGCGGCGGCGCGGAACGTGCCCAGCCGGGCGATCCAGAGCAGCGTCTCGAGATGGTAGATGGCCAAGCGTTTCATGGCCGAAGCTTATCATAAAAGATAAAAATGTATCGCTGGTTTCGATGTGTTTGCCGCGCTACCAAGCTGCATCACAGGAGAGGTGCCGATGGCCAACAAGATATACCCCTCTGCAACCGCCGCGCTGGACGGTCTGCTGCGCGACGGCCTGCTCGTCGCCTGCGGCGGCTTCGGTCTTTGCGGCATTCCCGAACGCCTGCTCGACGCCGTGCGCGATTCGGGGGTCAAGGACCTGACCTTCGCCAGCAACAACGCCGGCATCGACAACGAAGGCATCGGCAAGTTGCTGCGCACGCGGCAGGTCAGGAAGATGATCTCGTCCTACGTCGGCGAGAACAAGGAATTCGAGCGGCAGTACCTGTCGGGTGAGCTCGAGGTCGAATTCTGCCCGCAAGGCACGCTGGCCGAACGCATGCGCGCCGGCGGCGCTGGCATTCCGGGCTTCTACACCAAGACCGGCGTCGGCACGCTCGTGGCCGAGGGCAAGGAGGTCAAGACCTTTGACGGCCAGGACTATATCCTGGAACGCGGGATCTTTGCCGACCTGTCGCTGGTCAAGGCGTGGAAAGCCGATGAAAGCGGCAATGTCGTGTTCCGCAAGACCGCGCGCAACTTCAACGTGCCGGCCGCCACCTGCGGCAAGGTCTGCGTGGTCGAGGTCGAGGAAATCGTGCCGACCGGCACCCTCGATCCCGATGCGATCCACCTGCCCGGCGTCTATGTCCAGCGGCTCGTGCTCGGCGCGCCGTATGACAAGAAGATCGAATTCCGCACCACTCGCAGCCGGGAGACCGCATGATGGCCTGGACACGTGACGAAATCGCCGCCCGCGCCGCCCGCGAGCTCGAGGATGGGTTCTATGTGAACCTAGGCATCGGAATCCCGACGCTGGTGGCAAACCACATCCCCGCCGGGATGGACGTGACGCTGCAGTCCGAGAACGGCATGCTGGGCATCGGCCCCTTCCCGTTCGACGACGAAGTGGACGCCGACCTCATCAACGCCGGCAAGCAGACGATCAGCCAGCTGCCCCAGACCGCCTACTTCGACAGCGCGCAGAGCTTCGCGATGATCCGCGGCGGGCACATCGACCTGACCGTGCTGGGTGCGATGGAAGTGTCGGAACAGGGCGACATCGCCAACTGGATGGTGCCCGGCAAGATGATCAAGGGCATGGGTGGTGCGATGGACCTCGTCGCCGGGGTCAAGCGCATCATCGTGGTGATGGAGCACTGCGCCAAGGACGGCTCGGCCAAGTTCGTGCCGGCCTGCACCCTGCCGCTGACCGGCAAGGGCGTGGTGGACATGATCATCACCGATCTCGCCGTGTTCCAGCGCGCCGACCACGCCAGCCCGTTCCGCCTTACCGAATGCGCCCCGGGCATCAGCGTGGAAGACATCCGCGCCCGCACGACGGCGCATTTCATCGCGGACTGACACTATCGGGCCGCCACGCGCCGGCCAGGTAGCGATATCAGCGGTCCAGACCGCATGATCGAATGACGGGCCGGGCGCATGATGCGTTCCGGCCCGTTCCCGTTCGGATGGGCGTCACCACCGCTTTGGGAACATGAACTTTTCGACATTCATCTGGCTGTCAGTCTCCGGCGGTTAGCTCCTTGGTCCAGGGACCGGGAAACCGGATGAGGTACGTCATGATCTACGAACGCGCGGTTCGCTCGCTCAGCAAGGCCAGCCGCTGCATGATGTGGTCGGTGGTGCTGTCAGTGCCGCTGTGGGTTTGCACGCTGATGATCGTGCGCGCGGTGATCGTGCCGGAGGTGCATGTCATGGCCAGCCAGTGGGAGGGCGACGCCAATGCCGTTCCCGCGCATGCCTATGCCCACCTTGAACACGACAGCGCCATCCACGCGATCCGCCATGATGCGCATGTCCTGGCCAAGGATGTCCGCCGCTGGATCTGATCGGCGCTTGCCGCCTCGATCACAGCTGGAAATCGTAGCGCGTCAGCGTCAGCGCCCCGGTCAACAGCAAGGCGAAGTCCGCCGTGCCGTCGCCGTTGATGTCGCCCTGAACCAGCGTGTTGCCGCCGGCGATCGTGGCGCGCAATTCCCCGGCGGCGTGGTGAAACGGCGCGCTGCCGATGAACACGAAGGGATCATCGGCGGCCGTCAGCGTGTTGGCGTCGATCGGCGATAGAATGATCGTGTCGCCCTCGGCATGGCTGAAATCGGTGATGACGTCGCAGGTCGTCGAGACCGCGCCGGCGAATTCCAGCACGCGCTCGAACACGAAGCGGTCGGCGCCGCTGCCGCCGGTCAGCGTATCCTTGCCGGCCCCGCCGCGCAGGGTGTCGTTGCCAGCCATCCCGCTCAGCATGTCATTCCCGCCGTTGCCCGACAGGACATCGTCGTAGCCATCGCCCAGCAGCGTGTCGGCAAATGCACCGCCGGTGGCGCGCTCCACGCCCGAGATGGTGTCGGTGCCCAGCCCGGCGGCCACACCATTGCCTACCCCCGTGGCGAGGTTGACGGTGACGCCGGCCTTGGCCCCTCCATACGTGACTAGGTCATTACCAGGGCCGCCGACGTAGCGGTCGTTGCCGGTGTCGTCTCCGGCGAGGAACATGTCGTTGCCCTCGCCGCCCGACAGGATGTCGTCCCCGGCCCCGCCGCTCAGCCGGTCGTTGCCGCCGTACCCGTAGATCTTGTCGTTCCCGCCATTGCCGTAGATGCGGTTTAGCGCATCGTTGCCGACCAGCGTATCGGCACCGCTGCCCCCCAGCAGCCGCTCGATCGTGACGCCATAGGCGATACCGAGGTTGTCCGAGACGGCAACATTGGTGAAGCCGAGCGACGAATAGGCGCCGGGGTGGAGGTCAACCCAGCACCCCTGCTTGAAGCTGCGCAAGTCGATGGTGTCGTTCCCGCCTGCGTCCCAGATCGTGGCGTAGAAGGGATGCGCCGGATCGTAGGCGTAGGTGTTGTCGCCGGCGTGGTAGGCCATGTTGGCGCCATAGATCGCCTGGATCGCGGCGATGTCATAGACCATCGGTGTCTGGATGATGTAGTCGAAATCCTGCTTGGCCGGGTTGTAGGCATAGACGCCGTAGGGGTCGTTGTACGACATGATCGTGTAGTTGCGCACATCGTACCCGGCGGGGATGACATTGCCGCTCGAGGGGTGATCGAGCCCCAGCGCGTGACCGATCTCGTGCATCATTGCGGTGAAGTTATAGGTATTTACCGCATAGGACGTAGTGCCGAACAGCGGGTTGATCCAGATATCGCCATGCGCGTTGTCGGCGCCTTTCGCGCTGACCCGGGTATATCCCCAATTGTCCGTGCCAACGCGCGAGGACAAGCCGATGCGGATGTCGCCCACCGTACCCGAAGCAGTTTCGGCCACCTGGCGGAAGGCAATATTGGCGACGTTGGCCCACTGCTGGAACGCATTGGCGACGTCGGCTGCGGCGCCCGACGGAACGGCCCCGACCGTGGCCGCCGTGGGTTCGGTGCCATATCCCGGCGCAAAGACCGAGGCCACGCCGCCGCCCCAGATGAAGCTATAGCTCACCTGCGTCTTGCCGGCCGAGACGGTGGACCAGGCATTGCGATAGGCGGCATCGGCAAAGAGCAGCCCGTTGATCCGCGCATCCTTGGTCAGGGCATAGGTACGGGTCGGGGATGCCTGGTTGTAGAGCGCCATCGCTGCCTGCCGGAGGGAGACCGTCGGGCAGTTCTACGCTGCCCACCCCCGTTACGGCACGGACGACAGGTTCGTTTCGGAGGCAATCACAGCACGAAGTCGCCGGCCGCCAGGGCGATCTTGCCGTTGAGAACCAACGCGAAGTCGGCCACGCCATTGCCGTCGACATCGCCGGAGACCAGCGTCGTGTTCCCGACATAGGCGTAATGCAATTCGCCCGCGACCTTGTGGAAGGGCTGCGTGCCGATGAACACGAAGGGATCGTCGCCGCTGCCGTTGGTGGTGTTGGCGTCGACCTGCCGCAGCTTGATGACATCGCCCTGCACCCGGCTGAAATCGGTGATGACATCGCAGGTGGTTCGCGTCGACCCGCCAAAGTCCGAAACCGAGGTAAACACGAAAGTGTCGCCCCCCGGCCCGCCGGTCAGTATATCCATGCCGGCACCGCCGATCAGGTTGTCGCCATCCGCGCCGCCCTGGAGCAAGTCGTTGCCGGCGCCGCCGTTCAAGGCGTCACTGCCACCGTTGCCGACCAGGGTATCATCCCCCTCGCCGCCGAACAGCATGTTGGCCGCATCGTTGCCGCTGATCTTGTCTGCGCCTCGGCCGCCCCAGGCATTCTCGATCGTGCAGCCGAACGCGATGCCGAGGTTATTGGTGATCGTGGCGAGGTTGTCGTAGACCAGCGTCGAATAGCTGCCGGGGTGCAGGTCGATCCGGCACCCCCGGCTGAAGGCGTGGAGATCGAGCGTATCGGTGCCGCCACCGTCCCAGATCGTCGAGAACGACGGTTCGGTGGGCGAAACGACATAGGTATCGTCGCCTGCGTGATAGCCGTCATTGGCGCCGTAGATCGCCTGGATGGCGGCGATGTCATAAACCATCGGCGTCTTGATGAGATATTCGGCATTGCCCGTCGCCGGGTTGAGCCACCACACGTTCTTGGGATCGGTGTAGGACATGATGGTATAGTTGCGCATGTCGTAGCCGCTGGGCATCTTGTTGCCCTCGAACGGGTGATCGAGGCCGAGCGCGTGGCCGATCTCGTGCATCATCGCCATGTAGTTGTAAGTGCCCGGCTCGAACGAGCCCGACCCGTAGGATGGCGATATCCAGATGTCGCCGTGGCCGTTGGCCGCGCCGTTGCCGGCCAGCTTGGCATAGCCCCAATACTGCCCGGTGACCGACGATGATTGGGCAATGCGGATGTCGCCTACCGTCCCACTTTCGGTTTCGGTCACTTGCTGGAAGGTCAGTTTCGCCACATTGGCCCAGGCTTGGAACGCACCCTGGATATTCGCAATCTGGCCGGCGGGCATCGCCGCGTGAATCGCGGCCGTCGGCTCGGTGCCGTAGTTCGCGGAGAACTTGCTGGCCACGCCATCGGCCCAGGGAAAGCTGTAGGACACCAGTGTCTTGCCGTCAGCCACCGTCGCCCACTTGTTGCGCATGAATGGCTTGGCGAACAGCAGCGCATCGGTGAACTTGTTGCCGGTGAGAGCATACGTCGTCGTCACCGAGGCGTCGGTATAGAAAGCCATGAGGCGGTCCGGTCCTGTTCTATGGAGCGCCTGTATAAAGCCCGGATCGAGTCACTATCGGCTAAGCGAGGCGGCACGTAGTGTCCCGCAGACGGCAGCGCCAGGCCGCAGGGCGGCAGGCGCGTTCCGCCGGACCGCCCGTTTCAGACAGCCTGGCCAGCCGCGTGTCCGCTGGCCCAGGCCCACTGGAAATTGTAGCCGCCCAGCCAGCCGGTCACGTCCACCGCCTCCCCGATGGCGTAGAGGCCAGGACGCTTGCGTGCCTCCATCGTCTGCGAGGACAGCTCGGCCGTGCTGATCCCACCGGCCGTGACCTCGGCCTTGGCGAAGCCTTCGCTGCCATCGGGCATGAATTCCCAGGCGGCCAGCCGCGCCTCGGCGGCGCGCAGGGCCTTGTCACTGGCATTGCCCATCTCGGCCACGATGCCGATCTGCGCGGCCAGTGCCGTGGCCAGCCGGTCGGGCAGCGCCTCGCCCAGCACGCTGCGAAGGCCCGCACGTGGGCGCTGTCGCTTGGCCTCGAGCAGCCAGCCGGCCGCACGGTCGGGCAGGAAATCGATCCGTACCGCCTCGCCGCGCTTCCAGTAGGAGGACACCTGCAGGATCGCCGGGCCGGACAGCCCGCGATGGGTGAACAGTGCCGCCTCGCGAAACGCGGCCTTGCCACACGACGCCTCGACCGGCGCCGCGATCCCCGAAAGCTCGCGAAACAGGGCACCGTCGGGCGGCAGGGTCAGGGGCACCAGCGCCGGGCGCGGTTGCACGACCTTGAGCCCGAACTGGCGCGCTAGGTCGTAAGCCAGGCCGGTGGCGCCAATCTTGGGGATGGCAGGGCCGCCCGTGGCGATCACCAGCGCGGGCGCGGAATGGACATGGGCGCCGCTGCGCACGGTGAAGCCATCACCCTCGCGCGCGACCGCGTCGACCGGGCTGTTGCAACGCACTTCGGCGCCGCCGGCGGCGCATTCGGCCATGAGCATGTCGACGATCTGCCGCGCCGACCCGTCACAGAACAGCTGGCCCAGCGTCTTCTCGTGCCACGCGATGCCGTGCGCCTCGACCAGCGCGATGAAGTCCGCCGGCGTGTAGCGGCTCAGCGCCGAGCGGGCGAAATGGCGATTTTCCGACAGGTAGCGGTCGGGCGCGGTGTGCAGATTAGTGAAGTTGCAGCGCCCACCGCCCGAGATCAGGATCTTCTTGCCCGGCCGTTCGGCGTGATCGAGCACCAGGACACGCCGCCCGCGCCGCGCTGCGGTCGCCGCGCAGAACAGGCCGGCCGCTCCGGCGCCCAGGATGATCACGTCGTGCGTCATCGCCTGCGCCTGCGTTACGCAAGCGAATTTGGCAAGCCTGCCGCATGATTGCGAGCCAGGTGTGGTCGCGGTCACGGTCGCGATCGCAGATTGCACAGAGGGGCGCGAATGGCCTATTACGCTGCGATGCAGCAGAATCAGTCCGACACACCCGGCGCGGCGCCGGACGTCCCAGACATCGACCAGTCGATCCACATGCTGGGCTTCGCCATCGCCAACAAGCTGTGCGTCCGCGCAGTCTACAACCGTGGCGACGTGATCATGGCGCCGCATGTCCTGTTCGAGCGCCATGGCGCACCGCATGTCGACGCCGTGGTCTACGAGCGTGATGGCGTTGCCCCGGCAGAAGAGAAGCTCGGCACCTACCGCCTCTCGGGGCTGCGCGACGTCGTCCTGACGGGCCAGGCGTCGCACGTCTTCGCCGAATTCGATCCCAAGGCGGATCGCTACGCGGAGAAGATGCTCGCCTGCATCGCTGCCTGAACGGGACGACCAACTTAACCTCGATCAGTATAGGCGCGGGTCGCCGCGTGCGCCCCACGGCCTGTGGCTTTGCCGGGGTCCCTTTATCTGCCTGATGGTTTCCATGGGTGCAGCACCGACGCTGCATCCACTTTTCTCGGAGACCAGACATGGCCGACAGCATCGCGACCGACGAAACCGACCGCCTGATCGCATCCAACAAGGTGGATGGAACGGCCGTCTATGACATGAAGGGTGAGAAGCTCGGCTCGGTCTACAATTTCATGGTCAACAAGCGCAGCGGCAAGGTCGAATACGCCGTGCTGCAGTTCGGCGGCATTCTCGGCTTCGGCAGCGACTATTATCCGCTTCCCTGGGACAGCCTCGATTACGATACCTCGCAGGGCGGCTACGTGGTCAATCTCGATCGCTCCACGCTCGAAGGCGGGCCGCGCTATGCGGCTGGCGAAGACCCGGTCTACGACCGTGCCTATGGCGAGCAGGTCTATTCGCACTACGGCGTGAACTACCCGTACTGATCTCCACTCGCGAAACCCGTTGACGGGGGAGGCCGGCGCCGCATCACAGCAGCGCCGGCCTTTTCGTTATGCGGTCGCTGCGTCAGTCGCGTTTCTGCTCGACACCCGCCTGGCGTTCGTCCAGCGGATAGTCCTCGGGCTTGACCGTGCTGACCATCGGACGATCCTCGACCGGCTCGGGCGGCAGGCCACCCGCAGTGCGCGCGTCGCGTCCGTCATTGGTGGGGATGACGTCGCCGGCGGGGCCGAGCTGTTCCTCGACCGGGCTGCGTTCCTTGCTCATGGGCTGTTCTCCTGTGCAGATGGGTATCAACGCGACACACAGGAAAAGGCCCGGCTGCGGCTAACCGGGGTTAGGCCCCGCCGCCTAGTCGCCCAGCGAATGATGGCGTTCGAACCCGAGGTTCAGCTGGATATTGAACGCATGATCCATCTGCGGGCGTGCGCCGAACCGCCCGAAACGGTACTGGTTGAGATAGCCCAGCTCGATGTTCGACTTGCGCCCCAGCGGCAGCGTGAACCCCAGGATATTGCGCATACGCTCCCATCCGGCGCGCTGGCCCCAGCGGGTGTCGTTGACCAGCAGGATGTCCTCGTGGCTGGCGAACAGGGTGTGCCCATTACCGACCGGGAGATTGTAGCGCAGCAGCGGCCTGAAACGCAGGCCGATCTGCGGGCCGCCGGGGTGCAACCGTTCGTCAAGCCGCAGCCGTGTCGTAAAGCGGCCCAGCGTGACGACCACATGCTGGCGCAAGCGGTCCTCGTCGGCGCCGGTATTGGCGTTGTAAAAACCGACATGGCGATAGCCGATGCCGAGTTCGACCGCCTTGCTCAGTTTGTAGCCGACGATGCCGCCGAATTCCGTGGTGTAAAGACCGCCCTGGCGGTCGCTGGCGCGGGCAATCGCCTCGAGCGTTCCGCTCCAGCGATCGTCGATCTTGAGCTTGGCATTGACCTGCAACCAGGCCTGGTCATCCATCTGCTGGGCGTGGGCCGGTGCCGCGAGCAACAAAAACGGGAGAACGATCGAGGATGCGCGCATGGGGCTCCGGATGCGGCGACGGGCTGATACGCCCCCATGCCGTCATGCTGGCCCGTAACGGCAGCGTCACATCTTTGCAATCTTTCGACATCGACCGCCGCGTCACAGATCGGGCAGGGTTTGATCCGCGCGGCCCCAGCCCTCGCTTTCCATCTTGTCGGCGTGGCCCGCGAGGAACGGCTGATCGGCGATGGACCAACGGTGTGCGCTTTCGCATTCGGGCAACATGTCCCACGCGACCGGCACGGCGACGGGCGCCCCGGCCCGCGATCGCACCGACCAAGGCATGATCGCGGTGCTGCCGCGCTGGTTTCGCAGCCAATCGATGAAGATGCGCCCCTTGCGCTTGGCCTTGCTCATCGTCGCGACGTAGCGATCCGGCTCGGCCGCGGCGAGCGCACCGGCAAAGCGGCGCGCAAAGTCCTTGTGCGCCTCCCAGTCATGGCCCGGTGTCAGCGGGACGACGACATGGATGCCCTTGCCGCCCGACAGCATGGCGAAGCTGACGAGGCCGATATCGGCCAAGGCATCGCGGATATGCAGCGCGGCGCGGCGCACGTCGTCGAATTCGAGATCCTCGTCGGGGTCGAGATCGAAGATCATGCGGTCGGGCTGCTCGACGTCCTCGATATGCGAGGCCCAGCCATGGAACTCGATCGTCCCCATCTGCACGCAGCGCAGCAGGCCGGCCGCATCGGTCAGGTAGAGATAGTCGTCCGACTTGCCGTCCTTTTCGGCAATGCTGACGTGAGCGACCTCCTTGCCGAACAGGCCGCTGTCGTGTTTCTGGAAGAAGCAGGCCTTGGCCCGGCCCTGCGGGCAGCGCACGAGGCTGCCCGGGCGCCGCGCCAGATCGCGCAGGATGGGGCCGGACATGGCACGATACCAGTCAGCCAGCTGGCCCTTGGTCTCGCCGGTTTCGGGAAAGACCACGCGTTCCGGGTGCGTGATGGTGACGCCGTCGTCCGCCGGCGCCGGCATTTTCTTGCGCGCCTTCCCTGGCGCGGCCTTGGCGACTTCGGCGACCGGAACGGCGGTTTCGGGCACGACCTCGCTCGCAGGCTTGTCGGCGCGCAGCCCGACGAAACTGGCATGACGCAGCCGCCCGTCGGGGGTGATGGTGGCGTAGACGACTTCGGCAACCATGTCGGGGCGCACCCATCGTGCGCCGCGCGCCTCGGCCCGGGGTACATCGAGCGGAGCGGTCTTGCGCTCGAGCGGCTTCATCCGCCGTGCGAGATCGGTCAGCGTGTCGGTGTCGAACCCGGTTCCGACCTTGCCACGATAGACCAGCCCCTCGCCCTCGGGATCGCGCTGGGCCAGCAGCAATGACCCGAAGGGGCGACCCCGCGCGGTGCTTTGCGTGTAGCCGACGATGAGGAATTCCTGCCGCTGCGCGCACTTGACCTTGACCCAGCCGCGCGTGCGCTCGCCGCGATAGGGCGCGTCGCCGCGCTTGGAGACGATGCCCTCCTGCCCCGCGGCGCACATCGTCTCGAACAGGCGCTGGCCCGCTGCGCCGACCACATGGTCCGACAGGTGGATCGGCGCACCGGCATTCTCCAGCAATCCGGCGAGCCGCTCCTTGCGCGCCAGCAGCGGCTCGCTTGTAAGGTCGGCGCCGTCCACCGCCAGCAGGTCGAACGCGAACAAGGCGAGGCGGGCATCGGCCTCGTCCTTCATCGCCGCTTGCAGCCGCGCAAAACTGGGGTTTCCGTCGTCGTCGAGCGCGACGATCTCCCCGTCGATCAGGACACCCGGCAGGTCCAGCGCGGCCAAAGCCTCGGCAATCGGCGCGAAGCGTTCGGTCCAGTCCAGGCCGGAGCGGGTGTGGATCCGCACCTCACCCCCATTGGCCGACGCCAGCGCGCGATAGCCGTCGAACTTGATTTCGTGAATCCACTCGCGCCCCTGCGGCACGGCGTCGACGAGCGTCGCCAGTTGCACAGGCCGGAATGCCGGGAGCGCAGCCGCCTTCTTCGACCGGGCCGAAGACTTGGCAGGAGCCTTCGCCTTGCTCGATGATCCCGCTTTGGCAGGTTTGGCCTTGGCAGCCTTGCCCGACTTGCCGGCCGCGATCTGCGCCATGGTGCGTCCGGTGGTGACGCTGGTCAGCGCGGTTTCCACCAGAGTATCGCCCTCGCCCGCCTCGGCATCGGCGACCTTGCGCAGCAGCCAGTTCTCGCGCTTCTCGCCCTTGCGCGGCTTCATCCGCACCAGCAGCCATTCGCCGCGCATCCGCTGCCCGTCCAGCGTGAAATGGAGGTGCCCGTCTTCAAGGTCGGCGGCGCTCTTGCCCGCAATCGGCGCCCAGGTGCCCTGGTCCCACAGCATGACGGTACCGCCGCCGTACTCCCCGGCGGGAATGGTCCCCTCGAAGGTCGCGTAATCCAGCGGGTGGTCTTCGGTCCGCACCGCCAGCCGCTTGTCTTCGGGGTCGTGGCTGGGGCCGCGCGTCACCGCCCAGCTCTTGAGCACGCCATCGACTTCGAGCCGGAAATCCCAGTGCAGCCGCGTGGCATCGTGCTTTTGCACCACGAAATGACGGCTGCCCGCCTTCCCCGCCTTTCCGGCCGGCTCGGCCGTGCGGGTAAAGTCGCGCTTGGCGTTGTAGATCGCGAGCGCGTCCTCGCTGGACTTGGCCGAAGCCTTCGGCGTGGCAGGGCGACGCGCCATGTCAGGCGCTCTTGCGGCGGGTGGCGCCACGCTTCGCCGGCGTCTTGCCCGCGGCCTTGGTGGCGGTCTTTCGCGGCTTGGCGGGCGCTGCCTTCTCCGCATCGCTGCCGACCGACTTCTTGAGCGCGGCCATCAGGTCGATGACGTTGCCGCCCTTGCGCTCCGGCTCGCCCGGATCTTCGAGAATGCGCTTGTTGCTGCGGCTCTTGCTCTTGCGCTCGATCAGGCGATGCAGCGCATCGACGTAGCGGTTCTGGAATTCGTCAGGGTGGAACGGCGCGGTCTTCTGCTCGATCAGCATCGTCGCCAGATCGAGCAGGCTCTTCTCGGGCTTGTCGTCGCCGATCTCGCGGAAATAACCCTGCGCCTTGTGCACCTCGTCGGCATAGCGCAGCACCTCGAGGATCAGGCCGCGCCCGCAAGGCTTGAGCGAGACGAGCTGCTCGCGTCCGCGGGCCGACAACTGGCCGAGCCCCACCTTCTGCGTGGCGCGCAAGGCATCGCGCAATACGCCATAGGCTTCCTCGGCCAGATCGTCGGCCGGCACGACGAAATAGGGTTTTTCGTAATAGAGCACGTCGATCTCGTGCGCGCCCACGAACTGGACGAGGTCGAGCGTGCTGCGGCTTTCGATCTTGACCGCCTCGATCTCCTCATCGTCCAGCAGCACGTACTGGCCCTTGGAAATCTCGAAGCCCTTGATGATGTCGTCGCGATCGACCGGGCCGACGCCCGGCGCCACCTTCTCGTAACGGATGCGCTCGCCGCTCGGTTCGTGGATCTGGTGGAAGGCGATGGCCGCGCCGGAACGCGTTGCAGGATAGATTTCGACGGGGATCGAGACGAGGGCCAGTTTGATCTGTCCCTTCCACCAGGCGCGTGCGGGCATAGCGTACCTCCACGGCCCCAAGCGCACGGTGACCGCGTCCGGTTCCCGGCGGCCTGCTCAAGGTTTGTGATCTGCGACCTAAGGCTCGAGATAGCCCGGATCGAACAGCGTCCGTTGCGCAAGCTCGGCCGGCTGTGGGAGACGCAGCGTCCGGCTCTCCAGGTCGATCAGCCCCTGGTGGCGCAGCGCGCGCAGGGTGCGGTTGACGTGCACCGGCGTCAGCCCCGTCGCCTCGCCCAGTTCGACCTGGGTGACCGGGAACGCAAAGCCCGTGCCGTCGACCAGCCCGATCGCGTCGAGCCTATGGTGCAGTTCGCAGAACAGGTGGCCGATGCGCTCGAGCGCGCTGCGCTGGCCGAGGTTGACCAGCCAGCGGCGCTGGATCGCCTCCTCGACCCGGTCGCGCACCGCCAGCGCCGTCGCCAGTGCCGGCCGAGCGGCAAACTGGAATTCGAACGCCGCGGCGCCGATCGGGATGATCGAGACCTCGGTCAGGGCCTGGACCGAATAGTCGAGCCGCACGTCGCCGGCCGGGCGCCACAAGAGGTCGCCGGGAAGCAGGAAGCCGGCGATCTGGCGACGGCCGTCGGGAAGCATGACCAGCTTGCAAGCCCAGCCCTCGTGGAGGATGGAAACCTGCCCCGGCCGGTCGCCTTCGCTCAGAAACTCGGTCCGTGCACGCAGGCGCCGCCGCGGCACCGCGCACAGCCGCTCGAGCGCGTGTATGTCGTCCGACGAGAGAGGCTGAAACCGTTGCAGGCGATGGATCAATGGGTCGTTGGAAAGCATCGGCGCAGTCATGTTTCCCATGCACGCAGCTTTCGGCCCGTAGGAGCCGCAATCTCCTGATCGATCATTCCGCGTGGCCCCATGTTCATTGCGAGGCCATATGAGAGGAGCGTCACATTTCAGTCTTCACATAGGTAAAGGCCTGACACCTTTTCTTCTTTCGACCGTTGTCGTGGTCCCCGCAGCCTTAAGGGAGAGGGCCGCGCAACCCCCGGGAACCCGCGATGACCGATCAATCCGAATTGACCCATCCGCAGGCCGAGACAACGCCCCATGCCCATGGCAACGCGGGCAAGGTCGGCGAAAATGCGCAGGACCAGCAGGCCAAGGCCAGTGACGCGCAGACAGGCGCCGACCCTGCGGCCCAGGCGATGCAGGGCCAGGAAGCCGCCTTGCAGCGCGAACCCAAGTGGCAGCCGATCTATCCCGGCTCAGGCCGCCTCGCCGGCAAGGTGGCGATCGTCACCGGCGGCGACAGCGGCATTGGCCGTGCGGTGGCGGCCCTGTTCGCGCGCGAGGGTGCCGACGTCGCGATCGTCTTCCGCCATGATCGCGAGGACGCGCACGCCACGGCCGAGATCGTCGCGCAGGAAGGCCGGCACGCGCTGTGCCTGCAGGGCGACGTCGGCGATGCCGCGTTCTGCCGTGCCGTGGTGGACAAGGTCGTCGATCGCTTCGGCGGGCTCGACGTGCTGGTCAACAATGCCGGGGAGCAGCATCCCGCAGAAGACATCCGCGACATCAGCCAGGAACAGCTCGAAGGCACGTTCCGCACCAACATCTTCGGGATGTTCCACATGGTCCAGGCCGCGCTCGATCACCTTGAGGCGGGCGCCGCGATCATCAATTGCACCAGCGTGACGATGTACAAGGGATCGCCCAAGCTGCTGGACTACAGCGCGACGAAGGGCGCGATCACCGCGTTCACGCGATCACTGAGCCAGAACCTGGTGAGCAAGGGCATCCGCGTCAACGCGGTGGCGCCGGGGCCGATCTGGACGCCGCTCAATCCGATGGGCGGGGCCGACCCGGAGAAGGTCAAGACCTTCGGCGAGGACACGCCGATGGAGCGGGCGGGCGAGCCCAACGAGGTCGCGCCATCGTTCCTGTTCCTGGCCTGTGCCGATTCCAGCTACATGACCGGCCAGGTGCTGCACCCCAACGGCGGGCTGGTCGTCAACGGCTGATAAAAGCGCTCCCCTCCCCGCGCATGCCGGGAGGGGAGCGATCTTTCAGATGTGCAGTGCGCGGCCGTAGGCGGCGAGCACCGATTCATGCATCGATTCACTGACCGTGGGATGCGGGAAGATCGTGTGCATCAGCTCGGCCTCGGTGGTCTCCAGCGTCTTGCCGACGACGAAGCCCTGGATCATCTCGGTCACTTCCGCACCGATCATGTGCGCACCGAGCAGTTCACCGGTCTTGGCATCGAACACCGTCTTCACGAAGCCTTCGGCCTCGCCCAGCGCGATCGCCTTGCCGTTGCCGATGAACGGGAACGTGCCGGCCTTGACGGTATAGCCCGCTTCCTTGGCCTTGGCCTCGGTCAGCCCGACGCTCGCGATCTGCGGGTGGCAGTAGGTGCAGCCCGGGATGTTCGAGCGGTCCATCGGATGCGGGTGCACGTCCTTGTTGCCCAGCTCGGCCGCGATCGCCTCCGCGGCGATGACGCCCTCGTGGCTCGCCTTGTGCGCCAGCCACGGACCCGGCGTGACGTCGCCGATCGCCCAGAGCCCCTTGGTGCCGGTGCGGCCGTAATCGTCGATCTGGATGAAGCCGCGGTCCATCTTCACGCCCTGCGCCTCAAGCCCGATGTTCTCGGTATTGGGCACGATACCGACCGCGACGATGACGTGGCTGAAGTCGCTCTCGGCGACCTTGCCGTCCTTGGCCTTGATCTTGGCCTTCACGCCATTGCCCGAGACGGCCAGCGCCTCGACGCCGGCGCCGGTCATGATCTTGATGCCCTGCTTGGTCAGCGACTTCTCGAGGAAGGCCGAGACATCGGCGTCCTCGACCGGCACCACGCGATCCATCATTTCCACGACCGTCACATCGACGCCCATGTCGTTGTAGAAGCTCGCGAACTCGATGCCGATCGCGCCCGAGCCGATCACCAGCAGCTTCGAGGGCATGACCTTGGGGGTCATGGCGTGGCGATAGGTCCAGACGCGGTCGCCGTCAGCCTTGGCGAATGGCAGGTCGCGGGCGCGCGCGCCGGTGGCGACGATGACGTGCTTGGCGCTGATCGTTTCCTTGCCCTTGTCGCCGCTCACCTCGATCGAGGTCGGGCTCTTGAGCACGCCGGTGCCCATGTGCACGGTGATCTTGTTCTTCTTCATCAGGTGCGTGACGCCCTGATTGAGCTGCTTGGCAACGCCGCGCGAGCGAGTGACGATCGCGTCGAGGTCGGCACGGATGTTGTCCGCGGCCAAGCCATAGTTCTTGGCGTGCTTCATGTGGTTGAAGACTTCGGCCGAGCGAAGCAGCGCCTTGGTGGGAATGCAGCCCCAGTTGAGGCAGATGCCGCCGAGCAGCTCGCGCTCGACGATCGCGGTCTTGAGGCCCAGCTGCGCGCAGCGGATCGCCGCGACATAGCCGCCGGGGCCAGAACCGAGGACGATCACGTCATATTGATCAGCCACTTGGAATTCTCCTTATTCGTCGATCTGACGGGGGCGGCCCGTGCCGTCGACGGCAACAAACGTGAAATTGGCCTGCGTGACCATCGAGGACTGCTCGCGATGGCGTTCGCGGCGCCAGGCCTCGATCGCGATGGTCATCGAAGTCCGGCCGGTTCGCACGATCTCGCCATAGACCGAGACCTCGTCACCGACCTTGACCGGCTGGACGAACTTCATCCCGTCGACCGCGATGGTGACCGCGCGCCCCCGGCAACGCCGCGCGGCGATCAGCCCCGCGGCGTTGTCCATCAGGCTCATCAGCCAGCCGCCGAAGATGTCGCCATAGGCGTTGCAATCAGCGGGCATGGCGGTGACGCGGATGGCGGGTTCGCGCGACTGCACGCCCGTCACCACCACCGTGTCGGCCTTGGCGCTCATGCGACGAGCGCCAGCGGGTTCTCGACGATGGTCTTGAACGCCTGCATCAGTTCAGCACCGTCGGCCCCGTCAATCGCACGATGGTCGAAGCTGCCCGTCGCGCTCATCACCGTGGCGATGCCGAGCGCGCCGTCGACGATGTAGGGACGCTGCTCGCCCGCGCCAACCGCCAGGATCATGCCCTGCGGCGGATTGATCACGGCTTCGAACTGCTTGATGCCGAACATGCCGAGGTTCGAGAGCGAGGCAGTGCCGCCCTGAAATTCGGCCGGCTGCAGCTTGCCCTCGCGCGCCTTGGCGGCCAGCGCCTTCATCTCGGTGGCGATCGCCGAGATCGACTTGGCGCCGGCGTCCTTGATGATCGGCGTGATCAGGCCCGAGGGCGCCGCCACCGCGACCGACACGTCGACGCGAGTGAAGCTGCGCAGTTCGTCACCAGCGAAGCTGACGTTGCACTTGGGGACCTGGACGAGCGCCTTGGCGAGCGCCTTGATGAGCAGGTCGTTGACCGAGAGCTTGACGCCTTGCGCCTCGAGCGCGGCGTTGAGCTGGCTACGCAGCTTGAGCAGCGCATCGAGACGCACGTCGACCGTGAGGTAGATGTGCGGGATGGTCTGCTTGGCCTCGGTCAGGCGGCGCGCGATGGTCTTGCGCACGTTGTTGAGCTTCTGCGCCTCGAACGGGATGCCGTAGTCGGGCACGGCGGCCGGGGCCGGCGCGGCGACGGCCGCGGGTGCTGCGGCAGGAGCCGGTGCGGCGGCCGCGGGAGCCGCGGCAGGTGCGGCAGCAGCGCCCGGCGTCGCGCCCAGCACGTCGGCCTTGGTGATGCGGCCATTGGGGCCGGAGCCCTTCACGCCGGCCAGGTCGATGCCCTTGTCGGCGGCGATGCGGCGTGCGAGCGGGGTGGCGATCACGCGGTCACCCTTTGCCCCCGGTGCCGAAGCCGGAGCCTGCGCCGGAGCGCTGGCGGCCGGCGCGGGTGCTGCTTCTGCAGCCTTGGCGGGGGCCGGTGCGGCAGCGGGCGCGGCTTCCGCCTTGGCCGGGGCCTTGGCGGACGGGGCGCTGGCGTCTTCGTCCTCGCCCGCGATCGTGGCGATCACGGTGCCGACCTTCACGCCCTCGCTACCCTCAGCGACATCGATCGAGACGATCGTGCCTTCGTCGACGGCTTCGAATTCCATGGTGGCCTTGTCGGTCTCGATCTCGGCCATGATGTCGCCCGAGGAGACCTTGTCCCCCACCTTGACGAGCCAGCGGGCGAGCGTGCCCTCTTCCATGGTGGGCGAGAGAGCGGGCATCTTGATCTCGGTGGGCATGGCGAGTTCGGTGTCCTTGCAGCAAAGGTGCGAATATGGTTCGTTAAAACGGTTATTCGTGGAAAATTCTGGTTTTTATTTTTAGAAATTCACCACCGCATTTCACCAGCTTTGCCGCCGAGGTCAAGCGTCATACGGCAGGCGCTGCGCAAATCGCCGCGCATGGGGCATGCGTTGCCAGCCGGGGGCATTTGCCCTAGCTTCAGCGGCCAAACGGGAGGGACTTGCGACAATGGACGACCAGCGGATCTATCTGGTCACGATGGACGAGACCGAGGAATCCGCGCGCGCGCTCCGCTTCGCCGCACGCCGCGCCGTTCGCACCGGAGGCGGCGTACACATCCTCGCCCTCGTCCCGCCCCAAGAATTCGTCGCTTTCGGCAGCGTTCAGGCCACCATCGAGCAGGAAGCGCGCGACCGCGCCGAGGTGCTGGCCACCACCGCCGCCGGCAGCCTCGCCAGCGAGTCCGGCCTCGCGCCGCTGATCTCGGTGCGCCAGGGCAACGGCCCGCAAGTCGTGCGCGAATACCTCAAGGATCATCCCGAGGTCTCGGCTCTGGTGCTCGGCGCCGCGGACGATGGTCCCGGCCCGCTGGTCAGCCACTTCGCAGCCCACGCCGGCACCCTGCCCTGCGTGCTGATGATCGTGCCTGGCGGCGTGAGCGATGAGGCGATCGACGCCGTGAGCTGAGCGGTCTGCGGCTGTCGCCCTTCGACAGGCTCAGGGCGAACGGGGTAATGTATGGGCAGTTGGCAGCTTGCCGCCGCACATCATCCCTATCCATAGAACCGTTCGGGCTGAGCCTGTCGAAGCCCCGTGCTGGCATGCGCAGCGCTAGCGCCCTTCGACAGGCTCAGGGCGAACGGGGTAATGTGTGGGCAGTTGGCAGCTTGCCGCCGCCCATCATCCCTATCCATAGAACCGTTTGGGCTGAGCTTGAAGAAGCCCCATGCTGGCAAGCACAGCGCTAGCGCCCTTCGACAGGCTCAGGGCGAACGGGGGTAATGTGTGGGCAGTTGGTAGCTTGCTACCGCACATTTTCCCTATCCATAGAACCGTTCGGGCTGAGCTTGTCGAAGCCCCGTGCTGGCAAGCGCAGCGCTAGCGCCCTTCGACAGGCTCAGGGCGAACGGAGGTGGCACACGGGCAGCTGATAGCTTGCCACCCGCGGCTTTTCCCCACCCTTGGATCCGTTCGGGCCGGCTCAGTATGCCCGCGCGATCAGGATCGTCTCGACCGCCGGTTCGCCGGTGAACGGGCAGGTGCCGCCGGGTGCCGGTGCATCGAGCGGGGTGTTGCGGATGGTCAGCTTGAGTGCCTTCAGTTGCTCGACGACCTTGTCGAGCGCCGCGCCGGTCGGGCGCGACCAGCCGAGCTGGACCCAGCCGGGGAACTTGCGGTCTTCGGCGAAGTAGGCCGCAAGGCCGTCGAGGTCGGTCACGCCGGTCTCGATCTGCGCGTCGCGGCGTGCGGCGGCTTCGGCGAAGAGCGCGGCCTGGATCGCTTCGAGTTCGCCAACAGCGCTGGCAATGAAGTCCTCGCGGCTCTGGCCGACGAAGTTGACCTTGCCGTCCTCGCGCCACAGCTTGTCACGGCGCACGGCCGACACCTGACCGCCCTCGGCGTCACGGCCACCGATTTCGAGGATCAGCGGCACGCCCTTCTTGACCCAGGCCCAGCGCTTGGCGGTGGCCTTGCCGGGGCGCTTGTCGAGCAGGACACGCACCTTTTCACCGAACACCTGCTGCGTGACCAGAGCCTTGCGCAGTTCTTCGCAATAGGCGAGCAGCGCCTCGTCGCCGTCGTTGTCGCGCAGCATGGGCAGGATCACGATCTGATGCGGCGCGACTTGCGGCGGCGTGCGCAGCCCGTCGTCGTCGCCGTGCGTCATGATGACGCCGCCGATCATGCGCGTCGACACGCCCCACGACGTGGTGTGCGCCAGCGCCTGCTGACCTTCCTTGTCCTGGTAGCGGATGCCGGCTGCCTGCGAGAACGTGGTGCCGAGGTAATGCGAGGTGCCGGCTTGGAGCGCCTTGCCGTCCTGCATCATCGCCTCGATCGAATAGGTCGCGACCGCGCCGGGGAATCGCTCGTTCTCGGGCTTGGGGCCGGCGACGACCGGCAGAGCCAGCACGTCCTCGGCGAAGCTGCGGTACATTTCGAGCGCGCGCAGCGTCTCGGTCATCGCGTCCGCCTCGTCGGCGTGCGCGGTATGGCCTTCCTGCCAGAGAAACTCGCTGGTGCGCAGGAACATGCGCGTGCGCATTTCCCAGCGCACGACGTTGGCCCACTGGTTGGTCAGCAGCGGAAGATCGCGCCACGACTGAACCCAGCGCGCCATCGCCGCGCCGATCACGGTCTCCGAGGTCGGGCGCACGATCAGCGGTTCTTCGAGCTTGGCCTCGGGATCGGGCATCAGCCCGCCCGTGGGATCGGCGATCAGGCGGTGATGCGTGACGACCGCCATTTCCTTGGCGAAGCCCTCGACGTGGTCGGCTTCCTTGGCGAAATAGGACAGCGGGATGAACAGCGGGAAGTAGCAGTTGTCGACGCCGGCTTCCTTGATGCGCTCGTCCATCAGCTTCTGGATGCGTTCCCAGATGCCATAGCCCCATGGCTTGATGACCATGCAGCCGCGCACGCCGGATTCCTCGGCGAGCTCGGCCTCGGCGATCACCGCCTGGTACCACTGGGCAAAGTCTTCGTCGCGCGTGACCGGCAGCGCGTGCTTGATCTTGGGCTGGTTCATGCCCTGCCGGTTAGCGGGTGCGGCGAATTCGGGCAACGCCCCAATGCGACCGCACTTGCAAAATCTAACGGCAGAAGACCCGCATCAGTTGCCCAGCTGGTCGAGCTTCTTCTGCATCTCGGCCATCTGCTTGCGCAGTTCGAACAGCTCGCCCGTCTCGCCACTCGCAGGCTTGTCGCCTTCGGGGCGCGGGGCGGTTGCCGCGGCGGTGGCGCCGGGTACGAAGGCCGCGGCCGCAGCCTTGAACATTTCCATGTTGCGCTGCGCGATCTGCGCGAGCGGGTTGGCGCCGATCGAATCCTCGATCGCCTTGCGCAGCTTGTTCTGGTTCTCGCGGAAGTGTTCCATCGAGGCCTCCAGGTAGCCGGGCAGCAGCGCCTGCATGGAATTGCCATACATCGCAATCAGTTGCCGCAGGAAGTTGGTCGGCAGCATCTGCTCGCCGGTGGCCTCTTCCTCCATGATGATCTGCGTCAGGATCGAATGCGTCAGATCAGCGCCAGTCTTGGCGTCGATCACTTTGAATTCGACGTTTTCCTTTACCATCTGCGCGAGGTGATCGAGCGTGATGTAGCTGGACGTCCGCGTGTTGTAGAGACGGCGGTTGGCGTACTTCTTGATGATGACGGTGTCGCCGTCCTTTGCCTGGTTTGCCATTTTTTTCTGACCCCGCTGCGGATGTCGTCAACCATTAGCAGACGCGATATGTGCAGCGCAATAACAGTCGGTCCATCCCGGTGGCGAAACCTTGCGACCGGGATGGTGGCGGCGACCGGTCAATACGCGTCGTCGCGCGGCATCCCACCCTTGAGGCCCCAGGCCGAGACGAGGAACGCCACCACGACCACGACCCAGGTGTACCACAGCCCCGAATAGGGATTGCCCGTCTTGGCGACGATCAGCGTCGACAGGAAGGGCAGGAATCCGCCGAAATAGCCCGTTCCGATGTGATAGGGGATCGACAGCGAGGAATAGCGTATGCGCGGCGGGAACATCTCGGTCAGCACTGCGGCGACCGGGCCATACGTCGCCCCCGACAGCGCCATGAGCGCGACGAGCAACAGGATCAACAGGACCGCCTGCCCCACCGAAGGCGTGACGCGCGCGAGATCGTAGCCCGTTGTGCGCAGCATCGAATGCAACTGCTCGGCGCGCAGCTTCTTATCGCCCCAGGCATAGTCATCGAGCGGCAGGCGCGCGGCGCCGGCGTGGAGGCTGAGCGACGCGGCGTTCTCGAGACGGTAGGGCACCCCGCTGGCGGTGAGGTCGGACAGCAGCTTGCCGCACGGCGTGGCCTGCTCGGCTGCAAAAGTGTCGAACCGGCAATCGGGGCCGGCGACGATTACCGGCAACTCGCGCGCCTGCGCCGCAAGGCGTGGATTGGCGACCGCGCCGATGCCATGATAGAGTGGGAACAGCAGGATGAGCGTTGCGACATAGCCCCACACGATCGGCGCCTTGCGCCCAACCTTGTCCGACAGATAGCCAGCAAGCAGAAAGCCGCCGATACCGAACAGGGCGGCGATGCCGACGATCAATTCGGCCGCCGTCTCGTTCATCCGCATTGCGGTCTTTAGGAAATTCAGGCTGCTGAACATCGCGGTGTACCAGATCACTGTGAGGCCGGCAGCGATGCCGAACAGCGCCACGAGCAGGCGCTTCTTGTTGCCGGGCCAGGTCAGGCTCTCGATGAAGGGGTTGCCGGCCAGTTCGTTTTCGGCCTTCATCGCCTGGAACACCGGACTTTCCGACAGCTTGAAGCGCATCCACAGCGAGATCGCCAGCAGCGCGAGGCTGAGGATGAACGGCACGCGCCAGCCCCATGCCGCCCATGCCGCCGGGCCGAACGCCAGCTTGCAGACAAGGACCACGACGAGGCTGAGGATGAAGCCGCCGATGACGCCGGCCTGGATGAAGCTGGTGAAGAACCCGCGCCGCCCCGGCTCGCTATGTTCGGCGACATAGACCGCGGCGCCGCCATATTCACCGCCCAGCGCCAGCCCTTGCGCGATCCGCAGGATGATGACGATCGCGGGCGCGGCGTAGCCGATCTGGGCCGCCGGCGGGACGAAGCCGACGCCGGCCGTGGCGATGCCCATCAGCGCGACGGTGGCGAGGAAGGTATACTTGCGCCCCAGGCGATCCCCGAGGAAGCCGAACAGGACTGCGCCCAGCGGACGGAAACCGAAACCGACCGCGAAGACCAGCCAGAACAGCAACAGTTCGAGCGTGGCATTGCCGGTCGGGAAGAACGCCTTGGTCAAGATCGAACCGAGCGTGCCGTAGATGAAGAAATCGTACCATTCGAACACGGTGCCCGCCGCGCTCGCGCCGATGACGAGGCGGATGTCGGCAGCGCTCGGCTGCGCCGTCGTGGTTGTCATGGTCGTGATGTCCCCCGGGGCCACGGCCCCTGTTCTGGCTTGTCTTGTGCCCGCAGCCTAGCCTGCCTTGGCCAAGGCCGCCAGTGCCGCATCCCAGGCCAGCATGATCGCGCCGTGCCGCCCCGGAACGCCGCGCGCGGTGCGCAGCAGGGCGATCCCCGGCCAATCCGGCTCGGGCGCCTCGGCATCGGCCAGCCATGCGGCGAGCGCGGCCTGCGCGGCGGTAATGTCGGCCAGGGAACGGCCGGCTGCGGCGCCGACAAAGATGCGGGCTGCGGCCTGCCCGACGGCACAGGCGTGGGGCCTGAGGCCTATGGCGGTGATGTTGCCATCATCGTCGAGCGCTAGGCCCATATCGAGCGCGCTGCCGCAGGCCCGCGATCGCGCCGACCCGGTCAGCGGCAGATCGTCGCGCCACGGCCACTGCGCCAGTTCCATCGCGGCGGCGAGCACGTCGGGCGTGTAGAGGACGGCGACGCTCGCCATGGGTCAGCCTTCCACCGGATGCTTGCGGCGGTGCGACTTTGCCTTGTGCGTCGGCTTCGCCTCGGGATCGGTCGTCGCGTTGGCGGTCGCATCGTCGTCGGCCGCCTCAGCCGCGGCAGCGCGGCGCTCGGAAATCATCGAGACCAGTTCCTCGCTCGCGGCATTCAGGAACGGATACGTTCGCGCGGCGGTGATCCACTCGGGCCGGCCCTTCACGCCCCAGACCACGTCGTAGGCAAAGACGATCAGCGCAAAGCCCAGCACGACGAGGATAGCCCCCTTGACCGCACCGAAACCGAAGCCGAGCAGGCGATCGATCGGGCCGAGCATGGAATCGCGGCTCGCCGCCCCGAGCCGGCGGGCGATGAGGCGCATCAGCCCCCAGGGTACGATCATCAGCAGGGCATAGGCCAGCACGCCCGCGCCGGTCTCGGTCTTGAGGTGCGGCTGAAGCCAGGCGGTCAGCGGCTCGAGCCCGTAATGCACCGCGACCAGCACGATGGCCCAGGCCATGAGCGAGAACACTTCTTCCACGAAGCCGCGAAAGAACCCGCCGATCGCGCCGACCGCGACGATCAGGAAGACGACATAATCGAACCCGGTCATGGGCCGGACCTAAGCCCCGCTCATCACCCGGTCAACGAGATTTGGCAGGAGGCGGATGGGGGAGAAGCGCAAGCCCTCGACCTTTTCCGCCGCGCCGTCGGGCCCGTGCATCTGCTGGAAACCGAGCTTCGCCGCCTCGCGCAGGCGCACGCCGGCATGGGCGACGGGGCGCACTTCGCCCGCCAGCGAGACTTCGCCGAACCAGGCGCTGCCCGCCGCCAGCGGCCGGTCCGCCAGGGCCGAAACCAGCGCCGCGGCCACCGCGAGATCGGCCGCCGGGTCGGTCAGGCGATAACCACCCGCGACGTTGAGATAGACTTCGGCCGAGGAAAAGCTGAGGCCGCAGCGCGATTCCAGCACGGCGAGCAACATGGCGAGGCGGCCCGAATCCCAGCCGACCACCGCACGGCGCGGGGTGGCGCCGCTGGCGAGGCGAACCGTCAGGGCCTGGATCTCGACCAGTACCGGGCGCGTCCCCTCGAGCGCGGGGAAGACCGCGCTGCCGGGCACGGGGTCCTCGCGCCCCGACAGGAACAGCAGCGAGGGGTTGCCCACTTCCTCCAGCCCTGCCCCGGCCATGGCGAAGACGCCGATCTCGTCGACCGCGCCGAAGCGGTTCTTGATGGCGCGCAGGATGCGGTACTGGTGGCTACGCTCGCCCTCGAAGCTCATCACCACATCGACCATGTGTTCGAGCACGCGCGGTCCGGCGATCGAGCCGTCCTTGGTGACGTGGCCGACGAGCACCAGCGCGACGCCGTTTTCCTTGGCATAGCGGATCAGCTCGAAGGCGCAGCCGCGCACCTGGCTGACCGTGCCGGGGGCGCCCTCGATCTGGTCGGAGTGCATGGTCTGGATCGAATCGATCACCAGCAGCGCAGGCGCATCCATGGTGCCCAGCGTGGTGAGGATGTCGCGCACCGAAGTCGTCGAGGCGAGGCGGATCGGCGCCTTGCCCAGCCCCAGCCGGTCCGCGCGCAGGCGGATCTGGTCCGAAGCCTCTTCGCCGCTGATGTAGACGACGAGGCCGCCGCTGTTGGCAATGGCCGCCGCGGTCTGCAGCAGCAGTGTCGACTTGCCGATACCGGGGTCGCCGCCCATGAGGATCGCCGAGCCGGGGACCAGCCCGCCGCCAAGCGCGCGGTCGAATTCGGCAAGGCCGGTCTTGCGGCGCTGCGGCAGGGCCACGGGCGTGTCGAGCGAGACGAACTGCACCGCGCGACCGCCGCTCGACAAGTCATGCTTGGCCGAGAACACCGTCTGCGGTGCTTCTTCGACGAGCGTATTCCACTCCGCGCAATCGGGGCATTGCCCCTGCCAGCGCGAGGACAGGCTGCCACAGGCCTGGCAGACATAACGGCGTTTGGGCTTGGCCATGTGCTAGCGCCTAATGCGAACAGATGTGGAACGCAAGCCACCGTTCGCTCCAGTCTGGCGCGCGCGAACCGCTTATTCCGAAAAGGCCGAGCGCTGTGCGGCTTCGACTTCCTCCAGATAGCGACGCCGCGCATGACGTTCGGTGATGACCCCCTGCACCACGCCGACGCCGTCGACCACCGCGATTTCGTCGGCGGCGTGGTCGTCGAACAGTGCAAGGATCGCCTTGATGTCGGCCGCCGGGGCGACGGTCACGTCGCACAGGCCGGCGAGCGCATGGAGGCGGGTGTCGGGCGCCAAGTCGGCGCGATAGGCCGCGGCGGTCGACAGGATGCCGCCATAGCGCCCCTGCTCGTCGACGAGCACGGCCTTGCTCGACGAGCCGAGCGGCATGCGCGCGCGAAATTCGGCAACGGTCAGGTCCTCGGGCATCGACACCCAGTCGCGCCGCATGATCCGCCCGGCCGAGAGGTTGAGCATCCAGCCGATGTCGCGCGGGCCGCGGATGGTGCTGCCCCGCAAGTGCAGGCGCCAGGTGGAGAATGAATAACCGAACAGCTCGCGCGTCAACGTGCCCGAAACCAGCGAGGCGGTCAGCACCACGCCCATGAGCGCGAAGTCGTGCGTGATCTCGAGCATGAGCATGGCCAGCGTCATCGGCCCGCCGACGATCGACACGCTGAGCGCGGCCATGCCGACGAGCGCGGCATCGGTCGGGTCCAGCGCCAGCCCCGGCACCAATTGCCCGGCGATGATCGAGAACGCCTGGCCCACGACCGAGCCGAGGAACAGTGAGGCAAAGAACAGGCCGCCGCGAAAACCGCTCGACAGCGCGATCACGCAGGCCGCGATCTTGGCCAGCAGCACGATCGCCAGGAAATCGAGGCCGGGACGCAGCGCGAGATTGAGATGCAGCGCGCCATGGCCGGCCGAAAGCGACTGCGGCGTGACGAGGGCCAGCGGGATCAGCAGCGCACCGCCCAGCACCGGCCGCCAGCGGGCCAGCCAGGGGAGCCGCTGCAGTCCCTGCTCCGCCCCGGTGACGAGGCGCATCGTAACGATGCCGACGACCGCGCAGATTACACCAAGCACGCCGAAAGCGAGGTACTGCGGATAGGCCAGCGCACGTCCGGCAGCGGTCGTCGCGATCAGCCAAGGCTCGCTGCCCATCAGCCGCGACATCGCCGCAGCGGCCAGTGCAGCCGCCATGACCGGCGCGACGGCCCCAGGCACGAAGGAGCCGATGACGATCTCGAAGGCATAGAAGGCACCGGCGAGCGGCGCGTTGAACGCGGCCCCCACGGCCGCGCCTGCCCCGGCCCCGACGAGCGTGCGCAAGTCGTTGCGCCGCAGCTTCATAGCCTGTCCCAGCAGCGAGGCCATCCCGCCGCCCATCTGCGCGTAGGCCGCCTCAAGCCCGACCGAGGCACCGACGCCGTTCGAGACGACAGTCTGGCCGGCGATGATGAGGTTGTCGGCAGGCGGCACCCGCCCGCCATGGAGGGCATTGGCCTCGACCACGTCGACCAGCCCGCGCCCGCGTCGCCGCAGCCAGCGCGACCACAGGACGAGCACCAGCCCGCCGAGCGGCAGCGCCAGCAAGCGCCAGGGGTGGCGCACTTCGGGCAGAGCGCTCAGGCGGTTCCCCTCGAGCCCGTAGAACACCTGCTGCATCGCGTGGGCGAGCCAGCCGAGCGCGTTGGTCGACAGGCCGGCGAGCAGGCCGGCGATCGCGGCGAGCACGATGAAAGCGGCCTCGCTGCCGCGCAGCAGGCGGCGCAGGCGCACGAAGAGCCTGATCGAGAGAGCAGAGACGGCGCTGGACCAACCGTTACGCATCGCCCGTTCAAAGCCGCGAACGGCGGGCGGGTCAAACGCAAAGTGGCCCCGATCAATTGTCAAGATATTCCAGGCGCGTACGGGTACCACCATTAGGCAGCGCAAGGACTCGTTAGCCCAAATCCAGCATACCAACGCATTGACCGGAATGATCGGGATGGCGCGATGATCAAGTTCCAAGGCCGCATTCTCGAAATGATCGCGCGCGGCGAGACGCTGGAGGCCACGGCGCAGCGTCTTTGCGAAGACCTCGGGCGGCTATTGCCGGGCCTTGCCTGCTCAATCGTCACCCTGTCGCCCGAAGAAACGCTGCAAACGCTCGCCGCCGCCGGACTGCCCCAGGCCTATGTCGATGCTGTCAACGGCCTGCCGATCGGCCCCGCCGCGGGATCGTGCGGCACGGCATGCTTTACCGGGCAGGAAGTGGTCAGCGCGGATATTGCCTGCGACCCGGCCTGGGCCGGGTATCGCGATCACATCCTGCCGCATGGCTATCGCGCCTGCTGGTCCCGGCCCATCTTCGCCGGGAAGCCTGATCCGGTCGCCGCGCTGGCGCTCTATTACCGCGATCCGCGTCCGCCGACCGCAGAAGAGAGACGCATCGTCGATGCCTGCGTCGATCTGTGCACCATTGCACTCGAGCGACACTGGCGGGTGGAGGAGCAACTTCGCCGCGCCAACACCGACGAACTGACCGGCCTTGCCAACCGCGCCGCCTTCAACGCCGCGCTCGAGGCACTGGATTGCGAGCAGGGCGGATGGGCGTTGTTCCAGATCGACCTCGACAATTTCAAGGCGGTGAACGACACGTTCGGCCATCATGCCGGCGACAGGCTGCTGTGCCATGCCGCCCATCGCTTCGTGGCGGCCGCCCACCCCAATCGCGTCTTCCGCATCGGCGGTGACGAATTTGCCGTGATCGTCGATCATTCCGCCACGCTCGAAGCGCTGGAGACGGCCGCCGGCCGGCTGCTTGGCGCCCTGGCTGAGCCGGTGGAGGACGTGGGCGACCTGGTCCGGCCTGCCGCGACGGTCGGCATCGCCACCTGCACGCCCGGAGACTGCAACGCGACACGCGTCCAGCAGAATGCCGATTTCGCGCTGTACCACGGCAAGGACATCGCCCGCGGCGGGGTGATCCGATACTGGCCGGGGATCGGCACGCGCATGACGCGGCGGATGAATGCGGTACGCGAAGTGGACAGCGCGCTGCGCGATGGCCGGCTGCTTGCCTACTACCAGCCGGTCATCCATCTCGAGACCGGCCTGATCACCGGGCTCGAGGCCTTGTGCCGCATCGAGGTCGGCGGCCAGATCCACAGCGCCGGAGCGTTCCACGAGGCGACGACCGATGCGCAGACCGCCTGCGCGCTGACTCGCGCGATGGTCCGCCAGGTGGCGCAGGACGCGCGCCAGTGGCTCGACCGTGGGCTCGACTTCCAGCGCGTCGGCATCAACGTCAGTTCACCCGACCTGCACAGCGCCGGGTTCTTCGATCACTTGGCCGAAACCATGAGCGCGAACGGCGTACCGCTCTCGCTCATCGTGCTGGAGATCACCGAGGCGGTCTATATGGACGACGATGCCGGGGTCGTGCGCAATTCCGTCGCCGCGCTGCGCCGTCACGGCCTCAAGGTCGCGCTCGATGACTTCGGCACCGGCTTCGCCTCGTTGACGCACCTGATCTCGGTGCCGGTCGACTATATCAAGATCGACAAGTCCTTCGTCGATCGGATCGTATCGCACCGGCCGAGCCAGATCATTGTCGAGGGCGTGATCGGCATCGCCTCCAAGCTCGGCATCCAGGTCGTGGCCGAGGGTGTCGAAACAGCGGCCCAGGCGGCCAAGCTCGCGGACATGGAGTGCATGCTGGGCCAGGGCTACCTGTTCTCGCCGGCAGTCGATGCTGCGGGCCTGGCCGCGCTGGTCAAGGCGCAGGCCGCGCGCCATGACCAGTGGGCGCGCGATCGCCGCAGCGCCTGACCAATTGCGCCCGATCAGGACGCGACGCCCATGACCTCTGGCTGGTGGTGCTCGGCCATTGCCTGCGAATTGGCTGCGCGCGCGTCGGCGACCATCTGCTGCATGAAGGCGAGCTTGGCGGCGATCGCGTCTGACAGGTGGAACGGGTAGAGATCGGGCTGACCCATGGCGCGATTGACGGCGTTCATGGCGAACGAAACCGGCGCCATCTCGGCCGTCAGAGCGGGCGCGTCGGCGCGGTACGGATCGAACTCGACCGCGACGTGGCCATCGCCATCGCTGCCCCCGAAGGCCGTCAGCGACAGGTCAAAGCCGCGGGCGGTGGCCAGGACGTCGACGATGTGCAGGTAATGCGCGAAGGTCTCGGCGAAGTCTTCCCACGGGTGGCTCGTGGCATAGGAACTGACGAAGTCTTCGGTCCAGGGCTGCGCGCCGCCATTGTAGTGGGCCTGGAGCGCCGCGGCATAGTCTGTGCGCTCGTCGCCAAACAGGGCACGGAACGCCTCGAGCCGGTCAGGATCGGTCGCGACCAGCCGTGACCAGTAGTGATGGCCGACTTCGTGGCGGAAGTGGCCGAGCAGCGTGCGGTAGGGCTCGCCCATCGCCAGGCGCACCTGTTCGCGATGCGCATCGTCCGCCTCGGAGACGTCGAGCGTGATGAGGCCTTCGTCGTGCCCGGTGATGATCTTGGTGCCTCCCGTCGCGCCATCGCCGGCGTGGAGGAAATCGAAGGCCAGGCCCTGCACCCCGTCGCGCTCCTCGGCCTTGGTTTCCAGCGGCAGCCCAAGGCGAATCAGCGTATGGAACAGGCGGCGCTTGGCCTCCTCGACCTTCGCCCAGAGCGGCGGAACGGCGGGATCGTTGAGATCGGGAATGGTGCGATTGTGCCGGCATGCGCGGCACATTCCGCCGTCGGCTTCGGGCGTGGTGAGCCAGTTGCAGATGCCGTAGGCGTTGTTGTTGGCGCAGACGACGAGGTCGGCGGCCGCGCCCTCGCGGTCGCGCCACACGGTGCCCTGGTCGGCCAGGAAGCGGAAGCGATCGATCCCGGGATCATAGCCCAGCGTCGCGCTGCAGTCGGGACAGACGCGCACTTCGAAATGGTTGAGGCGGCGGCAGTTGGGGCAGGCAAACGGGCGCATGGCTTCGCTCTCGCATCGGGGGACGCCCCCACTACGCCGCGGCACCCGCTCCGTTCCGGCAATTTGGCACCTTTGCCCCTTTGACGCGGACCATGCGATCGGTCAGCGTGCGCAGATGACGACGATCGCAGACCTGCTCGCTCCGCTCCGCGCCTTTCGCCAGGACATCCACGCGCATCCCGAACTCGGCTTTGCCGAGCATCGCACCGCAGGCCGGATCGCGCAGGAATTGCGCGCGATCGGGCTGGAGGTGCACGAAGGAATCGGCGGTACGGGTGTCGTCGGGGTTTTGCGCAACGGCTCCTCGGGGCGGAGCGTGGGCCTGCGCGCAGACATGGATGCCCTGCCGATCCACGAGCAGACCAACCTGCCCTACGCCAGCCGCCACCCCGGCGTGTTCCACGGCTGCGGGCACGACGGGCACATGGCCATGCTGCTGGGCGCCGCCCAGCACCTTGCCGCCAATCGCGATCTCGTCGACGGGACGGTTAATTTCATCTTCCAGCCTGCAGAAGAAGGCCAAGGCGGTGCGCGGGCCATGGTCGAGGACGGGCTGTTCACGCGGTTTCCGTGCGACCGGGTCTATGCCCTGCACAACTGGCCGGACCTGCCCGCCGGGACGATCGCCACGCGGCCGGGTCCGATCATGGGGGCGGCCGACAAGTTTCGCATCGTGCTGACCGGCAAGGGCGGCCATGCCGCGATCCCCCACACCACCCCGGACGCGATCCTCGCCGCCGCAGCGCTGGTCGGGCAGGTCAATACCATCGTCTCGCGTGCGATCCCGGCCACCGCATCGGCGGTAATCTCGGTCACGCAGATCAACGGCGGGCTGGCGCACAACGTCATTCCCGAGACGGTCGAGATCATCGGCACGGTGCGAACCTTCGACCCGGCGGTACAAGCGATCATTGCCGAACGGCTGGAGACGATGTCCGCAGGCGTGGCGACGTCGTTCGGGGTGGCCGCGGACGTGACCTACACCCGCTACTATCCCGCGACGATCAACGACGCCGACGCGGCCGCTGACGTCCTGGCGATTGCGGCAGGCGTCGGCACGGCACAACTCGCGCCCGATCCGGCGTTCACTTCGGAAGACTTTGCCTTCATGCTGCAGGCGTGCCCGGGCGCCTATATCTGGCTGGGCCAGGGGCGCGGCGCGACGCCGCCCCCGCTGCACAACCCGCACTACGACTTCAACGACGACGTTCTCGCCACGGGCATAGCCCTGCACGTGGCGCTCGCCCGCCACTGGCTCGGCCGATAGGCGGGGCCGAAATCCGGCAGAATTCTGCACGTTTTTGTGCAGATAATGGTTGTTTACATTTGCGTGGCGGTCGGAGTGTGGCAGGGTCGGCTCTGCCGCCCACTTGCGGCGCCGGGCGCAAACGCCGGGTGCGGGTGGATGGACGAGAGGCTGGCCGATGATCCCTACCCATACCGACATCGGCGCCATCGACTGGAATCTGCTGGAATATTCGCCCAACGCCTACATTCTGGTAGGGCCGACCCACGCATTGCCGATACTGACCTGCAACGCGGCCTACGAGAACGTCGTGGGCAGAGTACGAGCGGCAATCATCGGCATGCCTCTGTTCGAGGCTTTTCCGGCTGACGAGACAAGCGAGAGCTATCGTCTGCTGAGGGCCTCGTTCGACCGCGTTCTCGCTACGCACGAGACCGACCACATCGCGTTCATCCCCTACGACATCTCGACCGCAGGCGAGCCCCCCGCCATGCGCTATTGGAGCGCAACACATGTGCCGGTGCTGGCCGAGGATGGCAGCCTGCGCGCGATCCTGCAGCACACGGCCGACATCACCGACCTGCTCGACGGCGGATCGCACCTGCAGAATGCGGCGATCATCGAGGCCGGCATCCTCATGCGCGCCAACAAGGTCCAGGACGAAAGCCGCCGGCTGCGCGAGCTGTTCGACCAGGCGCCGGGATTCGTTGGCATCCTGCGCGGGCGCGATCACGTGTTCGAGATCGCGAACATGGCCTATCGCCGCCTCGTCGGCGGGCGAGAACTGGTCGGCAAGCCGGTCCGCCAAGCCCTGCCCGAAGTCGTCGACCAGGGATTCATCACGCTGCTCGACGAAGTCTATACCTCCGGCGAGACCTTCGTCGGCCACGGCGTGCAGGTCATGCTGCAGCAATCCCCCGATGCCGCCCCGGCCGAGCTGTTCATCGACTTCGTCTACCAGCCGCTGCGCGACGCGCGCGGCGCGGTCTATGGCATCTTCGTCCAGGGCAACGACGTTACCGAGCAGAAGCGCGCCGAGGAACGGATGGCGACAATCACCCGCGAGAGCGCGCATCGCGTGAAGAATACCCTCGCCATGGCGCAGGCCGTGGTTTCGGCGACGCTTCGCGATGTGCCCGGCGTGGCCGCCGCGCGGCAGTCGATCCTGGCCCGGCTGGGCGTTCTTGCGGTAACCCAGCCCGCGCTGGTCGACGGACGGGTCGCACCGTCGGATGTCGCGCAGATCGTTCCGGCCGTCATGCAGTTGCACGTCGATGTCTTCGGCCGGATCAGCATCGAGGGCCCAAGCGTCGCGATCGAGGCCAACGCGGCTCAGGGCCTGGCACTGATCCTGCACGAGTTGGCGACGAATGCGATCAAGTATGGCGCACTGTCGAACGAGACGGGATCGATCGCGATACGCTGGTGGGTGCCGGAGGGCACCGATCGCGTCGAGCTGGAATGGCGCGAGTCCGGCGGACCGGAAGTCCGCACGCCGCAAGCCAAGGGTTTCGGCACCAAGCTGATCGAGCGCGCACTACCGCGCAAGGCCGACAACAAGGTGACGCTCGACTATGCGCCCGATGGTCTGGTCTGCCGTTGCAGGGTCGAGCTGGCCTGACCTCGCCGTCCGTTTAGGCCAGCTTGCGGTCCAGCCATGACGCCAGCAGCGCGGGCCACTGACCGGCCGGCGCATTCGAGGGCCCTGTCCCGAAGCCATGGCCGCCCTCCTCGGGATAGTGCACTTCGACCGGGCGGTGCGCCGCGAGCATCGCATCGGCGAACAGCCGGGTGTTCTGCCAAGGCACGGCGGGGTCGTCGAACGCGTGAGCCAGGAATACCGGCGGCGTATTGGCCGTCACATGCCGTGCGGGCGAGCGGCGCGCCACCAGGGCGGCCGTGGGGTTGGGCCCAAGCAGCAGTTCTGCCGACATGGCGTGGGTATAGGGTGCCTCCATCGCGATGACCGGATAGATCAGCGCACCGGCGCAAGGCCTGGAATCCATCTGGTCGATCCCGTCGCGCGGCGGCACGACCGGCGCGGCATAGTCGGTCAGCAACGAGGCGGCGAGATGTCCGCCGGCCGAAAACCCGATGACCGAGAGCTTGGCCGGGTCGGTCGCGTGGGCGGCGGCAAGGCTACGCACCTTGCGGACGGCACGCTGGGCGTCGGCCAGCGGCACGTCGGCGCGGGCGAGCCCGCCGGCGACACGCCAGCCCTCGCTCGGCAGACGATAGACGAGGACATAGACCGTATAGCCAAGCGCGGTGAACGCCTTGGCCACATCGACGCCCTCGTTGCGAATCGACACGAAGCGGTAAGCCCCGCCCGGAATGACGAGCAGCGGCCGGCCATTGCTGCGCGCGGGGCGAAATACCCGCAGATAAGGCGCAGCGACATTGCTGATGAAGGTGTCGGCCATTTTCGCGTCGCGCGGGACGGCACGGAACGTCCCGCCGGGAGGGGCGCCGTTCCATAGCATGACCTGCTCGGCCTGCGACCATTCAATTGGCGTCGCCGAAATACCCGGAGGGATCGCCAGCGGCGGCGGCGCCGCCAGGGCGGACGATCCGAAAAGCGAGGCACCTGCCCCCACGAGCCCCGCGCCGAGAAACAAGGTGCGGCGGTCCAATGTCGTCTCATCCATGGCAGGTTTTCCCTCGCGGCGCAGGGTCTTGGCGCCGGAAAGCCGATGTACCGCACTGGCGGCCTTTGGCAACCGCCCGGGCGCCCAAGCCTATGCCACTGCGATCCCGGCGCGTTCGAGCCATTGCGCTGCCGGGGCCAGATCCGCCGCGTGATGCTTCCACCGCGCCACGGCATCGCGGTAGATTGGCTGGCGCACTTGCGCCGCGCTCGGCGTGGAGACCGGCGCGGCATTGGTGTGGAAGTCGAGACAGGCGTCGGACCATGCAAGGCCGCAATGCGACAGCAGCGCACGGGTCTGCCCTTCCTGGTCTGCGACCAAGGCTTCGTAGTCGATTTCCAGCACGCGGCCCGGCAGCGCTTCACGCCAGAACGCCATGAGCCTGTCGAAACCGGCATAATAGCGCGCGATGTCGAGCAGATCGTAGCTGTAGTCGTAATAGCGCGAGGAGATCGCGAAGAGATTGCGGAAATTGCTGAGCACCGTGTCGAGCGGATGGCGGCGCAGGCAGACGATCCGCGCATTCGGCAGCGCGCGGGCGATCATGCCGACATAGTGGAAGTTGCCGGGGAACTTGTCGACGAAGCGGGGGGCACCGCGGCGATGGTGATGTGCCGCGCGCGCCAGGTAGTCACGCCCGATGACGGCGGGATCGACGCGCGCTGCGGCGGCAATGGTCTCGGGGTCGAGCACGACTCGGCTGCGCGTTCCTGCCGCCAGCTTGACCGCGAGCGGCATGGCCTGGAGTTCGCCTGCGCTCTCCACATCGGGATGCGAGGACAGGATGCGGTCGACGAGCGTGGTGCCGGTGCGCGGCATGCCGATCACGAAGATGGGCGCAGGCCCGGCATCCGCCGCGAGCGGGCGAGCGGAGGCTGGCGGCGGCCAATGCTGCATGATCGCCGCGACGTTCGCCGCGTCGCTTTGCGGATCGTAGGCCAGCGTCGCGCGGTGTTCGGCGTTGGTGGCCGTCAATTGCGCAAAGGCCCGATCGCGCGCACCGGTGTCTTCCAGCTCCTTCATCAGCGCATAGCCGATGAGCAGCCGGTCGCGTCGGTTAGTGGCCTGGTCGAGCGTGCCTTGCAGCCGGGTGATGTGGTTGGCCGCCGGTGTCTGCTTGCGCAAGCTGGCGAGGAGATGATGCGCCCGCCCTTCGCCCGGCCGCATTGCGATCAGCGCCTCGAACGCGATCTCGGCCTCGTCGACGCGGCCGACGAAGTTGAGCGCGGCGGCGAGGTTGTAGCGGAATTCTGGATTGTCGGGCGCCTCCGCCACCGCCGCGGCGAAATGCGGGACCGAGGCGGCATGATCGCCGAGCCGGGCATAGACGCAGCCGATGGTGTCGCGGCTCAGCGCATCGGTCGGCGGCGACACTTCGGCACGCTGCAGCGCCTCTGCCGCCTCGCCATCGCGGCGCAGGGTGATGAGCAGCCGGGCCAGCTGGGCCAGGTAATCCCCGCGCGGCTCGAGCGCGATCGCGCGGCGCAGGAGATCGACCGCCGGCGCCAGCCGTCCGGCCGAAGCCTCGACCATTGCGAGGAGGAAGTGCCCTTCGGCAGCCTCGGGCGCGGTAGCGACCAGCCCCTGCGCCAGCTTGTGCGCCATGACGAAGTCGCCTTCCTCGAGCGCGCGGCGGGCATGCGCGGCGCGCAGGGCTATGGAAGTAGCGGCGTCGGACGGGATCCTGGTCATCGTGCGCCGGTCTGGCACCGCGTGGCGGGGTGACGCAAGACCGGCGTTGCGGATCAATTGCCCAGCGCTTGCGTCGCTGACGGTGCGCCACCTCCACGGCGACGCTTCCATGCGTCGAGAACCGGGACGAACGGGAACAGGAACTGTTCTCGGATCGACAGGCGGCGGCGCTCGTCCTGACCGACCAGCACGCCCTCACCTTCGCGGTACGTGCCGAACACGCGGTCGATGAGGATCATCGAGTTGGCATAGTTGCAGCGCGTTTCCTCGTAGCCGACCGAGTGGTGCAGGCTGTGATTGCGGATGGTGGTGAGAAAGAACGCGTAGAACCACGGCGGATCCGCGCGCACGTTGGCATGGGCAAAGCCGGATACAACCTGCCCGACGCTGGCGGCACAGAGGATCGCGGTCGTGTCGAAGTCGAACAGCGCGATCACGCTGAGACTGATCAGCCAAAGCTCGATCGGATTGCCGACATAGCCCTTGAGCGCGTTGAGCTGGGTGATGTGATGGTGCGGCGCGTGAGTCAGCCACAGCGGCGTCCAGTTGTGCATCGCGCGGTGCATCCAGTACTGGCCGAACTCGACCAGGAAGAACACCAGGAACACCTGCAGCAGGAACGGCAGCTTGGCGAGGCCGGGCGTGGCGAGGCCGAGCGAGACTTTCAACGTATGGAGCGGCGAGTCCGCGAAGGTGTTGGCCGCCCAGCCGATCACCGTGGTCATCAGCACCACGTAGAACACGTCGGTCATCAGCTCCTGCCGGTTGAGCCGCCAGCCCTCGTGCCGCTCGAACAGCCACTCGAGCGCGAGGATCCACGCCGAGATCACGGTCGAGAGGATGGTCAGCGTCCAGCCGTAGCCGGTCACCGATGCCGGGGCGAAGGCCCAGAACGCGACGACCGCGGCGAGCGTTGCAGGCGGGATCAACCCGATCATACGCTCGCGCAGGCGGCGAGGCGGGGACACACTGACAATGTCTTGGGTCATCATGGTCATTCGTCGGTCCTGCACGCTATTCCCTGAACCACCATCTTGGATCACAGATTGCCCATGTCTTTGCGCTGGCGCAATCCCTCGCCCTTTGGGCAAAACAGCAAGGCGGCGCCGCTACCGGCCTGGCAACGGCGCCTCCCCACGCCCCGAAGGATCAGTAGTGCATCCGCATGTCGATACCGATGCGGCGCGGCGTCAGGATGCTGGTGGCGTAGTAGCGCTCAACCACCCCAGTCCGCGTCTGGTTGTACGAACTGCGATCGTTGGAAATGCCGGTTATGGCGTATTTGTCGAAGATGTTGTCGGCATAGAGACCGACGTCGAACATCCCGCCGTGGTAAGTCACCGAGGCACGATGCGTGGTGTACGCAGGGATGACCTCGCCAAAGCCGCGCAGGCCGACGCGCGAGTACATGTCGCCGGTGTAGGTCATCGCCCAGTTGGCCTCGATGTCGCGGCCTTCGGGGAGCGGGTAGGTATAGGTCACCTGCGCGCTGCCCGAATGCTTGGTCGAGCCAGGCAAGCGATCGCCGGAGAACGCGTCGTAGTTGACGCCCCCGCTGACGACGATGCCGGGCGCATCCTCGGTCAGGTGCGCATCGGTGTAGGAATACATGCCCTTGAGCGAGAGCGCGTTCGTCACCTTGACCTGTGCGGTCACGTCGAAGCCCTGCGACACGGCCTTGCCGCCGTTGACCACGATGCCCACCGCGCCGTTGACGGTCTGGCTCGGCACCTGGATGCCATTCCAGTTGATGTGGAACGCGCTCGCGGTGAACTGCAGGCGCTTGTCGAACAGCCCGGCGCGAATGCCGATCTCGGCGTTACGCGTCTTGTCCGGCTGGTACGCCAGTTCGCCCGGCAATGCACAGACGTTCTGGCCCGGCGGCAGCGGCAGGATGCAGGGCGCCACGCGGTTGACGTTCCCCGTGCGATAACCGGTGCTGTATGTCGCATAGAGCAGCAGGTCGTCGCTGACCTTGTACGAGGTGTTGGCCTTCCACACGAAGCCGTCCGAGGCCGTGGCGCCCGACTTGATGCGGCTCGGCGCGAAGACCACCAGCGGATAGGGCGTGCGGCGGATACCGCCCGGCAGCAGCGGGGTATCGGTGCCACCCTCGGCAAAGGCATCGTACTTGAAGTAGCGCAGGCCGCCGGTGACCTGCCAGGCCTGGGTGATGTGGAACGTGCCCTCGCCGTAGACCGCCTTTTCCTTGGTGCGGGTGTTGACGAACGACATGTATTCGAGGTTGTCGGGGCGGTAGATCCCGGCCCACTGCGCGTAACCCGGCACATATTCGCGATACTGCGACTGGAAGCGCAAGTTGTTGTAGAACCCGCCCAGAACCCAGCTGAACGGCCCGCCGTGGGTGGAGACGAGGCGGACTTCCTCGTTGAACTGGTAGCGGTTGCCGGTCGATCGGTTGTACGACGAGAACTGCGGGAACGCTTCGTAACCGTAGTCGAGGTCGAGCAGCAGGTCGGTGTTGTCGAACTGCGAGGTGACCTTCTGGTTGGTCCAGGCGGTCGTCGCGACCAATTGCGCCACGTCGAACAGATTGACGTTCAACTCGCCCGCATAGAGGTCCGAGGCGCGCGTCGTCGGTTCGAGATAGCGCCACGGCGCCTCGTACTTGCCCGTGCCGAGCACGCCCGCGCCGGTCGCCTGCTGGCCCTGCGACTTGGTGATCTGGTGCGCATAGGTCAAGTAGAGCTTGACGTTGGGATTGGCCTGCAGAAGCAGCTGGTTGCGCGTAGTGAAGGTGTCCTCGTAGTTGACGTCCTTCTTGGAATAGAAGTTCGCCGCGCGCTGCGCCGGACTGCCGAACGAGGCATCGGCGGCGGTTGCACCGCGCACGGGCTGCGGGTTGGACACGCCGGGGCGGATCAGCAGGTAGTTGTAATCGATGAAGCCGGGATTGTAGTAATACCCGACGGTCGAGCGGAGCGCGATGTGGTCTTCGACGATCGGGATGTTGATCGTGCCGTCGGCGTTGACGCCCGCCTGCTTGCTGTGCGCCTCACCGAACCAGCGCCCATGCATGTCGACCGAAAGCTTGCTGGCATCGGGGCGGTTGGGCATGTAGCGCACCGCACCGGCCAGCGTACCCAGACCATACAGCGTGCCCTGCGGCCCCTGCAGCACTTCGACGTGGTTGATGTCGAGCAGCTTGAAATCGAGGTAGAGCGGCACTTCGCCGAGATAGACGCCGACCGAGTTCTCGAAGTTCGAGCCCGTGGCGCTGGTGTCGCCCGAGCTGATGCCGCGCAGGATGATGTTGCCGGTGGAGCGGGGGCCGGTGTCGGCAACGGTCAGGCCCGGCGTGAATGCCGCCAGCCCCTTGACGTCATCGATGCGCTGGCGGGCCAGTTCGGCGGGCGCGATGGCGCTGATGTTGATCGGCGCGTCCTGCAGCGTGGTCTCGCGGCGCGTGGCCGTGACGACGATCGTGTTGAGATCATCACCGCCCGTGCCGGCCTCGGCCGGAGCCGCAGCGTCGGGGGCGGGCGCTGCGGCAGCAGCAGGTACGGCCCAGGCGGGCGCAGCAGCGCTCCCCATAAGGATCGTGGCGCAGTACAGTGTCGTCCGGATAGTTCGCTTGTTCACGTCAGCCCCCGCGTTGCTCCGAAAAGCGTGCAAGCCAAAAGCGACATCCTCTCCCCTTTGCCTGGCATTACAGGCCATGCCGGCCGGTTTTGGCCTGGCATCCTCGTCACGCCGGCCCGGTGCTGAAAACATCGGGCCGTCGACGGACGACACATCGCATCAATGACGGGGCAATCGGGCGCAGTTGTCCGGCCGGACAATCGCAATTGCCCGCAAGACATCGAACCCTGACGTCTTCCCCACTACACGGCGACTGCGATCTTAGGTTCGACCGGCTAGCCGCCATCACTGTTTGCGTTGTTATGTCGCCCTGAACTTCAACACCCCCAACGGTACCGATATTACCTAACCGGTCAAGCGTAATAATTACCGTGGCGTTCGGTATGAATCTGAGATCGCTGTTTGGTGAAAAAGCGCCATTTTTCCGTAACATTGCGCGTATGACTGTTCGCAGTTGCGGTATTGGACGTCCGAATTCTGAACGTGCGCGGTCATGCTGAAACGGGTGAACGCGAGTCGCGAATCAGATTTGGGATATGTTGGGCTGCTGACCCGCTCAGCTGCGAAGATACCTGGTTTAAAGGGCTTTTGCCCTCGCACCTGCCACAGAACGATCCTTAGCCCGGCAAACCGGCACCTGTGCATCGTATTACCAAAAGTTCAGCACGTAATAATTTTGCGATGGACACGAAGTTCGATCCAAGCAATGTTGCGTTGCGAAAGGGGAGCGAATCATGCTCAAGACAATCGGCACGGCAGGTAAGATCGCACTCCTGGCTGGCACCTGCCTGCTGGCGGCATGTTCCCACTCCGGCAACGAAGCCGTACAGAAGAAAACCGAATTCAATATCGGCTGGTCGATCTATGCCGGCTGGATGCCTTGGCCTTATGCCCAACAGGCCGGCATCGTGAAGAAATGGGCCGATAAGTACGGCATCAAGATCAATATCGTCCAGGTCAACGACTACGTCGAATCGGTCAACCAGTTCAACGCCGGCAAGTTCGACGGCGTGACCGTGGCCAACATGGATGCCCTCACCATCCCGGCCGCGGGCGGCAAGGATACCAGCGCGATCATCGTCGGGGACTATTCCAACGGCAACGACGGCGTGCTGATGAAGGGCGGCACCAGCGTGGCGCAGCTCAAGGGCCAGCAGATCTATCTCGCCGAGCTCTCGGTCTCGCATTACCTGCTGGCCCGCGCACTCGGCACGGCTGGCATGTCGCTGGCCGACGTCAAGACGGTCAACACCTCGGACGCGGACATCGTCGGCGCCTATGCCAGCCCCGACGTCAAGGCGGCGGTGGCGTGGAACCCGCAGCTTTCGGTGATGCGCGGCCAGGCCGGGACCAACCAGGTGTTCAGCTCGGCCGATATTCCGGGCGAAATCCTCGACCTGCTGGTGGTCGACACCAGGACGGTCAAGGCCAACCCCAACCTCGGCAAGGCGCTGGCGGGCATCTGGTACGAAACCGTCGCGCTGATGAAGCGCCAGGACGAGCAGGGCAAGCAGGCGCGCGCGGCGATGGCCAAGCTCGCCGGCACCACGCCCGAGGTGTTCGACAAGCAGCTGACCACGACCTTCCTCTACACCGATCCCAAGGCTGCCGTCGCCGCGACCGACGCGCCCGCACTGGTCACGACGATGACCCGCGTGCGCGACTTCAGCTTCTCCAAGGGGCTGTTCAAGGGTGCCAGCTCGGCCGACGCGGTAGGCATGGCCTTCCCCGGCAACAAGACGCTGGGCGATGCGCAGCACGTCACGCTGCGCTTCGACGACAGCTTCATGAAGATGGCCGCCGACGGCAAGCTGTGATCGCTTCTTTCCCGACCTTCCAACGCCAAGGATCGCGCCGGCCATGCGGTGGGTGAACCGACAACTGAACCGAAACCATCGCATCGGCCTCGGCGCTGCGCCGATCCTGATGCTGGTGGTGCTCTACCTGGTCCTTGCCGGCCAGCGCCACGCCGACAATCCGTCGGACAAGATCCTGCCGCTGCCCGATGCCATGGCGAAGGGGCTGTCGGCGCTGCTGTTCCAGCCGGACCAGCTCTCGGGCAACTACCTGTTCTGGACCGATACGCTCGCCAGCCTCGAGCGGCTGGGCCTGGGGCTGGGCATCGCGACACTGATGACGCTGGCGGTCGGCCTCGTGCTCGGCGTGCTGCCGCCGGTGCGCGCGACGCTGGGGCCGCTAGTTACCGGCATCGCGGTGATCCCGCCGATCGCGCTGCTGCCGGTGCTGTTCATCGCGCTGGGCCTCGGCGAGACCTCGAAGGTCGCGCTGATCGTCGTCGGCATCGCCCCGGTGATGATCCGCGACGTCGCCTCCTATGTCGCGGCGCTGCCACGCGAACAGATCATCAAGGCGCAGACGCTGGGCGCGAGCAGCTGGCAGATCATGATCCGCGTCGCCCTGCCCCAGGCCATGCCGCGCCTGCTGCTGGCGGTGCGGCTGGCGCTTGGCCCGGCGTGGGTCTTCCTGATCTCGGCCGAGGCGATCGCGTCGGACACCGGGCTCGGCTACCGCATCTTCCTCGTCCGCCGCTACCTCTCGATGGACGTCATCATCCCTTACGTGGCGTGGATCGCGCTGCTGGCCATCGCGATGGACCAGGCCCTGGCCTTTGCCAGCCGCCGCGCCTTCCCCTGGGCACATGGAGCAAGCCATTGAGCGCGCTGCTTTCCCTCCGCGACGTCTGGGTCGAATTCGGCGACAAGATCGTCCTTGAGAAGATCAACCTGGACGTGGCCGCGGGCGCCTTCGTCTCGATCGTCGGGCCTTCGGGTGCGGGCAAGAGCAGCCTGCTGCGCATCGTGCTGGGCCAGGAAGTGCCTTCGCGCGGCCGGATCACGCTCGATGGCGTGCCGCTGCCGCCCGAATGCGGCCCCGATCGCGGCGTGGTGTTCCAGCGCTATTCGGTGTTCCCGCATCTCTCGGCGTTGCGCAACGTGATGTTCGGCATCGAGTGCACCGGCGCCCCGTTCACCGCACGGCTGTTCGGCAGCGCCAGGCGTGCCGCGCGCGACGAGGCGGTGGCGATGCTCGAGGCGGTGGGCCTTGGCGACAGCATGGACCTCTATCCCGCCCAGATGTCGGGCGGGATGCAGCAGCGCCTCGCCATCGCCCAGGCGCTGATCAAGCGGCCGCGCATCCTGCTGCTCGACGAGCCGTTCGGCGCGCTCGATCCCGGCATCCGCGCCGACATGCACACGCTGATCCGCGGATTGTGGCGCGATCACGCGCTGACCATCATCATGGTCACGCACGACATTCGCGAGGCGTTCTCGCTCGGCACGCGCGTGCTGGCGCTCGACAAGCGTCGCCACGATCCGCACGCGCCGCACCGCTATGGCGCGACGGTGGTCTACGACCTGCCGCTGCGCAACCGCGACGAGACGCCCGCGCCGGCGGCCGAGGATGCGCCGGCCCTGCCGACATCACAGGGCATGCCGACGCCGCAGGCCGTACCGGCACAGTGAGGGGACAACCACAATGAGCAGCGAACCTTCCACCCTCGCCCGGCTGAGCATGAGCCTGCCTGCGGACCTGTTCCGCAAGCTCGACATGATGGTCGAGGAACGGCAATTGCCCTCGCGCTCGCAGCTGATCGCCGAGCTGATCCGCCACGCGCTTGCCGCGCACGAGGCGCTGACCCGGCCCGACGAGATGCTCGCAGGCACGATCACCCTGGTCTATCGCGGCGATCGCGGCCGCGTGCGCCACCAGCTGGCCCAGACCCAGGCCGATTACCTGCGCGAAGTGATCTCGGCCCAGCACGTCTTCCTCGAGGACGACCAGTCGCTCGAGGTGCTGCTGGTCCAGGGACCGGCGATCCGCCTCAAGGAACTGTCGGACGCCCTGCGCCGGGTGCGCGGCGTCCAGCAACTCGAACTCGTCACCACCACCGCCCTGCTGCCGCCGCTCTACGATGCCAGCAAGGACGGCCCAGCCGGAGCGGCCGCATGACCGACACTCTCAGCAACCCGCTCGCCGCGCGCGACCATGCCCGTGCGCAGGGCAATACCGTCGTCGAGGCGATGCCCGTGCTCCCGCCCGTCGCCAGCGACCTGCCCGCCGGCGTCTCCGCCGATGCGCTGGTGTGGGAAGAAACCATCGCGCCCGGCGGCTATGCCACGCGCCGGCTGGTCCGCGGCACGCGGCTGCGCCTGATCGACACGCAGGGCGATGCCTGTGCCGGCCTGCAACTGTTCAACGCCGAAATGCCGACCGAGCGGCTCAACGTGGCTGATACGGTCAAGGTGCAGTGGAACGCCTATCTCGAGGCGGGCAAGCTGCTGCTGTCCGACATGGGCCGCGTGCTGATGAGCATCGAGGCCGACGACGCGGGCACGCACGACTGCTTTGCCGGCACGTCCAATGCCGCGGCCAACGCGCGCAAGTATGGCGAGGGGCGCAACAGCGGCGCCTGTCCCAACGGGCGCGACCGCTTCCTGCTGGGCGCGGCCAAGCATGGCCTCGGGCGGCGCGATGTTCACCCTTGCATCAACCTGTTCAAGGGCACGCGGATCGAGACGGACGGCGCGATCACTCCGGTGGTCGGCCCCTTCGCGCCCGGACGCAGCATGGTGCTGCGCGCCGAGATGGACGTGATCGTGGTCATCGCCAACGTGCCCCACGTGCTCGATCCGCGAGATGCCTACACCGTCACGCCGCTGCGCGTCACCGCCTGGCGTGGCCCGGTGACGCAAGGCAACGACCCGATCCGCAACGCGACGCCGGAGGGCCTGCGCGCCTTCCAGAACGTCGAAGACTTCTACCGCCGCTGAGAGGACGGGCCACCATGACCAACGATCCCCACACCCACGGCCTGTCGAATTCGGTGCTGCACGACGAGATCGTCGCTGCGCGCGCGCCCTGGCTGCATCACATCAAGGCGGGCGAGACACTGCGCATCGTCGACCTCGAAGGCAACCAGGCGGTCGACTTCCTGCTCTATGCCACCGCCGACGATGCCGAGCGCTACAGCGCGCAGGACACCGTCGCGGCGCAGGGCAACCTGTTCCTGCGCGAAGGCACCGTGCTGATGTCCAACGAGGGCCGGCCGATGATGACCATCACCGGCAGCGCGGTGGAGTATCACGACACGATCGGCGGCGCCTGTTCGTGCGAGTCGAACACGCTTCGCTATGGCCATCACACCAAGGCGCAGCACGCCTGCGTCGAGAACTTCCTCGAGGCCAACCTCGTCGAAGGGCGCGGCAAGCGCGACATCGTCTCCAACATCAACTTCTTCATGAACGTGCCGGTCGAGGCCGACGGGTCGCTGGGCATCGTCGACGGGATTTCCGCGCCGGGCCTGACCGTGGACCTGCGCGCGGAGATGGACGTGACCGTGGTCGTGTCCAACTGCCCGCAGGTCAACAATCCGTGCAACGCCTTCAACCCCACTCCTGTCCGGATGATCGTGACCGCATGAGCTTCGACACCGTCCTCATCGCCAATCGCGGGGCGATCGCCACCCGGATCATCCGCACGCTCAAGCGCATGGGCTTGCGCTCGGTCGCGGTCTATTCCGAAGCCGACGAGGCCTCGCTGCATGTCGCGGCGGCGGACGAGGCGGTGTGCATCGGCGGCGCGCGCGCGACCGAGAGTTATCTCGATATCGCCAAGATCATTGCGGCGGCCAAGCAGACCGGCGCGGGTGCGATCCATCCCGGCTACGGCTTCCTTGCCGAGAACGTCGAGTTTGCGCAGGCCTGCGACGATGCCGGCATCGTCTTCATCGGCCCGACGATCGAGAACATCCGCACCTTTGGCCTCAAGCATACCGCCCGCGAACTGGCGGCGGCGCATGGCGTGCCGCTGGCGCCGGGCAGCGATCTGCTGACCGACGAGACCGAGGCGCTGCGCGCGGCCGAGGCGATCGGTTATCCCGTCATGCTCAAGGCGACGGCGGGCGGCGGCGGCATCGGCATGCGCGTCTGCGAGGACGAGGCCGCGGTGCGCGAGGGCTTCGCCTCGGTCGCGCGGCTGGGGCAAAGCAATTTCGGCGATGCCGGCGTATTCCTCGAGCGCTATGTGCGCCGGGCACGCCATGTCGAGGTGCAGGTTTTCGGCGACGGGGCGGGACGCATCATCGCGCTGGGCGAGCGCGACTGCTCGCTCCAGCGGCGCAACCAGAAAGTGGTGGAGGAAGCCCCGGCCCCGTTGCTGCCGCAAGCCGCGCGCGAAGCGCTCTACGATGCCGCGATCCGGCTGGGCGAAGCGGCGCGGTATCGTTCGGCCGGCACGGTCGAATTCCTCTATGACGCCGACCGCGAGGAGTTCTTCTTCCTCGAGATGAACACCCGCCTGCAGGTCGAGCACGGCGTGACCGAGGAAGTCCTCGGGCTCGATCTCGTCGAGTGGATGATCCGCGGCGGCGCCGGCGACTTCGCGTTCCTGGCCGATGCGCCCACCGTGCCGCAGGGCCATGCGGTGCAAGTGCGGCTCTATGCCGAGGACCCCGCGCTCGACTATCGGCCGACGTCGGGCATGCTGACCGCGGTGGAGTTTCCCGCGGGCGTGCGCACCGAAACCTGGGTCATGGCGGGCAGCGAAGTCAGCGCCTGGTACGACCCCATGCTTGCCAAGCTGATCGTCCATGCCGCCACGCGCGAGCAGGCGGTGGCGGCGATGCAGGCGGCGCTCGACCAGTGCCGGATCGACGGGATCGAGACCAACTTGCGCTGGCTGCGCGATGTCGTACGCTGCGAGGCCTTCACCAGCGGCGCGGTCTCGACCCGCGTGCTCGACGGCATCGCGTTCCAGCCGCAAGCGGTGCGCGTCATCAGCGGTGGCACCGCGACGACGGTGCAGGACTGGCCGGGGCGCCAGCACCTCTGGGCGGTCGGCGTGCCGCCTTCGGGGCCGATGGACGACCAGTCGTTCCGCCTTGGCAACCGTCTGCTCGGCAATGCGGAAGGCACCGCCGGGCTGGAAGTCACGCATACCGGCCCGACGCTGGCCTTCACCACGCCTGCGCGCATCTGCCTGACCGGCGCGGACTTCGGCGCAACGCTCGATGGCGTGGCCGTCATGCGCGGCACGGCGATCGAAGTCGCGGCGGGGCAAGTGCTTGCCATGGGCCGCACGCGCGGTGGCGGCATGCGCGGCTACGTGCTGTTCGCCGGCGGGCTCGACATCGCGCCCTATCTCGGCAGCCGCAGCACGTTCGAGCTGGGCCAGTTCGGCGGCCATGCGGCGCGGCGGCTGGTGGCGGGCGACGTGCTGCACCTGGGGCAGGAGCCGACCTCGGACCCGATCGCCCCGGTCGACCTGCCCGCGCTCGGCAACGACTGGACCGTGCGCGTGCTGTATGGCCCGCATGGCGCGCCCGACTTCTTTACCGACGAGGACATCGCCACGGTCGTTTCGGCCGAATGGCAGGTGCACTACAACAGCAACCGCACCGGCGTGCGCCTCGTCGGCCCCAAGCCGCAATGGGCGCGGGCCGATGGCGGCGAGGCCGGGTTGCACCCTTCCAACATCCACGACAATCCCTATGCCATCGGCGCGGTGGACTTTACCGGCGACATGCCGATCATCCTCGGCCCGGACGGGCCATCGCTGGGCGGGTTCGTCTGCCCCTTCGTGGTGATCGCGGCCGACCGCTGGAAGGTGGGGCAGTTGCAACCCGGCGACCGCTTGCGCTTCGTGCCGGTGAGCCTGGCCGATGCCAAGGCCGCCGATGCGGCGCAGACCGGGCTGCTGGCCGGGCTGCCGGAAGGACATGCGGCGCCCGTCCCTGCCCTCGCGCGCGGGATCGAGACGCTCTCGCCGATCCTGGCCGAGACACCTGCGGCCCACGGCCGTCCGCGCACGGTCTATCGCCAGCAGGGTGATCGCAACATCCTGGTCGAATATGGGCCGATCACGCTCGACATCGAGCTGCGCATCCGGGCCCACGCCCTGATGACCGAGCTGGAGCGCATGGCGCTGCCCGGCGTCATCGACATTGTGCCCGGAATCCGCTCGCTGCAACTGCACTTCGACGGCATCGCGCTCGACCAGCCGGCCGCGCTCGCCGCGCTGATCGACGCCGAGGAGCGGCTGGGCGATCTGGAGGACTTCACGATCCCCTCGCGCGTGGTGCACATGCCGCTGAGCTGGCGCGATCCGGCGACGATCGAGACGATCGAGAAGTACATGGGCGCGGTGCGCGACGATGCGCCGTGGTGCCCCGACAACATCGAGTTCATTCGTCGCATCAACGGCCTGCCCGATGTGGCGGCGGTCGAGAAGCTGATCTTCGAGGCCAATTATCTCGTCATGGGGCTGGGCGACGTCTACCTCGGCGCGCCGGTCGCCACCCCGGTCGATCCGCGCCACCGGCTGGTGACGACCAAGTACAATCCCGCCCGCACCTGGACCCCGCCCAACGTGGTCGGCATCGGCGGCGCGTACATGTGCATCTACGGGATGGAGGGTCCGGGCGGTTATCAGCTGTTTGGCCGCACCATCCAGGTGTGGAACACGCATCGCCAGACCCAGGCCTTCACCGAGGGCAAGCCCTGGCTGCTGCGGTTCTTCGACCAGATCCGCTTCTATCCGGTCAGCGCCGAGGAACTGGCGGAATGGCGGCGTGACTTTCCCAGCGGCCGGCGCGCCTTGCGCATCGAGCCGTCGGAGTTCCGTCTCGCGGACTATCGCGCTTATCTTGCGGAGAACGCCGAGGACATCGCCGCGTTCGAGGCGCGCCGCCAGGCCGCCTTCGACGAGGAGCGCGCCGACTGGCAGCGTCGCGGCGAATTCGACCGCGTGACCGACCTCGCCGATGCCGAGGCGCCGGTCGCGGGTGCCGTCGACGTGCCTGATGGCGCCGACCTCATCGAGGCGCCGTTCGGGGGCAGTGTGTGGAAGCTGCTGGTGGCCGAGGGCGACGAGGTTGCCGCGGGCGACACCATCGCGGTGCTGGAGGCGATGAAGATGGAATGCGCGGTGGAAAGCCCCGGCGCCGGCGTCGTTGCCGCGCTCTACATGCAGGAGAAGCAGTCGCTGCAACCGGGCGCGCCGATGCTGGCGCTGCGGAGGCACGCATGATCGACCTGACACGCCGCAGTGCAACCGCGCTGGCCGCCGCCGTCAACCAACGCGAGACCAGCGCCGAGGCGGTCATGGCCGAGACGCTGGCCCGGATCGAGGCCTACGACGTGGTGCAGCCGCAAATCTGGATCGCCCGCACCGCGCCCGAAGCGCTGATCGCCCGGGCGCAGGCGATCGACGCACGGGTGGCGGCGGGCGAGCGCCTGCCGCTGGCGGGCGTGCCCTTCGCGGTGAAGGACAACATCGACGTCGCCGGCCTCGCCACCACCGCCGCTTGCCCCGCCTTTGCCTACGAGCCCGCGCAGTCCGCGACGGTAGTCGCGCGGCTAGAGGCGGCAGGCGCGATCTGCGTCGGCAAGACCAACCTAGATCAATTCGCCACCGGCCTCGTCGGCACGCGCAGCCCCTTCGGCATCCCGCGCAATGCCAGCAACCTCGCGTATGTCAGCGGCGGATCGAGTTCGGGCTCGTCGATCGCGGTGGCGGCCGGCCTCGTGCCCTTCGCGCTCGGCACCGACACTGCCGGGTCGGGCCGCGTGCCGGCGGCGTTCAACCACCTCATTGGGTTTAAGCCGACCAAGGGCCGCTGGTCGACCGCCGGGCTGGTGCCGGCGTGCCGCACCATTGACTGCATCTCGGTGTTCACCGACGACACCGCCGACGCGCGGCTGATCGACGGTATTGTCGCCGGCTACGACGCGGCCGATCCCTGGTCCAAGCCGCTGGCCGACCGCGCGATCGGGCGCAAGACCATCGGCGTCCCGCGCCGCGACCAACGCCTGTGGTTCGGCGATGCCGAGAGCGAGTTCCTGTACGATGGCGCGCTCGACGTCCTGGCGGGGCTAGCCGACGTGGTCGAGATCGACTTCGCCCCGCTCAAGGAAGCCGCGCAATTGCTCTATGGCGGGCCGTGGGTGGCCGAGCGCACCGCGGCACTGTCCGCGCTGCTGGCGGACAACCCCGAGGCGATCGACCCGACCGTACGCGAGGTTGTGTCGCCGGGCCTCGACGTCGGCGCTGTCGACTTGTTCAAGGGGATCTATCGCCTGGCCGAGCTGAAGCGCGAGGCCGATGCGCAGTGGCAGCAGATCGACGCACTTGCCTTCCCCACCACCGGCACCGCCTATCGCGTCAACGAGCTGCTGGCGGCGCCGGTCGCGCTCAACAGCAACCTCGGAGCCTATACGAATTTCGTCAACCTGCTCGACATGGCGGCACTCGCGGTCCCGGCCGGGCAGCGCGCCAATGCCACGGGCTTTGGCGTCACCTTCATCGGCCCGGCGGACAGCGATCGTGCGCTGCTCGATCTTGCCGATGCCTATCTCGCGGCGGCCAACCTGCCGCCCCCACCCCCGCTCGATCTGGAGGGCAAGATGCAGACCGTGAAACTCGCCGTTGTCGGCGCCCATCTCAAGGACATGCCGCTGCATTGGCAGCTGACCTCGCGCGAGGCGACCTTCGTCGAGGCGACGACCACCGCGCCAAGCTACAAGCTCTACGCCATGGCCGACAGCGTGCCGCCCAAGCCCGCGCTGGTCCATGCCGAAGATGGCGCCGCGATCGCGGTCGAGATCTATGAACTCGATGTCGCCGCCTTTGGCAGCTTTACCGTCGAGGTGCCCGCGCCGCTGGCGATCGGCACCGTGACGCTGGCCGATGGCAGCAGCGTCAAGGGCTTCGTCGCCGAACCGCGCGCCATCGTCGGCGCCGAGGACATCACCGCGCTGGGCGGCTGGCGCGCCTATGTCGCGCGCGGCGCCTGACGCGAACGAGAGGACGGACCCCATGCGCCCCACTGCCCGCGCCGCGCTGCTTGCGCTTGCTGCCACCGCCGTTGTCCTGCCGCTCGCCGCGCAAGCCAAGGCCAAGGCGCCGCTGACCATCCCCGCCCCCGGCTTTGCCGATTTCATCGCGGTCGACGGCGACACGATCTGGACCACGAACCGCGGCAAGGTCGAGCACTGGTCGCGCAAGGGCAAGCTGGCCGAGGTGGCGATGGCGCATCCCTGCGGCGCCATGGCCATCGCCGACGGCGCGTTGTGGGTCGCCGATTGCCACGACAACACGCTCAACCGCATCGACATCAAGACCGCGACCCGCGTGGCCGCCATTGCCACCGGCATCGCCAACCCGCAGGGCGAGCTCAACGTGGTGGCCGGCGCCGGCTCGATCTGGGTGGCGAGCAAGGGCGGCGACGATAACGGCGAGTCCGGCACCGGCACCGTCGCGCGCATCGATCCTGCGACCAACGCGGTGATCGCCAGCGTCACGGTCGATCCGGGCACCTTCTACCTCGCCTTCGGGTCCGATGCGGTCTGGGCGGTCAGCTATACCAAGCAGTCGGTGCAGAAGATCGACCCGGCCACCAACGCCGTCACGGTGCGCACCTCGCTGGGCAAGCAGCCGGGCTTCCTCGCCGCCGGCGAAGGCGCGGTCTGGGTGCAGGAACAGGGCGACGGAACGCTCGCCCGCGTCGACCCCGCCAGCGGGACGGTGACCGGTCGGGTCAAGGTCGGCGACAACCTCAAGTACGGCGACATCGACACCGGCGGCGGCAAGGTCTGGCTGCGCACCACCGACGATCAGGTCTTCGCGGTGATCGACCCGGGTTCGCTGGCAATCCTTGCGCGCGTGGGCTCGCCGTCGGGCAGCGGCGCGTTGCGCTACACCAGGCGCGGGGTGTGGACCTCGGCGCATGACCTGCATACCATTACCTGGTGGCCCGCCCCGGCGGAGCGCTTCGGCAAGCCGTGAGGTCCAGGCCGGCGGGCACCGATGCGGGCATCGCTCGTTCCTGCCGGCAAGCCCTTCGCGGAGTGCACCCATGATCGTCGTCCACCACCTCAACAACTCCCGTTCGCAGCGCGTGCTGTGGATGCTGGAGGAACTGGAACTGCCCTACACCATCCGTCGCTACGAGCGTAACAAGGCGACGATGCTCGCCCCGCCCGAACTGCGTGCGGTGCACCCGCTGGGCAAGTCGCCGGTGATCGAGGACGAGGGCCTCGTGATCGCCGAAAGCGGCGCGATCGTGGAGTATCTCGTCGACAAGGCCGGCGGGCGGATGGGCGCCCCGCAGGATCGCGCCGGCGCACTGCGCTATCGCATGTTCGTGCATTATGCCGAAGGGTCGGTCATGCCGCCGCTGCTACTCAAGCTGGTGATGAGCCGCGTGCCGATCATGGGCAAGATCGCGCTCAAGCGCATCCAGCCGATGATCGACGTCCACCTCGACTACATCGAAAGCGAGCTGGCCAAGCGGCCGTGGTTCGCCGGTGAGGACCTGACCGCCGCCGACGTGATGATGAGCTTCCCGCTCGAGGCGGCACGCAGCCGCGCCGGGCTCGACACGAGCCGCCCGCACACCATCGCCTGGCTCGACCGTGTGCAGGCGCGGCCCGCCTACCAGCGCGCGCTGGCGGCGGGCGGACCTTACGCTTACGCCTGATCGAGGCGCCCCCGCTCAACGACCGATACGGTTGAGGCTGTAGTTCGCCGGGACCCAGGCATAGCTGCCCTTCCCGGTGCGCTGGATATGGCCCAGGCCGGGAAAGGCGATGTGGGCGCCGGCCACCCACCACCCCTTGTCCGCCGCCTGCGCCATCGCCCGCTCGCGCGAGACGATCGCGGCCTTGGGGTCGGTGTCGTACTTCATGGCAATGGCAGGGTCGGGGAACTGCGCCGGCACCACATGCACAGTATCGCCCCAGATCAGCAGCGTCTGGCCGCCGCTTTCGACAAGATACTGCCGGTGGCCCGGCGTATGGCCCGGCGCGACGACCGGCGTGATGCCGGGAACGAGTGGCGCGGTGCCGTCGAAAGGCTGGAACCGGCCGCTGGCGATGTAGGGCTTGAGCATCGCCTGCGCGCCATCGAACATCGTGCCGAGGAAGGCCGGCACCTTGCGGCGGTTGGCATCATTGAGCCAGAAATCGGCATCCTCGCGCGAGACACGCACGATCGCACGGGGGAACACGACCTGCCCACCCCGCATCAGCCCGCCGACGTGATCGCGGTGGAGGTGGGTCAGGTAGATCTCGTCGATCTGGTCGGGCGTGATACCCGCTGCGGCAAGATTGGACACCAGCAACCCGCCGTCCCGCCCATAGAGATCACCCGCGCCGGTATCGATCAGGACGAGCTTGCCGGGCGTGCGCACCAGGAACGCGCTGAACCCGCCCTCGACCGGCGAGGTCAGGTAGGACCGGGCCAGCAGTTCGGCGACCTCGCCGGGCTTTGCGCCAACGGCAAGGCCGGTCGCATCGAAGGGGTGCGTGCCATCGAGCAGGGCGATGATGTCGAACGACCCGAGCTCGAAGCGGTAATAGCCTGGCGCCTGGTGCGGCGGAAACGCGGGCGGCGATGCGGTCTGGGCGCCTGCCGCGGTTGAGGCAGCGGCGGAGGCGGCCAGTGCCAAAGCGGCCAGGATGGAGATGCGTGCCATGCGAAATGCGATCCTTCCGGTCGAGACGTCGATGCCGGATCGCTGCGCCGTCAGCGGGGCGCACGTCTTGCACAGGAACGACATCTTCCGTCGCGCAACGCCAAAAACAGCCTACTTTCGCATACATGGGATCGCCGACCGAGGCTGGTACGTTGGAAGGCGCGGCGCGCCATGTCGGTCCTGTCCAAGCCCTAGGGCGAGGGATGCGGCTAGACTGGCACCGGCAGCCGAACCCCGGGCGCCGACCGTCATGACCGAACACGAGTGGAGCAGACCCCCATGTCGAAGCAGACCATCGCAGACCTCGTCGCCCATACGCTGGCCAGTGCCGGGGTCGAGCGCATCTGGGGCGTCACGGGCGACAGCCTCAACGGCCTGAACGAGAGCCTGCGGCGGATGGGCTCGATCCGCTGGATGATGACGCGCCACGAGGAAGTCGCCGCCTTTGCGGCGGGTGCCGAGGCCGCGCTGACAGGCGAGCTGGCGGTTTGTGCCGGCTCGTGCGGGCCGGGCAATCTCCACCTCATCAACGGGCTGTTCGATTGCCACCGCAATCACGTTCCTGTCCTCGCGATCGCGGCGCATATTCCCTCGTCGGAGATCGGCCTCGGCTATTTCCAGGAAACGCATCCGCAGGAGCTGTTCCGCGAGTGCAGCCACTTCGTCGAACTCGTCAGCAACCCCGCGCAGATGCCCGAGGTGTTGCACCGCGCGATGCGTGCCGCGATCGGCAAGCGCGGCGTCGCGGTGGTAGTGATCCCTGGCGACATCGCCCTCGCCGAAGCCCCCGCAGGGGCCAGCAGCGCCTTCCCCACGCTCAACCCGCCGCGCGTCCTGCCCAACGCTGCCGACGTCGACAGCATGAGCGCCTTGCTCGCCGATGCCGGCAAGGTCACGCTGCTGTGCGGCAGCGGCTGCGCGGGCGCGCACGATGAAGTGGTGGCGCTGGCGGATCGCCTTGGCGCGCCGGTCGTCCATGCCTTGCGCGGCAAGGAGCATGTCGAGTGGGACAACCCGTTCGATGTGGGCATGACCGGCCTGATCGGGTTCTCGTCGGGCTATCACGCGATGGAGAACTGCGACACGCTGCTGATGCTCGGCACCGACTTCCCCTATCGCAATTTCTACCCCAGGCAGGCGCGGATCATTCAGGTCGATCGCGATCCGGCGCAGCTGGGCAAGCGGGCGGCCCTGACGCTGGGCGTTGTCGGCGACGTGCGCGAGACCATCGCCGCGCTGCTGCCGCGCCTTGGCCGCAACGATGACCGCCGCTTTCTGACTCGGGCGCGCGATCACTATGCCGATGCCCGCAAGGGGCTCGACGAATTGGCGACGCCCGACAAGCCGGGCCGCCCCGTGCACCCGCAATACATCGCCCGCCTGGTCAGCGAGCTGGCGGCGGACGATGCCATCATCAGCGCCGACGTTGGCACGCCGACCGTCTGGGCGGCGCGCTATCTCGCCATGAACGGCAAGCGGCGCCTGCTGTTCTCGGGCAATCACGGGTCGATGGCCAATGCCCTACCCCAGGCGCTGGGTGCGCAGGCCTCGCATACCGGGCAGCAGGTGATCTCGCTGTCGGGCGATGGCGGCTTTGCCATGTCGATGGGCGACTTCCTCAGCCTCGCGCAGCTGGGCCTGCCGGTGAAGGTGGTGCTGTTCGACAATGGCCTGCTCGGCTTCGTCGCCATGGAGCAGAAGGCCGGCGGTTATCTCGACGTCAACGTGGCGCTGCAGAATCCCGACTTCGCGGCCATGGCCAATGCTTGTGGCGTGCTGGGCCTGCGGGTCGACCAGTCCGACCAGCTCGAGCCGGCGCTGCGGCAGGCCTTCGCGCATGACGGGCCGGCACTGGTGGCGGTTCGCACCGCGTCGCAGGAGCTGGCCATGCCGCCCGCGATCAAGGCCGAACAGGCCAAGGGCTTCAGCCTCTATATGCTGAAAGCGATCATGAGCGGGCGCGGCGACGAGATCGTGGAGCTGGCGAAGACCAACTGGCGCTGATCGCGCGAGTGGCGCGGCGGCTCAAAATTGGGATGGGTCTGGTACGGGTGGCCGGACTCGAACCGGCATGTTGTTGCCAACGGCGGATTTTGAATCCGCTGCGTCTACCATTCCGCCACACCCGCACGCGGCCGTGACCCATCGTTTGCGCTGCTGCGCCGGGAGGCCCTAGCCGTCCCGGCGCAGCAGTGCAACATGCCTTGATTAAAGCAATCAGGCCTTGATCGCGGTGGCGACCAGCTTGTGCAGCTTGGAGTGCAGCGAATCGTTCGCGGCCAGCACGGTATCGTCGCAGATCGGCTGCGAACGGCCGCGATAGTCCGAGACGAACCCGCCCGCTTCACGCACCAGGAGGCACCCTGCGGCCGTGTCCCACGGCTTGAGGTTGCTTTCCCAGAACCCGTCGTAGCGGCCCGCAGCCACCCAGGCGAGATCGAGCGAGGCAGCGCCGAAGCGGCGGATGCCGGCCACGCGCGTGCCCATCTCGTGATAGATGCGCGTCCACTCGCCCATGTCGCCATGGCCGGCGAAGGGGATGCCGGTGGCGATCACCGATTCATCGAGCTGGCGGCGCGCGGAGACGCGCAGGCGGCGATCCTGCAGCCAGGCACCGCGCGACTTTTCCGCCCAGAAGCTCTCGTCGGTCATCGGCTGGTAGACGATGCCGGCGATCACGTCGCCCCAGCCCGAACCATCGAGCGAGGGTTCCTGCACGGCGATCGAGATCGCGAAGTGCGGAATGCCGTGGAGGAAGTTGGTCGTGCCGTCGAGCGGGTCGACGATCCAGCGCGGCTTGTTCGGGTCGCCCTCGATCACGCCTTCTTCTTCCATCAGGAAGTTCCAGTCGGGACGCGCAGCGCGCAGTTCCTCGTAGATCGTGCGCTCGGCGGCGCGATCCGCCTTCGAGACGAAGTCCGACGGCCCCTTGCGGCTGACCTGCAGGTGTTCGACTTCGCCGAAGTCGCGGCGCAGGCGCGTGCCGGCCTTGCGGGCGGCACGCTCCATCACCCGGACGAGACCGGAAATCGCCATGGGATCAGCCCGCCTTGCCGACGTAGGAGCGGTCGTAGACGTCGACCACGATGCGCGTGCCGCTTTCGATGTGCGGCGGCACGAGGATGCGCACGCCGTTGTCGAGGATGGCAGGCTTGTACGAGGACGAGGCGGTCTGGCCCTTCACCACGGCGTCGGCTTCGACGATGGTGGCCTCAACCTGCTCGGGCAGCTGCACCGAGATCGGGCGCTCGTCGTACATTTCGAGCAGCACGGTCATGCCGTCCTGCAGGAATGCCGCGGCATCGCCGAGAAGATCGCTGGGCAGCGTGATCTGGTCGTAGGTTTCCACGTCCATGAACACCAGGTCGTCGCCCTCGGCGTAGAGGAACTGGAAGTCCTTGGTGTCGAGGCGCACGCGCTCGACCGTGTCGGCGCTGCGGAAGCGCACGTTGGTCTTGCGGCCGTCGATCAGGTTCTTCATCTCGACCTGCATGAAGGCACCGCCCTTGCCGGGCTGGGTGTGCTGGGTCTTGGCGACCTTCCAGATGCCTTTTTCGTATTCCAGGATGTTGCCCGGACGGATGTCCACGCCGCTGATCTTCATGATGGAAAGAGCCTTGACCAATGTAAGGAGATGGCGCGCCTTAGCCGAGGAGGCCGATTGCTTCAAGCCGGTGCTGCATGCTAGCGATCGAAGCATGACCAGCCCCCGCCGTCCGGCCGCCCCCGCCAGCCGCGCGCTTGCCGCGCTTCCGCTCCTGTCGTTGCTGCTGCTTGCCGGCGCCCCCGCGCACGCGGTGCCGGGCGGAGACATCGGCACGCTGCACAACGGGCGCTGGACCTGCGAATTTCCCGGCGACGCCGCCAACCGGCCGCGCTCGGCACCCGAGGAAAGCTTCCGCATCCTGCCCGACAGCAGCTACACCACCACCGATCGCCGCCACGCGGGCACGTACCTGCTGCTCGGCAAGGTGATGACGATGACCTCGGGCCCGTTCAACGGCCGCAGCTACGAGGCGCAGAGCGCGTCGACGGTGCTGCAGGTCGACGCCCAGGGCCGCCGCACCGGCCTGCGCTGCGTGCGCGCCGGCGCGCCGAGCGGTGGCTATTCCGACGCACCGGCGGCAGGCAACGCGGGGCTCTGAAAGCCCCGCCGAGCCTTCAGCCTGCCGTGCGGCTCGACCGCACCATGCGGGCATAGGCGAAGGCCACCAGCGTCCCGAACACCACGAGCCCGGCGGGCATAGCCCAGGCGCCTTCGGGAAACACCGCCATGATGTCGGCCTTGCCGCTGCCGGCGACGATCGCGGCAAAGGCGATGTTGAACAGCCCATCGCCGACGATGAGGCCGGTCGCGGTCAGCACGCCCATGCGTTCGGCGAGGGCCGGATCGCGCTGGCGCGCAGCCCAGCGGTTGTAGAGATGCCCCAACACCGCGCCGATCACCACGGGTAGCGTCGTCGGCATCGGCAGGTACATGCCCATGCCCACGGCGAGCGGCGGCAGGCTGCCTTTGCCGGTGGCGCGCAGGCCCTCGTCCACGGCGATCGCCACCGCACCGATGCCCGCACCGATCAGGATCAGGTTCCAGTCCAGCCCCTGCCCCAAAACGCCCTGGATGATGGCAGAGATCAGCGCGGCCTGCGGGGCGGCCAGTGCGTTCGGCCCGGCACCGGGCGCACCGACGAAGCCGAAGGTCGAATTGAGCAGCGCCAGGATCGGCGGGATCACCAGCGCGCCGAACAGGACGCCGAGCACCAGTGCGATCTGCTGGCGCCACGGGGTGGCACCGACCAGCTCGCCGGTCTTGAGGTCCTGCAGGTTGTCGTTCGAGATCGTCGCCACGCCAAAGACCAGCGCCGTCACGAACAGCGCGAAGGCGACCAGCGCCTTGCCCGCAGCCGGATCGGCAAGATGGCCGAACAGTGCCAGCAGCACTAGCGCGATGCCCAGCGCCGCGAGGATGCCGACGCCGGAGATCGGGCTGTTCGATGCGCCGATGAGCCCGGCCATGTAGCCGCAGACCGAGGCGATCACGACGCCGGCGACAAGGACATAGGCCACGGAAGCGAGCAGCGTGGAGACGAGGTTCGCACCAACCGGGCCCTGACCGCCGGCAAAGCCCGCCAGCAGGATCGCGATGGGTACCATGAGCACGACGATCGTTGCCCCGACCAGGCCGATCGGCAGGTCGCGCTCGGTCAGTGCCAGCCCGGCATAACCTTCGGCAGCGCGGGCGCGATTGGCGGCCAGTGCGCCGGCGATCCCGCGCACGATCGGGCCGATGACGCGCAGCAGCGTCCAGATCGCGGCCACGCCGATCGTGCCGGCGCCGATGAAGCGGATCTTGGCGCGAAACACGCTCGACACAAAATCGGCAAGTTCGGTCCCGGCAGGCGGCCCGCCCGCGGTGTAGATCGGCAACAGCACGCCGAAGCCGATGATGACGCCGGTCAGGATCGCCAGGCCGACCGCGAGGCCGACAAGGTGACCGACACCGATCAGCGCCATCGACAGGCCGCCGCCTGCGGTCGTCGCACCGCCGCCGAAGCGGAACACGCCGCTGGCTTCCTCGGCCACGGCGCGGGTCTTGGCGATCAGCGGATAGGCCACCGACAGCATGGTGCCGAGCGCCACGGCGGCAAGGCCCTTGCGGTTCTCTTCGGTTCCGCCCTCACCCGCGCCGACCTTGAGCACTTCGGCCGCGGCGACGCCTTCGGGATAGGGCAGGTCCGAGCCGGTGACGAGCGCGCGCCGCAGCGGCACCGAATACATGACGCCGAGCACGCCGCCGATGGCGATCACCGCCACCGACTGCCAGTAGGGGAAACCGCTCCACCATCCGACCATGACGAGGCCGGGCAACACGAAGACGATCGCAGACAGCGTACCCGCCGAGCTCGCGATCGTCTGGACGATGTTGTTTTCCTGGATCGTCGAGCCGGGCAGCAGGCGCAGGATCGCCATCGAGATCACCGCTGCAGGGATCGAGGTGGCGAAGGTCAGACCGATGCGTAAGCCCAGGTAGACGTTGGCGGCGGTGAAGATCACCGTCAGCAGCGCGCCGAGCGCGACGCCGCGCAGGGTCAGTTCTTTGGGATTCGATGCCGACGCCACGCGTTCTTCCTTGTCCGTTGCCGCTGGCGTGTGTGCCACGCGTCAACGGACAAGGAAAGTCCGGCCGATCAGGCCACGAACGTAACCTTGGTCTTCTGGCTCACCATCTGCGCCAGACGCGCCACGTCCCAGTTGGTCAGGCGTACGCAGCCGTGACTCTGCGCCCGGCCGATAGTCTGCGGCTCGGCGGTGCCGTGGATGCCGTAGTGCGGCTTTGACAGGTCGATCCACACCACGCCCACCGGGCCGTTGGGACCGGGCGGCAGGAGCGCGGCCGGCTTCTTGTCCGACACGTCCCAGAAGAGCTTGGGATTGTAGTGGAACTTGGGGTTGTGATCGACGCCGTAGATCTTCCAGTTGCCCAGCGGCAGCGGGTCATGGCTCGATCCGGTGGTGACGGTGAACAGCGCGATCAGCTTGTCCTTGTCGTCATAGGCCTTGAGTGTTCCGGCCTTTTTGCTGACCACGATCCGCGCGGCGGCCGGCTGCTGGCTGCCGACTCCGAGGCTCGCCATGGTCTGGCGCCAGGCGGCGTCCTCTATCGTCGCCGGGTCGATCGCATCGGCACCGATGTTGGGCACCCGGATCTTGGCGCCGGCCGCGAACGGCGGCGCTCCGGGGTTGAGCGCGTGCAGCACGTCCGGTGTGGTGTGGAAGCGCTCGCCCAGCTTTTCGTCGAGCGATGCATATCCGAGGCCTGGCAGCTTGGCCTGCTCGCTCGGGTCCTTGGGCAGCGGGGCGAACGGCCCTGCGGCAAAATCGGCCGGAATGGTGACCTCGCGCGTCGCGGGGATCGCCCCCGCGCGAGCCAGCGCCGCCTTGGTCGCCTCGTCCAGTTCGCCCGTCACGGGCAGGCCCTGGGCCTCCTGGAAGCCGCGCAGTGCATTGTGGGTCGACAGGCCAAGAGTTCCATCGATCACACCCGGGGCAAAGCCCAGGCGCTCGAGCACGACCTGCGCCTGCATCTCGGGGCGCGGCGTGTCGTCCTGCCAGCCGGCGGGCTGCCCCGGGGCGGCATCGTGCGAGACCATCGAATCAGCACCCGCGGCCGGCTGCGACGATGCCGGTGCATCGGGCTTGTCGGCGGGACGGTCGCAGGCGGTAGTGGCAAGAGCGAGAAGCGCCGCCGGGAACAGAGGCAGCAGGCGGCGGATCGGTCGGGTCATCGTGGCTCCAGGTCTTGCGCGTATTGCGCCTCAACCCGTCGCCTGCGCGCGCGTTCCCACGTGCGTTCCTGGCCCCCGCCCTGCGCTCAGGCCAGCCCCTCGGTGGCGCGGGGCGGCGCTCGCCGCACGGCCTCGACCAAGGCTGCCAACGCGGCGGCTTCATCGAGGCCACCGGCATTGGCCCAGACGTCTCCGCTCACCGCCAGAAAATCCGCGCCTGCGCTGACCAGCGGTGCGCAATTGGCGGCGGTGATGCCGCCGATCGCCACGCAAGGCAGCTCGAACAGCGTCGACCACCAGGTCAGCAGGTCTGGTTCGGCATGATGCTTGGTCACCTTGGTGCCGCTGGGGAAGAAGGCACCGAAGGCGACATAGTCCGCCCCCGCTTCGCCGGCCTCCATGCCGAGATGGCGGCTGTCGTGGCAGGTCACGCCGACCTGGGTGTCACGCCCGAGGCGCTGCCGCGCTTCCTCGACCGTCCCGTCGTCCTGGCCAAGGTGCACGCCATCGGCGCCCAGTCGCTTGGCGAGGCTGATCGAATCGTTGACGATGAACGCGACCTCGCGATCGGCACAGATGCGCTGCAGCGGCTCTGCAAGGCGCGCGGCGGCATGTTCGTCCAGATCCTTCACGCGGAACTGGAATGCGGCCACTGGCCCGGCATCGAGCGCGCGGGCAAGACGATCGGCAAAGGTGCCGCTGACGTCGAGCGGCGAGATCAGATACAGCTGGCTGGCAAGGTCGGTCATGCCCGCGGCCCTAGCGGGTTCGCATTTGCGCGTCCATGGGCGCCGCATCGTCGCTCTTGCAGGTCATCGGCGGGCCAGCTGGACGCCCTGGGCAACCGGTTGATCCGGCGTTATTTTGCACAGCGTTGCGCAAGACCGCGGATGGGCGGAACCCCAAGCCAGCCTTGCGCATTTCCCCGGTATGAGGACCACCAACCGTATGCCCCGGCCACTCTGGCCGCTGCTGTCGCTGCTCGCCATCGGCGCCTGTGCGACATTGCCGAAAGAGCCGCGCCCCGATGCCATGGCCCGACTTGGCGAGACCACCCGCGTGGGCGCCTTCCGGGTACAGCCGCTCAGCGTGGAAGAAGACAGCCGCTGCCCGGAAAACGCGCGCTGCATTCAGGCCGGTCGCCTGATCGTGCGCACCGCGATCACCGATCACGGCCGGCGGATCGTGCGCGACCTCGAACTGGGCAAGCCCGACGTCTCGGGCCTCGTGCTCGACGGGGCGGAGCCCGGCAGGCTGGCCGGCAAGACGATCCTGCCGGCAGCCTGGCGGTTTCACTGGAGCCAAGTCAGGCCGTAACCAGCTTCTGGGTCGATCCGGCGAAGATCTCGTCGATCGCGCCGCCAAGCGCGGCATCGAATTCCGCGTCGGTCATCTGGTGGCGCAGGTCTTCGAGCAGCGCACGGCTGAAGCTGGCGATGATGCCCTTGTTCTTCGCCAGTTCCTGGCAAGCCTCGGGGCGCGCGTAGCCGCCCGACAGCGCGACGACGCGAAGCACCTTAGGGTGATCGACAAGCGCGTCGAACGTGCCCGGCACCTTGGGCAGCGACAGCTTGAGCATGACCTGCGTGCCCTCGGGCAGCGCGTCGAGCGCCTTCAGGATCTCGTCGGCGAGGATGCGATCGCACTCTGCGCGCGTCTCGATCTTGATGTTCACTTCAGGCTCGATGATCGGCATGAGGCCACCGGCAAGGATCTGCTGGCCGATCTCGAACTGCTGCTTGACCACGGCGGCGATGCCCTCGGCATTGGCCGAGTTGATCACCGAGCGTTCCTTGGTGCCGAACACGCCCAGCGCCTTCGACCGCGCGACCAGCGCGTCGAGTTCGGGCATCGGCTTCATCAACTGGACGCCGTTGGCTTCGTCCTCGAGACCCTTGTCGACCTTGATAAAGGGGACGACGCCCTTTTCGATCAGCGCGGTCGGAACCGGCTTGCCGTCGACCGAGCCGTCCATGGTCCGCTCAAACAGGATCGCGCCGATGACCTTGTCACCATTGAACACGGACGAGCGAATGATGCGGCTGCGCATCTCGTGGATCAGCCCGAACATCTCCTCTTCGGAGGAATAGGCGCTTTCCTCGACGCCGTAGCCCTTGAGCGCCTTGGGGGTCGACCCGCCGCTCTGGTCCAGTGCGGCGATGAAGCCATGTCCGGCGGCCATCTTCTCGGTCATTTCAGCATGGTTCATCGTCGATCCCCAGGGTTTGGCGCAGGCGGTGGGCACGCCCGCGAATCTAATGGTGCATACCTATGCGCGAGCAGGCCTTAAACAGGCGCGCGCTGCACTGCAACACGCGCCTGCAAAAATTCGGTCAGGCTTCCAGCGCGGCGACGCCCGGAAGCTCCTTGCCTTCCATCCATTCGAGGAACGCACCGCCCGCAGTCGAGACGTAGGAGAAATCCCCCGCCACGCCGGCATGGTTGAGCGCCGCAACGGTATCGCCGCCGCCCGCCACCGAAACCAGCGAACCTTCCTTGGTCAGTGCCGCTGCCGTGCGCGCCAGGGCAACGGTCGCGGCATCGAACGGCTGCATCTCGAACGCGCCGAGCGGACCGTTCCACACCAGGGTCTTGCAGGTCTTGAGCACGTCACCCAGCGACTCGACCGCGGTCGGGCCGACGTCGAGGATCATCTCGTCCGCGCCGACTTCGTGGACGTTCGCGGTACGCAGGCTCGGCGGATTGGCAGCGAACTCCTTCGACAGCACCACATCGTAAGGCAGGTGCACGGTGCAGCCGGCCTTGTCCGCATTGTCGAGAATTTCCTCGGCCGTGGCGGTCAGGTCATGCTCGCACAGCGACTTGCCGACATCGACGCCGCGCGCGGCGAGGAAGGTGTTGGCCATGCCGCCACCGATGATCAGGTGATCGACCTTGCCGACCAGATGCTTGAGCACGTCGAGCTTGGTCGAGACCTTGGCCCCGCCGACGACCGCCGCCACCGGCTTGACCGGCTGGCCCAGCGCCTTTTCCAGCGCCTCGAGCTCGGCCTGCATCGCGCGGCCGGCATAGGCGGGCAGAACGCCCGCAAGGCCCGCGGTCGAGGCATGGGCGCGGTGCGCGGCGGAGAACGCGTCGTTCACATAGACATCGCCGAGCTTGGCCATCGCGGCGACCAGCGCGGGATCGTTCTTTTCCTCGCCGGCGTGGAAGCGCGTGTTCTCGAGCACGGCAATGCTGCCCGGCGCCATCGCGGCGACGGCTGCTTCGGCCTCGGCCCCGGCGCAGTCGGCGATGAACGCCACCGGACGGCCGAGCACGTGGCTCAGCGCAGGCACGATCTGCTCGAGCGAGTTGGCGGCGCTGCGCTCGCCCTTGGGGCGGCCGAAGTGGGCCAGGACCAGCACCTTGGCGCCCTTGTCGGCCAGTTCGGTGAGCGTGGCGACGGTCGCGCGCAGCCGCGTATCGTCGCTAACGCTGCCATCGGCCATCGGCACGTTGAGGTCTTCGCGCACGAGCACGGCCTTGCCGGTCACGTCGCCCAGGTCGTCCAAAGTCTTGAAAGTCATCGTAAGGCCCCGTTCCATAAGGAAAAGGCCCGGCGCCCGCCCCCAACCGAAGTCGGGCGCGCGGGCACCGGGCCTTAGCATTCAGGCTATCAGATCAGCGCGCCCATCGCACCGGCGGTGTCGACCATGCGGTTCGAGAAGCCCCACTCGTTGTCGTACCACGAAAGGACGCGAACAAGCTTGCCGTCGATCACCGAGGTCTCGAGGCTGTCGATCGTCGACGAGTGCGAGTCATGGTTGTAGTCGATCGAGACCAGCGGTTCGTCGCTGTAGGCCAGCACGCCCTTGAGCGGGCCTTCGGCCGCGGCCTTGAGCAGCGCGTTGACTTCGTCCTTGGTCGTGTCACGCTTGGGCTGGAAGGTCAGGTCGACCACCGAGACGTTGGGCGTCGGCACGCGGATGGCCGAACCGTCGAGCTTGCCCTTCAGTTCGGGCAGCACCTCGCCCACGGCGCGCGCGGCACCGGTGGTGGTCGGGATCATGCTCATCGCCGCGGCGCGCGAACGGCGCGGGTCCGAGTGGATCTGGTCGAGGATCTTCTGGTCGTTGGTGTAGCTGTGCACCGTGGTCATCAGGCCACGCTCGATGCCGATGGCATCGTTCAGCACCTTGGCGAAGGGCGCCAGGCAGTTGGTGGTGCACGAAGCGTTCGACACGATCTTGTGATCGGCGGTCAGCTTGTCGTGGTTGACGCCGAACACGACGGTCAGGTCCACGCCCTTGGCCGGGGCCGAGATCAGCACGCGCTTGGCGCCCGCGTCGATGTGCTTCTGGCCGCCTTCACGATCGGTGAAGAAGCCAGTGCACTCGAGCGCGATGTCCACGCCCAGTTCGCCGTGCGGCAGGTTGGCCGGGTCACGCTCGGCCGTCACCTTGATGCGCTGGCCGTTGATCACGAGATCGTCGCCATCCACTTCGACGGTGCCGGGGAACGCACCGTGGACGCTGTCACGCTTGAACAGCAGGGCATTCGCCTTGGCGCTGGCGAGGTCGTTGATCGCGACCAGTTCGAGGCCGCAGTCGGGCCGCTCGAGAATGGCACGCGCCACGTTGCGGCCGATGCGCCCGAAACCGTTGATTGCAACCTTGGTCGCCATGGTCCTTACTCCCTGCGATGATGGATCGAATGTCGGATGATACGCGGCTGGTCAGCCCAGCCGCGCGAGGATCTGCGGCACGATCTTGTCTGCCGTCAGTCCGAAGTGGTCGTAAAGCTCGGGCGCAGGGGCCGAGGCACCGAACGTGTCGATGCCGAAGGTCAGCCCGTCGCCCACGTGCTTCTGCCAGCCGAAAGTCGTGCCGGCCTCGATCGAGACCTTGAGCACACCTGCGGGAATGACGTCCGCCTTGTAGGCCGCGTCCTGCGCCTCGAACAGTTCCCAGCTGGGCATCGAGACGACGTCGGCACCCACGCCCTGCGCCTCGAGCGCCTTGGCGACGTCCACCGCCAGCGACACTTCCGAGCCGGTGGCGAGCAAGACAACCTTGCGGGCCGCGCCGGCCGAGACGAGGCGATAGGCGCCCTTCGCGCTCAGCATCGCGCCATCATGGCGCAGCTGCGGCAGGTTCTGGCGGGTCAGCGCCAGCACCGAAGGCTTGTCCGGCGAGGCGAGCGCGATGTTCCAGCACTCGGCGGTCTCGATCACGTCGGCAGGACGGAAGACCTGCAGGTTGGGGATCATGCGCAGGCTCATCACCGTCTCGATCGGCTGGTGCGTCGGGCCGTCCTCGCCCAGGCCGATCGAATCGTGCGTAAGCACGTAGATCACGCGGGCGTGCTGCAGCGCCGACATGCGGATCGCGTTGCGGCAATAGTCGGCAAAGACCAGGAAGGTGCCGCCATACGGGATGATCCCGCCGTGCAGCGCCATGCCGTTCATCGCCGCGGCCATACCGAACTCGCGAATGCCGTAATAGACATAGCGCCCGGCATAGTCGTTCGGGCCGAACGGCGTGGTGGCCTTGGTCTTCGTGTTGTTCGAGCCGGTCAGGTCGGCCGAACCGCCGACCATTTCGGGGATCTCGGCGGTCAGCACCTCGAGCGCGAGTTCCGACGACTTGCGCGTCGCGATGTTCTGGTCCTTGGCCAGCCATTCGCCGAACACGCGCCCGGCTTCCTCGCCCGAGGGCAGCTCGCCGGCCATGCGGCGCATCAGCTCGGGCCCTTGCGGATTGGCGGCCAGGCGCCCTTCCCACTCGGTGCGCAGGTCACGGCCGGCATCGCCGGTAGCGCGCCAGTTGGCCATGATGTCCTCGGGGATCACGAACGGCTCGGCGGTCCAGCCGAGGAATTCGCGGGCTGCGGCGATCTCGTCCTTGCCCAGCGGCGAGCCGTGGACGCTGTGGCTGCCCTTCTTGTTCGGCGCGCCCTGCCCGATCACCGTGCGGCACGAGATCAGCGACGGACGGTCGTCTTCCATCGCCGCGGCAATCGCGCGCTCGATATCGGCGAAGTCGTGGCCGTCGCAGTCTTCGGTGTGCCAACCGCTGGCGGCATAGCGCCCGAGGATGTCTTCGCTGGTGGACAGCGCAGTATCGCCGTCGATGGTGATCTTGTTGTTATCCCACAGCACGATCATGCGACCGAGCTTGAGCGTGCCGGCCAGGCCGACCGCCTCGTGGTTGATGCCTTCCATCAGGCAGCCGTCGCCGGCGATCACCCAGGTACGGTGATCGACGAGGTCGTCACCGAACTGCGCGTTGAGGTGACGCTCGGCCATGGCCATGCCGACCGCCATCGCGAAGCCCTGGCCCAGCGGGCCGGTGGTGCATTCGACGCCCGGCAGCAGGAAGTTTTCCGGGTGGCCGGCGCAGGGGCTGGTCAGCTGTCGGAAATTGCGGATGTCGTCCATCGTCGGCTGCGCGTAACCCGAGAGGTGCAGCAGCGCGTAGGCGAGCATCGAGCCGTGACCGGCCGAAAGGACGAAGCGATCGCGATCGGCCCACTTGGGCGCCGAGGGATCGAACTTGAGAAAGCGCGACCAGAGCACCGTGGCGACGTCGGCCATGCCCATCGGCATGCCGGGGTGGCCGGAATTCGCTGCCTGGACCGCGTCCATGGCGAGCGCACGGATCGCGTTGGCCATGGGTGCCAGCGCGGTCGGATCGCTTTTCATATTAGGGTGTATGTCCTTCGTCTCGCGGCCGCAGCCATGGCTGCGTTCGATTCGGGTGGGCCGCCGCTTCTTTGGTTCCCCGGCCTGCCACCGTCAAGCGCAAGCGCCGCGAATTCGCCCGTGCGCCAGGGCAGCATTCGATTGCCTGAGCCCGGCGCCCGACGGTCTGCCCTGGGGCCCAGTGCGCGACGGCATGATGCACGGCAGAACTTGCAGGCCGGCGACTTTGTGTTACCGCTTTTCCCATGGCGACATCGGATGGCATTGCAGACCTGTTTTCGGCCGTGGAGCGGATCGAACTGGCGCTGGAGCGACTGGAATCGGTCGTCGCCCGGCGCGAGGCGGATGCGCGCGAGGAACAGGGCGCGCAGGCCGAACTCCATGAATTGAAGTCTCGTCACCGCAAGCTGCGCGAGCGCGTGACCGAAGAACTGCAGCAGCTCGATCTGCTGCTGTCGAGCCTGCCGCAATAACCGCCGCCCGTACCTCCGACCGCAACCTCCGACCGGGGACACAAGCCCAGTGACCATGCCCATGACCAATGTGACACTGGCGATCGGCGGCCGCGCGCTGACCATTTCGGTGGCTGCCGGCGAGGAAGCGCATATCGAGATGCTGGGCCGCATGATCGACGACCGGCTGCGCCGCATGGGCAATCACACCACCAACAGCGAGGCGCGCATGTTGTTGTTTGCAGCGCTCATGCTGGCCGACGAGCTGCATGATTCGCACAGCCGGCCACCGGTGGCAGCCTCCCCGGTCCCGCCCGAGCTGTTCGCGCGCATGGCCTCGCTGGCCGTGCGCGTGGAAAACCTCGCGCTCAAACTCGGCGAACCCCTTGAGCCGGACGCGGCGACCTCCTAGATTGGAGAGGACGGGTTCTGCCCGGCACGCGCCGCTTGAAACATCCCTGAGGCTATAAGCAAATCCACGGGGGCTGTCCCTACCTGGGCCCTGGCCCAGGCACATGGTCCCCACCTGACGTTGAGGCGTCGGAGGATTTTTCCGGAGAACGACCCATGGTGGGCCCGTCACCCCCATCCCCGGATACGATCGAAACCGTTGCCGCCAAGCAGGCGCTGCGCAAGCAATTGCGCGCTGCACGCCGCGCGCATGTCGAGGCGCTCGACCCGCGCACGCGAGCGTTGCTCATGCGCCGCCCGCCGGCGCCGCTGCTGGGCCTGATCCCGCAGGATGCAACGATCGGCGTCTATCACGCCGGGCCGTTCGAGGCACCCGCAGCGAGCTATGCCGCGTTTTTTCACGAAGCCGGCCATACAGTGGGTCTGCCCTGGTTCGCCGACCGCAGTGCGCCCATGCAGTTTCGGCGCTGGCTGGTCCCGCCGCTCGATGACGAGCTGGTCGCGGACCCGTGGGGCGTCCGCCAGCCTGACGCCTCCACCGAAACGGTCACGCCCGACGTGCTGTTCGTGCCGCTGGTCGGTTTTACGGCCGATGGCGCCCGGCTCGGCCAAGGCGGCGGGCATTACGACCGCTGGCTGGCCGGTCATCCCGACGCAGTCGCCATCGGCCTGGCCTGGGACGCGCAGCTGGTCGAATCGCTCCCCCGCGAGCCGCATGACCATCGCTTGCACGCGGTGGTGACCCCGACGCGGCTCTACGGCCCGTTCTGATGAGCCAGCACCCGCATTTCGGACCGCCCGGCCCGCCAACCTGGCGCAAGCCGGTCGGCATTCTCGCGCTGATCGCGGCGCTGGTGCTCTATGGCGGGATCGTCATGGGGCTTGGCGACCAGATTGCCCGCCTGCCTGTCCTGGCGCAGGTGCCGCTTTACCTGGTGCTGGGCACGATCTGGCTGCTGCCGCTGCGCCGGTTCCTGATCTGGATGGAAACCGGACGCTGGGGCTAAGCAGCGAGCGCCTATGGCGCGACCGGTGACACAGGCCAATTGCGCAACAAAAAAGGCAGCCCGAAGGCTGCCTTCTTTAAACCATCCAAGTGGCGCGAGTGACGGGGCTCGAACCCGCGACCTCCGGCGTGACAGGCCGGCACTCTAACCAACTGAGCTACACCCGCGTACCCTTGGGGTTTGCGCCTCTAAGGCGGTGTCATCCGCGTGTCAACGGCGTTCCTTGCGGAAAACGGCCAACCAGCAAACTACCCAAGGGAAGTGGCGCGAGTGACGGGGCTCGAACCCGCGACCTCCGGCGTGACAGGCCGGCA
>NZ_DAIRTS010000014.1:97049-109971 GCF_036803765.1 Novosphingobium sp.
CTCTAACCAACTGAGCTACACCCGCACTTCCCTTGGGGTGCCGCGCCTCTATGCCGGGCCGGCGCCCCTGTCAACAAAGTGCCTTGAACAATTTTCGCACTGGGTTGTGGATTACTTTTCGAAGCGGCAGGACCGAGCTGGCCATGGGGCTAGACGGCGACAGGCGCGGAAATGTGCCCCTGCGGCGCATAGTCCTCGACGACGAAGTCCTCGATCCGGTAATCGAAAATGCTCTCGGGCCGGCGCGCAAGACGCAACCGCGGCGAGCCGGACGGGGTGCGGCCCAGTTGCTCGCTCACCAGTGCCTCGTGATTGCCGTAGAGGTGCGTGTCGCCTCCCATCCACACCAGTTCGCCCGGCTCCAGGTCACATTGCTGGGCAAGCATGTGGATGAACAGGGCCGCGCCCCACAGGTTGAACGGCAGGCCGAGCACGACATCGCAGCTACGCTGGTACAGCAAGCCGGACAGTCGATTGCCCGAGACGTGGAACTGGTAGGTCTTGTGGCAGGGCGGCAGCGCCATGGCGTCGAGTTCGGCCACGTTCCAGCCTTCGACGATGTGTCGTCGGCTGCCGGGATTGGTGCGCAGGCTGTGCACGAGGTCCGCTACCTGGTTGACGCCGTGTGGCCGGCGCCGGAACAGATCGCCCTGCCCCATAGGCTCGTAGACCGGCCAGTCGACCCATTGCTTGCCGTAGACCGGGCCGAGATCGCCCCATCGCGCAGCGAAGTCGGCGTCGGCCACGATGCGGGCGGAGAAGTCCGCGCGGCTGATCGCCTCGCCGGTTTCGCGCACGAAGCGCGCGTGGGGCCAATCGGTCCAGATCTCCACGCCCTGCGTGCAGAGCGGACGGATGTTGGTCTCGCCGGTGAGGAACCACAGGAATTCGCGTGTCGCCGTCTTCCAGTACACGCGCTTCGTCGTCAGCAGCGGCACCTGCCCGTCGGACAGATCGAAGCGCAGCTGCGTCCCGAAGATGGACTTCGTGCCGACGCCGGTGCGGTCCATGCGGGTATCGCCGCTCTCGTCGATCGCGCGCATGAGGTCGAGGTATTGCCACTCGTAGTGGGCACTGCGGGAATCGGGACTGGTCATGCGACTGCCTTACGCCGCGCGCCGGGGGCGGAAAACGGAGCGCGGGCGGTTCTGTTGATAACTTTTTCAAACAGGACTTGCGCGCCTCAAGACCCCCGCATATAGGGCGGCCCTGCCCAGCGGGGACGGCCAGTCCGCTCCCGCTCCGGTCGGGGAGTAGCTCAGCCTGGTAGAGCACTGTCTTCGGGAGGCAGGGGCCGGAGGTTCGAATCCTCTCTCCCCGACCACTTATTCCTGCCCCGTTGCAGGGATATGAAAAAGCCGGCCTTCGGGTCGGCTTTTTTCTTGTCTCGCGCATAGGCAACCTGCCCTTTCGGGAACCTTGGGCTTGCGCTGCCGGTTTCGGTCACAAACCAGAAACACCGGAACCTTCGCAATCATGGACAAGCTTTTCACGGCATTCGCCAACCGCATTTCCGGGTGGGCCGGGCAGCCAGCCACCTTCGTGCTCGCAACAGGTATCATCATCGCGTGGGCCGTATCGGGACCGTTGTTCGGCTGGTCCGACACCTGGCAGCTGGTGATCAACACCGGCACGACCATCATCACGTTCCTCATGGTCTTCGTGATCCAGAATGCGCAGAATCGCGACGCGGCGGCGATGCAGGCCAAGCTCGACGAACTGATCCGCGCGCTCCAGGGCGCACGCGGCGATTTCATCGGGATCGAGCACCTGCCCGACAGCCGCATTTCCGACATCCGCGCCGCGCTCGAGCAGGAGGCCGGGTGCGATACGGATCTCGCCGCGGTGGAGGAAAGCGTCGAAACCCTGCTCAAGCGCCGCTGAGGCCTTTTACTGCCCCGGTCCCTGCGCTAGGCTGGCCGCAGGCCGGGGGGCCGAAGGAAGACCATGTCTGTAACCAAGCGCTTGATGCTGCTCGCATCGGTGGGCCTCGTTGCCCAGATGCCCGCGACGACCGTAACGGCGAAACCCGTCGCCAAGCCTGCGGCAAAATCTGCAACCAATACCGCACCCTCTCACGGGCCGATCGGCGGCTGGGGCGTCGACCTCACGGGCCGCGATCTCTCGGTCAAGCCCGGCAACGACTTCGACACGTACGCCAATGGCGCGTGGAAGGCGCGCACCACGATCCCTGCGGACCGCCCGAACATCGGCACGCTGGCGCTGCTCGACGAGCAGGTTCAGGCGCAGATGAAGGACCTCGTGGCCGCGCAGCCGCTGACCACGCAGGTCGGCGCGCTCTACGGCAGCTTCATGGACGAGCCGGCGATCGAGCAGCGCGGCATCGCCCCACTCAAGGCCGACATCGCCAAGGTCCAGGCCATCGCCGACAAGTCGGCCTTTGCGCGCTACATGGGCACGACCGACGGCGGGTTCGGCAAGAGCTTCGTCAGCTTCTACGTCGGCCCGGATACAGCCAACGCGAACCTGAACGTCCTGACGCTGGGCCAGAGCGGCCTCGGCCTTCCCGAGCGCGACTATTACCTGAAGCCCGAGTTTGCCAAGCAGCGCGAGGCCTATGTCGCCTACATCACGCGCACCTTCACCACACTGGGCATGGCACAGCCGGCGCAAGCCGCGCAGCAGGTCATGGCGCTGGAAACCGCCATCGCCAAGGTCAGCTGGGACATCGCCCGCCGCCGCGACCGCGTTGCGACGAACAACCCGATGTCGAGCGCCGAGCTGGCCAGCTTCGCGCCGGGCATGGATTGGTCGGCCTACTTCGAGGGCGCCGGCGTTCCCCCGCAGCAGCGCCTGATCGTGCGCGAGAACAGCGCCATCCGCGATCTCGCGGCGCTCTATGCGCAGACCCCGCTCGACGTGCTCAAGGCGTGGGAAGCGTTCCACGTGGCCGACGACGCCGCGCCGTTCCTGACCGCCGCGATGGTCGACAGCCGCTTTGCCTTCACTCGCACGCTGACCGGCGTCGATGCGATCAAGCCGCGCTGGAAGCGTGGCCTCGACCTCGTCAACAGCCAGCTCGGCGAGGCAGCCGGCCAGGCCTATGTCGCCAAGTACTTCCCGCCCTCGTCCAAGGCGCAGATGGAAACGCTGGTCGCAAACCTGCGCGCAGCCTTCGTCACGCGGATCAACGCTAACACCTGGATGTCGCCCGCCACCAAGCAGGCGGCGCTGGCAAAGTTGGCGAAGATCGACGTCATGGTCGGCTATCCCGACAAGTGGCGCGATTTCAGCGGCGTGACGATCAAGCCCGACGATCTCTACGGCAACGTCGTGCGCGCCGCGCGCTTCAACGCCGCATACGAGATGGAAGACCTCGGCAAGCCGGTCGACCGCAAGAAGTGGAGCATGACCCCGCCGACGGTGAACGCCTACAATGGCGGCGCCAAGCTGCAGATCGTCTTCCCGGCGGGCATCCTGCAGCCGCCTCTGTTCGATCCGCGCGCGGATGCCGCGGTGAACTATGGCGCGACGGGTGCGATCATCGGCCACGAGATCAGCCACAGCTTCGACGACCAGGGCCGCAAAATCGACGCGACCGGTGCGATCACCGACTGGTGGACCGCCGACGATGCCAAGCGCTTCGATGCCGAGGCCAAGGTGTTCGGCGACCAGTATGCCCGCTTCGAGGCAGCGCCTGGCGCTTTCGTCAATCCGCAGCTGACGATGGGCGAGAACATCGCCGACCTGGCCGGCCTGCAGGTGGCGCTTGAGGCTTATCACAAGTCGCTGGGTGGCAAGCCCGCGCCGGTGATCGACGGGCTGACCGGCGACCAGCGCTTCTTCCTGTCGTTCGCGCAGGCGTGGCGCGGCAAGGCGCGCGAGGATGCGCTGCGCAACCAGGTGACCACCGATCCGCATAGCCCGGCGCGCTTCCGCGTGCTCGGCCCGCTGCCCAACATCGAGGGCTGGTACAAGGCGTTCGGGGTCAAGCCGGGCGACACGATGTACATCGCACCCGAGCAGCGCGCCAAGCTGTGGTGACATGAAAAAGGCCCCCGCAAGAGCGATCTTGCGGGGGCCTTTTCTCAGTGGGGGCGCCTTGGCGATGGCCTTATTCGGTCAAGTCGCTCCACGCGTCCTTGATTCGTTCGAAAAAGCCCTTGGACTGGGGGCATTCGTCCCCGGTCTCGGTGCCCTGGAACTCACGCAGCAACTCGCGCTGGCGGGCAGAGAGCTTGGTCGGCGTTTCGACCTGGATCTCCACGACGAGGTCGCCGGTGCCGCGGCCCTGCAACACGGGCATGCCCGCACCGCGCTTGCGCAGCTGCTTGCCCGACTGGATGCCGGCCGGAATCTCGACCGTATGGCGCGTGCCGTCGAGGCCGGGGATTTCGATCTCGCCGCCGAGTGCCGCCGTGGTAAAGCTGATCGGCGCGCGGGTCAGCAGGGTCGTGCCATCACGCTCGAACACGCGATGCCGCGCGATGTGCAGGAAGATATAGAGGTCGCCAGCAGGCGCGCCGTTCGGCCCCGCCTCACCCTTGCCCGAGAGGCGGATGCGCGTGCCCGTGTCGACGCCGGCGGGAATGTCCACCGACAGGGTCTGCGGCATGTCCACCCGGCCTTCGCCGCGGCAGTTGCGGCAAGGCTTCTCGATCACTTCGCCGCGCCCGTGACAGTTGGGACACGCGCGCTCGACCATGAAGAAGCCCTGCTGCGCACGGACCTTGCCATGGCCGCCGCACAGGTTGCAGCGCCGGACCGACGTGCCGGGCGTCGCGCCCGAGCCGCCGCACGGCTCGCAGGTCTGCGAGACCTCGACCTGGATCTCGGCCTTCTTGCCGTGGAACGCTTCCTCGAGCGTCACTTCCATGTCGTAGCGCAGGTCCGCGCCGCGGCGGCTCTGCTGGCGACCGCCGCCGCCACCGAAGGCGCCGCCGAAGATCGTCTCGAAGATGTCGCCGATGTCGCCGAAGTCGCCCTGGCCGCCGCCGCCGAACCCGCCGGGCCCGCCCTGCTGGAACGCGGCATGGCCATAGCGATCGTAAGCGGCCCGCTTCTGCGGATCGGACAGGCAGGCATAGGCTTCGTTGATCTGCTTGAAGCGCGCCTCTGCCTCGTCGTTACCCGGGTTCTTGTCCGGGTGGAATTTCATCGCCAGCTTGCGGAACGCGGTCTTGATGATCTTGTCATCCGCCGTGCGCTCGACTTCCAGCAATTCGTAGTAATCGGCTTCAACCGCCATAAGAAAACCCTCTCCCCGCGCGGGGAGAGGGCCTTGGTGAAAGCCGGATTAAGGCGTTCCTGGTCCCTCTCCCCTTCCCCCGCCGCAACGCGCGGCGAGAGAGGGGGTCATGTTGCAGATCAAGCCTTGGTATCGTCCACTTCCGAGAACTCGGCATCAACGACGCCATCATCCTTGGGAGCTTCGGCGCCCGGCGATGCCGCCGAGGCCTGTTCCTTTTCGTAGATGGCCTGCCCGAGCTTCATCGCCTTCTCGGTCAGGGCCTGGGTCTTGGCGTTCATGTCCTCGACATTGCCGCCTTCGATCGCAGTCTTGGCTTCGGCCATGGCCGCCTCGATCTCGCCCTTCAGCGCAGCGTCGATCTTGTCGCCATGCTCCTCGAGCTGGCGCTCGGTGGCATGGACGAGGCTTTCGGCATTGTTCTTGGCCTCGGCGGCCTCACGACGCTTCTTGTCCTCGCTGGCAAACTTCTCTGCATCCTTGACCATCTGGTCGATGTCGGAGTCCGACAGACCGCCCGAGGCCTGGATGCGGATCTGCTGCTCCTTGCCGGTGCCCTTGTCCTTGGCCGAGACGTTGACGATGCCGTTGGCGTCGATGTCGAAGGTCACCTCGATCTGCGGAACGCCGCGGCGCGCCGCCGGGATGCCGACGAGATCGAACTGGCCCAGCAGCTTGTTGTCCTGCGCCATTTCGCGTTCGCCCTGGAACACGCGGATGGTCACGGCCTGCTGGTTGTCTTCGGCGGTCGAATAGACCTGGCTCTTCTTGGTCGGAATCGTCGTGTTGCGGTCGATCATCTTGGTCATGATGCCGCCCAGCGTTTCGATGCCCAGCGAAAGCGGGGTCACGTCGAGCAGCAGCACGTCCTTGACGTCGCCTTGGAGAACGCCGGCCTGGATGGCAGCGCCCATGGCCACGACTTCGTCGGGGTTCACGCCGGTGTGCGGTTCCTTGCCGAAGAAGTCCTTCACCACGTCGCGCACCTTGGGCATGCGGGTCATGCCGCCGACGAGCACGACGTCGTCGATGTCCTTGGCCGACAGGCCGGCATCGGCCAGCGCCTTGCGGCACGGCTCGAGCGTGCGCTCGATCAGCTTGCCGACGAGGCGCTCGAGGTCCGAACGGCTGATGGTCTCGACGAGGTGCAGCGGGGTGGTGCTGCCGCCTTCCATGCGCGCGGTGATGAAGGGCAGGTTGATCTCGGTCGTCTGGGCCGACGACAGCTCGATCTTGGCCTTTTCAGCCGCCTCCTTGAGGCGCTGCAGGGCGAGCTTGTCGCCACGCAGGTCGAGGCCTTCCTTGCCCTTGAACTTGTCGGCGAGGTATTCGACCAGCGCGGTGTCGAAGTCTTCACCGCCCAGGAACGTGTCGCCGTTGGTCGACTTCACTTCGAACACGCCATCGCCGATCTCGAGGATCGAGATGTCGAAGGTGCCGCCGCCGAGGTCGTAGACCGCGATCGTCTTGCCGTCCTGCTTGTCAAGGCCATAGGCCAGCGCCGCCGCAGTCGGCTCGTTGATGATGCGCAGCACTTCGAGGCCCGCGATCTGGCCGGCGTCCTTGGTCGCCTGGCGCTGCGCGTCGTTGAAGTACGCCGGCACGGTGATGACCGCCTGCGTGACCGTCTCGCCAAGGTAGCTCTCAGCGGTTTCCTTCATCTTCTGAAGGGTATAGGCCGAGATCTGCGAGGGGCTGTAGTCCTGGCCGCCAGCCTTGACCCAGGCGTCGCCATTCTTGCCCTTGGTGATCGAGTAGGGCACCAGCTCGGTGTCCTTCTGGGTCAGCGGATCGTCGAAGCGACGGCCGATCAGACGCTTGACCGCGAAAATCGTGTTGTCCGGGTTGGTCACGGCCTGGCGCTTGGCCGGCTGGCCGATCAGGCGTTCACCGTCCTTGGTGAAGGCGACGATCGAGGGCGTCGTGCGCGCGCCTTCGGAATTCTCGATGACCTTGGGCGTGCCACCGTCCATCACCGCGACGCAGCTATTGGTCGTGCCGAGGTCGATACCGATTACTTTAGCCATGTTTCCCCATATCCTTCGCGTGTTGACACCGCTAAACCGGGCGTCCCCCTTGTGGGCAGGCGCCACCTTGGCGGCTCGTTACGGGCGGGATATAGGTGCCCTTGCGCGCGGCACAAGTGCCCGCGACGCTACCGATCGTGGCAATTTTGACGCGATCCCGACAGGAGAAGAATTCGCATGCGCACCCCCCTTCTGGCCGGGATCACGATGGCCGCGCTGGCGCTGACCGGCTGCAACAAGCAGGCCCCTGCCCCCGCACCCAGTGAGACGCCCAGCCTCGACGCGACGCCGGCCAACGCGCCCGGCACGACGCTGACCGACGCGGTGGTCCAGTTGCCTGCGGTGGCCGGCAATCCGGGGGTTGCCTATTTCACGATCGCGCAGGGCAGTGGTCCTGCGCGCAAGCTGGTGGCGGTTCATGTCGACGGCGCCGGCAAGGCCGAAATGCATCAGAGCATGAGCAAGGACGGCATGATGGCCATGGAGCCGCTGGCCGATGTCGCGCTGGATTCGGGCAAGAGCGTCGCATTCAAGCCCGGCGGCAATCATGTCATGCTGTTCGACCTTGCCCCCAGCCTCAAGGCCGGCGGCGTCACCGAGGTCACCATCACGCTCGACAATGGCGACAAAGCCAGTGCGAAGGCCAAGGTCGTCGCGCCGGGCGAGGCCGTGGGTGCGGCAGACGCCGGCGCGATGGATCATATGGATCATATGTGAAGCGAAAAGGCGGATCGCTCGCCCGTCCCCTGACGGACGGCGAGAAGGCGATGGCGCTTACGATCTACGGCGATGCCATCGACCTAACCCAAGTGGAATTGCGGCGACGCAAGTGGTTTCCGTTCCAGCCCCGCGGCGTCGTCATGGCGCCGTGCGGGCACATCCACTTCCACCCGCGGACCGATGTCTGGTCGGATGATTTTTCGCAAGACACCCTGTCTATGCAGGGTTTGCTCATTCACGAGCTTTGCCACGTATGGCAATGGCAACAAGGCATTTTCCTGCCGCTGCGCCGGCATCCGTTCTGCCGGTACGATTACGTGCTCGAGCCGGGCAAGCCATTTGTCCGCTATGGCCTCGAGCAGCAGGCGGAGATCGTGCGCCATGCCTTCCTGCTCATGCGCGGTGCAGCCCTGCCCGACAGACCGCCGCTTGCGGCCTATCGGGCAGTGCTGCCGTTTCAGCAGACGCGGTAGCGGCGGCCTTCGCTGTCACGGCGCCAGCAATCCTTCTTGACCTGCGAGCCGGCGGCTGCGCCCACCGCGCCACCGATCGCCGCGCCGGTCGCGACATCACCGCCCGACAGGCCCGACACTGCGGCACCGACGCCGGCACCAGCCAAGCCACCTTCGCCGGCGTAATTGCGCGCGCAGCCCGCGAGCGAGAGGGCAGCGATGCAAATGGTTGCGGGGATTAGAATCTTTCGCATGACGGTCTCCTCGATGTCTCCCGTTCGACAAGGAGGGTACGATGGAGCGCGCGGTTCGGTTCCGTCGGTTCGCCGCAAGTCAGCGTGCGCGCGGCAGCCTGAGCGTGGTGAGCAGGCCACCAAGATCCTCGCTCTCGCCGAGCGTCACGGCGCCGCCGTACAGTTCCGCCACGTCGCGCACGATGGCGAGGCCAAGGCCCGTCCCAGGCTTGCCGGTGTCGAGCCGCGCGCCGCGATCGAAAATCCGTTCGCGCTCGATCTCTGGAATGCCCAGGCCATCATCCTCGACCCAGATTTCGCAGCACTTGGTATCACCGGGCGCGGCGTCGATAGTAATGAACACCGAGCCGCCGCCATATTTCGCGGCATTCTCGACCAGGTTGCCGAGGATCTCGTCGAGGTCCTGCCGCTCGATCGCCACCGCCACCTCGCGGTTGCCGTCGAGGTCGAAGCGCACCTTGGGGTACAACAGCGTCACCGCGCGCACGACAGCATCGGCGCTTTCCCAGACCGTGGCGCGCGCAAGGCCGGTCGCGCGCCGCCCCACCGCGCGGGCGCGCGCCAGATGGTGATCGACCTGCCGGCGCATGACCGCTGCCTCGCGGATCACGGTGTCGGCAAGATCGGGCGCTTGTGCCGTGGCGGCGTTCATAACAACGGTCAGCGGCGTCTTAAGTGCGTGGGCCAGATTGCCGGCGTGGGTGCGCGCTTCTTCAGCCTGCTTCTCCGAATGCGCCAGCAAGGCATTGATTTCTTCGACCAAAGGCTGAACTTCGAGTGGCAGCGGCTCGTTGACGCGCGCCGCCCCGCCATCGCGCATTGCCGCAATCGCACGGCGCACGCGGCGCAAGGGGCCAAGGCCATAGAACGTCTGCAGACCCGCCATGATGAACAGGCCGAGCGCCAATACCACGAATGACCAGACCAGAATGGCGCGGATGCGGCGGATCTGCGCGTCGATCTCGCCCCGGCTTGCCGCGACGGAAAACTGCCAAAGCGTGTTGCTGCCCGGCAGGATCACCGAGCGTTCGATCATGCGCAGTTTCTCGTTGGAGCCGAACTGGTTGGAATCGTAGATATGCGGGGCCGTGTCGACGTGGTCGCCCTTGAGCTTGAGCGTGCGGTCCCACAGCGAGCGCGAGGGGAAGTCGTCGTGCCCCTGCCCCGATATCTGCCAGTACAGACCACTGTTGGGCTCGAGGAACCGCTGGTCGCCCAGCGGCCGGTTGAAGAACACCTCGCCGTCCGGGCCGATTTCGGCGGATGCGACCATGGCGGTCAGCATGTAGCCAAGCTGATCGTCGAAGTTGCGCGTAACGAGGCCGGTCAGCGTTCGGTCGAGCGCGAGCCCGCCGCCCAGCAGCAGCACCGTCACCCACGCGAAGGCGATGAGCAGCATGCGCCGCGACAGCGACCCGGTATGCTTGCGGCCGCCCGCTTGCGCGGCGGCGACTTCGGCGCGGTGACGACCGAAACCCAGCCGCATGACAAGGCGGGCGAGCCGGCTCACCTGCGTCTTAGCCGCGCGTCACGGCCGGATCGTCGAGGCTGTAACCCAGCCCGCGGATGGTGGTGATGACGTCGGCGCCCAGCTTCTTGCGGATGCGCGTCACAAACACTTCGATCGTGTTGGAATCACGATCGAAATCCTGATCGTAGATATGTTCGATCAGTTCGGTGCGGCTGACGACCTTGCCCTTGTGATGCAGCAGGTACGACAGCAGCTTGTATTCCTGCGCGGTCAGCTTGACCGGCTCACCGTTCAGCGTGACGCGGCCCGAGCGGGTGTCGAGACGCACATCGCCGGCGATCAGCTCGGACGAGGAATTGCCCGAGGCGCGGCGGATCAGCGCGCGCAGGCGGGCGATCAGTTCCTCGGTCTGGAACGGCTTGGCCAGATAATCGTCGGCCCCGGCATCGAGGCCCGCGACCTTGTCCGACCAGCTGTCGCGCGCGGTCAGCACCAGCACGGGGAACTTGCGGCCTTCCTTGCGCCACATGCCGAGCACGGTCAGCCCGTCGATCTCGGGCAGGCCAAGGTCGAGGATGACGGCGTCATAGTCTTCGGTGGAGCCCAGAAAGTGGCCATCCTCGCCATCGGTCGAGAGGTCCACCGCATAGCCGTTCTGTTCGAGCGTGGACTTGAGCTGCCGCCCCAGGGTCGGTTCGTCCTCGACGATCAGGATACGCATATGTGCAAAGCCCCTTCTGGCGCCGTCATGGCGGCGCAAACCTGTCAATTCCGGCTAGATGGCCCTCACAACCTGAACGGTCAAGAAACGGTTCCCGCGAGCCCTTCGCTCAGCGGGATTCGCCCATGATCTCGCCCGTGCGCGCGTCGACGTCGACGAACATCACCCGGCCATCGCGAATGAACTTGAGCCGGTAGGCGCGCGCCGAGGAATCGTACTCGGGGCCGAGATACTGCATCCCGCGCATCGTCGGCAGGACGCGGGCCTCGATCTCGCGCAACGAGCGGACATGGCCGGCGGCGAGATCCTGACGCGCGCGATCCTGCTCGCTGCGATTCTGGGCGAGCGCAGGCGGGACGGAGATCGCGATCGCCAGCACACTGGCGGCGGCAAGAAGAAGTCGGCGAAGCATCATGGTGGTTCATGCCTGCACGAATGCTATTGAACAAGTTGTGAATAACCCCGTTCCGGCAGGTTCATGTGGACCTGTTGCCCCGCCGCCGCTAAGCGCCGCGGCATGGCAGCACCGATCCTGAGCTGGGAAGGGCTGGGCCTCTTGCAAGGCACCGGCTGGCTTTTCCGCGATCTCGACATCAACATCGCCCCCCGCGACCGTCTCGCGCTGATCGGCCGCAATGGCGCGGGCAAGAGCACCCTGCTGCGCCTGATCGCCGGCACGATCGACGCCGACCAGGGCAAGCGGTCGGTCCAGCCCGGAACGCGGGTCATCACGCTCGAACAGGATCCGTTCTTCACCGGGTTCGACACTCTGATGGACTTCGCGATGCACGGGGCAGATGCGCCCGAGCGCCACGAGGTCGAGGCGATCGCCGACCAGCTCGGCATCGACCTGGCGCGTCAGGCCGCCAGTGCCTCGGGGGGAGAGCGTCGACGCGCCGCGCTGGCCCGCGCGCTGGCGCAGGATCCCGACGTGCTGCTGCTCGACGAGCCGACCAACCACCTCGATCTTGCCGCGATTGAATGGCTGGAAGACTGGCTGCAGCGCTTCAACGGCGCCTTCGTCGTCATCAGCCACGACCGCCGCTTTCTGGAGCGGCTGACCAAGGCGACGCTGTGGCTCGACCGCGGCAGCCTGCGCCGCAAGGAAGTAGGCTTTGGCGGCTACGACGCCTGGATGGAGCAGGTCCACGCCGAGGAAGCGCGTGCTGTGGACAAGCTCGATGCCAAGCTCAAGCTCGAGGAGCACTGGCTCCAGCGCGGCGTGACCGCGCGGCGCAAGCGCAACATGGGCCGGCTCGACAAGCTCTATCAGATGCGCGCCGAACGCGCGGCGATGACCGGCCCGCAAGGCGCCGCCAAGCTGGCCATCGCCAGCGACGACAGCAAGACCAAGTCGGTGATCGTCGCCGACCACGTCACCAAGCGTTTTGGCGAGCGCACGATCATCCGCGACTTCTCGCTGCGCATCCAGCGCGGCGACCGCATCGGCCTCGTCGGCTCGAACGGCGCGGGCAAGACCACGCTGCTCAAGATCCTGACCGGCGAACTCGCGCCCGACGAGGGCACGGTCACGCTGGCGCAGACGCTCAACGGCGTGATGATCGACCAGCAGCGCAGCCTCATGGCGCCCGACAAGCGGGTGCGCGATGTTCTGGCCGAAGGCGGCGACTGGGTCGACGTGCGCGGCTTGCGCAAGCACGTCCAGGGCTATCTCAAGGACTTCCTGTTCGACCCCGGCCTGATCGAGGCGCGGGTCGGCACGCTTTCGGGCGGTGAACGCTCGCGCCTGCTGCTGGCCCGCGAGTTTGCTCGCTTGTCGAACCTCCTCGTGCTCGACGAGCCGACCAACGATCTCGACCTCGAGACGCTCGACCTGCTGCAGGAAGTGATCGCCGATTACGACGGCACCGTGCTGATCGTCAGCCACGATCGCGACTTCCTCGATCGCACCGTCAACATCACCCTGGGCATGGACGGCTCGGGCAAGGTCGACATCGTCGTCGGCGGCTATGCCGACTGGGAAAAGCAGCGCAAGGCCCGCCTCGCCGCGCAGCCCAAGGTCGGCGCCAGCAAGGGCCCCGCCCCCGCCCCCGCCCCCCCCCCCCCC
>NZ_DAIRTS010000015.1:0-94233 GCF_036803765.1 Novosphingobium sp.
CCCGCCCCCCCGTTCGTCCCGAGCTTGTCGAAGGACGGCCAAGTCCATCGGCCCGATCCGCAAATCCCCGATTGGCACCCCCGGCGCCACCCGGTAGAGCCAGCCGCATGAGCGACTTCAGCATACCGGGTTTCGACCTCGCCGCCTTCGTCACCGCCACGCTCGAGGAAGATCTCGGCCATGGCCTGCCCGGCGGCGGGCGTGATGTCACCAGCGAGAGCGTCATTCCGGCCGAGGCACGCTTTGCCGGGGTGATGGACAGCCGCGATGCGATCAGCGTTTGCGGGTTGCCGATCGCCGCCGCCTTCTTCCGTGCGCTCGACCCGGCGATGGACATCGAGCTGCTGGTCGAAGAAGGCGCGCGCGTCGCGCCGGGCACCGCGCTGATGCGGCTTGCCGGCAACGCCCGCGCCATGCTGACCGCCGAACGCTCCGCGCTCAACACCGTGCAGCACCTCTCCGGCGTTGCCACGCTGACCCGGCACTACGTTGATGCGATGGGCGAGACCCGCGCCCGGCTGCTCGACACGCGCAAGACCATCCCCGGCTTCCGCCACCTCGAGAAGTACGCGGTGCGTACCGGCGGCGGGCACAACCACCGGATGGGCCTGTGGGACGCGGCGATGATCAAGGACAATCATGTCCTCGTCGCCGGCGGCGTGGCCGAGGCGGTGCGCCGGGCGCTGGCGGGCGGCGTGGCCGACGTGATCTGCGAGGTCGACACCATCGACCAGATCGAGCCGGCGCTGGCCGCCGGTGCCACGCGCCTGCTGCTCGACAACATGGGGCCGGACCTGCTGCGCGAGGCCGTCGCGCTCGTCGCCGGGCGCGTGCCGACCGAGGCTTCGGGCGGGGTGCGGCTCGACACGATCGCCGCGATCGCCGCCTCGGGCGTGGATTACGTCTCGGTCGGGCGCCTGACGCAGAGCGCCCCTGCGGCCGACATCGGTCTGGATTTCACCCCGCTATGAAGATCGCCCTCGCCATTGCCGCGCTGCTCGCCCCCGTTGTTGCCCAGGCGGCCGCGCATTCGACCGCCCCGGCCTGCCGCATCCCGCCCAGCATCGCGCCCGAACCCATGCCCGCGCCCGACGGCCCGCGCCGCACCGGCCCGACCACGGGCACGACGCTGGCGATCTCGTGGTCGCCGCAGTTCTGCCGCACGCATCCCGCCGATCCGTGGCAGTGCGACGGCCGGCTGGGCCATCCCGGCTTCGTGCTGCACGGGTTGTGGGCCGACGGACTGCCCGGCCAGTGGCCGCAGTGGTGCGCGGCGCAAGTGCCGAGCGCCGAGACGCTGCGCCGCAACCTGTGCATGACCCCCTCGCCGCGCCTGCTGACGCACGAATGGGCCAAGCACGGCAGCTGCATGGCGCCCACGCCCGAGGCCTATTTCGCGCAGGCGCGCGCCGCCTATTCCGCGGTGCGCCTGCCCGATGCGGTCGCGCTGTCGCGCAAGCCCGGCCTCACCGCCGGAGACCTGCGCCGCGCGTTCATCCGGCGCAACCGGGGCCTGACCCCCGCCTCGATCCGCATCAGCGCCAGCGTTGGCGGCTGGCTCCAGGAAGTGCAGCTCTGCGCCGACAACGCCGGCCGGCCCGAGGCCTGCATGCCGCAGGGAATGCGGGACGGCGATCCGTTGCGGATCTGGCGCGGAGAATGAAAAAAGGCCCGGTCGCGAGACCGGGCCTTTTTCGTGATCGCTTGCGCGAACGTGCCGATTACTCGGCGGCCTGCTTGGCAGCCTTGGCTTCGTTGTAGCGCTCGATCGCCTCGATGGTGATCTGGCGCGCATCGGCAGCGCCGCCCCACGTGCCCACGCGCACCCACTTTTCCTTTTCCAGGTCCTTGTAGTGTGTGAAGAAGTGCTCGATCTGCTTGAGCACGATCTCGGGCAGGTGGTCCTTCTCGACCACGTCGGTGTAGTACGGGAAGGTCGAGTCGACCGGCACGCAAACCAGCTTCTCGTCGCCGCCCTGCTCGTCTTCGAGGTTGAGCACCGCGATCGGACGCGCGCGCACGACGCAGCCCGGGATGAACGGCGAACGCGCGATGACCAGCGCGTCGAGCGGGTCGCCATCGGGCGAGAGGGTGTGCGGCACGAAGCCGTAGTTGGCCGGATAGCGCATCGGCGTGTGCAGGATGCGATCGACGAACAGCGCGCCCGAATCCTTGTCGAATTCGTACTTCACCGGCTCACCGCCGACGGGAACTTCGATGATGACGTTCAGGCTTTCGGGCGGATTGTCCCCGGTGGGGATAAGATCGATGCGCATCTGTCTCTCACTAGCCTTGTTGCGGGCTTCGGGCAGCCCGGGTGTTGTCGCCGGACACCGGCTCTAGCGCCGGTGGTGTTGCGTCGCAACAATACTTGTGGCGGACGCGTAACGGCTAGGTCGTAAACTCATAAATGGCGCACCCGAGGCGTCGAAATGGCGAACATATCGGGCCAAAGTGGCCGCAGCGAAGGCCGGGAGCCTTTGCAAGGGCACTTTGGGCCGAGATGGAAGCCATTTCGGCGCCGCTTCGCGGTTTGACCCAAAGGCCCCCTCGCAGCGTCGAAATCGCTAGAAATATTGCCGATATTCCTGCGCGCTTTCTCCTCGCGACGGGGCCTTTGGCCTCAAACCTCGGGTGCGCCATTTAAGAGTTTACGACCTCGGGTTAACTCGCCCCCAGCGCGTTGATGGTGAAGGCGATCACGCCGATGTTGAAGACGAACGCGGCAAACGAATGCAACGTCACGATCCGGCGGATGCGCTGGTTGGTGATTTCGGTATCCGAGGTCTGGAACGTCATCCCCAGGGTAAACGAAAAATAGCCGAAATCAAAATAATCGGGCGTGTCGGTGCCGGGGAAGTCGAGCCCGCCGCGGTCGCCCCCGGTGTCGTCGTTACGACTATAGTAAAGATGCGCGTAGTGCAGGCCGTAGATCGTGTTGGCGAAGAGCCAGGTCAGCATCAGCGTGCCGATGAGGCGCACCTTGGCGAGCGAATCACCATGCGCGGCGCGTGGCAGTTCGCCCGCGATCGAGGCCATGACCACGATCGTCAGCACCGTCGTGATGCACAGCACCAGCACGCGGTTGGCATCGTTGCGCGCGGCGCTGTCGCGCATCGTCTCGGCGGTGCCATGGCGCAGCAGCGGCAGCAGCGACCCCAGGAAGACCACCGCGGCGAAGTCGAACCCCACCGCGATGGCATCGGGCAATTCTACCGCGTTCCACAGCGTCCATCCGCCCGCGCCAACGACGAACAGCGCGATGAACAGCAGGAAGCGCGGCGGGGCCAGGCGCCCGAGGTGCCACCCGGCCCCGTGCGCCATCAGCGCTTGGCCTTGACGGCTGCACCCGCGTGCGGCGCGAGCAGCTTGTCGAGACCGGTCGGTGCCGTGCCCGGTGCGGCGCGCACCAGCCAGGGCCAGCGCAGGCCGTCGGCATAAGTGATCGGCAGGGTCACGACCTTGTCGTCACGCTTGACCAGCACCTCGATCGGGCGGCCCGCACCGGGGTTGCCGGTCTTGGCATCGGTGATCGCGGCCTTCATCACGTCCTGGTCGTAGGCTTTGCCGTTGACCGCCACGATCTGCATGCCCGAGACGAGCCCGGCCTTGAACGCCGGGCCATCCCAGCGCGAGGCGGTGACCTTGCCGTCCTTGTCGATCGTCACGCCAAGCGAGTTGAACAGCGTCAGCACCTTGGCATCGGCCATGCGCGCCTTGTCGTAGGGGTTCGGCTCGTCCTTGAAGACCAGCTTGTAGCCGCCGCGCTCGATCCCGCCCATCGGCACGGGCTGGCCCGGCGTCTGCATGCGGGTCTTGAGGAAGGTCGCCCAGTCATAGGGGAACACGCCGTTGAGCGTCTTGACCACATCGTCGAATTCGTAGGTCAGCACGCCCCAATCGCCGTCGCGCACGCCGAAGAACGCCTTGGCGAAATCGTCGAGGCCCTTCCGGCCGCCACTGCCGTCGCGCATGATCTGGTCGGCCTCGAGCCACATCAGCGCGCCTTCGGTGTAGTAGTCCTCGTTGCGGGTGAGCGAGGAGAACGGCTTGGGCTTGCGGGCCGCGAAGATGGGATCCATCGTCGTGTCCTCGACCGAGCGCCATTCACGACCGGCGGTCTGGCTGAAGGTGCCGGCATAGCCCGCCAGCGCGCCGAGCACCGCATCCTTGGTCTGCACGCCCGAGCGCGCGGCGAGGACGAGACCCCAGAACTGCGTCTGCCCTTCGTAGACCCACAGCAGGTTGTCCTGCATCGGCTGGCGATAGTCGGGCGTCCACAGCTTGGCCGAGCGGCGATATTTGCCGTCCCAGCTGTGGCTGAATTCGTGCGCGATGACGTTGCGGTCGAAGTCGTAGGCCGCCCAGTCGGTCAGGCTCTTGGGCTCCTGCTGGTTCTCGCTTGAGCGGTGATGCTCGAGGCCGATGCCACCCATGCGGTCGGTCAGCGCGAGCAGGAAGTCGTAGTGATCGAAGTGGCGCGCGCCGAATGCGGCCACCGCCTCGTCCGCCAGGTTGCGGTAGGTCTTGAGGTTCTCGGGCTTGATCGCCAGCAGCTCGGGCTTGTCGGCGACGAGATCGAGGTAGACGTCATGGCCGAGGTCGTGCCGCGCGGTGTAGAGGCCGGCGAAGATCGGCGAGTCGACCAGCGTCTCGTAGTCGGTCTCGGCCCAGGTCACGGTGCCGCCCTGCTGGGTCTTGCCGTCGAGCGCGGTGAACACCGTCCAGCCTTGCGGGAACGTCACGGTCGGGCGCACCTTGATCTGGCGCACGTAATGCCCGGCCGGGTACAGGCTCATCTTCTCCCACTGCACGTTGAGCATTTCGCGCGTGACGGTGATGCGGCCCTCGCTCTCGCGCAGCGGCGAGGTGTGAATGAAGCGGGCGACGACCTCGCTGGTGCCGGCGGGCAGCGGGATGTGGAAGGCGTTGGGCTCGAGCGGATCGCGCGTCCAGGCCAGCTTCTGGCCCTTGGCCTCGAACGTGATACCGGCAAGTTCCGCCACCGGGCCGCGCGGGCCATGCTCGCCCGGCAGCCAGCGCGGCAGCTGGAGGATGAGTTCCTTGGCATCGGGGGCGACGGGCACGGTCTCGACCACGCGGAACGAACCGGTCGCGAGATCGGTCGCGTCGATCTGCAGGCCGATCGTGCCGGCATAGGGCACGTCCTGCGCGTCGGGCACCGTGGGCGTGACCGCCGCGGCCATCGGCCGGCTGTTGCCCGCCGGCTGGACCTGCGCCGCCGCCGGGTGCGCCTGCATCAGGGCAAGGGTGGAAAAGGAGAGGGCGGAGAGCAGCTTGGCGCCACGGTTCGTCTTGAGCATGGCGCCTTTCATGGCCCCAAGCGGTCGCATCTGCAACGGCCCAATGTGCAAGCACCGGCGGGGACCAGTATGCTAATCTACGCAGCCGCTTTCCCCGCCCCGCGAAAGCCGCTATCCGCGCGCGCACCATGACGACAACAGCCATTCCCACCCCGCAGGCCATCCGTGGCACCCAGGACATCTTCGGCGCCGAGGCGGAAGCGTTCAGCCATGTCGTGGAAACCTTCGAGCGGGTGCGCAAGCTCTACCGCTTCCGCCGGGTCGAGATGCCGGTCTTCGAGAAGACCACGGTGTTCTCGCGCTCGCTTGGCGAGACCACCGACGTCGTCTCCAAGGAGATGTATTCGTTCGAGGATCGCGGCGGCGAATCGCTGACGCTGCGCCCCGAATTCACCGCCGGCCTCGCCCGCGCCTATCTCACCAACGGCTGGCAGCAGCACGCCCCCTTGCGCGTCGCGACGCATGGCCCGCTGTTCCGCTACGAGCGCCCGCAGAAGGGCCGCTATCGCCAGTTCCACCAGATCGACGCCGAGGTGATCGGCGCGGCCGAGCCGGCCGCCGACGTCGAACTGCTGGTCATGGCCGACCAGCTGCTGCGCGAACTCGGGATCTCCGATGGCGTGACGCTCAACCTCAACACCCTGGGCGATGCCGCCAGCCGCGAGGCCTGGCGCGCCGCGCTGGTCGAATACTTCCGCGCCCACAAGGCTGACCTGTCGGAGGATTCGCAGGACCGCCTCGAGCGCAACCCCTTGCGCATCCTTGATTCCAAGGACCCGCGCGACAAGCCCTTCACCGCCGCCGCGCCGACGATCGACCAGTACCTCTCGGCCGAGGCGCAGGACTTCTTCGCCGCCGTCACCGCTGGCCTCGATGCCGCCGGCGTCGCCTGGGTGCGCGCGCCCTCGCTGGTGCGCGGTCTCGATTACTATCGCCACACCGCGTTCGAGTTCATCACCGACCGGCTGGGCGCGCAAGGGACAGTGCTCGGCGGCGGGCGCTACGACGGGCTGCTCGAGGCGCTTGGCGGCCCGGCCACCCCGGCGGTCGGCTGGGCGGCCGGGATCGAGCGGCTGGCGATGTTGGTCGCCGATGCCCGCGCAGTGACAGAGCCCAAGGCCGACGTCGCGATCGTGCCGATGGGCGCGGCGGCCGAGGCGGCGTGCCTTGGCCTGGCCGCCACCCTGCGGCGCGGCGGGCTGGTCGTCGACATGGGCTATCGCGGCAACATGAAGAAGCGGATGAGCCGCGCCAACGACAGCGGCGCGCGTTTCGCGCTGATCGTGGGCGACGACGAACTGGCCGCGGGTGAGGCGACGGTGAAGAATCTCGTCGACGGCACGCAGGACCGCATGGCCCTGCACGCGATCCCGGCGCACATTTCCGCCTGATGGCCGTTTCCGACGCAAGGCTTGGCCAGATCGCGGCGCGCTTTGCCGAACTCGAAGCGCGGCTCGCCTCGGGCACGCTCGAGGGCGAGGGCTTCGTCGCCGCCAGCCGCGACTATGCCGAGCTCGAGCCCGTCGCCAGCGCGGCGCGCGATGTCGCGGCGATGCGCGCCGAGATCACCGGCCTGGCCACGATGGACGAGAGCGACCCGGAAATCCGCGCCATGGCCGAGGAGGAGCTGCACGCGCTGCGCGCACGCCTGCCCGAGGCCGAGCGCCGCCTCGCCATCGCCATGCTGCCGCGCGACACCGCCGACAGCCATTCGGCCATGCTCGAGATCCGCGCTGGCACCGGCGGGGACGAGGCCGGGCTGTTCGCGGCGGACCTGTTTCGCATGTATGAACGCTTCGCCGCCGAGCAGGGCTGGCGGGTCGAGACGATCAGCGCCAACGCCAGCGAGCTCGGCGGCTTCAAGGAAGTGGTCGCCAACGTCGCGGGCCAGGGCGTGTTCGCGCGGCTCAAGTTCGAAAGCGGCGTTCACCGCGTGCAGCGCGTGCCGGTCACCGAGAGCGGCGGGCGCATCCACACCAGTGCCGCGACCGTGGCCGTCCTGCCCGAGCCCGACGAACTCGACGTGACGATCGAGGACAAGGACATCAAGATCGACATCTACCGCGCCAGCGGGGCGGGCGGGCAGCACGTCAACACCACGGATTCGGCGGTACGCATCACGCATTTGCCCACCGGGCTGGTGGTGATCCAGCAGGACGAGCGCAGCCAGCACAAGAACCGCGCCAAGGCGATGCAGGTGCTGCGCACGCGGCTCTACGACTTGCGCCGCGAACAGGCCCAAGGTGCCGAGGCCGAGGCCCGCCGCGCCATGGTCGGCAGCGGCGACCGCTCCGAACGCATCCGCACCTACAACTTCCCGCAAGGGCGCGTCACCGATCACCGCATCAACCTGACGCTGCACCGCCTGCCCGAAGTGCTCGCCGGCCCGGGCCTCGGCGACCTCATCGACGCGCTCATCGCCGAGGACCAGGCCAAGCGCCTGGCTGCGATGGATGACTGAGCGAGAGGCTGCGGGTGGTGGAACCCGCAAGCGACTGCGCGATTACGCCCGCACCATGCGCAACCCGCCGACCGAACCCGAACGCCGCCTGTGGCAGGCGCTGCGTGGCCGCCAACTCGGCGGGCTGAAATTCCGTCGCCAGCACGGCGTGGAGCAGCGCATCTTCGACTTCTTCTGCGCCGAGCTGGGCCTGGCGATCGAGGTGGATGGCGGGACGCACGATCCGGATGTCGACGCCAAGCGCGACGCGCAGATGCTGGCCGGCCACGGCGTCCACACGCTGCGCTTCACCAACGACGACGTGATGCGCAACCGCGAAGGTGTGTTGCTGCGGATTCTCGAGGTCGCCGGCTCGCTCGGCCCGCGCTGGCCCGGCCGCCACCACCCCCCGACCCCCTCCTCTGAAGAGGAGGGGGAGCACGTCGCTGCCATAGCCCCCTCCTCTTTAGAGGAGGGGGTTGGGGGTGGTGGAAGCCTGGAGCCTCAGGTCCGTCAAGCCCTGCGCGACGCCACCCTGATCCTCGCCCGCACCAGCGACACCGCCCGGCTCGACGCCGAAGTGCTGATGGCCCATGCCCTGCGCTGCAGCCGCAGCGATGTCCTCCTGCGCCACATGGCCGCGCCCGTGCCCGAAGGCTTTGCCGCGCTGGTCGGTCGGCGCATGCTGCACGAGCCTGTCGCCTACATCGTCGGGACGCAGGAATTCTACGGGCTGGACCTTGCCGTCAGCCCCGCCGTGCTGATCCCGCGCGGCGACAGCGAGACGCTGATCGAGGTGGCGCGCGAGGCGCTGGCCGGCCGGCCGCCGGCGCGGATCCTCGACCTCGGCACCGGATCGGGTGCGCTGCTGCTGGCCGCGCTGACCGTCTGGCCCGCGGCGCGCGGCATCGGCATCGAGCGATCGGACCCGGCGCGCGTGGTGGCGGCGGGCAATGCCCTGCGGCTGGGGCTGGACTTGCGCGCGCGGATGCAGCCGGGCGACTGGACGCAGGACAACTGGGCCTCGGCGCTGGGCCGTTTCGACCTGATCCTCGCCAATCCGCCCTATGTCGAGAGCGAGGCCGTGCTCGACCGGTCGGTGCGCGGGTTCGAGCCGGCGGAGGCGCTGTTCGCCGGCGTGGACGGGATGGACGACTACGCCGTGCTGATCCCGCAATTGCCCGCGTTGCTTTCCCCCCAGGGCGTGGCGGTCGTCGAGATCGGGTGGCAGCAGGGCGCGGCCGTTCGGGCGCTGGCCGAGGCGGCGGGCCTGGCGGCACGGGTCCATCCCGACCTTGCGGGGCGTGACAGGGCTGTGGAAATCGCGTTTCCGGGCAATATTTCGCTTGGCAAGGGCGCAGCCGATCACTAATTGTGAATGCAGGCAAGGGCGACGGATGCAGCATTCCCGTCCCGGCCGGCTCCACCATTTGCACCCGCTTTGACCTCTTGCAGAGGTTGTCGGCTGACAGATGCTGGGAACCACCACCCGTACGTTGCGGGCGCGTGGCGGAGGGTTGCGCGGCGACAGGATCATCACAACGATACCGACAGCCGCCCCAAACAAGGACGTGCCTGAGTTGAACAACAATCGTGGGAACAACCGCCGGCGCGGCCGCGGTAACAACCGTCCGCAGGGTGGCGGCGGCCAGCAGCTCAATCGCATCGACAGCCGCGCGCGGGGCAACGCCCCCCAGCTGCTCGAGAAGTATCGCAAGATGGCGCAGGACGCGCACCTCAACGGCGATCGCGTCCAGGCCGAATACTACCTTCAGTTCGCCGACCACTATTTCCGCGTGATCGCCGACACCCGGCTCCGCCAGGAAGAACAGCGTGCCCGCCACAGTGGCAACGGCGAACGCTGGACCGAGAGCGAGCCCGAGGATGACGGCATGGACTTCTCGATCGAGGGCGATTTCCCCGCGTTCGACCGTCCGCACGTCCGCCGCGAGGAGCGCGAGCCCCGTACCGAGAGCCGCAGCGAGAACCGGGCAGAGGGTCGTGGCGAGCAGGCCGCGAACGGCCGCCAGGATCGCGGCGAGCGCACCTTCGATCGCAATGCCGAGCGCGGTGAGCGCAACGGCGAGCGCAGCGGGGAACAGGGCAACCGTCGCCGCTTCGAGGAACGCCGTCCGGCACAGAACGCCGACGCCCGGGCCGCCGACGCCCGGTCCGCCGACGTGCAGTCCGACCAGCCTGTGCCGCTCGAGGGCGTTCGCGCCGACGAGGGCGAGCCGGTCACCGACGGTAGCGACAACCCCTTCATCCGCGAAAGCCGCAACACCCGCACGCCGCGTGCACCGCGCACCGAGCGTCGCCCGCGTCGCACCGCCGATGCACCGGCCGGCGGCCTCGACCCCGCCACGCTGCCGCCCGCCATCGGCACGCGCAGCGAGCCCGAGGCCCCGGTAGCGGCGCCTGCACCCGAGCCCATCGCGGCCCCGGTCACCGAAGCAGTGGCCTCGCAAGCACCGGCGAGCGAAGCCGAGGCGGCCCCCGCGCCCAAGCGCCGCGGTCGCCCGCGCAAGAACCCGCTGCCCGAGAGCGCCTCGGCCGAAGGCTGAGGCCGGGCGGGGCGGGTCACAGGCCCTCCCCCGACCCCTCCCGCAAGCGGGAGGGGAGATTAGCGACCATCCACGATAAGATCCTCCCTCCGCAACGCGGGGGGAGGTGGCCGCGCTTAGCGCGGTCGGAGGGGGGCGAGGCATCGCACCGAGGCCGCCCCCTCCACCTTGCCGCTTGTCCGGCCTCGCGCCGCCCGGCATAGCACCGGCCATGCCGCAACCTGCCCCTACCCCCTGCCCGCTCGACATTCCGCTGACATGGAAGCGCGAGGCGCCGCTCCTGATCGTGGCCGGCGGCCTCGGCGCACTGGGATTCGCGCCGATGGGCTGGTGGCCGCTGACGCTGGCCGCGCTGGCCGTGCTGATCGCGCGCGCCGCCCGTGCCCGTGGCCCGTGGCACGCGCTGTTCGTCGGCTGGCTGTGGGGCTGGGGCCATTTCTCGATCGGCAACACCTGGATCGCCACGGCCTTTACCTACCAGGCGCAGATGCCGGCCTGGCTGGGCTGGATCGCCGTGCTGCTGCTGGCGGTCTATCTGGCGCTGTTCCCGGCCACAGCGACTCTCGCTGGCTGGTGGCTGGTGCGCCGCTGGCGCATGGCCCCGGTGCCGACGCTGGCGGCCACGTGGATCGTCACCGAGTGGGCGCGCGGCTGGGTCTGCACCGGCTTTCCGTGGAATCCGCTGGCCGCGACCGCGCTGGGTGGCTTCGACCGGCCGGGCCTTGCCCGCATCCTGCCGTGGATGGGCACTTATGCGCTGTCGGGCGTGGTCGTGCTGCTGGCGGGGCACTGGCTCTTCGCCGCGCGGGCCGGGGCGCAGCGGCGCTGGTGGGCGATGGCGGGCTATGCGCTGCTGCCGGTCGCGCTGTTCCTGCTGCCGCTGCGCGGGATCGACCGGCCCGGCAGCGTACCGTTCACGCTGGTCCAGCCCAACCTCGGGCAGGACGAGATCAACGACCCCACCCGCTACGAGGCGCAGTTCCAGCGCATCGCCGCGCTGTCGCTGCCGCGCCAGCCCGGGACGCGCCGGCTGGTGCTCTGGCCCGAAAGCGCGGTGCCCGACTATCTCCAGTCGGGCTATGACCGCGCCTGGTACGCGGCCAGCACGTACGCCGGCGATCCGGCACTGGCGCGCGAGCGCATGGGCCGGGTGATCGGCCCGGGCAGCATGCTGCTGACAGGCGCCGTCGACCTCGAATTCCGCCGCAGGCAGGTGGTCGGCGCGTGGAACGTGGTGACCATGATCGACCCGGCCGGCACCATCCGCGGCCGGTACGAGAAGGCGCACCTTGTGCCTTATGGCGAATACCTGCCGATGCGAGGGCTGTTGACGCCGCTGGGCCTGTCGCGGCTGGTCGCGGGAGACTTCGACTATCTGGCGGGGCCCGGCCCGCGCACCCTCGACCTGACCCCGCAAGGGCTTGGCCGGGTGGGCGTGCAGGTCTGCTACGAGATCGTGTTCTCGGGCGAGGTGATCGACCGCACCCACCGGCCCGACATGCTGTTCAACCCGTCGAACGACGGCTGGTTCGGCGCCTGGGGCCCGCCGCAGCACCTGGCGCAGGCGCGGCTGCGCGCGATCGAGGAGGGCCTGCCCGTGCTGCGCGCCACCACCAACGGCATATCCGCAGTGATCGATCCGGCCGGCGGCGTCCGCGCCTTCGTCGGCCGCCACGAGGCCCAGCGCATCGACGGACTGGTGCCGCGCGCGCTGGCCCCTACGCCGTTTTCGCGGATCGGCAATACATTGCCGCTTTTGTGGGCCGCAGCGCTTCTTTTGGCTGGGCTGGTTGCCTCGCGGCGCCGTGCGCGCTAGGGGTCGCACATAAAGATTGCTTTATATCGGACATTTTGCCCATGCGCAGCGACTACCTGTTCACCTCCGAAAGCGTTTCCGAAGGCCATCCCGACAAGGTGGCGGACCAGATCAGCGACGCGATCGTCGACCTGTTTCTGGCCAAGGACCCCGAGGCGCGCATCGCCTGCGAAACGCTGACGACCACGAACCTGGTGGTGCTGGCCGGCGAGATTCGCGGGCAGGGCATCATGGACACCGATGGCGAATGGGCGCCCGGCGTGCGCGAGGAAGTCGAGGCCGTGGTCCGCGCGACGGTCAAGCGCATCGGCTACGAGCAGGAGGGCTTCCACTGGGAGAACTTCCGCTTCGAAAACAACCTGCATGCACAGTCGGTCCACATCGCGCAGGGCGTCGACGCCAGCGCAAACAAGGACGAGGGCGCGGGCGACCAGGGCATCATGTTCGGCTTCGCCTGTGACGAGACGCCCGATCTCATGCCGGCGACGCTCGACTATAGCCACAAGATCCTCCAGCGCCTGGCGCAGGACCGCCACACCAAGGCCGCGCCGTTCCTCGAGCCCGACGCCAAGAGCCAGGTCACGCTTCGCTTCGCCGAGGGGCGCCCGGTCGCCGCGACCGCGATCGTCGTCTCGACGCAGCACAAGGCCGGCTATGACGAAGGCGCCAAGGATGCCGAGCTCAAGGCCTGGGTGAAGAAGACCGTTGCCGAGGTGATCCCCGCCGAACTGCTGTCGGACCAGACCGTCTATCACATCAACCCGACCGGCAGCTTCGAGATCGGTGGCCCCGATGGCGACGCCGGCCTCACCGGGCGCAAGATCATCGTCGACACCTACGGCGGCGCGGCCCCGCACGGCGGCGGCGCGTTCTCGGGCAAAGACCCGACCAAGGTCGACCGTTCGGCCGCCTATGTCACGCGCTATATCGCCAAGAACATCGTCGCGGCGGGCCTTGCCAAGCGCTGCACGATCCAGGTGGCCTATGCCATCGGCGTGTCGCAGCCGCTCTCGCTCTATGTCGACACCCACGGCACCGGCGTGGTCGGCGATGCCGTGCTCGAACGCGCGGTCGAGGCGGTGGCCAAGGCGCGCCTCGGCGGCCTGACCCCGCGCGGCATCCGCACCGGGCTTGGCCTCAACAAGCCGATCTACGGTGTGACGGCGGCCTATGGCCACTTCGGGCGCACGCCCGAGGGCGACCTGTTCCCGTGGGAGCGAACCGACCTGATCGACGACCTCAAGGCCGCCGTCGCCTGACGGTGCCGGGGCCGCGGGCCCCGCGCGACGCACGAAAAAGCCCCGCTCCGCCCTGGAGCGGGGTTTTTCGTGCCTCCATCCAGAGCGGCGGTCGGCCATGTCTGGGGGGACTGGAATGTATGAGGATGGTGCGGGCGGCCGGACTTGAACCGGCACGAGCAAAGCCCAACGGATTTTAAGTCCGGTGCGTCTACCGATTCCGCCACGCCCGCACGATCGGCCGTGCTGCTGCAGCAAACGACCGCAGGCGGCTATAGGCGCGCCATGTCGCGACGCCAAGCGCCTGACGAGTGTTTAACAACAGCTACCTTGTGGTGATTTGCGCGGGAAACGGCAGGCAGCGCTTGCTTCAGCAATGCGATCCCGATGTAAGCGCTGCCTGCCCCCCCTTCAGCGGTCCCGTCACGCCCCCACGGACGGGTCCGCTGTCCGCGGGTCACTCGGCGTTGAGCCGGACCCGCATCTCCTTGCCAGGCTTGAAGTAGGGCACGCGCTTGCCCGGCACCTCGACGGATTCGCCGGTGCGCGGATTGCGGCCCTTGCGTGCTTCACGCTCCCGCGTGGAAAAGGCGCCGAAGCCACGCAGCTCGACACGCCCACCATCGGCCAGCCGGCCGGCAATCTCGTCAAAGAATACGTCGACGACGCGTTCGATCTCCTCGGCGCGCAGGCCCGGGCTTTCTTTCGCCAGCGCCTGCAGCAATTCCGACCGTATCATGTGATTCCCCCTCCACGACGCCCCCCCGGGCATCTCATGAAATCGCATTTCCTACCGCGCATTCCCCAGCGGTAGCTTCCATATCTGCCAGAGCTTGGACGCCTGTTCAACTGGCCAAACGGCCATGTGCCGCGAGAATCTGCAGTTTCCCGGGACATTTGGCCGAAACGGGCGCCACTTATGAAACGCGATCGCAGCATTCCGCGCCATATTATGCACGCTGGTTTCGGAACCAGCGCATGATCGTTGCAAAATTGCCCGTTTCGGCACGGTTCCCTGCAATCCCCGCTTTCCAAAGGCTGCAATGGCGTTAGTTTCCGCCGTAACCGTCGCACCGGCCGGCACCGCGCATGGCCTCCAGCAGAAAGCTCCACCCGCATGACCGAGGCGAATACGCCCGCTCCTCCCGCCTCCGCCGAGAACGGCTGGTTCGGCCATCCCCGTCAATTGGCCCGGCTGTTCACCACCGAGATGTGGGAACGCTTCGGCTTCTACGGCATGCGCGCCCTGCTGACGCTGTACCTGACCAAGCACTTCCTGTTCAGCGACACCACGACCAACGGTCTATACGGCGGTTTCGCCGCGCTGGTCTACCTGACCCCGCTCGTCGGCGGCCTGATCGCCGACCGCATCCTCGGGTCCAAGCGCTCGGTCAAGTATGGCGCGATCATGATGTCGCTGGGCTATTTCGTGCTGTGCTTCGGCGGCGAGACCGCGCGCCCGCATGCCGACATCGCCGGCCAGCGCTATGACGTCATCGCCGAAAACACCGTCGACCGCCCGACCTCGACGGGCCTGGAAAAGCGCTACATCGTCGACCAGGGCCAGAAGCTGCTGATCAAGGGCAATGCCGACGGCAGCGTCGCGCTGCTCGCGCCAGACGGACAGGTGGCACGCACCGTGGCGGGCAAGGACTTCGTGACGGGCGGCACCCGCTCGTCCACCTTCGTCCTGCTCATGCTGATCGGCCTCTCGCTCGTCGCGGTGGGCAATGGCTTCTTCAAGCCCAACCTCGCGACCGTGGTGGGTGAACTCTACGCCCCCGGCGACCGGCGCCGCGATGCGGGCTTCACCATCTTCTACATGGGCATCAACCTCGGCTCGCTGTTCTCGCAGCTGCTGTGCCCGTTCCTCGCCGATGCCGTGGGCTGGTGGGCCGGCTTCCTGCTCGCCGCGATCGGCATGGCGGTGGCCTGGATGCTGATCCAGTTCGATGGCGGGCGCCTTGCTGGCTATGGCGAACCGCCGGCGACCCCGGCAGCGCGCAAGGCTCCGCTGGTCTACATCGGCGGGATCGTTGCGGTGGGCGCGGTCCTGCTGCTGTTCCAGAATCTGCTCGATGCCAAGCCGGTCGAGGCGGGCTCGAGCTTGCTCGCCTATGTGCTGGCGCTGCCGCTGCTGGGCAAGATCCTGTTCGCCAGCTTCCTCGTCGGCGTGCCGGTCATCCTGGTCTACGCCTGGCGCACCGGCAACCGCGCCGAATTCGAGATGATGGTCGCGGCGATGATCCTGACCACCTTCAACACGGTCTTCTGGACGCTGTTCGAGCAGGCCGGATCGTCGCTGACGCTGTTCGCCGACCGCAACACCGACCTGTCGATCTTCGGCCTGTTCAGCATCTCGGCCGGGCAGACGCAGTTCTTCAACGCGCTGTTCATCGTCGCGCTGGCGCCGCTGCTCACCATCCTGTGGGGCAAGCTGGCCGCGCGCGGGCTCGAGCCGTCGATTCCAGTCAAGTTCGGCGTAGCCTTGGCGGGCGTTGGCGCGGGCTTCCTGTTCCTCGTCTGGGGCGCGCAGTTCGCGGGCGACGACTTCAAGGTCTCGATCTGGTGGCTGGTGGGTCTCTACCTCATCCACTCGCTGGCCGAGCTGTGCATTTCGCCGGTGGGCATGAGCATGATCACCAAGCTGTCGCTGGCGCGCATCGTCGGGCTGATGATGGGCGTGTGGTATCTCTCGATCGCCATGGCCCAATACGTCGCGGGCATCGTCGCGCAGGTCGCCAGCGTGCAGACGGTCGGCGGCGAAGTGACCAACCTCAAGCTCAGCCTCGATACCTATACCGGGGTCTTCACCGTCATCGGCTGGATCGCCGTCGGCATCGGCGTGGTGCTGCTGGCCCTGGCGCCTGTGCTGCGCCGCCTGATGCACGGGGTGCGCTGACCCGCTCGCAGGACAGCTTCAAGCCCGAAGGGCGGCGCTGGCTTGACAGCGCCGCCCCATGCCTGAAAAATCCCCATTGGCGCTAGGGACATAAGGCGCCGTAGGGGGCTGGCGTGATCGATCCTCATCTCGCACTGGGTGCGGCCATGGTGCTGTTCGTCGGCAGCCACTGGCTCCTGTCGCACCCGCTGCGCACCCCCGCCGTGCGCATCCTCGGGCGCAACGGCTTCCAGGCGGTCTACTCGTTCATCGCGCTGGCTGCGTTGCTGCTGGTGATCTTCGCCTACAAGCGCGCGCCGGCCGGCCCGACGCTGTGGAACGGCATGGCCGCTCTCCCCTGGCTGCTGACCAGCCTGCTGACGATCCTCGCCATGGCCCTGCTGATCGCCTCGCTCGGGGGCAATCCCGCCCTCTCGCCCAAGCGCATGAACGGCCTGTCGGCCAGGACACCGCATGGCGTGTTCCGGGTGACGCGCCACCCGATGCTTTTCGCGATCGCGATCTGGGCGGTGTCGCACCTGCTCGTCGCGCCAAGCCTGCGCGCGCTGTTGCTGGATGGCGGACTGGCGCTGATGGCGGTGGGCGGCGCCCGCGCGCAGGATGCAAAGTTTACCGCGCTCTACGACCGCGAATGGCGCATCTGGTGCCGCCGCGCGCCGTTCTGGCCCAACCTGCGCGCCTTGCCTGCGCTGGGCTGGACCTGGGCGATCGCGGTGGTGGCGTGGCTCGGCGTGAGCGCACTGCACTGGCTGATCGCACGCATTCCAGCGGGCACCTGGGCGCTGTTCCTGGGTTGAGCCGGCTGTTGGCGAACGGCCCCTCCGTCAGGCGCGTAGCGCCTGCCACCTCCCCCATCGATGATGGGGAGGATCTTACCTGATCCGGCCTGCCGCAGGCGGGGAGGGGACCGCCGCGAAGCGGTGGTCGAGGGGCGCAAGCCACGCACCGCCCAGCAAGCAAAAACCTACCGGGCTATCAGGCCCTCGCCTCGTGAATGCCGGCGCTGTTGTGGCGCAGCGCCTTGAGCACCGTGTCGACGATGTGCGGCGCGTTGAGGCCCGCCTCGTCGTACTGTTTGTCGGGTGCGTCGTGGTCCTGGAACACGTCCGGCAGGCGCATGGTGCGGATCTTGAGGCCGCTGTCGGTCAGGCCCTCGTCGCTGGCCATGGTCAGCACATGCGCGCCGAGACCGCCGATCGCGCCTTCCTCGATCGTCACCACCACCTCGTGCGTGGCGATCAGGCGGCGGATCAGTTCGTCGTCGAGCGGCTTGACGAAACGCAGGTCGGCCACCGTGGTCGACAGCCCGCGCGCGTCGAGCTGGTCGGCGGCCTTGAGCGCTTCGGCCAGGCGGGTGCCGAGCGAGAGGATCGCCACCTTGCTGCCCTCGCGCACTACACGGCCCTTGCCGATCTCCAGGCGCTGCGGAACGCTCGGCAGGGCGACGCCGGTGCCATTGCCACGCGGATAGCGGAAGGCGATCGGGCCGCTGTCGTGCAGCGCGGCGGTGTGCGTCATGTGCACCAGTTCGGCCTCGTCAGCCGCGGCCATGACCACGAGGTTGGGCAGGCTGGCCAGGTACGTCACGTCGAACGAACCGGCATGCGTGGCGCCGTCGGCACCAACCAGCCCGGCGCGGTCGATCGCGAAGCGGACCGGCAGGTTCTGGATCGCGACGTCGTGGACGACCTGGTCGTAGGCGCGCTGCAGGAAGGTCGAATAGATCGCGCAGAACGGACGCATGCCCTGCGCGGCGAGGCCCGCCGCAAAGGTGACCGCGTGCTGCTCGGCGATGCCGACGTCGAAGATCCGCTCGGGGAACGCCTTGGCGAACTTGTCGAGACCGGTGCCCGAGGGCATCGCCGCGGTGATCGCGCAGATCCGCGGGTCGCTTTCCGCTTCGGCGACGAGGGCCTGGGCGAAGACGTTGGTATAGCTGGGCGGACCGCCCGCGCTCTTGACCTGCTCGCCGGTGATGACGTCGAACTTCTGCACGCCGTGATACTTATCCGCCGCCTGCTCGGCCGGGCCGTAGCCCTTGCCCTTCTGGGTAACGACGTGGATCAGGCACGGCCCTTCGGCCGCATCGCGCACGTTTTCGAGCACGGGGATCAGCTGGTCAAGGTTGTGCCCGTCGATCGGGCCGACGTAGTAGAACCCCAGCTCCTCGAACAGCGTCCCGCCCATGGCCATGCCGCGGGCGAATTCATCGGTCTTCTTGGCGGCCTGGTGGAGCGGGCGCGGCAGGCGGCGCGAGAGCTTCTTGGCGATCTCGCGCAGTTCGAGGAACGGGCGCGACGATACCAGCCGCGCGAGATAGCCCGACAGCCCGCCGACCGGCGGGGCGATCGACATGTCGTTGTCGTTGAGGATGACGATCAGGCGATTGCCCGCGGCCTCCGCGTTGTTCATCGCCTCGTAGGCCATGCCCGCGCTCATCGCGCCATCGCCGATCACCGCGATCGCCTTGCCCGGCGTGCCGGCCAGCTTGTTGGCCACGGCAAAGCCGAGCGCGGCCGAAATCGAGGTCGAGCTGTGCGCGGTGCCGAACGGGTCGTATTCGCTCTCGCTGCGCTTGGTGAAGCCCGAGAGGCCCCCGCCCTGGCGCAGGGTGCGGATGCGGCTGCGCCGCCCGGTGAGGATCTTGTGCGGATAGGCCTGGTGGCCGACGTCCCAGATCAGGCGGTCGTCGGGCGTGTTGAACACGTAGTGGATCGCGGTGGTCAGCTCGACCACGCCAAGGCCGGAGCCGAGGTGCCCGCCGGTCTGCCCCACCGCCGAGATCATCTCCGCGCGCAGTTCGTCGGCCAGCTGGCGAAGTTGGGTGGGCTGCAGCTTGCGCAGGTCAGCGGGGGTATCGACAGTGTCGAGCAGGGGGGTCACCGGGATCGCGGTCATCCCGCCGCCTTACACCCCTTGCCCGGCCCTGTCGAGGAAGGCGGGCGAGGCTACCCTTATGACCCGGAACGAGGATCATGATTGCCGGCCGAAAGGCGTGCACCGCTGCTTGCGGCGCCTTTCGGCCGGCGAAGGCTTCAGCGCGCGCCGAGGTCGCCGAGGCCGACCGTGCCGCTGGCCATGGCCAGCATGGCATCGAGGCTCTTCTTGGCTTCCAGACGCAGGCCTTCCTCGATCTCGATGCGCGGGGTCAGGTCGCGCAGCGCAAGGTAGAGCTTCTCGAGCGTGTTGAGCGCCATGTAGGGGCAGATGTTGCAGTTGCAGTTGCCGTCCGCACCCGGCGCACCGATGAAGGTCTTGCCCGGCATGGCCAGTTCCATCTGGTGGATGATGTGCGGCTCGGTCGCGACGATCAGCGTGTCGCCGTCCATCGCCTTGGCATAGTTGAGGATGCCGCTGGTCGACCCGACGTAGTCGGCATGCTCGACGATATGCGCGGGGCATTCCGGGTGCGCCGCGACCGGGGCGCCGGGATGCTGCGCCTTGAGCTTGACCAGCTCGGTCTCGCTGAAGGCCTCGTGGACGATGCACACGCCGGGCCACAGCAGCATGTCGCGGCCGAACTTGCGGTTGAGATAGCCGCCGAGGTGCCGATCGGGGCCGAAGATGATCTTCTGCTCGGGCGGGATCTTGGCGAGGATCGTCTCGGCGCTCGAGGAGGTGACGATGACGTCGGAGAGCGCCTTCACCTCGGTTGAGCAGTTGATGTAGGTGAGCGCGATGTGATCCGGGTGCTGGGCACGGAACGCCGCGAACTGGTCGGGCGGGCACGAATCCTCGAGGCTGCAGCCGGCATCGAGGTCGGGCAGCACCACGATCTTCTCGGGGCTGAGGATCTTGGCGGTCTCGGCCATGAACTTCACGCCGCAGAACGCGATCACTTCGGCATCGGTGGCCGCCGCCTTGCGCGACAGCTCGAGCGAATCGCCGACGAAATCGGCCAGATCCTGGATCTCCGGGCGCTGGTAGTAGTGCGCGAGGATCACCGCGTTGCGTTCCTTGCGCAGGCGGTCGATCTCGGCACGCAGGTCGAGGCCGGACAGGTTGGTGGGCTGGGCCGTCATGATCGCTCCATTGACGCCGGGCCAATCAGGCCAGCCCGGCGAGGCGGGACTTAAGCGCGCTGGGCGCCCCTGCCAAGTCCCAGCGGGTCCAAGTTACTTCGTCTCGCCGTCGATCGAAACGGCAACCGTCACGGTGCCAAAGCCCGCGACCTGCAGCGGGATCGCCAGGTTCTGGCGCACCGCATCCTTGGCGGCACTGCGCGCCAGCCCCATCAGCACGGGATTGGCAGCCTGCTCGCGGGCGAGGCGCTCCGCCAGCAGGGTGTTGTCGCGCGTCAGCTTGTCCTGCGCGGCGCGGCCGATCCACACGCCTTCGCGCAGGTATTGGGCCCGCGCCTCGTCGAGGTTGGGCTTGCTCAGCACCAGCGGCGGCAGGCGCACCGACAGCGTGCGCTTGGCCTCGTCCCAGCGCATGCGGTCGCGCCCCATGGTGGCAAGATCGATGGTATAGTCGACGCGCGCGGGGATGACGGCGACCTGCCGCGCATTGACCAGGCCGAACAGGCGGCTGTCGTTGCTGGCAACGACCGGGGCCAGCTCGGCGCTGAAGACGGTCAGCGTGTTCTGCCTCTCGAATGCCACCAGCGTGGTCGCCAGCGGATCGCCCACGGGCGCCGGCTGCACCAGCCGCCAGCCGAGGAACGCGGCGAGCGCGAGCGCCGCCACGAACAGAACCCATGGCAGGATCGCGGGGCGCCGTTGCGAAGCGCGAGAACTTGCAGGCGTTGCGGGGGTCGCGTCATGCGGCGGGGTCGGGGTCACGGGTGTATCATCCATTGCTCGCCCGAACGAACGACACGTCCCTGCCGTTCCAGATCGAGCAGATGGGCCAGCACCGAGCGCCCCGCGGCCCCGGTCAGCGCCGGGTTCAGGCCCTTGTACATCTGCGCGACCATGGCGGGCACGGGCCGCGCGCCATCTTCGAGCAGGCGCACGATCTGGCGCTCGCGCTGGCGGCGATGGCCGAGCATGCCGCGCACGAACTGGTGCGGGTTCTCGACCGGATCGCCGTGGGCGGGGTAATAGACGCGGTCCTGCGCGCGTTCGTACAGCTTCTGCAGCGAGGCCATGTAGGCGGCCATGTCGCCGTCCGGCGGCGAGACCACGCTGGTCGACCACGACATGACGTGATCGCCGGTGAACAGCGCGCCGCTTTCGCGCAACGCGAGGCACAGGTGGTTGCTGGTATGGCCCGGCGTCGCCACGGCCTCGAGCGTCCAGCCCTCGCCTTCGAGCGTTTCGCCGTCGGCCAGCACGCGATCGGGGCGATAGTCGGGATCGAAGGCGGCGTCGGCGCGCGGCCCGTCATCCTCGAGCGCGAGCGGGGCGCAGCCGATGATGGGCGCGCCGGTCAGTGCTGCCAGCGGGCGCGAGGCGGGGCTATGGTCGCGGTGCGTATGCGTGCAGACGATGGCGCTGATGCGCGCCGAGCCGACTGCCTCGATGATCGCGCTGACATGGCCGTCGCCGCGGGTGTCGGCATGGCCGGCCACCCCGGTTCCATCGGGGCCGGGGTCGATCACGGCGACATCGCGGCCCTGCCCGACGATGTAGGTCTGCGTGCCGGTGTAGGTATAAGGCGAGGCATTGGGCGCGAGCACGCGGCGCACGAGCGGCTCCAGCGTCACGGCAAGGCCGGTGGGCCACGTTGAACGATCGGGAAGGGCAGGACTGGCCATGGACCCGCTATGGGGATTGCCCGCCCCGGATGCAATGCAGGCGCCCCGTCGGATGGGCCCGGTTGATGGAACAGTCAGTGGCGAGGCGCGATCGCTCTTTCAAGGCGCTCGCGCAGAGCCTGCAGCGAATTGCCTGGCGTGGCGCCGGGCGGGGCGGCGCCCTCGCCGCGCGCCTGCTCGATGTGGCGGATGCGCGCATGCAGGCGCTCGCTGGCCAGGACCACCGCCCGCGCGCCTGCGGGCAGCGCCGTGACGACGACCGGGTCGCTGGCCGGAAAGTCGACCACCAGGCGGCCATGGCGGCGCAACTGCGCGTCATCCAGCTCGCCCGCACTCCAGGCGCGGTGGTTGAGCAGCCAGGCGAGGCAATGCATGATCCGCGTCGTACTGCGCAGCGCTTCGCAGTTCGCCTGGACCGCGGCCAGTCCGGCCCGATCTGACCTGCCCCGATCTGGCCCGGACTGACCAGAAAGACCCGCCGCGCCGCCGGGCTCGCGGGTGTCCCCCGAGTTGCGCAACTGCTCGAATTCGGCCCGGGCCCGGTCGGCCAGCGTCAGGGTTTCGGCGTAGATCGCCTCGATGATACGGGGATGCGGTGTCGGCAGCATGGGACCGGAAACGGGAAAGAGGGACGACCTTTGGCCTCTGCATAGGGCGTTCGGGTCCGGCCGCTCAATGGCCCGGCCCACGGTTTGCCGCGCCGTTTTCGGCCTGTCTCTTTACGGTACGGTCGGCCGCATTCCGCCGCGAATCACCCCGGCGGATCAAGCCGCTGGAATCACGCGATGATGTCGGGGATAAGGTAATCCTCGAGCATCGAGATCTGGTCTTTCAGCAGCAACTTGCGCTTTTTCAGTCGCGCGACCTGCAGCTGGTCGGAGCCGCCGCCGGCGCTGAGCGCGTCGATCGCCACGTCGAGATCGCGATGTTCCAGCCGCAGCGCCTCGAGCCGCTTGCGCATTTCGTCTTCGGTCAACCCGCAAACTCCCCGGCCAAGAACGCCACATGCTCTCCCTTGCTGAACCCAAGTCCGCCATCGTCCGTCATCCGCATCGCCGATGGCTCACCGCGCATGGTGCACGGCCCGTCATCACGCGGTGCGTATGAACGCAGACCGGGAGCAATCCGGCGTGCGCACTCTTGCAAGATACGGCGAATGTGGGAGCATGACAACGCACCGGCTGCAAGACGACTCGCAACGGTATGACCTTGCCAGCGCCAGCCAGCCCGTGCCGACCGTGCGGGAATGTCTCCCGCACGGGTTTTGACCGGGTGCCGGCCCCCGCCGCCACCCTTCAGGAGGTCAATGCATGGAAACGACGCACATCACCGCCCTGCAGACGAAGCACGCCGGCCTCGAACGGCGCATCTCCGAGGAAATGGCACGCCCCGTGCCCGACATGGCCGTGCTTTCCCAGCTCAAGCGCCACAAGTTGCGCATCAAGGAAGCGCTGTCGCAGCCGCATTGAGGCGCAACGCGCCACGGCATCCCGCGCCTGCCCCCAATGGCCGATGACGGCCCGGGGCAGGCACGAAACCACCCTTCCCTACCATCGAGACACATGATCCGCCGGATCGTGATAAGCCGGACAGTCGCCGACGCGCGTCGTGTCCGGCCGTTTCGGTGCGCACCCGTCTTGTGCCAACGCCCCCGCGTGGTCGTATGGAACCGTGAGCGGTTCGCATGAGCAATTTCGGGCTGCCTACGAATATTTCCGCTATGGCGGCAGGCGACGTTTTCAAACGCCATGGGCTGCGCTACGCCATGGGCCATGTTGTCCGCCGTAGCCTCCGCCCGCGCGATCCTCACCTCGCTGCATGAGGTCATGGCCTCGCGATCCGGCGCGCAGGCCAAGCTCAATCGCATCGTCGACGTGATCGGCGAGAACCTCAACAGCGAGGTCTGCTCGATCTACCTGCTGCGCGAGGGCATGCTCGAGCTGTTCGCCACGCGCGGGCTCGAACAGGCCGCCGTCCACGTCACCCGCATGGCGGTGGGCGAAGGTCTGGTCGGCACGATCGCGCAGAACATCGAGACGCTCAACCTCGCCGAGGCGGCCGCGCACCCCGACTTCGCGTTCCGCCCCGAAACGGGCGAGGAGCGCTTCCACTCGTTTGCAGGCGTGCCGATCGTGCGCCGCCAGCGCGCGGTGGGCGTGGTCGCGGTCCAGCACGTCGATCCGCGCCGCTACGAAGAGGTGGAGATCGAGGCGCTGCAGACCGTGGCGATGGTGCTGGCCGAGCTGATTGCCAATGCCGAGCTGATCGACGACGAGGACGTGCTCGGCGTGCCCGACCACCTCACCGGCGCCGATCGCCTGACAGGGCAGTCGCTGGTCAAGGGGCTGGCGGTGGGCCATGCCGTGTTCCACCAGCCGCGCGTCACGATCGAGCATGTCGTCGCCGAGGACACCGAGGCCGAGCGCCAGCGCGTCTATCTCGCCTTCGACAAGATGCGCGAGCAGATCGACCGCATGGCGAGCCAGGCCGAGTTCGGCGTGGGCGGCGAGCATGAAGAAGTGCTCGAGACTTACCGCATGTTCGCCTACGACGAGGGATGGAGCCGCCGCATCAACGAGGCGATCGACTCCGGCCTGACGGCAGAAGCCGCGATCGAGCGCGTCCAGCAGCGCACCCGCATGCGCATGCGCCAGATCGACGATCCCCTGCTCGCCGATCGCATGCACGACCTCGAGGACTTGTCCAACCGGTTGCTGCGCATCGTCTCGGGCCAGCTGGGCACCGCGGCGAGCATGGGCCTCAAGGGCGATGCCATCCTCATCGCGCGCAACCTCGGCCCGGCCGAGCTGCTCGAATACGACCGGCGCCGGCTGAAGGGCGTGATTCTCGAGGAAGGCTCGCTGACGGCGCACGTGGTGATCGTGGCCCGCGCCATGGGCATCCCCGTGGTCGGCCGCGTGCGCGCGCTGCGCGGCAAGGTGCGCGACGGCGACCTCTTGCTGGTCGACGGCGACCACGGCCTGATCGACGTGCGCCCCGCACCCAGCCTGGTCGAGGCGTTCGAGGCGCGCTTCGCCCGCAGCCGCGAGCGCCAGGCGCAATATGCCGCGATGCGCGAGCTCGAACCGGTCACGCGTGACGGCCAGCGCATCACCGTGATGATGAACGCCGGCCTGCGCGACGACATGCCGATGCTCAACATGACCGGCGCGGACGGCATCGGCCTGTTCCGCACCGAGTTCCAGTTCCTCGTCTCGGCCACCCTGCCCCAGCGCGAGAAGCAGACCCGGCTCTATCGCGACGTGCTTGATGCGGCGGGCGAGCGGCCGGTGGTGTTCCGCACGGTCGACATCGGCGGCGACAAGGTGCTGCCGTATCTGCGTCACAACGGCGAGGAGGCCGAGGAGAACCCGGCGATGGGCTGGCGCGCGCTGCGCGTCGCGCTCGAGCGCGACGGGCTGCTCAAGGTCCAGGCCCGCGCCCTGCTCGAAGCTGCGGCGGGCCGCACGCTGTCGGTCATGTTCCCGATGGTGACCGAGCCGTGGGAATTCGATGCCGCCAAGGCGGTGTTCGAGAGCCAGCTGGCCTTCCTGCGCCGCCAGAAGAAGGTGCTGCCCGAGGCGATCCGCTATGGCGCCATGCTCGAGGTGCCGGCTCTGGCCGAATGCCTCGACCAGCTGGCGCCGCGCCTGTCGTTCCTGTCGATCGGCACCAACGACTTGACTCAATTCCTGTTCGCCGCCGATCGCGCGCATCCCAAGCTGGCGGAGCGCTACGACTGGCTGAGCCCGGCGATCCTGCGCTTCCTGGCGCGCGTGGTGCGCACCGTCACGCCTCATGGCACCGCGCTGACGATCTGCGGCGAGATGGGCGGCCGGCGGCTGGAGGCCCTGGCGCTGATGGGCCTTGGCATAACCCGCCTGTCGATCACCCCGGCGGCGGTCGGACCGGTCAAGGAACTGGTGCGCATGGTCTCGCTGGCCGAGATCCGCGCCGCGATGGACGGCTGGCTGGCATCGCCGCCGCAGGATATGCGCAAGACCCTGGCGGAGTGGGCCAGCGCACATGGTATCGACTGCGATTGAACCCAACCGACCGCCGTCGCCGCTTCCAACTGCGGCGCAAAATGGTTGACTTTCGCGCGATTGCAACGATCCCTGCCTAACGGTTCCGACCGGAGCCGACGGGTTGCACGACAAGTTTTTGATACGGGAGCCGCGCCTTGGCCGACTCGAACGAGTCCGATTATCTTTCCGCCGCCACGGCGGATGCCGGCGCACCGCGCGGCAAGCAGAACGGCGGCACCATGCTGCGCGCCGCACGCGAGGGGCTCGGCCTTTCGCCCGAAGACCTCGCCACTCGCACGCGCATCAACGTGCGGCACATCGTCGCGCTCGAGGAAAGCCGCTACGATGCGCTGCCGGGCAAGCCCTATGTGCTCGGTTTCGCGCGCAGCCTGGCCAAGGCGCTGGGCCTCGATGAACACGCCGTCGCCGAAACCGTGCGCAGCGACCTTGCCGCGCGCGCACCGGCGCCCGAGGCGCGGGTGATCCATCAGTTCGAAGTCGGCGATCCGGCCAAGACGCCGTCCCGGCTGGTCAACTGGCTGGCCGGCCTGCTGGTGATCGCGGTCCTCGGCCTCGGCCTGGTGTTCTGGCGCAGCTATTACTGGCCTTCGGCCGAGCTGCCCTCGCTGGTCGGGCCTGAGACCGAGGCGGCCAAGCCCGCCCCGCGCGCCACGCCGGCCCCGGCACAGCCTGCCCGGCCCAGCGGCCCGGTCGCGTTCACCGCGCAGGAAGACCGCATCTGGGTCAAGTTTTACGACGCGAGCGGCAAGCAGCTGCTGCAAAAGCTGATGGCCAAGGGCGAGACTTATACCTTGCCGGGCGACGTCGCCGAACCGCGCCTGTGGACCGGCCGCCCCGATGCGCTGACCATCACGATCGGCGGGCAGGCCGTGCCCCGGATCGCCGAGAAGGAAGGCATCGTAAAGGACGTGCCGGTGAGCGCGACGGCGCTGCTGGCCCGGGCTGACGCGGCAGCGGCGCCCACGGCAACGCCGTCCGCGGCGGCATCGTCGGCGCCGCGGCCGCGCGCGCCGGGCTATCGGATGCAGCGCCGCCGCGCCGAGGGGACGGACACCGGCACGACGCAGCCGATCACGCCTGCACCACCGGTGGAAAGCCCGGCGTCGGTGCCGGCAGGGTGACACAAGGTTGAGGCACGATAAATCAGGGATTGCGCCGGGGGGCGAACTGCTGCCGATGGCAGCCACGCAAAGCGAGACGGGAATGATGACGAACACGACAGTCCGCGCAACGGGCACCTTTAATGGCAAACGACCGCTGCGCACGGCCCTTGCCATGGCGCTGGCGATCGGCGCGCTGCCGGCCCTGCTGCCGGCGCCTGCGCGAGCGCAACAGGCGACGCCGGGCGAAAGCACCGAGGCGCGCCTGCGCCGGCTCGAGGCCGAAGTCCGCGCCTTGCAGCGCAAGGTCTTCCCCGACGGCGCCGGCCGTGCCTTTGGCCCCGAGATCACCGCGCCCGCCACCCCGGCGCCGACGCCGGCCCCGGCCCAGTCGCCGCTGACCGACGTGCTTTCGCGCATCGACGCCGTGGAGGCGCAGCTGCGCCAGCTGACCGCAACCACCGAGGAAAACCAGAACCACCTGAGCAAGCTCGACACGCGGGTCGATGCGCTCGAGGCTGCCGCCACGCCAGCGCCGACTGCGGCACCGGCTGCCGGGACCGACGCCGCGCCGCTGCCGGCCACGACCCCCGCGCCTGGCAAGCCCACGCCGCGCCCTGCCGGCCAGGCGACGCCCGATAAGCCCGCGACGCCCGCCGCGGCTCCGGCCAAACCCTCGCCCGACCGCATCGCCGCCGTCGCGGCGATCGCCAAGCCGTCGACCGCCGACAAGGCCGACGACGAATATACTTATGGCTTCCGCCTCTACGATGCGAAGTTCTACCCCGAGGCGCAGGTCCAGCTGACCAAGTTCGTGGAAGGCTATCCCAAGAGCAAGCGCATCAGCTTTGCCCGCAACCTGCTGGGCCGCGCCTATCTCGACGATGGCAAGCCCGGCACCGCGGCGCAGTGGTTCCTGCAGAACTACCTCGGCGACAAGCAGGGCGAGCGGGCTGCCGACAGCCTGCTCTACCTCGGCGTGGCGATGACGCGGATCAACGATACCAAGCGCGCATGCGGCGCCTTTGCCGAACTGCGCGACAGTTACCCCGCCGACATCGGTGGCCGCCTCAAGGGCGCATACGAGACGGCTGTCAAGGGAGTGAAGTGCAATTGACCAGCACGCCCCAGCCCCGGCGGATGAGGTGCTGGCGCGCTTTCGCGCCGACTGGGACGCGCTGAACCAGCTTGGCGAGGCGCGATACGGCCTCGCCGTCTCGGGCGGACCGGACAGCATGGCCCTGTTGCTGCTGGCCGCCTCCGCGCTGCCGGGCCGGGTCGCGATCGCCACCGTCGACCATGGCCTGCGCCGCGAAAGCGCCGATGAAGCGCGCATGGTGGCGCGCGAATGCGCCGCCCTGGCACTGCCCCACGTCACGCTGACGCTGGCGCTGCCCGCGGGCGCCGGGATTCAGGCACGGGCACGCACGGCCCGCTATGCCGCGCTGGCTGGCTGGGCCCGCGACAACGGCCTCGCCGGCCTCGTCACCGCGCACCATGCCGACGACCAGGCCGAAACGCTGGCGATGCGGCTGCACCGCGGCGCAGGAGTGCGCGGGCTGGCCGGAATGCGCCCCGTCGCGGCGGTGCCGGGCGACCCCGCGTTGCCGCTGTTGCGCCCATTGCTCGGCTGGCGGCGCGCGACCCTCGCTGCGGTGGTGGCCCAGGCCGGCATTGCCGCAGCGCATGACCCCTCGAACGACGACCTGCGTTTCGAACGCGTGCGCGTGCGGCAGGCGCTCGGCGGTGCGCAGGACTGGCTGGGCAGCGAAGGCTTGGCTGCAAGCGCGGCGCACTTGGCCGAGGCCGACGCGGCGCTCGACTGGGCTGCGGCCCGCCTTTTCGCGGCAAGCTGGCAGCCGGACGGTGAAGGCCACGGTGGCCTGCTAGCCCTCGACACGCGCGTGCCACCGGCGCTAGGCCTGCGCCTGCTGGAACGCGTCCTTGCCGCGCTCGGCGCCGATCCCGCCGCCCCGCGCGGCGCTGAACTGGCGCGCTGGCAGGCAACGCTGGCCGCAGGCGGGATTGCAACACTGGCCGGTATCCGCGCACAGGGCTTGCCCGAAGGCTGGCGCTTTGCGCGTGCCGCCCCGCACCGCCGCACGTGAATCGACGGCCCAGGGCTGAATTCACGCGGGGAATCGCCGTTATCGCCTGTCCGGTGGGCCATACCGACGATTCGGCAACTTGCCATTCAGCCGATCGCACCTACTTTCGATGCAGCATGGCCCATCCGGCCCGACAGGACAGCATGAACCGATGAACGACGACCAGCCGCAAGGTAATCCCTGGATGAAGAGCCTACTGGTGTGGGGCGGGATCTTTCTCGCGCTGCTGCTCGTGGTCTCGATGTTCGGCGCGCGCAACGACGTGTCGGGCACCCAGATCGCCTACTCGGATTTCCGCGCCCGCGTGGCCGAGGACGCCGTGCGCAATGTCCAGGTCGGCCCGGACAAGATCACCGGCACGCTGAAGAACGACCAGACCTTCAGCACCGTGCCCGTCCCCAACGACCCCGACCTGACCAAGCTGATGCAGGACCATGGCGTGCAGTATGCCGGCAAGGCCGAAGAGCAGCCCAACATGCTGCTGTGGGTCATCGCCCAGTCGCTGCCGTTCCTGCTGATCCTGGGCGTTGCGTTCTTTGCGCTGCGCCAGGTCCAGAAGGGTGGCGGTTCGGGCGCGATGGGCTTCGGCAAGTCCAAGGCCAAGATGCTGACCGAGCGTTCGGGCCGCGTGACGTTCGACGACGTCGCCGGCATCGACGAGGCGCGCGAGGAGCTGCAGGAGATCGTCGAGTTCCTGCGCGATCCCAGCCGCTTCTCCAAGCTTGGCGGCCAGATCCCCAAGGGTGCGCTGCTGGTCGGCTCTCCCGGCACCGGCAAGACCCTGCTGGCCCGCGCCATCGCGGGTGAGGCGGGCGTGCCGTTCTTCACCATCTCGGGTTCGGACTTCGTCGAGATGTTCGTCGGCGTCGGCGCCAGCCGCGTGCGCGACATGTTCGAGCAGGCCAAGAAGAATGCACCGTGCATCGTCTTCATCGACGAAATCGACGCGGTCGGTCGCCATCGCGGCCATGGCCTGGGCAACTCGAATGACGAGCGCGAGCAGACGCTGAACCAGCTGCTGGTCGAGATGGACGGTTTCGAGGCCAACGAAGGCATCATCATCATCGCCGCGACCAACCGCCCCGACGTGCTCGACCCCGCGCTGCTGCGTCCGGGCCGCTTCGACCGCCAGGTCGTGGTGCCGGTGCCCGACATCGAGGGCCGCGAGAAGATTCTTGGCGTGCACATGAAGAAGGTGCCGCTGGCGCCCGACGTCAACCCGCGCGTGATCGCTCGCGGCACGCCCGGCTTCTCGGGCGCCGACCTTGCCAACCTTGTCAACGAGGCCGCGCTGCTGGCTGCCCGCCGCAACAAGCGCCTCGTCGCCATGCGCGAGTTCGAGGACGCCAAGGACAAGGTGATGATGGGCGCCGAGCGCCGCTCGATGGTCATGACCGACGACGAGAAGAAGATGACCGCCTATCACGAGGCCGGCCACGCCATTGTCTCGGTGTTCGAGCCCGCGTCGGACCCGATCCACAAGGCGACGATCATCCCGCGCGGCCGCGCCCTGGGCATGGTTATGCGCCTGCCCGAGCGTGACAGCTATTCCTATCACCGCGACAAGATGCACGCGAACCTGTCGGTGGCCATGGGTGGCCGCGTGGCGGAAGAAATCATCTTCGGCCACGACAAGGTCTCCTCGGGCGCCTCGGGCGACATCCAGTACGCAACCGGCCTTGCCCGCAACATGGTCACCAAGTGGGGCATGTCGGAAAAGCTCGGCCCGCTGCAGTACGAGGACCAGCAGGAAGGCTATCTCGGCATGGGCGGCTCGGCCCGCCTGATGGCCTCGGAAGACACCAACAAGCTGATCGACAGCGAGATTCGAGCGCTGGTCGACCAGGGCTATGCCCGCGCCAGCGACGTGCTGCGCGGCAACGAGGACAAGTTGCACCTGCTGGCCCAGGCGCTGCTCGAGTACGAGACGCTGACCGGCGAGGAGATCAAGATCCTCATCGACGGCGGGCAGCTCGATCGCCCCGATCCGGCGGCAGCAGCCTCGCGCCCGCTGGCCGCACCCGGCGCCGCGGTGCCCAAGTCGGGCCGTCGCTTCAACGGCGCAGGCCTGCAGCCGCAAGGCGCCTGATCCAGCCTTACGGCGCTGGCCAACCTACAGAAAAGGCCCCGTGCGCAAGCGCGGGGCCTTTTCGTTTGGGGAGTTGTGCCGGGAACCGCGGGCCCGTCTCCCTCCGTGCGAAGGAAGGCCGGCCCTGGCGATCAGAAGCTGAGCGTGGCGGTCGCGAAGATCTGGCGCGGATTGCCCCAGTACGTGGTCAGCACGCCTTCCTTGCCCAGCGTCGGGATGAGGTTGCCCGCCGGGGTGTAGGTCAGCTCGCCGGTCGTGGCATTGCCCGCGACGTAGGTATAGCCCGAGGTCTTGTAGCGCTTGTCGGCGAGGTTCTTGCCGTAGACGCCCAGCGTCCAGCGGCCGCCCGGTGCGCGATAGTAGATGCTGGCGTCGAACAGCGCATAGGCCGGCTGGTCGAGGAAGGGATTGGGCACCTCGAACTGGTAGGTCTTGCTCTTCCACGACACGCCGCCGGTCACGTCGACCGAACCGCTGCCCACCGGGATGGAATAGCTGGCCGAGGCGTTGCCGGTCCAGGCCGGGGTGTTCTGCACCTTGCGATAGGCGGCGACATCGGTCGGCTTGCCGGCGATCAGCGTCACGTACTGCAGGTACTTGGCGTCGATGTATCCCAGCGAGCCGTTGAGCGAGAAGCCGCCGAGCTTGAGCCGGCCCTCCGCCTCGACGCCCTGCATCCGCGCCTTGCCCGCGTTGGAGACGACGCCGCAGAAGCTGGGCAGGCCAGCGACGGTGCAGGCCACCGAGCCGGGGATCTGGACGTCGGTGTAATCCATGCGGAAGCCGGCGAGGTTGATCGACAGCTTGCGGTCGAACAGGCGCGTCTTCACGCCCACTTCGTAGCTGTTGACCTTCTCGGGGCGGAAGCTGAGGAAGTCGCCCTGGCTGACCCCGGCGGGCGCGTTGACGCCAACGCCGCGCGGGTCGAAGCCGCCGCCCTTGAAGCCTTGGCTGAAGCTTGCGTAGAGCGTGTTGTCGACATTGGGCTTGAAGTTGAGCGACACGCGCGGGGTGAACTTGTTGTACTTCGCGCTGCCCAGGAAGTTGGTGCTGGGTGCGCCGAAGGCCACGCCCGCGCCGCCGAACACCGGCGAGCCGCCGCCGAGGTAGTTCTGGCGCAGGATCTGGGCATAGCGCTTGTCCCAGGTATAGCGGCCACCGGCCTCGAGGCTGATCTGGTCGGTGATGTCATAGGTCATGTTGACGAAGGCGGCGGAGGTATCGGTGCGGATGTTCGCGCCGGTGAAGGCGGCAAGGCCCGGCACCGTGGTGAACAGGCGCACATCGAACTGCGTCAGCGCCGTCGCATAGAGGTAGTAGGCGCCGGCCAGCGCGTGGAAGCGGCCGCTGTCGAACAGCACCTGCAGCTCCTGGCTCCACTGCTTGTTGCGGTAGTAGGCCGGTACGTCGACGTCCTGCGAGGCGGTGGCGTCGAAGTCGATCGGCGAGGCGCTGTCGTCCTTGCGGAATGCGGTGATCGAGCGGAAGGTCAGCGTGTCGGTCGGCTTGGCTTCCATGAACAGCGACCAGCCCCAGGCCTTGACGTCCTGCCTGGGGCTGTTGAGCCCGGCCTGGGTATCGAACACGTTGGACAGCACCGGCGCACCGGTCAGCTGGCCGCGGATCTCGCGATGGCCGCCGCGCGGGTTCGACATGTCGTGAGTGTAGTCACCGGTCAGGCGCGCGAAGAAATCGGTGGCATGGACCTCGATCGTGCCGCGTCCGGCCCAGATGTCCTTGTTGTAGTTCGACAGGCCGGTGGTGAGGTTGCGACCGAAGCCGCCGCGCGTCAGGCGCGCCACGGTGCCGCTGGCGCGCAGCACCCCGTCGCTGGTCAGCGGCGAACTGACGGTCAGCACGCCGTCGGCCTGGTCGTAGCTGCCATAGGTGCCGCGCAGCGAGAGGTGCGCCTTGTCGTCGATCTTCTTGGTCACGTACTTGATCGCGCCGCCGATCGTGTTGCGGCCATAGAGCGTGCCCTGCGGCCCGCGCAGCACTTCGACGCGCTCGACGTCGTAGATGTCGAGCACCGCGGCTTGCGGGCGGTTGAGATAGACGTCGTCGAGGTAGATGCCCACGCCCTGCTCGAAGCCCGAGACCGGGTCCTGCTGGCCCACGCCGCGGATGAAGGCCGAGAGCGTGGAGTTGGTGCCGCGCGACGGCTCGAGCGTGACGTTGGGCACTTCGTCGGCGAGCGAGGTGATGTCGCCTGCGCCCTTGGCGGCGAGTTCCGCGCCGCTGAAGGCCGAGATCGCGATCGGCACCGAGGTCAGCGATTCGCTGCGGCGACGGGCGGTGACGATGATCGCTCCGTCGGCGGTCAGTGCCGGATCGCTGGCCTCCGAAGCCTGGGGGGCGCTGTCCTGCGCGATGGCCGAGGCCGGCAGTGCGCCCACGGCCACGCTGGCGAACAGGATTGCGGTCAACGGGCGAATGCGATTGCTGGCGGTCACGGCCATGGGGTCCTCTCCTTGCGCGGCGGTCTTTTGCGCCGGCGCCTGAGCGGACAATATTGAAAGGTGAACCGACTTTCAACTTTGAATTGTGACGCGCAGTTTCACTGCACGGCGCCGCGTTGCAATCGCGCCACACGCACGCCACGCGCGTCGCCGCGACAGGCCCATGCCGGACCCGTGCGATGCCGTGAATTCAGGGGAATCAGAGCGAGAGGAACAGGCCCGCGAGCGCTGCACTCATCAGGTTGCTGAGCGCACCGGCACACAGCGCCTTGAGGCCGAGGCGGGCGATCACCGGGCGCTGGTTGGGCGCCAGGCCCCCGGTCACCGCCATCTGGATCGCGATCGACGAGAAGTTGGCGAAGCCACACAGCGCGAACGTGACGATCGCGACGGTGTGCTCGGACAGGCCCTTGGCCTGCTCGAGGTCGATGAAGCCGACGAATTCGTTAAGCACGATCTTGGTGCCGAACAGGCCGCCCGCCGCCATGGCCTCGGCCCAGTTGGGCGCGCCTAGCAGCAGGAACAGGGGCGCGAAGATCGGCGCGAGGATCTGCTGGAAGGTCAGCCCGGGGTGGCCGAACCAGCCGCCCACCCAGCCGAGCATGCCATTGGCCAACGCGATCAGCGCGACGAAGGCAAGCAGCATGGCGCCGACCGCGACCGCCAGCTTGACGCCGGTCTGTGCGCCTTGAGCCGCAGCCATGATGAGGTTGGCGGGGCGCTGTTCCTCGGGCGCTTCCTCCAGCGACGGCTTGATGTGCGGGTTGGTCAGCGTGGTATCGGCATCGGGCGCGCCGGGCAGCGGCGGAGCGTCGGGCATGATGAGCTTGCCCATGAACACGCCGCCCGGTGCCGACATGAAGGCCGCGGCGACGAGATAGTCCACCCGCACGCCAAGACCCGCATAGGCTGCAAGGATCGTCCCCGCGACGCCGGCCATGCCCACGCTCATCACCGTGAAGATCTGGCTGGGTGTCAGCGCGGCGAGATAGGGCCGGATGACCAGCGGCGATTCGCTTTGCCCGACGAAGATGTTGGCCGCGGCGCACAGCGATTCGACTTTGCTGATGCCGGTGACCTTTTCGAGCGCGCCGCCGATCCAGCGAATCACCAGCGGCATGATGCCGAGGTAATAGAGAATCGAGATCAGCGCCGCGAAGAACACGATCGGCGGGAGCACCGCGATGGCGACGCTCTTGCCGCCGAGTTCGGGCTTGGCGAGATCGCCGAACACGAATTCGACGCCTGCGCGCGAATAGGACAGCAGCTGTTCGACCGCGCTGGCCGCGCCCTGCAGCGCCGCCTTGCCCGGCGGAAAACTCAGCACCAGCGCGGCGAGGCCGGCCTGCAACGCAAAGGCGGGGAGCACCACGCGCCAGCGGATCGCGCGGCGGTTGGACGAGAGCAGATAGGCCAGGGCAAAGAGCAGTGCCATGCCGGCAAGACTGGAAAGAATGCGCATGGCGGGGAGGCCAACTCCGCTTTTTCAGGATTTATACGGTTTCGTTCCTAACCAAGTTTGGCGCCACGTCAAAACCGCGTTATCGGCAATCCATGGAAAAGTCGTCTTTCGCCGGGCAGGACACCGCAAGCCCGACCATGATCGCCGTGCCGCGCGGGCTGTTCGCCTTCGCCCTCCTCTATGGCGGCCTCGTCGTGCTCTCGGGCGTGCTCGGTGCCAAGATCGCCAGCCTGGGCACGTGGCCCGGGGTCGGCGGGCTTGCCGTGGAATCGGGAATCTTCGGATTCCTCATCCTCGTCGTGCTCGCCAGCGCGACGGCCGAGCTTTACGGGCAGGCCACCGCCAACCTGCTGGTCCGGCTGGGGTTCGTGCCGCTGATCGTGTCGATGCTGCTACTGACGCTGGTGATCCGCGCCGTGCCGCCCGCCCCGTTCTGGCAGGGCCAGGAGGCGTTCGCCTCGGTGCTGGGCCAGGGCGTTCGCATGCAGCTGGCGGGGCTGGTCTCCTACGGCGTGTCGCAGACGCTCAACGTCCACGTCTTCGCCCGTATCGGCGGGGGCCGCGGCCATCACCTCCTGCTGCGCGCCTGGCTTGCCGGTCTGCTCAGCCAGGTGGTCGATACCGTGATCTTCATAACGCTGTCGTTCTGGGGCGAGACCGGCGCAGATGGCCACCCGCTGCCGATCGGCGCGCTGATGACCGGGCAGCTCGGCGCCAAGCTGCTGCTGTCGACGCTGATGGTGCCGCCGCTGATCTGGCTCGCGGTGCGGATCGGCCGCCGCCTCGACGCATGAGCGCATACGAAATCGCTTCAATTTCGCGCCGATCACAGTAAGGCCCGTGGCCATTATGGCCACCAACATCGACCAGACCGACTCCTATCGCACCAGCATGCTGGCGAAGGCGGAAACCCTGACCGAGGCGCTGCCCTACCTGCAGCGATACGCGGGCAAGACCTTCGTGGTGAAGTATGGCGGCCATGCGATGGGCGATCCCGAGGCCGCGCGCGATTTCGCCGAGGACATCGTGCTGCTGAAGGCCGTGGGCGTGAACCCGGTGGTCGTACACGGCGGCGGACCGCAGATCGGCGCCATGCTCAAGAAGCTGGGTGTCGAATCGACCTTCGTCGACGGGCTGCGCGTCACCGATGCCGCCACCGCCGAAGTCGCCGAGATGGTCCTGTCGGGCAAGATCAACAAGGAACTGGTTGGCTGGATCGCGGGCGCCGGCGGCAAGGCAATCGGCATCTCGGGCAAGGATGCGGGCCTCGTCACCGCCACCAAGGTGGAGCGCACGACCAAGGACCCCGAAAGCGCGATCGAGCGCGCGGTCGATCTCGGCTTCGTGGGCGAGCCTTCGGCAATCGACCCGACGATCCTGCACACCGTCAGCGCGGCGGGCTTCATCCCCGTCGTGGCGCCGATCGGGGTGGGCGAGGATGGCCACACCTACAACATCAACGCCGATACCATGGCGGGCGCGATCGCGGCCAAGCTGGGCGCTTCGCGGCTGTTCCTGCTGACCGACGTCGCCGGGGTGCTCGACAAGGACAAGCGCCTGCTGACCGACCTGACGCCCGACGACATCGCCGGCCTCACTGCCGACGGCACGATCAGCGGCGGGATGATTCCCAAGCTGGAAACCTGCGTCCACGCCGTCGAGGCGGGTTGCGAGGCGGCGGTGGTTCTGGATGGACGCGTGCCGCATGCGATGCTGCTCGAGATCTTCACGGCACGCGGCGCCGGCACGCTGATCCACCGCTGATTCACACACTGATTCATCGCGGATTGCGTTCACGCAGGCGAAAGATTCGGAACCGATGGCGCGCCCGCGCGTGATAACAGGCATGATCCGTGCCTGCATCGCCACCGCCCTCGCCTCTGCCATCGTCTTCAACCTTGCCGGGTGCGATCGCCAGCCCCAGCCCGATGCCAGCGCCTCGCAGCCGCTCGATGCCGCGGTGATGACGCCGCCGGCCTGGATCGTCGCCCCGTCCGACATGCCGAGCGAGGATGCCGACCCGGCCGCAACCGCCAGGCCCGCGCCTTCGGCCAGCGCCGCCGCCACCAATCCCGCATTGAGCGCGACGCGCAACCCCGGCGCGGTCCTTGCCGCATGGGGCGACGCCGTTGAACAGCGCGACTGGCCGATGGTGCGCGCGTTCTGGGGCGACCACGGCCGCGGCAGCCGCATGGACGAGAAGACCTTTGCCGCCCGCTGGGGCAAACTGGTCCAGCCGCGCGTCACCATCGATGAAGGCACGTCCGAAGGTGCGGCGGGTTCGATCTATTACACCGCCCCCGTCACCATCATCGACGGATCGCGCCGGATCACCGGCGAGGTCGTGATGCGCCGGGTCAACGACGTGCCGGGCGCCACCCCCGAACAGCTGCGCTGGCATATCGAGAGCACGACGCTGAACCCCTGATCGCAAAACGGCCCTGATCGCCCCACGGTTTTGATTGTCTGATAGGGCACCCCGTACGCCTGCGGATGCGATTGCCCTGTGCCCCCCGGCTGCGCTAAAGCGCGCACGAACCGTCGCGAGGGGAACCAGACGTGCTGCTTTATACCATCGTCCAGATGATCGACTATCTCATCAGCGTCGTGAGCATGGTGGTGATCGTCCAGTTCGTCATGGGCCTGCTCATCAGCTTCAACGTCATCAACACCAGCAACAATGCCGTGATCGCCATCTGGCGCGCGCTGAACGCGATCCTCGAGCCGCTGCTCGCGCCCATCCGCCGCTTCATGCCCAACACCGGCGCGATCGACTTCTCGCCGATGGTGCTGATCGTGCTGCTCAACCTCCTGTCGATCCTGCTGCGCGGCATCGCCGCCTCGGGGTATTGAGCCGATGACCGCCGTTGTCATCGATGGGCGCGCCTTCGCCGCCGACCTGCGGACGCGCATCGCGACGCTTGCCGCCGAGTTCGAGGCCAAGGCCGGGCGCAAGGCAGGCCTCGCGGTGGTCCTCGTCGGCGAGGATCCGGCCAGCCAGGTCTATGTCCGCTCCAAGGGCAAGAGCACGATCGAGGCCGGCATGGCGAGCTTCGAGCACAAGCTGCCCGCCGACACCGACCAGGCGACGCTGCTGGCGCTGGTGGAGCAACTCAACGCCGATCCCGCCGTCGACGGTATCCTCGTGCAGCTGCCGCTGCCGCGCCACATCGACGAGCAGACGGTGATCGCCACGATCAACCCCGACAAGGACGTCGACGGGTTCCATGTCACCAATGCCGGCCGGCTCGCGGTTGGCCAGCCGGGCTATGTCCCGTGCACGCCGCTGGGCTGCCTCATGCTGCTCAAGGACAAGCTCGGTGACCTCGCCGGCCTCGACGCGGTGGTGATCGGGCGTTCCAACATTGTCGGCAAGCCGATGGCGCAGCTGCTTCTCGCCGAGAGCTGCACCGTCACCGTCGCGCACAGCAAGACGAAGGACCTGCCCGACGTGGTGCGCCGCGCCGACATCGTCGTGGCGGCCGTCGGTCGGCCCGAGATGGTCAAGGGCGACTGGATCAAGCCCGGCGCCACGGTCATCGACGTCGGCATCAACCGCGTTCCCGCCGCCACCGAAGGCAAGACGCGCCTGGTCGGCGATGTCGACTATGCCGGTGCGGCAGAAGTCGCGGGCGCGATCACGCCCGTTCCCGGAGGTGTCGGGCCGATGACGATCGCCGTGCTGCTGCGCAACACGCTGGTCGCCGCCTGGCGCAACGCGGGGTTGAACTTGCCCGCCGACGCAATCTGACCGGCGGCACAAGGCTCAACGCCGCGCTTGCCGCACACGGGCGAAGCGATACAACCGGGGCATGCTCCGACCGTTTCCTGCCGCCGCCGCGCTTGCACTGTGCTTGACGACCATGCCCGCCGCGGCCCAGTCCGGCGGCGGGCGGCTGCGCGTTTCCGCCAATCCCAGTGCGCTGATCGCAGCCGACATCGCCATGGCGCAGGCGATCCCCGCCAAGGGATCAAATGCGGCCCTCGCCGCGACGATGGCGGAAGGGGCCGAGATCGTCCTGCCGCCGCGCCTTTCTGCCGATGCCGTGCTCCGGCGCAAGATGGCGTTGCCGGCGCGCCCGCATCGCCCCGATGCCGCGTGGATCGCCTGTGATGGCACGACCGGCCTCACCCGTGGCGCGTGGCAGGGGGCCGATGGCAGTGCCGGGTGGTATGCCACGGTGTGGCAGCGCCATCCCAAGAAGGGCACTTACCAGTGGCGGCTGATGGTCGAGGCCGCGCAATCGCCGGCCCCGGCCGCGCCCGAATTTCTGCTCGGCCTCGTCGCCGACTGCCCGGCGCGCCCGGCGCGGCCCGACGCCGTGGCACCCGAGGGTCGAGCGGACCGCGGCAAGCCAGGCAAGGCTCCGCCGCCGCAGCCGCGCCCGCTCGCCGGCCCGCTGCCGCGCGACGACGCACCGGCCGGCAGCGACATGCGCGACGGCCAGTCGTTCGACGGGTCACTGGCCTGGCGGGTCGGCGTCTGGCCCGACGGCAGCCGGCACATGCGGGGCTTTATCTGGAAGGATGGCAGCATGACCGAAATTCTGCATCTCGACGCCGCGCCCCTCGCCGGTGCACAAGGCTGATCATGCTGCAACTGTTCCTCTCCGCCTTCACCACGCTGTTCCTCGTGATCGACCCGCCGGGCTGCGCGCCGATCTATGCCGGGCTGACCACCCATGCCAGCGCAGCGCAGGCGCGGTCGATGGCGCTGCGCGCCTGTCTCATCGCCACCGGCATCCTGATCGTCTTCGCGCTGTTCGGCGAAGGCCTGCTCGGCGCGCTGCACATCGAACTGGCGAGCTTCCGCATCGCCGGCGGCGTGATGCTATTCCTCATCGCGCTCGACATGGTGTTCGAGAAACGCACCGAGCGGCGCGAGGAGCGCGCGGAAAAGGTCCGCAACGCCCAGCCGCACGTCGAGGACGTGTCGGTGTTCCCGATGGCCATGCCGATGCTGGCGGGCCCGGGGTCGATCGCCTCGATCATGCTGCTCACCGCGCGCGCGCACGGGACCGAGGAGACGGTGGTCGTGCTCGGCGCCCTGATCGTGGTCATGGCCATGAGCTTCGTCGCACTCGTCGCGGCGCGGCCGATCATCCGCGTCCTGGGCCACCAGGTCGAGGCGGTGGTCACCCGGTTGCTGGGCGTGCTGCTGGCGGCATTGGCCGCTCAGTTCGTGATCGACGGGCTGCGCACGCAGTTCTGAACGCCCGTCGATCCTGACCATCGCCGACGCCAGAAAAAACGGCAGCCCGGCCCAGGGGCCATGGCTGCCGTAAGGTCGAGAACCCGATACATCGCTGCACCGAGCCCTTCGGGTCGCACGAGGCGTCTACGCGATCGTACGGGGCCGGGATTGTATGGAATCGACAAAAACGGTGGCATCAGAGCCACATCTCTTGCCGATTCCTCGCGCAAATTGAAATTCAACCAAAATGACAGCGTTTTGCCGCTTGGCGATCGGCATAGTGCCCGCGATAGCGATGCACCCCGTCGCCCCCGGTGACGCGTCGCCCCATCCCCTTCGCCATTCGCATCAGGCCTGTAATGCCCTATCGCCTTGCTCGACCTCTGCTTTTCCGCCTGCCCGCTGAAACTGCCCACACGCTGACCCTGCGCGCCCTGTCGGTCGCTGCGCTGGCCGGCCGACCCGCGCCCGAACCGGCGCTGGTGCAGCGCGTGGCCGGCATCGCCTTTCCCAATCCCGTGGGCATTGCCCCCGGCTTCGACAAGAACGCGCAGGTTGCCGACAGCCTGTTCGGCCTGGGCTTCGGCTTCGTCGAGATCGGCACGGTCACCCCGCGCCCGCAGGAAGGCAATCCGCGCCCCCGTCTGTTCCGCCTGGTGGAGGACGAGGCGATCATCAACCGCATGGGCTTCAACAACGACGGCAGCGCCGTCGTGGCGAAGCGCCTGAGCGACCGGCTTGGCCGACCCGGCGTGCTCGGTGCCAACATCGGCGCCAACAAGGATTCGGAAGACCGGATCGCCGACTATGCCGAGATGACCCGGATCATGGCGCCGCTGGCGACCTATCTCACGGTCAACATCAGTTCGCCCAACACGCCGGGCCTGCGCGCGCTGCAGGACGAAGGCGCGCTCGGTGCGCTGCTCGACGCGGTCATCGCCGCACGCGGCACGCACAAGACGCCGCTGTTCCTCAAGCTGGCACCCGACCTGCAACCCTCCGATATCGATGCGATCTGCCGAATCGCGATGGACAAGCGGCTCGATGCCCTGATCGTCAGCAACACCACGATCACCCGGCCGCCCAGCCTGCGGTCGCCGCGCGCCGCCGAAACCGGCGGGCTGTCGGGCAAGCCGCTCGCCCCGCTCGCGCTCGAGGCGCTGCGCACCTTCCGCAAGGCCACCGGCGGGGCGATCCCGCTCATCGGCGTCGGCGGCATCACCAGTGGCGAGGATGCCTGGCAGCGGATCTGCGCAGGCGCGAGCCTCGTGCAGCTCTATACCGGCCTCGTCTTCGAAGGACCGAACCTCGCCAAGACGATCGCGGCCGATCTTGCACGCCGCGTGCGCTCCGCCGGCATGACAAGCATTGCCCAAGCGGTCGGGAGCGAATAGCCACGATCGCATGATCGTGCGCTTCCCCCTCCCGTTCGCCGCCGCTCTTTCCACGCTGGCCCTTTCCGCTTGCCAGACCATGCCGGGCGACACCGCACCGGCCACAGGCACGCCGGCGACTCCTTCGGCGCTGGCGCCGGGCCGGCTCGACAGTGCAGAATTCGGTGCGCAGGGGCTGGTCTCTGCCGCCGATCCGCGGGCGGCCGACGCCGGCGCGCAGATGCTGCGCCAGGGTGGTTCGGCCACCGACGCCGCGCTCGCGACGATGCTCGCGCTGACCGTGGTCGAGCCGCAAAGCTCGGGCATCGGTGGCGGCGGTTTCCTGGTGATGGCCGATGCGGCCGGGACGGTGGACACCGTCGATGGCCGCGAAAAGGCGCCGGCTGCCGCGACGCCACAATGGTTCTTCCGCGATGGCCGGGCCATGGCCTTCGGCGAAGCGCGACCCGGCGGGCGCAGCGTCGGCGTGCCCGGTTCGCTGCGTCTCGCTGCCATGGCGCATGCCCGGCACGGCAAGCTGGCGTGGCACATGCTGTTCCAGCCGGCGATCCGCCTCGCCCGCGACGGCTTTGCCGTGACCCCGCGCCTCCATCGCGCGCTGACCGACAGCGCCGCGATTGCCGGCCTCGACCCCGCGGGTCGCGCGCTGTTCTATGGCGCCGACGGCCAGCCCCTGCCGGTCGGCACGATCGTGCGCAATCCGGCGCTCGCCACGACGCTCGAGGCACTGGCCCGGCGCGGCGCCGACTGGTTCTACAGCGGTGACAACGCTGCCGAGATCGCGCGCAAGGTCGGCACCGCGCCGGTCAACCCCGCGCCGATGACCACCGCGGACCTTGCCGCCTTCGCCGCCGTCGGCCGGCCGTCGGTCTGCGGGACCTATCGCCAATACCGCATCTGCTCGATGGGGCCGCCGTCTTCGGGCGCGACCACCGTGCTCGCCACGCTCGGGCAGCTCGAACGCTTCGACATGACCGCCCTCGGCCCGCAGTCGCCCCGCGCCTGGCACCTGCTCGCCGAAAGCGAGCGGCTGGCCTATGCCGACCGTGACAAGTACCTGGCCGACCCCGATTTCGTGAAGGTGCCGACCGCCGGCCTGGTCGATCCCGCCTATCTCGCGCAGCGTTCGCAGCTGATCGCGCAGGGCTCCAGCCTGCCGCACGCCATGGCCGGCACGCCCGCCGGCGTCGTGGCCCGCCTTGCCCCGGCGCGGCCGCAGCCCGAATTCGGCACCTCGCATTTCGTCGCGGTCGACCGCTGGGGCAATGCGACCAGCTATACCTCGACGGTGGAAAGCGCCTTCGGTTCGGGCCTGATGGCCGGCGGATACTTCCTCAACAACGAGTTGACCGACTTCAACCTCGATCCGCTGTCCGATGGCCAGCCCACCGCCAACCGCGTCGAAGGCGGCAAGCGGCCGCGCAGCTCGATGTCGCCCACCGTGGTCTATGGGCCGGACGGCCAGATCCGGCTGGTAGTCGGCGCCGCCGGGGGTGCGACAATCCCGGCGCAGGTGATCCGCGTCATCATCGGGGTGATCGACTGGCACCTGACCGCGCAGCAGGCGATCGCCCTGCCCGTGCTTTTCGCACCGGGTGACCGCGTCTGCGTCGAGCCGGGGACCACGCTGGAAGCGATGATCCCCGCGCTGGTCGCGCTCGGCCATACGCAAGTCCAGGCCTGCCCGATGCCGCTGAAAGCCAACGCGGTCGAACGCGTCGGCAAGCGCTGGATGGGCGCCGCCGATCCGCGCAGCGAAGGCGCCGCGATCGCGCAATAGCACTTGGCCGGATCCGGGGCGGCATCCGGTGCTGCCGCCCCATGACGGCACCAAGACCACGCTTGCCGTAGCGGAACGACGGCCTTACCAAATCGTTTGTCAGGCTGGTCATTCGCGCATGGGCCAGCGGGGGAGAGAACACGCGTGTCCCATTATTCGAGCCGGCCGGCACCCTTGTCGGCCCACCTGGCGACCATGCCGAACCTCGTCAGCCTGTTCCTCGACCAGGCCGACCGCCACGGCGACGCGCCGTTCCTGTCCGCCAAGCTGGGCGGCAAGTGGATATCCCAGTCCTGGAAAGAGGTGGCCGACAAGGTCTGCCTGCTCGCCGAGAGCCTGCGCGCGCTCGGGCTCAATCCTGGTGACCGTGTAGCCCTGGTCTCGGAAAATCGGCCCGAGTGGTGCATCGCCGATATCGCGATCATGGCTGCGGGGCTGGTCACCGTGCCGACCTACACCACCAATACCGAGCGCGATCACCTGCACATCCTGCAGAATTCCGACGCCCGCGCGATCATCGTCTCCAACGCCAAGCTAGCGCAGCCGCTGCTGGCGGCAGCGCTGCGGGCCCCTTGCGCGGAGCACGTCATCGGCATCGAGCCGTTGCGCCAGCAGCAGGCCGGGACGCTGGCCTTCCACGACTGGACCGAGCTGACCAGCGGAGACGCCACTGCCGCGCAGGCGCAGGTGCGCGAGCGCATCCGGCAGATCCGCCGCGAGGATCTGGCGTGCATCATTTACACCAGCGGCACGGGCGGTGCGCCGCGCGGCGTGCGCCAGCACCACGGCGCGATCCTCGCCAATGTGTTCGGCGCGGCCGAAGTGCTCGAGCAGGACTTCTCGCTCGGCGATGACCAGTTCCTCTCGTTCCTGCCGCTCAGCCATGCCTACGAGCACACCGGCGGCCAGTGGCTGCCGATCGGCGTCGGCGCGCGGATCGCCTATGCCGAGGGCCTGGAGAAGCTGGCCAGCAACATCGAGGAAGTGCGCCCGACGCTGATGGTGGTCGTCCCGCGCCTGTTCGAGGTGCTGCGCGCCCGCATCATCAAGCAGATCGAAAAGCAGGGCCGCTTCCCCGGCTGGCTGATGGAAAAGGCGCTGGGCATCGCCGCCCATGCCGAGACGCATGGCCGCACGCGCCTCGTCGATCGTCCGCTCGACCTGCTGATCGAACGCACCCTGCGCCCCAAGGTCCGGGCCCGCTTCGGTGGCCGCCTGAAGGCGCTGGTCTCGGGCGGCGCACCGCTCACCCCCGACGTCGGGCTGTTCTTCCAGGCCATGGGCTTGACCATGCTGCAGGGCTATGGCCAGACCGAGGCCGGCCCGGTGATCTCGTGCAACCGGCCCGCCGCCGGCATCCGCATGGACACGGTCGGCCCGCCGCTGTCGGGTGCCGAAGTGCGCATTGCCGAGGACGGCGAGATCCTCGTGCGGGGCGAACTCGTGATGCACGGGTACTGGCAGAACGAGGCCGAGACTGCGAGGGCGATCCAGGATGGCTGGCTGCACACCGGCGACATCGGCCACATCGACGCACGCGGGCGGATCAAGATCACCGACCGCAAGAAGGACATGATCGTCAACGACAAGGGCGACAACGTCGCGCCGCAGAAGATCGAGGGCATGCTGACGCTCCAGCCCGAGATCGCGCAGGCGATGGTCTCCGGCGACAAGCGTCCCTACGTGGTCGGCCTGATCGTGCCCGATGCGGAATGGGCGATGCACTGGTCGGTCGAACACGACGCGCCGCACGATCTGGCGCAGCTGCACAACCTGCCCGCCTTCCGCAGCGCCGTCCGCGCCGCGGTGGACCGGGTCAACAAGGACCTGTCGGTGATCGAGAAGGTGCGCCAGTTCGCGCTGGCCGACGAACCCTTTGCCATCGCCAACGAGGAACTGACCCCCTCGCTCAAGATCCGTCGCCACAAGATCCGCGAGCGCTACGGCGCGCGGCTCGACGCCCTGTACAAGAGCTGATGCCGGACGGGGGCGGCCAGGACTATCAGGCCGCCTCTTCCATCGGCACGAATTCGGGAAAGAACGTCGGCGCGCGGGTGGACCAGCCCGGTGCCGTGGCAGCCGCCTCGCTGATCGACTGCAGCAGGTCCTTGCGCCGCATCGGCGCGATCTGCGGCAGCGCGGCGGCGCCGCAGAACGCGGCGGGCAACCAGGGCCGTGCCTCGGCGCCGAGCAAGCGCTCGTAGAGAAAACGGTAGGCCGAAAACCCGTCGAGCCGCTCCTGCGCAAGGTCGAAGGCGCTGACCTGGACCAGCGCACCCATGAAACGTTCAAGCCCCTGGCCCTCCGGCCCCTTGGGCAACATGGCGCGCAGCGTCTTCAGGTCCTGGTAAGCGACATACTGGCGGCGGATCGCCACTGTCTCAGCCGGTGTCCGCGCCCAGATCCGGAACGCATCCTGTCGCCCCAGCCCGATGTCGAGGCTGCGCCGGATATACCGCTGCGTCGCCGCCGGAAAGCTGGCGAATTCGCGCAGTTCGTTAAGCAGCTGGGTCGCGGTTCGATTGTGGAACATGGCACACTCCGGGGTGGCGCCTGTGCCCGATGCGCAAACGACACCCGATGTCGCAACGCTAGAACCGCAGGGTTAGCACCACCTGAAGCGCGCCATGGACATCCTTGCTTGGTAAAGGGCCGTGGCTACAGCTTAAAAAAGCCCGCTTCGGATCAGATACGCCGATAACGGAAGTACCAGACCTCGTGCCCCTGCGCGCGAGCCTTGGCTTCGTAGCGGGTTTCGGGCCAGCCGCCGGGCCGCACCTGGAAGTCCTGCGGCCCTTCGGCAAGCCAGCGGAAGCGGTCGGTGTGGCGGCGCATGACCATGAGTGCGTGGCGCAGGTAGATCGGATGATCGGTGCCGAAACGGAACTCGCCGCCCCGCTTCAGTTTGCGCGCGAAGAGTTCGAGCGGGCCGTCGTTCATCATCCGCCGCTTGGCATGGCGCGCCTTGGGCCAGGGATCGGGGTGCAGCAGGTAGAGAAACGACAACGCGCCATCGGGGACGCGGGCGAGCACTTCGAGGGCGTCGCCGTGATGGATGCGCACGTTGCCGATCGGCGGGTGCGCACCATTGTCGCCATCGACGTGCGTCAGCGCCTGCGCCACGCCGTTGAGGAAAGGCTCGGCGCCGATGAAGCCGTGGTCGGGCAGCATGTCGGCACGGCCGGCCATGTGCTCGCCGCCGCCGAAGCCGATCTCGAAATGCAGCGGGCGATCGCTGCCGAACAGCCGCTCGGCTGTGACCGAGCCTTCCTCCGGCACGGCGATGCGCGGCAGCAGCGTGTCGACCAGCGCCTGCTGGCCCTGACGCAGCGGCTTGCCCTTGGCGCGGCCATAGAGGCGATTGAGCGTGGTGGGATCACCCGATTTGTAGGCCGTCATGGGCGCAGCCGATGGCAAAGGTGCGCCCCAGGGTCAAGCGGCGCGGTCTAGGAGGCGCGGCAAGCGGGGGAAGCGGACGCCGCATCGGCCTACCCCCGCGCATGGGTTGACGCTGGCGGCAGGGCGAGTCAGAGGTTGCGCATGAACTGGCAGCAGACCGTCAACGCCCGTGGCTGGAAAGTGCCCTTCGTGGGCAAGTCCCTGTTTCAGATCGGGAAGGAGCTGCGCCCCAAGATCGACCGGGTGATCATGCGCAACTCGCGCATTCCCGATGCCGCGGTGCAGGACAAGGCGTTCTTCCCGTGGATCGCCGAGCTCGAGCGGCACTGGGAGACGATCCGCGACGAGGCCGTGGCGATCCGCGCCAAGGACATTCCCTCGCTGGGCGACATCTCGTTCGATCACGGGCGTATCGCCGCCGACCGTCGCTGGCGCGCGTTCTTCCTCAAGGGCTACGGCTACCGGCTCAAGGCCAACGCCGCGCGGGCGCCGATCACCGCCGCGCTGATCGAAAAGGTGCCGGGGCTGGTGACCGCCAATTTCTCGGTCATGGAAGCGGGCGGGCACATCCCGCGCCACTACGGCATGACCAAGGGCATGCTGACTTACCATCTTGCGCTCAAGGCCCCGCGCGAGGCGGAAAAGTGCCGGATGCACATCGAGGAAGGCGAGACGCTGCACGTCATGCACTGGCGCGACGGCGAGTCGTTCCTGTTCGACGACATGTTCAACCACGAGGTCTGGAACGAGAGCGACGAGGATCGCTTCATCCTGCTCATCCAGATCAAGCGCCCGTGCCGCTTCGTCGGCAACCTGATCCAGAACCTGTTCCTGAAGGGTGTGCGCCACTCGCGCTTCGTCAAGGACATCACCAAGGCGATCGACAAGGCCGCCGTCCGCCCGGCCTGATCCGCCGGACGCTGGCCAAACCGGTGGATCAGCGCCGCGTGCGCTCGATCGCGGCGATCGCGATGGCCATGTGCTCGGCCCAGCTCGGGTTGTGCCAATGCGGCAGGCGCGCGCGCTGTGCCAGGGCCATTGGGCCACCTGCAGCATGGTCGAGCACCGCAGCGCGCCAGCCCGGCCCGTCGAGCGGGTCGAGGTAGTCGGGCACCGCGCCACCCACTTCGCGCAACGCGGCCAGCTCGCTGCAGATCACCGGCGTTCCGACGGATAGAGCCTCGGCCACGGGCATGCCGTAGCCTTCCGCGAACGAGGGCATCAGCAGCGCCCGCGCGCCACGCAGCAACGAGGACAGGCGCGCATCGGGGCAGCTGCCGATCTCGGTGACGTGGTGCTCCAGCGCCGGGCATCGTTCGAGCATGTCGACGATCTGCTCGTTTTCCCAACCGCGCCGCCCGACAACGACGAGGCGCGGCACGGCATGGTCTGGCAGCGTCTCGGCCAGCTGGCGCCAGAGATGGAGCAGCAGGAGATGGTTCTTGCGCGGCTCGATCGTGCCGAGGCAGACGAAATAAGGGCGGCCATCGCCGGGATCGGGAATTGCCGGCACCATCGGCACCGTACCGAGCAGCGCCACGGCGACATCGACCGCGCGGCCGCTGCGATCGAGCCAGGGCTGCAGCGACCGGCCGGTGGCGGCGGAATTGACGATCACCGTATCGGCCAGCGCCGCCACCGTCTCGATCCGCCGGCGATGCAGCGCGCCGCCGCTGGGCCGGGCGTATTCGGGAAATTCGATCGGAATGAGATCATGGACCATGCAGGCGAAGCGCGCCTGCTCGCGATCGAGGATCCGCCGCATCGTGCCCGCCCGCGTCAGGTGATGCGGAGAGACCTGGACATAGACCGCGCCGGGCCGGGCTGGCGGCACGCGCCGCGGCCATAATGCGGCGAGTTGCGGCACGATCGCGGGCAAGGACAGGCGCACGGGCTGGTCGTCGGCGTCCGCCCAGCGCGCTTCGAGCCGGTCGAGGAACGCAAGCGCCGCCTGGCGCGGCACACGACCGTACCGCCCCGCCGGGTGCACGGCCGAAAAGTCCAGCGCCTCGCCATAATGCGCGAGAAGGCCACGGACATAGGCCATCTCGACCCGGTCGACGCCCGAAGGCGTTGCATAACGCAGCCGTGAGACTAAGCGTGATATATCTAATATAACCGAATTCATCGCAGCCACGTCATGAGGCGACCCTGCCAGCGCCGCAGCGGCGCCACCCATTGCAGCCGGTTTACCGCCTGCGCATCGGCCATGCGGCCGACCAGCACTTCGGGCGGGCACGGCAGGCCGGTGACCGGATCGAGGTATCGCGGATAGAGAATGAGGACGCCGGCTACCAGCGCATCGAGCGCAAGCGTCCGCCCGCGCCGATCGGGGACGGCGCCAAGATCGCGCGTGAGCCCCCAGCCGGCATAGAACGGCGTCCCGTGGCAGGTGACGTCGCGGCCGCGCAACAAAGCCTCGAACCCGGTCAGCGAGGTCAGGACGTGGACGCCATCGACCCGCTCGAGCAGCGGTGCCATCCCTCCGCCGCGCACCACCCGGTCGGCATGCTCGAGGATCGCCTCGTCGGGCACCGCGCCCTTGCGATGCCCGGCATCGACGTCGGGATGGGGTCGGAACCAGATCTCGGCATCGGGTTCGTGCATCCGCGCACGGCGCACGAGTTCGAGATTGGAGGCAAGACCCCCGCCACCGGCACGCACCGACATGTCGTCCTCTACCTGCCCGGGCACGAGGACCAGCCGCCGCCCGCCCGCGCGCTGCGGCAGCGTTGAGGATGCATCGGCGCCGCTGCCGGTGTCGGCGGCATACTTGCTGATCCCCGCCGCGACGATCGCGCGCCGCAGGGCGCCGGCGCGCTCGAGCAGCCGCGCCCCGAATCGCGTCTGTGCGAGGATCGTCTCCAGGTCGCTCGGGCCGGAGGGATCGAAATGGATGCCCTGTGCATCGACGACGACCGAGGAAGGCGGGACAAGATCAACCCCCAGCCCGACCGACCGCACGAAGCCGTCCTCGACGCGGACCAGCGGGACGCCGCGCTGCTGTGCCTGCTGGAGCAACGCCGGTGAAACGCGCGATGGCCAGATCGCGACGGCGCCATGGCGGCGATGCGCCGCCATCACCGCCCTGCCGCCGTGGCGCAGGAAGCGCAGGCGACGGGCCGGATGCCACAGGAAGCGGCGGATCTCGTCACGCTTCCACCAGGCCATGCCACACGCCACTGCGATGGCCCGATTGCCGTCGAGCGCGGCGCGCCAGGTTGCCAGCACGTCGATCGTCGCCAGCAGGGTGGAAGGACCGTCGGTAAACGGATCGCGGCAGGCCGTCCGGCCCAGTTCGGCCAGCACCCGGAGCGCGATGGTCTCGGCGTCGTCCCCCGGCGAGCCGAACCGGCCGGGCGCGGAGATCGTGACCGGCACCTGCGCACAGGCGGCCAGCGCGACCCATTCGTCGTCACCATGGGCGACGAGGCGACGGGCGCCGTCAAGCGCGGACCAGGGGTCGACCGCCGCATCGGACCAGTCTGCGCCCCCCTGCCCGGCCCCTTCCGCGATGGTGGCGGCCAGGGCTTGCTCCAGCGCACGATCGGCAGCGACGGCGATCCACAGCGTCGGGGAGGCACCGTCGACAAGCCGCTCGAGATCCGCGATCGTCGTACCGGTCGCAACGCGCACGATCACCCGGCCAGCAGCGCCCTCGACGGGTCGCTGCCAGAAATCACCGCCGACCCTCGCCTCGTGCAACAGCGCAAGGACGCTGCGCGGCGGCGGCAGGGCGATTCCGGCCACGGCCGCAGCGCCGCTGGCGCGGGTTACGCCGGCATCCGCCCAGGGAAACGGTGGTGCGCGCAACAGCGGCGGATGCGTCACGGACGCAGACCCCAGCCCTCGACGACGAGGCGGCCATGCTCGCCGCGCCGCACGACGCCATAGCCGCCGGTCGGCAGCTTCAGTTGGGGCGGGAGGCCGTCGAGCCCTTCGGCCTGCAGCGCGAACCGCGCGGCGCCGTTGCTGGTGACAACAAGCGTCGGGCGATCGAGCGGCGGCCCGGCAAACAGGCGCTGCCAGGCCGCCCGGCGCGCGGGCGCATCGACTGTCCAGCCCGGAGGTGCGAGCGCCGCACTGTCCCACGCCTGCAGCGCGTCGGCACCAATGCGGGCCAGGACCATGGCTTCGTCCTTGTCCTCATCCGGTCCGTGGTCGACCTCGCGCAGCCAGTCGCACAGCTCCGGTTCGGGGGGCGATCCAGGCTGCGCTGCCAGGATCAACCGGGCGGTCAGGCGGGTGCGTTGCAAGGGCGAGACCAGAGCGCGGCCGAAATGCCAGCCCCTTGCCACGAACAGCCGGCCGAGTGCTTCGGCCTGCGCCTGGCCAGCCTCGGTCAGCGGCAGGTCGGTGCGCGCACCGATCCGGCGCGGCGCCTCTCCGGCGGCAAAGGTATTCCCGTGGCGAACGATCACGAACATGCGGCGCGCGTCGTATCAGGCCGGGAACGGATCGCCCAGCCTTGCGATCGTCGCTTCGGCAAGGGCGAGGTCTTCGGGCGTGTCGATGCCCGACATCGCGTGGCTGGGCGGATCGACCGCCAGGGTCGTGATCGTGCGCCCCGCCTCGAGGAAGCGCAGCTGCTCCAGACCCTCCAGCGTCTCGTACACGCCTGCCGGGGCCGCCGCGAACCAGGTGAGTGCCTCCATCCGGTAGCCATAGAGGCCCAGGTGCTGCCAGACCGGCGACATGGGTTGCGCCACGCGCAATGCGGCTTCGTTGCGCATGGCCGGCAGGATGGTCTTGGAAAACCACAGCGCCCGCCCGTCAGCCGCGCGCAGGCAGGTCGTGCCACTAAACGGTGCCGCCTGCTTGTGCGCGCGCAGGGCGTCGAGCCTTGCCCAGTCGAGCGGGTAGACCGGCGTCGCGACATCGGCCGATCCGGCACGCAGCGCGGCGACGAGGCCGGCGACCACGGCAGGCGGCACGAAGGGTGCATCGCCCTGCAGGTTGATGACGAGTTCGGGCGGTGAATCCTGGGCAAGTGCGGCGGCACAGGCCCGCGCCGATCCCGAATCGAGCGAGGCCTCGGTCATCACGGCGGCGGCGCCGAACCCGCGGGCATGGTCCGCGATGCGCGCGTCGTCCGTCGCCACGACCACCGTGCAATCGCCAGCCAGTGCTGCCGCCGCATCCGCCACCGCAACGACGCGCTGGAGCAGGCTGCGCCCGGCGATCAGGCGCAGCGGCTTGCCCGGCAAACGGGTGGAGCCGTAGCGAGCCGGAACGACGATGAGGGCTGGCGCGGTCAGGAGACCCCGGCGCGGACGATGTCGTGCATGTGGACGATGCCGGTCAGCACGCCGCCATCCTCCACGAAGAGGACCGAAACCGCGTTCTCGTTGAGAATGCGCAAGGCCTCGGCGGCGAGCATATCCGCCGGCACGGTCAGCGGATTGGGCGACATGTGGCGCATGACGGTGTCGTTGAGGTCGTGGACCGCGATGCAGCGACGCAGGTCGCCATCGGTGAACACGCCGATGAGCCGTCCGTTCGCATCGACGACGGCCGTGCAGCCATAGCGCTTGCGGCTCATTTCCATGGTGGCGCCGAGCAGCGTCGCGTCGCCGGCAATGCGCGGGATCGCATCGCCGGTGCCCATGACGTCGCCCACCACGCACAACTGTGCGCCCAGCTTGCCGCCGGGGTGGAACACGCGGAAATCGCTGGGGGTGAAGCCGCGTGCCTCGATCAGCGCCACGGCGAGCGCGTCGCCCAGCACCAGCTGCAGCGTCGTCGACGACGTGGGGGCCAGCTCGTTCGGGCAAGCCTCGCGTACGTTGGGCAGCGGCAGGCAGATGTCGGCGGCACGGCCGGCGGTGCTGTCGGGATAGGCGGTCGCGACGATCAGCGGCACCGAATACTGGTCGCAGTAGCGCAGGATGTCGCCCAGCTCGGCGGTTTCGCCCGACCAGGTGATCGCCAGCACGATGTCCTCGGTGGTGATGACGCCAAGATCGCCATGGCTCGCCTCGCCGGGGTGGAGATAGAGCGCGGACGTGCCGGTCGAGCGCATCGTCGCGGCGATCTTGCGCGCGATGTGTCCGCTCTTGCCCATGCCGGTCACGACGACTCGGCCGCGGGTGTTGGCCAGGGCATCGATCGCCCGGCCAACGGCCGAACCAAGACCCGGAGACTGCAGCGATTCTCTTAGCAGCTGCAGCGCCTGCATCTCGATGTCGAGGGTGTTGAGTGCCGAGCGGGCATAGCGCGTCTGGTCGATCTGGGTCAGCATGGGGCTGTGAATGTCCCTGTCTGGTGACATCGGGGGGCGTGTCACCAAGCTAGAGCGAATATTTAAAGCCATCGGGGATTGCCAGCATTTTCGCGAGGGCCCAAGGACATGTTCAGTCCAGATTCGAACAAACCCCGCCAAAACGGCGCGGAACGAACCAAAACAGCACCATCCATCAAGCGGCAGCGTATCATATCATGAACCTCTGTGGGCACGACATCAGCGCAGCGTCTCGTCTATTCGCAATTGCGGGACCATGCGTCATCGAAAGCGAGGACCTGACGCTTTCCATCGCCGAAGCGTTGGCCGGGGTGGCCGACCGCCTCGGTCTTTTCCTGATATTCAAGGCCTCGTTCGACAAAGCAAACCGCAGTTCCGGGAAATCGTTCCGGGGACTCGGAATCGAAGAAGGCCTGCGCATCCTCGACAAGGTGCGCGCCGAGACCGGATTGCCGGTGATAACCGACGTGCACGAGGCCGGTCAGGTCGCGGCCGTGGCGCAAGTGGTCGATGTCTTGCAGACGCCGGCGTTCCTGGCACGGCAGACCGACTTCATCGTCGCCGTCGCCGCGAGCGGCAAGCCGGTGAACATCAAGAAGGCGCAGTTCATGGCGCCGGCGGACATGAACCAAGTCGTCGCCAAGGCGCGGGACGCGGCACAGGCGGCCGGCCATGATCCCGACTCGTTCCTGCTCTGCGAACGCGGCACCTCGTTCGGCTACAACACGCTGGTATCCGACATGCGCGGGCTCGCGATCATGGCCGACACCGGGTGCCCCGTGGTTTTCGATGCCACCCATTCGGTGCAGCAGCCGGGGGGCCTGGGCGAGCGGTCGGGCGGCCAGCGCGAATACGTGCCACTACTGGCGCGCGCTGCGGTGGCGGCCGGCGTCGCCGGGGTGTTCATGGAAACCCATCCCGATCCCGACAAGGCGCTGTCCGACGGGCCCAATGCATTGCCGCTCGCCGATTTCGAGGGCCTATGGACGCAATTGCTGGCGATCGATGCCGTGGTCAAACCCGCAGCGTAAAGGGACAAGAGAAAGGCGGCCCGCCGTGGGAACGGGCCGCCTCGGGACTGCGCATCGGCAATATACAAGAGATGTGATCGCGGCGGCGGGGGTTCAAGCCCCGTCCCCTTGAACCGATGCCGCGATCAGGCCGCCTCGATCGCGGTCATGTCGTCGGGATCGCGCAGCACGTAGCCGCGGCCCCACACGGTCTCGATGTAGTTTTCGCCGTCGCAGGCATGCGCGAGCTTCTTGCGCAGCTTGCAGATGAACACGTCGATGATCTTGAGTTCGGGCTCGTCCATCCCGCCATAGAGATGGTTGAGGAACATTTCCTTGGTCAGCGTCGTGCCCTTGCGCAGCGAGAGCAGCTCGAGCATCGCGTATTCCTTGCCGGTCAGGTGTACGCGCGCGGCGTCGACCTCGACCGTCTTGGCATCGAGATTGACCGAGAGCTTGCCGGTGCGGATGACCGACTGCGAGTGGCCCTTGGACCGGCGCACGACCGCGTGGATGCGGGCGATGAGCTCTTCGCGATGGAACGGCTTGGTCACGTAGTCGTCAGCGCCGAAGCCGAACGAGCGGACCTTGGAGTCCATTTCCGAGATGCCCGACAGGATCAGCACCGGTGTCTGCACCTTGGCGACGCGCAGCTTCTTGAGCACGTCGTAGCCGTGCATGTCGGGCAGGTTGAGGTCGAGCAGGATGATGTCGTAATCATACAGCTTGCCGAGATCGAGGCCCTCTTCCCCCAGGTCGGTGGAATAGACGTTGAACCCTTCGGCCGTCAGCATCAGTTCGATGGCCTTGGCCGTTGCCGGCTCGTCCTCGATCAACAGCACGCGCATGAGAAAGCCCCTTGTTGCCGTTTGCCCCGGTACAGCCCCCAAAGGGCTCGTTTCCGTCATTAACCATAGCAGCAATGAACATTAAAGGTTAATTTAACGTAAGCGTCCGGGCGTCCGAATTGCGTTGCTCGACGCCCTACCCCCGATGTCCCGTGCCTGGTGGCGGCCGCCGACGGCGCTGTCCCGAAGAGTGGGGAACATCTGCCCGCCGGCATCCGCCGATTCCATTTGCCTGACCCAGGCGTATCCGACCACGGTTAACGCGAACCGCGAGTCGGGATCAGGACAACCACGATGCTTGGCCACGATGCCTGGCGTCGCGGCAATGATCGCAGAGCGCGCCGGCCTGTCAGGAAACGCCCAGCCGCGCCGCCGCCTCGCGCAACTTGCGCACGCTGGCCGGATCGCCTGAAAGCCCCGCCACGCCGTTGCGCAGGGCCCGCGCCGCGGCGTCGGGCTGGTTCTGCCGGACACGGCTGCTGACGAGCAGGATCCAGCCGTCGACGTTGTGCGGATTGCGGGCGAGACGGGCCTCGAGGCTGTCGACCATGCCGCGCGACATCGCCTCCTTGCCCCCACTGGCGACACCGCGCTGTTGCGGGCCGGACGCGGTCTTGAGCTCGGCATGCGCGGGACCGGGCAGTACCCCGCCCTTCTTCGCAGCCTTGTCGGCCTTGGGCTTGTCCGGCTTGGGTAGGCGCGCCTCGGCATCAGCGATCGCCAGGCGCTTTTCGACCTCGATATGATGGCGCTTGCCGACGCTGCGAATCACCGCGCGGATGTCGGAAGCATAGGGCGCGTCGGGCGGCGTCTCGCTGAGCTGCGCGAACCAGGCGCGCAGCGCACGGCGGTGCTGGCCCGACAGGTCCAGCGCCAGCGCCTTGAAATAGCGCGCGCGGGCGTTGCGGGGATCGAGTGCCAGCGCGCGGTCGAAGGCGATCCGCGCGGCACGCGGCATGCGCCCGGCGCGCTGGTTCGAAAGGACGAGGGCCTCGCCGAGGAACGAGAAGGTCTCGGCGTGGTCGGGTTCGAGCAGGCTGGCCTTGCGCAGCGCACGGGCCGCGTCCTTGTAGCGCTCGTTCTGGAAATAGGCCCAGCCGAGCATGCGCCACCCTTGCGCGTTCTCCGGATCGTCGGCGAGTCGCTGCTCCATCCGGCCGATGGTATCGTCGACGACGGGCGAGGGTTCGGGGCGCGGCGTCGCGTCCACTGCCACGGCCGCTGCATTGCTGGCCGAGGCCTCGGGCGCGGCACTGGCGGAAGGGGATGCGCTGGCGTCGTCGGCAGGCACGGCGCTGTCGAGCGCGATCGGGGTCAGTTCCGGGCGCGGCGGCTCAGCCAGCGCGGCGGTGACGTCAGCGGGCCGTTCGAGCCGATAAATACCGATGCCGCCGCCGACGATCACTGCGATCGAGACGACGCCGATCCCCACCTGCCGCCACAGGCCCGGCACGCGCGCATCGGATGCAGGCGCACCTTCGGGTGGAGTCTCGTCAGGCAGGTTCATCATGCACTCCCTCGCGCCGGGCGGTCCCGGTCGCGCGTCCGCCGCCGCATTATCCCGTGGCCTGCCGCCGGGTCAACGCACCGCGGCAAGGGTCTTTTGCCGGCGGCGCTGCACCGAACTGCCCAGCCCGATCGCCTCGCGATACTTGGCGACCGTGCGCCGTGCGAGATCGAAGCCGCGCGCGCGCAACAAGTCGACGAGCGTATCGTCCGACAGGATCGCCTTGGGGTCCTCGGCATCGATCAGCTGGCGGATCGCGGCCTTGACCGCCTCGGCCGAGACCGCCCCCTCGCCATCGGCCGACGCCACGCCGGAGGTGAAGAAGTACTTCAGCTCGAACGTGCCGCGCGCGCACTGCAGGTACTTGTTGGAGGTCACGCGGCTCACCGTGCTCTCGTGCATCTCCACCGCCTCGGCCACGGTGCGTAGCGTCAGCGGCTTGAGCGCCGAGACGCCGTGGCGAAAGAACCCGTCCTGTTGCTTGACGATCTCGCTCGCGACCTTGAGGATCGTCTTCTGGCGCTGGTCGAGCGCCTTGACCAGCCAGTTGGCGTCGGCCAGCTTTTCCCCGAGCCAGGCGCGCGCCTGCTTGGCCATACAGGCCCGGCGCATCTCGACGTAATAGCTGCGGTTGACCAGCACGCGCGGCAGCGTCGCGGGATTGAGCACGATCGCCCAGCCGCCATCGCCCGCTGCCTGGATCAGGATGTCGGGCGTGACCGCCTCGGCCGGGCCGCTGCCAAAGCGCAGGCCCGGCTTGGGATCGTAGCCGCGCAGTTCCGCCATCATTTCGGCGAAATCCTCGTCGTCCACGCCGCACAGCCGCTTGAGCCGCGGCAGTTCGCCGCGTCCCAGCAGTTCCAGGTTGTCGAGCAGCCGCGCCATGAGCGGATCGTAGCGATCGGCCTCGCGCGCCTGCAGCGCCAGGCATTCGCCCAGCGAGCGCGCGCCCACCCCCGTGGGATCGAGCGCATGGACCACAGCCAGCGCCCGCTCGCAATCGGCCAGCGCGATGCCCAGCGTCTCGGCCACTTCGTCGAGCGAAATGCGCAGGTAGCCCGTCTCGTCGAGCGCATCGATCAGCCAGCGCGCGACGAACAGCGTGGCGGCGTCGGGTGCGACCGCGCCGGCTTGGGCATGGAGATGCTCGGCCAGCGAAGCCGCCAGCGCGCCGCGTTCGTCGATGTCGGGGCCCTCGCCACCACCTGCTCCGGCGCCCCCACCGAAGTCTCCGCCGAGATCGGCGGACTGGGCTGTCGCGGATGCTGTCGCAAGCGCGCCGTCACCGGTATCGCGGTCGAGGTCGAGCGCGCCGCCGTCGATGTCGAGTGGCCGGTCTTCGGCGGCCCGGCCTTCGCTGACCAGTTGGTCCACCGGGCTGGATTCGAGGTGCGTGCGGCGCAGGTCCGCGTCACCGGCCTCAAGGACTTCCGCCGGAGCCGCTTCGCCGATCTCGAGCAGCGGATTGGCATCGAGCGCCTCGCCGATGAAGGTCTCGATCTCGAGGTTGGACAGCGCCAGCAGCTTGATCGCCTGCTGGAGCTGCGGCGTCATTACCAAAGACTGCGACTGGCGAAGGTCCAGCCGGGGGCCGAGCGCCATGGCCGGTGCCTAGCCCGCCATGGCGGCAGCGCAGCGCCGCGACCCGTGCCTCAAAGCGTGAAGCCTTCGCCGAGGTAGAGGCGGCGCACGTTGGGGTCGGCGACCAGCGCCTCGGGGCTGCCCGCGAACAGGACCTGCCCGCCATAGATGATGCAGGCGCGGTCGACGATGTCGAGCGTTTCGCGCACGTTGTGGTCGGTGATGAGCACGCCGATGCCGCGCGTCTTGAGGTCCTTGACCAGATCGCGGATGTCGCTGATCGACAGCGGGTCGATGCCCGCGAACGGTTCGTCGAGCAGGACGATCGAGGGCCGCGCGGCGAGCGCACGGGCGATTTCGCAGCGGCGGCGTTCACCGCCCGACAGCGCCATGGCCGCACTGCTGCGCAGGCGGGTCAGGCCGAATTCGTCGAGCAGGCGCTCCAGTTCGGCCGCGCGCGTCGCCTTGTCCGGCTCGACCAGTTCGAGCACGGTGGCGATGTTCTGCTCCACCGTCATGCCGCGGAAGATCGAGGTTTCCTGCGGCAGGTAGCCGAGGCCGAGGATCGAGCGGCGGTACATCGGCAGCTTGGTGATATCGACGCCGTCGAGCAGGATACGCCCCGAATCGGGCCGCACCAGCCCCATGATCGAGTAGAAGCAAGTGGTCTTGCCCGCACCGTTCGGCCCCAACAGGCCGAGCACTTCGCCCTTGGCGACCGACAGCGAAATGTCGGTCAGCACCGCGCGCTTGTCGTAGGACTTGGCGATCGACACCACCTCGAGCCCGTCGGGCGCGGAGCTGGCAACCGCGGCGGACGCGGTACGAGTAGCGACAGGGGTTGCGGCGGGGGAAGAACCGGTCATGCGCCTGCTCATAGCCCGGTCGGCGCGCGCGGCAAAGCCCGTCCGTCATCTTCCACCGAACCCTCCGTTTCATCTGGCGCGATTCTCGCATGGCATCACGGAGTAACCATGCTTGCGCCGCCACGCAGGACATGATGTTATGCCAAATGCATCCCGACGGCCGATGGGGAACGCCGGTGGGGTAGCGGGGGAGAACACACGAATGTCGGTACACCGCACATGGTCGTCGCCGAGCGGTCGCAATGGCACGCCGGACATGGCGCCGAGCCGCGAGATGTCGCAGCGGCTCGATGTGGCACACAAGCAGATCAGCGATGCCGTGGCCTATGGCCTGCTCGTCTACACCGCGCTGCAGATCTTCATGACGCTCCACGCCATTTCCGGCAACGACAACAGCTTCATGCCGATGATCGCGCTGGTCGTGCTGGTGGCGGCGATCATCCCGCTCTATCGCCGGCTCGAACGCAACTGGGACGCGACGGCCGCCGCGCTTGCCGCCGATCCGGCAACCCTGGCAGAGCGCCTGCCGCCCGCGCTGCGCCGCGCACGCACGGTGATCTGGGCGATTTCCATCGGCCTGCCCTTCGCCGTGACCGCGCTCATCAAGGGCATCGCCGCGCTGGTGTGAGCGGCCGCATTGCCCCCATGGCCGGGCACCGCTAGGGATCGGCGCCAAGGGCCGCTCGCGGCCGGCTTTGATTGGAGTGCGCCGATGTTGACCCCGCAAGATGCACAGGCGCGTTGCCAGGCCCTGATCGAACGGGCGCGCCGCGCCGGCGCCGATGCCGGTGACGCGGTCTATCTCGCCAGTGCCTCGGAGAGCGTCAGCGTCCGCCTCGGCGCGCTGGAAGACGTCGAGCGCTCCGAATCCGAACATGTCGGCCTCAGGGTCTTCGTCGGCGGGGCCTCAGCCTCGATCGGGTCGAGCGACCTTGCCGACGCCGCACTCGACGAACTGGCGACGCGCGCCGTGGCCATGGCCCGTGCCGCGCCGGTCGACCGCTTCGCCGGGCTCGCCGATGAAAGCCTGCTGGCGCGCGGCCCCTTCCCCGATCTCGATCTCGACGATCCCGAGGAACCCAGCCCGCAGGCGCTGCGGCAGATGGCCCAGGAGGCCGAGGATGCCGCGCGCGCGGTGCCGGGCGTGACCAACAGCGAAGGCGGCAGCGCCAGCAGCGGACGCGGCGTGGTCGCGCTGGCCACCAGCCATGGTTTTGCCGGGGCCTATGCCGCCACCAGCCGCAGCCTTTCGGCCAGCGTGATCGCCGGCGAGGGCGGCGCCTTGCAGCGCGACCATGGCTGGCGCAGCGCGCGCTTCGGCGCCGATCTCGCCAGCCCGGACGTCATCGGCCGCGAGGCCGGCACGCGCGCGGTCGCGCGGCTCAACCCGGGCCGCGTCAAGAGCGGGACGATGCCGGTGGTGTTCGACCCGCGCGTCGGCGGCTCGCTGGTCGGGCACCTGCTGGGCGCGATCTCGGGCGCATCGATCGCCCGCCGCTCGAGCTTCCTGCTGGGCAAGGACGGCGCACAGATCTTCGACAGCGGCGTCACCATCAGCGACGATCCGCTGCGCCCGCGCGGCCTGCGCTCGCGACCCTTCGATGGCGAGGGGCTGGCGACCGCCCCGCGCAAGCTCATCGACGCCGGGCGCCTCACCGGCTGGCTGATGGATTCGGCCGCCGCGCGCCAGCTCGACGCCGCGCCCACCGGCCACGCCTCACGCGGGGGTGGCGGCGCGCCGCATGTCACCGCCGGCAATGTCGTGCTCGAGCCCGGCACGCTAAGCCCGGCGGCGCTGATCGCCGACATCGCCGATGGCGTCTATGTGACCGAGCTGATCGGCAGCGGCGTCAACGGCGTGACCGGCGACTACAGCCGCGGCGCGGCGGGCTTCCGCATCGTCAACGGCGCTATCGCCGGCCCGATCGCCGAATTCACCGTCGCGGGTAACCTGCTCGCCATGTTTGCCGCGCTGGTCCCGGCCGACGACCTGGTGATCGAGCGCGGCATCGACGTGCCGACGCTGCGCATCGACGGCATGAGTGTGGCAGGCGACTAGGGTTTAGCCTGGCCCGCCACGCCCAAAGCCGGCGTCCTTACTTCACGTCCATCTGTCCGAGCGCGAAGGCCTGCCATTCGGCATTGTCGCGATAGCGCTCGAACCGGCCCGACTTGCCGCCGTGGCCGGCTTCCATGTTGACGCGGAACACCAGCGGGTTGGCATCGGTCTTCGCCGCGCGCAGCCTGGCCACCCACTTGGTCGGCTCGTAATACTGCACCTGGCTGTCCCACAGCCCGGTGCCGACGAACAGCGCGGGGTAAGGCTTGGCCTTGACCTGGTCATACGGCGAGTAGCTCAGCATGTAGTCGTAATAGGGCTGCGTCGCCGGGTTGCCCCATTCGTCGTATTCGAAGGTGGTCAGCGGGATCGAGGCGTCGAGCATCGTCGTCACCACGTCGACGAAGGGCACCTGCGCCACGATCGTCCTGTATTCGCCCGGCTCGGCCATGTTGGCGACCGCGCCCATCAGCAGGCCACCCGCGCTGCCGCCGATGCCGGTGACGCGCCCCTTGGCGGCATAGCCCCGCCGCACGAGATCGCGCGTCACGTCGATGAAGTCGGTGAAGCTGTTCTTCTTGTTGAGCAGGTGGCCCTGGTCGTACCAGTCGCGCCCCATCTCCTGCCCGCCGCGGATATGCGCGATGGCATAGATCACCCCGCGATCGAGCAGTGCCAGCCGCGCCGGGTCGAACACCGGGTCGGTGGAAATGCCATAGGCGCCATAGGCATACTGCATCAGCGGCGCGCTGCCGTCGACCGGCGTCGTTTTGGCGCGCACGATCGACACGGGCACGCGCGTGCCGTCGCGCGCGTTCGACCACACGCGCTCGGTCACGTACCGCGCAGCGTCATACCCCGGCACCGGTGCCACCTTGAGCACGCGCCGCGCGCCGGTCTGCGCATTGACCTCGATCGTCGTCACCGGCGTCACCAGCGAGCTGTAGGTATAGCGCACCCAGCCGCTCGCCGGATCGGGATTGGTGTCGAGCATCATGCGGTAGGCCGGCTCGTCGGCCTTGACCGGCAGCGACTTGCCCGCCGCGGTCAGCACGCGGATCATGCGGTTGCCGCCCTGGCGCTGGTCGATCGCGATGAAGCCGTGGAACGGCTTGAAATCTTCAATGAACACGTCCGGGCTGGCGGGCACGAGGTCGGCCCACGCTGAAGGGCCCTTGGCAAGATCGGCATCGCCGACGGTCGAGAGCTTGTAGTTCTTCGCCCCACGGTTGTTGAGCACGGTCCAGCGGCCGTCCATGTGATCCGCCGAATAGCGCAGTTCGCGCTCGCGCGGGGCGATCAGCGTGAAGCGGCCGGGATTGGCGCGCGGCGTGCAGCGCTGCTCGGTGCTGACCGTGGTGACGATGATCGAGCAGACATGGCTCTCGTCGCTGGTAACGGCGAGTTCCATGTTGAACGTCTCGTCCTTCTCCTCGACGAGGATCGGGTCCTGTGCGACCGCGGTGCCCAGTGTGTGGCTGCGCAGGCGCCAGCCGCGCAGCGTGACCGGGTCCTTCTCGATGTAGAACACCATGCGCCCGTCGGCGCTCCACGCGACCGACGGCTCGACGTTGGAAATCGTGTCGGCAAGTTCGGCGCCGGTGGCGATGTCCTTGATCTTGAGCACGTATTGCCGCCGGCCGACGGTGTCCTGCGTCCACGCGACGCGGGCATTGCCGGGTGCGACCTCCCATCCGCCCAGCGAGAAGTAGCCATGGCCGCGCGCCATCGCGGGCTCGTCGAACAGCACCTGGCCTGCGCCGGGCATGGCTGCGCCCTTGGGCCCGGCCTTGCGCCGCTCGACCACCGGATAGTCGGCACCGGCGACGAAGCGGGTAGCATACCAGTAGCCGTGCTTGCGCCACGGAACCGAGCTGTCATCCTGCTTGATGTGGGCCACGGTCTCGGCAAACAGCGCATCCTTGAGCGCCTTGGTCGGTGCCAGCTGCCGGTCGGCCCAGGCGTTCTCGGCAGCGAGATAGCCGAGCATCTCGGGGTTCTTGCGGGTGTCGTCGCGCAACCAGTAATAGGGATCCTGCCGCTCGCCGAAGGGCGAGGCGACCGCGTGCGGCTTCTGCGCTGCGACCGGCGCGCCCGGCTCCGCGGCCATGACCGAACTGCCCGTGCCCAGCAGCGATCCAGCCAGGAGGCCTGCCACGATCGCTGTTGTCCTTACCGCTTTTGCCCTGCTCATGCCCTGTTCCTCGCTTGCCCGGTATCGATTGCCACGTATCGGGTGCAACTTTCGCGAGGGCAGCGCGGGTGTCAACGGCGCGTTGCGGCATTGGGGGTGGTGGAAACCCCAAGCAACTCGGCGTTCAGGCGATCAGGCCCCCTCGCGCGCCACCTCGCGCCAGCCGATGTCGCGGCGGCAGAACCCGTCGGCGAAATCGAGCGCATCGACTGCGGCATAGGCCGCATCGCGCGCCGTGCGCACCGATCCGCCGCGCGCGGTGACGTTGAGCACGCGCCCGCCATTGGCGACCAGCTGCCCCGCCGCATCGGTCGCGGTGCCGGCGTGGAACACCTTGGCGCCCAGTGCCTCGGCCGCGTCGATGCCGCGGATCGCCCCGCCCTTCCTGGGCGTGCCGGGATAGCCCTCGGCCGCCATGACCACGGTGAGCGCGGGATCGGGGCTGAAGCGCGGCGGCTCGATCGACGATAGGCGGCTCTGCGCACAGGCCAGCAGCAGTTCGACGAGATCGCTCTCCATGCGCATCATCAGCACCTGGCATTCGGGATCGCCGAAACGCGCGTTGTATTCGATCAGCTGCGGGCCCTTGGCGGTGAGCATCAGCCCGGCATAGAGCACGCCCGAATAGGGCATGCCGGCATCCTGCATCGCCTTGACCGTCGGGCCGATGATCCGCGCCATCGCCACGGCCTCGAGTTCGGGCGTCAGCACGCGCGCCGGGCTGTAGGCGCCCATGCCGCCGGTGTTGGGGCCGGTGTCGCCGTCGCCGACGCGCTTGTGGTCCTGCGCCGAGGCGAGCGGGACGATCGTGGCGCCGTCGGTCAGCGCAAAGAAGCTGGCTTCCTCGCCCTCGAGAAATTCCTCGATCACCACTTCCGCGCCGGCATCGCCGAACTGGCCGTCGAACATGTCGTCGACCGCGGCGCGCGCCTCGTCCATGGTCATCGCCACGACCACGCCCTTGCCGGCCGCGAGGCCATCGGCCTTGATCACCACCGGCGCACCGAAGCGGCCCAGCGCATCATGCGCCGCGGCGGCGCTGGTCGCGCGCTCGTATCCGGCGGTGGGGATCCCGGCGCGGGCGCAGAGGTCCTTGGTAAAGCCCTTCGAGCCTTCGAGCTGGGCGGCCTGCTGGCTCGGCCCGAATACGGCCAGCCCCTCGGCGCGCAGCGAATCCGACAATCCGTCGACCAGCGGCGCCTCGGGGCCGATGACGACGAGGCCGATGCGCTGGTCATTGCAGAACGCGATGACCGCGGCGTGGTCGGTCACGTCGAGCGCGACGCACTCGGCCTCCTGCGCGATGCCGGGATTGCCGGGCGCCGCATAGAGCTTGCTGCACAGCGGCGATTGGGCCAGTTTCCAGGCCAGCGCGTGCTCACGCCCGCCCGCGCCCAACAACAGGATATGCATGCCCTTCCCTTCCGCGCCCGATGACGACGATGACTTTCGCAAGGACGCGCTCCTAGCGAGCGAACGCAGCGGCGACAACGCCCCCGCCCTCTCGATCTCGGAGATTTCCGCCCAGCTCAAGCGCACGGTCGAGGATCGCTTCGGCTTCGTGCGGGTCCGCGGCGAGCTTTCCGGCGTGAAGCGCGCCGCCTCGGGCCATCTCTACATGGCGCTCAAGGACGAAAGCGCCCGGCTCGACGGGGTGATGTGGCGGGGCAACGCGCAGCGCCTCGGCTTCCTGCCGGAAGACGGTGTGGAGGTCATCGCGACGGGCAAGCTGACCACATATCCCGGGCGCTCGAACTACCAGCTGGTGGTCGAGCGCATGGAGATCGCCGGCGAGGGCGCGCTTCTCGCGCTTCTGGCCAAGACCAAGGCCCGGCTCGAGGCCGAGGGATTGTTCGATCCCCGCCGCAAGCGCCCGCTGCCGTTCCTGCCGCGCACGATCGGCGTCGTCACCTCACCCACCGGCGCGGTGATCCGCGACATCCTGCACCGCCTGTCCGACCGCTTTCCCTGCCACGTCGTGGTCTGGCCGGTGCTGGTCCAAGGCCAGGGCGCGGCGGCGCAGGTCGCGGCCGCGGTGCGCGGCTTTTCCGAGTTGCCCGAAGGCGGCCCGATACCGCGCCCCGACGTGGTGATCGTGGCGCGCGGCGGCGGCTCGATCGAGGACCTGTGGGGCTTCAACGAGGAAGTGGTGGTGCGCGCCATCGCGGCCAGCACGATCCCGGTCATCAGCGCGGTGGGCCACGAAACCGACACAACACTGGCCGACTTCGCCGCCGACCTGCGCGCCCCTACCCCCACCGCCGCGGCCGAGATCGCGGTGCCGGTGCGGGCCGAACTGGCCGCCCAGGTTGCCGAGCTGCAGGCCCGCCGCGGCCGCGCGATGGCACGGATGCTCGGCCATGCGCGCGAGCGGCTCGAGTCGCGCGGACAGCGGCTCCCCGCGCCCGAGGCCCTGCTGCAACCCCAGGCGCAGCGACTCGACGATCTTGCCGACCGGCTGCGCCGCGCGCTCCTGCACCGGACCGAGATCGCCAGCGGCGTGCTGGCCCGCCACGGCGGCGCGCTGCGCCCTGCACTGCTCACGCATCGACTCGAGCGCGAGCGCGAGCGGCTGGCGGCGCGACGGCTGCGCCCCGAGGCGTTGCTGCAACGGATCGACCACGCCCGTTCGCGCATCGACGCGCTGGACCGCCTGCGGCGTTCGCTCGATCCCGAGGCCCCGTTGCAGCGCGGCTATGTCCTGGTCACCGATCGCGGCGGCCACGTCGTCAAAGACCGGGCGACCGCCGCCCAGCGCGCGGACCTGACGCTCAAGTTCGCCGACGGCACGCTTGCGGTCACCACCGCGACCGGGACTGCCGGTGCGGAACCTGCCCCGCCAGTCCCGACAGCTCCGACCGCACCGCGTGCACCGGCGCGCGCGCGTCCCACCGCAGGCGACGACCAGCCCAAGCTGCTGTGAGGGCCGCTGGCGACACGCCGATTTGCAATGCCGATCACCGCGGCGTAAACCGGTCGTCATGTTGATGTCAGCGACCAGCCGCCTTGCCCGGCTGCATTACCTTCCCGGCTCGTTCCGCCAGCTCTCGGCGGGCGACCATGTCCTGTGCGCCGTCAGCGGTGTGCCGATCCCGCTCGATGCCCTTCGCTATTGGTCGGCGGAGCGGCAGGAGGCCTATGCCAGCCCCGAGATCGCGACGCGCCGCCTGCTCGAGCGCGCGGCCTGAGCGACCTCGACCCGCGTCGCATCGCAATGCACGCGGCCGCCCCGACGCGGCGCGCCGTGATCGGGGGTGGTGCCGCGCTGCTGACGGCGATTGCGGCGGCAGCCCCCCTCGCCCGCGCACGCGCCGCCATGCTCGATCCGCAGGCCGTGCCGCCGGGCCCCGGCGCGTGGCAGCAGGGCGGATGGATGCGCGCGATGGTGCCACCCGGCACGGTGTCGGCCGATCTCGACGGCATGCCGCTGGCAATCGCGCCCGACGGCGCCGTGTTCGTCGGCTTCGACCGCGATGCGCCCGCAACGGCGACGCTTGGCCTGACGGACGCTGCCGGCCGGCGCAGCACCATGCCGCTGGCGATCGCACCCGGCGGCTGGGCGCTGGAGCACATCAATACGCCGCTGCGTCCGCCGGGCATTCCCGATGCCGACTACGTGGCTCGTCGTCGTGTCGAGACCGCGGCGATCACCCGTGCCCGCCAACCCGATCCGGCGCGCCCCTTGGTCGAAGGCTGGCGCCAGACCATGATCCGCCCTGCCCCCGGCCGCTTCTCGGGGCGTTTCGGGGCGCAGCGCATCTATCGCGGCGAGCCCGGCGCCTATCACGGCGGCCTCGACATCGCCGCAGGCACGGGCACGCCCTTCGTGGCCCCTGCAGACGGTGTCGTCGTGCTGGCGGCGGCGACGCCCTTCACGCTCGAGGGGCGGCTGCTGATGCTCGATCACGGCATGGGCCTTGGCAGCGCGTTCCTGCACTGCAGCACGCATCTGGTGGCCTTGGGCGACCGGGTTCGCCAGGGCCAGCCGATCGGCGCGGTCGGCATGACCGGGCGCGCGACGGGCCCGCATCTGCACTGGGCGCTGGCGTGGCAATCGGCCAGTGGCCTGCGTCGGCTCGACCCGCTGCTGATGCTCGGATGATTTGGTGCAACTGGTTACAATTGTGATAACTCATTTCCTTCGGAGTCGCCACATTTCGAAATGAAATGCATGTAATTCCAACGATTTCTGATTTCGTTGCGGATTGGTGACAGTGCTGGTTTCAATTGAAACGCTGCACGACATCGCGCTTTTCGACACTGCAAAATCGACCAACAAGTCCGCCACCGACCTTGGCTTGCGAGGAACGGGACGGCCGGGGCGATGCCCTGTGGCCACCCGCAAGAGCCGGGGCCGCAGTGCCTCAACGGCCATTACGGTGCCGCCCCCCGAAGGGACTTGTGACAGTGACCAAGAACAGATCGATTTCGTATTACGCAGGTGCAGCAGGCTTCGCCGTGGCGCTCGCCTCGCTGGCCGCGCCCGCTTTCGCGCAGGACAGCGCCGCCGCCCCCGCCCCGGCTCCCGCAGGCGTTGACGCCCCCGCCGCCGATGATGCCGGCGCCTCGATCGTGGTGACCGGTTCGCGCATCGAGCGCCCCGACCTCACCGCCTCGAGCCCGGTCTCGGTGATCAGCGCGGATACGCTCAAGACCGTCAACACCGTGACAGTCGAGCAGATCCTCGGCGTCAATCCGCAGTTCGCCGCAGGCCTCAACGGCGCCAGCAACAACCCCGGCGACGGCTCGGCCACGCTCGACCTGCGCGGCCTCGGCTCCAAGCGCACGCTGGTGCTGGTCAACGGCAAGCGCCTGCCGGTCTATGACGCCTCGGGCTCGGTCGACGTCAACCAGGTGCCCACCGCGCTGATCAAGAACGTCCAGGTCCTCACCGGCGGCGCATCGGCGGTCTATGGCTCAGACGCCATCTCGGGCGTGGTCAACTTCGTGCTCGACGACAAGTTCACCGGCCTCAAGCTCGACGCCGGCAGCCAGGTCACCGGCCATGGTGACGGCGCACAGTACGACGCCAGCCTCGTCGGCGGGTTCAAGCTGGGCGACCGCGGCCACATCGTCGTGTCGGCCAACTATTCCAAGCGCGACGGCGTCAAGTTCGCCGCGCGGCCCTACACCAGCCGCTCGCTCTGCTCGGACGACCTGACGCAGGATTGCGGATCGTCCAACACCACGCCCTCGCTGTTCTCGATCCCCGGCGGCGGCTTGCAGCAGGTGACCGCCAACGGCGGGCTGACCAGCAATTACGGCACCTACAACTACAACCCGATCAACTACGCCCAGACGCCGTTCGAGCGCTACGGCGGCATGATGATGTGGAACTACGACGTCAGCGACGCCGTCGAATTCTACGGCTGGGGCTCTTACCAGCACACCAAGACGGTGCAGACGCTCGCCCCCACGGCCACGGCCGGCTATCCGTTCAACGTCTATGCCGACAATCCGTATCTCAGCGACGCCGAGCGCGCTGCGTTCTTCGACACCACGGCCAATCCCAACCTGGCAATCAACGCCGACGGCAGCTCGACCATCGCGATCCGCCGCCGCATCACCGAGGCGGGCGGCCGCGTCGAGACGCATACCAGCAAGACCTGGCAGGCCCTCGCCGGCCTGCGCGGCGACCTGTTCAGCACCGGGCTGAAGTTCGATGTCTCGGCACAGTATGCCGAAGTGCACAAGCACACCGACCTCGAAAACGACCTGTCGTACACGGCGCTGACCAATGCGATCGACGCGGTGTCGGACGGCAACGGCGGGGTGATGTGCCGCAGCGCCGATGCGCGCGCCGGCGGCTGCGTGCCGATCGACGTGTTCTCGGCCAACGGCATCACCCAGAACGCGCTGGGCTACGTGCTGCGCAACGCGACGCAGGACGACCGCACCACCCAGTTCGTGGCCGAAGCCAACGTGTCGGGTGACCTCGGCTTCCTGCGCAGCCCGTTCGCCAGCAACCCGGCCGCGATCTCGATCGGTGCGGACTATCGCCGCGAAACCGCCGACACGCGGGTCAGCGACGATTATGCCTCGGGCGACCTGATCTATTACGGCCAGGGCTTCAACATCCCGAACCGGAGCTACAACGTCAAGGAAGTCTACACCGAGTTCAAGATGCCGCTGGTGCAGGACAAGCCCGGCATCCAGGCGCTCGATGTCGAGGCAGGCTACCGCTACTCCGACTACTCGATCTCGGGCGGCGTCTCGGCCTACAAGTTCGGGGCGGATTACGCGCCGGTCCAGGGTCTCAAGTTCCGCGCCAACTTCCAGCGCTCGGTGCGCGCGCCCAACCTCTATGAACTGTACCTGCCCAAGACGGTGGGCACCGGCAACCTCGGCAGCGATCCCTGCGCGGGCGCGGGCGTGACCGGCAACACCGCCGCACTGTGCCTGGCGCAGGGTGCGACGCAGGCGCAGCTCAACGCCGGCAGCATTCCGGGTCCGATCTCGGGCCAGATCAATGCCTTCTACGGCGGCAACACCAACCTCAAGCCCGAGAAGTCGAACACGATCACCGCAGGCGTGGTGATCCAGCCGGCACAGATCCCCGGGCTTTCGATGACGGCCGACTACTACGACATCAAGATCGCCAATGCGATCGTGTACAACTCGGCCTCGGTGATCGTCTCGCAGTGCTTCGCCTCGGGCGATGCCAACAGCGAATATTGCCAGGCGATCCACCGCAGCACGGTCGATGGCTCGCTCTCGGGCGGGACCAGCGTGGGCGTGGACGCGCTCTATGCCAACGTCGCGGTGCTGCGCACGCGCGGCCTGGACTTCGGGCTGAACTTCCACCGGGGGCCGCGCAACGGGTTCCACTACGGGCTCGACTTCGCCGGCACGTACGTCATCAAGAACTACCAGGTGGTGGGCGGCACGACGATCGAGTGCGCTGGCCACTTCGGGGCGGATTGCGACGTACCGACGCCCAAGTGGAAGCATGTCGCCTCGCTCGGACTTGGCTGGAAGAACGTCGACCTGACCACCCGCTGGCGCCTGATCGGTGCGGTGACCCAGGATGCCGACACCGACATCCAGACCAGCCGCATCGGCGCCGTCAGCTACTTCGACGAAACCGCCAATTTCCGCGTGAACGAGAAGTTCACCTTCAGCCTCGGCGTGCTCAACGTGTTCAACAAGAAGCCGCCGATCGTGGGTGACACCAGCGGCGCCACCTCGGTGGGCGGCAGCACCTTCCCGTCGGTCTACGACGTGCTGGGCCGCAGCTTCTTCGCGCGGATTTCGGCCAACTTCTGAAAACCACGCAATCGGGGCAGCGATGCCCTCCATTCCCTACAACGGGCCGGTCATCACGACCGGCCCGTTTTTTTGCGTACGGCCCTTGCAATGGCTTGGCGTCATACCGCTGGCGCGGCGCGCCTTGTACTTTCGGGCACAATTGAAACGAAATGTGGCTTGGAGGCCGCAGAATTTTCCATAAATTTCGCGGTTGTTGTATCACCACTGTCGCGATGTTGCAGCATTGCAACATGGACGACACGTTTTGGGTGCGGCCGCGAGAAGCTGCTTCCATATGCAACGAAAATTCTCCCACATGCGACCATCAATCCCGGTTCTCGTGGAACTTTGTCCCGCGCCCAGCGCGCGTGGCATCGGAGCGCCGGGATTGTCGCTCCTGGCGGCCGTGCCTGTGCCGGCCGCCACCAGAAGGGACTGAACAATGACCAAGACCACTGCCTATCGCGTGGGTGCAGCAGGCTTCGCGCTTGCCATCGCGTCGATGGCCGCTCCGGCCTTTGCCCAGGATGCCGCGCCCGCGGCCGCACCCGATGCCGGCGCCGCGATCGTCGTCACCGGTTCGCGCATCGCCTCGCCGAACCTCACCTCGACCGCGCCGATCACCAGCCTGACGTCGGAAGACATCAAGCTGCAGGGCACCACCAAGACCGAAGACCTGCTGAACTCGCTGCCGCAGGTGTTCGCCGCCCAGTCGTCGACGCTCGCGAACGGCGCCACCGGTACGGCCACGGTCGACCTTCGTGGTCTCGGCTCGGTCCGCACCCTGGTGCTGGTCAACGGCCGTCGCCTGATGCCCGGTGACGTCAACAGCTCGGCTGCCGACCTCAACTTCGTCCCCGCCTCGCTCGTCAAGCGCGTCGACGTGCTGACCGGCGGTGCTTCGGCCACTTACGGTGCCGACGCCGTGGCCGGCGTCGTGAACTTCGTTCTCGACACCGACTTCACCGGCTTCCGCATCGACGGCAACTACGGCCTCTACCAGCACGAGAACCGCAACTCGGTGACGCCCGCGATCCTCGACGCGCGCATCAAGAGCGGCCTCCAGGGCTACGGCTACCCCAAGGGCAGCGTCGCCGACGGTGCAAACTTCGACACCACGATCTCGTTCGGCACCAAGTTTGCCGACGGCCAGGGCCACGCGATGGCCTACTTCGGCTACCGCAAGGCCAACCCGATCCTGCAGGCCAAGCGCGACTACAGCTCGTGCACCGTGCAGAATGCCTCGGCCACGCGCCTGCAGTGCGGCGGTTCGGCCACCTCGGGCACCGGCAACATCCTGTTCACCCCGCAGGGCTCCTCGTCGTCGACCTTCGGCGCGCTTGGCCCGGGCACCCTCGCTGCCGGTACCAGCACGCGCTACAACTTCGCGCCGCTGAACTACTTCCAGCGTCCTGACGAGCGCTACACCGCCGGCGCCTTCGTCGACTACGAAATCAACCCGGCCATCCACCCGTACATGGAATTCATGTTCATGGATGACCGCACCGTGGCGCAGATCGCGCCGTCGGGCGACTTCGGCAACACGCTGACCATCAACTGCGACAACCCGCTCATGTCGGCTTCGCAGAAGGGCCAGATCTGCAACCCCGACAACCTGATCGTCGGCTACGTCGGCAACTTCCCGCTGACCCGCGCCGCTTACGCCAACGTCTACGGCACCGCCGCTCCGGGCCCGATCAGCAAGATCGACCCCAACACCGGCGCGCCCTACAACCTGGCGTACATGCAGCTGCTGCGTCGTAACGTCGAAGGTGGCGCTCGCCAGAGCGATCTCGAGCACCAGGCATTCCGCACCCTGATCGGTTCGCGCGGCGAACTCGGCAAGGGCTGGAGCTACGACGCGTACTACCAGTACGGCCGCGTCAACTACTCGCAGGTCTACACCAACGAGTTCTCGGCCCGTCGCCTGACCAACGCGCTCGACGTCGTGACCAACCCGGCCACCGGCCAGGCGGTCTGCCGTTCGGCCCTGACCGGCGCCGACCCGAGCTGCGCTCCCTACGACGTGTTCGGCGGCACCATCTCGCCGGCAGCTCTGAAGTACCTCAATGCTTCGGGCTTCCAGCGTGGTCACACCACCGAGCAGGTCCTCAGCGGCCAGCTGACCGGCGACCTCGGCGAAATGGGCATCAAGAGCCCGCTCGCCTCGGACGGCTTCAGCATCGCGCTCGGTGTCGAACACCGCCGCGAATCGCTCGAACTCAAGACCGACAACGCGTTCGAAACCGGTGACCTCACCGGCCAGGGCGCGCCGACGCTGTCGACCGCCGGTTCGTACAAGGTCACCGAGTTCATCAGCGAAGCCGAAGTTCCGCTGGTGCAGGAAGGCTTCATCTACAACCTGAGCCTGAACCTCGGCTACCGCTACTCGCACTACAGCGTGTCGAACGGCCAGAAGTTCAACACCAACACCTGGAAGATCGGCGCCGATTTCGCCCCGGTTCGCGACATCCGCGTCCGTGGCTCGATCAACCGCGCCGTTCGCGCTCCGAACATCCAGGAACTGTTCTCGCCCAACTACGTCGGCCTCGACGGCTCGACCGATCCGTGCGCCGACAAGGTGATCACGGCGGCCGACCGTGGCTGCTTGCTGCAGGGTCTCAAGGTCGGTCAGTCGACCGTCTCGAACCCGGCTGGCCAGTACAACGGCTACCTCGGCGGTAACGGTTCGCTGCGTCCGGAAGTCGCCACCACCAAGACCGTGGGTATCATCCTGCAGCCGACGTTCATCCCGAGCTTCAGCTTCAGCGTCGACTACTTCGACATCAAGGTGAAGAAGGCGATCCAGGGCTACGGCGCCGACGCGATCCTCGCTTCGTGCACCACCGACCTGAACCCGACCGCTTGCGGCCTCATCCACCGCAACGCCGCCGGCTCGCTGTGGCTGTCGTCGGACGGCTTCGTCACCGACACCCCCGTCAACGTGGGTGGCGTGCAGACCAAGGGCTTCGAGTTCAACGGCAACTACGCCCACTCGCTGGGTGGCCTGGGCCGCGGTACGCTGAGCTTCGTCGCGACCTACCTCGACAAGTACCAGGTCGATAACGGTCTGACCGCCCTGTACGATTGCGCCGGCTACTACGGCGTGACCTGCGGCAGCCCGCGTCCCAAGTGGCGTCACAAGGTCCGCGCTGGCCTCGACACCAAGGCGGGCGTGAACATCTCGGTGCAGTGGCGCTACTTCGACAGCGTCGACGTGGAATACAAGAACCCGTCGAGCACGCTGGCCGGTACGTTCCGCGAGTTCAACAGCCACATCCCGACGCAGAGCTACTTCGACCTCGCTCTGTCGACGCGGATCCAGGGCAAGGCGACGCTGCGGTTCGGTGTGAACAACATCTTCGACCGCGACCCGCCGCTCGTCACCTCGGGTCCGACCGGCAATGCCTGCGCCTCGGTGTTCTGTAACGGCAACACCTACCCGGGCACCTACGACTCGCTCGGCCGCTACCTCTACTCGAGCATCACGCTCGATTTCTGATAGCGATCGCTTGACGTAACGGAGTGGCGGCGTTCGAAAGGATGCCGCCACTCTTTTTTTGCCCCGCGTGCCGGCCCTTCTTGGGGCCCGCCGGGGATACAGGATTCGACGATGCAGACCGAGTTACCGCCGCCCACCCTCGCCGCGATCGCCGACACGGCCCGCCGCGGCCGGCTCGACGAGGCGGCGCTGATGGCATCGCGCGCCGTCGCGGCCGCACCCGCGGACCCGGTCCTGGCGGCCCTTGCCGGCGCGATCGAGGCGATGCGCGGGCAGCCCACCCGTGCGGTCCCTCTGCTCGAGACCGCGCATCGGCTGCGTCCGGAAGACGTGACGGTGCGCGTGAACCTCGTCGAATCACTCTATCGCACCGGCAATGCGCTGCGTGCGCGCAGCCTGGCGACGCTCGAGGCGGCGCGCGCCGACCGTTCGCTGCGGCTGGCCAGCCTCGGCGGTGCCCTGGCGGCGGAGGCCGAGGACCATGACGCCGCCATCGCCTTCTATCGCCATGTCGTGGGCGCACGACCCGACGACTGGAGCGCCTGGAACAACCTCGGCAACGCGCTCGAAGCGACCGGCCAGACCGACGCGGCGATAGACGCCCTCCGGCGGGCCCTCGCGCTGGCCCCCGATTCGGCCCCGATCCACATCAATCTGGGCAACGCCCTGATCGCCGCAGGCCGGCTGGACGAAGCCGAAGCCGCCATCGCCGCAGCCCACGCGCAGTTTCCCCAGGACCCCATGCCGCTGGTCACGCGCCATGCCCTGCTGCGCCAGCAGGGCGCCGAGGACGAGGCTTTCGCCGCGCTGGTGGCAGCCGCCGAGCTGGCCCCCGGCGACGCAAGGCTGCATCACGACGTCGGTGCCGAAGCCAGCCGGCTGGCGCTCTTTCCCGAGGCCGAGGCTGCATTTCGCCGCGCCATCGCGGTCGACCCTGCGCTGGGGGAAGCCCATGCCTGGCTCGCCGCCGTGCTCGAGCGCGTCAACCGCGAGGACGAGATCCCGGCCGTGGCCGAAGCGGCAGCCAAGGCCGGCGCCGGCGCACCATTCCTCGCCTTCATCGACGCGCTCACGCTCAAGCGCGCTGGGCGCAACGAGGAGGCGCTCGCCGCACTCGAGGCCGTGGGCGATGCCATCACGCCTGAGCGGTTGTACAATCTGCGCGGGCTTCTGCTCGATCGCCTGGGGCGCCCGGACGAGGCCTTTGCCGCGTTCACGGCGATGAACCGGCACTGGCAGGACGATCCGACCGATCCGCGGGGCCGGGCCGCCGCTTATCGCGCCGCGCTGGTCGACGCAGCCGAAGTCCTGACCCCGCAATGGCTCGCGGGCTGGACGACGCCGCCCCCGCCAGCGGCCCGGCGCACGCCGCTGTTCATCGCCGGCTTCCCGCGTTCGGGGACCACGCTGCTCGACACCCTGCTCATGACCGATCCTGCGGTGGCCGTGCTCGAGGAAGAGCCGTTCATCACCGAGGCCGAGGCGCTGCTGGGCAGCGTCGATGCGATGGCTGAGGCCAGCCCCGAGGCGATCGCCGCCGCGCGCGACGCCTATTTCGCGCGCGTGGATGCGCTGCTGGGGCTGTCGCCCGAGGAGGCCGCGCAGCGCATCATCGTCGACAAGCAGCCGATGCACCTCAACAAGGTGGCGATCATCCGCCGGCTGTTCCCCGATGCGCGCGTGATCCTGTCGCTGCGGCACCCCTGCGACGTGCTGCTGAGCTGCTATCTCACGCACTTCCGCACCAACAGCGCCATGGCCAACTTCCTCGACCTCGGCGACGCGGCGGCGCTTTACGACATCACGTTTGCGCACTGGGAAAAGGCGCGCGCGCTGTTCGATCTGCCGGTGGCGACCGTGGTCTACGAGCAATTGATCGAGAACCCGGAAGCCGTGCTGCGGCCCGTGTTCGAATGGGCCGACCTGACCTTTCCCGAAGGGGTACTCGACCACACCCGTGCCGCGCGCGAGCGTGGCGTGGTGACGAGCGCCAGCTATTCGCAAGTGACCGAGCCGCTCTATCGCCGCGCGGCCGGGCGCTGGCACCGCTATGCCGCGCATCTCTCCCCGGTGCTGCCCGTGCTGCGCCCGTGGGTCGAGCGGTTTGGCTACAGTCTTGAAGACGGACGCATTCCGCCCGCGTGGCCCGGAGGCGTCTGATCGACGATTTGAGCCGGCCCGGGGGGGCCGGATTGGGTGGGACAGATCAGGATGGAGACTTGGGGGGAACGCGTCAGGCGTGAGGTGGATGCAAAGGTCGGCGAAGGGAAGCTGGCCGATGCGGCGGAAAGACTGGAGCATCTGCTGGCCGAAGCGGCCCCTGGGGAGGGGGCGCTCCTGCCCGCGTGGATGCGCCTTGCCGGACTGCGCCGTGCCCTGCGCCAGCCGCAGCGTGCACTGGAAGCCGTGCATCACGCACTGACGATCGCACCGCTGGATTTCACCGCGCTGGTCATGCGCGCCAGCCTGCTGGAACGGCTGGCGCCGGACGACGCCGGCCGTGCCTGGCACGAGGCGCTGGCCTGCCGGCCGGATGGCCCGCTGCCGCCGCCGCTGGCACAAGCGGTGGCACAGGGCGAGGCGGTGCATGCCGCATGGAGCGCCGCGCGCGCCGACCGACTGGAGCAGGTCATCACACCCTTGTGCGGCGGCCTGGAAGACGATCGCGCGTGGCGCATCCGCCGCCTGCGCGACAATGTCCTGCGTCGCACGCGGCCCTATCGCAGCAGCCCGACCCACTTTCACTATCCGGCGCTGACCGAGCGCGAGTTCCATCCGCCCTCCCGCTTCGAATGGCTGGAGCACTTCAACGCCGCCGCCCCCGCGATCCGCGCGGAGTTCGAGCAGTTGATGGCATCGGGGCGGGGGGAGCTGCTGCCCTACCTCCAGTACGACGATCGCGAAGCCCTGGCGCAATGGCGCGAGCTCAACCGCAATCCCGACTGGACCGCGGTGCACCTGCTGCGCGGCGGCGAGCGGGTCGCGGCCAATGCCGATGCCTGCCCGCATACCATGGCCTTGCTCGAGCGCGTCCAGCAATCCGTGATCCCGGGGGCATCGCCCAATGCCATGTTCTCGCTGCTGGCACCGCACACGGTCATCCCGCCCCACGTCGGGGTGAACAACACGCGTCTCCTGTGCCACGTGCCTCTGATCGTGCCGCCGGGCTGCTGGTTCCGTGTCGGTGCGGAGACCAGGCCCTGGCGCGAGGGCGAAGCCTTCGTGTTCGACGACACGATCGAGCACGAGGCGTCCAATCCCACCGATCACTTGCGCGTCGTGATGATCTTCGACCTGTGGCACCCCGATCTCGATCCGCTCGAACAGGAAGCGGTCGCCGCGATCGTCGCGCAGGAGTCGGTCGCCGGAGACTTGTAGGATCGCTGGAAACACCGATGAAATCGAATGAAAAGGCACGGACGTAAGTATGTGCCATCTTGCCGGTTTTTACAGACGTGGCATGATGTGCGCCATTCGATGCCCCCGGTTCATTCGATCAAGGACAGTGCCATGTTGCTTTCGCTTGCGCTTGCCGCCCCGCTGCTGATGGCGGCCGAGGCTGCCCCCGCCACCGCGGTGAAGGATGCCGACCCCATGATCTGCGAGCGCTCGCAGGTGATCGGTTCGCTGCTCAAGAGCAAGAAGGTCTGCATGCGCAAGAGCGAGTGGGAAGCCCAGCGCCAGGAAAACCGCATGATGATCGACCGGTCGCAGACCCAGCACCCGATGAACTCGGGCGGCTGACGCCCACGCCGGTGCCGTTCGCGGACACGAAAAAGGCCTGGTCCGTCGGTTCGGACCAGGCCTTTTTCGTAGGTCGGGACCGCGTCGTTCAGCGGTAGAAGACGTGGCCTTCGATCCGGCCGAGATTGGTGCGGCCCTTCATCGGGCTGCCGACCGAGTGGAAGAACAGCGCGCCGGGAACCGGGTTGGCGCCTTGTCCGTTAAGAGTTTCGGTAGCGACGTCGACGGCCTGGGCCCAGCGCGCATCATCGCGCGGCGGGTTGTAGGCATCGACATCGAAGAACTGGCCGGGCTGGCGAACCACGGCGCAGGCGCTGTCGCCGAAGCGTGGATCCTGGGCACGGGTGCGAATGACCTGGGCGACCGCGGCCTGGCCGCGACGGGGCTGATTGCCGGCCTCGTGAACGATGACTTTCGCCACGCATTCGATCTGCCGGGCATCGGCCTTGGCGCTGGTGATGGTGTGATTTGCGGGAGACGCAGCGTCGTCGGACGGCGTCTCGACCGATTCGCCAGTGGCCGGTGCGGCGGCGGTCGTCGCCATGGCAGGCAGGACGATCGCGGCGGTTTCATTGGCGGCGTTGGCTGGCGCGGAAATTTGCAGGGCGGCGAAGGTGCCGACTGCGGAAACAAGACAAGCTATTTTGCCAAAAGCAAATTTGGTCATTCCATACGATCACAAGGGCGCAAGGTCGCCAGGCAGCTGCACGCGATGAAACGCGATATTGAGACGGTGCAGCGGGCTTCCCCACGTCTCGCCATCGATGGGCGCGACGGGTCCGAATTGACCCTTGCCCCCGCCGATCGGCTCAAAGATGGGGCTGCCGTGGCGATTGTGGCGCAATGTGTCAATCGTGTTGCGTCTGGACGGCGGGGCCTTGCGCCGGATCGTGGGGCCGCGCGACCGCGATTCAATCTGGCCGCGGACAAGCAGAGATTGCGGTATCTCCAGCCGAGGTACCCCTTCATGTCGAACCCCGCCACCACCCTGCCGACCGCCTATTGCTGGCTTTCGGCCCAGCCGCTGCTGCCGCGCATGGTCCGCGAGGGCCTGGCCCTGCTGGGCACGCGCGAGGCACCGGGCACGGCCGATAACGCCGCGATCCTGGGCTGGGCTGCCGAGCTCGGCGGCGCGGTGGCGCGCGACTATCGCGCGGACAGCGTCCCATGGTGCGGCCTGTTCATGGCCATCGTGGCCGCCCGCGCCGGCAAGCCCCTGCCCCAGTCCCCGCTCTGGGCACTGAGCTGGGCGCAGTTCGGCCGCCCGGCGCCCGCGCCGATGCTGGGTGACGTGCTGGTGTTCCGCCGCCAGCAGGGCGGCCACGTCGGGCTGTACCTGGCCGAGGACGAAGCTGCCTATCACGTGGTCGGTGGCAACCAGGGCGATTGCGTCAGCATCGCGCGCGTGGCCCGGCATCGTCTGCTCGACGCGCGCCGGCCCGCCTATGCCGCCATGCCGCCGAGCGTCAGGGCCTTCCACGTGGACGCCATGGGATCGTTGTCCACCAACGAGGCGTGACGCACCGGGCATAGCGCCGGGACAATCTGTCCCGTTGCCCGGCCCTGCCATTTGCGCCAAACCGGCGGCATGATCGCCAGCCATCCCCATGCCCGCCCCCGCCGCACCCGTGCCACCGCCTGGAGCCGCGCGCTTCATCGCGAGGTTCTGGTCACTCCCGCCGACCTCATCTGGCCGGTCTTCGTCACCGAGGGGCAGGGTGTGGAAGATCCGATCGGCGCGCTGCCCGGCGTGTCGCGCTGGTCGGTCGACGGCATCGTCGCGCGCGCCAGGGAAGCGGTCGCGCTCGGCATTCCATGCCTTGCGCTGTTCCCGCACACCCAGCCCGAACGCCGCACCGAAGACGGGCGCGAGGCGCTCAATCCCGACAACCTGATGTGCCGCGCGATCCGCGCGATCCGCGATGCCTGCGGCAACGACATCGGTGTGCTCACCGACGTCGCGCTCGATCCCTATACCAGCCATGGCCAGGACGGACTGATCGACGAGGCCGGCTACGTGATGAACGACGCGACCGTCGAGGTCCTCGTCGGCCAGAGCCTCAACCAGGCCGCCGCCGGCGCCGACATCATCGCCCCGTCCGACATGATGGACGGGCGCATCGGTGCGATCCGCGAGGCGCTGGAAGGCGACAACCATATCAACGTCCAGATCATGTCCTATGCCGCCAAGTATGCCTCGGCGTTCTACGGCCCGTTCCGCGATGCGGTCGGCTCGCGCGGGCTGCTCAAGGGCGACAAGAAGACCTACCAGATGGACCCGGGCAACGCCGAGGAAGCCCTGCGCGAAGTGGCGCTGGATCTGGCCGAGGGTGCGGACAGCGTCATGGTCAAGCCGGGCCTGCCCTATCTCGACATCGCGGTACGCGTGAAGGAAGCCTTCGGCGTGCCGGTCTTCGCCTACCAGGTGAGCGGCGAATACGCGATGATCGAGGCCGCGGTGGCCGCAGGCGCCGGGGACCGCGATACGCTGGTGCTCGAGACGCTGCTGGCGTTCAAGCGCGCCGGCTGCTCGGGCGTGCTGACCTATCACGCGGCGCATGCGGCGCGGCTGCTGGGCGCGTGATCGAGACCGAACGGCTGCTGCTGCGCGGCTGGCGGGAAACCGACCGCGCGCCGTTCCGCGCCATGGCGGCGGACGCGGAGGTCATGCGCTTCCTGCCTGCGACCAGCGCAGCCGAAGCCGATGCCGCGATCGATCGCATGATCGCGACCGAGGCCGAGCACGGCCACGTGTTCTGGGCGCTCGAGCGCAAGGCGGATGGCGCATTCCTCGGCTTCTGCGGGATCATGCCGCCGCGCCCGCCGCTGCACGAGACCGAGATCGGCTGGCGCCTTCCCCGCCACGCCTGGGGCCAAGGCTATGCGCGTGAGGCGGCGCAAGCCTCCCTCGCATGGGCCTGGGCGAACCTCGATGTTCCTGCAGTGATGGCCATGACCGTCGCCGGCAACGTGCGCAGCTGGCAACTCATGGAACGGCTTGGCATGACGCGCCAGCCGGACGAGGATTTCGACCACCCCGCCCTGGCCGAGGACGATCCGCTGCGGCCGCACATCGTCTATCGCATCCAGCGCCCCACCGAAGGGCCCACCAAAGGATCTACCGCATGACGCACCGCCCCGATGTCTCGATCATCCCCTTCGGCGGCAAGGTCCCGCAGATCCATCCCGACGCCTTCATCGCGCCTGGATGCCGCATCATCGGTGACGTCACGATCGAGGCCGGGGCGTCGATCTGGTACAACTGCGTCATCCGCGCCGACGTCAACCGCGTGGTGATCGGCGCGCGCACCAATGTGCAGGACGGCAGTGTGATTCACTGCGACAGCGCCAAGCCCGGCCGGCCCGAGGGCTTCCCGACGCTGATCGGCGAGGACGTGCTGATCGGCCATCTCGCCATGGTCCATGGCTGCATCCTGCACGACCGGGCCTTCGTCGGCCTGGGCGCGATCGTGATGGACGGCACGGTGATCGAAAGCGATGGCATGCTTGCCGCCGGCGCGATGCTCACCCCCGGCAAGCGCCTGCCCGCGCGCCAGCTGTGGAGCGGCCGCCCTGCCTCCTACATGCGCGACCTGAACGACGAGGCGATCGCCGAGATGCAGCGCGGCGTCGCCCATTACGTGCTCAACGGCCGGGCCCATGCCGAGGCGGTCCATGCCGAGGCAGCCAATGCCGAGCCGTTCCGTGGCCCGGCCCAGGGCTGACCTGCCACCGGCAGAGGCGCTGCGCGCATTGGCGGACGAGGACAGACGCCTCGCCCTGCGCGTCACGCCCGGCGCACGTGTCGAAGCGATCGCGATCGAAAACGGCAAGATCCAGGTGAAAGTGCGGTGCAAGCCCGAGGACGGCAAGGCCACCGCCGCCGTGCTGGCCCTTGTGGCACAGGCGCTCGGAATCGCCGCCTCGCGGGTCGAACTGTTGCGCGGCGCAACTTCGCGCGACAAGCTGGTCAGGATTCCGCCGGCAACCTGATTGCCACCAGCGTCATCAGCGCGGCCCAGCCTGCGGCGATCCACAGGCAAAACTCCGGCGCGCGGGCCTGCGACACGGCGCCCAGCACCGCGCCGGCCAGCAGCCCCGCCCACAGCAGCGCCCAGCCCTGCCAGCCTGACCCGCGCCGCCCGGCGAGGCGCTGGGCCAACCCCTGCCCCAGCTTGACCAGCGCGCCGGTCATGTAGGTCAGCCCGACGGCCACCTCGCCATCGCGTAGGAAAGTGTTGTTGAGCGCGCCCATGGCCAGGACCAGCCCCGCCAGCATCACGCCCGGCTGCCCGACCAGACGCGCACCCGCCGCGACCACGAGGCAGGCCGTGACCAGCCCCAGCACCGCCACCTTGCGCTGCCCGGCCGCTCGCAGCGCCACCAACGCCCCCAGCGTGACCCCGCCGACGAAGCCCAGGATCAAAAGCACAGGCACGGCGGCATGGCGCCAGTCGGTGCCCAGCGCGACACCGAGCCGCGTCGAATTGCCCGACATGAACGAGACGAAATAGCCCTCGGCCGAAAGGAACCCCACCGCATCGATGAAGCCGGCCATCCCCGCCAGGGCAATCGCCAGCCGGCGGCGTGAGACATGCAGCGTGTCCATCCGCCAAGCCTAGTGCCCAGCCCCAGAAAGGAAAGGGTAGAACCCGATCCTCCCCACCTTGCGTCGGGGAGGATCTTTGGGGGTGTCAGGCCGCTGGGCGGGCCATGCCTCGTGCCATGCGATCCAGCACGTCGGCCATGGCCGCGGCGATCTCGCCGTCCGCGGGGGCCGCCTCGGCAATCGCGCGGCGCATGGCCTCAGCCCATTGACCGGCGAGATCGGCATCGATCGCGAAGGGCCGATGCAGCGACATCATGCACTTGCCGGGATTGGCGTCCCACCAGTCGCGCGGGCCGCCGCTCCAGCCGGCGAGGAACTGTGGCAACGCGTCGCGCATCGGGTCGAGGTCGGCGGCGTGCATGGCGCGCAGGCCGGCATAGGCCGGATCCTGGTCCATCAGGTCATAGAACCGGTCGGTGATGCGGCGCAGGACGGCAGGGCCGCCGATGCGGTCATAGGGAGAGAGGGCGTCGCTGGCCAAGGCCGGACCTTTCGCAAGAGGGATCGGAAGGATCGGCGCTAGTCTGCGGCGGGGAAAGCGGCCTTGATCGCGATCAATCGGCGACCATCGCGCGCAGCGTGTCGAGGCGGTCGGCCTCGTGCGCCGGCTTGTCGGCCCGGATGCGGTGAATGCGCGGAAACCGCATGGCGAGGCCCGACTTGTGCCGCTTGCTGACATGGACCGAATCGAACGCCACCTCGAACACGAGCGACCGATCGACCTCGCGCACCGGGCCGAAGCGGTTGACGGTGTGCTGGCGCACGAAGCGGTCGAGCCATTTCAGCTCCTCGTCGGTAAAGCCGAAATAGGCCTTGCCCACCGGCAGCAGTTCGGCCCCGGCATCGGGATCGCCGTCCCAGCATCCGAACGTGAAGTCCGAATAGAACGAGCTGCGCTTGCCGCTGCCGCGCTGGGCATACATCAGCACGCAATCGATCAGCAGCGGATCGCGCTTCCACTTGTACCACAGCCCGCCGCGCCGTCCCGAGACATAGGGCGCGTCGCGGCGCTTGAGCATCACCCCCTCGATCGCGTCGTCGCGCGCGCGGGCACGGATCTCGGCCAGTTCGTCGAGGTTCGCCGCCGTGATCACCGCCGAGATGTCGAACCGCTGCGGATCGAGCCGGGGCACCAGCTCCTCCAGCCGCACACGGCGTTGCTCCCACCCGAGCGGGCGCAGGTCTTCGCCCTCCAGCAGCAGCACGTCGTAGAGACGCACGAAGGCGGGATAGTCGGCCAGCATCGCCTTGCTCACCGTCTTGCGCCCCAACCGCTGCTGCAGGGCGTTGAAGCTGGCCGCGCCCCCCGCCTCGCCGCCCTGGTGGCTGCCGCGCACCAGCAGTTCGCCATCGAGCACGGCAGGAATGTTCAGCGCATCGAGCATCTCGGGGAAGCTGGCGGAAATGTCGTCGCCGCCGCGCGAATAGACCCGCGTCTGCCCGGCGACGTGGACCAGCTGCACCCGGATGCCGTCCCATTTCCATTCGGCGGCGAACTCGGCCATGTCGACCACCGTCTCCTCGAGCGGCTGGGCGAGCATGAACGGGCGGAACAGCGGCACCGCCTCGGCATCGGGCGGCGCTGCGCCATCGGCGGCCCAGGCGAACAGCGCGGCATAGGGCGGCGACTGGCCGTGCCAGAATTCCTCGACCTGTTCGACATCGACACCGAAGGCCTGCGCGAAGGCCACCTTGGCAAGGCGCGAGGACAGGCCGATACGCATGGCGCCGGTCGCCAGCTTGAGCAGGGCATAGCGCCCGTTGGGATCGAGCCGGTCGAGCAGCCCGGCAAGGCGCTCTCCGGCCGTCGCGCGCGTGGCCCCGGCCAGCACCTCGACCGCCTCGGTCACCCCCGGCGGGCCGGCGACAGCGTGATGCGGCTCGGGCCAGAGCAGGCTGGCGGTCTCGGCGGTGTCGCCGACGTAATCGCGCGACAGGCGCCAGAGCACTTCGTCGATGCGCGTGTCGAGCAGCGTGCGGATCGTGCCCGCCTTGACCGCGGGAAAGTCGATGCCGTCGGTCAACGCGGCAAGGGCCCAGCCCCGGTCGGGATCGGGCGTGGTGCGCAGGTACTCGGCGAGAAGCGCGAGCTTGGTGTTGCGCGAGCGGGTATAGACCAGCGCATCGACCAGGGCGGCGAAGCGTTCCATCGCCTCAGTCGTCCTCGTCTTCGTAGCCGACCAGCGCCAGGGCCCGCGCGCGCCGCTGGTGCAGTTCGCACCAGCGCAGCAGCGCTTCCTCGCGCCCATGAGTGATCCAGGTTTCCGTGGGGTTCACCTCGGCAATGGTCGCGGTCAGTTCGTCCCAGTCGGCGTGATCGGAGATGATCAGCGGCAACTCGACGTTGCGCTGCACCGCGCGCTGGCGCACGCGCATCCAGCCCGAGGCCATCGCGGTGATCGGATCGGGCAGGCGCCGGCTCCAGCGATCGTTGAGCGCCGAGGGCGGGCAGACCACGATGTGTCCGGCAATCGCGCCCTTGGGCACGCCGGCAACGGCCCGCAACTCACCCAGATCGATGCCCCACTCCTCGTAGAGCCGGCACATCCGCTCCATCGCGCCATGCAGATAGATCGGCTGGTCGTGGCCGGCACGCCGCAGTTCGGCGATCAGGCGTTGCGCCTTGCCCAGCGCATAGGCGCCCACCAGCACGCAGCGCTCGGGATGCAGGGCCAGGGCCGAGAGCAGCTTGGCGATCTCGTCCTCGATCGGGGGATGGCGGAACACCGGCAGCCCGAAGGTCGCCTCGGTGATGAAGATATCGCAGGGCACCGGTTCGAACAGCGGACAGGTCGGGTCGGGACGGCGCTTGTAGTCGCCGGTCACGACGACACGCTCGCCAGCATGCTCGAGCAGGATCTGCGCCGAGCCAAGGACGTGGCCGGCGGGCACATAAGTGGCCCGCACCCCGCCCTTGAGCGTCACGCTCTCGTGATAGGCGACCGACTCGCTGCCTTCGGGCTGGACGCCGTAGCGCAGCGCCATGATCGCCAGCGTCTCGGGCGTCGCCACCGTGCGCCCATGGCCGCCGCGGGCATGGTCGGCGTGGCCATGCGTGACCAGCGCGGTATCGACCGGCCGCGACGGGTCGATCCACGCATCCGCCGGCGGCAGATAGATGCCCTGCGGTTCGGGGCGGATCCAGGCGAAGTCGGCGGCCATGCGTGGTCTGACAATGGACCGACCGCCATGCCGGTTCCAGTGCCCCTTCGACGCACCGCAGCTGCCCACGAAAAAGCCGCCCGGTGCAGCACCGGGCGGCTCGATCGTGTTTCACGGGAAACCGGCTCAGCTGTCCGAGATGCCCTCGGCGCGGCGGGCTTCGAGCCAGGCCATGGCTTCGGCCTGCTGCGCGGCTTCCGACGAGGCCTTGGCCTGCGCCTGCCGTTCGGCGCGCAGTTCCTCGATGAGGGCTTCACGGTCCGAACCCAAGCGCTCGTTGACCACGCCTTCCTCTTCCTCGGGCACGCCGGCGCGCTTGGCGGCCTTGCTCACCAGCATGTCCAGCTCGCGCTGCGAGCACAGGCCCAGCGTCACCGGGTCCTTGGGATTGATGTTGCCGATGTTCCAGTGGCTGCGATCGCGGATCGCGGCGATGGTCGTGCGCGTGGTGCCGATCAGCTTGCCGATCTGCGCATCCGAAATCTCGGGATGGTGGCGCAGGATCCAGGCGATGCCGTCGGGCTTGTCCTGGCGCTTCGACACCGGGGTGTAGCGCGGGCCCTTGGTGCGGCTGACCGCCAGCGGGGCGCGCTGCATCTTGAGGCGGTACGAGGCGTTGTCCTGGCCGCGGTCGATTTCGGCCTGGCTCAGCTCGCCCGAATGGATCGGGTTGCGCCCGGTATACTTCGCGCCGGCGAGATCGTCGGCCATGGCCTGGACCTCGAGGATGTGGAGGCCACAGAACTCGGCAATCTGCTCGAACGTCAGGGCCGTATTGTCGACAAGCCACGACGCGGTGGCATGCGGCATCAGCGGATACGTGGGCTGGTTGCTCACGGCGATGGTCCTCTTTTCCCCCGGCGCGGAACGGTGTGTCCGGCGCGGAAACAATAAGGGCCGCCCCTTGCGGAGCGGCCATTCACGCATTCAGCTGTAAGCCAGCCCTGCCCAAACGGCAAGCGCAATCCGCGGCCCCGTTCGATTTCAAGCCTTTTGCACGCCAGTCACACGGCTGGGTCACACGATGGCTGGAACCAACCAGCGATCAGTCGGCGCGCAGGACGATCTTGCCGATGTGGGTGCCCGCTTCCATCCGGGCATGCGCCGCCGCGGCATCGGCCAGCGCGAAGGACTGGTCCATCACAGGGCGCAGCTTGCCCTCGGCGACCAGCGGCCAGACGGTCTCGCGGATTTCGCCGGCGAGCAGGCCCTTGAACACCGCCGAGCGCGGGCGCAGCGTCGACCCGGTCAGCGTCAGGCGCCGGCGCATGACCTCGGCCATGTTGACCTCGGCCTTGACGCCGCCCTGCACCGCGATGGTGACGTGCCGCCCATCCTCGGCCAGGCACTTGATGTTGCGGGCGACATAGCTGCCAGCCACCATGTCGAGCACGAGCTGGACGCCCTTGCCTTGCGTGATTCGCGCCACTTCCTCGACGAAGTCCTGCGCCTTGTAGTCGATGGCGTGATCGGCACCGATCCGCCGCGCGGCGGCGCACTTGTCGGCCCCGCCGCAAGTGGTGATGACGGTCAGGCCGAACAGCTTGCCGAGCATGATCGCCATCGAGCCGATCCCGCTGGTGCCGCCATGGACCAGCAGCGTCTCGCCCTCGCAGGCCCAGCCGCGCTCGAAAACGTTGTGCCACACGGTGAACAGCGTCTCGGGCAGAGCGGCGGCTTCTTCCATCGCAAGGCCCGGCGGCACGCGCAGGCATTGCGCGGCCTCGGCGAGGCAATATTGCGCATAGCCGCCGCCTGCCACCAGCGCGCAGACCCTGGCGCCCGGCTCGAGCGCGATGCTGCCCTCGCCCTGCGATTCGCCCACGGCCACCACTTCGCCGGACACTTCGAGGCCCGGCAGCGGCGAGGCCCCCGGCGGCGGCGGATAGAAACCCTGCCGCTGGATCACGTCGGGGCGGTTCACGCCGGCGTAGGCGACGCGAATCAGCACTTGTCCGGGACCGGGCACCGGCACGGGCACCGTCTCGGGGCGCAGCACCTCCGGCCCGCCAGGTGCATCGAAACCGATAGCCGTCATCGTCGCCGGAAGACTTTGCATGCGCTGCATACCCTCGCATCTGCCATCATGGGCAGGGAAACGCTGCCCTACCCACAGGGCAGGTTGACAGCAAGCGTTCGCCGCCCAACATTGTGATCGAAATGGATCTCGAAGACCTTCCGCGCCGCAAGGGCGACTTGGTCAGCCAGTTGGCCAGCGAACCGCTCGACACCCTGTCGATCGACGAACTGGCCACACGCATCGCCCTGCTCGAGGCGGAGATCGTTCGCACCCGCGACCATCGTGACCGTGCCGGCCGCACCCGCGCCGCTGCCGATGCGCTGTTCGCCCGTGCGGCCGCGCCACCTCCTGCGCCTCCCGCCACTGCGGCCGATACGCCGCGATGAGCGCCGCCGCCCTTCTCCTCGCCGGGCGGCATACCCATATAGGGGTTCGACCCCTCCCAGCATCCGTGGCGACCGCCGGCGACAGTTCGGTGGCGGTTAACCATCGCCATGCTTTCCTGATCCCGCAAGGGAACCATCCCATGGCGGAATACCTCCGCCCTGGCCAAGAGTGAGCCCCAGAAAGCGAGCCTATGCCCAGTTTCGCCCAGAGCCTCGAGAAAACGCTGCACACCGCGCTGGCCAACGCGTCGGAGCGCAGCCACGAATATGCGACGCTCGAACATCTCCTGCTGGCCCTTATCGACGACGCGGATGCGGCACAGGTGATGCAAGCCTGCGGCGTGGACCTTGGCGACCTGGGTGACGTGGTGCGCCAGTACCTCGACCAGGAATACCAGTCGCTCAAGACCGCGGAAAAGGCCGATCCCCAGCCGACCGCCGGCTTCCAGCGCGTGATTCAGCGCGCGATCCTGCACGTCCAGTCCTCGGGCAAGGATACCGTGACGGGCGCCAACGTGCTGGTGGCGCTGTTCTCCGAACGCGACTCGTACGCGGTCTATTTCCTGCAGCAGCAGGACATGAGCCGGCTCGACGCGGTCAGCTTCATCAGCCACGGCATCGGCAAGGGCGGCCGCCAGGCCGGCACCGCCAATGCCAAGAGCGAGGACGAGGCCCCCAAGCCCGAGGAAAAGGCCGAGGCCAAGGGCGGAAACAAGAAGGATTCCGCGCTCGACCAGTTCTGCGTCAACCTCAACGACAAGGCGCTGCTCGGCAAGGTCGACCCGCTGATCGGGCGTGGCCCCGAAGTCGACCGCACGATCCAGATCCTGTGCCGCCGGTCCAAGAACAACCCGCTCTACGTGGGTGATCCGGGCGTGGGCAAGACCGCCATCGCCGAAGGTCTCGCGCGCAAGATCGTCGAGGGCGAGGTGCCCGAGGTGCTGTCCAACGCGGTGATCTATTCGCTCGACATGGGCAGCCTGCTCGCCGGCACGCGCTATCGCGGCGACTTCGAGGAACGCCTCAAGCAGGTGGTCTCCGAACTCGAGAAAATGCCGCACGCGATCCTGTTCATCGACGAGATCCACACCGTGATCGGTGCCGGCGCGACCAGCGGCGGCGCGATGGACGCCTCGAACCTGCTCAAGCCGGCGCTGTCGGGCGGCACGATCCGCTGCATCGGCTCGACCACCTACAAGGAGTTCCGCAACCACTTCGAGAAGGACCGCGCCCTGCTGCGCCGGTTCCAGAAGATCGACGTGAACGAACCCAGCGTCGAGGACACGATCAAGATCCTTAAAGGTCTGCGCACCGCGTTCGAGGAGCACCACAAGGTCAAGTACACGCCCGATGCGATCAAGACCGCGGTCGAACTGTCGGCCCGCTACATCAACGACCGCAAGCTGCCCGACAAGGCGATCGACGTGATCGACGAGGTCGGCGCGATGCAGATGCTGGTGCCGCCTTCGAAGCGCAAGAAGACCATCACCGCGCGCGAGATCGAGGCCGTGATCGCGACCATGGCGCGCATCCCGCCCAAGTCGGTCAGCAGCGACGACAAGAAGCAGCTCGAGCATCTCGAGCGCGATCTCAAGCGTCTGGTGTTCGGTCAGGACAAGGCGATCGAGGTGCTGTCGAGCGCGATGAAGCTCAGCCGCGCCGGCTTGCGCGACCCGGACAAGCCGATCGGCTCGTTCCTGTTCTCCGGCCCCACCGGCGTCGGCAAGACCGAGGTCGCCCGCAGCCTGGCCCAGATCATGGGCATTCCGCTGCAGCGCTTCGACATGTCGGAATACATGGAGCGCCATTCGGTCAGCCGCCTGATCGGTGCCCCTCCGGGCTATGTCGGGTTCGACCAGGGCGGTCTGCTGACCGATGCGATCGACCAGCAGCCGCATTGCGTCCTGCTGCTCGACGAGATCGAGAAGGCGCACCCCGACCTGTTCAACATCCTGCTGCAGGTGATGGATAACGGCCGCCTGACCGATCACCACGGCAAGACCGTCGACTTCCGCAACGTGGTCCTCATCATGACCACCAATGCAGGCGCCTCGGACATGGCCAAGCAGGGCATCGGGTTCGGCGACGTGTCGAAGCAGGATGCCGGCGACGAAGCGGTCAAGAACCTCTTCACGCCGGAATTCCGCAACCGCCTCGATGCGATCGTCCCCTTCGCCTACCTGCCGCCCGAAGTGGTCAGCCGCGTGGTCGACAAGTTCGTGCTCCAGCTCGAACTGCAGCTGGCCGAGCAGAACGTCCACATCCAGTTCGACAGCGACGCGCGTGCGTGGCTGGCGAAGAAGGGCTACGACCGTCTCTATGGTGCCCGCCCGATGGCGCGCCTCATCCAGGAGAAGGTCAAGAAGCCGCTGGCCGAGGAACTGCTGTTCGGCAAGCTCGCCAACGGTGGCGAAGTGCACGTCAGCCTCAAGGACGACGGGCTCAATTTCGAGCTGACCCCGGCCGCGCCCAAGCTGGTCAAGAAGAAGGCCGGCAAGCGCAAGGCGACGGACACCGCCAGCGAGCCGAACCCCGACGAGGCCTGATCGCCCGGCGAGCATGACGACGAACGAAGGGGACGGGCAACCGTCCCCTTTTTCGTGGGCCAACGAGGCGGGACTGGGTTGGACTGTGTTGGGTCGGACCGGGCTTCGACAAGCTCAGCCCGAACGGAATTGGAGAAGCGGCATCTCATCCCTCCCCCGTTCGCCCTGAGCCTGTCGAAGGGCGCTCACCCGCGGATGTGCAGCACGCAGATCAGGGTGAACAGGCGGCGCGCCGTGGCAAAGTCGGTCTCGATCTTGCCGTCGAGCCGCTCGAGCAGCATCTCGGCCGCCTCGTTGTGGATGCCGCGCCGGGCCATGTCGATCGTCTCGATCTCCTGTGCGGTTGCACGACGGATCGCCTGGTAATAGCTGTCGCAGATCGCGAAGTATTCGCGGATCGGGCGGCGGAAACGTCCCAGCCCCAGCACCACGCTTTCCAGCGGTGCGCCCTGTGCGTCGGCGATATCGAGCGTGAGGCGACCATCGGTCACCGACAGGCGCAGGCGATAGGGGCCTTCGTGACCGGCGGCGAGCGCGCGCTGCGGGCGGAAGGTGTTTTCCTCGATCAGGTCGAAGATCGCGACGCGGCGCTCCTGCTCCACATCGGCGTTGCGCCAGACGATCGTCGCCTCGTCCAGCTCGATATGCGAAATGCGCGGGTCCGCCATAAGGCCTGAGTGTTGCAACATGGCGCGCGGCGCAGCAAGCGCCCAGCGGGCGGATTCGCCTTGGACCTTGGTGGCATGGCCGGCGATTGTGTCCACAGCCTGTGGAAAACGAAAGCCGGGGCGGCTCCGCGTCGCCGCCTTGCCCCTGCCCGGTGCATGGTTCATCTTGCGCGAATGTCCGCAAGCGAAGCCATTCTCGCGCGTCCGGCCGCCGAGGTCCGTGCGCTGCCCGCCAACGTCGAGGCCGAGGCCGCGTTTCTCGGCGCGGTCCTGATCGATAACCGCATCCTTGAGGAAATGACCGTGCCACTGCGCGCGGATCACTTCTTCGCGCCCGTCCATGGCCGCGTCTTCGAACGCATCCTCGCGCTGATCGACCGCAAGGCGGTGGTAACCCCGGTCACGCTCAAGCCCTATTTCGAGAGCGACGAGGAGCTGAAGGAGCTGGGCGGCACCGCCTACCTCGCCCGCCTTACCGGTGACGGCCAAGGCCTGCTCGCCCCGCGCGAACTGGCGCAGCAGATCTACGATCTCGCGCTGCTGCGCGAACTGATCAGCGTGGGCCGCAACCTCGTCGAAGGGGCGATGGACACCAGCGAGACGGTCGAACCACTCAAGCAGGTCGAACAGGCCGAGGCCGCGCTGTTTACCGTGGCCGAAGGCGCGCAGACCGGCAACGAGGCGCAGACCTTCGGCCAGGCCACGCGCGCCAGCCTCGAGATGATCGAGAAGGCGCTGCTTTCGGGTGGCCATATCTCGGGCACCACCACCGGCCTCACCTCGGTCAACGAGAAGATCGGCGGCCTGCACGACTCGGACCTCATCATCCTCGCCGGCCGTCCCGGCATGGGCAAGACCTCGCTCGTCACCAACATCGCCTTCAATTGCGCCGACCGGCTGCGTGACGACATGGCGCGCGGGATCACCGCCAAGGATTCGGTGGGAGCGGCCGTGGCCTTCTTCAGCCTCGAAATGAGCGCCGACCAGCTGGCCACGCGTATTCTGGCCGAGCAGTCGGGCATCAGCTCCGAATCGCTGCGCATGGGCCGCATCAGTCGCGAGGATTTCCAGCAGCTGTCCTTCGCCAGCCAGCGGCTCGCCGAACTGCCGCTCTACATCGACGACACCCCCGGCCTGTCGATCGGCGCGCTGCGCACCCGCGCCCGCCGCTTGAAGCGCCGGCACGACATCGGCCTCATCGTGGTCGACTACCTCCAGCTCCTTTCGGGCTCGGGCCGGTCGGACAACCGCGTCAACGAAATCTCGGAGATTTCACGCGGCCTCAAGACGCTCGCCAAGGAACTGTCGGTCCCCGTGATCGCGCTGTCGCAGCTGTCGCGCGCGGTCGAACAGCGCGACGACAAGCGCCCGATGCTGTCGGACCTGCGCGAATCGGGCTCGATCGAGCAGGACGCCGACATGGTCTGGTTCGTGTTCCGCGAGGACTACTATGTCGCCTCGCGCGAGCCGAAGCGCCCGGTCGAAAGCGACGACGCCAAGACGCACGAGGCGCATGCCGCCTGGGCTGCCGAGATGGAGCGCGTATTCGGCCTGGCCGAACTCATCGTCGCCAAGCAACGCCATGGTTCGACCGGCAAGGTCCGCCTGCGGTTCGAGGCGCGGATCACGCGATTCAGTGACCTCGCCCCCGACCAGATGATGCACGACATGGACGACTGATCGGCTACCGGAAGCGCGAATCCTCCGGCCGATTTTACAATTGCGACGAACCGGCACCATGATGCGCCGGGATGAACCCGTCACGGGAACCCATCGGGTTTGCGCCGGAGTCCCAATGCCTTATCCTCGGCAATGAAATAATAAGGCGGGTCGGGGTACAACCTCATAATGTTCGGGCAATTCTCCGCACGCAAGTTGCGCATCCTGGTGGCCGCCATGGCCACGTTCCCGGCGCTCGCCGTCACGTCGCCGGCGGTGCAGAGCCGCCCGCCACTGGCGCTGCAGAGCCCGCGCGATCTCGCCACGCAGCAGCGCGTCGCCTCGATCGCGGCCACGGCGCGCGGCCGTGTCGGCGTGGCCGCGATGGATCTCGACGGTGGCGGACAGGTCCTGATCAACGGCGACATGCCCTTCCCCATGGCCAGCACCGCCAAGGTCGCGGTGGCGGCCACCTTCCTGCAGATGGTCGAGCAGGGGCGCCTGCGCCTCGACCAGCCGCTGCCGATGATGATGCCCGTCCCCGAGGCGGCCGGCCGACGCAATCTCGTCGCCATGGTCCGCCCTGGCCCGGTGTTCAGCGCGCAGACGCTGATCGAGAAGAGCATCACCCGCAGCGACAACCACGCCACCGACGGCCTGATCGCAGCGGTGGGCGGCATCGGCGCGGTCAACCGCTTCCTCGTGCAGACCGGCATCTCGGGCCAGCATCTCGATCACACCATGGCCACGCTGGTCCGCGACGACGGCCGCATCAACCCGGCCCGCGCGATCGATACCGGCACCTCGAGCACACCGCGCGCGATGATCGCGCTGCTGTCGGCCATCGACCGTGGCGGCGCGCTCAGCCCGCAGGCCCGCGCCGTGCTGCTCGACACGATGACCCGCACCAGCACCGGCCGCAACCGCATCCGCGCCGGCTTGCCCGAGGGGGTGCTGCTGGCCCACAAGACCGGCACGCTCGCCGGCGTGACCGACGACGTCGGCATCGTTCGCATGCCCGACGGCCGTCACCTCGCGATCGCGATTTTCGTCGCCGGGCCGGAAAACCACACCGCGCAGGCCGCAATCATCGCGCGCATCGCCAGCGCGCTGTACCAGGGCTTCCAGACCCCGGCCGAGACCCCGACCTTCACCGGCGAGGTCTCGCGGCGCTAAGCCGCCGCCCGCGCCTACCCAGTAAAGCAACCCAGATCCTCCCCATCCCGATGGGGAGGTGGCAGCCGCGTCAGCGGCTGACGGAGGGGCTTGCCACCTTCTCCCCTCCACCCCCGGCTGCGCCGGCGGTCCCCCTCCCCACGCGTGGGGAGGATCCTACACACGCCGATTACCGCATCGCAGCATGC
>NZ_DAIRTS010000016.1:0-89990 GCF_036803765.1 Novosphingobium sp.
GGGCAGGCTGCGGCTGGGGCTGGGGAGGCGCCGACTCCGGCTCTGCGGCGGCCTGCTGCTCGCCCAGTTGCGGCGCGATGTCGGGTGCGGCCTCGGCGGCGGGATCGGGCGAGGTCGCCTTGTCGGCCACGTCGTCCGCGATCGTCACGGTCATCCGCTCGGGCGGTGGCTGGATCGACTTGCCCGGCGGGGACAGCGTCAGCGCGCCGATCAGCGCGGCATGGGCGAGCACGGCCACGCCCAGCCCGGCCATCTCGGCGCGGCTGAGGCGGCCCTGCGGCGCCGGTGTCAAAGGCGTATCGCGGCTCGCCATGGGATCAGGGCGTGGCCTCGGCGGCCGGGGCGCTGCCCACGCCGTTGCTCACCAGCGAGATTTGCTTCATGCCCGCCGCGTTCAATTCGCCCATCACCGCCATGACGCGGCCATAGTCGAGGCCCTTGTCGGCGCGCAGCGTCACCAGCGGCGCCTCGCCGTTGGGGCGGGGGACGGCGGCAAGACGGTCGGCCAGCTCGCCCGGCGCCAGTTCCTGGTCGTCGAGGAAGGTGCGGCCCGAGGCGTCCATGCTGACGGTGATCTCGTTCTTCTTTTCCTGCAGCGCCTCGGCCTTGCTGTCGGGCAGGTCGATCGGCACCCCGGCGGTGAGCATCGGCGCGGTGACCATGAAGATGATGAGCAGCACGAGCATGACGTCGACCAGCGGGGTCACGTTGATTTCGGCCATCGGCGCGCCGCGCGAACGCCGCCGGCGGCCTCCGCCACCGCCTCCGCCCTGGCTCATGTTCATCGCCACGGCTTACTGCTCCAGTTCGCGGCTGAGCGTCGCGTGGAAGCGGTCGGCAAAGCGGAAGAGGCGCGCCTCGAAGCGGTTCACCGTGTTGCTGAAGCGGTTGTAGGCGATCACCGAGGGAATGGCGGCGACGAGGCCGATCGCGGTGGCGAAGAGTGCCTCGGAAATGCCCGGGGCGACGACGGCGAGCGAGGAATTGGCCTGTGCGCCGATGTTGAAGAAGCTGTCCATGATGCCCCAGACCGTGCCGAACAGGCCCACGAACGGCGCGACCGAGCCGACGGTGGCGAGGAAGTTGAGCCGGCCCGAGAGGCTGTCGGTCTCCACCGCGATCGCGCTGTCCATGGCAGTCTGCAGGCGCTGGCGGGTGCCTTCGCGATCGAGCGACTTGCCGGCGGTGCTGCGGCGCCATTCGCCAAGGGCTGCGCTCACCACGCGCGCCGAGGGGACGTCGCCCTTGCCGTTTTCCTTGTGGTAGGCGTCGATGTCGCGGGCTTCCCAGAAGCCCTGCTCATACCTGGTGGAACGGCGCGAGACGCCGGCCATGCGCAGGCTGAACGAGACGATGATCATCCACACCCATATGCTGGCCAGCACCAGCGCGGTCATCACGATCTGCACCACGATGTCGGCGTGGAGGAACAGGGCCACCGGGTTCAACCGAGTGGGGGCGCCGGCAGTCACGCCTGCGGCGGCGGCAAGGGTCGACAAGATCATGACTGGGCTTTCTCAAGGTCCATGGCGGGAGCGGTCCCGGAAGGGTCTAGCAGGGTTGCAAGGGCATCCTGCCAGGCGGGCGGCAGGCGGCGCGGCCGGCCACCGGGCGTGACGAAGGCAACACGAACGCGCGCGCTGCACAGAAGGGTGGCGTCCCTGAACGCCTCCTGAAGCAAGGTGAAGCTGGCGCCGTGCCGCACCTCGAGCCGGGTGGCGATCGCGACCACGTCGTCCAGCCGCGCCGGGCTGGCGTAGCGCAAGTCGATCGACGTCACGGCAAAGGCGCCTTCGCCGGCCTCGTGCGCGGCGCGCTGGTCGATGTCGAGGCAGCGCAGCAGGTCCGACCGCGCCCGCTCGAACCAGCGCAGGTAGTTGGCGTGATAGACCACGCCCGACAGGTCTGTGTCCTCGTAATAGACGCGCACCCCGAAGAGGTGGGTCTGGCCGTCGATCCGGCCGGAGGGCGGTTCAGCGCGATGCATGGACGAAGCGTGGCTGCCTTGCGACGGATGGAGGCGACAAGCCTATGCCATCCTGCTGCAATGCGAAAGGCTTAACCTGCCAGCATCGGTCCGAGGGGAGCCCCGCCGAACAGGTGGACATGCAGGTGCGGCACTTCCTGCCCGCCATGCCCGCCGACGTTGCCGAGCAGGCGATAGCCCTGCGCGACCAGGCCCAGATCCCGTGCCACGGTGCCGACCGCGCGGACGTAGCCGGCGATGAGGTCGGCCGGGGCGTGCGCCGAGAAATCGTCCCAGCTGACATAGGCGCCCTTGGGAATGACGAGCACGTGGACCGGCGCCTGCGGGGCGATGTCGTGGAAGGCGAGGGCAAACTCGTCCTCGTAAACCTTGCGCGACGGGATCTCGCCGCGAAGAATGCGGGCGAAGACGTTCTGGTCGTCGTAGGGCAGGGTGGCATCGATCGGCATGGTCGTCCTCGTCGTTCGGATTTGCGAAATGCTCAGTCCCGCGGCCGGGCGGCCTTTTCGGCAAGGCCCGACAGCCCCTCGCGGCGATCGAGTTCGGCGAGCACGCGCGCGAAAGGCACGTCGCGCGCACCGAGCAGGACCATGAGGTGGAACACGAGGTCCGCGGCTTCGCCGACCAGCTCCTGCTCGCTGCCCGAGAGCGCGGCGATCACCGTCTCGACGCCTTCTTCGCCCACCTTCTGCGCGATCTTGCCCAGGCCCTTGGCGTGGAGCCGGGCGACATAGCTGGCATCGGGATCGCCCGCGCGCCGGCTGGCGATCGTGGCTTCGAGACGGTCGAGCGTGGCGGCGTTCTGGTCCATGCGCGCGGCATGGAACGGCGCATCGCGGGGGTCAAGGGCCACGCGGCATGAGGCGGGCGCGGGACCTGCTGCTTAATCGCCGAAGAAGTTCAGCTCGAGCAGTACGTTGTTGGGATCGGCGACGAAGATCTGGCGCAAGGCGATCGCGCTGACAAAGTTGCGCTGGCAATCGAGGCCCATCGCCGCGATCCGCGCCAGAACTTCGTCATGGCCCGAGCAATTGAGCGCGACGTGATGGATCGCCCCGGTCAGCGCGCCGGGCTCGACCGTGCGATCGAAGGTACGGGGGCAATCGGTGCTGTTGATGTGCAGTACGGCGCGCCCGCCCTTGTCGTAAAGCCACTGCGCGTTCTGCGGCGTCAGCGGCGGAGGGGCGTCGCGCCGCTCGAGGCCGAGCAGCGCGACATAGAACCGGCAGGTGTCGTCGAGGCGATCGGTGATCACGTTGACGTGGTCGAGGGCATTCACCTGCATCGGTTCGATCCTTCCTCTGTCGACGGTCAGCTCTTGAATACGACCGTCTTGTTGCCGTTGACCAGCGCGCGGTCGTCGAGGTGCAGGCGCACCGCTTCGGCCAGGACGCGACGTTCGATGTCGCGGCCCTTGCGCACGAGATCGTCGGGGCGGTCGGCATGCGTCACCGGCTCGACATCTTGGTGAATGATCGGGCCTTCGTCGAGATCCGCGGTCACGTAGTGGCCGGTCGCACCGATCATCTTGACCCCGCGCGCATGGGCCTGGTGATAGGGCTTCGCGCCCTTGAAGCTGGGCAGGAACGAGTGGTGGATGTTGATGCAGCGGCCCGAGAGGAACGCGGCCAGGTCATCCGACAGGATCTGCATGTAGCGCGCCAGCACGACCAGCTCGGCGCCGGTCTCGGTGACGATGCGCTTCACCTGCGCTTCCTGCTGCGGCTTGGTGTCCTTGGTGATCGGCAGGTGGTGATAGGGGATGTCGCCGATCAGCGAGATCGACAGCGCTTCCTTGGGGTGGTTGCCGATTATCGCGACGACCTCCATCGGCAGCTCGCCGATGCGGGCGCGGTAAAGCAGGTCGCCCAAGCAGTGGTCGAACTTGGAGACCATCATCACGACGCGGCGCTTGTGCGCAGTGTCGCGCAGGTTCCAGTCCATGTCGTATTGCTGCGCAACAGGCTCCAGCGCGGCGCGCAGCATTTCGGCCGACTTCTCGCCGGGATCGAACACCACGCGCATGAAAAACTTGCCGGATTCCTGGTCGTCGAACTGCTGCGCCTCGAGCACGTTGGCGCCCTGCTCGAACAATGTGCCCGAGACGCGGGCGACGATGCCGGGCACGTCGGTGCACGAGATGGTCAAAATCAGCGGTGCCGTCATGGTGTTCTCTCTCCCGTCGCATGTGTCGCACAGACTGCACGATTTGCCATTGCGAATCTGATGCGATATTGTATGTGTTGCATACAAAATTCAACCAGCCATTTTCAGTCGGGAGAGAATCGAATGGCCGCAAGCAATCTTGACCAGCTTCTGCAGCAAACGCCGGACATCGTCGGCATGCTGCGCAACTCGCAGCTGGGCGCCTATGTCTATCCGGTGGTCGCACCCGAGTTCTCGAACTGGCGTTCGGAGCAGTGGGCCTGGCAGCATTCCGCCGTGCTGTTCGACCAGTCGCACCACATGGTGAACCTCTACATCCGCGGCAAGGACGCGCTGAAGCTGCTGTCCGACACCATGATCAACAGCCCCAAGGGCTGGACAGTCAACAAGGCCAAGCAGTACGTGCCGACGACGCCCTATGGCCATGTCATCGGCGACGGCATCATCTTCTGGGAAGAAGAAGAAAGCTTCACCTATGTCGGCCGCGCGCCCGCTTCGAACTGGCTGCGCTACCACGCTGCCACCGGTGGCTACGACTGCGAGATCGAACTCGACGATCGTTCGCCGATGCGCCCGATGGGCAAGCCGGTGAGCCGCAAGGAATGGCGCTTCCAGATCCAGGGCCCCAATGCCTGGGCCGTGATCGAGAAGCTGCATGGCGGCCCGCTCGAGCAGCTCAAGTTCTTCAACATGAGCACCATGAACATCGCCGGGAAGACCGTGCGCACGCTGCGCCACGGCATGTCGGGCGCTCCGGGCCTCGAAATCTGGGGTCCCTATGCCGAGCAGGAAGAGATCCGCGCCGCGATCCTCGAGGCGGGCAAGGAATTCGGCCTCGTCGCTTGCGGCAGCCGCGCCTACCCGTCGAACACGCTCGAATCCGGCTGGATCCCCTCGCCGCTGCCCGCCATCTACACCGGCGAAAAGCTCAAGGGTTTCCGCGAATGGCTCGGCGCCGACAGCTATGAAGCAACCGGTTCGATCGGTGGCTCGTTCGTGTCGGACAACATCGAGGACTACTACCTCAACCCGTGGGAGCTGGGTTACGGCTCGTTCGTGAAGTTCGATCACGAGTTCCACGGTCGCGAGGCGCTCGAGGCGCTCAACCCCGCCGAGCAGCGCAAGAAGGTGACGCTGGCCTGGAACCCCGAGGACATGGCCAAGATCACGGCCTCGCTGTTCAACCCCGATGGCGACCAGTACAAGTTCTTCGACGTTCCGCTCGCGAACTATGCCTCGTCGAACTACGACCGCGTCGTCGATGCCTCGGGCAAGACCGTCGGTCTGTCGATGTTCACCGGCTACTCGTACAACGAGAAGCAGGCCCTGAGCCTCGCCACCGTCGACCACGAGATCCCCGTCGGCACCGAACTGCGCGTCGTCTGGGGTGAAGAGAACGGCGGCACCAAGAAGACCACGGTCGAGCCGCACAAGCAGATCGAAGTGCGCGCGATCGTCTCGCCGGTGCCGTACAGCCGCGTGGCGCGCGAGCAGTACGCCGAAGGCTGGCGCACCGGCCGCTAAGGCCGACGTCAAGGACAAGCCCCCGTCGCCTCGGCGGCGGGGGCGGTCCGCGACCAGATACAAAAAACACGACATGGGCGAGGGATCAGACATGGCATACGCGCAGATTCATCCCAATTGGGACAAGGAACCCGCCGGCATCACCGACGGCTACTCGCTGGAGATGACCGCCAAGGACATCGAGTCCCTGCGCGAGGCCGCGCCCCTGATCCCCGCCGACACGCCCGTCGCCGTGACGTTCCTTCCTGGCGAGGAAGCCGGCGCGCGGATCGCCGCGACCGTCGCGGTGCGCGAACTGGGCTTCGAGCCCATGCCCCACTTCTCCGCCCGGCGCATCACTGATGCCGCGGAGTTCGAAGCCTATCTCAAGGCGGTGGTCGAGCAGGCCGGCGTGCGCCGCTGCTTCATCGTCGCCGGCGACCCGGCCGAGCCGCAGGGCCCGTTCTTCGACAGCTCCGCACTCATCGCCACCGGCGCCTTCGAGCGTGCCGGGATCACCGCGATCGGCGTCGGCGGCCACCCCGACGGCCACCCCAACATGACCGAAGCCGAGTGCTGGGCCGTGCTCGACAAGAAAGTGGCCGAGATTTCGGCGCGCGGCATGGCCCCGCTGATCGTCACCCAGTTCGGCTTCGACGCCGACTCGTTCCTCGCCTGGCTCAAGGCGCTGCGCGCGCGCGGGATCGACGCACCCGTGCGTATCGGCGTGCCCGGGCCTGCCGGCATCAAGCGCCTGCTCTCGTTCGCGGCGCGCTGCGGCGTCGGCGCCTCGGCCAGCGTGATGAAGAAGTACGGCATTTCGCTGGGCAATCTCATCGGCAGCGCCGGCCCCGACAAGCTGGTCGACACCTTCGCGCGCGAACTGGGCCCCGAACACGGCCGCGTGCGCCTGCACTTCTATCCCTTCGGCGGCCTGCGCAAGACCGTGGAATGGATCCAGGACTATAACCGCCGCCACCCCGTCGACTGACCGGACGGGCGTGGCGATGGCGGACTATGTCCTCGTCCACGGCGCCTGGGGCGGCGCATGGTGCTATGAAAGGCTGGTCCGCGAACTGGTCGCGGCAGGGCACCGCGTCGTCGCGGTCGACCTGCCGGGCCTCGGTGCCGATGTCGCGAACTTCCACCCCGGCATCACGCTGAGCGACCATGTCGCGCACGTCGTCGCAGCGGCAGACGACGCGGGCTTCGAGCGTTTCGTGCTGGTCGGGCACAGCTTTGGCGGCATGGTCGTGACCGGAGTCGCTGCCAGGATCGGATCGCGGATCGACGCGCTGGTCTATGTCGATGCCTTCCTGCCCGCCGACGGCCAGTCGCTGTGGGACCTCACCGGCGAGTGGGAGCACGCCCACTACATCGACTCGCAAAAGCACCAGCCCGGCGCGGTCGCCCCGCTTCCCGGCTTCGCGCACCCTGGCCTCACGCCGCATCCGCTGCTCACCCTGCTCGAAGCCGTGCGCCTTGGCGGCGAAGCGGCACACGTGCGGCGCCGAATCTATGTCTTCGCCACCGGAGGGTCACCCACCCCCTTCGCCCGCTTTGCCGAGGCGGTGCGGGCAGACCCGGCCTGGGAATACCACGAGGCCGAGGCGGGGCATTTCGTCATGGCGGATCAGCCCGAGCAACTCCTCGACATCGTGCTGGGCGCGGGCGTCACCTAGCCCAGCTTGCTTTCGAGCAGGTCGATCAGCGCCTTTACGTTGGTCAGCTTCTCGATCTCGTTCGAGCGGATCTTGATCTCGAACGCTTCTTCCACCGCGAGAATCAGGTTGATGTGCGTCAGCGACGTCCAGGCCTCGACATCGTTTGCCGTCATTTCGTCGTGCAGGACGAGATCGTCATCGTAGAAGATGTCGCGGAACAGCCCGGTCAGGGTTTCGGTGATTTCGCTTCGGGTCACGTCGGTTAGGTCCTCAGGCTTTCGGCTTGCGCCAGATGATCTGTCCCGGCACCCCGAACACGGTCGCGCCGGGCGGAACATTGCCGGTGACGACGGTGTTCATGCCGACCGTTGCCCCGTCGCCGATCTTGAGCCGACCGACGATCCGCGCACCAGGCCGCACGGTCACGTCATCACCGATCCACGGCACGTCGGTATCGTTGGAATAGCCGATCGTCACCTGCTGATTGAGCCAGAAATTGGCGCCGATGCGCTGCGCCGACACGATGCTGGAAAAGCCATGCTGGATGAAACATCCCGGTCCCAGGTCGGGAACATAGATGGCAAGGCTGTCGAGCTTGGGCATCAGCCAGCCGTAAGTGCGCGCAAGGCGCAGGCGCAGGTAGGCCAGGTTTCTGTATTCGCGGTAGAAGACCATAAGCCAGCAATGGCGCCACAGTATCCCGCCGGCCGAGAGATGGTCTTCCTTGAACAGGATCGATGCCCAGCGACGAATGTCGGCGCGGATCGGCGCGTCCTGTGCGCTCGACGCCAGGGCGATCAGGCTGGGCCAGAGCCGCACCAGATTGGCCAGCACCCATACCCGCTTCAATTGCTGCTTCATCGTGCCCCCATGCCGCCTTGGCTAGACCCCCGCCGCCGCCTGCGGGACAACGCGGACAGCCCCGGGCGACGCGACCGGCGTTGCTGTCGATAGCCTCCAACGCATCTCGTCACCGCCCTCATACACGGCCGTAAAGCCGAGGCGCGCATAATGGTCGCGCACCATGTCGTTTCGCGCCGTAGGGCGAAACACGCCTTGAAGTTCGGTCACGCCGGCTGCCGCGGCTTGGTCGACGAGCACCGCAAGGCATGCCCGCTCGACGTCCCGTCCCAGCACCCGGCAGCTCATCAGCCAGGCCTGGATTTCCAGCGTGGCGGGCGTCTGTGCCGGCATGGCCACGATCAGGGCGATGACGCCATTGTCGCCATAGCGATCGCGGAGCCGGAACTGCAGGACGCAGGCGGCGGGATCGACGATCAGCGCCGCCATCTCGGCTTCGCTGTAGCGGCGGGTCGTGAGGTTGAACTGGTTGGTCTTGTTGGCAAGCTGCGTGGCGCGGGCCAGGCCACTGCGGTCCACGCGCTGCCATTCGAGCACCATGTCGAGGCTGGCCAGATACCCGGCCAGGTCGGTCGCCTCGTCGCGCAGGCGCGCCCGTGCGGCGTTGGCGGCATAAAGCTGCGTGCGCGCGGCATCCTCGCTGGTCAGGGCCACGGCTTCGAAATATCCGGCGCTGGCGAGGCGGTCAGCGAAGAGGGCCGCGTCCTCGGGCATTTCCGGCACGCGCACCATCGGCAGCGTCTGTCGCACAAGTTCGCGCTCGAAGGGGTTGTCGTCGACGAAAACGAGCGCATCCAGCCCGATGCCGATCTGGTCGGCAATTCGCCGCAGATTGGTGGGCTTGTCGTCCCAGTTCGCCAAGAATGCGGTGATGTGGTCGGACCGCAGCAGCATGTCGGGATGGCGCTCGAACGCCGCACGGGCATTGGCCGCGTCGTTCTTGGAGCAGATGGCGAGGATCACCCCGCGTTCCATCAGCGAGAGAACATACCGCTGGAACCCGAGGAATGCCTCACCCTCGGGGCTGCCCTGCCCGATGGCGATACCGTCGAGGCCATCGTCGCCGATGACCCCGCCCCAAAGCGTGTTGTCGAGATCGAGCACGAGGCACTTGGCCGACCGGCCGCGGCGCGCAGACACCAGCCGGCAGGTGAGTTCGGCGTAGTGCTGGGCGGCGGCCGGTGAAACTTCCTGCCGTGCCTTCAGCCAGAGGACGGGGTCGTGCCAGGCCGACAGGCCATCGCGCATCACTTGCGTGTCGATCGCGAGAACATCCACACCTGCAGCGTCGGCTTCGTTACGCAAACGCGCGTTGAACGTCTGGACCAGCGCAGCCGGCGAACCGCCGAGCCGATGTTCGTTGTTGCCGAGCAGTGCGGGCATTCGGGGCAAAGCGGCTTGCTGGATGACCTGCGCCCCCAGTTCGCCAACCAGCACACACCATAGCGCACGCAGTCGGGCGAACGTCTCATCGAGCACGCGCCCGCCGTCGGGCTGTACCGTCTCGCCCACGAGGTGCGCAGCATCGAGCGCCAGCACCACCACGTCGGGCGCGAAGGCATGGAGAGGGCTGTTCCGGTCCATGACATCGGCAAGATACTGCCCGTAGTCGCCGACTTGGATATCAATATTGAAACCATGGCGAAGCCCGACCACGCGCAGCGCGGGCACCAGGTGGTCGAGCGTTGCGGACCCCAGCACCGCGATGCGCAGCGGACGCATGTGCTCTGGCGCCCGTCCCTGCAAGCGGAGGGCCTGCAGCCAGCGGTCGACCTTGAAGATCTGCGTGAAGCTGAAGTCGCGATGCGCCAGTTGCTGGGCAACGGCAGTAAAATCGGCTGACGATAGACCGCTCGCGGGGGCGGGCGCCGGGAGAACCAGCGTTTCGTCGCGAACCAGCCATTCCAGCCTTGTTGCCACGCGCTATCCTTTTGACTCTCATGGATCCGGTTGAGCCGAAAATCCGTTCGCCTCGGCGTCACGGTCGAGGCGGCGGCGGTTTATCGCTTCAGCAGTGCCTCCGCGCCTGCTACACACCTTGCTGCATTGCGGCAAGGAGATGGCGTTGAAAGCGTGGCGTTGGGCGGTGGGCGGACTTGCCGCCTGTGTGGCAATCGGCGCAGTGGCGGTGTGGTCGACAGCGGCCCGGCCAGGTCCGGGCCAGGTCGTGGTGGCGGCGAAGACCCCCTATTCGCAAGGTCTCTATTTTGCCTACGCCCAGCCGTGGGGTGGCGAGCGCTCTGCGCTGACCCGCTGGTGGGCGCCCCACGCCGATACGATCGCCGTCGATCTCAAGCGCTTCCCCGACAACACGACGACGCATTGGCGTTGGCTGCCGTTCTCCCCGCGGAGCGGGCCGGGGGTCTGGTCATACCAGGCTGTCATGCACGGCAACTACGATGGCGGCGAGCCGGAGGAGGCGATCCCGCCCGCACGGGTAAACGCCGTGCGCCGCTTCTCGCAGGACTTCGCCTGGTCGATCGACAACCGTTACGGCGATGCCAATGTCCTTACCGAATTCTACCTGCGATCGAGCCCGACCGATCCGGATGCAAAGCTCTTGGAGGTCGGCTGGCTGCTCCATGCACCGGCGCACTCGCGCCGGTATTTCGAGGCCGCGCAACTTGTCGGCCGTTACACGGATCCGCAGGGCCGGGCCTGGGAGGTCCGCCGCGACGGAAAGTTCTGCATGTTTGCGCCGCAGATCCCCGGCGACGTGACGAGCGGGACGATCGACATGCGCGCCGCGCTTGCCTGGTTGCAGCAGACCGGCACGATCCGCGGCGACGAATGGCTATGGGGCGTCGCGCTCGGCTCCGAAGCGATCAAGGGCATCGGCGGGCTTTCGATTCGCCATTGGAGTGTTACGCGCGAGCAGTAACAGCCGGCGAGCGCGCGCCCTAGCCTTCGAAATCAATCCAGTGGCGGTTATCGGGGCCAAGGCACTCGTCGGCTTTGGAGCGCGGAAAGATCGCGCAATTCCACAGCATCACTTCCATCCACTTGGCGCGCCGGTCGCGGATGTAGACGAATGCAATTTCGGATCGGTCCTCGACATGGCCCAGTACCTTGCAGACCTGGCGGCCGTCGCAGCGGCCCAGCGCCTGGAACGATTGCCGACCGCCGTCGCCGCCGGGCAACATCGTGATGCCGATCGCTTCGACGCGGGCTTGCCTCGGGCTTGATCCAAATGGATTGAGACCGTTCGGCACACCGGTGTTTGCCTTGCCATTCTGTATGAGCGCCGCGCCTGTGCTTTCGACCGCCTTTTCATCGAAGGCCATCGGAACAGGACCGGCCACAAGCGCGCCAGCGCGATGGGCATCCGACAACCCCGCCAGTGCGGCAATGACAGGCTCCTGGCCACGGTAAGGCTTGCCGAAAGCCCGGTCGCTTCCCCAGGCGCCATGCCACCGGAAAAACAGGTGCGTCTGGATGGCTGACAGCTTGTCCATCTCGGCGCTCCAGATCGGATGCACCCAATCGGTGTGGTAATGGGTGGCAAGGCCGACCTGTCTGACGACGCCCCCTGCCAGCATTTGCCATGCCCGCGCCTGGGCCAGCGCGAATCTGCGCCGATCGATCACCCGTCCAAGCGCGCCGTCGCAGGTGAACGTGAACTGGCACCCGGTCGCACGATCCGATCCCTGGAACACGACACCGCAAACCGTTGCGGGAAATGCGGCATGGCGGACGCGGTTAAGCACCACCTGCGCCACCGCGCGCTGGCCGAGGTCGTCGCTTCCGGCTTCATAGATCATCGCGGCGGCCAGGCAGTCCGCGGCGCGACTTTGGCTGGCCGCGTCCCCGCGCAGAGCAAAGGGCAAAGCAGCAGCGCCGACCGAGGAGGCGAACGGGATCGCTGCATTGAGCATGCGCGCCCGGTCGGCTGGTAGCGGTGCGAATGCCAAAGGCTCGATCGCGGGCGAGGGTGAGCCCAGGATCCGCGCCGTCTGCGCGGTGAAGCGGGCTGCTGCAGGATCGCCATTCGCGGCTCCATCGATCACGGGCGACCACGGCGCAGCGGGTAGGAGTGCAACCGGATGGCTACCGGCCGGCAGCGTCAGGACGGCGGAACACATTGCAACGCGGAGCCCTTGGCGGATCGTCCGAGTTCGGATCGAGCCGATCGTCTGCAGTGCATGGCGCGCGCCTAAGCGAATGCGCAATGTCACGGCCGCGCTCGCAGGCTGCGGCATCTGGATCGTCTCGCGCAATGCCATCGTGCTTGCCGCATGGGGCGGTATGTGTCGGTGAGTCAACCCGGGGAATGCCCGCCCAAGTCACCTGCCTGCCAAGGCGAGGTCGCGACGATCCTTATCCCAAATCGGGAGCGTACCCGGCCGTTTTGGCGAATGCTCTGTCAGCTATTGCAATCCGAAGCTCATCCCTGCGTTGAGGAACACGGCATTGACGGGGCTCGAAGTCATTGAATTGGAGGTGCAATGCGCGAAATGGGAGCATGCATAAGCGTAAATCGATATGCGGGGACGCTGCTCAGGTTTATGTCGCAGTGCAGCATCGGAAACGGTGAAAAATGTTGCGGAGGCAAACCGGCCGTGCCATTCCGCTGGCGTGCAACCTTTTGCAGTCCGTGGGGGTAATGTGAAATTTCTGCGATTCTTGGTTGTTCTCCCGGCCCTGCTCGCCAGTGCGTGTTCCACGCTCGAAGGTCATCAACTGATCTCCAGTGGTGAGCGGTACGAGGCGGCGCCTGCCACTGCCCCCTACGTTCTGGATGCCGGCGACGTGCTTCACGTTCAGGTCTACGGCGAAGCGACGATTGCGGGCGACTATACCGTCGAAACCGACGGCATGGTCGATCTGCCCTTGATCGGCCGCGTCGCCGCTGCCGGGAAGACGGCTGCAGACGTCGCCGCTGATGCGACCACGCGATACGGCGCCGGCTATCTGAAGACGCCGAGCGTGACGGCAGAAGTCCGGCAATACCGTCCATTCTTCATCCTGGGCGAAGTGGCCCTGGCCGGGCAATATCCCTACGTGCCCGGCATGTCGGCCCAAGCTGCCATTGCCGTCGCCAAGGGTTTCAGCCCACGCGCCAACCAGAAGTTCGTGTTCATCCGCCGCGCCGGCAGCGATCACGAGGATGCATTCGCGCTGACGCCAGCGCTGCGCATCTATCCGGGCGATACGCTGCGCGTGACCGAGCGGTATTTCTGACGTTTGATTTGAAGGGGGTCTGATACGGTCGGTCTACCAGGGCCTCGTGCATCATGATCCCGCGCGACAAGGATGCTCGCTTGACGATTTCGATGCCTTGGACTGGCAGGTCAGCACCGGCAAAGCGCGCGGCGCTTCGCGCGACCGGCTCGCTTGCTGCGGCTGCGACGTGGCTCGTCTGCGCCGGGGTGGCACAGGCCCAGGTCGCCGAAACCGTTCTGCTCAATCCTGCCTATCCCGACGGCTACGAAGCCTATCGCCAGCAGGGTGTGACCGAGCAAGGCCAGGGAGACTGGGCGGCGCGGGGCATCAGGGCCGGGTCTTTCGAAATCTTCCCGCAGCTGCGCACCGAAGTGGCGGGCACCACAAATGCGTACGTCTCCGCTGTGCGGAACGTTGCCACGCCGTTCGTGACCGTCAGCCCGGCTGTGCGTGCGAATTCGACCTGGTCACGGCATTATGTCGGTCTTACCGCTGACGCTGATTTTGCCCGCTATATCGGGCAGTCACGGCGTAACGAAAACAACTGGGAGGTCGCCGCCACCGGGAAACTTGACGTCTCGTCCAGTTTTTCCGTGACCGGTGAAGCCCAAGCCAATCAGATCACGCTCAACCGATTTTCGGGCGAGTTGACGGTCGATGCCGCGGCCGTTGCGGCCATCCGGCAGAATAGTGCATCTGTTACCGCCGAATCGAGTTTCGGCCGAGGCCGATTTATTGCCTCGCTCGAATATCTTGATCTTAGCTTCGCGCGCATTTTACTGGTGGACGGCACACAGTCGGACCAGTCTGCGCGCAACCATTCGGTGATGCGCGCCAGTTCGCAGGCGGAGTACAGCTTTACCCCGGCCCTGACGGTTTTTGCCCAGATGGCCTACGTGCGCTTCGACTATCGTCGGCCGACCACAGCGTCGATTTCGACCTCGGATTCAGACGGGGTGCGCGCAGTCGGTGGTGTGCGATACGAGATACAGGGCTTGGCCCGTCTCACGGTCGCAGCTGGGTATTCGCGTCGCACGTATGATGTGGGTGGGATCGGTGCGATCGGGCGTTTCACCGCCGAAGGCCGCGCGGAAATCTTTCCCAGTGCACTTACGACCATTCGCATCGAAGCCGGTCATCGGTTCACCGATGCACGCTTGATCGACTCCTCGCCGTTTTTGCAAAATTACGCATACGGCAACATCTCCCACGCTCTGCGCCGTAATTTCACGCTGGGAGTCAATGGTGGTTTCCAGCGCCAGAGCTACTTCGCGAGCTCGCAGGTCACCCGCATCATGAGCCTGGGTTTAACAGCCCGCTATCTCGTGTCCCCCCATTGGGAACTCGGTGCGCGATTGATCAACTCCAACCGTCACACGACGTCCCGAACGCAAGACTACAGTATCCAGGATACGACGGGCGGTATATCCGCGACGTTCAAAATCTAATGCACCCGACACACGCAGCTGAGCAGGCCTGACATGGAAATCGCAATAGCCCAACAAGAAGAATCTACGCTCGCCGAGGTGATCTTGCGGGCTCGCGATGTTTTCGTACGTCGCTGGAAGGTCTTCGCGCTCGTATTCGCGGCGCTGTTCGTCGTAGGTGTGGCGGTCGTCTTCGTCCTGAAGCCGAAGTACATTGCCACGACGCACATTCGCATCGACCCTTCGCGCGATCCGGTTGCCGCACAGACCAACGAGGTCAAGACGGGCCTGTCGGACGGCGCGATCGAGACCGAGGTGGCGGCGTTCTATTCGCTGGCACTGGCCAAGAGCGTGGTCGACGACCTGCAATTGACCAAGGATCCGGCCCTCGTCGAATTGGCGCAAAAGGCGGGTGCCGCGACGCCGGACGACATCAAGACCAGCATCGCCAACGAACTGCTGCGACGCCTCAATGTAGCGCGCGAGCAGACGACGTATGTGCTCGATGTCAACTTCACTGACAACGATCCGGTCAAGGCTGCGCAGGTCGCCAACGCATTTTCCGAGCACTACATCGCCGGCTCGGTCGGTTCGCGCACCAGCGTCGCCAGCGCGCAGGCCGAATGGTATCAGCAGCAGTTGCAGAAGCTCAGCCAGGAAATCACGCAAGCCGATGATGCTGCCGCGCGTTTCAAGGCGGCCCATGGCCTGACCGTGAGCACGAGCAGCGGTTCGTCGTCGGGCACGCTGGTCGACCAGCAGGTCCCCTCGCTCGCCTCGAGCCTCGCCGATGCGGAATCGACCGCCGCAGCGGCGCGCGCGCAATACCAGTCGGCGCTGGCGCAAGCCGCACGCCACGGCGTGGGTTCGGTACAGGAAGTCCTTGCCTCGCCGATCATCGCCCAGCTTCAGGCGCAGCGCTCCGCGCTCGTCCAGCAGCAGCAGCAGGCTAACGCCAACTTCGGCCCGATGCATCCGTCTGCCCGCCAGACCAATGCCGGCCTCGAGGAACTGGACAAGCAGATCGCGGCGGAAAGCCAGAAGATCGTATCCTCACTCGGCTCGGTTGCGGCTTCGGCGCAGGCGCGGGCCGACAGCCTTCGCGGATCGCTGAAGTCGGTCGAGGGTATCCGCACCGGACAGGCTGCCGATTCCGTTACCGCCAATGCCCTCGACCGTGAGGCCGAGGCCAAGCGCGACCTTTACAAGCAGTTGAGCGAACAGGCGCAGGCGAGCCTGCAGGCGTCGCAGAACTCGATGTCCTCGGCCACGATCATCGACAAGGCCGTGCCGCCGCAGGAACCGTCGTCGCCCAATCGTCCGCTGTTCATCGTGCTCGCTGCCATCTTTGCCGCGATCGCAGGCACTGCCACGATCGCCATGCAGGAACTGCTGTCGGGCTCTGTCCGCAACACCGACGACATCGAGAAGAAGCTCGGGCAGCGCCTGCTGTCCGCAATCCCGAACGTCAAGGACGACAAGCCGGCAGCGCTCATCACCGAGCGGCCGACCTCGATCTACGCCGAGGCGTTCCGTATCGCACGGACCGGCCTGTTCGGTGCGCGTGGTTGGCCGACGGACAGCGCGATCATCGCCTTCACGTCGTCGCTGCCCGGCGAAGGCAAGACGACATCGTCGCTCGCCTTCTCGCGCTCGCTGGCGGACAGCCAGCGTCGCACCCTGATCATCGACTGCGACGTCCGACGCGCGGCCCTTCCGGGAGCCTCGGGCGTGGTGTGCGACAAGGGCCTGGTCGAGTATCTCGGCGGTGAAGCCGAGATTTCGGACATCGTCGTCCATGCCGACGACGGCGGCCTCGACATGATCCTGGTCAAGGCGCCCTATTTCAGCACGACCAACCTGTTCGACAACGATCGCATGGCCAAGCTCCTGGCCTGGGCGCGCCAGAACTACGACCAGATCGTGCTCGACCTTCCGCCGATCGTGGGCCTGGCCGACGGGCGCAACCTTGCGGCGATGGCCGATGTCGTGGTCTTCGTGGTCAAGTGGAACGCCACGCCGGTCGCGATCGTGCGCAGCGCGCTCGATGCCCTGCAGGATATCGGCAAGGCCCCGGCCGGCGTCATCGTCAACGCCGTGTCGGAAACCTCGGACATGCTGGCCTCGGGTTATTACTACCTGAACCGCTACTCGAGCTATTATCAAAACGCCAACGCATGACATGACCGGTGGTCGTCGGCGCGCGTTCCTGCCGCAACATCTTGTTCGGCAATGGGCGCGCACCGGCGACCTTGTGCGATATGGTGCAGCCCTCGTCGGTACGGCCGGCAGTTCGGGCGCCCAGTTCGTCCTGACGATCGCACTGCTGCGGCGGATGCCGCCCGACGGGTTCGGGCGCTATACCTTCCTGATGATCGTCAGCCAACTCGTCTGGGGGCTCGGCGGGGCCCTGTTCGCCGCGCCGCTGGCCAAGCTCGCTGCGGGTGGCAGTGGCGAGGGCGGGGCAAGGGCAGCCAAGGCGGTCATCCGGCTGCAACCCTGGTTTGCGCTGGCCTGTTCGCTGGTCGCCTTCGCCGTCGCCGTGGCGATCGGCGCGGCTGCCTTGGCAAGCTTCGTCTTTGCGCTTCTCGTCGCGTCAGGGGGCCTTCGCCAGTTCCTGAGGATCGCAGGCTACAGCAAGGGGCGGCAGGGCCGCGTCGTCCTGTCCGATGCCCTCTACACCGCCTGCGTCCTTGTCCTGACGGGCTGGCTTTACTGGATCGGCAATCAGGACCTGGTCCTGGTGCTCGGCATTCTCGCCGCGGCGCATATCCTGGGCACGCTGCCCTTGGCCTGGCTGATCCTCGAACGTGGCGACGGCATCGGCAGCCGTTCGGCGGTAGTGGCCTATCGTGCGATATGGCGCGACTATGCCGGCTGGTCGCTTGTCGGCTTGATCGCCACCGAGACGACCGGCAATGCGCACAGCTACATCGTAACCGCGGTTGCGGGGCCGATGGGTTTCAGCGCCATCGCGGCGAGCACCGTCCTGTCCAAGCCCGCCACGGTGGCGATGAACGCGCTTAGCGAGCTTGAACGGGCGCGCATGGCGCGGTTCCATGCCGAAGGGGCTCTCGACCGGTTGCTGAGCACGCGCCGGCTGTTCCGCGCGATGGTGCTTCTGCTCTGGCTCGGGACGGTCGTGCTTACGTACCTCGCGCTCCATGTCTGGCCGGCGCAATTCTTTCATGATCGATACGATTTGACCGCGCTGCGCACGGCCGGATGGCTGTGGGTTCTGGCCATGCTGGTCCGCTGCTGGTGCCTGCCCGAAGCGATGGAAATGCAGGCCCGTGGGGCGTTCGACCGCCTGGCATCGACCAGGTTCATTGCGGCGCCAATTAGCTTGGTGGGCTCGTTGCTTGCCGTATTGATTGCAGCGCCGGAATGGTCGATGCTGGCCATATGCGCCGGCGAGGGGGTTTCGACGGCCCTGCTGATGCGTGCTTTTCGTCGGCTTGGTAGGACTGAGTCTGAATCTCGATGATAACGGTCGCGATCAAGGCGTTGAATGAAGAGGCGCACATCGCCGCGGCGATAGAAAGTGCCCTTCAGGCGGTCGCGCCTTTCGATGGTGTGGTCGTTTTAGCCGATAGTGGTTCGACCGACAGAACGACGGAGATCGCCCAAAACTATCCGATCACGATTCTGCGCCTGGCCGATCCAGAACAGCGCTGTTGCGGTGCGGGTGCGCAACTGGCGTTCCAGGGGGTTGCGACCCCATGGTTCTACCTGATGGACGGCGACATGGTGCTCGAGGCTGACTTTCTCGCACCGGGGCTGGCCTACCTTCAGGCCAATCCCGGTTGCGCCGGCGTGGGTGGCCGTGTCATCGAGACGGTTCTTGCCAACGCCGAGTTTCGCATCCGCAATGCCGCCATGGCGCGCGAGCCTCACCGGCGCGAAGGCCTGGTCGATCGCCTGGACGGCGGCGGCCTGTACCGGACCGATGCCATCCGCTCGGTCGGCTATTTCGCTGATGCCAACCTTGTCTCTTACGAAGAATTCGAACTGGCGGCGCGGCTTCATGCCGCCGGTTGGTCTTTGGCGCGGATCGACCGGCCCGCTGTTTCGCATGCCGGCTATACCGAGGGTGGCTATACCCTGATGTACCGTCGTTTCGTCTCGAGACGCATGGATGGTGCAGGGGCCGTCTTGCGCGCGGCATTGGCACGACCACATTTCGGAAGGGTTCTTCGGCGGCTCGCGCCACTTCGAGTCACGGCGATCGTCGCCCTGTGGTGGGTGCTGCTGGTTGCCGCCATGTGGAGCGGGCGGGATGGGCTTGTTGTGGCTTTGCTGGTCGTGCCACTTGCGTTCCTCACCTTGCGGCGTGGTTCGCTTGCGCTCGGGGTCTATTCATTCTGTCAGTGGAACCTGACTGCCCTCGGAACGCTGCGGGGCCTGCTGGTCCCCCAACGCAATCCCGCGAACGGCATCGCCGCCACCTTGCTCAAACGCGGTCCAACGCCTGTCGGCATGACGTCAGCACCCGTTGAACCATGACGGGCCAGCCGTATTCGCGACGTGTCCTTTCCCCCGCAGCGCGACCCATCGCGCGCACCTGATCTGGCGTCAATTCCGCCAATCGATCGAACGCGGAGCAGGCAGGATCCGCTTGATCCGCCAAAAGCCCGCCCATGGCCTCGACCATGTCGCGCGCGCCCGCCATCGGCAGGACCACGGGCAGGCAATCTGCCGCCAAAGCCTCGAGCACGATCAGGGGAAAGCTGTCGATAGCAGACAGATGGACCAGGACGTCCGCTGACCGCAATTGCTGCTGCATTGCCACTTCGTCGAGCCAGTCGATCTGTTCGACCACATCTTCGAGCCCGGCCTGTCGGATCGCCTCGGCGATCGAGTCCATGGTTGCCGGATCGGATCGGCCGACGAGGCGGGCCTCGAATGGAATGTGGGCGGCACGCAGCCGGGCGCACAGTGCCAGCATGTGGAACGTGCCCTTCTCAGCCGAAAACCGTGCGGCGTGAAGCAGCCGGAGGTGACGAGGACGGCGTTGCACCGTCTCGTCCGCTTCACCGTCACGCAGCGCCGACTGAGGCAGGAACGTGCCCAGAACCGTCGTGGGCAGATCAGGGATCATGATTTCGTGGCCTTGTCCGCGAAACAGGAGAAGGATGCCATCCGCGCGGCCCACGAGCCAGCGCACCAGGCCGCGGCGGAGTACCTTCTGCTGTACGGCACTGTTGGCGCCGAAATGGGGTGTCGCGAGAACGCGCATGCCGGCAATGCGGGCCAACGCCACATAGAACGCATCGGGCAGGTTGCTGACCTGCACCCACGCGACGTCGTGGGTGCGGGCGAGGCGGCGCAGGCGAACGAGCGCCATGGGCAGGTCCAGCAGGGCACGCGCGCCGCGATAGGCGGTGTTGGTCGCGATCAGGTCCACGTCGGTCGGCGGCGTTGCACTGGCCAAGGCAGCACGTGCCCGGTCACAGAACGCTTCAAGCCCGCCGGGATGCCTAGGTGTGCCGCCGATCAGGCATAGCCGCATGGGCGCTCAACTCCGCCGCCGCCGGACCCGCTTCGATGCCGTCGCCGGCATCGTTTCCGGCTCGGCGTTCGCGTCACGGTTGGCCCAGTCGAACAGGTCGTCGCTACCCGCCTGGGCCGCCTGGACCCGCGGGTTGACCACCATGGCCAAGGCGATCGTGATCATGAGAAAGACCTGGCCGATCGTATCACGGTCGAACAGGCTGCTCTCGGTGAAGTTGTGGCCGATGAAGAAGATGACCAGCGAGAGCAGCAAGGCGCTGCTGTCGCGCCGTGTCTGGCGCCAGGCCAGGATCCGCAGCACCGGTGCGACGAAAGCGCCGGCGATGATGAGCGCCAGGCCGATCGGACCGACCGCAGCAAGCAAGTCGAGATATCCATTGTGCGCTTCGGAAACCAGCTGGACCCAGCCCTTGCCATAGCGGAAGATCGGGCTGGCGGGGCCGATCTGCCAGAACGAGCCATAGCCTGCACCCAATACGGGATGATCCAGATAGAATGCCCAGACGGCGTCCCAGATCGCGGTACGGCCGGTGAAGGTAATCGGCGTGTTCAACGCTTGTTCGAGCATCGGGAACAGGATGTTCTGCAAGGCGAACAGGCCGACGGCGATCGCGATCATCGCACCGATGGCCAGGGAGCGGTAGCGGAACCGATAATAGACCGCAGTGGATGCCACCCCCAGCGCAATGATGCAGACGCCGAGAGAAGTCTTGGAATTCGACTTCCACATGAAGAAGGCTGCGGCGAGGATCACGACGATCTGGACGGCGCGAGGCAGCTTGCCGCGGTCGAAACCGCAGAACATGATCGTCAGGGCACAGACGATGCCGGCCATGTTCTTGTGGCCCATCAGGCCGTACCAGTTGCCGAGGAGGCTGGCATCACCATCGAGCATGACCTGGTGAATCGAGCCCAGCGGGTTGACCAGAACGGCAATGTAATTGGCCGCGAGCAGCAGGATGAGTGCACCCTGGATCATCGTGATCGTGGTGCGATACCCGATCTGGCGAATGACGATGAACGCCGTCCACGCCGCGATGAATAGCAGGATGAAGCGCCGCCCGCTGCTAGCCGGGTCGATGGCCCAGACGATGCTGAGTGCACACCAGGCGATCGCCAGCATGAGAGGTGGGGGAATGACCAGGAGTCGTGCGGGCGCGTCCCATCCGCGGACGGCGATGATCGAGGCGAGCGCGATCAGCGTGTAGCCGATCTGGCGGATGACCTGTTCGAAGCCGTTGCCCTGACTCGTATAGGTCATGTACGGACCGAACAGCACGAGGACGAGGAAAGCGCCGAAGGCGATGCGCAACGCCCGCTCCGCCACGGGCCGATCTGCCAGCTGCCCGGCGCTGTCGGCGGTATCCTGTCGCCTTCCGGCGACGCGCTTGCGCCGCTCGACCGTGCGGCGCGCCGGCGACGGATCCGCAGGCCCGGGGGGCATGTCCGGGGCGGCACTTCCGGCCACTTCGATCTCGCTGGTGCCGATGGTTTCCCGGTCCGGCACGGGCACAGCCGCTCGATCAGTCATGACATGTCACTCACGTCCGAACCTGTCCCAAAGCCTTGGTCAGAAACCCGGCGATTTCCGTGCAGACCGCCACTCTTCCCCGGCAGTCGCGCGTCGCGGGAGGAGGCGGTGGTGGATCGGCGATGAAGCGACGCAGCGATGCCTGATCACGAGCCACGGCAATACCGGCGCGCCCATCGAGAGCGCTGGCCGTCGCCATCTGATGATCGTTGCGATGCTCTGCCAGTTCGACAGCTCGCGGGAACAGGATGAGGCTGCGTCCGTGCCGTTCGGCGGTCAGGATGGTACCGATCCCGGCGTGCGAGACGATGACCCTCGCCCGATCGACGAGATTCTCGAAATCGAGCGGCGCAATGACCCTGTGCCACTCCATGTTTACGGGTAGGTACTTGGCCCGGCCGATCTGCGCAACGACGGGTTCGCCGAGATCGGGCGCCATGGCATCCATCATCTGGATCAGGCGATCGAACGGCAACTGCGTGCCCACCGTCACCAGGATCACAGCAGTGCTCCACGATAGAGCACGCGCCTGCCGCCAGCCAGGTGCTCCCACTGTGTCAGCCACAGTGAGGTGAACGGGCGGGCGACACGGCCACTGAGCGATGGTGCATCGGAATTGGCGATGCTGTCCACCCAGACCGTCTGCGCGCCGATCACCCGTCCCGCGATCAGGCAGAACAGGCCGGGTAGCGCACCCGTGGTGACGACCACCTTGGGGCGCAGCTGCAGCACGAGCTGCAGGCTGGCCCACATGCAGCGCAAGGACTTGCGCACCTGGTCGCGATTGCAGTCGGGAAGAACGGCGAGATCGACGATGTTGTCGCGCATCGACAGCTGCGGGTTCGTCGTGGCGTAGACGACCGAACGGCCGGTGAATGCCGACCGGAGCAGCATCAGTTCGTCCCAGTGCCCCCCGCCGGAAGCGATGGCGAGAATCTCGGTGGTCGCCCGTGCGCGCTTCATCATACGCATCCTGTTTTGCACTGCAGCGCGAAGCCGACAACCAATTTGTTGCGGATTCCACAGGGGCGGATCGCCGCCGACGGGCGGCGCAGTATCATTCTGACCCGTCCCCCGCCATCGTTTTCGCAGCACGCCCAGTTCGCAGCCGCCGCAACTCGCGTAGCGGCCTGCTGACCAGGCCGGAGAACGAAAACCGGCGCTGCTTGACGTCGATCAGCGTCACGTGCCCGGCGGGTGACAAGGTATGGCAGCCATCGACGAAGGGGTGGGCAGCAACCGGCGCGGCCATGAAGCCACCCTGCTCCAGCCGCACATCGCCATCGATCGCATCGACTTTCAGCAGGCGAAGTCCCGAGCCGTAGGACCGGGTGCAATCCTGTATGGGCAGAACGAGGCCTTCGCGGGACGTCAGGACGGGGCCGGCAGGCCGCGCTCCGGACTGGTCGCGCCAAACCGGGTTGCCGCGATGAGGGGACCAGGGGCCCAGGAGGTCCGGTGCGGTGGCAAGGTTGAGGTGAGTCAGACGCTCACGGGCAGAACCGACCGGGGCGTAGAACATCCACCATCGGTTGCCGACGCGGAACGGCGTCGCATCGATGGCCGGCAAGTCGATCGTCGCCGCCAGGACCCAGTCGAGAGGGAAAGTCCGAGCGCGGTAGATGCGCAGATGTCCGGATTCGCAACATTCCGGGATCATCCAGGTCTCGCCATCGTGCTCGACGATGAACGGATAGGACAAGTGGAACGGTTCGCGAAGGACCGTCCGGGTTTCGACCGTGCGAAACTGCTTGTCGACAATGTGCACGCCGATCGTCCCGCGGGCGTCGCGGTAGTCGAATTGCTCGACGAAAACATGAAGATGATCGTCGCGCCACAGGCCAAAAGGATCGGCGGTGTACGCCAGCGCGCCGGATTGCGGCAGGCCATGCAGCGCAAATCCGTCGAGCGATCCTGCATCGAGGATCGCATCGATGGGCGCTTCGACGATCATCGGACGCCAGAAATCCTTGACGATCTTCATCTGGCTAGAGCGGTCCGGTTTGCCTGCGTTGCCGTCAGCGTCGACACTTGCGACGCCATGATGGTTTCGCCATTTGCACGATGCCACCCAAGGCGGCTAATGCCATTCGCTCCGGGCCGATTGCCACAGCCCCCTCCGAGCAACAAGGCGCGCGTGCAACGCATTATGAAAGTCCCCAAACAAAGGAGCACTATGCACCGCGTGCGGCGAACAGCCAAGGGCGAACGCATTTACGTGATCGGGGACGTCCATGGACGCTACGACCTTCTGCGCGACCTGTTGCGGCGGATCGAACAGCATTCACGCGGCCGCGGGCAGGCGGATCGCATCCATATCGTCCTGCTGGGGGATATCGTCGATCGCGGTCCCGAATCCGCGCAGGCCTTGCGGTTTCTTCATGAATGGACCCGGCATGCGCGCGGGCAGCATATGCTGCTGGGCAATCACGAGGAGATGATGCTGCGGACGTATGGCGGAGACGCCCGCTCGTTCCGCGCCTGGCTGAGAGTGGGCGGGAGGCAGACGCTGCAGAGTTTTGGTCTGTCGATCGGCAAGGACGACGATCTGTACGACCCGCGCGTGCTGCGTCACGTTCGCGAAGCGTTGCCTGACGAGTTGATGGCGCACGTAGCCCGGTGGCCGCTGACGGCCCGTTCGGGGGACTATTTCTTTTGCCACGCGGGTGTGCGACCGAGTGTCGCGCTGGACAAGCAGGCCCGGCAGGACCTGATCTGGATTCGCGACGAGTTTCTATCGGATACCCGCGACCATGGCGCGATCATCGTGCACGGCCACAGCATTTCGCCAACGATCGATCGCCAAGCCAACCGGATCGGTATCGACACGGGCGCTTATCATACCGGCGTTCTGACGGCGGCCTATTTCGAGGACGACATGATGGACTTCATTTCCACCAGTCCGGAAGACCACACGACGGCATTGCTGCGGTAAACCGATGTCTTCGATCTGCAGCATAATAGCCGACTTGCCGAAATCTCTGCTAGAATCACGCAAAGGGTCCGGGCGAATAATACAATTCGATTGACGTTCTATGCTGCAATGCGGAATAGCTTTGCCGCCGGATCGCTGATTGCGTGCCGCCGGCAAATGGGCTTCGTGATGCCGATACCGCGCATCACGATCCCGGGGACCAACGCTGGTGCGAGAGACTGCCGCTATGAAGATTGCCGTTTTCGGACTGGGATATGTTGGCCTGTCCAACGCAGCGTTGCTCGCGCAGCACAGCACGGTCATGGCCGTCGACGTCAATGCCGAGCGGGTTGCCTTGCTCAACGCGCGCAAGTCGCCCATCGTCGATGCCGAGCTCGAGGACTTCCTCGCCACGCGCGAACTGGACCTCACCGCGACGCTTGATGCCCACGCCGCGCTGGCCGCTGCCGACTACGTCATCGTCGCGACGCCCACCAATTACGACGTGGACACGAACAAGTTCGACACGTCCTCGGTCGAAGCCGTGATCAAGGCCACGATCGCCGCCAACACGAATGCGACGATCGTCATCAAGTCGACGATCCCGGTCGGCTTCGTTGACGACGTGCGCGCGCGCTTTGGCACCGCGCAGGTGATCTTCAGCCCCGAATTCCTGCGCGAGGGCCGCGCGCTCTACGACAACCTGCACCCCTCGCGGATCATCGTGGGCGAGCAGTCGGAACGCGCACGCGTGTTCGCCGATCTCCTGCGCAACGGCGCCATCAAGCAGGACATCGACGTGCTGTTCACCGGCACGCGCGAGGCCGAGGCGATCAAGCTGTTCTCCAACACATACCTCGCGATGCGCGTCGCGTTCTTTAACGAGCTCGACAGCTACGCCATCGCCGGCGGCATGGATTCGCGCCAGATCATCGACGGCGTCGGCCTCGATCCGCGCATCGGCACGCATTACAACAACCCCAGCTTCGGCTACGGCGGGTATTGCCTGCCCAAGGACACGAAGCAGCTGCTAGCCAACTACTCCGAGGTCCCGCAGAACCTGATCCGCGCGATCGTCGACGCCAATCGCACCCGCAAGGACTTCCTCGCCGACCAGATCATCGCGAAGAAGCCCCGCAAAGTCGGCGTGTTCCGCCTGGTCATGAAAGCCGGCTCCGACAACTTCCGCCAGTCCTCGATTCAGGGCATCATGAAGCGGATCAAGGCCAAGGGCATCGAGGTCGTGATCTACGAGCCGACGATGACCGAGGACGACTTCTACGGCTCGAAGGTGATCCGCGACCTCGCCACGTTCAAGGCCGAAAGCGACGTGATCGTCGCCAACCGCGCCACCGCCGAGATTGCCGACGTGCCGGACAAGGTGTTCACGCGCGACCTGTTTGGATCGGATTGAGGAACTGACAATGCGTACTGCTCTCGTAACAGGATCCGCGGGGTTCATTGGGTCGTTTGTTTGTGCCCGCCTTCTCAAGGATGGCTTCAGAGTCATTGGCTTAGACGCGATGACCGACTATTATGATGTTGCACTTAAGGAGCGTCGCCATGCAGGACTGCTCCAGTCCGAGCAGTTCCGGGCCGTGATCGACAAGGTTGAGACGCCAGGCCTGCTCATGGATCTTTTCGAGAATGAGCGGCCTGACGTTGTGATCCATCTCGCCGCGCAGGCAGGTGTCCGTTACTCGATCGAAAACCCTCGTTCGTACCTCGAAAGCAATGTTGTCGGTACCTTCGAACTGCTTGAGGCTGCACGGGCTTATCCGCCCCAGCATATGCTGCTGGCGTCGACTTCGTCCGCGTTCGGGGCCAATACGGAGATGCCTTACCGGGAGACGGACAAGGCCGATCACCAGATGTCGTTCTACGCCGCCACGAAAAAGGCGACCGAGAACTTTGCCCACAGCTACGCGCACCTGTTCGGCCTGCCGATCACGATGTTCCGCTTTTTCACGGTTTACGGACCGTGGGGCCGCCCTGACATGGCGCTGTTCAAGTTCACTAAGGCCATCCTCGAGGGGCGCCCGATCGACGTGTACAATCACGGTGATATGAAGCGCGACTTCACGTATGTGGAGGATCTGGTCGAGGCTATCCGCCTGCTGATCGACGTGCCGCCTGTCGCGCCCGTCGATGGCGAAATGCCGGCGGAAGGGGACAGCCTCTCTCCGGTCGCGCCGTGGCGGGTGGTGAACATCGGCAATTCCGATTCGGTCCAACTCACCGCCTTCATTGAGGCGATCGAGGCGGCGACCGGCATCAAGGCTGAACAAAACCTCATGCCGATGCAGCCCGGTGACGTGCCCGCCACCTGGGCCGATGCTGAGTTGCTCAAGGCGCTGACGGGGTATACGCCAAAGACCGACGTGCGGGAAGGCGTAGCCAAGTTTGTCGCTTGGTATCGGGATTATTATAGGGTTTGACAGCACTGAATGTGCTGGCGGGAGCAGGGCATTGACACCTTGCTTCAGGCCGGTAGATTTACTTGAATTCGGTTTCCATATAGACGCGCTACATGGCACTTTTTTAAACGGTGGCGTATGTTGGATGATCCCGAAGTTCCTTCACCGCAATTGGTGGGAAGAAATAAAAGATCGAATAAAAGTGGTCGGGCCAATTCTGTTTTTTCCGCCGGCGTAATGACGCTTGCGACTTTGGCCGTATTTTTTTCCGTTGGGCCGTTTAACGATCAATTAATTCGGTCTTCCAACGGAGGATTCGATCAAGTTCAACAATACCTAACGATATTCCTGTGGTCTGCCACTGGCATCATGAGCATTTTAGGCCCGCTCTCAAGGCGCGCAGGAAAAATTCCGGTAGGATTGTCTGCGTTCTATGCATACTCCGCTTTAAGTGGCGCGTGGGCGGAAAAAGTAGAGGATGGGCTCCTTAAAGGCGCTATTTTGCTTGTTGTTGCGGTAATGGTCTACCTTTCAACATTTTCATTAGACTTAAAAAAGATGATGAAATGTGTTAAGATCGCAACACTGATTTTATGTGCTTTGTCATGGCCTATTGCGATATTAATGCCTAGCATCGGGACGTCGGGCTCATATTATCACACTGGCGCTTGGGAAGGTATCTTTAATAGTAAGCAGGCTTTAGGAATTAGCGGGGCCTTTTTAGCCTTTGCTAGTATGAATGATTTTATTGACAGATCCGCAAGGCAAAAATTTAGTAGATTGCTAAGTAACTTACTTGCATCTGTTTTTGGAATTACTACCTGCGTAATGTCCGAAAGTCGTGGTGCGGCGGCGATTGTTATTGTTGCAATTTTTATGGCGTATATTGGGAAAAATCTCGCAAATATCAGGAAGGTATTTGTGACGATTCCGCTCTTAACGCTAATAGCGGCTAGCGCAATGATTGCTTATATTGCAGGAACCGGCCATAACGGTTTTTATATTATCGGTCAAGAAATCACTTTAACGCAGCGTACCTTGATATGGTCTCATGCGATTCACCACTGGCTTGATCAGCCACTGCTCGGTTTTGGTTTGAACGGATTTTGGACCGTTGATAAATTCAATAGCGAGTTTCTCGGACAATACGGATGGTTCATTGCCAATTTCCATAGCGGATATGTTGCTGTTCTTACGGAAGTTGGGATAATTGGCTATGTATTATTTTTCTTAATGACATTCTTTCTTTGTATTCGATTGCTTAGCGGTTTGTCATACAATAAATACGACGAATACTCAAAATTTGTTCTGGTTGTTGGAGTTGTAATTATTTATACATTAAATCTGACTGAGACATTCTTTTTAAGATCTACTAATTTTCTAAACTGTTTTCTTTTGTTCATAATATTCAAAGCGTACGGCTCCTCTGAACCTGTTCTTTCCCCAAAGGTGTAGCGTGGCGAAGTTGCTCAAAAGTCGCAGATCTATCGTGCGGTCGTTGACTGCCATGTTTGGAGCCTTTGCTGCTCCAGCCGGCGCCGTTGCGAGGCAGCAAGCGGTTCGTAATGGAGGTAGCTTGCCAAAGCTCTCTAACGGATCTGGATTGCTCAAGATAGATTTTGATAAAGCTGGCGCATATTTGAGCGATGCGGCCGTGCATACTGCTGGATTCAATAGAATTGGAATAGGTGAAGGGCGATATGTCCATGACAAAAGCGCCAGTGATGTATTTGCCAAGCAGTTTCCTGCGGCAACCATAACGGATCATAGCGGAAGGATTTTTCGACTAGTTCAAGATCGTATTGGTCCTAGTCATTTTGGGGCCTACGGTGACGGTCTACGAGATGATTGGCCAGCTTGGGACGAATGTTGCCGATACGCTCGCCAATTCGGTATTAAGACGATATTTCTAAATGGAAGCAGTTTATATGGATCTAAAACCTTCGAACTTCCGGTAGGCATTAATATAGAATCAAGCGGCGCTGTATTTTACCCCCTCGATAACTTCGAGGGTGACTGCGTTGTATCAACGCCGGATGGTGAAATATACAATGATGTTATGATTGATAGTCTATCGGTCGATGTACTCGGAAAAAGATCCGTTAGCGGCCAACCAATATCTGGTGTAATTTTTAAATGGATTTCTTACATCCGTGTAGGAAGGGTCATTGTAGAAAATTCCACGGGTAATGGACTGCAAATTCTAAAAGGAAAAACGGGCGCACCGGAGGGGTCAACGCATCAGCTTTATTTGGAATATGCTTCCATCAAGGCTGACAAAAATGCGGATCCCGAAGCAACTGGCGTAACAATAGACGGATCGGACCACTTTTTTGGTTATGGTGTTGTGTTTGGTTTCTCCGTGGGTGGTTCGTCAGTGGGTTCCAATAACGCCCTAGGGACTTGGCATGTTTGGAGCCGCTATCGTGCTGGATGGCGACAAATGCGACTAGGCTGGGATGCGGTTGGAGAGGGTAATCGTGGCACGATTGAGGTCGATAGTCCAGGAATGGTGGTTCCTACCGAAAAGCCGAGTTTGGAAAATGGTCCGGTGGGAATTCATGTCCATGGGAATGCAATTCGAAATCGCCTTGACGTGATCGTAAACGTATCCCGCTGGGGTGATCCGGGGATCAGGCCTCCGCCAATGTCAATAACTCCGGCGATGGTTGAAGTAAAAAACAGCATTATTGATGTCGATGTGGTCGATTATCTCGGGCGCATTGCTGGGGTAACAACGATAAAGGAATGAAAACATAATCTATTTTGGGTGATTTATGTCGATATTAATGCTAAAAACGTATGTAATGCAAGATTTTGAAGCTAATCAAGGTAACGGCAAGGGAAGGATTTTTCTTTTAATATTTAGATTGGCGAAATGGCTAGATGGATCGTCTGCATTGATACGAACTTTTGGCATTCCAGTAATTTATTTTTACAAAATAGTCAGTCAATTTGGGTTTGGCTGTGATTTTCCACTTACAATTTCGTTGGGTAAGTCTGCCAAGATCGTCCATATTCACGGACTGGTCGTAAACAAGCGAACCGTGATCGGCGAAGGGGTAATTCTTCGAAATGGCGTTACACTAGGGGTGAAAGGCAATGGGATGGCTGGCGCTCCGGTGATCGGCGACCATGTGGAATTCGGCTCGAACGCAATCGTGATTGGTCCTGTCCATATAGGTAGCGGCGCCAAGATCGGAGCAGGGGCGGTCGTATTACGCGACGTTCCACCAAATGCTATCGCCGTGGGCAATCCTGCCCGCATCTTGACACGGTAAATGCGCTGACACTTAAGAGTGGGGACTATCGTGAAATTATCACAGGCAAACCGGGACCGGATCTTGAATTTGTCGGGTCCGTTGATTTTTTCGGGTTCCGGGTTTTTTGCCTCTTTTTTGGTTCAGCGCGCAAGTTCGCTACATGATTTTGGCGTCTTCGCATTTGTCCAGGTGGTGTTGGCAACGGGCATGGCGCTGTCGAATGGGCTCGTGACTGTCCCTGCCGCGTCCCAAATTGCGCAGGGCGGGCTGTTTGACGACGTCGAACGAGTGTTCGTGCCCACAGTCTGGGGCATATCCCTGATGGGGAGTCTAATGCTCATCCCGGTAATTTGGTCTGCCGGCGCTTCGTCAGGCGTCTTGGTGGCATCGGCACTGCTGGCATTGGCGACTTGGTCTCGATATGCGTTCAGGGCGCTGGCGTTGGTCGGTCAACAACGAAAAGAGGCTAGAAACTCCGATGTTGCTTACGGCCTTGTCTACTGCTTGCTGCTTGTCGGAGCCGCGATTATCAGACTTGAAAGCATTGTTTGGTTTCTTACCCTTCAGATATTCGCGTCAATCCTATCTGGAATACCAATTCGTCAGGTTTGGTTGAGACTTCCGAATTTTAGCCGAGATTGTTATATTAGTTACGTAGCGCGTTTCAAGCGCACTGGCGCTGGCTCGCTGCTGTCTTCGATATTTGGCCAGATCTCATCTAGTTCACATGCCTATCTGACCACCTTGTTTCTGTCGCCTGCTGCGTTTGCGCCGATCGCATTGGCTACGCTTACGTTCCGTCCGTTGGGCGTGGTGTTGACGGGAGTGATGCAATTTGAGACACCCCGAATTGCAGCCTCACTTCGCGACCAATCGGATCAAAGCTCCATCATCAAGCTTTTACGCGATCTTTTTTTCATAATGGCCATCGTGTGGGTACTGAATTGTTTGTTAGCGTTTCCTATCGCATATTGGTCGGACCGGCTCTTTGCATCTCGGGGGTACGAAGCTTCCCAAGTCCGAATTGCCATTTTTTTGATGGCGATTTTGGTGTTTTTCCGAGCATTGCGAGAGCCACATACCGCATTGCTGGCAGTGAGTGGTGCGAACCTTCACTTGGCAAAATTTAGCGGAATTTGCTCTGTTCTGACTTTGTCTCTAGTAATTATTTTTGCGCTAACATTTAAAAATAATTCTCCATTGACAATATTAGGCCCGGTTATTGGAGAAATTGTGAATTTTTTGGCAGTTCTATCGCTATCACGACGAAGATTTGCGTCCGCCGTTTCATAAATTGCAATCGACAGCCCATGTAAATGAATGTCAAGTTAGTCTTCAGACTGACAACCAAACATTTCGGCGTAGAATTTCGCGCTCATGGCGTCTGAACTGAAGTTCTGGGACCTCGCAATTCCTTTGGCTGCCTGCGTGTCTCGATAAGGGCGCGATATGAGATTTTCTATCTCTGCAGCCCAAAGGGCGGCGTCCAAGGGGAGTGTAATCGCTCCATCCCCGGCGACTTCTACCAGAGCCGGATAGTCTGAGCTTACGACTGGGGTGCCCGCTGCCATAGCTTCGACCATTGCGAGGCCGAAAGCCTCAAAGATCGATGGGAAAGCAAATACGTCACCTGCATGCATGAAGTCCGCGATATCTTGCGGCGGTATACGCCCTATCAACGAAAACCGTTCGGACAGATTGGCATCCTTCGCCTTATTTTCAAGTTCGGACTTCAATTCCCCTTCGCCGACAATGACGCATCTATAGTCTGTGGGAAGCCTCTTGAGGATATCAATCAAAAAGGATTGATTTTTTTGGTGCGACAATCTGCCGCAATTAATCAGTATCTTTTCGCCTTCGCGAAATCCGAATTTATTTCTTGCGTCCGCTCTGCTCATCGATGGCTCAATCGGGCGAATGCCGTTGTGGATGATCTTCAATGTGCTTCGGTAGCGCTGAGGGTAATCTTTCAAGCCATTAAAAATTGCTTCGGATGCCGCTATATTGGCGGTGTAAATACCAACGGCGCCGCAAAATTTGTCTAATGGCACCGCGGCAAACTTGGAATCATGAGGGGGGTTTGTCTGCGTCGCAATTCTGGATTTTATCCCAAAAAATAACCCCAAAGTGGTTGCTATGGGAGATGCGTAGTGTGCAAATCCTACCACTGAAGCATATTGGCCATTTTTATATAGCCTTAGTAGTTTAAAAAATCCCTTTAACAACGATATCGGGTTTTTTGTTTTTTCATGAAATATGGCAATAATGCTCTCATTTTCAGCAATGGCGGCACTCTTCCTGTAAAGGAAAACAATATCGACTTTTCCGCCGCGTTCTTCGATGAATCTTTTCAGCTCGAGTGCCCGGATCTGGACTCCGCCCAGTTCCATTTGCGTACAGACAAGCAGTGCTCTCTTCACGTGCGCAGACTCCTTGTATTCCATTCGATGTGAGGCGCGTCGTCGGTTCTGCCTAAACTGATTATTCCAGGCGAATGGCTCCTTTCTGTGGCAAAGCATTTTACGTCCAAATGCAACAATTTTCTTGCACTGCGGCATAGCTAGCGCCAAAATTGCAGTGTGCGAGGCTTAACCCGTTGCAGTGGGAATTCATCCGTGGTCGAATCGATTTTCATCAAAGCAAGCGGTTCGGGCAGCGATGATGCTGTCGGCTTGGCCCGTGCTGTCGTAGGGGGCTTGCCGACATTACAGATCACCCGTCCCGCCTTCGCGGACCTGATGGTTGCTGATTGCAAAAAAGCCCAGCTTTCACGCGATAAGGCCATGCCTAAATTGGTTTTTTCGTCTAATGGCCAGGGAGTTGCTCTCGCTGGTCAAGACCCCAAGTTTCGCGATGTCATGCTGAAGGCGACATGGATCCATGCAGACGGGCAGTCGGTCGTGTTTGCAAGCCGCTTGACCAAGGCACCGCTCCCCGAACGCATCGCAACGACTGATTTCTTTCATGACGCTGCGGAAGCTGCAGTGCAGCATAATCTTTCATTTTTTGTTCTGGGTGGTTCGGAAAGCCAGAACGAACGCGCGGTCGAGCAAATGCTCACGCTTTATCCTGGCCTGAAGGTAGTCGGCCGCCGCAACGGCTACTTCAGGCCGGATGAAGAAGACGCGATCTGTGCTGACATCCGTGCCAGCGGTGCGGACGTATTGTGGGTAGGGCTGGGCAAGCCCCTGCAAGAGCATTGGTGTGTGAGAAATGCCGCCAAGCTTAAGGGCGTCGGCTGGATCAAAACGTGCGGTGGCTTGTACGGATTTCTATCCGGCGACTCGCCGCGTGCTCCAAACTGGATGCAAGATCTTTGCCTCGAATGGTTGTTTCGGACACTCCAAGATCCCAAGCGCCTGGTTTGGCGCTATTTAACAACCAATCCGTATTCTCTGTATCGTCTGCTTCGCTACACAAAGTCCGAGCCGGTTTGATCCAAGCCCCGTTCCAGATGGAACGAGGCTTTGAGTTTTGTCGGTTTCGTCACACTCCACTCGCCTTCGATCGCGCCCTTGCCTCTGCGAAGGACTTTGCCCGAAACGCCTCGAAGGCCACGCGCTGGTCGTAGCCGGTGTCCTTGGGGTAGTCCTGGTATTCGGCGATGATCTCGTCGAAGATTTCGCGCATCTCTTCCTTGTGGTCGGGGTGCGAGAAGATGTGGAGGCGGTTTTCGCGCATGGCGTCGAGGGTGCGGCGGGCGATGACGTCGGGTTCCATGCCGAACTCGTGCACCCCGGCGAGGCGATCGACCGCGGCCTGGTTCACCGGCTTGGCACCGGCTTTCAGGGCATCGGGGCGGATCGCGTCGCTGGCGTAGATGTAGCTCTTGACCAAGCCCGGGCATAGCACCGAGACGCCGATGCCGTATTGCAGCAGCGAGTAATGCAGCGATTCCGACAGGCCGCGCACCGCGAACTTGGTGGTGTTGTAGATCCCCGGCGTGCCCGCGGCTAGGAAGGCGGCCATCGAGGCGGTGTTGGTGATGTGCCCGCCAGTCTGGGTGCCGGCCTTCACCCGCTCGACCATGCGCGGCACGAAGGTCATGACCCCGTTGATCACGCCGTGGAGGTTGACGCCGAGCAGCCAGTCCCAGTCGTCGTAGCTCGATTCCTCGATCGGCTGGAAGAGATTGACGCCGGCGTTGTTGAACAGCAGCGAGACCGGGCCGAATTCGGCCTCGACGCGGTCGGCGGCCTTGCGGAAGGCCTCGCGGCTGGAGACGTCGAGCTGGACGCCCATGACTTCCCGGTTGTCGAGGCTGGCGAGCGCCTGGTCGATCGAATCCTGGCGGATGTCGGCGATCGCGACCTTGCAGCCCTCTTCGAGCAGCTGGCGAACGAGGCCGATGCCGACGCCGTTGGCGCCGCCGGTGACGAAGGCCGTACGGCCGGCATAATCCTTCATGAGTCTTGCTTCTCCGGTCTTGGCGTTCAGGCGGTTGCGGGCTGGGCCGGGGTGGGCTGGGTACGCGACGCTTTCAGGGCGCCCTGCCGTTCGACTTCGGCGGTGATCGCCGGGTTGCGGAACAGCATGGCGAAGGTCTGCTTGTATTCCTCGTTCTCGGGCAGGTGCGTCTGCACGGCGGCGGTCGTCGCCTCGCCGCGTTCGCGCACGCCGACGAGGAATTCGGCGTGGGTGAGGATGTAGAGCTCGTCGGCGAGGATGCCGGCGAGCACGCGCTGGCCCACCTCTTCCTTGGTCTGATAGAGGTGCGCAAAATTGCCGCCGGCCTGGCGGCGCTTGTCGGCTTCGGCATAACCGGTTTCGGCAAGGTCGGCCGGGCGGGTCTTGCCCGCCTCGGCAATGTTGGACTGGACCGCGCCGGGGCAGAACGCCGAGCAGATCACGCCGCGCGCCTCGAGTTCGGGGCGCATGCATTCCATCATCGAGGTGACGGCCGCCTTGCCCGAGGAATAGATCGTGGTCATCGCCGCGGGCACCAGGGCCGACATCGAGGCGGTGTTGACGATGTGGCCGCCTTCGCCATGCGCGAGGATGCGCGGCAGCACGGTAACAATGCCGTTGATGGTCCCGCCCAGGTTCACGCCCATGACCCAGTCCCAGTCGGCGAAAGTCGCCAGTTCGGTCGGGCCGACAACGGCGACGCCGGCATTGTTGGCAAGCAGGTGGATCTTGCCGAAGCGCGCCTCGATCGCGTCCGCTACTCCGGCGAACTGCGCGCGGTTGGTCACGTCGAGCTTGAGGGCGAGGATGCGGTCGGTGGCGCCGCCTGCCACGTCGGCCAGCTCGGCCGCGCCGGCGGCGAGGTGATCGTCGCGGATGTCGGCGATGGCGACGTTCATCCCGGCGCCTAGCAGCGCCTTGGCGATGCCGAGGCCGATCCCGCTCGCGCCTCCGGTGACAAGGGCGGTCTTGCCCGGCAGGTCCTGCATCGAAGCTCTCCTCTTCCGCTGTAACGATTGTTATCGTCTGGACCGGTCCGAAACGGCCGCATCCAAGTTTTTCGCCTTACCTATTCACCAAGGCGAATTTGTATGCAAGACTAACAATGCGCCGGATGAAAAAGGTTCGCGATTCAAGCGTGCCTGGCCGGGAGAGGAGATCGATCATGGCAGGTGCAATGGCGCCGACGATTCCCGACGACGGGGTCGCGGCGATCGCGGCGGAAGCGGAGGCCGGGCGCGAATCGGGGCAGGCTGCTCAGGCCAGCACGCAGGCCTGGCCCAAGGCGTCGGCAGCGTGGTTCGCGCTGTTCGCCATCGTCTTCGCCACCTTTCTCAATTTCTTCGACCAGACCGTGTTCGGAATGCTGGCGCAGCGGGTGAAGCTCGACTTCGGGCTGTCGGACGAGCAGCTGGGCTTCCTCGGTGGCCCGGCGAGCGTGATCTTCTTCGTCGTGGTCGGCATTCCGCTGGCGCGCCTCGCGGATATCTACCCGCGCCGCCTCGTGCTGGCGGGCGGAATGCTGGCGACGGGCACGGTCATGGCGCTGGGTGGCCTTGCGCAGGGGTTCGGGCAGTTCGTCGGCTCGCGCATGTTCCTGGGCGCAGGCGGTTCGGCACATGCGCCGGCCTCGTACTCGCTGCTGGCGGATTTCTTCCCGCCGCAGAAGATCACCCGCGCCTTTGCCGTGCTGCAGTTCGGCTTCATCGGCGGGACGACGGTGGGCGTCGCGCTCGGCGGCAAGCTGATCGTCTGGCTGGCGGGGATCAAGGACCCGGTGGTGCTGGGGCTGCACGTCCATTCGTGGCAGCTGATCCTGCTGGGGCAGGGGGCGCTGGCGCTGGTCGCGGCTGCGCTGCTGCTGATGATCCGCGAGCCGGCGCGGCGCGGGATCGCCCCGCCGATGCAGGTGCAGAGCGCCGCGCCGCGGCAGGGCCTGGCGCAGCGCATGCTGACCTTCACGGGGCTTGACGCGGTGCGCGCGATCCACGCCCGCGGGCGGGTCTATTATCCGCTGTTCCTCGGCCTCGCGCTCGCCGCGATCGAGACCTTCGGCCTGGCCTTCTGGCGCGTGCCCTTCATGATCCGCACCTATGGCTGGGACGAGGGGCGGATCGGCATGGTCATGGCGCCGATGCTGCTGGTCAGCTCGGTGCTCGGCGTGTTCCTCGGTGGGGCCTTCGTCGAATGGATGGCCAAGCGGCACAAGGACGCCAATGTGCGCTGCGCCGCGATCCTGTTCAGCCTGGTGACGGTCTGCGCGATCACCTCGCCGCTGATGCCCACCGGCGAGGCGAGCCTTGCGGTTATGGCACTGGGCGGCATGTTCGGCCTGGCCGGCGCCGTCCCGCAGAACGCGGCGATCCAGCGCATCGCCCCCAATGTGATGCGCGGGCAGGTCACGGCGATCTACCTGTTCATGTTCACCTTCTTCGGCGCGATGGGCAGCTTCGTGGTCGGCGTGATCGCGCAGCGCGTGGTCGGCGTCGAGAGCGAGCTGTGGAAGGCCCTGGTCATCACCGCGGCCGTGCTGCTGCCGGTCGCCACCCTCAGCATGATCCTGGCGATCCGCCCTTATCGCGACGAAGTCCTGCGGCTGGAAGCGGAAGGTCGTTGACACCCGGCCGGCGATCCGCAATTCGTTAGTGAGGCATACTAACTAAAAAGCGCTGGCCCCAATCCGGCCGGGCAAACATGGAGAGTGGGATGACGGGCGAAACCGATCGCATCGCGGCGCTGGAGGCCAAGCTGGCCGACGTGGAACGCCGCCTGACCGTGCGCGAAGACGAGCTGGACGTGCGCAAGCTGCAGCACCTCTACGGCTACCTGATCGACAAGTGCCTCTACAACGAGACCGTCGACCTGTTCACCGAGGACGGCGAGGTCCGTTTCTTCGGCGGCGTGTGGAAGGGCCGCGAGGGCATCCGTCGCCTCTATTGCGAACGGTTCCAGAAGCGTTTCACCTACGGCAACAATGGCCCGATCGACGGCTTCCTGCTCGATCACCCGCAGCTGCAGGACATCATCGATATCCAGCCCGACGGCGTCACCGCGCTGGGCCGTGCCCGGTCGATGATGCAGGCCGGGCGCCATAAGGATTTCGAGGGCGAGGAGCCGCATCTCAAGGCACGCCAGTGGTGGGAAGGCGGCATTTACGAGAACACCTACAAGAAGGTCGACGGGGTGTGGCGCATGCACATCCTCAACTACATGCCGATCTGGCATGGCGACTTCGAAAAGGGCTGGGCGCATACCCCGCCCGAATACGTGCCGTTCCCCAAGGTGACTTATCCCACCGACCCGACTGGCCCGGACGAATTGCTCGAAGGTCACTGGCTCTGGCCGACCCACAAGATTACACCGTTCCACATGAACCACCCCGTGACCGGCAAGCCGATCGAGGCGCAGCGCCTGCAGCGCGACCTCGATCATGATGCCGCGATCGCTGCCAAGTAAAAGGCTGTAGTTGCAATGACCTATCCCCCGCTTTCGATGATTATCAACGGCCAGCGCGTCAGCGGGGAGGGTCGGCGCACACATGCCGTGGTCAATCCGGCAACCGGCGAGGTGCTGGCTGAATTGCCGCTGGCCTCGGCCGCCGATCTCGACCGGGCGCTCGAGGTTGCGGCCGAGGGCTTTGCCCTGTGGCGCAAGGCACCCGCCCAACAGCGCGCCGCGGTGCTCAACCGGGCTGCGGCGCTGCTGGTCGAGCGGCAGGAAGATCTGGCGCGGGCCGCCACGCTCGAGCAGGGCAAGACCCTGGCCGAGACGCGGATCGAGGTGATGATGTGCGCCGGGCTGTTCCAGTTCTATGCCGGCGAGGTTCACCGCATCTACGGCCGCGCGCTGGTGCGCCCCACCGGCACGCGCTCGATTGTCACGCACGAGCCGGTCGGCCCGGTCGCGGCCTTCGCGCCGTGGAATTTCCCGCTGGGCAACGTCGGGCGCAAGCTCGGCGCGCCGGTGGCGGCGGGCTGCTCGGTGATCCTCAAGGCTGCGGAAGAAACCCCTGCCTCGGCGCTGGGCGTGCTGCAGTGCCTGCTCGATGCCGGCCTTCCGCCGCAGGTCGCCCAGGCCGTGTTCGGCGTGCCCGACGAGGTCAGCCGGCACCTGCTCGGCAGCCCGGTGATCCGCAAGCTGTCGTTCACGGGCTCGACCGTGGTCGGCAAGCACCTCGCCAAGCTGGCGGCCGACGACATGAAGCGCACGACGATGGAACTGGGCGGGCATGGGCCGGTGCTGGTCTTCGCCGATGCCGACCTGCAGCGTGCGCTCGATACCGTGGTCGCCTCCAAGTATCGCAATGCCGGCCAGGTCTGCGTCAGCCCGACGCGCTTCATCGTCGAGGAGCCGGTGTTCGACGCCTTCGTCGAGGGCTTCGTCAGCCGTGCCGCCGCGATCCGCGTGGGCAACGGGCTGGAAGAGGGCGTGCAGATGGGCCCCATGGCCAATGCCCGCCGTCCCGAGGCGATGGAGCGGCTGATCGGCGATGCCGTGGCGCGGGGCGCCAAGCTGCACACCGGCGGCCAGCGCATCGGCAATGCCGGGTTCTTCTTCGCGCCGACCGTGCTGTCGGACGTGCCGCTCGATGCCGAGATCATGAACGAGGAGCCGTTCGGCCCGGTTGCGCTCATCAATCGCCACGCCGATGCCGACGCGATGATCGCCGAGGCCAACCGGCTGCCTTATGGCCTGGCCGCCTATGCCTGGACCGAGGGGCACGCCAATCGCGCGCGCGTCGCGGCCGAGGTCGAGGCGGGGATGCTGGGCATCAACACCACGATGATCGGCGGGTCGGATTCGCCGTTCGGCGGCATCAAGTGGTCGGGCCACGGCCACGAGGACGGGCCGGAAGGCCTGATGGCCTGTCTCGTCACCAAGACCATCCACGAAGCCTGACGCGCAACGTCATGCACGGGCAACACTCCGGAAAGGACAGGGGCATAGCGGGACCAGCTTCCCCCTCGTTTTTCGGAGTGACCCATGCGCCGCCTGCCTGCCAACTGCCTGTTGGCCGCTCCGCTGCTCGCGTGGGCCGCACCGGCTCTCGCGGCGGACCCCGATGCGCAGGTATGGGCCGCGCAGCAGGCGTTCATCACGCTCGATCCCAAGCTCCTGGCCTTCACCGACCTGCAGCTGCGCATGACGGACGATGCGAGCCGTGCCGGGCAGATCCTGGTGCGCGGCGCGCTCGGGGTGAAGGTCGCGCCCTCGACCACGGTCTGGGGCGGCTATGGCTACATCCGCACCGATCCCAAGGGCGGGCGTGTCAGCCACGAGCATCGCATCTTCCAGCAGGTGATGTGGCGCGCGCTGGGCGACGGCCTCGGCAACCAGACCTCGCGCGTAACGGTCACGGGTCGCACCCGGCTGGAGCAGCGCATGGTCGAGGGCACCGCCGGCACCGGCTGGCGGCTGCGACAGCTGGTCCGGCTCGACGTGCACATCGGCAAGCGCGGCGATCCGCTGGTGGTGGCCTGGGTCGAACCCTTCGTGGCCTTCAACCGCACCGCCTGGGGCCAGAAATCGGGCTTCGACCAGCTGCGCACTTTTGCCGGCGTGGCACTGCCGGTCGGGCGGGGCCTCAGCCTCGAGGCCGGCTATTCGACGCAATACGTGGCCCGCGAAGCGCGCGAGGACCGCATGAACCACATTGCCAGCCTGTCTTTCGTGATCCGACGGTGATCGCGGGCGGGCCGGCGCAAGCCATGGAGAGGCCCGCATGACCGAAGAACGCCAGACCGCACAGCTGAAGACCGGGGGCGATCAGGGCTACCTGCGCATCGCGACCGAGGAAGCCTTCGCCACCGAGGAACAGGTCGCGGCGTACCTGCGCATGATCCGCGATGGCGAGGCGGACAAGGGCATGGTCTCGCTCTGGGGCTTCTACGCCCAGTCGCCGTCGCCGCGCGCCACGCAGATCATGGAGCGCCTGCTCGACCTCGGCGAGCGCCGCATCGCCGACATGGACGTCCATGGCATCGACAAGGCGATCCTGGCGCTGACCTCCCCGGGCGTGCAGCCGCTGACCGACCTCGACGAGGCCAAGGGCATCGCCACGCGCGCCAACGACCAGCTTGCGGCGGCCTGCGCGAAGTACCCCGACCGCTACATCGGCATGGGCACCGTGGCGCCGCAGGACCCCGAGTGGTCCGCGCGCGAGATTCATCGCGGGGCCAAGGAGCTGGGCTTCAAGGGCATCCAGATCAACAGCCATACCCAGGGCCACTATCTCGACGAACCGCAGTTCGACCCGATCTTCCGCGCGCTGGCCGAGGTCGACCAGCCGCTCTACATCCACCCCTCGACCTCGCCCGATGCGATGATCGGCCCGATGCTCGACGCCGGGCTCGACGGCGCGATCTTCGGCTTCGGGGTGGAGACGGGGATGCACCTGCTGCGCCTCATCACCATCGGCATCTTCGACCGCTATCCGACCCTGCAGATCATGGTCGGCCACATGGGCGAGGCGCTGCCGTACTGGCTCTATCGCCTGGACTACATGCACCAGGCAGGCGTACGCTCGCAGCGCTACGAGCGGATGAAGCCGCTGAACAAGACCATCGCCGGATACCTCCAGTCTAACGTCCTCGTCACCAATTCTGGCGTGGCGTGGGAGCCGGCGATCAAGTTCTGCCAGGAGGTCATGGGCGAGGACCGCGTAATGTACGCCATGGACTATCCCTATCAGGTCGAGGCGCGCGAGGTGCACGCCATGGACGCGATGACCATGTCGCCCGAGACCAAGAAGAAGTTCTTCCAGACCAACGCCGAGCGCTGGTTCAAGCTCTGACGTCCCGCCTCCATCAAGGGGAAATTCCATGTACGCAGTTGCAGGTGCCTCGGGCCAGCTTGGCCGTCTCGCCCTCGGCGAACTCATTGGCCGCGTCGGTGCGGACAAGGTCGTCGCGCTGGCCCGCGATCCCGCGAAGCTCGCCGATGCGGGTGTCGCGGTGCGCGTGGCCGATTACGACCGGCCCGAAACGCTCGTCCCGGCCCTCGCCGGCGTGGAGCGGCTGTTGCTGATCTCGGGCAATGCCGTCGGCGCGCGGGTGGCGCAGCACAAGGCGGTGATCGACGCCGCGCGCGAGGCTGGGGTCAAGCTGATTGCCTATACCTCGATCCTCCATGCCGACAGCTCGACCATCGGTCTGGCGGAGGAGCACCGCCAGACCGAGGCGCTGCTACGCGAGAGCGGTCTCGCCTTCGTGCTGCTGCGCAATGGCTGGTATAACGAGAACTACACCGGGGCGCTGGCGCCGTCGGTGGCGCATGGCGCGATCATCGGTGCGGCGGGGACGGGGCGCATCGCCTCGGCCACGCGCGCCGACTATGCCGCGGCCGCCGCGGTCGCGCTGGTGAGCGCACAGGGCGGGGAGGTCTACGAACTGGCCGGCGATGCCGCCTTCACCATGGCCGATTTCGCCGCCGAGGTGGCGCAGGTGGCGGGCAAGCCAGTCGCTTATGTCGACATGCCCAAGGCCGACTATGCCGCCGCGCTCGAAGGTGTCGGCCTGCCCGGCTTCATCGCGCAGATGGTGTCGGACTCCAGCTTCGAATCGAGCAAGGACCAGCTGTTCGACGACAGCCACACCCTCAGTCGCCTGATCGGGCGCCCGACCACCCCGATCGCCGAGACCATCGCGGCGGCGCTCGCCTGATGGCCATCCCTGCCGCCCTCCCTGGCGCCGACGTTGCCAGCGGCGTAACCAGCCCCTCGCAGGCCATCGCCAAGGGCGGCTGGTATGCGCTCGTGCTCGTGGCGCTGACCAATGCGATGAGCCTGCTCGATCGCCAGATCCTCGCGATCCTCGCACCAGCGATCAAGCAGGACCTGGCCATCGGCGATGCCGAGATGGGGCTGCTATACGGCACCGTCTTCGCGCTGTTCTATGCGGTGTTCTCGTTGCCGGTCGGACGGCTGGCCGATGGCTGGACGCGCACGCGGCTGCTGGGCATCAGCCTGGTGCTGTGGTCGGCCGCGACGGGGCTGGCGGGTCTCGCCTCGAGCTTCGCGCTGCTCGCGCTCTCGCGGCTGGGGGTCGGCATCGGCGAGGCGGCGACGCAGCCGGCGGGCACCTCGCTGCTGTACGACTACTGGCCGAAACAGCGGCGCGGGTTCGTCATGGCGGTCATGGCTGCGGCGATCGCGCTGGGGCTGGGCGGCTCGCTGATCCTGGGCGGTGTCGCGGCACAGGCATGGACCGCGCATTGGGCGGGGGGCACGGCCCCGTTCGGCCTCAAGGGGTGGCAGTTCGCGTTCCTCGTGGCCGCGGTGCCCGGCTTTGTGCTGGCGGCGTTCCTGTGGACCATGCCCGAGCCGGTACGCGGCGCGATCGACGGAATGCCCACCCAGCCCGAGGCGAATCCGTTCCGCGCCAGCCTCGGCCTGCTCGGCGGGGTTACGCCCGGCTTCCACTGGATCGCCATGGCGAGGCGCCGTGCGCGTCCCGCCGCGATCGCCTTCAATCTTGCCGCGCTGGCCGCGATCGCCGGCTCCATGCGCGTGCTGGTCTGGCTGTGCCAGGGCCTGTCGCCGCGCCCGCCGATGGCGCTGGGGCCGGTCACGATCGATGCCCACGTCCTGCAATGGAGCGTGATCGGCCTGGGGCTGTTCGTGCTGGTCAACCTTATGCAGCGGATGCGCGCAGCCGATGCGCAGGCATTCCGCGTCATTGCCGGCTCGTCCACGCTGACCATGGCGATCGCGGTCGGCACGTTGCAGTCGACGATCAATTACGGGATGATGGCCTTCAACCCCAGCTTCCTCATCAAGACCTACCATCTCTCGATGAAGGATGCGGCGCTGCAGTTCGGCATGCTGTCGGTGGCGATGGGCATCGTCGGGCCGCTGCTGTGGGGGCCGCTGGCCGATGCGCTGCATCGCCGCCTGCCCTCGTCGGGCCGCGCGCTGGTGGCGCTGTTCACGATGGGGGTTTCGCCGATCCTGTCGTTCTGGACCTACCTCGCGCCCGACGCGCCGACGTTCTACTGGCACTTCGCGCTCTACAGCTTCGTGCTGACCGGCTGGATGCCGCCGCTCTACGCGATCATGTACGACCAGGTGCTGCCCCGCATGCGCGGCGTCACTTCCAGCCTCTACCTGTTGACGATGACGATCCTGGGCATGGGTATCGGCCCCTATGCGGTGGGTCTGCTGTCCGATGCCACCGGCAACCTGACCCACGCCATGCTGTCGATGAACGTGGTGGCGGTGCCGATCGTGGTGCTGATGCTGCTGATCGCGCGCCGGTCCGCGCGCGACGAGGCCCTTCTGATCGCGCGAGCGACCGTCTGACGACCGGCATGGACGTGCCGGTCGTCAGGCCCGGATCAGCTGCCCCCGGATCAGCTGCCGTTCGGGCCCGAACCGGTCGGGCCGCGGCCCTGGCCCTGTCCGCCCATGCCGCCGGGCAGCGCACCGACCGAGCCGATGTTGCCGAACAGATCCTGGAAGAAGCTGCGGTGACGGCCCAGCGTCGGCGTCGTCTCGCGCACGGGGTGGATCGTCGGCACGCGGGTCAGCCTGCTGCGGTCGATCGTGGTGACGTTGCCGGCGGCGTCGAAGTTCACCTTCATCACCTGCTCGTCGACGGTGCGCGGGCGCTTGAACGGACGCTGGCGCGTGTCGATCGACACGTAGTACCAGCTCTGCGGGCCGAACTGGCTCTTGAAGGTGGCCTGGCCCAGCGCGCGCTCGACCGAGAGGCGGTTGTCCACCCCCGGCTGCAGCGAATCGGTCAGCGCATGGTCCATCTGGAACCCGCGGTGATCGCGGATGCTCGCGCAGCCTCCGAGCGTCACCAGCGCGGCCAGCGCCGTGCCTGCCATGACCATCCGATTTGCGCGCATTCCCGAACTCCGAAATCCCGTGGCCGCGCCGGTTTTCCCGGCATGCGGCCGTCACAGCGACCAGCGATGACAACGTCCAAAGGCGCCCTTTGCCTTCGCGTCGCCGCGCCCTATATCCGCCCAAGCCTTAGGGGCGAAACGGGTTGTCCGCAATGGCGGCGTGCCGGTTTGGCCCATGACATCTTTACGCGTCCCATTTTGCCATCCCCTCCCGCCCGCCATTTTTTGCCCGCCAACTTCGAAAGCCTTGCCGCCATGTCCTTGCTCGCCCGCCTGATGGGCCAAACCCGCGATGATCGCGACGCCGCCCGCCCGCTGTGGCACCGCGTGGTGGAAATCGCCCGCGAGAAGGAATGGTACGCGCAATGCGGCGTGGCCGACACCGTGCCGGGCCGGTTCGACATGATCACGCTGATCCTGTCGCTCGTATTGCTGCGGATGGAGCGCGAGGAGGGCCTGATCCCCGCCTCGGTGTGGATGACCGAGCTCTTTGTCGACGACATGGACGGCCAGCTGCGCGAAAGCGGGGTGGGTGACATCGTCGTCGGCAAGCACATCGGCAAGCTGATGGGCACGCTGGGTGGCCGCCTCGGCGCCTATCGCGAGGGGCTGGAACAGGGCGAGGACGCCTTCGCTGCAGCGATCGCGCGCAACGTTACGCTGATTGAGGGGACCGACCCGCTGGTCCTGGCCCGCCGTGCGCGCGCCTTTGCCGCCGGCCTGGCGATGGTGCCCGCCGACCGCGTGCTCGGCGCGGAGATCGGCCGATGATCGAGACGCCCGAATTCTCGCACATGGTCGACTTGCGCCAGATCACCGACGCGCCGCTGCTGCTCGAGCCGGACGCGGAGGCCCGCCGCCGCCTGGCCGCGCGCTTCGGCATTTCGGCGATCCATGCCATGCAGGCCGCGGTCCGGCTGTCGGTCGACGGGACGGTCGTGCGGGCCGACGGGCGGCTGACCGCCACGATCGACCAGCCCTGCGCCATCTCGGGCGAGGACTTCGCCGTCACCATCGACGAGCCGCTGACCCTGCGCTTCGTGCCCGAGACCACGCTCGCGGCCGAGCCGGACGAGGAAATCGAGCTGACCGCCGACGACTGCGACGAGATTCCCTACGAAGGCCTGAGTTTCGATCTGGGCGAGGCGGTGGCGCAGAGCCTCGCGCTCGCGATCGATCCCTTTGCCGAGGGGCCGATGGCCGACAAGGCGCGCGCCGAGCACAACCTTTCGGGCGATCCGGCCAGCGGTCCTTTCGCCGCACTCGCCGCGCTACAGAACAAGAAGGACTGAACGGCATGGCACGTGCGCACGGCAATACCGCCCCGGGCGGCCCCGGGGCGCGCGACTTGACGCGCGGGCCGATCCTCAAGACCCTGCTGCTGTTTTCGCTGCCGACATTGGTCGGCAACATCCTCCAGTCGCTCAACGGCTCGATCAACGCGATCTGGGTCGGGCGCCTGCTCGGCGATTCGGCACTGGCCGCGACCGCCAATGCCAACGTCGTCATGTTCCTGGTCTTCGCCGCGGTGTTTGGCTTTGGCATGGCGGCGACGGTCAAGGTCGGGCAGTCGTTCGGCGCGGGCGACGTCGACGCGGCGCGCCGCACCTTCGGGACCGCGGTGGGCTTCTGCGTAGGGCTGGCGGTCCTCGTCGCCTCGGTGGGTTGGATGTCGGCGCCGGCGCTGCTCGGGCTCATGTCGACGCCGCCGGACATCTACGCCTTCGCGCTGGCGTACCTGCGAGTCATTTTCGTCGCGCTGCCCGCGACGATGATCTCGGTCATGGTCTCGATGGGCCTTCGCGGCGCGGGCGATGCCAAGACCAGCCTCTATTTCATGATCGTTTCGGTCGTGCTCGACTGCGGGCTCAACCCGGTCTTCATCGCCGGCCTCGGGCCGATCCCGGCCTTCGGGATCGCGGGCTCGGCGCTCGCCACCGCGACCTCGTCCTATGTCTCGATGATCGTGCTGGTGATCTATGCCTATGCGCGCAACCTGCCCTTGCGCTTGCGCGGGCCCGAGCTGGGCTATCTCGTGCCGCGCATGGACGAGCTGCGCTACATCGTCACCAAGGGCCTGCCGATGGGCGCGCAGATGCTGATCGTCTCGGGCGCAGGCATCGTCATGCTCGGCCTCGTCAACCGCGAGGGATCGGTGACCAGCGCCGCCTATGGCGCCTCGCTCCAGGTGTGGACCTACCTGCAGATGCCGGCGATGGCGATCTCCGCCGCGCTCAGCGCCATGGCCGCGCAGTCGATCGGGGCCGGACTGGTCGACCGCCTTGGCCGCATCACGCGCGCCGGCCTCATCCTCAACTGCGCGGTGACCGGGGCGATGACGGCGCTGTTGCTCGGTTTCGACCGGCCAGTGCTGGTGCTGTTCCTCGGCTCGACCAGCCCGGCCGTCGACATGGCCCGCCACATCCAGTTGCTGGCGAGCTGGAGCTACATCCTGTTCGGCATGACGATCATGCTGTTCGGCACGATGCGCGCGGGCGGCGTGGTGCTGGCACCCTTGCTGGTGATCGCCGTGGCGATGTTCCCGGTGCGGCTGGGCTTCTACCACCTGACCTATCCCGCGCTTGGCGCCGACGCGCTGTGGCTGGCCTTCCCGGTCGGCTCGCTCGCGGCGATCGTGATGGCCACGGTGGCCTATCTCCAGCCCGGCTGGAAGCGCAAGGCGACGGCGATCGCCTCCAGCCGGCGCATCGAGACCGAGGCCGCAGCAGAGTGTTCGGCCGAGGGCAAGCCGGGCTGAGCGGTTGAAGGTTGCGTCGCGTCTGGCCGTCCTTCGACAGGCTCAGGACGAGCGGATGGGATGCAGCGCAAACGACCCGAACCCATTCCCCCTGAGCCTGTCGAAGAGCCAGACGGCCATGCGCCCACGCCTCATCGAAGCGAGAGCCGAATTTATCCAAGATAAGCGCAAAGGTGGGGGGATTTCTGTTGCCCGGCACCCCCCGGGCCGCTGGTATCACTTCTGTTGACCGGCGTGTCCAGCCGCGCTTTCGCTTTGTAAGATCAGGCCGTTAGGCCGTCAGGTTACGCGGCGAGAGCAAGTGCTTCGTTGTCGTTGGCACTTGTGGGTTTTGAGCCTTTAACGGGTTACTCAGCCCGGGCGAAAACAACGCTTTTCAACACACGTCGATCCTAGTTCGGCCCCGTCATCTTTCCCGCAGCCCCTGGAAGGAGCCGTGCGCGGAAGAGGTGGTGGAGCCGCCGGGTACCGCCCCCGGGTCCGCTGCATCTATTGCACGTCGCAGTTTATCGCCATAGCCGGACGAACCGGCAGAGGGTCATATAGGAAGCCCGCGCCGCCAAGGGAAGGGGCGGCGCAGGCTTGTCCCGTCCTTTTCGTCTCAATCCCTGGCCTTGAGCGCGTCGCGGATCTCGATCAGCAGGTCGACTTCGCTCGGGCCGGCGGGCTTGGCGGGTTCTGCGGGCTTTTCCTCGTGATGCTTGCGGATCAGCGAGTTGGCGGCCTTGACCAGCAGGAAGATGATGAAGGCGACGATCAGGAAGTTGACCGCCTGGGTGATGAAGTCGCCATAGCCGATCATCGAAACGCCGGCGGCCTTGAGCTGCGAATAGCTGTCGACGTCGCCCTTGAACGTGGCGGGGATCGGGCCGAGGCGCACGAAGAAGCGCGTGAAATCGACGCCGCCGGTCACGAACCCAACCACCGGCATGATGACGCTTTCGGTCAGCGAGGTGACGATCTTGCCGAACGCGCCGCCGATGATCACACCGACCGCGAGGTCGAGCACGTTGCCGCGTGCGATGAAGGTCTTGAACTCGTCGAGAATGGCCACGCTGCGTGTCCCCCTTTTGTTAACCGTCGTTGGCGGTTTTGTGCCATTCGATGGCCTGCGCGGCAAGGCGCAGGGCCAATCCTTTACAGTTCGACGAACGACACGACGAACGCACGACGAAGCCGGGTTCATGCCCTTGAACGGAAACGTGCCTGCGCTATGTCGTCTCGTGCATTCTGCAACGAGGATCCAGTCATGTCCGGCCAGTTCAACCGCTTCCTGCCCCGCTTCGCCCTGACGGCCGTGGCGGCCGCGAGCCTCGCCGGCTGCGGGGTCAACTCGATCCCGACGTCGGAGGAAAACGCCAAGGCCAAGTGGGCCGAGGTGCAGAACCAGTACCAGCGCCGCGCCGATCTCGTGCCCAACCTGGTCGCGACGGTGAAGGGCTATGCCAAGCAGGAGCAGGACACCTTGGTCAAGGTGACCGAGGCGCGCGCCAAGGCGACGTCGGTACAGATCACCGCGGCCGACCTGACCGACCCCGACAAGGTCGCCGCCTACCAGAAGGCACAGGGCGAGCTGTCTCAGGGCCTCGGGCGCCTGATGGCCAACGTCGAGGCCTATCCGGACCTCAAGTCGAACGAGAACTTCCTCGCGCTGCAAAGCCAGCTCGAAGGCACCGAGAACCGCATCGCCGTCTCGCGCCGCGATTACAACGACGCGGTGCAGTCGTACAACACCACCATCCGCACCTTTCCGGCGGTGATCGGCGCCAAGGTGATCTACGGCGCCAAGCCGATGGTGCCGTTCCAGGCCACCACCCCGGGGGCAGACACCGCGCCCAAGGTCAACTTCAACTAAGCCGGTGAAACGGCTCGCCACGATCGTGCTGCTGGTGCTGGCGTTCCTCGCCGCACCAGCCATGGCGCAGACAGCGTCGGACCTGAAATTTCCGCAACTGACCGGCCGCGTGGTGGATGACGCCCACCTGCTCACGCCCGAGCAGGTGGGGGCACTTGATGCCAAGCTCGCCGCGCTCGAGACGCAGTCGCAGCGCCAGCTTGTCGTGGCGACGGTGCCCGATCTCGGCGGGCTCGAGATCGAGGACTATGGCTATCGGCTGGGCCGAGCCTGGGGGATCGGTGACAAGGGCCGCAACGACGGCGCGATCCTGCTGGTCGCGCCCAACCAGCGCAAGGTGCGCATCGAGGTCGGCTACGGGCTCGAGGGCATCCTGACCGACGCGCTTTCGGCGATCATCATCCAGCGCGAGATCGTGCCGCGCTTCAAGTCCGGCGACTATGCCGGCGGCATCAACGCGGCGACCGACCAGTTGATCGCGCAGCTCAAGCTGCCCGAGGACGAGGCGCGTAAGGTCGCGGCGCAGGCCGAAAAAACCCAACGCAAAGCGCGCGAGCCGCATTTCGATGCCGGCACTGTGGTGTTCCTGCTGATCTTCTTCTTCTTTTTTGCCCTGCCGTTCCTGCGCGCGATGCGCGGCGGGCGTCGCTATGGCGGCGGGCCGGGCGTGTTCATCTTCCCCACCGGTGGCTGGGGAGGCGGCGGTGGCGGCGGCGGCTCCGACTGGGGCGGCGGTGGTGGCTTTTCCGGTGGTGGCGGCAGCTTCGGCGGCGGCGGCGCTTCGGGGGACTGGTGACATGATACTGACCAGGGAAGATGGTACCCGGATCGCGCAGGCCGTGGCCGAGGCTGAAGCGGGCACCGCCGGGGAGATCGTCACGGTGCTGACCCCGCGCTCCGACAGCTACACCGACGTTGCCTTGGCATGGTCGGTCTTCGTCGCATTTCTCGCGCTGGCCGCGCTGGAGACGGCGCCTGCATTCTATATCGCGCTCGTCGATCGCGCGCTGGGCCTGTGGGCCAGCGAGTGGGGCCCGCGGGCCTATTTCGGGCTGGCGCTGACCGTGGCCGTCATCAAGTTCGCGGCGATGCTGGCGATCCTGCAATGGCGGCGCCTGCGCCTGTGGCTGACACCGACGCCCGTCAAGCGCGCCCGCGTCCATGCCCGCGCGCTGACCGCCTTCCGGCTGGGTGCTGAGAGCCGCACCACTGGACGCACCGGCGTGGTGATCTATGTCTCGCTGGACGAGCGCAAGGCCGAGATCATCGCCGACCGTGCCATCGCCGATCGCGTCGATCCCGAAGTCTGGGGCGCGGCGATGGTCGCGCTGCTCGGTCCCTTGCGCGACGGACGCTTGGCCGACGGCATGGTCGCCGCGATCGCGCAGGTCGGCGCGGTACTTGCCCAACACGCCCCGCGCCTGGCCGACGACGTCAACGAACTGCCCGACGGACCCATCCTGCTATGAGCTTCGAGACCGAATACCGCGAGAACCCCGAGGAAGTGCGCTGGGAAGGCCGCTTCATCACCGCGCGCACGCGTGGCCGCTGGGAATATGTCACCCGCGCCCGCAACATCCGCGCCGCGGTGATCCTCGCCATTACAGAGGCGCGCGAGGTCGTGCTGGTCGAGCAGTTCCGCGTGCCGCTGGGCCGGCCCTGCCTCGAGCTGCCTGCGGGCCTCATCGGCGACGATGACAGCAGCGCCGACGAGGACGCGATCCTGGCCGCCGCGCGCGAGCTGGAGGAAGAGACCGGCTACCACGCCGAGCGGCTGGAATCGCTGGGCGAGTTCTGGTCCTCGCCGGGCATGGTTTCGGAAAGCTTCACCCTGTTCCGCGCGCACGGGTTGACCCGCGTGGCGGCGGGCGGCGGCGTGGGCGAGGAAGGCATCACCGTCCATCACGCCCCGCTCGATGACTTCGCCGACTACCTCGCGGCGCAGCGCGCGCGCGGGCTGGCGGTGGACGTCAAGCTGCTGACGCTGCTGGGGCCGGGCCTGATCGCCTGACCTTCACGATCGGCGCAAAGCCGGCGAGCCTGGCAAGGCCGAGCCGCGTGGCGACGAGATCCAGAACGACGGGGATGGCCACCGCGCCGCCGAAGATCACCGCGAAGGCCAAGGCCACCGGGATGCCCGGCGCGACCTTGTAGACCAGCGCGCGCAGCACCGCGCCGACCATGACGTGCACGAGGTAGATCGGCAGCGAGCGCTGGCCAAGCCAGGCCAGCCCCGGCACCGCCAGCCGGCTCGCAAGCCAGACGAGGGCATAGCACGCGCACAGGCTGGGCACGAAGAACAGGCTCCAGCGGATGTCGATCCCGCTGCGCAGGCTGGCCAGTGCGGCAAGGGCCGCGACGGCGAAGGCGACGAGAGCTGGTCCGGTGCGCCAGCGCAGAAGCACCCCGCGCCGGGCCAGCCACGCACCGAAGAAGAAGAACGCCGGCCAGTACGTGCCGTTGTCGAGCGTGACGCCGAGCCGGTCCTGCGGCAGGTCGGCGCGCCAGGCGACAAGGTTGGCGACGAGGAACAGCCCCGTCACCAGCAGGGGCCAGCGCCCGACCAGTGCCATCAGCGCGATGCAGGCGATGAGGTACAGCAGGAACCAGTAGTGCTGGAACGGGATCACCGGCAGCACGATCACGTCGCTAAGGCGCAGGGCGCTGCCCGAGGCCGGCATGGCGAGCAGCAGGACCGCGGTGATCGTCGACCACAGCAGGTAGGGCCAGTAGAGATCGAGCGCGCGCGGCCAGACGTCGGCCCAGCGCCGCACGCGGCCTTGCAGGAAATAGCCCGAGACCAGGAAGAAGATCTGGACGTGCCAGCCATAGGCCAGCCGGTCCGCCCATTGCAGCAACGGGTCATCGGCCATGTGCCCGGTATTGATCAGCGCGCGCGTCATGTGGAACCACGCGACCGCCAGGATCGCCAGCCCGCGCGCGCGGTCGATAGCCGGATCTCGTGTCACGCTGCCCCCTTTGCCTGAGGGCCGGACATGCCACGGCGGCACGGGCGTGTCGATGTCGTGGTGGCGGGTGTCGGGTGTGGGCCTTCGACAGGCTCAGGCCGAACGGAGGTGGGGTTCGGGTTCCGGTTCCAGCACCCTTGGCCTCTCCATCCGTTCGCCCTGAGCTTGTCGAAGGGCGGGGCCGGCAGGCGCCTCGCTCAGACTCCTTCGCGCAGGCGCAGCGCCAGCAGCGTGCCGGCCGCGCACAGCGAGCCGAGCGCCATGATGATTGACACCGTGAGCAGCGGCATGCCGGCGGCGTGGAACAGTTCGCCCGCGAGGATGGGCGAGCCTGCCGCGCCGATGCGGCCGGCGCCGATGGCGAAGCCGGTGCCGGTGGCGCGGACCTTGGCCGGGAAGCCATGCGCGAAGGCGGAGTAGAAGCCGACGATCGCGGCATTGGTGGTGAAGCCGGTGCAAAACACCGCGAAACGCCAGCCGTCGAGGCTCTGCGCGCCGAGGCCGAAGACCATCACCGCGGCGCAGCCGGCCAGCAGCATGACGATCGTCGGCCACTTGATCCCGAAGCGGTGCATCAGGAAGCCGAACAGGCCGCCGCCGATCGCGCCGCCGATGTTGGCCCAGACGAGCACGCTGGCCGCCTCGGGCTGGCTGTAGCCGAAGTCGGCGACGATCTTGGGGCTCCACTTGAGGATGTAGTAGAACGTGATCGCGTGGAACGAGTAGCCGATGGTGAGCAGCAGCGTCGTGCCGATCAGGCCGGGGCGGAAGATGTCGAGCACGCTGGCGCGCGGCGCGGCGGCCTCGACCGGGGGCAGGGCGGTCGCGGGCGGCAGGCGGAACGCGGCGAGTGAGCGGTTGGCGCGTTCGAGCGCATCGGCCGGACGACGGACCAGATACCAGGCGGGCGTCTCGGGCACGAGGAAGAACACCAGCGGGATGAACACGACGGTCGCGATCGCGCCGAATTCGAAGACCAGGCGCCAGTCGCCGCCCTTGAGCAGCAGCGCGGCGATCGTGCCGCCCACGGTCGCGCCGATGGGATAGCCGATCACCATCAGCGACATGGCGAGGCTGCGCCCCTTGTTGCTGCAGATCTCGGCGGTCACGGCATTGATCGCAGCGAGCATGCCACCGATGCCCAGGCCCGTGAGCAGGCGCCACAGGGCCAGCGTCGTCGGGCTGGCGGCGGTCGTCGCGAAGCCCATGCCGATCGCCATCACGACGAGGCAGCCCAGCACCGTGGGCCGGCGGCCGAAGCGGTCGGCGGCACCGCCGAACACGATCGAGCCGAAGCCCATACCGATCAGTTCCATCGACAGCACGACGCCCAGCGCGTCGCGGGTGATGCCCCATTCCTTGGCGATGCCCGGCGCGGCGAAGGCGCTGGACAGCACGTCGAATCCGTCGAGCGCGTTGAGCGCGATCATCAGCGTCACGGCGATCCATTGCCGCGCGCCCATCGGCGACTGGCGGATCACGTCTCGTGGGTCGTTGAACATCGTGCCTCTCCCGTCGGCGCCATCCGGCGCGCATTGCTATGGCTTATAACAAGGTCTTGCGGCCTGACTACTCATGAATGCGGGCGAGCAGGTCGAGCAGCAGCCGGACTTCCTTGTCGCTGAAGCGGCTCTTCACCCAGGCCTCGTGCTCGCCGATCGCGAACTTGGCGCGGGCGAGCATGGCCTGGCCTTCGGGCTCGAGATAGAGCGCCTGCTTGCGGCCATCTTCTGGCGAGCGGTCGCGGCGCAGGAAATGCTTGGCCTGCAGGCGGTTGATGATGGCCATCGTCGTCGCGCGGTCCATGCGCAGGCGCTGGGCGAGGTCGGTCTGGGCAATGCCCGGGTGGTTGTCGACCAGCCACAGCACCGAGACCTGCTTCTGCGTGAGGTCCAGTTCGGTGAAGGTCTCGGTGAAGTGTCGCAGGCAGGCACCGTGGGCCAGGCGGATGTGGAAGCCGAGAATGTCGTTGATCTCGCCGATGTCGGCTTCCTCGCCGGGCGGCGGCGGCGTCACCGCGTCCACGAACTTGTCCTTGATCAATGCCTGCTCCCCGAATTCAAGCGCATCACGCTTGCACAATCGTTAGTGTACCATACAATGAACCACGAAGGATGCCCCACGAGGATTCCTCAGGAGGATGCCATGGCCCACTTTCCCGCGTCGCCCGCTTTCACGGGCTTCAATACGCCGTCGCGAATCGAGGCGGACATTGCCGACCTTGCGCACGAGGGCGAGATTCCCGCCGGTCTGAACGGGGCGTTCTACCGTGTCCAGCCCGACCCGCAATTCCCCCCGCGCCTGGGCGACGACATCGCCTTCAATGGCGATGGCATGATCACCCGCTTCCACATCCACGACGGCCAGGTCGATTTCCGCCAGCGCTGGGCGCAGACCGACAAGTGGAAGCTGGAAAAGGCCGCGGGCAAGGGCCTGTTCGGCGCCTATCGCAACCCGCTGACCGATGACGAGAGCGTGCAGGGCGCGATCCGATCCACCGCCAACACCAATGCCTTCATCCACGCCGGCAAGCTCTGGGCGATGAAGGAGGACAGCCCCGCGCTGCTGATGGATCCGGCGACGATGGAGACCATCGGCTTTGAAAAGTTCGGCGGGCGCATGACCGGCCAGACCTTCACAGCGCATCCCAAGATCGACCCGGCCACCGGCAACATGGTGGCGATCGGCTATGCCGCCAGCGGTCTGTGCACCGACGACGTCACTTACATGGAAGTCGGCCCCGATGGCGAACTGGTCCGCGAGGTCTGGTTCAAGGTGCCCTACTACTGCATGATGCACGACTTCGGCATCACCGAGGATTACCTCGTGCTGCACATCGTGCCCTCGATCGGCAGCTGGGAACGGCTGGAGCAGGGGCAACCGCACTTCGGCTTCGACACGACCAAGCCCGTGCATCTGGGCGTGATCCCCCGCCGCGACGGCGTGCGCCAGGAGGACATCCGCTGGTTCACGCGTGACAACTGCTTTGCCAGCCACGTGCTCAACGCCTGGCAGGACGGGACCAAGGTCCACTTCGTCACGTGCGAGGCGAAGAACAACATGTTCCCGTTCTTCCCCGATGTCCACGGCGCCCCGTTCAACGGCCGCGAGGCGATGAGCTTCCCGACCGACTGGGTGGTGGACATGGCGAGCAACGGCGAGGAATTCGCCGCGATCGAGCGCCTGTCGGATACCGCCTGCGAATTCCCCCGGATCGACGATCGCTTCGCTGGCCGGCACACCCGCCACGGCTGGTTCCTCGAGATGGACATGAAGCGCCCGGTCGAGCTGCGCGGCGGCAGCGCCGGGGGCCTGCTGATGAACTGCCTGTTTCACAAGGACTTCGCCTCGGGCGAGGAGCAGCACTGGTGGTGCGGCCCGACCTCGTCGCTGCAGGAGCCGTGCTTCGTGCCGCGCAGCCCCGATGCGCCGGAGGGTGACGGCTGGATCGTCCAGGTTTGCAACCGGCTGGAAGAGCAGCGCAGCGACCTCCTGATCTTCGAGGCACTGGACATCGCCAAGGGTCCTGTCGCAACCGTCAACATCCCCATCCGGCTGCGCTTCGGCCTGCACGGCAACTGGGCAAACGCCGACCAGATCGGCCTGATGGAGAAGGAAGCCGCCTGATGACCGCGATCCGTGCCGCCGTATGCCGCGAGGGCAGCCCCGCCTTCACGATCGAGAACGCCACGCTCGAGGCGCCGCGCGCGGGCGAAGTGCTCGTGCGCGTCGTCGGCGCGGGCGTGTGTCACACCGACATGGCGGTGCGCGACCGGCAGCTGCCCGTGCCGCTGCCCGTGGTGCTGGGCCACGAAGGCTCGGGCGTGGTCGAGGCGGTGGGCGAGGGCGTCACCAGCGTCGCGCCCGGCGATCCGGTGGTGCTGAGCTTCGCCAGCTGCGGGCAGTGCCCCAATTGCGCGGATCACGCGCCCGCCTACTGCTACGGCTTCGGCCTTCACAATTTCAGCGGCGGCCGGGCCGATGGCAGCACCGCGATCGCGACCGACGGCGGGGCGGTACACAGCCACTTCTTCGGGCAATCCTCGTTCGCGACCCATGCGCTGGCGACCGAACGCAACGTGGTCAAGGTGCCCGAGGATGCGCGCGACGTGCCGCTCGAGCTGCTCGGCCCGCTCGGCTGCGGCATCCAGACCGGCGCCGGCGCGGTGCTCAACGCCATGGCGGTCAAGCCGGGCCGCTCGCTCGCGGTATTCGGGGCGGGCGCGGTCGGCCTCTCGGCGATCATGGCCGCGCGCATCGCCGGCGCCCATCCGATCATCGCCATCGACCTGCATGACAACCGCCTTGCCCTGGCGCGCGAACTGGGGGCGACGCACACGATCAAGGGCGATGGCGACATCGCGGCAGAGCTTGCGGCGCTGTGCCCGCAAGGGTTGAACTATGCCTTCGACACCACCGGCCTCGCCAGGCTGATCGAGCTGGCCTTCGGGCTGATCGCCCCGCGCGGCATCCTCGGCCTCGTCGGTGCCTCGGATGCCGATGCCATGCTCCACTTCAACGAGACCGCGCTGATGGGCGGGGGCAAGCGCGTCATGGGCATCCTCGAAGGGGACAGCGATCCGCAGACCTTCATTCCCGAGCTGATCGGCCATTACCGCGCGGGGCGGTTTCCCTTCGACCGGCTGGTCGAGACGTTTCCGTTCGAGGCGATCAACGACGCGTTTGCCGCGGGCGAAAGCGGCCGCGTGATCAAGCCCGTCCTCAAGGTATCCGCTGCATGATGATCAAGCCCGAACTCGAATTCGTCTACGAGGCCAGCGGCGAGCTGGAGCCGCCGCGCGCGATCGGCAAGACCTATGACGGCACGCGCCGGATCATCCCGATCGTCGGCGGCGGCCGGGTCGAGGGCCCGCTGATCCAGGGCCGGCTGGTGGGAAACTCGGCCGACTGGCAGGTGACGCGCCCCGACGGCGTCACCGTGGCCGATGCGCTCTATGCGATCGAGACCGACGACGGCGTGGTCATCCAGATCCGCAACAAGGGCCTGCGCCGCGGCCCGCCCGAAGTCATGGCCCGCCTCGCCGCCGGTGAAGAGGTCGACCCGGCGGAATACTATTTCCGCACCGTGCCCGAGTTCATCGCGCCCGAGGGCAAGTATGCGTGGATGAACGAGTCGATCTTCGTGTGCAGCGGCGCGCGCTATCCGCTGGGCATCAAGCTGTGGGTCTGGCGCGTCCTCTAGGCGGCGTGGACAAATTGGAATGACTGATTACGCCCTAGAGTCGGACGTTCCGGATGGGGATCCGGGCTACCACGACCTGCCATTGGTTAAGCATGTCTTTCCCGTTTCTCCGTTTCGAACAGGCCGGTTTGGGAAAGAGCAATCGGGAACAGGTTTTGGGAAACGGGGTCCCTTGGACGGCCCCCGCTGGGATTGCCGCCGCGACTGTCCCGCCTTCGGTTCGTGTGCGGGAACGGTCGTGTCTGCTCGACGAGCCGGTTATGTGTAGTTGATGCCGCTGCTCGAGTCCGCCACCCACGAACCTCCGTCGATCCTGACAGAGAGTGATGCCGGCGAGGTCGCTGACCTATATGCCCGCTGCACCGACTATTTCATGTTGCAGGACGGGGAGCCGGCGACTCTGGCGGATGCGATCGAGCTGTTCCGGGACGTTCCAGAGGAAAAGAGTGCTGTCGATCAGGTCGTTATGGGCTGGCAAGACGAGAATGGTCTTATCGCCGTGGCCGCTATCCTGCGTGACTATCCAAGCGATGGTGTCTGGTATCTTGGCTTTATGATCGTTGATGCAGCTGCCAGAGGGCGAGGCATTGGCCGGTCGATCTATGACACGATCGAACGATGGGCGGTGGATGGCGGGGCGCAGGAAATACGCCTTGCCGTGCTTGAGGTGAACGGGGCAGCGGAAAGGTTCTGGCGGTCGCTGGGTTACAGAGAGCTTCGGCGGGTCGGTCCTGACACATTCAAGGCGCGAAGCCACCATCGCGTCGAACTATGCCGGTTGTTGGGCGGCAATCTGCCAGCGTAGCCCGCCCCGTGGGGTGGCAATCGGCATTCCCGATATTCGATCCCGATGCGAAGCCTCGGCCCGCTATCTGCCGGCGGCGCTCCGCTGTTCGGCCGGCGTCGCGGCGCGGTGTCCGTAGCTGAGAACGCTGGTGATCCGCCAGGCGCCATCCTGCTTCGCCCAGACCATAACGAACTTGGCGATCCCCTCGCATCGTCCCGTTGCGAGCTCACAGAAGCGGTGTTCACCTTCCTCGATCGCGCCGTAATCCTTGATCGGATAGACGCGGAACGTCGCCGAGATCAGTTCACGCTTCACCTTCCCGCAAATGTATTTGCGAACGCCGTCGACCATCGCGTCACGCTCGAATGTCGCACCGCCGGTGTCGTGATAGAAAGCGACCTTCGGATCGAAATAGCCGGAGAAGGTCGGCAGGTCGCAGCGATTGTAGGCGTCGAATACCTTCGCATCGAGCGCGCCGATCTCCGTGGTTAACGGATCGGCCGGCGGCAGCATGGACGTCGCGAGCAAAGCTGCGGCAGCGACGACGGCTGTCATCATGGCTTTGGTCCTGTCAGTTCATTTGGGCGCGAAGGAAGGCGATCAGCTTCGGATCGCTACCCGTGCGTTCGAGGATGGGCAGGATGACCCGCCACCCGTTGTCGCTGTTGGTCAGGATGACGATGCCGTCGCCGCTCACCCGATCGATCGCAGCGAAGGTAAACGCCCCGGCATCCTTGCCAGTGTGGAGCATCGTTGTGCCTCCGGGGAAGCCGAGGAGCTGCCAGCCAAGGCCGAAGCCAGTCCAGGGCGGGCAGGTGGCCACTTTCGATCCGGCACATATTTCGGGTGTCAGATCGGCTTGCGATCTGCTGCGCTCCGCCGCGACGGACGCGGACAGGCTACGGTCATTGCGGACGTCGGTGAGGAAGCGCGCATAATCGCGTGCCGTCGCATGCGCCAGATCGGCAGCGTTGTATCGCGTCACCCGTCCGACGGGCAACGGCTTGCCTGCGGCGTCATAGGGCACGGCGATCGGCACCGTCTCGCCTTGCGCCGACACATAGCCCGTGGCGCGCATTCGGGCGGGGGCGAACAGCCAGCGTCCGGCGAGCGCCTCGAACGACTGGCCGGTGCGGTGCTCGGCGTAGCGCGCCGCATATTGATACCCCTCGCCCGAATAGCCGGTCGTCGTGCCGGGATCATGATCGAACGCCAGCCCCTTTGCATCGCGCCAGTTGGGTAATCCGGTGCGATGGCTAAGCGCCATGCGGACCGTTAGCTTCATCCGCCGGGGATCGCGCGACAGGTCGGGATCGCTCCAGTAGCGATCCATCGGCTCGTCGAGCGGCAGCCTGCCAGCTGACACGAGCCGCAGGATGACTTCCGCCGTAAGCGGCTTAGTCAGCGAGGCGAGATTATAGGGCGTGGCAACAGTCGCCGTGCGGTTCGGCCCCGCCATACCCCAAGCCCCGGTAGAGACGATCCGTCCATCGCGGATCACGGCGACCGATGCGCTCTCCACCCGCTGTTCGCGGAGGGTTGTGGTCATGTCCGGCAGTGCGATGTTCCGGGCGTGCGCCATCGAGGTGCAAACCATCAACGCAAGCACGCCGACGCGGACTCCCCGTTTCGCCATATTCAATGTATTGCCCATATATAACAGCTAACGGTATCGAAGTTCGACGGCAACCTGCGTCGCATTTTCATCGAAGTGACGGACGCGAAACCGCTGCGAGATTCCTCAAATAGCATTGTTTTCGGGACGGCAGCTATCGCCCGCGCCCTCCCCAAAAACGGCCAGACTGCTCCCCACCAATTCTTGCCGTTCCCACCGATTCCGAATTTGTCCACGCTACCTAGGAGCGTGCCCTCTGGGGGCACGCGCTTGAACGGCGGGTCCGCGATCCCATATCGCGGGCATGAACGACAGCAAGGCGAGCCACGGCCTGGTCCAGTGGCACGGCACCACCATCATCGGGGTGAAGAAGAACGGCCGCACGGTCATCGCCGGCGATGGCCAGGTTTCCATGGGCAACACCGTCATGAAGCCCAATGCGCGCAAGGTGCGCCGCATCGGCGATGGCAAGGTGATCGCAGGCTTCGCCGGCGCCACGGCGGATGCGTTCACTCTGTTCGAGCGGCTCGAGCGCAAGCTGGAGCAGCATCGCGGCCAGTTGATGCGCGCGGCGGTCGAACTCGCCAAGGACTGGCGTACCGACAAGTACCTGCGCAACCTCGAGGCGCTGATGATCGTCGCCGATGCCGAAACGCTGCTGGTGCTGACCGGCAACGGTGACGTGCTCGAGCCCGAAGGCGGCATCACCGCGATCGGCTCGGGCGGCAATTATGCGCTCGCCGCCGCACGCGCCCTCGATCTGTATGAAGACGACCCGGAAGTGATCGCCCGCCGGGCGATGCAGGTGGCCGCAGACATCTGCGTGTTCACCAACGACCGCGTCACGCTGGAAGAAATCGCATGAAGGATTCGCTGACCCCCAAGGCCATCGTCCGCGCGCTCGACGAGCACATCGTCGGCCAGGCCGATGCCAAGCGCGCCGTGGCCGTGGCGCTGCGCAACCGCTGGCGCCGCCAGCACCTCTCGGCAGACCTGCGCGACGAGGTGAGCCCGAAGAACATCCTGATGATCGGGCCGACCGGCTGCGGCAAGACCGAGATCAGCCGGCGCCTGGCGCGGCTGGCCGACGCGCCCTTCGTCAAGGTCGAGGCGACCAAGTTCACCGAGGTCGGCTATGTCGGCCGCGATGTCGAGCAGATCGCCCGCGATCTTGCCGAGGAAGCCATCCGCCTGGAAAAGGAGCGGCGCCGCGAGGCGGTGCGCGAGGCGGCCAGCAAGGCGGCGATGGACCGCCTGCTCAAGGCCCTCGTCGGCGACGGCGCGAGCGAGGCGACCCGCGAGAGCTTCCGCCAGCGCCTGTCCGAGGGCGCGATGGACGATGTCGAGGTGGAGATCGAGGTCGAGGACCAGCCCTCGATGCCGATGGAGATCCCCGGCATGGGCGGCAACGTCGGCATGATCAATCTGTCGGACATGATGGGCAAGGCCTTTGGTCGCAACCAGACCAAGCGCCGCAAGATGCGTGTCGCCGATGCCTGGGACAAGCTGGTCGACGAGGAAGCCGACAAGCGCATGGACCAGGACGACGTGGCGCGCGTGGCGCTGCAGAATGCCGAGACCAACGGCATCGTCTTCCTCGACGAGATCGACAAAATCGCGGTGAGCGACGTGCGCGGCGGTTCGGTGAGCCGCGAAGGCGTGCAGCGCGACCTGCTGCCGCTGATCGAGGGCACCACGGTTGCGACCAAGTACGGGCCGATGAAGACAGACCACGTGCTGTTCATCGCCTCGGGCGCCTTCCACGTCGCCAAGCCTTCCGACATGCTGCCCGAACTTCAGGGTCGCCTGCCGATCCGGGTCGAGCTCAAGGCGCTGAGCGAGGACGACTTCGTGCGCATCCTGTCGGAAACGCGCGCCAACCTAGTCGAGCAGTACCGCGCGCTGATCGGCACCGAACAGGTGACGCTGGACTTCACGCCGGAGGCCGTGCGCGCGATCGCCCGCACCGCTGCGCAGGTCAACGATAGCGTCGAGAACATCGGCGCGCGCCGCCTGCAGACGGTGATGGAAAAGCTGCTCGAGGAAGTGAGCTTCGATGCCGAGGATCGCATCGGCACGACGGTGACGGTGGACGAAGCCTACGTGGCCGAACGCCTCGCGGGTCTTGCCGCCAACGCCGACCTGTCGAAGTACATTCTCTGACGGCACGCAAGGCTGCCACCCTCGTCTGACACCCAAATCCTCCCTGCCGCAAGGCGGGGAGGGGGACCACCGCAAAGCGGTGGTGGAGGGGCCGACTTAAGGGTCAGCCGTTGAGCCGGTCCCAGTCCTGCATCAGTTCCGCGCAATCGCGGATGTCGCCCGAGATCGCCGCCGTCAGCGCCTCGGCATCGGCCTTGGCAATCGCCTTGGCCGCGGACTGGTGGTGATCGACCAGCGCCGCAGTGCCGTAGCGGCCATAGACCACGCGCATGAACGGTCCGAACTGCATCCACAGGCTCTCGATCATGCGGTTGGCCAGCGGCATCGGCGCCGCCCCGTAGATCAGCGAGTGGAAGCGGAAGTTGGCTTCCATGTAAGCGTTGACGTCGCCTTCGCCGAGCGCGGCGTGGGTCGCCTCGTCGGCGGCGCGGATGTCGCGCAGGCGGGCCGCATCGATGTGGGGTAGGGCAGCCAGCGCGGTCATCGGCTCGAGCACGGTGCGCAGGCGCATGATCTCGTCGAAGCGTTCGAGCGTCATGCGCGGCACCATCACCGCTCGCTTCGAGCGGATCTCGACCGCGCCTTCGGCGGCGATGCGGCTGAGCGCGTCGCGCACCGGCATCTGGCTGACGCCCATCTGCTGCGCCAGCCCGCGTGTCGAAATGCCCACGCCCGGCGCGATCTTGCCGGTGATCAGGCGATAGCGCAGGTCGTTGTAGACCTGCTCGCGCAATGACGACACTGCATCGGGCTCGGCCACCGGGACGGCGCGCGCGGCAACGCCCTTGGAGGCAGCCTTGGATGCCGGGGCCTTGGCGACCGTCGTCTTTGCCGTCGCAGTCCTGGTCGCGGCTTTCGTGGCAGGTTTTGCAGCGGCGGTCTTGGCGCCAACAGTCTTGGCGGCTGCAGTCTTACCGGCAGTGCGCGGCGCCACCCCTTTCGCGGTCTTGGCGGAGGGTGCGCCGATCTTGCTGACTGCCATTGTTTTTTCTCTTCAAGCCGGGCGTGAACGTCCCGCCCGGTATTACCAACTGCCGTTCGCGATGCAAAGCCTGATGGCCTCGGCACGAACGGCAGATATCGATCAGGCCTGCGTGATTGCCTCCTGCAGCGGAATGCGGCGCAGGCGCTTGCCGGTGGCGGCGAAGATCGCATTGGCCACGGCCGGCGCGATGACCGCGGCGGGCGGCTCGCCCATGCCGCCCGGCGCATTGTCGGTCGGCATGACATGGACGACGACACGCGGCGCCTCGTTCATCCGCAAGGGGCGCACGTCGTTGTAGTTGCTTTGGGCGATCCGGCCCTTGGACAGCGTGACCCCGCCGAATAGCGCGGCCGACAGCGCGAAGATCACCCCGCCCTCGATCTGCGCCTTGACGCCCAGCGGATTGACCGCCGGCCCGCAGTCGACCGCGATCGTGACGCGCGGCACCGCGATCTGGCCTTGGCCATCGACCCGGGCGTGGGCGACCGCGGCAATATAGGTGTCCCAGATGTGCAGGACGGAAAGGCCGAGGCCTTCGCCCTTGGGCATGGCCTTGCCCCATCCGGCTTCCTGCGCGGCGCGTTGCAGCACGGCGCGGGCGCGCGGATCGGTGATATGCGCCAGGCGCCAGGCCAGCGGATCGGCGCCGGCGGCATGGGCCAGTTCGTCGGCGAAGCTCTCGATCACGAAGGTATTGCGCAGGCCGCCGACGCCACGCCACCAGCCAGTGGGCATCGCGCTTTCGACCTGCTTGAACGTGACGAGCCGCGCGGCGGCGGGATAGAGCGGATCGAGCGCGCCATCGACGGCGTCGGCATCGACGCCGGGGAACTTGTCGCCCATCAATCGCGCCATGACCGAGGAGCCGGCGATGCGATGTTCCCACGCCAGCGGCTTGCCGGTCTTGTCGAGCGCGACGGAAATGCGGTCGACGTAAGCGGGGCGCACGATGTCGTGCTGGATGTCTTCCTCGCGCGTCCACACCAGCTTGACCGGGTACGGCAGCTTGGCGGCCAATTCGACGGTGCGCTCGACCATGTCGGTCTCGAGCCGCCGGCCGAAGCCGCCACCCATCAGGAAGTTGTGGAACGTGACCTTCTCGACCGGCAGGCCGAGCTTGGCCGCGGCGGCCTTGCGCGCATCGGCCGGCACCTGGCTGCCGGCCCAGATCTCGGCACCGGCGGCGGTGACGTGCGCGGTGCAGTTGCACGGCTCCATCGTCGCATGCGCCAAGAACGGCTGGTGATAGACCGCCTCGACGGTCCGGGCCGCACCGGCGCGGGCGGCGGCGAGATCGCCGGTGGTCTTGGCGGTGACGCCGGGCTTGGCCAGCGCCGCCTCGATCGCGGCCTCGACCGCGGACTGGTCCGCGTTGGCGTTGGCGCCTTCGTTCCAGGTGGGCGCCGCGGCGGCGAGGCCCTGCTTGGCGTTCCACATCGTGTCGGCGACGACATAGAGGCAATCGTCGGTCGCGATCACCGCAGCGACACCCGGTACGGCCTTGGCGGCCTTGGCGTCATGGCCGGCGAGCTTGCCGCCGAACACCGGCGATTGCGCGAGCGTCGCGATCTTCATGCCGGGCACGGCCACATCGATGCCGAAGGCGGCGCGGCCGCGGATCTTGTCGGCCGAATCGAGGCGGCGCGTGTCCTTGCCGATGACCTTCCACGCCGAGGCGGGCTGCGGCACGGCATCGGTCGGCAGCGGGGCGGCAGCGGCGGCGGCGACCAGCGCCGCATAGGGCAGGCGCCTGCCGCTGGCGGGATCGACCACCGCGCCGTTGTCCACGCGCAGCCCGGCGGGCGAAACCTTCCACTGGCGCGCGGCGGCGCCGATCAGCGCGGCGCGGGCATTGGCCCCGGCCTGGCGCAGCGGCTTCCACACCTCGCGGATCGTGGTCGAGCCGCCGGTGCCAGTGTCGATCGGGGCGAAGCGTTCGGGCGCGGCGTCGGGGATCGACACGCGCACGGCCGTCACCGGGACGCCCAATTCCTCGGCGACCAGCATCGTCACCGAAGTCAGCACGCCTTGGCCCATCTCGGTCTTGGGCAGCGCCAGCGCGACGGTGCCGTCAGCCCCGACCGAGAGAAATCCATTGGCGGCGAGGCCACCCTTGCCGTCGCCAGGCGCAACAGCGGCTGCACCGCGCAGCGGCACCACGAGCGCACCGGCGAGGGCCGTCGCGCCGACGAGGAAGCCGCGGCGCGAGGGAGCGAGTGTGTCGGTCATGGTCGTCCCCCTCAGGCGCGTGCGGTGTCGGCGGCGCGATGGATCGCGGCGCGGATGCGGTTGTACGTGCCGCAGCGGCAGATGTTGCCGCTCATGCCCTCGTCGATCGCGGCGTCGTCGGGCTTGGGATTGGCCTTGAGCAGCGCGGCGGCGGCGACGATCTGCCCCGGCTGGCAATAGCCGCACTGCACGACGTCGAGCTCTTCCCATGCCGCCGCGAGGGCCTGGCCCAGCGGTTGCCGGGTCAGTCCCTCGACCGTGGTGACCTGCTTGCCCTCGACCGAGGACACCGGGGTCTGGCAGGAGAACAGCCGCTCGCCATCGACCAGCACGCTGCAGGCCCCGCACAGGCCCGCCCCGCATCCGAACTTGACCGCGGTCACCCCGGCGACGTCACGCAAGGCCCACAGCAGGGGCGTGTCGTCCGTCACCGCGAGGGTGCGTTGCTGGCCATCGATCGTGAGCGTGACGGGCATTGGGGCTCCTGGCGTATCTGCGATCAGTGCAGGGTCTTGAGGTAGGCGATGATGTCGGCGCGCTTCTTGGCGTCCGGCACGGCGATGACCATGCGGGTTCCGGGAACCAGCTTGCCGGGCGCGGTCAGGAAGGTGTCGAGCGTCTTCGGATCCCAGGTCTTGCCCGAATTCTTGAGCGCGGTCGAGTAGCTGAACGGCGTGCTGGCGGCCTTGCGTCCGACGACGCCCCAGAGGTTGGGCGCGGCCATGCCCTTGGCGCCGGCGGTGTTGACGTGGCACATCTGGCACTGCTGCTTGAACGAGGTCGCGCCGGCGGCGGCGTTCTGGGCCATGGCGGGCGCCGTCACGCTCGCGGCCAGGCTGGCAAGGGCAGTGGCAAACCAATGAATACGACGCATTCGGGATCGTCCTTCGGATGACAGGGCTCGCCACGCGCGGTTGATCCATGCGCACGGCCCGGGGGGGTCGGGGCTACGGAACGCGGCGTCCCGTCTCCCGCCCGCCGTTTTGCCGCATTGCAAGGGCAAAATCCACCGATTCAGCAGAACTGATGCCCCGCCAAAGGTATGGTTAAGTCCACCATCAGTCTCGAATTTGCCCGCGGACGTGGCTGGCGGGCAAGCGGTCCGAAGGGGAAGGTGTCAGAGCAGCGAGAGGTAGGTGTCGTATTCGAAGCGGTCGATCTGCGCGAGGAACGTCGCCCGGTCCTGGCGCTTGCACGCGGTGAAGATGTCGCGAAAGCGCGCGCCGAACAGGTCTGCCATGGCAGGCGATGCGCCAAAGGCCAACAAGGCGGCGCCCCATTCGACCGGCAGCGCGACGCCGGCCCCCGGCTGGCCCGGGTCCTGCGGCGGCGGCGGCGTCGATCGTCCCTCGATGCCCGCGAGCATGCCGCCGAGCATCGCGGCCATGGCGATGACGGGATTGGCGTCGGCCCCGGAAATGCGATGCTCGATCCGCGTCGCGGCCGGTCCGGCGCGGATCACCCGCACCGCAGCGGAGCGGTCATCGAAGCCCCATCCTGCCGACAGCGGCGCATGGGCATCGGGGCGGAAGCGGCGGTACGAGTTGAAGTTCGGCGCGAAGGCCAGCATCGCCTCGGGCATCGTCGCGATCAGCCCGGCCACGGCGTGATGCAGCATTTCTGATGGTCCGCCCTCGGCATCGGCGAGCACGTTGCGTCCGGTCGAGTCGAGCAGGCTGGCGTGGATGTGCAGGCCGCTGCCCGAACAATCGCCATAAGGCTTGGCCATGAAGGTCGCGCCAAGCCCATGCGCCGCGGCCAGGCGGCGGACCAGATGGCGCAACAGCACGGCGTCGTCGGCCGCGGCCAGCGCGTCGGCGCGGTGTTCGAGGTTGAGTTCGTACTGGCCCGGCCCGGCCTCGCTGACCAGCCCGTCGGCCGGGATGCCGCGGGCCTGTGCGGCACCGAGGATCGCATCGAACAAGGCCGCGTGCGACGCCAGCGCCGTGGTCGACAGCGTGTCGTTGCGATACCTTGCGCCGTCGGGCGGCACGGGCAGGCCATCTTCGCGGCGGTAGAGATAGAATTCGAGTTCGGTCGCCACCACCGGCGTCAGGCCGAGGGCGGCATATCGTGCCAGCACCGCCTGCAGCACGCCGCGCGGATCGGCGGGGCAGGGCGCGCCGTCGTCTCCCGTCATCGCCAGCATCACGGTCGCGCTGTTGCCATCCAGCCATGGCGCCATGCCCCAGCGGCCGGTGACCGGGCGGCACAGTCCATCGGGATCGCCCGTGCCGAACGCCAGCCCCGCCGCGCCGACATCACGGCCCCAGGCATCGAGCGCGAAGAGCGAGCGGGGCATCGGCATGCCCTTGGCGGCCAGCGCCAAGGCCTTGGCGCGGGTCAGCCACTTCCCGCGCGGGGCGGCGTTGATATCGAACAGCACGGCCTCGACGCGCGTGACGTCGGGATGCGCGGCCAGCCAGGCATCGAAGGAAATGGCGGTGTCATGAGGCATTGCCGGGGCATAGGAAAGCAGGGCGGCGCTGTCCATTGCGAGGGCCGGTTGTACCCCTCCGTCAGGCCTGACGGCCTGCCACCTCCCCGCCGCCATGCGGCAGGGAGGACCCCAAAGATCCTCCCCACACCGTGGGGAGGGGGACCGCCGGCGTAGCCGGTGGTGGAGGGGCAATGGCGCAACGCCCCACCCCTCCGTCAGGCCTTGCGGCCTGCCACCTCCCCATCAATGATGGGGAGGAGCGTCCGCGTTACAGCTTGCCGGCCAGTTCGGGTGCGGCGGTGAACAGGTCCGCCACCAGGCCCACGTCCGCGACCTGGAAGATCGGCGCGTCCTCGTCCTTGTTGATGGCGATGATGGTCTTGCTGTCCTTCATCCCGGCCAGGTGCTGGATCGCGCCCGAGATGCCGACCGCGACATAGACTTCGGGTGCCACGATCTTGCCGGTCTGCCCGACCTGGTAATCGTTGGGCACGTAGCCCGCGTCCACCGCCGCACGGCTCGCACCGATCGCGGCGCCGAGCTTGTCGGCCAGCGGGGTGATCGTCGCGGCGAAGGTCTCGGCATCCTTGAGCGCGCGGCCGCCCGAGACGATGATCTTGGCGCTGGTCAGTTCGGGGCGCTCGCTCTTGGCGATTTCCGAGCCGACGAAGCTCGACAGCCCGGCATCGCCCGCACCGCTCACCGCCTCGACCGCCGCGCTGCCGCCGCTGGCCTCGGCCTTGGCGAAGGCCGTGCCGCGTACGGTGACGACCAGCTTGGCATCGCCGCTCTCGACCGTGGCGATGGCATTGCCGGCATAGATCGGGCGCGTGAAGGTCTTGGGGCCCTCGACCGAGAGGATGTCGGACACCTGCATCACGTCGAGCAATGCGGCCACGCGCGGCGCGACGTTCTTGCCGGTGGTCGTGGCGGGCGCGACAAAGGCGTCGAAGCCGTCCATCAGCCCGGCGACGAGCGGCGCGACGTTCTCGGCCAGCGCATGGGCGTAGGCCGCATCGTCGGCCTTGAGCACCGCCGACACGCCGGCGACCTGCGCCGCGGCAGCGGCCACGGCATCGACGCCCGAACCGGCGACCAGCGCGGTCACGTCACCGATCTGCGCGGCGGCGGTCACGGCATGCAGCGTGGCGTCCTTGATCGCGGCGCCGTCGTGCTCGACCCAGAGAAGAACCTTACCCATCACGCGACTCCCAGTTCCTTGAGCTTGGCCACCAGGCCATCGACATCGGCGACCTTCACGCCGGCGGCGCGCACCGGCGGCTCGGCCACCTTCAGCGTCTTGAGGCGCGGCGCCACGTCGACGCCGAGGTCGGCCGGGGTCCTGGTCGCCAGCGGCTTCGACTTGGCCTTCATGATGTTGGGCAGCGAGGCATAGCGCGGCTCGTTGAGGCGCAGGTCGGTGGTCACCACCGCGGGCAGCGCCAGCTTGACCGTCTCCAGACCGCCGTCGATCTCGCGCTTGACCACGAGCTGGTCACCCTCGACCGAGACCTCGTTGGCGAAGGTGCCCTGCGGCCGGCCGAGCAGCGCGGCGACCATCTGGCCGACCTGGTTGCTGTCGTCGTCGATCGCCTGCTTGCCGGTGATGATCAGGCCCGGCTGCTCCTCGCCCGCGATCGCCTTGACGATCTTGGCGACGCCCAGCGGCTCGACCTCATCGTCGCTCTGCACCAGGATCGCGCGGTCCGCACCCATCGCCAGCGCCGTGCGCAGCGTGTCCGCCGCCTTCGCCGGCCCGACCGACACCGCCACGACTTCGGTAACCACGCCCTTTTCCTTCAGGCGGATCGCTTCCTCGACCGCGATCTCGTCGAACGGGTTCATGCTCATCTTCACGTTCGCCAGCTCGACACCCGTGCCGTCCGCCTTCACACGCGGCTTCACGTTGTAGTCGATCACGCGCTTTACGCAGACCAGGGCTTTCATCGGTAAAGTCCTTTCAACATCCTTTGCGCGGCAATCTACTCCCCTTTACGTAAACGTCAACCTGCCCGAGAGGCGGTGCGCTCATTCCATCTCGAGGATCACCGCATCGACCGCAAGGCTGTCACCCGCCTTGGCACGCACCGCCTTGACCGTGCCCGACTTTTCCGCGCGCAGGATGTTCTCCATCTTCATCGCCTCGACCACGGCCAGCGGCTGGCCGGCCTCGACCGAATCGCCCTCTGCCACATGGAGTGCCACCAGCAGCCCCGGCATCGGGCAGATCAGGAAGCGCGAGAGGTCGGGCGGGATCTTCTCGATCATGTGCGCGGCATAGGGCGCCACGTGGGCGGGCAGAACCTGTACCTTGTGGATCGCCCCGCGCGTGGTCAGTGCAAAGCCACCGCGCGTCGGCCTGATCTTCACGCCGAGCACGTCGCCGTCGACCTCGGCCTCGATCCAGGTCTCGCCGGGCGTGTATTCCATGGCGAGGTCGACTGGCGTGCCGTCGACCGTCACGCTGTCGCCGTCCATCGCCACGGCGAGGCTTTCGCCCTGCAGGGTCACGACCCAGCTCGCCGGCGGGCGCAGCCGCTTGCCCAGCTGGCCGTCGACCCGGCGGGCGCGATCGGCGCGGGCCGTGGCCAGGAACGCGGCAATCGCCGCCAGCGCGCGGCGCAGGTCGGGCGTGGCGGGGGCCCCGTGGAAGCCCTCGGGATATTCCTCGGCGATGAAGCCGGTGGTCAGCTCGCCCGAGCGGAAGCGCGGGTGCTGCATGATCGCGCTGAGGAAGTCGATGTTGTGCCCAAGGCCCTCGATCGCGAAGGCGTCGAGCGCGGCGACCTGCTTGTCGGCTGCCTCGCCGCGCGTCGCACCCCAGGTCACCAGCTTGGCGATCATGGGGTCGTAGAACATAGAGACTTCGCCGCCTTCGTAGACGCCATCGTCCACGCGCACGCCCTCGATCCCGCGCCGGCCGTTGGCCGCGCCATCGTCCGCCCAGCCTTCGACCGGCGGGTCATAGCGCACCAGCCGCCCGGTCGAGGGCAGGAAGCCGCGATAGGGATCCTCGGCATAGACGCGGTTCTCGATCGCCCAGCCGTCGATGCCGATGTCGTCCTGCCCGAAGGCCAGCTTCTCGCCCGCGGCGACGCGGATCATCTGCTCGACGAGGTCGATGCCGGTGATCGCCTCGGTCACGGGATGCTCCACCTGCAGGCGGGTGTTCATCTCGAGGAAGTAGAACGACTGGCCGGTTTTGTCCGCGCCCGAGACGATCAGCTCGACCGTGCCGGCGGAATGATAGCCGACCGCGCGCGCCAGGGCGACGCACTGCTCGCCCATGGCCTTGCGCATCGCGGGGCTGACGAAAGGCGAAGGCGCTTCCTCCACCACCTTCTGGTGGCGGCGCTGGATCGAGCATTCGCGCTCGTTGAGATAGAGGATCGTGCCGTGCTGGTCGCCCAGGATCTGGATCTCGATGTGGCGCGGGTTCTCGATGAACTTCTCGATGAACACGCGATCATCGCCGAACGAGTTGAGGCCCTCGCGCTTCACGCTCTCGAAGCCTTCGCGCACGTCCTTCTCGCTGAAGGCGAGGCGCATGCCCTTGCCGCCGCCGCCGGCCGAGGCCTTCATCATCACCGGATAGCCGATGTCGTCGGCGATCTGCACCGCGTGGTCGGTATCGGCGATCTCGCCCACGAAGCCGGGCACCACGTTGACGCCCGCGGCCTTGGCCAGCTTTTTGGATTCGATCTTGTCACCCATCGCGGCGATCGCGCCGACGGGCGGGCCGATGAAGGCGATGTTCTCGGCAGCGAGCGCCTCGGCGAAGCTGGTCCGCTCGGACAGGAAGCCATAGCCCGGATGCACCGCATCGGCGCCGGTCTGCTTGCAGGCGGCGATGATCTTCTCGGGGATCAGGTAGGATTGCGCGGCGGGGGCGGGGCCGATGTGCACCGCCTCGTCGGCCATCGCCACGAAGGGCGCGCGCGCATCGGCGTCTGAATAGACCGCCACGGTCGCGATGCCCATGCGGCGGGCCGTCTTGATGACGCGGCAGGCGATTTCGCCACGATTGGCGATGAGGATCTTCTTGAACATGGCTCTCTCCCGTCCCGTCATTCGCCCAGCGGCGGCATGTTGTGGCCCAGCAGCCGGAGCATGTCGGCCGCACACTCGACCACGTTTGAGCCCGGGCCGTAGATGCCCTGGACCCCGGCCTCGCGCAGATAGTCGTAGTCCTGCGGCGGGATCACCCCGCCGGCCACCACCTTGATGTCGCCGCGCCCGGCCTCGCGCAGGCGCTGGATCAGCTCGGGGATCAGCGTCTTGTGCCCGGCCGCGAGCGAGGAGGCGCCCACCGCGTCGACATCGGCCTGCAGCGCCAGCACGCAGGTTTCCGCAGGCGTCTGGAACAAGGGGCCGCTGGTCACGTCGAAGCCCATGTCGCCAAAGGCCGAGGCGATGACGTTGGCGCCGCGATCATGGCCATCCTGGCCCATCTTGGCGACAAGCAGGCGGGGGCGGCGCCCCATCCGGCGCGTGACCGCCTCGACGCCCTCGATCACCTGCACGTAGCGGCGATCCTGCGCATAGGCAGCACCATAGACGCCCTTGACCGGGGTCGGCTGCGTGCCGTGGCGACCGAACACCGCCTCCATCGCATCGGAAATCTCGCCCAGAGTGGCGCGATGGCGCGCCGCCTCGACCGCGAGCGCGAGAAGGTTGTGGGTAAGGTCGGGGGCCTGGCTGCTTGGCCCTTCGACAGGCTCAGGGCGAACGGGGGTGGACGAGGGGGTATCTTCCCCAACATCCGTTCGGGCTGAGCTTGTCGAAGACCCATGCCCACCCCGTGCCGCCTCGGTGATCGCCCGCAGTGCCGCCTGGCAGGCGGCTTCGTCGCGGCCCGCGCGCACGCGCCCGAGCCGGGCGATCTGCGCCTCGCGCACCGCGTGGTTGTCGACCTCCAGCGTCTCGATGCGGTCCTCCTCGGCGAGGCGGTACTTGTTGACGCCGACGATGACGTCCTCGCCGCGATCGACGCGGGCCTGGCGCGCGGCGGCGGCTTCCTCGATCATCGCCTTGGGCCAGCCGGCGGCGACGGCCTTGGCCATGCCGCCCTCGGCGCCGACGCGCTCGATGATCGTCCAGGCCTGGTCGACCAGCTGACTGGTCAGCGCCTCGATGTAGTACGACCCGCCGAGCGGATCGACCACGTTGCACATGCCCGTCTCTTCCTGGATCACGATCTGGGTGTTGCGGGCGATGCGCGCGGAAAAGTCGGTCGGCAGTGCGATCGCTTCATCCAGCGCATTGGTGTGCAGCGACTGGGTTCCGCCCAGCATGGCCGCCATCGCCTCGATCGTGGTGCGGATGACGTTGTTGTAGGGGTCCTGCTCCTGCAACGACACGCCCGAGGTCTGGCAGTGGGTGCGCAGCATCTTGGAGCGTTCGTCCTTGGCGCCCAGCTGTGTCATCGCCCGGTGCCACAGCACGCGTGCGGCGCGCAGCTTGGCCACTTCCATGAAGAAGTTCATGCCGATGGCGAAGAAGAACGACAGGCGTCCGGCGAACTTGTCGATGTCGAGGCCGGAGGCGACGCCGTACTTCACGTATTCGATGCCGTCGGCAATGGTGAAGGCCAGTTCCTGCACCTGCGTCGCCCCGGCTTCCTGCATGTGATAGCCGGAAATCGAGATTGAGTTGAACTTGGGCATCTTGGCGCTGGTGTAGGCGAAGATGTCCGAGATGATCCGCATCGAGGGTTCGGGGGGATAGATGTAGGTGTTGCGGACCATGAACTCCTTGAGGATGTCGTTCTGGATCGTGCCGTCGAGCTTTTCGGTCGGAACCCCCTGTTCCTCGCCCGCGACGATGAAGAAGGCGAGGATGGGGATCACCGCGCCGTTCATGGTCATCGACACCGACATCTGGTCGAGCGGGATGCCGTCGAACAGGATCTTCATGTCCTCGACGCTGTCAATCGCGACGCCCGCCTTGCCGACGTCGCCGACCACGCGCGGGTGATCGCTGTCATAGCCGCGGTGTGTCGCAAGGTCGAAGGCGACCGACAGGCCTTTCTGCCCCGCCGCGAGGTTGCGCCGATAGAACGCGTTCGATTCCTCGGCGGTGGAGAAGCCCGCGTACTGGCGGATCGTCCAGGGCCGCCCGGCGTACATGCTGGCGCGCACGCCGCGCGTGAACGGGGCGAAGCCGGGCAGGCCCAGATTTGCCTGCATCTCGGTGGTCACGTCAGCGGCGGTATAGAGCGGCTTGACCGCGATGCCTTCGGGGGTCTGCCAGGTCAGCTCGCGGCCCTTGACCTCCTTGGTGGCAAGGGCGTCCCACTCCTCGATACCCGGCTGTTCAAAGCCCGGCTTATCAATGTTGGCCACGGGGCGTCTCCATGATTTCGGTCAGCTGGCCCAGCATGTCCTTGGGGTGCAGGAAGAAGATCGGCGTGCCGTGCGCGCCGATGCGGGTGGGGCCGAGGATGCGCTTGCCCTGCGCGGTGAACCAGTCCCGCGCAGCCTCGATGTCTTCCACCTCGTAGCACAGGTGATGCTGGCCCCCGGCGGGATTGCGCGCGAGGAATGCGGTGATCGGGCTGTCGGCGCCTAGCGGCTCGATCAGTTCGATCTGCGTACCGGCGGTGCCGGCCTCGCCGGTTGTGTTGACGAACGCCACCAGCACGCCCTGTTCGGGCATGGCGAAAGGCTCGGTCACGACCTCGGCGCCCATCACATCGCGGTAATAGGCGATCGCGTCGGCCATCGCGGGCACGGCCACCCCGACGTGGTTGAGACGTCCTAGCTTCATCGCTGCGGATTCCTTAAAGCGGGATATTGTCGTGCTTCTTCCACGGATTGGCGAGCTGCTTGGTCCGCAGCTTGCGCAAGCCGAGGGCGATGCGCCGGCGGGTGGAGTGCGGGTGGATGACCTCGTCGATGAAGCCCTTGCTCGCCGCCACGAAGGGATTGGCGAAACGGTCCTCGTATTCGCGGGTCTTTTCCGCCTGTTCCTCGGCCGACAGCCCGCGGAAGATGATCTCGACCGCGCCCTTGGCGCCCATCACCGCGATCTCGGCGGTGGGCCAGGCATAGTTGAGATCGCCGCGCAGGTGCTTCGACGCCATGACGTCGTAAGCGCCGCCGTAGGCCTTGCGGGTGATGACGGTGATCTTGGGCACGGTCGCCTCGGCATAGGCGAACAGCAGCTTGGCGCCGTGCTTGATGATACCATTGTGCTCCTGCGCGGTGCCGGGCAGGAATCCGGGCACGTCGACGAAGGTCACGATCGGGATCTCGAAGGCATCGCAGAAGCGTACGAAGCGCGCGGCCTTCTTCGAGGAATCGATGTCGAGCACGCCGGCCAGCACCATCGGCTGGTTGGCGACGACGCCGACCGTCCGCCCCTCGATCCGGCCGAAACCGCACAGGATGTTGCCGGCATGGCCCGGCTGAATCTCGAAGAAATCGCCCTCGTCCAGAACCTTGGCGATGACTTCGTGCATGTCGTAGGGCTGGTTGGCCGAGGCCGGGACCAGCGTGTCGAGGCTGTCCTCGATGCGGTCCCACGGGTCCGAGGTCGGCCGCTCGGGAACACCGGTGCGGTTGGTCAGCGGCAGGAAGTCGAAGAACTCGCGCGCGGTCAGCAGCGCCTCGATGTCGTTCTCCAGCGCGAGGTCGGCGACCGAGGTGCGGGTCGAGTGCGTGACGGCACCGCCCAGTTCCTCCTGCGTCACGACTTCGTTGGTCACGGTCTTCACCACGTCGGGGCCGGTGACGAACATGTAGCTGCTGTCCTTCACCATGAAGATGAAGTCGGTCATCGCCGGCGAATAGACCGCGCCGCCCGCACATGGCCCCATGATGAGCGAGAGCTGCGGCACCACGCCCGAGGCGAGCGCGTTGCGCTGGAAGATTTCGGCATACCCACCGAGCGAGGCGACGCCTTCCTGGATGCGCGCGCCGCCCGAATCGTTGAGGCCGATCACCGGCGCGCCGACCTTCATCGCGGTGTCCATGATCTTGCAGATCTTCATCGCGTGGCGTTCCGACACGGCGCCGCCGAAGACGGTGAAGTCCTGGCTGAAGACATAGACCAGCCGGCCGTTGATCGTGCCCGAGCCGGTGACCACGCCGTCGCCCGGGATCACCGTGCCGGGCATGCCGAAGTCGACGCAGTTGTGCTCGACGTAGGCGTCGACTTCCTCGAAGCTGCCTTCATCGAGCAGGATGTCGAGGCGTTCGCGCGCGGTCAGCTTGCCCTTGGCGTGTTGCGCGTCGATCCGGCGCTGGCCGCCGCCCAGGTGCGCGGCGGCGCGGCGCCGTTCCATTTCGGCAATGTTGGCGGACATGGGCATCCTCTCGAGGCAGCAGGGTTGGGGATCTTGACCTCGCGATGCCGCAGCAGGACGGCACTGTCCAATGTTAAGCTGCAAAGTTGCAAAGCGTCACTTTGCAAAGCAGCTAAACGCATGATAGCGGCGGGCGCCATGGTACGTCGCTCGCTCTTCGCCGGTCAGGCCCTGCGCGCCCTGCGCCATCGTCGCGGACTGCGCCAGGCGGACATGGCGACGGCGCTGGGGATCAGCGCGTCCTATCTCTCACAGCTCGAGAACGACGAGCGCTCGCTCACCGCGGCATTGGCAGACACTCTGGCGAGCGCCTTCCCGGTCGACTGGGCGGACCTTGCGCCGCCCGCGGTCGACGACCTTGCCGAAACCCTGCGCGCGGCGCTTGGCGATCCCCAGCTTGCCGCCGCTCCTGCAGGGGAGCAGATCGAGCGCCTGGCGCGCCAGTTCCCCGATCTCGCGCGGCAGGTGGTGCAGTTGCATGGGCTCTATACCCGCGCCCGCCAGCGGCTGGACATGATGGACGAGACCATCGGCACCAGCCTCGCCGCCGGCGGGCGCCTGCCATGGGAAGAAGTGCGCGACTGGTTCCACCAGGCCAACAACTACGTGGATGCGCTCGATCGCGGGGCCGAGGATCTGGCGGCGCGCATCGGCGCGGGAGAGCCGTCGCCCGATATCGCGCAGATGGAGCAGTGGCTGGCCGGCGAGGGCGTGCGTGTGCTCTGGCGCGGGGGCGGGCCCGTGCGTCAGTTCGATGCCGAGCGCCGCGTGCTGACGCTCGATTCCAACCAGCCGCTCGAATCGAGCCGGTTCCAGATCGCCTACCAGGTCTGCGCGCTGGCCCTGGCCGACACGATCGCCGGGATCGCCGGGGCGGCCACCCTGCGCAGTGATGCGGCGCGCGACCTGCTCGCGGTGGGCCTGGGCAACTATGCTGCCGGTGCGCTGATCATGCCCTACGAGGCGTTCCGCCAGGCCGCGCGCACCTTGCGCCACGATGTCGACCGGTTGCGCCAGCCGTTCCACACCAGCTTCGAGCAGGCCTGCCATCGCCTCTCCACGCTGCAGCGCCCCCAGGCGCGGGGCATTCCGGTGTTCTTCTGCCGGGTCGACATGGCGGGCAACATCACCAAGCGCCATTCCGCCACGCGCCTGCAGTTCGGCCGCTATGGCGGCGCCTGCCCGCTGTGGATCGTGCACGAGGCCGTGGCTATCCCGGACCGCATTCACGTCCAGCTGGCCGAGATGCCCGATGGCGTGCGCTACGTCTCGATCGCCAAGGGCCTGGTGAAGCCCTCGGGCTCCTACTACCGCCCGCCGCGCCGCTATGCCGTGGCATTGGGGTGCGAGGCCGCGCTGGCGCGGGACTTTGTCTATGCTGACGGTCTCAACCTGCGCAGCGAGGAGGCGGTGACGCGCATCGGCACCTCGTGCCGGACCTGTCCGCGCGATGCCTGCGACCAGCGGGCGTTTCCGCCCAGCGACCGCTCGATTGCGGTCGATCCGGCCGAGCGCGACATGGTTCCCTACCGACTCATTCCCGGAAAGTGATTCGCGGCCCGGCTGGAATCGCGAGTCCAAATCGTTGCGTCGCAACAAATTTACGCACGAACCGTGGGAACGATTCCGAAAACCCCAAAAATCGGGGCTTCCCAAGTGATTTTGCGTAGGTAGAAGGCATTTGTTAACCAATGTCTGCAAGGTCTGCGGTGTGAATGCTGAGGGGTGGCACGATGCGGGCTGATGCTAAGATCCTTTTGGAAAGGCTGGGACGGAGCGATTTTCGCTATCGCGAGTTCGTCGACCGTTTCGCCGATCTCGAAAGCTGGCCCATCTTCGAGGCGCTCTTGCGTGACGGACGGGTCATGCCGCAGGACGAGGCCGCGATGATCGAGGCGGCGACGCCGGGCGACAGCCTGCGCCAGCCCGCGCCCCAGGCGCAGCCCGCGCCGGTCTTCAAGTCAGCGCCGGTGCCCGAGCCTGTCATGCCGCTGGCACAGCCCGAAGCCCGCGCCCCGGAACCCCGCACTGACGCCATGTCGCGGCCCGCGCCCTCACGCCCGCGCAGCGTCGATCTCACCGCCGAGGCACCGCCGCCGGCTTCCACGCTGTTCGGCCGCTACGGTCGCCCCGAACGTGCCCAGAACATCCGCTCGCTGTTGCAGCGCCTGTCCGATGCCGTCGAGGGTGGAGAAGACTGATGCCTTTGATCCTTTTCCACAGCCCGCGTGGCGGCACCGGCAATTCCTTCCTCGCCGCGACCACGGCCATCGCGCTTTCGCGCGCCGGGCACGACGTGACCGCGCTCGACTTCGACCGCAACGGAACGCTGCAGCTGCACTTCGGCATGGGTCCGGGCGAGCGCCTGCCCGGGCTCGACGCTCCGTCGGACGAAACCGCCAGCGCCTCGGTCCAGGGCGTTGCACTGCGCGATGCCTCCGCGCTTTCCCGCCAGAGCGACTTCGCCGAGGGTCTTGCGCGCAACGAGTTCGGCTTCTCGGGCCAGAAGGTCTTCGTGGCCGACATCGCCGCGGGTGACAGCCAGCTGCGCGACATGCTGCTGCCGCACGCCCTGCTCGAGATCTGCCCGCTGACCGCGACGGCCGAAAGCCTGATGATGCTGCCCGGCATCACCGACGCAGGGATCGCCAAGACCTTCTTCGTGCTCAGCATGGTCGAGGACACGCGCCGCTTCGCCCGTCACTCGATGGGCTTCCTGCGCGAACTGCTCGGCGAGCGCCTGCTCGGCCAGGTGCGCCGCGACGAGGCGGTGACCGAGGCCTGCGCCATGCTCAAGTCGCTCGGCCGCTATGCACCGCACAGCGCCGCGCTGGCCGACACCATCAAGCTTGGCGGCGAGATCAGCACGCTGCTGGCCGACCTCTACGACGAGGATCTCGACGTCGAGTTCTTCGACGACCCCGCGGCGCTCGGCACGAGCGACGACGACACCAGGCATCGCGCCGCATGATCCGGCTGCTGCGCCAACCGGCCACGCTGTTCCGGCTGGGCACCTTCGTGATGCTCGGTCTGATCGCCATCGTCGTGATCGGCGTTCCGCTCGACCTCAAGCAGCAGTGGATGCTGGCGGGCGGCACAATCGTGGGCATGATGGCGCTGTCGCGCTGGAAGACCCGCAAGGGTTCGCTGGCGATCGGCATCCTCGCGATCATCACCTCGACGCGCTACATCTTCTGGCGCACGACGCAGACGCTCGCCTTCGGCACGCCGCTCGAATTCCTGTTCGGCACCGGCCTTTACCTCGCCGAGCTCTACGCCTGGATCCTGCTGATCCTGGGCTTCCTCCAGACCACCTGGCCGCTCAACCGCCCGGTGATCGAGATCGAGGGCGAACCCGATACCTGGCCGACCGTCGACGTCTACATCCCGACGTGCAACGAGAGCCTCGACATCGTGCGCAACACCACGTTCGCCGCGATGGACATGGATTACCCGCACGACCGCTTCAACGTCTACATCCTCGACGACGGTCGTCGCCCCGAATTCCGCGCCTTTGCGCGCGAGGCGGGCTGCGGCTACATCACGCGTGACAACAACCTGCACGCCAAGGCGGGCAACCTCAACGCGGCGATGAAGAAGACCGATGGCGAGCTGATCGCGATCTTCGATTGCGACCACGTGCCCACGCGCGCCTTCCTGCAGCTCACCGTCGCCTACTTCCAGAAGGAAGAGAAGCTGGCGCTGATGCAGACGCCGCACTTCTTCTATTCGCCCGATCCGGTGCAGCGCAATCTGGCCACCGCCAAGGACATGCCGGGCGAGGGCGATCTGTTCTACGGCCCGGTGCAGGGCGGCAACGACCTGTGGAACGCGACCTTCTTCTGCGGCAGCTGCGCGGTCATCCGCCGCGAGGCGCTGATGGAAACCAACGGTTTCGCCGGCGAGACCGTGACCGAGGACGCGCACACCGCGCTCAAGCTGCAGCGCACCGGTTGGTCGACCGCCTATATCAGCGCGCGCCTGTCGGCTGGCCTCGCGACCGAGCGCCTGGTGCTGCACATCGGCCAGCGCATCCGCTGGGCGCGCGGCATGACGCAGATCCTGCGCATCGAGAACCCGCTGACCGGGCCCGGCCTCAAGTGGCAGCAGCGGCTGTGCTACCTCAATGCCATGCTGCACTTCCAGTTTCCGCTGCCGCGGATCTGCTTCCTGACCAGCCCGCTCGCCTACCTGATCTTCGGCCAGAACATCATCGCCGCCTCGGCCTCGCTGATCTTCGCCTACGCCGCGCCGCACCTGTTCTGCTCGCAGGTCACCAGCGAACGCTCGCAGGCCGGTGAACGCCGCCCGTTCTGGGGCGAGATCTACGAGACGATCCTGGCCTTCCACCTCGTCGCGCCCACGGTCATGACCTGGTTCAACCCGCGTAAGGGCAAGTTCAACGTGACCGACAAGGGCGACCTGCTCGACCGCACGTTCTTCGACTGGGCGATCGTCAAGCCGCACCTCATCTGCATCGGCCTGATCGTATTCGGCATCGTGCTGGCGGTGGTGAAGCGCATCTTCTTCCCCCACCTGTTCAACGTGCAGCTCGACACGCTGGCGCTTAACGTCGCCTGGGCGATCTTCAGCCTCATCATCCTGACCGGCGCGGTCTCGGTGGCGCGCGAAACCCGCCAGGCCCGCCAGACCATCCGCGTCGATGCGCAGCTGCCGGTCGCGGTCCACTTCGCCTCGGGCCACGTGGTCGACGGCACCACCATCGACATCTCGATGGGCGGCGCCGCGATCAGCCTGCCTAAGGAACTGCCCACCGGCGATGCGCCGATCACCGACATCGTGCTGGCGATGGGCGACGACCGCCTGGCCGTGCCGGTCGACACCGTGCGCCGCGCTGCCGGCAAGGCCTTCGTGCGCTACCAGCGCCTTGACACGCTGGCCCAGCGCCGGCTGGTCCGCGCCGTGCTCGGCCGTGCCGACGCCTGGCAGCGCAAGGCGCCGCCGCCGATCGTGTCCGGCTTCAAGTCGATCAAGGGAATTCTGGCCGTCGATGCCATGACCATCAAGCGCATGTTCCTGCTCAACTTCAACGAACGCAAGCGCGCCCGCGAGGAAGCCCGGCGCCTGGCCGAGGCAGCCAAGGTCGCCGCCCGCGCGGTGGAGGAGAAGGCCAAGGCCGAGGCCGCCATCGCCAAGAAGGAAAAGAAGGCCAAGAAGCGCCAGGCCATGGCCGCTGCGGCCGCACTGGTTCTCGCGGTGCCGGTCCTGGGCTCTTTGCTCGCGCCGCCACCGGCCCTCGCCGCACCGGCTGCCGCTGCTGCCACCGCTGTCACCGCTTCGGTCGGCAGCGGTGTTCAGCACGAGCGGCTGACGCTCAAGGACCTGCGCATCCGCGACGCGGTGCGCCTGCAGGGCACGCGCGGCGAAATCTCGATCCCGTTCGGCGTGCGCAAGAACCAGGTCGTGACCGATGCCTCGATCACGCTTCAGCTCGCCTGGTCGCCGGCCATGCTCGGCGACCTGTCGCAGCTGGTCGTTCTGGTCAACGGCGAGGTCGTCCAGACCGTGCCGCTGCGCCCGCAGGACTCGGGCGGCCAGGTGCTCAACCTGCCGATCAACCCCGCGCTGTTCCTGCCCGGTGACAACCAGCTCAACCTGCGTCTGATCGGCCACTACGCGCGCGATTGCGAAGACCCGTTCAACTCGGTGCTCTGGGCCAACGTCAGCAACACGCGCTCGTGGCTCGACCTCACGGTGCAGAGCCTGCCCAACGTGCCCGACCTGTCGCGCCTGCCCGGGCCGTTCTTCGACAAGGCCGCCAACACCACGCTCAAGATGCCGTTCGTCTTCGCCGGCCAGCCGCATCACGGCGAGCTCGAGGCGGCGGCGGCGATGGCCTCGTGGCTGGGCAGCATGGCCAGCTATCGCGGCTTCTCGTTCCAGCCGATGTTCGGCGCGCTGCCCACCGGCAACGCCATCGCCTTCCTCAAGTCGGGGCAGAGCCTGCCGGGCACCGATCTCCAGGCGACCGGCCCCTCGGCTGCCGTGATCCGCAACCCGCGCGATCCGTTCGGCACGCTGCTGGTCATCATGGGTCGCGACGATGCCGAACTGCGCACCGCGGCGGCCTCGGTCTCGGCCGGGCGCGGCGTGTTCGGCGGCGCGCGCATGAACTTCGACGGCGCCCGCATCCCGAGCTACCCGCGCTACAGCGCGCCGCGCTGGATCACCACCGACCACGCGGTCAAGCTGGGCGAGATCATGGAGCCTTATGCGCTCCAGGGCCTCGGCCTGCCGCCGGGGCCGCTCACCGCGCGCTTCCGCGTCGCGCCCGACTTGTTCTTCTGGCCGCGCCAGGGTGGTACGCTCAACCTCACCTATCGCTATCCGCTGGCCAAGTGGATGGACCGCAAGGCCTCGCGCCTCGACGTGTCGATCAACAGCCAGTTCCTCAAGACCCTGCCGCTGGCCGGCAGCTGGTGGAGCGACTGGTTCGGCGCCGCCGGGGCCAAGAGCTTCGACGGCAGCGCAACGCTGACCCTGCCGCGCTACAACCTGTTCGGCCAGAACGAGATGGTCTTCGACTACAATCTCATCCTGGCGGACAAGCAGAAGTGCACCGGCACGCTGCCCGACAACGTGCGCGTCGCGATCGACCCGTCCTCGACGATCGATCTCAGCCACGCCTACCACGCGCTCGAGATGCCCGACCTCGCGACGTTCGCGGGCGCCGGCTATCCCTTCACGATCCGCCCGGACCTGGGTGAGACCACCGTGCTGATGAGCCGCAACCCCACGCCCGCGGCGGTCCAGGCCTTCCTCGACGTGATGGGCCGCTTCGGTGACAGCACCGGCGTCGCCGCGACCGGCGTGACCGTGGCCGACTCGATCAATCCCGACCGGCTGCAGGAGCAGGACATCCTCGTCATCGGCAGCTCGGCGATGGTCGGGGCCGGCGGGGTCTTCGCCAACTCGCCGCTGCGCTGGACCGGCAATGGCCTCAAGGTCGCGGAGAAGAGCCCGCTGCAATACGTGACGGCGCTGTTCAGCGATCGCGGCCTGACCAGTGAGGGCGACGTCGAGCCGATGATCCATGCGGCCCGCGGCTTCTCGGGCATCGTCAGCGCGCAGTCGCCGTTCTCCTCGAACCGCACGGTCGTGGGCCTGATCGCCGACGACGCGGCCGCGCTACCCGACCTGGTCGAGGGCATGGCCGACACCAAGATCAACGCCCAGATTCAGGGCGATCTCTCGGTCTCGACGGGCGACGGCATGTCGAGCTTCGCCATGGGTAGCACTTACTGGGTGGGCAGCCTGCCGATCTGGATGAAGATCGCGTTCTGGTTCAGCCAGCGCCCCTTGCTCATGGCCTTCGGTACGATCATTCTCGCCCTGGGCCTGACCGGTCCTGCCTACGCCTACTTCCGTCGTCACGCCCGCCAGCGCCTTGCCGCCAAGGATGAATGAGATGTCCGCGCCTCACACGATCAGCCGAGCAGCCCTTACGGTTCTGATGGCCTCCGCCACCACGGCGGCGATCCCTGACGTGGCCTTCGCCGAAGTGCCGGGTGTCCAGGCGCTGGTGAAGCAGGGTGCGTACTGGAAGGGCAAGGGCCGCAACGACCTCGCGGACCAGGCCTTGCGCCGTGCGCTGGCGCTCGATCCCGCCAATGCCGAGGCGCGCCGCCTGCTCCAGGGCGGGACGCCCGCAGCCCCGGCCAAGGCGGCGGCACCGGTGCGCAGCGCCGCAGCGCCGACGCGGCCCGCGGTGACCAAGCCCGCGCCGGCACCGCGCCCTGCCCAGGTCGCGCGCGCCAAGCCTGCCCCCACGCCCGCGCCGGCCAAGCAGCGTGCGGCCGATACCGCAGGCAAGCAGCGCATGGCCGGGTTCAACGCCCTCGACGACAACGATCTCGACGGCGCCGCCGCGCGGTTCCAGAAGGCACTCGGCGTCAATCGCAACGACGGCGATGCGCTCGGCGGTCTGGGCATCGTTCGCTTGCGCCAGAGCCGCTTCACCGAAGCGCGCGACCTGCTTGAGAAGGCGGCCCGCCAGCCCAACCCCGATCGCTGGTCCGAGGCGCTTTCGGCCGCGCGGTTCTTCTCGGGCATCGAGGAAGCGCGCGCGCTCGTCGCGCGTGGGCAGGTCGACCAGGCCCAGGCCAAGGCCGAGGCGCTGGTCCGTTCGGGCTATCCGCAGCAGGCCCTCGCGCTCGAGCTGCTCGCCGACATCTACGAACGCCAGGGGCGCTATGCCGACGCGGCCGACTTCTATCGCCAGGCGGGCGAGCAGGGCGGACCGCAGACCGACCAGCGCCTGCAGAGCCGTGCCGCCCGCGGCCGGGCACTGGCAGCGATGTCGCGCGGCGACGACATCACCGCGGAACAGGAGTTCCAGGGCGGCCTGATGGTCGACCAGAGCGACCCATGGATCCGCTACGAGTTCGCGCGCTTCCTCATCCGCCATGGCCGCAGCGTCGAGGCGGAATCGCTGATCGGCTCGCTCACACAGTCGAGCGATCCCGATGCGCTCTATGCCGCGGCGATGATCGACAGCGACCTCGGCCGCAATACCGCGGCGCAGGGGCTGATCGACCGCGTGCCCGAAACCCAGCGCAGCCCGGCGATGCGCAACTTCGCCATCGCGATCAAGACCGACAGCGCGATCGAGCGCGCCAAGGCCATGGCTGCCAACGGCCAGCGTCCGCAGGCCATTGCCGCACTGCGCCAGCTGGGCACGATCACCACCCTGCCGGCCGCCCGCCGCGCCGCCATCGCCAGCGCGCTGTTCGACCTCGGCGACGGGGCTGGTGCCGGCCAGTTCGCGCAGGCCGCGATGAACGGCGACATCTCCGACCTCGACGGCTACGACGCCGTCGTGCGGGTTCTCGCCAAGACCGGGCGCGACGACCTGGCCCGTGCCGCCCTGCAGAAGGCGGCTTCGCTCGGCAACGCCACGCCCGATGGCCAGCGCCAGCTCGCGCGCATGTCCGCCGGCCTCGCCGTCGGCCAGGCCGACCGCCTGCGCACCGCCGGCCAGTACGCCCAGGCATTCGACGCCCTGCGCGGCGCATGGGGTGCGGCGCCCGACAACCTCGAAATCCTCTCGGCGCTGGCGCGTCTCTACCAGTCGGGTGGCATGGCCTCGCGCGCAGCGCAGACCTACCAGATCGTCCTGACGCGCGAGGGACGAGACCGCGACGCGCTGATCGGCCTTGCCCAGACGGCGCAGGCGGCGGGCGATCGCGAGCTGTCGCAGAACGCGTCCGAACGTGCGCTACGCCTGTTCCCGCAGGACTACCAGGTCCGCATGTCGCTGGCGCAAGTGGCCGAATCGCGTGGCGACAAGTCGACCGCGGTGCGCCTGCTCAAGGAAGCGCGCGCGCTCTATGCTCGGCAGAACGCCGGCCAGCCCGGCGCCACGGTCCCGGCTTTCGGCGGCAACCCGTTCGGCGGCGCGCCCGCAGCGGTCGCCACCGGCAATCCGTTCCGCGACCAGCAGATGGTGCAGCAGCCGCAGGTCAACCCGTTCGCCCTGGGCAACGGCACACGCCTGCCGCAACAGAGCTATGCCCCCGGCATGGCCCCTTCCGCTTATGCCCCGGCACCGATCGCGCGGATGAGCGCGACGCTGCCGCAGCCGGCCTTCGGCCAGTCGTCCGGCGCAGGCGATGGCGGCTATGCCCCCGCCAGCTATACGACGCCGGCCGCGCTCGACCGCCCTGCTGCCGGCCAGGCGCCGTCGGGCTTCCAGCAGGCGGCTTATGGCGACGCGTACCCGCAGGCGCAGGCCTATCCCGCGCAGGCGCAGACCTATCCCGCCCAACAAGGCTATCAGGGCCAGGGCTACCAGGCGCCACCGGCCTATCCAGCTGCCCCGTATCAGGCCCAGCCTTACCAGGCAGCACCCTATCAGGCTGCCCCGTATCAGGCGGCCCCTTATCAAGCCCAACCCTACCAGGCCGCGCCGTATCAGGCGCAACCGTTCGACAGCCAGTACCCGGCACAGACCTATCCGGCGCAGGCCTATCCCGGCGCATCGGACAATCCCTTCGCCGGCCGCAGCAGCCAGGCCGGCTATGGCGGCATGGCGCCGCTGCCCGGCGGCGAGCCGCTCGACCCGGTCATGGCCAAGATCCAGAACGACATCAGCGGCCTGACCCGTGAAAGCGGACCGCGCGCGGATCTCGCCACCTCGTATCGCGAGCGCAAGGGCGAGACCGGCCTGTCCGCCCTGCAGGACATCCGCGGCTCGGCCGAACTCTCGACCGGCTTCATTGGCGGCCGCGTCAAGGCGCGCGCCGAGGCCGTGGTGATCGACTCCGGCCGGCCCACCGGCTCGGGCCTCGCCCGCTTCGGCACCAATGCCACGATCGAGGCGCAGGCCATCGTCAACAAGCAGCCCTCGGCGCTGGTCCAGACCGAAACGCAGCATAAGTCGGGCGTCGCGCTCAGCGCCGGGTTTGACAGCAAGACCGTGCAGTTCGACGCCGGTACCACCCCGATCGGCATGGGCAAGACCAAGTTCTCGGGCCGTCTCGCGGTCACGCCCTCGCTCGGCAACGGTGCGCAGGCGCAGGCCTGGATCGAACGCCGCCCGGTGACCGACAGCATCATCTCCTATGCCGGCACGCGTGATCCGGTCACCGGGATCACCTGGGGTCAGGTCATGCGCTTTGGCGGCGGCGCCGGCCTTTCGGTCGACCATGACGGCAACGGCGCTTATGCGAGCGTCGCCTACAACACCTATCGCGGCACGCGCGTGGCGCATAACCGCGGGATCGAGGCCAATGCCGGCGGCTACCTCAAGGTCATGCAGACCGAGCATTCGCGCCTGACCACCGGGGTGAACGTCAACTACCAGGCGTTCCGCAACCCGCAGAACTACTTCACCTATGGCCACGGCGGCTATTTCAGCCCGCAGAGCTTCTTCTCGGTGAGCTTCCCGGTCAGCTACACGCTCGACAAGGACAAGCTCGCGCTCAAGGCCGGCGTCACGCCGGGCTACCAGAGCTACAACCAGGATGCAGTGGCGCTCTATCCGATCGACACGGCCCGCCAGGCCCAGCTCGACGGGTTGAAGGTGAACAACAGCGACGTGCGTGCCCGCTACGACAGCCTGAGCAAGACCGGCTTCGCGCTCTCGGCCGCGGGTTCGCTCTATTACCAGATCGGCCCGTCGACGCGCATCGGCGGCGAGGCCAGCTACAACACCTTTGGCAGCTACGACGAGCTCCGCTCGACCATCGGCCTGCGCCAAAGCCTGGGAGCAACGAAGTGATGTACGAAGATCCGCAGGTCCCGCGCATGTCGGGAGCCTTCCGGGCCAGCCCGCCCGCCGGCGCCAGCTTCCTCGTCGCGATGATCGCGCGCGAGCTGGCGAGCGCCGCCAGCGAGGACCAGAGCCATGGCTTCTACGTCGCGGTCGGTCACCGCATCGCCGCGGTCGTGCCGCTCGACGACGTCGAGGATCTCGGCACGATGACGGCGCGCATCAATGCGCTCTGGGCCGCGCTCGGCTGGGGCAGCGCCGTGGTCACGGTCGAGGACAGCGCGATCGTGGTGCGCCACGACGGTCTCTATCCCGATACCGAGGCGGAGATCGCTACTCCGTGGAAGCAGCTCCTGCCCCCCTTGATGGAGGGCACGTACGAAACCTGGTTCCGCATGATGGGTAGCAGCCGCGCATTGGGCACCAGTGCCCGCTGGATCGATCGCACGCTTGAAATCCGGCATGGTCGTTGAACGTGGGTCCGCCGGGAACGGCGGCGAGGCATCGGGTGCCGTGCGCAGCGCGGACATCGACCGGCGCGGTTTCGGCTTCGGGCTGCTGGTGGCGCTGACCGCCGCCTGCGCCCCTTCGCGGCAGAGCAAGGCCATGGTCGGCAACAGCGAGTGGGAGACGTTCAAGGCCCGCTTTCTCGATCCCTCGGGGCGCGTCGTCGATCCGCAGAATGGCGGCATCAGCCACAGCGAGGGGCAGGGCTACGGCATGCTGCTCGCTTATCACGCCGGTGATCGCGCCGCGTTCGAGCTGATGGCGAAGTGGACGCAGGAGACCCTCCGGCGCAACGACGTCGCGCTGCATGCGTGGAAATACGAGCCCAACGGGTTCAGCCACATCCCCGATCGCAACAACGCGACCGACGGCGACATCCTTATCGCCTGGGCGCTGGGCCGTGCAGGCCAGCGCTGGGGCGTGGCGGCGTGGCGCTCGCAATCGACCGAGATTCGGGCTGCGATCCGCAAGCGGCTCGTGGTCGATCGCTTCGGCATGAAACTGCTGTTGCCCGGCCTCGACGGCTTCACCGCCAATGGCCGGGTCGTGGTCAATCCCGCTTATTTCATCTGGCCGGCCTTCCGCGCCTTCAGTGAATGGGATGGGCAGGGCGCCTGGCAGCAATTGGCCGACGACTGCACGATGATCGTCAGCCAGGCGCGGTTCGGCCCCTATGGCCTGCCGGCCGACTGGATCGAGATCGCCGGCCCGGGCCAATATGCGCTCGCGCCGAATCACGATCCCCGGTTCGGGTTCGATGCGATCCGCGTGCCGCTTTACGCCATGGCAGGCAATCGCGCGGGGCTGGCGCAGCCGGTCGCCAATTTCTGGCGGCAGTGCCTGGCGCAGGGGCAGCCGATCCCCGCCTGGATCGACCTCGCCACCGGTCAGCGGGCGGAGTATGCCATCTCCAACGGCGGCGCCGCGATCGCCAACAAGCTGATCGGCACCGCCCCGCCACTCGGCCTCGCCAACGATTATTACGGCGCGGCGCTGCAGATGCTGGTCTCGGCGCTGCTCTGATCGCGGTTGCTCATTCCCGGGGGGTGCAGGCCCATAGTCTGCGGACTTGCCAAGACGGTCCCGCACCCCCATTTCTCCGGGAATGACTGAAGAAGAACTCAACACCTTGCGCAATCGCAAGTTCTACAAGGCCGAGCAGGAAGCCGGCTTCGTCGAAAGCCACCCCAAGACCACCGCGCAGCAGCAGGATCCGGCGTATCAGCTGGCGTTCCGCGACACCGATTTCCTCCTTCGCGAGGAACTGCGCCCGGTGCGGTTCCAGCTCGAACTGCTCAAGGCCGAGATGCTGCTCGAGGAAGCGGACATCGGTTCGACGCTGGTTATCTATGGCTCGGCGCGCATTCCCGCACCCGAGAAAGCCGAGGCGGCCCTCGCCACGGCGACCACGCCCGAACGCAAGGCGGTGGTCGAGCGGCTCGTCGCCAAGTCGAAGTATTACGAGGAAGCCCGCAAGCTGGCGCGCTACGCATCGACCTGCGGCGTGGTCGAGGACGGCAAGCGCCAGTTCGTGGTCTGCTCGGGCGGTGGTCCCTCGATCATGGAAGCCGCCAATCGCGGCGCGGATGACGTCGGCGTCGATTCGGTCGGGCTCAACATCGTCCTGCCGCACGAGCAGGCGCCCAACCCCTATGTCACGCCGCACCTCTCGTTCCAGTTCCACTACTTCGCGCTGCGCAAGATGCATTTCCTCATGCGTGCCCGCGCCGTGGCGGTGTTCCCCGGCGGCTTCGGCACGTTCGACGAATTCTTCGAGCTGCTGACCCTGATCCAGACCGGCAAGATGAAGCCGATCCCCGTGCTGCTGTTCGGGGCGGATTACTGGAACAAGGTCATCGACTTCGAGGCGATCGCCGACGAGGGGGTGATCAACCACGAGGACCTCAAGCTGTTCACGCCGGTCGAGACCGCCGAGGAAGCCTGGCGCGAGATCATGCGCTTCTACGACTTGGACTGCGCTCAGCCCTGATCCTCGAGCCTAGACCAAAAGAAAAACCCCGCAGCTCGCGCTGCGGGGTTTTTCTTTTGCGCAGTTTTCCGGCCCTGATTCTCCCCTCCCACTTGCGGGAGGGGCCGGGGGAGGGCCTGTTTCGGACAGTGGTGAACACTGATTCGCCAGATCGTTCCCGTGCGATTTCACAAAAGTGCCATGTAAAAGTGCCGATGGCAGCTGGGTTTTGGGATGTTTGGGGCGGCTTGTGGAAAAATCGGTGTTGACCGTGTGGGGCCTCGTCCATATATGCCGCTT